>NZ_BAAKFX010000004.1:0-349309 GCF_057536195.1 Enterobacter sp. C3_dUdeg
GACAGACTGAGAGCGTAGCGAACAGGCTGCCCGCAGGGCGAGCGAAGCGAGTCAATCCCCCCCTCACCGCCATATTTAAAGAAGAGCTCGCATGAAAATGCGGGCTTTTCTTTCGCATATTGCATGCCTGCGGGGGATGAGAATCCCCGACCGGGGTTCGACAACTGCCGACGGCCAGTTGGACAGACTGAGAGCGCAGCGAACAGGCTGCCCGCACAAAAACGCCGGGAGCATTTTTGAACAACGCCTGCGTTGGCCCAAAGGGGCGAGGCCCATGGATGGGCCGAGTAACCGCGAGCGAAGCGAGTCAATCCCCCCCGGCGCTATATGCAGCTCGGTGCGGCCTGAGCCCCTCACCCTGCCCCTCTCCCCAGGGGAGAGGGAAGTGTTACTCTTCCACCATCCGCGCATACTCTTCGGTCAGAAAATCCACCAGCGTCCTGACGGACGGCAGCAGGCCGCGCCGCGAAGGATAAACCGCGTGAATCACTTCCCGTCGGGGTTCCCACGCATCCAGCACCCGTACCAGTTCCCCCGTCGCCAGCTGGTCCTTGACCATCAAAATCGGCAGCTGCACCACGCCGATGCCTGCCATGGCAGCTTCACGTAGCGCCAGCATGTCGGTGGTGATCAATCGAGGATGGTAATGGATCTCCGCTTTGGCACCTCCGGGACCGGACAGCTCCCATTTATGAATATGTTTCCCCTCGTTCATGCTTAACCCGGGCCAGGCACTGAGTTCAGACGGCACGACGGGTTCTCCCATGCGTTGAATCAACGCCGGACCCGCGACCAGACAATGTCCCCTGTCAGCCAGCACCCTTAATACCAGATCGCTGTCATCAAACGGATGCGGGCGAACGCGGATCGCGATATCAACCCCCTCTCCCACCAGGTCTACCCGCCGGTTGGTCGCCTCAAGCTGAAGATTAATCCCGGGGTAGCGCGCCATAAATCTGGCCAGCATCGGACCCACGTGGACATGCAACAGAGTTATCGGGCACGTAATCCTGACAACACCGCGCGGTTCAGCCTGCAGTGCCGCCACGGCTTCCTCCGCGGCCTCGGCCTCCACCATCATCGCTTTACAGTGCTGGTAGAAGGTCTGCCCGACCTCGGTCACCGTAAACTGTCGGGTTGTTCGGTGGATAAGCCGCACGCCAAGGCGTTCTTCCAGCTGCGCTATCCGGCGGCTTAGCCTGGACTTTGGCAGATCAAGCGCCCTTCCCGCCGCCGCAAAGCCGCCGTAGTCCACCACCTTTACAAACCAGACGAAGTCATTGAGATCCTGCATAAATCCTCATCGTTCCATTTTCAGAACAGTGAATGCCATTTTCACTATCTACCGGAGTATTAACTCTGAATATAAGCTAATTACATCAACAGAACATCAGGAGTTAATCATGAAAAACGTAACAGGCGTTTATACCGCTCCCCGCCAGCACTGGGTTGGCGATGGTTTCCCGGTCCGTTCGATGTTTTCTTACCAAACCCACGGCGAGCCGCTGAGCCCGTTCCTGCTGCTGGACTACGCGGGCCCGTACACCTTTCCGGCAGATGGGGCGAAACGCGGCGTAGGCCAACACCCTCACCGGGGTTTTGAAACGGTCACCATCGTCTATTCCGGTGAAGTAGAGCATCGCGACTCCACGGGCAAAGGCGGCGTCATTGGCCCCGGCGACGTGCAGTGGATGACGGCAGGTGCAGGCATTTTGCACGAGGAGTTCCACTCCAGCGCGTTCTCGCAGAAAGGCGGAGAACTGAAAATGATGCAGCTTTGGGTCAACCTGCCGGCCAAAGACAAGATGGCGGCACCCGGCTACCAGAGCATTACCAAGGATGCGATCCCGGTCGTGACGCTACCGGATAACAGCGGTTCGCTGCGGGTTATTGCCGGTCGCTACGAGGCTGTAACCGGCCCGGCGCACACCTTCTCACCGCTCAACGTCTGGGACATCGCGCTGAACCTGGGAAGCCATCTGACGCTCAATCAGCCCGAAGGCTGGAGCACCGCGCTGGTCGTGCTTGAAGGCAACACCACGGTGAACGGTACAACGCAGGCGGGTGAAGCCCAGCTGGTCGTTTTGAGTCAGGAAGGCGACAAACTGCACCTGGAGGCGAACAGCGATGCCAAAGTGCTGCTGATGGCCGGCGAGCCGCTGAATGAACCCATCGTGGGCTATGGCCCGTTTGTGATGAACAGTAAAAGCGAAATCAACGAAGCCATTCGTGATTTTAACTCCGGCCGCTTCGGCCAGATCTGAAATTAATAAAAGGAGAAGATAATGTCTACACCTGCGAATTTTAATGGCGCACGTCCGGTTATTGATGTGAACGATGCGGTGATGTTGCTTATCGATCACCAGAGCGGTCTGTTCCAGACCGTTGGGGATATGCCAATGCCGGAACTGCGTGCCCGTGCGGCTGCGCTGGCAAAAATCGCGACTCTGGCGAAGATCCCTGTGATCACCACCGCGTCCGTCCCGCAGGGACCGAACGGACCGCTTATCCCGGAGATCCACGCCAACGCGCCGCATGCGCAGTATGTTGCCCGTAAAGGCGAGATCAACGCCTGGGATAACCCGGAGTTTGTTGCTGCGGTGAAAGCGACCGGGCGCAAGACGCTGATTATCGCGGGCACTATCACCAGCGTCTGCATGGCCTTCCCGTCAATCAGCGCGGTGGCGGACGGCTATAAGGTGTTTGCGGTGATTGATGCCTCCGGCACCTACAGCAAAATGGCGCAGGAGATCACCCTGGCGCGCGTGGTGCAGGCCGGTGTGGTTCCGATGGATACGGCGGCGGTGGCCTCTGAGATCCAGAGAACCTGGAACCGTGAGGACGCAGCCGAGTGGGCTGAGGTGTATACCCACATATTCCCGGCTTACCAGCTGCTGATCGAAAGCTACGGCAAAGCACAGGAAGTAGTTAAAAACAGCGAAGTGCTCGATTCACAGCGTTAATTACCCGTGCTGCGACAAGAGCTGATTAAGGCTTAACCGAACGAGCACGAATACAGAAAATCTGCTTGACCGTGTTAGCGCAACTCCCTATAGTAGCGCCCCGTTGCCCCCCAAGCGGTCAGGCAGCAAAAAAATATGGTGAGGTGTCCGAGTGGCTGAAGGAGCACGCCTGGAAAGTGTGTATACGGCAACGTATCGGGGGTTCGAATCCCCCCCTCACCGCCATATTCGAGATGAGAGCTCGTACGAAAGTACGGGCTTTTTTCTTTTATATTCTCCGAAAGGGGGGATTCGAACCTTGAAACTCCCTGCGCTCTTTATGCCTGGTGGCGCTGCGCTTACCAGGCCTACGGGTATTGTAGGTCGGGTAAGCGCAGCGCCACCCGACAACATGCCTGCACATAAAACAAAGCCCGGTTTCCCGGGCCTTGAACGCAACTGCACACTCAGTAATACGCTTGTAGCGTGCGCTGGCAAAGCGCCGAGCGCACGCAGTCATCTTTGGTGAAGCGTACCACCCCAATCATCTCATCTTCCTCAAAACGCGACATCGCGTCGCTCAGTCCGGATTTCACGCCGGATGGCAGGTCACACTGGGTAATATCGCCGTTAACGATAACCGTCACGTTCTCCCCGAGGCGCGTTAAAAACATCTTCATTTGCGCAGCGGTCACGTTCTGAGCCTCGTCAAGAATGACGACCGCATTTTCAAATGTACGTCCGCGCATATAGGCGAACGGCGCGATTTCCACCTTGCCAATCTCTGGTCGCAGGCAGTACTGCATAAAGGATGCACCCAGTCGCTTCACCAGCACGTCATAGACGGGCCTGAAGTACGGAGCAAACTTCTCCGAAATATCTCCGGGCAGGAAGCCGAGATCTTCATCAGCCTGCAGTACAGGACGGGTAACAATAATGCGCTCCACATCCTTATGAATCAGCGCTTCCGCCGCTTTGGCTGCACTGATCCAGGTTTTCCCGCATCCGGCTTCACCGGTTGCAAAGATGAGCTGTTTACTCTCGATAGCATTCAGGTAGTGCGCCTGAGCCTCATTGCGCGCCACAATTGGAGAATTATCACGGCTGTCTCGGGCCATGCCAATTGCTTCTACGCCACTCATCTGCACAAGCGAGGTGACCGATTCTTCTTCACGCTGTTTATGGCTACGTGAATCCCGTCTCAGCACACGTTTTGCTTCGCGACGAGCTTTGATCACTGCTTTTTGTCTTCCCATGGATAGCACCTTGAGTTGTTGGTATTCATCACACGCGCCAGCTTCGGCACGATTATGCGCACGAACATCAGAGGGTTGGCTTCCTTGTAAGCCATTGCTTGCTTTATCGGATAACGATACGGAACAGCTACGCGCACCGTTCTGCACGTCGGTCGAATCAGATTCTTGAGGAAGGGGGGAGAATTTAGTGGTGAGGAAATCGCTGCCGGAGTCTGAGCCTCCGCGCCGGGTGCTGCGGTTGTTATGTTTACCTTGTCCAGTACAGGACGCAACCATTCGCGATCTCCATAGTGATTCAGCATCACTGCCGGGAACTACCGCTGTCTTATCTTAAGTACATCAGGAGTTATCATAAATGCAACATTTATTTTACCTGAATGCAACTTTTAAGACTGTCCCTACAGGTGAAATCAGTCTCATATAGAAATATTACAGAAATATAACAGGAGGATAGTCATATGAAAAAATAATGTCCCCGCGAACGGTTGCGGGGACAATTATCAGGCTTCAATAAGACCTTGAGCGAGGTACGCGTTCCGATCGCGCACGCCCGGCAGGGCAAAGAAATAGCCGCCGCCGATAGGCTTAATGTACTCTTCCAGCGCTTCGCCGTTGAGCCGCTTCTGCACGGTCAGGAAGCCTTTCTCCAGATCGTGCTGATAGCAGACGAACAGCAGCCCCATATCAAGCTGTCCGGCGTTGGTCACGCCGAGCGAATAGCTGTAGCCACGACGCATCATCAGGCTGGACTGCGTCTCTTTGGTGCGCGGATTAGCCAGACGAATGTGGCTGTCCAACGCGATGGTATCGCCATTGGGATCGCTGGCGTAGTCGGGCACGTCATGCTCGTTCTTCATGCCAAGCGGCGCGCCGCTTTGCTTATCGCGACCAAAGATCGTTTGCTGTTCTTTCAGCGGCGTACGGTCCCAGAACTCCACGTGGAACTGGATAATCCGCACCGCCTGATAGCTGCCGCCCACCGCCCACGCCGGTTCGCCCTGATCGGCAGTGACCCACACCACCTCCTTCATGAGCGCACCATCGTGGCTGTCAGGGTTGGCCGTACCGTCCTTAAAGCCCAGCAGGTTCACCGGCGTCTCTTTCCCTTTACTGCGGGCGGCGTGGTCCGAGATAAACCCTTCCCGCTTCCAGCGCACGCTCAGCAGATCCGGCGTGTGCTTGATGATATCGCGCAGGGCGTGGATCACCGTGTCCTGAGTATTGGCGCAAATCTGCAGGAGCAGGTCGCCATGACATAGCGCCGCGTCCAGGGAGTCATTCGGGAAACGCGTCATTTTCTGCAGCGCTTTCGGCTTCTGTTTTGCCAGCCCATAGCGCGCGTCAAAGAGCGACTCACCGAGCGAAACGGTAATGGTCAGGTTATCCGGGGCGATAAACGACCCCAGAATGCCGGAGTCCATTGGCGGCAGACGCGGGTTCGGCGTATCGGGTGCCGGTCCGCCGGCGGTGAGAAACGCGATGCGCGTCGTCAGCAGGCGGAACAGGCGCTCCAGATCGGCTTTATCGCTGGCCAGCGAATCAAAGGCCACCAGCATCATGGACGCCTGCTGCGGCGTCAGGATGCCCGACTGATGCTCGCCATAAAACGGCTGCGTCTCCATGCGGGCATTGGGTGACAGCGTGCCGGGCGCGCTCTGCGGTTTCGCCGCATGCGCTACCGGACAGCCACCGGCCAGAGCAAGAGCGCCCCCCAGCGCCCCTACTCCTTTTAACAATCGACGACGTGAAGGCTCAACCACATCGTTATCGCTATGCTTATTCATCGTGCTTAGTCCAGACCCAGTACGCCGCGCAGCAGAGAGAGATCTTCCGCCAGGGCGGTAATCGGGCCTTTCAGCGCGTTACGGTCGGCATCGGTCAGCTTGTCGTAGGTTTCAAACCCGTCTTTGGTACGATACTTCGCCAGAATGGTGTCGACTTTTTTGAAGTTGGCATCCACTTTGGCCAGCAGTTCGCCGTTCTCTTTCTGCAGCTGAGGACGCAGCAGGTTAACAATTTTCTGCGCGCCGTCGACGTTGGCCTGGAAGTCCCACAGATCGGTATGGCTGTAGCGATCTTCTTCGCCGCTGATTTTGCTCGCGGCCACTTCTTCAATCAGACCAGCCGCGCCGCCCACCACTTTTGACGGCGGGAAGGCCAGCTCGCTGATGCGCTTTTGCAGCTCCAGCACGTCGCCGTTCAGCTGCTCGGCGTATTTCTCCATCCCTTTGGTAGAGTTGACGCCAAACAGGGCTTTCTCCAGACGGTGGAAACCGGTGAATTTCGGATCGGCGGCTTTCTGCTCGTAATCATCTTCGCGGGCATCAATGCTGCCATCAAGGTCAGAGAACAGTTCGGCAATCGGCTCGATGCGCTCGTAGTGCTGACGGGTTGGCGCATACAGGGATTTCGCTTTTTCGATGTCACCGGCCTTCACCGCATCGGTAAAGGCTTTGGTTGCCGCCGCCAGGTCCGCCGTCTCTTTCGTGACGTAGGCTTTATACGCCGTAATCGCGTCGCCCAGGCTCAGCACCGCAGCACCTTTCGCCGCATCGGCCGTCGCTTCACCTTTGACGATCAGCTTCCCTTTAGGGTTGGTCAGCAGACCGCAGGTCATCTCATACTCGCCCGGCTGCAGGTTGGCGGTCATCTTCTGGCTGAAGCCAGGGGCGATGTTTTCACGCTCCTCCACCACCAGAACCCCTTTCAGAATCTCCCACTCCAGCGCCTTCTGGCTGTGGTTCTGAATAATGAACTGGGTTTTGCCGCTGTTCACCGTGAGGGTCATCGGCTCACACTGCTTATCATTAACGGTGACTTTAACCTGAGGTACATCCGCGCCCCAGGCGGAGAATGCAGAAGCGAACAGCGCGGCAATGCCTGCGCATAACGCACTACGACGGAACTGAATTGCCATGACTCTTCCCTTTAAAAGTATGTTGTAACTAAAACAAAAATTATGGCGTAACGCGCGACGCCTGCGTGCCGGTACGCGGCGGCATTGCGAACAGCACCAGCGCCGGAACCAGATAAATAAAGTACATCGCCACTTCGCTGACGCTCGGCGTTTCCTGATAGCCGAAGATACCTTCGAGCAGGGTGCCGGTCAGAGAGTGCGTGGAGAGCACGTTGCTGAGATCGAACGCCACGTCCTGGAAATGGTTCCACAGGCCCGCCTCGTGGAAGGCGCGAATCGCCCCTGCCGCCAGCCCAGCCGCCACCAGCAGAATAAACAGGCTGGTCCACTTGAAGAAGGCGCCCAGGTTCAGGCGAATACCGCCCCAGTAGAGCAGAAAGCCCAGCACAACGGCGGTTGCCAGCCCGAGCATCGCGCCAACCGGCGGCCAGATACCGACATCCTGCTGAAACGCCGCCAGCAGGAAGAAAACGGACTCCAGGCCTTCACGCGCGACGGCAAAAAAGACCATCATGATCAGCGCCCAGCCGTGGTTATTGCCCTTTTGCAGCGCGTTATCCACCGCCTGCTCCAGCTGCACCTTCACGTTACGGGAGACTTTACGCATCCAGAACACCATCCAGGTCAGGATCACCACCGCAATTACGGCGACGATCCCCTCAAACAGCTCCTGCTCTTTCTGCGGGAACTCCCCGGTGGTTTCGTTGATGAGGATACCGAGGCCCAGACAAAGTGCCGCGGCAAGGAATACCCCGACCCACATGACGCCAATCCAGCGTCCGCGCTGGGTTCGCTTCAGATAGCTGGCGATGAGGCTCACGATAAGGGCAGCTTCAAGCCCTTCACGTAACATAATGAGAAATGGAACAAACATGCCGACACCTTAAATGTTTATCGCGGTCAACTGATGCAAAGAAAGGTAAATTCTTGTGATAGTGATTATCATTACGGCGAAAAGAAACACAAGCGAAATGTGTGGTGTTTTGATGACGAGTTGTAAACGCCGAGTCTGGTAATAGTTACATACGTTACGTTCAGGTTTATAAGTTATAACGAAAATGCCCATTTACGCTGGTACGGGGCTGTGGCTAAATATCCGCCTCAAACACCTGGTGAAAATTAATTATGTTTAAAATTGTCCATTTCCTGCTGGCGCTGGTCATTATTCTCGCGCTTGCCTGGCTGGTAAGTTTCGACCGCCGAAAAATTCGCATTCGTTATGTTTTACAGCTGATTGTTATTGAAATTGCGCTGGCGTTCTTTTTCCTGCACGCCGAAAGCGGGTTATTCCTGATTAAATATGTTTCCGGCTTCTTTGAGTCACTGCTGAAATTTGCTTCGGAAGGGACCAATTTCGTCTTTGGCGGAATGGGGGAAAAAGGGCTGGCGTTCATTTTCCTCGGCGTGCTTTGCCCAATTATTTTTATTTCCGCGCTGATTGGTATTCTTCAGCACTGGCGGATCCTGCCGATTTTTATTCGGGTCATCGGCACGCTGCTGTCAAAACTGAACGGTATGGGCAAGCTGGAATCCTTTAACGCGGTGAGCTCGCTGATCCTCGGCCAGTCGGAAAACTTCATTGCCTACAAAGGCGTGCTGGGCGATCTCTCCTCTCGTCGTCTCTTCACCATGGCGGCCACGGCCATGTCGACGGTCTCCCTGTCGATTGTCGGCGCCTATATGACCATGCTCGACGCCAAATTTGTCGTCGCGGCGCTGATTCTGAACATGTTCAGCACCTTTATTATTCTCTCCGTCATCAACCCGGCGCGCCCGGAAGCGGAGCCGGATATCAAGCTGGAAAAACTGCATGAATCGCAGAGCTTCTTCGAAATGCTCGGCGAGTATATTCTGGCCGGTTTTAAGGTGGCGATGATTATTCTGGCCATGCTGATCGGCTTTATCGCGCTTATTAGCGCCGTTAACGCCCTCTTCTCCAGCGTATTTGGCATGAGCTTCCAGCAGATCCTGGGCTATGTATTTTACCCCCTGGCGTGGCTGGTGGGTATTCCGCTGAGCGATGCCTTAAATGCGGGCAGTATTATGGCGACCAAGCTGGTGGCGAATGAATTTGTGGCGATGATTGAGCTGCAAAAAATCGCGCATCAGATGTCCCCGCGCGGGCTGGGCATTTTATCCGTCTTCCTGGTGTCCTTCGCGAACTTCGCGTCCATCGGCATTGTGGCCGGGGCGATTAAGGGCCTTAACGAGCAGCAGGGGAACGTGGTGTCGCGGTTTGGTCTGCGTCTGGTGTACGGCGCGACGCTGGTGAGCCTGCTGTCGGCGAGCTTTGCGGGGTTGGTGCTCTGATGCAATACCGGGTGGCGCTTCGCTTACCCGGCCTACAAAACAACAACGGCGGGATTTCCCGCCGTTTTTATTAGAACTGCACGCACACCGGCTGGTCGACGCGCATCACCGACTCCTGCGCGAAGCGTGATTTATAAATCCCGCGTAACGCTTCGATGTTCTTCTCGCTCTGCGCATCCTTACCGTGGATCAGCATCAGCGCTTTGCTGGGTTCACGCGCCACTTTCCCGTCGTTCCCCAGCCACTGCCCGCGCGCGTCAAACACCGTTAAGCCATCGCGGAAACGCGGCGTCACGTCCTGGTCAACAAACTGCTGCCACTCGTTGCTGGTGATTTGCGCCCCGGCAGGACGATTTAAGCCGAAATAGAGCGTGGTTTGCTGCATCTGGTTATCCGCTTTGCAGGTCTCTACAGCCGCGTGTTGCGATGGCGCCGTGCAGCCAGCGAGCATCAATAGTGCCGCTGCCATTACCCCTGTTTTGATTGTCATGCTTCGCTATCCTCATTGTTATAAGCACATGGATATCACAGGAAATTGCGGATTTTGGCAAGAAAAAAGCCGGGTGCGCTTGCGCTCACCCGGCCTGCATTGTGCTGCGAGAAAAATTATTCTGCCTGGAGCTTAGACGGCGGCGCAGTGTGGTAATGCGCGTCGGCTTCAGCAAAGCGTTTCTGCATGGAGGCAGACGGGGCTTTACCCAGCAGGCTGAACACCACGATGCCGATGCTGCCGAAGATGAAGCCCGGAATGATTTCGTACAGGCCCAGCCACGCGAACTGTTTCCAGACGATAACGGTCAGCGCACCGATAATCATCCCCGCCAGCGCGCCGTTACGGGTCATACGTGACCACATGACGGAGAACAGCACGACCGGACCAAACGCGGCGCCAAAGCCCGCCCACGCGTAGCTCACGAGGCCCAGCACGCGGTTTTCCGGATTGGCCGCCAGCGCGATGGCAATCAGCGCCACCAGCAGCACCATAAAGCGCCCTACCCACACCAGCTCTTTCTGGCTCGCATTTTTACGCAGGAAGGCTTTGTAAAGGTCTTCGGTGATCGCACTGGAGCAAACCAGCAGCTGGCAGCTCAGGGTGGACATCACCGCCGCCAGGATTGCGGAGAGCAGAATACCGGCAATCCACGGGTTAAACAGAATTTGCGCCAGCTCGATGAACACGCGCTCGGCGTTCTGGTTGACCGCGCCCGCCTGCGCCGGGTTGTTGTTGAAGTACGCGATGCCGAAGAAGCCGACCGCACACGCCCCTGCCAGACACAGGATCATCCACGTCATGCTGATGCGACGGGCATGAACGATGGTGTGGTGGGAATCCGCCGCCATAAAGCGCGCCAGGATATGCGGCTGACCGAAGTAGCCCAGACCCCAGCCCATCAGCGAGACGATGGCCACGAAGTTCAGCCCTTTCAGCATGTCGACGTTTTCGATGCTCTTCTGCTTGATCACTTCCAGCGATTCGCCAAAGCCGCCAACGGTGAAAATCACAATCACCGGAGTCAGGATCAGGGCGAAGATCATCAGGCTCGCCTGCACGGTGTCGGTCCAGCTTACCGCCAGGAATCCGCCCACGAAGGTATAGAGGATGGTCGCCGCCGCACCGGCCCACAGGGCAGTTTCGTAGCTCATGCCGAAGGTGCTTTCGAACAGACGCGCGCCGGCCACGATGCCGGAGGCACAGTAGATGGTGAAGAACAGCAGGATAACTACCGCAGAGATAATGCGCAGGATGCGGCTGTTATCTTCAAAACGTCCGGTGAAGTAATCCGGCAGCGTCAGGGCGTTGTTGTTGGCCTCGGTATGCACGCGCAGACGGCCTGCCACCAGCTTCCAGTTGATCCATGCGCCGACGGTCAGGCCGATGGCGATCCAGCTTTCCGAGATACCGGAGATAAAAATCGCGCCGGGCAGCCCCATCAGCAGCCAGCCGCTCATGTCGGAGGCGCCCGCAGAGAGTGCGGTCACCATCGGGCCTAAACTGCGTCCGCCCAGAATGTAGTCGTCAAAGTTCTTTGTAGAACGCCACGCCAAAAACCCTATCAGGATCATGCCAAAAATATAAACGAGAAATGTCACCAGCATCGGTGTGCTAATAGCCATTCAAATTCTCCAAAATGTCGAGCGACAACCATCCGGGCTGCCTTGTTATATGATCACCGGAACGAGGTGAATGTATCTTGTGTTTCGGTTGGGCGCGCTATCCTGCCGTATGCGCCTTCCGCTGACAAACGATTTAACACTGCATTTACATCAATTTCATCCCCGGTTTGATACGAGTTTCCTATAGGTTGCACTCGCTCACGCTTTTACGGGTTGCACCTTTGAAAAGTGTTAACCACCGCATAAAACCAGGCTTCCCGCACAAAAGCCAGCGCGTTTTTACAGCTAACCATTCGTTAACAATCCATTCATTTTCCGGGTTGCAAACCAGGTCACATTTAACACGGTTGCACAAAGTTGCAACATGGTGGATATTTCACGCTATCAACAGAACGCTATTACAGAACAACAGGAGCTTTGGCATGGGTATGACCACCATGGGGGTTAAGCTGGATGACGCTACCCGCGAACGGATTAAGACCGCAGCAACCCGCATTGACCGCACGCCGCACTGGTTAATTAAGCAGGCGATTTTTAACTATCTCGAAAGACTTGAGAGCGATGAGGGTCTGCCGGAGCTGCCTGCCCTACTGGCCGGCGCGGCGAACGAAAGCGAGGAGGCTCCAGCCGCTGGCGACGAGAACCATCAGCCGTTCCTCGAATTTGCCGAGCAGATCCTGCCGCAGTCCGTCAGCCGTGCCGCCATTACCGGCGCCTACCGCCGTGCCGAAACCGACGCCGTGCCGATGCTGCTGGAGCAGGCTCGCCTGCCGGAAGCCATTGCCGCACAGGCGCACAGCCTGGCGTATCAGTTAGCCGACAAGCTGCGCAACCAGAAAACCGCCACCGGCCGCGCCGGGATGGTTCAGGGTCTGCTGCAGGAGTTTTCCCTCTCGTCTCAGGAAGGCGTGGCGCTGATGTGCCTCGCGGAAGCGCTGCTGCGTATTCCGGATAAAGCCACCCGCGACGCGCTGATCCGCGACAAGATCAGCAACGGTAACTGGCATTCACACATTGGCCGCAGCCCGTCGCTGTTCGTCAATGCCGCCACCTGGGGCCTGCTGTTTACCGGCAAACTGGTCTCCACCCATAACGAAGCCAACCTCTCCCGCTCCCTGAACCGCATCATCGGCAAGAGCGGCGAGCCGCTGATCCGCAAAGGCGTGGACATGGCGATGCGCCTGATGGGCGAGCAGTTTGTGACCGGGGAAACCATTGCCGAAGCGCTGGCGAACGCCCGCAAGCTGGAAGATAAAGGTTTCCGCTACTCGTACGACATGCTGGGCGAAGCGGCCCTGACCGCCGCCGACGCGCAGGCCTACATGGTCTCTTACCAGCAGGCGATCCACGCCATCGGTAAAGCGTCCAACGGTCGCGGTATTTATGAAGGCCCGGGCATCTCCATTAAGCTCTCCGCCCTGCACCCGCGCTACAGCCGCGCGCAGTACGACCGGGTGATGGAAGAACTCTACCCGCGCCTGAAGTCCCTGACCCTGCTGGCGCGCCAGTATGACATCGGCATTAACATCGACGCCGAAGAGGCCGACCGTCTGGAGATCTCCCTCGATCTGCTGGAAAAACTGTGCTTCGAGCCGGAGCTGGCAGGCTGGAACGGTATTGGCTTCGTTATCCAGGCCTACCAGAAGCGCTGCCCGTTCGTCATTGATTACCTGATTGACCTGGCAAGCCGCAGCCGCCGTCGCCTGATGATCCGTCTGGTAAAAGGCGCCTACTGGGACAGCGAAATCAAACGCGCCCAGATGGAAGGGCTGGAAGGCTATCCGGTCTATACCCGCAAGGTTTACACCGACGTCTCTTACCTCGCCTGTGCGAAAAAGCTGCTCGGCGTGCCGAACCTGATCTATCCACAGTTCGCTACCCACAACGCCCACACCCTGGCGGCGATCTACAGCCTGGCCGGGCAAAACTACTATCCGGGCCAGTACGAGTTCCAGTGCCTGCACGGCATGGGTGAACCGCTGTACGAGCAGGTCACCGGTAAAGTGGCGGACGGCAAGCTGAACCGCCCGTGCCGAATCTATGCTCCGGTGGGAACGCACGAAACCCTGCTGGCGTACCTGGTGCGTCGTCTGCTGGAAAACGGCGCGAACACCTCCTTCGTTAATCGCATCGCCGACACCACGCTGCCGCTGGACGAACTGGTGGCCGACCCGGTGCAGGCCGTTGAGAAGATGGCGGCGCAGGAAGGCCAGGTTGGCCTGCCGCATCCGAAGATTGCCCTGCCGCGCGAGCTGTACGGCAAAGGCCGCGTCAACTCGGCGGGTCTGGATCTCGCCAACGAACACCGTCTGGCGTCCCTCTCCTCTGCCCTGCTCAACAGCGCGCTGCAGAAGTGGCAGGCCAAACCGATGCTGGAGCAGCCCGTTGCAGACGGCGAAATGCAGCCGGTGATCAACCCGGCCGAGCCGAAGGATATCGTCGGCCACGCGCGTGAAGCGACCGAAGCGGAAGTGGATCAGGCGCTGGACAGCGCGGTGAACAACGCCCCTATCTGGTTTGCCACGCCGCCGCAGGAGCGCGCCGCGATTCTGGAGCGCGCGGCGGTGCTGATGGAAGATCAGATGCAGTCGCTCATCGGCATTCTGGTGCGCGAGGCGGGTAAAACCTTCAGCAACGCGATTGCCGAAGTGCGCGAGGCCGTCGACTTCCTGCACTACTACGCCGGTCAGGTGCGCGATGATTTCGATAACGAAACCCACCGTCCGCTGGGTCCGGTCGTCTGTATCAGCCCGTGGAACTTCCCGCTGGCGATCTTCACCGGCCAGATTGCCGCCGCGCTGGCCGCAGGCAACAGCGTGCTGGCAAAACCGGCAGAGCAGACCCCGCTGATTGCCGCGCAGGGCATCAATATTCTTCTGGAAGCCGGCGTGCCGGCGGGCGTGGTTCAGCTGCTGCCGGGCCGCGGTGAAACCGTCGGTGCCAAACTGACCTCCGACAACCGCGTGCGCGGCGTGATGTTCACCGGTTCGACCGAAGTGGCGTCACTGCTGCAGCGCAATATTGCCACCCGTCTGGATGCGCAGGGCCGCCCTACGCCGCTCATCGCGGAAACCGGCGGGATGAACGCCATGATCGTAGACTCCTCTGCCCTTACCGAGCAGGTGGTGGTCGACGTGCTGGCCTCCGCGTTCGACAGCGCCGGTCAGCGCTGCTCCGCCCTGCGCGTGCTGTGCCTGCAGGACGACGTGGCGGACCACACGCTGAAGATGCTGCGCGGCGCGATGGCCGAATGCCGCATGGGCAACCCGGGCCGTCTCACTACCGATATCGGGCCGGTGATCGACGCGGAAGCCAAAGCCAACATCGAAAACCACATTCAGACCATGCGCGCGAAAGGCCGCCCGGTGTTCCAGGCGGTGCGCGAGAACAGCGAAGATGCCCGCGAATGGCGGACCGGCACCTTTGTGCCGCCAACGCTGATTGAGCTGGCAAGCTTCGACGAGCTGAAAAAAGAGGTCTTCGGCCCGGTGCTGCACGTGGTGCGCTACAACCGTAACAACCTGAACGAGCTGGTTGAGCAGATCAACGCCTCCGGCTATGGCCTGACGCTCGGCGTGCATACCCGTATCGACGAGACTATCGCGCAGGTCACCGGCAGCGCCAAAGTGGGCAACCTGTACGTTAACCGCAACATGGTTGGCGCGGTCGTGGGCGTACAGCCGTTCGGCGGCGAAGGCCTTTCCGGCACCGGTCCGAAAGCGGGCGGTCCGCTCTACCTGTACCGCCTGCTGGCGAACCGTCCGGAGAACGCCCTGGGCGTCACCCTGGCACGCCAGGATGCGGACTATCCGGTGGATGCGCAGCTGAAAACCGTGCTGACCCAGCCGCTGGAGGCGCTCATTACATGGGCAGAAAAACGTCCTGAACTGCGTGCCGTCGCGAAGCAGTACGGTGAGCTGGCGCAGGCGGGCACGCAGCGTCTGCTGCCGGGGCCAACCGGCGAGCGCAACACCTGGACGCTGATGCCGCGCGAGCGCGTGCTGTGCGTGGCCGATAACGAGCAGGACGCGCTGGTGCAGCTGGCCGCCGCCATGGCAACCGGCTGTGAAGTGCTGTGGCCGGAAGATGCCCTGCATCGCGATCTCGCCAAACAGCTGCCGAAGGCGGTCTCGGCCCGCATTCGCTTCGCGAAAGCCGATAACCTGCTGACCCAGCCGTTTGATGCGGTGATCTACCACGGTGATTCCGATCAGCTGCGCGAACTGTGCGAGCAGGTTGCGGCCCGCAGCGGCGCCATCGTTTCCGTGCAGGGCTTTGCGCGCGGGGAAACCAACCTGCTGCTGGAGCGTCTGTACGTGGAGCGCTCGCTCAGCGTCAACACCGCGGCGGCAGGCGGTAACGCCAGCCTGATGACAATAGGCTAACGCTGTGTTAATAAGGCTCCGGAGACGGAGCCTTATTTTTTTGGGGAGTATATGAAACGATATCTTATCGCCAGTGCGGCACTGCTGCTGAGCGCCAGCGCGCTGGCCGACGAGTGCGACAAAGCGACCACCCAGCTTGAGCTGAATACCTGTAGCGCGCAGCAGTACCAGGCTGCCGACAAAAAGCTCAACCAGACCTATCAGGCCGCCGTCAAGCGTGCGGAAGCCCCTCAGCGCGAGCTGCTGAAAAAGGCGCAGCAGGCCTGGATTGCCCTGCGCGACGCGGACTGTGCGTTTATCGGTTCGGGGACGGAAGGCGGCAGCGTTCAGCCGATGATCGTGAATCAGTGCCTGGCGGAGAAAACCGTGGAGCGCGAGGCGTTTCTGGCCTCGCTGATGCAGTGTGAAGAGGGCGACTTAAGCTGCCCTCTCCCGCCGGGCTGAGGGATCCCCACAAAATAATACCTGCACGGACGGCCCCCTCTCCCTTGAGGGAGAGGGCTGGGGTGAGGGGAAACTAGCGCAGGCGGATCCCTTCGATAATCATCCGCTGCACGTTTTCCAGGGTGCTGTGGAAAAACGCCTCGTCCTGGAGCGTTTTACCGGTCACCGCCTCAACCTGGGCCGCAAAGTCAGCGTAATGCTGGGTGGAGGCCCAGATCATAAAGATCAGATGATGCGGGTCGACCGGGGCCAGTTTTCCGCTGGCGACCCATCCGGCAATAATGGCCGACTTATCGTCCACCAGCTGCTTTAAATCTCCGGTTAATTCCGCCTGCAGCAGCGGCGCGCCCTGCAGCATCTCAAGACAAAACAGTCGCGACGCCTGCGGGTAATCGCGCGACACCTCCAGCTTCAGGCGAATGTACTCTTTGATCGCCACCAGCGGGGCCAGCTCCGCGCGGAACGCTTTGAGGGGCGCCAGCCAGATATCGAGGATCTGCTGCATCACCGCCACATAGAGCGCCTCTTTCGACGGGTAATAGTAAAGCAGATTGGTTTTGGATACGCCGGACTGCTCCGCCACCTGCTCCAGGCGCGTGCCGTGAATACCAAACTGCGAAAAAGTCTCCAGAGCCGCGCTGAGGATCGCCTGCTTCTTGGCGCTCACCGCCTGCGAACGTTTACCTGGAGTTTTCACTGCGCCTTGTGTCATTCCCGCTCTCCTTATTCTGCGTTGCCCTCAGCATAGCAAAACCCCCGACTCGCCACGACATCCTGCACTCCGATCGCGCATGAATGCCTGTTTTCTGTGCAATGTTTTTGACCAGTTAGTCCACATTTAGCCGCATCAATCCACCAACCTCTGATTAACACATTAATAACACTGCCATTTTCAAAACTGGCACTGCCTTTGCAAAAACACCGTTACACCTGCGACGTAATGAAGAGAGGTTCGTGATGAAAATTGGCGTATTTGTACCCATCGGCAACAACGGCTGGCTTATCTCGACCACTGCACCGCAATACATGCCAACCTTTGAGCTGAATAAAGCCATCGTGCAGAAAGCGGAGCACTACCATTTCGACTTTGCGCTTTCGATGATCAAGCTGCGCGGCTTCGGCGGCAAAACCGAATTCTGGGATCACAACCTGGAGTCCTTTACCCTGATGGCCGGGCTGGCCGCGGTCACCTCGCGGATCCAAATCTACGCCACCGCCGCCACGCTCACCCTGCCCCCGGCGATCGTCGCGCGCATGGCCTCCACCATCGACTCCATCTCCGGCGGGCGTTTTGGCGTCAACCTGGTCACCGGCTGGCAAAAACCGGAGTACGAGCAGATGGGGCTTTGGCCGGGTGACGATTACTTCTCGCGTCGCTACGACTACCTGACCGAATACGTGCAGGTGCTGCGCGACCTGTGGGGGACCGGCAAAAGCGATTTCAAGGGCGATTTCTTCACCATGAACGACTGCCGCGTCAGCCCGCAGCCGTCGGTGCCGATGAAGGTGATTTGCGCCGGACAAAGCGACGCGGGGATGGAGTTTTCCGCGAAATACGCCGACTTCAACTTCTGCTTCGGTAAAGGCGTGAACACGCCTGCCGCCTTCGCCCCGACCGCCGCGCGCATGAAAGAGGCCGCCGACAAAACCGGGCGCGACGTGGGCTCCTACGTGCTGTTTATGGTGATCACCGACGAGACCGACGACGCCGCGCGCGCCAAATGGGAGCGCTATAAGGACGGCGCCGACGAGGAGGCCCTGAGCTGGCTCACCGAACAGAGCCAGAAGGATACCCGCTCCGGGGCGGATACCAACGTTCGCCAGATGGCTGACCCGACCTCCGCCGTCAATATCAACATGGGCACGCTGGTCGGCTCGTACGCCAGCGTCGCCAGAATGCTTGACGAAGTGGCGGCCGTTCCCGGTGCGGAAGGCGTTCTGCTGACCTTCGACGATTTCCTCACCGGCGTGGAGACCTTCGGCGAGCGCATCCAGCCGCTGATGCAGTGCCGCGCCCACATTCCTGCCGTCACGAAGGAGGTGGCGTAATGACAACCCTTAACGCACGCCCGGAAGCTATCACCTTCGCGCCCCAGCAAAGCGCGCTGATCGTGGTGGACATGCAAAACGCCTACGCCAGCCAGGGCGGTTATCTGGATCTGGCGGGGTTCGACGTCTCCGCCACCCGGCCGGTGATCGAGAACATTAAAACCGCCGTCGCCGCCGCGCGCGCCGCGGGCATGCTCATCATCTGGTTCCAGAACGGCTGGGATGACCAGTACGTCGAGGCAGGCGGCCCCGGCTCGCCCAACTTCCACAAGTCGAACGCCCTGAAAACCATGCGTAAACGGCCCGAACTGCAGGGCAAGCTGCTGGCGAAAGGCGGCTGGGACTATCAGCTGGTGGATGAGCTGGTACCGCAGGCGGGCGATATTGTCCTGCCCAAACCGCGCTACAGCGGCTTTTTCAACACGCCTCTCGACAGCCTGCTGCGCAGCCGGGGCATTCGTCATCTGGTGTTCACCGGCATCGCCACCAACGTCTGCGTGGAGTCGACCCTGCGCGACGGCTTTTTCCTCGAGTATTTTGGCGTGGTGCTGGAAGACGCGACCCACCAGGCCGGGCCGGAATTCGCCCAGAAGGCGGCCCTGTTCAACATCGAAACCTTTTTTGGCTGGGTCAGTAACGTCAATGATTTCTGCGACGCCCTGACTCCCCCGCTAGCCCGTATCGCCTGAGGAGACATCTGATGCCGAAATCCGTGATTATTCCGCCGGGCACCAGCACGCCCATTGCCCCGTTTGTGCCCGGCACCCTCGCCGACGGCGTGGTGTATGTCTCCGGCACGCTGCCGTTTGATAAAGACAACAACGTGGTGTTTATCAACGACCCAAAGGCGCAAACCCGCCACGTGCTGGAGACGATCAAAACCGTGATCGAAACGGCGGGTGGCACGATGGAGGACGTGACCTTCAACAGCATCTTTATCACCGACTGGAAAAACTACGCCGCGATTAACGAGATTTACGCCGAGTTCTTCCCCGGCGATAAACCGGCGCGGTTCTGCATTCAGTGCGGGCTGGTGAAGCCAGAGGCGCTGGTTGAGATCGCCACCGTTGCGCACATCGCGAAGTGAGGCAGGTATGAAACTTTCCGTCTCGCCGCCCCCGTTCGAGGGCGCGCCCGTGGTGGTCTTTATTTCCGGTCTCGGCGGCAGCGGCAGCTACTGGCTGCCCCAGCTGGCCGCGCTGGAGCCGGAGTATCAGGTGGTGTGCTATGACCAGCGGGGAACGGGCAATAACCCCGCCACCCTGCCGGAAGGGTACAGCCTTGCGCAGATGGCGGACGAGCTGGCCCAGGCGCTGGCTGAAGCCGGGATTGTCCGCTACAGCGTCGTGGGTCACGCGCTGGGGGCGCTGGTCGGCCTGCAGCTGGCCCTCGACAGGCCCGACGCCCTCACCGCGCTGGTGTGCGTCAACGGCTGGTTGACCCTCAACGCCCACACCCGCCGCTGCTTTCAGATCCGCGAGCGCCTGCTGCATTACGGCGGCGCACAGGCGTGGGTCGAGGCGCAGCCGCTGTTTCTCTACCCGGCGGACTGGATGGCCGCCCGCGCGCCCCGTCTGGAGGCCGAAGAAGCGCTGGCGCTGGCCCATTTCCAGGGTAAAACCAACCTGCTGCACAGGCTCAGCGCCCTGAAAAAGGCCGACTTCAGCCGCCATGCCGCGCGCATTCGCTGCCCGGTACAGATTATCTGTTCTGCCGACGACATGCTTGTGCCCTCCGTCTGCTCGTCGGAACTGCAGGCAGCGATCCCGCACAGCCGCAGCGCGGTGATGCGCCAGGGCGGACATGCCTGCAACGTCACCGAGCCGGATACCTTCAACACCCTGCTGCTGAACGGGCTTGCCAGCCTGCTGCACAGCCCGGAACCCGCTTTATAAGGAGCTTTAATGAGCGAAGCCATTACCCCCGCCGCGCTGGAAACGCTGTTCACCGGCGCCCGCACCCATAACGGCTGGCAGGATATGCCCGTCAGCGACGAAACGCTGCGCGAAATCTACAACCTGATGAAATGGGGGCCCACGTCCGCCAACTGCTCCCCGGCGCGAATTGTGTTTGTGCGAAGCGCGGAGGGAAAAGAAAAGCTGCGCCCGGCGCTCTCCAGCGGCAACCTCGAGAAAACGCTCACCGCCCCGGTCACGGCGATTGTCGCCTGGGACGGTGAATTCTACGAGCGCCTGCCCGAGCTGTTCCCGCACGGCGATGCAAAGAGCTGGTTTACCACCAGCCCCGCGCATGCGGAAGAGACCGCCTTTCGCAACAGCTCAATGCAGGCCGCCTACCTGATTTTCGCCTGTCGCGCCCTGGGGCTGGACACCGGCCCGATGTCGGGATTTGACCGCCAAAAGGTCGACGAAGCCTTTTTCACCGGCACGACGCTTAAAAGCAATCTGCTGATCAACATAGGCTATGGCGATACCCGCAAACTTTACGGGCGCCTGCCGCGCCTGGACTTCGACGATGCCTGCGGGCTGGCGTAAGGAGCGATGATGACATCACCGGATAAACAAACCTTTCGCGACGCCATGGCCTGCGTTGGCGCGGCGGTCAACATCATCACCACCGACGGCCCGGCGGGGATAGCAGGCTTCACCGCCAGCGCGGTGTGCAGCGTCACGGATTCACCGCCCACCCTGCTGGTGTGCCTGAACCGCGGTGCGTCCGTCTGGCCAACGTTTAGCGAAAACCGCACCCTTTGCGTGAATACCCTGAGCGCCGGACAGGAGCCTTTATCTAACCTGTTTGGCGGGAAAACGCCGATGGCGGAACGCTTTGCCGCCGCCCGCTGGCAGACGGGCGACACGGGCTGTCCGCGCCTGGAAGATGCGCTGGCCTCGTTTGACTGCCGCATCAGCCAGGTGGTGAGCGTCGGCACCCACGACATTCTGTTTTGCGACATTATTTCGATTATTCGCCACCCCGCGCCGCAAGGGCTGGTGTGGTTTGACCGCGGCTATCACGCGCTTATGCGACCCGCCTGTTAACCCGCCTTAAGGAGACAGACCATGTTCGGATTTCCCCACTGGCAGTTGAAATCGACCTCCACAGAAGCAGGCGTGGTCGCGCCGGATGAACGTCTCCCGCTCGGGCAGACGATGGTGATGGGCGTTCAGCACGCGGTCGCCATGTTTGGCGCCACGGTGTTGATGCCGATGCTGATGGGACTCGATCCCAACCTGTCTATTCTGATGTCGGGTATCGGCACGCTGCTGTTCTTTTTCGTCACCGGCGGGCGCGTGCCCAGCTATCTCGGATCCAGCGCCGCCTTTGTCGGCGTCGTCATCGCCACCACCGGGTTTAACGGCCAGGGGATCAACCCCAACCTGAGCGTGGCCCTCGGCGGCATCATTGCCTGCGGCCTGGTGTACACCCTGATTGGTCTGGTGGTGATGAAAATCGGCACGCGCTGGATAGAGCGAATGATGCCTCCCGTCGTGACGGGCGCCGTGGTGATGGCGATTGGCCTCAACCTCGCGCCGATTGCGGTCAGGAGCGTCTCCGCCTCGCCGTTTGAAAGCTGGATGGCGGTGATCACGGTGCTGTGCATCGGCCTGGTGGCGGTGTTCACGCGCGGCATGATCCAGCGGCTGCTGATCCTGGTTGGGCTGATTGTCGCCTGTCTGGTCTACGCCCTGCTGGCCAACGTTTTCGGTCTGGGCAAGCCGGTTGACTTTACGCTGCTCCATCAGGCCGCCTGGTTCGGCCTGCCGAAAATGACCTCGCCCACCTTTAACACCCAGGCGATGATGCTTATCGCACCGGTGGCGGTGATCCTGGTGGCAGAGAACTTAGGCCACCTGAAGGCGGTTGCGGGGATGACCGGGCGCAGCATGGATCCGTACATGGGCCGCGCGTTCGTCGGTGACGGTCTGGCGACCATGCTCTCCGGTTCCGTAGGCGGCAGCGGCGTCACCACCTATGCTGAAAACATCGGCGTGATGGCGGTAACCAAGGTCTACTCGACGCTGGTCTTCGTGGCGGCGGCGGTGATGGCGATGCTGCTCGGCTTCTCACCGAAGTTCGGCGCGCTGATCCACACCATTCCGTCCCCGGTTATCGGCGGGGCATCGATTGTGGTGTTTGGACTGATCGCCGTAGCCGGCGCGCGCATCTGGGTGCAGCATCGCGTCGATCTCAGCCAGAACGGTAACCTGATTATGGTGGCGGTCACGCTGGTGCTGGGCGCAGGCGATTTTGCCCTGACGCTGGGCGGGTTTACGATTGGCGGGATTGGCACGGCGACCTTCGGTGCGATCCTGCTTAACGCCCTGCTGAGCCGCCGGATGGCCGCCGCGCCGCAGGGCGCCGTGGTGCATCAGGATTCCTGATTTAACGCCGCGCTGTCATTTTCTGGCAGCGCGTTTTTCTTCCGTTTGAGCTTTAACTCGCTCACCAGCACCCCGGCGACAATAAATGCCGCGCCCACCAGCGCCAGAAGCGGCAAACGCTCACCTGCAATGCGTCCGAAAATCCCCGCCCAGACCGGTTCACCGGTATAAATCACCGTCGCGCGGGTTGGCGATACGCTGCGCTGCGCCCAGTTCATGGTGACCTGAATAATGGCGCTGAAAATACCCAGCCCCAGTGCGACCACCACCAGGCCGGTGGACATCGGCGGCACGGACTCCCCTGCCGGCACCATCGTCGCAAATGCCACCAGCGACGCCGTGGCGAGCTGCACCACCGTTACCCGCTTGACGTCGACCTTGCCCGCCCAGGCGCTAATCAGAATAATTTCCGCCGCAATGGCAATCGCCCCAATCAGGGTGATGATTTCGCCCGGCCCCAGCGCCAGCAGGTTGTTTTCCGGCCCGGCCAGTAAGATCAGGCCGATAAACGCCAGCACGATGCCAATACAGGACATCAGCCCCGGCAGCCGCCCCAGGCACAGCCACTGCAGCAGCGGCACCAGCGGCACATACATGGCGGTGATAAACGCGGATTTACTGCTGGAGATGGTCTGCAATCCCCACGTCTGCAGGCTGTAGCCCATCGCTATCGCCACCCCAATCGCCACGCCGGCCTTAAGTTCTTTCAGCGTCAGCCCCCGCAGCGTTTTAAGCGAAATCAGCCCCACGGCAAGCGCCGCCGTCGCAAAGCGCAGGCCAACAAAAAAGAACGGATCGCTGAGGGTCACCGCGTACTGAACGGCCAGAAACGTCCCGCCCCAGAACATGGTGATGAGAATCAGGATGGCTTCCTGCGGTTTAACGGAGAATTTGAAGCGTGAGACAGACATGCGGCACTCGCAGTTAAGATCAATTCCCTAGTGTGCGTTGCCTTTGGTTACAGTTCAATGTTGCAGAAATAAAAAAACCGCCGGGAGATCCCGGCGGCAGGGGTTCAACCCGGCGTGTTACTTACTGCTGCCGTGGCTGTTTTTCCCCCCTTTCTTGCCAGCTTCAGATGCGCGTTGCGGGTCATTCTTGAAGTTGCCCCCGCTATGCTGGCCACCTTTACGGCCTGCTTCTGATGCTCTTTCACGGTCTTCTGCGAAATTACCTGAACCACCACGATGGTTTGCCATCTCTAACCTCCAGAATGTGAAACATTAGACATCATATTGCATTCAGTAAAAGAGGATTCTTTCACCTCGCAACACAAGGACAGTGCCTTTATCTGTGCCGCGTGAAACTAAGCTTAGTGGAATGCCGCTATCCGGCAAGCCGCAGGTAATATTCTGCAACATGAACTCAGCCTTTCGGGTGAGATGACGCGGCGGCGATTCATAAACCTTTCTTATCATTTCAAAAATCTGCTGCCAAAAAGTTGTTTCATTTTGCTACAAAGCCTTTTTGTAACCATATTGTTATAAATCAAAGAAATGCCGTTCATTTTTGCAGTCTGGCTGTGATGGCATATCTTTAAAAGAACGCAGCGATCCGCTGTCAGAAAAACCAACGAGGAGTGATGCAAAATGGCAAAAGTTCTGGTGCTCTATTATTCCATGTATGGACACATTGAAACCATGGCTCACGCGGTAGCAGAAGGTGCGAACAGGGTTGATGGCGTTGAGGTTGTGGTGAAACGCGTACCGGAAACCATGCATGCGGAAGCCTTCCTGAAAGCCGGGGGGAAAACGCAAAACGCCCCGGTCGCCACCCCGCAGGAGCTGGCGGACTATGATGCCATCATCTTCGGCACCCCGACCCGCTTCGGCAATATGTCGGGCCAGATGCGCACCTTCCTCGATCAAACCGGCGGACTTTGGGCATCCGGGGCGCTTTACGGCAAACTCGCCAGCGTATTCAGCTCTACCGGCACCGGCGGCGGTCAGGAGCAGACGATTACCTCAACCTGGACTACCCTTGCTCATCACGGGATGGTGATTGTGCCGATTGGCTACGGCGCCCAGGAGCTGTTTGACATTTCCCAGGTGCGTGGCGGTACGCCTTACGGCGCAACCACCATTGCCGGTGGGGATGGCTCACGTCAGCCAAGCAATGAAGAACTGTCTATCGCCCGCTATCAGGGTGAATACGTCGCGGGTCTGGCCAAAAAACTGAACGGCTAACACCCAACAGGAGGACAAGCATGCCAACTCAAGAATCCAAAGCTCACCACGTGGGCGAATGGGCAAGTTTACGCAACACCTCTCCGGAGATTGCCGAAGCTATCTTTGAAGTCGCAAAGTACGATGAAAAGCTGGCCGAGCAGATTTGGGAGGAAGGTAACGATGAGGTGCTGGTGCGCGCCTTCGAAAAAACGGATAAAGACTCGCTCTTCTGGGGCGAGCAAACCATCGAACGTAAAAACGTCTAAGCGTTTCCCCCCGCCGCAGCGGGGGGTTCTCTTTTACTTCGCCGCGTTATTCATCACCGCATTGAATTTATCGACAGGACAGAAGCCGTTCGCATCCACCGGGCAGCCTTTCAGCTCCAGCGTCACGCGCTGCGCGGGCGACTGCAGCGACAGGACGCTGGCGTTACGCAGCTGCTCTGAGCTCTGGTAGACATACTCAATTTTCATCAGCTCCTGGTTGGCATTTTTGTCATGCCAGCGCTGGAAGACAATCTTGCCGCCAATCGGGGTGCGCTCCTGCTGGTCGTGCAGCTGATACGGTTTGAAATCCAGGGCCGTCAGCAGGGAAGCAATGTTCGAGTCGTGCCCCACCAGCAGGGTGATTTTCGGCGCTTTTGCCTGCTCGGTGACCAGCGTTTTATCAATGTACTTCACCAGCGGCTTCGCCACGTTTTGCGCCACTTCGGTGGAGGTAAACAGCGAGTCCTGATAGCCGTTCTTCAGCTTCGACAACACGCGCCACTGCTGGTCGGTTTTGATTTCGCCCCAGGCTACCTGGTCGGCCGGGAAGCCTTCGTAATACTGCAGCGTGAACGCGTCCACCAGCGAGTTACCCACCTTCAGCGGCCCGGATACGCCAGGCTCTTTTTCATAGTCGGCGCTAAAGGTATCTTTCGCGTCCGCCAGCGAGCAGACCTTTTTCTCTTTGCAGGACGGAGAATCGGCGTAGTTCGTCATCTGCTCAAGCAGCTTATAGCTTTCGCCCAGCTGCATTTTCTGCCGCTCGGACTCCATCGCCTTGAGCGCTTTTTCGCGAAATTCCGGCGAGTTATCGGTAATCACCGGATTAAAGGTCGGATCCATGGTGCCCATTTTTTCCTGATGGTGCACGGGAACGTCGCAGCCCGGGAACGCACCGGTGATGAAGAACTGCGCGGTGGCGACGGTACGCTGCAGGCTGTTGGCGTAAGCATAAACGCTATCCGCCGCTGGGCATTCTCCCGTCTTCACCATCCCCTGCTGCGCCAGCCACTCGCGCATGTAATGGCCCATATAGACTTCCAGCACGCCGCCCTTGGTGGTGAGCTGACCGCCCGGCACCTCCCACTCCGGCCACTGCTTCGGCGTGGACTGCTCCAGCACGCTACCGTTATTGGCGAGCGGCGCGCGCAGGTTATGGCGACTCATGATTAAAACTTGCTCCAGCTGATACCCTTCCGGCGTCTCTTGCGCCTGCACGCCAAACGTTGCTGAAATGGAACCGGCGACTGCCAGCGCGAGTAGTGCTTTTTTCATCCCTAATTCCTCACTCGTTTTAAAATGTCGCGTTCAGTGTGACAGATTGGTGACAATTTTCCGGGAAGCATTTCTCAAACTGATGATTAACGTGCTTACGGTGTGTGCCAATAAGTTTTATAATAAAACCACACCCCACCGGAGAATTGACCGTGAAACGTACCCGCCTCGAAGAGAGCACCTGCCCCGTCGCCCGTTCGCTGGATATCATCGGCGACTGGTGGTCGCTGCTGATTGTTCGCGACGCGCTGCGCGGGATTAAACGCTTCGGCGAGTTCCAGAAAAGCCTCGGCATCGCGAAAAACATGCTGACCACGCGGCTAAAACTGCTGGTCGACGAAGGCATCCTCCGGCTTCAGCCCGCGTCCGACGGCAGCGCCTGGCAGGAGTATGTCCTGACCGATAAAGGGCGTGCCCTGCAAACGGTGCTGGTTGCCCTCTCCCAGTGGGGCAATGAATTTTTGTTTGCGGATAACGAATGCGGCACCGTGCTGGTCGATACCGAACAGCGCAAACCCCTGCGCAAACTGGCGCTTATCGCCGACGATGGCCGCGAACTGACGCCTGAAGAGATCGTGGCAAAACTCCCCTCCTGATCGTTCCCGACGGCAAAAGCACAAAATGCTCGCAAATATAGTTGCATTATAAAACCAAATGACAGAGAGTTTATTCAGTTTCATCTTGAAACCAAATAACCCACTTTGCCCTGAGGTAACACACGATGACTACGCAAATCACCACCGCCCTGATTACGGGCGCCTCTTCCGGAATTGGTGCTGTTTATGCCGATCGCCTTGCCGCGCGCGGCGCTAACCTGGTGCTGGTCGCCCGTCGCGAAGATCGCCTGAACACCCTTGCCGCCGACCTTCGCGCGCGCTACGGCGTGGCCGTCGATATTCTGGTGGCCGATCTTACCGATGAAGCCGGGATCCGCGCCGTGGAAGAGGCGCTGCGCAGCAATACCGCCATTGATACGCTCATTAACAACGCGGGCACCGCGCAGATGGCGCCGTTCCTCGCGGGCGATGTGGCGCAGCATCAGGCCATTAATACCCTGAACACCACGGCGCTGATGCGTCTGACCTACGCCATCCTGCCCCGCCTGGCGCAGAACAATCGCGGCACGCTGATCAACATCGCATCCGTGCTGGCCCTGCACGTCCGGGCGGGCAGCGCGCTCTACAGCGCCACCAAGGCGTGGGTGTTGAGCTTTACCCGTGGGTTACAGGAAGAATTTGCCGACAGCAGCGTGCGCATTCAGGCCGTGCTGCCCGCCGCCACGGCGACAGAAATCTGGAGCCATTCGGGCGTCACGGTGAACGATCTGCCGGAAGGATCGGTGATGACCACCGACGATATGGTAGATGCATCGCTGGCGGGTCTGGATCAGGGTGAACCGATCACCATCCCGCCGATGCATGACGCCGGCCTGTGGGATCGCTACGAAGCGGCGCGTCTTGAGCTGTTTAACAGCGCGCGCACCGGCATTCCGGCACCGCGCTACGCAAAACAGTAGCCTAACGCTCAAGCTGGTCGCCGTACTCGCTCATCCAGGCGGCCAGCGGGGAGAGTGCGTCCTGCAGGGTTAACCCCAGCGCGGTGATCTGATACTCCACGCGCGGCGGGATCTCCGGGTAGACCGTCCGCGTCACCAGCCCGCGCTGCTCAAACAGGCGCAGCTGCTTGGTCAGCTCTTTCTGCGTGATGGGGGCAGCGGCCCGCAGCAGATCGCCAAAGCGTACGGGCGTGTTGAACACAATCAGACGGTACAGAATGGGGATCGCCCATTTACCGGAAATCAGGTTCACAAACTGCGTCATCGGGCAGGTATACGCCTCAGATTTTTTTTCACAGCACACCTCCAGCATTTCTGCCATAGCACACCTCTTGCCTCTTTAGTATCCATTTGGTACCTGGTTTCCTTTCGATACTAACGTTTCTATAGTGCTTTCTCCAGAGACATTTCAGGAGAAGAACATGGGTCGTTTAACAGATAAATATACGCTGATTACCGGCGGCACCAGCGGCATCGGTCTTGCCACCGCGCAGGCGTTTATCGCCGAAGGCGCGCGCGTCGCCGTGACCGGACGCAACCCGGACACCCTCGCCGAAGCAGAACGTATTCTTGGCGATAAGGCCTGGGTGATCCCGACCGATGCGGGAGATATCGCCTCGCAAAAAGCACTGGCGGAAACCCTCGCCGCCCGCTGGCCACGCCTGGACGCGGTGTTTCTCAACGCCGGTGACGTGACGCACGCGCCGCTGGAAGCCTGGCAGGAGGAGGCGTGGGACCGCCTGATGGGCATCAACCTGAAGGGGCCGTTCTTTTTAATTCAGGCGCTGCTGCCGCTGCTGAATAACCCGTCGTCGGTGATCCTCTGCGGCTCGGTGAGCGCGCGTATCGGCCTGCCGACCAGCAGCGTGTATGCCGCGAGCAAGGCCGCCCTGCTGTCGCTGGCGCGCACGCTGTCGGCGGAGCTGCTGCCGCGCGGGATCCGCGTCAACGGCCTGAGCCCCGGTCCGGTGGAGACCCCGGCGTTTACCAAAACGGGCTTAAGCGACGAGGCGCTTAACGCGATGATGGCGGAGATCATCAAGCTGGTGCCGCTCGGCAGAATGGGCTCGACGACGGAGCTGGCAAAAGCCGCGCTCTATCTGGCCTCCGACGAGTCGAGCTACACGGTGGGAACCGAGCTGCTGGTTGACGGCGGAATGGGGAGTTTGTAATTCAAAAGGCGCTGATGCCGGTGACGATGCCGACATACAGCGCCGCCCATGCGCAGGCGGAAAGCAGGCTGACGGCGTAGACCTTGACTGCATTCAGCCTGAGCATTCCCGCCGCCAGCGGCACGATGTAGCGCAACACCGCCAGAAAACGCGACGTAAACAGCACGATGACGCCGTTCTTTTGCAGCTGATGCTGTACCCGCAAGAACTTATCGGCATGCTTTGAGGTAAAACGCGTGACCAGCCGGGTGTGCCCCATCAGCTGGCCGATATGGTAGTTCAGCACCGAACCCGCCGTGGCCCCCAACACCACCGCCAGCCACGCCAGCGCGGGAGGCATGCTCGTCTGGCTAACGGTAATGCCCGCCAGCAGCATCACCGAGGCGGGCGGCAGCACGGAGGAGACTAGCACCGTCGATTTACTCAGCGCCATCACAAATAACAGCGCGAAAAGATGTGCCGGATACAGCGCAAAATGATTCAGCAGATTATCAAACCACGCCATTATCCTCTCCTCCGCTGACTATTTAATCCTCCATTAGAAATGAATTAACTTAAATAAACCCTCAACATTTTATTAATAAAAATCATCTAAACCGTTCTTAAACATTATTTAATTTCCTGAGCGGTAAATTTAAATAAGCGTATTATTCCTCACGTTTTACAACGATCTCGTTATGGCGAGGCTCCTGTACAAATACACGTTATCGCTCTGGTAGGTTCGAGAGAACCGGCACAGGGTAAAACAGGCACTGTCGAATCAAGGCTTTGTCAGTATAACTTCCCTCGTGGGATACGGTGTACAGTGCTGAACCCAGGACGTGGGGATCTCCTCTTCGACATGCCCTGTCTTGCTCGCCCCTGAGAGATGTTATTATTCAAAGGGAATTCACTATGTCTTACGCTATTCACAACCAGAACCTGGCATTCAATGACAGCGCGATCGCGCAATATATGAATACCGATTTTATTGTCCTCGATATTTCATTATGCGTGGCGCTGGCGCGCGAGCAATTCTTCGAAAAATTAAAAGACGACGATATTCCGTCTCATATTTTTATTGAAGACAATGGCCGCCTGGCGGGCATGATTGCCGTACGTAAATTGCTGCAGACCGCCGACACGGTACAGCCGGTGAAATCGCTGATGATTTCGCAGTTTTTGCAGGTCAAACCGGAGGATGAACGTGCCGATGTCGCCGGACTGCTGGCGCACGGCGGCGCGGATGTGGTGCCCGTGGTCACCCACGGCAAGCTCGTCGGCTGCCTGACCGAGCGCGAAATCGCCCATCTGCTGGAAGATGACGTCACCGAAGACGCCCAGCTTCAGGGGGCGACGCTGCCGCTGGAGAAGCCCTATCTGGACACCAGCCCGTATAGCCTGTGGAAGAAACGCTCCGTCTGGCTGCTGCTGCTGTTTGTCGCGGAGGCCTACACCAGCTCGGTGATCCAGCATTTTGAAGAGGCGCTGGAGTCCGCCATCGCGCTGGCGTTCTTTATACCGCTGCTGATCGGCACGGGCGGGAACAGCGGGACGCAGATCACCTCCACGCTGGTGCGCGCCATGGCGCTGGGGGAAGTCCGCCTGCGCGACGTTGGCCGCGTGCTGCGTAAAGAGATGACCACCTCGCTGATGATTGCCGCCACGCTCGGTATCGCCGGGTGCATTCGCGCCTGGATGATGGGGATTGGGCTGGAAATTACGCTTATCGTCAGCCTGACGCTGGTGTGCATTACGCTGTGGAGTGCGATTGTGTCGTCCGTGATCCCGATGGTGCTCAAGCGCTGCGGCATTGACCCGGCGGTCGTCTCCGCGCCGTTTATCGCGACGCTTATCGACGGCACCGGGCTGATTATCTACTTCAAGATCGCGCAATATACGCTGGGGCTGGAGTAACGCGGTTCGCCAGCTGGATCACCGCTCGCGAAAACGCCTCAATCGCCAGGGCGACATCTTCAGCCATCACCGATTCCGCCGGATGGTGGCTGACGCCCCCTTTGCAGCGCACAAACAGCATGCCGACCGGCCAGCGTTCCGCGATGGCAATCGCGTCGTGTCCCGCACCGCTGGGCAGCGATAGCGAGCGACCCTGTACCGATGTAACGGCCTCCCCCAGCACGTTTTGCAGGTGGATATCGCACGGCGTGGCGGCAATGCGGTAAAACTCCTCGGCGCTGAAGTCCAGACCGCGGCGCGATGCGATCGCCTGCGCATGTTCCAGCAGGTCGTTAAGCAACCGATCCAGCGGCGCATCCTGCGGCCCGCGAATATCCAGCGAGAGCTGAACCTCGCCGGGGATCACGTTCACCGCCCCCGGCAGGCAGCGCAGCTCGCCAACCGTCGCCACCAGGTTCCCGCCCTGCTGTCGGGTAGCGTTTTCAATGATAACCATCCACTCGGCGGCGGCGGCCAGCGCGTCCCTGCGGTGGAGCATCGGCACGGTTCCCGCGTGCCCGGCATCGCCGGTGAAGCGGCAGTTCAGACGGCGCGCGCCGTTAATGGCTTCCACCACGCCAAGGGCGAGCGCCTCCTGCTCAAGGCACGGCCCCTGCTCAATATGCAGTTCCAGATAGGCGCTGAAATCCTCCTGACGGCGCGCGGCATGCAGCACGCGGGCAGGATCGAGCCCCATCAGGGTCATCGCCTGCGCCACGCTGATTCCACTGGCGTCGGCTTTTTCCAGCCAGCCCTGCGGCCAGGTGCCCGTCAGCCCCCGGCTACCTAACAGCGTAATGCCAAAGCGGGTTCCCTCTTCGTCGCAAAAGCCGACAATCTCGATGGCCTGGGCCAGATGCACCCCCTGCTGGTGCAGGCTGTCCACCACCTCAATGGCGGCAAGCACGCCGAGCATGCCGTCGTAGCGCCCGGCATTGCGCACGGTATCGAGATGCGAGCCGAGCAGCACCGCCTGCGCCCCTTCCTGCGCGCCCTCATAGCGTCCACAGATGTTGCCCACGCTGTCCTGCCAGACGGTCATTCCCGCCTGGCTCATCCACTGCCCCACCAGCTGGTTGGCCTGCAGATGCTGGGTGGAGAGATAAACCCTCGTCAGCGCATCCGGGGTTTCGCTGATGGCGGCCAGCGCGTCGGCGCGGGCCATCACCCGTTCTGCCGCCGGGCTCATTGCGGCGTCTCGCGGCGATAGTGGTCCCACGCGGCCTGCATGGCGGCACCCTGCGTGGTGTTGAATTTCAGGTAGTTCAGCACCGACTCCAGCGCGCTCAGGGTGGTCATCACGCAGTCCTTGCGCGCGTTGTAGCCCATGGTGCCAATGCGCCACACTTTGCCGTGCAGCGGGCCAAACGAGGTGCCGATTTCAATCCCGAAATCCTCCAGCATCAGCTTACGCACCTGGTCGCCGTTGACGCCCTGCGGGATAACCACGCCCAGCACGTTGTTCATCTTGTGCTTCAGGTCGCCGAAGGTCTCCAGCCCCATCGCCTGAATGCCCTTCATCAGCGCATCGCCGTGCAGCTTATGGCGCGCGATGCCGTTATCCAGCCCTTCCTGCAGGATCAGACGCGCGCACTCGCGGGCGCCAAACAGCGCGGTGGTGGCTTCGGTATGGTGGTTAAGGCGCTCCGGCCCCCAGTAGTCCATCACCATGCCGAGATCGAAATAGTTGGAGTAGATCATCTCCTCGTCGCCGTCGCGGTGGGCGTCGGTGCGGATGCCCTCCTCAACGCATTTGCGGCGGCGGATCGCCTCCTCCATGCGCGCGCTCAGGGTGATCGGCGAGGTGCCCGACGGGCCGCCGAGGCACTTCTGCATCCCGGCCGATACCGCATCCAGTCCCCAGGCGTCGGTTTCCAGCGCGTTGCCGCCGAGCGACGCGGTGGCGTCGGTATAAAACAGCACGTCGTAGCGGCGGCAGATGGCGCCAAGCTCGGCGAGGGGCTGCAGCATGGTGGTGGAGGTATCGCCCTGCACGGTCAGCAGCAGGCGCGGACGAATACGCTTAATCGCATCCTCCACCTGGTCCGGGGTAAACACCTCGCCCCACGGCACCTCGATGGTATGCACCTCCGCGCGGCAGCGGCGGGCAATTTCGCACAGCAGATGACCAAAGCGGCCAAAGACCGGCACCAGCACCTTATCTCCCGGGCGGATGGCGGAGACCAGAATGGCTTCAATTCCCGCGCGGGAGGTGCCGTCCACCAGCATCGTCCAGCGGTTCTCGGTGCGGAACACCCCGCGATAGAGCGCCATCACCTCGTTCATGTAGTGGGTCATGGCCGGATCGTACTGGCCGATCAGCTGGCTCGACATGGCGCGCAGCACGCGCGGGTCGGCGTTGATCGGGCCCGGCCCCATCAGCAGGCGCTGGGGCGGATTGATTTGCGGAAATTGTGCGATATCCATTGTTAAGTCCTTATCAGTTGAGGCCGCGCACGGAGGAGATGAACTGCTTCAGTTCCGTGGTCTGCGGATTGGCGAACAGCGTTTTGCTGTCGCCCTGCTCCCAGACTTTCCCCTGGTGCATAAACACCACGCGGTCGCCCACTTCGCGGGCAAAATTCATTTCATGGGTAACCAGTATCAGCGTCATCCCCTCGGCCGCCAGCTGCTCCAGCACCTTGAGCACTTCGCCCACCAGCTCCGGGTCGAGCGCGGAGGTGATCTCGTCGCAGAGTAAAACTTTAGGCGACATCGCCAGCGCGCGGGCAATCGCCACGCGCTGCTGCTGGCCGCCGGAGAGGCTCGACGGGTAGTAATCCAGACGATCGCCTAAGCCCACTTTCTCCAGCATCTGCTGCGCCAGCTCGCGGCATTCGGCGGCGCTTTTCTTCAGCACCCGACGCGGGGCGAGCATCACGTTTTCCAGCGCAGTCATGTGCGGGAACAGGTTGAAGCTCTGGAACACCATCCCGACCGAGCGGCTGATTTCGCGCGCCTGAGAATCCCGGTCGGTAATGGTCATGCCGCCCAGCTTGATGCTGCCGTCCTGATAGCCTTCCAGGCCGTTGATGCAGCGCAGCAGCGTGCTTTTGCCCGATCCGCTGCGCCCGATAATGGAGATCACCTGGCCCATGTCGATATCCAGATCGACGCCCTTGAGCACGTGGTTATCGCCGTAGTACTTCTGCACCTGATTAATGGTGATGAGAGGCATTGAATTTCGTCTCCAGATAGCGGCTGTAGCGCGACAGCGGATAACACAGAATAAAGTAGCCGAGCGCCACCAGCGCAAAAACCTTAAACGGCTGATACGTCACGTTGGTCAGCATGGTCCCAGCCTTGGTCAGCTCGATAAAACCGATAATCGACGCCAGCGCGGTGCCCTTGATCACCTGCACGGCAAAGCCGACCGTCGGGGCGATACCGATGCGCAGCGCCTGCGGGGCGACGACGCGAAACAGGGTCTGGCCGAAGGTCAGCCCCAGACAGCGCGACGCTTCCCACTGCCCTTTTGGCAAGGCGCGAATACTGCCAAACCAGATGTCGAGCAGAAACGCGCTGGTGTAGAAGGTGAGCGCCAGCGAGGCGGCGGTCCACGGCGAGACGTCGATGCCGAACAGCGCCACGCCGAAGAAGGCCAGGAACAGCTGCATCAGCAGCGGCGTGCCCTGAAACAGCTCAATATAGCCGCGGATGATGCGCCTGACCGTGCGCCCGCCCGTCAGGCGCAGCAGCAGGAGCGGCAGCGTCACCGCCGCCCCGCCGACAAACGCCACCAGCGACAGCAGCACCGTCCAGCGTCCGGCCAGCAGCAGGTTGCGAATAATGTCCCAGTCGGTAAAGGTGGTCATCATGCCTGCACCCCCAGCCATTTGCGTCCCGCCGCCATCATCAGCTGGCGCAGGGTAATCGACAGCGCTAAGTAAATCCCGGTTGTCACCAGATAAACCTCAAAGCTCAGAAACGTTCTGGACTGGATCAGGTTGGCGGCGAAGGTCAGCTCTTCATACGAGACCTGCGACACCACCGACGAGCCGAGCATCACGATAATGCACTGGCTCACCAGCGCCGGGTAAATGCGCTGCAGCGCGGGCGGCAGCACCACGCGAATAAAGGTCTGCAGGCGGGTCAGCCCCAGCACGCGTCCGGCTTCCCACTGCCCTTTCGGCGTGACCTGAATGCCCGCGCGGATAATCTCGGTGCTGTAGGCGCCCAGGTTCACCACCATGGCCAGCAGCGCCGCTTCCCCCGCCGTCATCTTCAGCCCGAGATTCGGCAGGCCGAAGACGATGAAAAACAGCTGCACCACAAACGGCGTGTTGCGGATGATTTCCACGTACGCGCCCCAGATCCGGCTGAACCAGGTGGTGCGTCCGCTGCGGATCGCCGCCCCGAAAATCCCTATCGCCAGCCCGCCGACGGTCGCCATCACCGTCAGCTGAATAGTGACCCACAGCCCCGCCAGCAGCTCCGGCCAGTGCGGCCAGAGCGCGGAGAAATGAAGTTGCTCAGTCATCGGCTCAGGCGCCAAGGTTGGCCGGCAGCGGGGCCTTCAGCCACTGCTCGGACAGGCCGTTCAGCGTGCCGTCCTTGATGCCCTGCTCAATCAGCGCGTCCACTTTTGCCTTCAGGGCCGGTTCGTTTTTCTTCAGGCCAATAAAGCACGGCGAATCTTTCAGCATAAAGCTCGGCACGGGAGCTTTATCCGCGTTCTGGCGCGAAATGGCCGCCACCACGAGGTTACCGGTTGCCACGTACTGCACCTGTCCGGAGAGGTAGGCGGAGAGCGTGGTGTTGTTATCTTCGTAGCGCTTCACGTCCGCGTCTTTCGGCGCCAGGCCGGTCAGCACCATATCCTCCACCGCCCCGCGCGTCACGCCGATGGTTTTTCCGCTCAGCGCGGCGGCGTCTTTCAGCTCGGCCCCTTTCGGCCCAAACACGCCGAGGAAGAACGGCGCGTAGGCGCGGCTGAAGTCGATCACCTTCTCGCGCTCCGGGTTTTTACCGAGGCTGGAAATGACCAGATCCACCTTATCGGTTTGCAGGTACGGCACGCGGTTGGCGCTGGTCACCGGCACCAGCTGCAGCTTGAGCTTCATCTGTTTGGCCAGATAGCGCGCCATGTCGATGTCATAGCCCTGCGGCTGCAGATCGGTCCCCACCGAGCCAAACGGCGGGAAGTCCTGCGGAACGGCAATGCGAATGGTGCCGCGCTTCTCGATATCCTGAAGCTGGTCAGCCTTTGCCGGCAGCTGTGTGAAGAGACATGCGGCCCCGGCCAGTGCAATCAACAATTTTTTCATGGTGCTTCCCCGTAACGTTAACATGAAACAAAAGATTCTTTGAGTGTGATTTTGCAACTAATGTGCCAGATAGGGCGAAGCGGAAAATATTCTTGCGAAGCCTGATAAAACGCGGACGGGTCGAAAAAACGTCTATTTTCCCGACCCGTCAGATGCACCATTTTAATGCAAAGCACCAGCCTGATGCCCCATTATCGCTGTTCGAGTTCGTCCAGCTGCTGGTAAAGGGAGGCAATCTCGTGAATGCGCGGACGGCCTTTATCGAGACTGTCATGCAGGAAGGCATTCGCCAGCAGGTTAATCAGGCTATTGACCGAGGAGTAGCTGTCATAGGCCGAGACGCTGTCCAGCGGGGCGCAGAGCTGCCAGCTCGCCAGCGGAAACAGGCTGTGCGCCTGCGGCTCGCACATCAGCAGCACCGGAATACCGCCGCTCTGAAGCTGCTGCATCAGCGGGCGGATGATGCGCGGGCGGCGGCGAAAGGCCATCATGACCACCAGATCGTCCGGCGTTAAATCCACCAGCTCCTCGCTCAGGCTCTGCCCCGGCTGCGGCAGGACCAGCACCTGACCGCGCGCCTGCAGCAGCTGCTGGCGCAGGTGCAGCGCCGCCGGATAGGCGTTACGCATGCCGATAATGACGATGCGCCGCGCCTTCACCATGCAGGCCATCGCGTCGGCAAACTGCTGCGCGTCGAGGGCATTGACCCACTGGGTCAGGTTCGCCATCTCCTGCTTATAGTGGCGCGCCAGCAGCGTGTTCCCCTGAACCGCGTCGCGGTTATCGGTGAGCGGCATCCCGCTCTGGCGCAGGGTGCGCAGCTCGTCGCGCATGTCCTTATATTTCTCATAGCCCAGACGCTTAAACAGGCGGCTAACCGTGGCTTTCGACACCCCGCTCAGCTGCGCCAGCTCGGCGCTGTTGTAGCTAATGAGATCGTCAAAATGATCGAAAATAAAGTCCGCCACCCGCTGCTCCTGCGGCGACAGCGAGGGGTACTGTGCTTTCAGACGTTCATCCAGTTGTTCCATAGCGCCTCTGTAACTTTTGTTTCATCACATTGTACCTTTTATTATGCGTATTCATTATACGTGCCAGTTTACTGAAACTTTTCTTTCAGAACTGGAACAGCTTTTGCAGCGCCTTGTGACTTTCAGGGTTACGAGGACTCTCTATGCAAAGTAATGTTTCCACGCACGGCATGGCCGTTGCGCCCCACCATCTTGCCAGCCAGAGCGCGCTGGCTGTGCTGCGCGAAGGCGGCAGCGCGATAGAGGCGATGGTCGCCGCGGCGGCCACCGTTGCCGTGGTTTATCCGCACATGAACGGGCTGGGCGGCGATGGCTTCTGGCTTATCGTGCCGCCGGAAGGCGAACCTGTCGCCATTGATGCCAGCGGCGCGGCGGGATCGCGCGCGACGCTCGCCGCCTACGACGGTCTGGCGCATATCCCCCATCGCGGCCCCCGCGCGGCGCTGACCGTCGCCGGCACGGTGAGCGGCTGGGACGAGGCGCTGAAGGTCTCGCGCGAGTTGACCGGCAAGGCGCTGCCGCTGGCCCGCCTGCTGGCCGACGCCATTGACTATGCGCAAAACGGCACGCCGGTTACGGCCTCTCAGGCCCATGCCACGGCCAGCAAATTCGACGAGCTGAAGGACGTTCCCGGCTTCGCGGAAACCTGGCTGGTGGACGGTAAGCCGCCGCAGGTCGGGAGCCGCTTTTACCAGCCCGCCATGGCCACGACGTTGACGCGCCTGGCGGAAGACGGTCTGGACAGCTTTTACCGCGGCCCGCTGGCGGACGTGATGGCGCACGGCATGGAGACGCTGGGCCTGCCCGTGACGCTGGCCGATCTTAACGCGCACGCTGCCCGGCGAACCGCGCCGCTGACGCTGCAGCATCAGCAGGGGGAGATCTTTAACCATGCCCCGCCGACGCAGGGGCTGGTCTCGCTGGCGATACTCGGCATCACCGACCGCCTGAACATGGCCGAGGCCGACGACGCCGACACCATTCACCGCATCGTTGAAGCCACCAAGCTGGCCTTTGGCCTGCGCGATGCCCACATCACCGACCCGCGCGAGCTGAAAACCGATATTCAGGGTCTGCTGGATCCCGCCGCCCTGCAGGCGCTTGCCGACAGGGTTGACGACGGCCGCGCCGCGCCGTGGGGCATCGGAAAAGGCCCCGGTGATACGGTGTGGATGGGAGTGATGGATAACAGCGGGCTTGCCGTGTCGTTTATCCAGAGTATCTATCACGAGTTCGGCAGCGGCGTTGTGCTGCCCGACACCGGCATCGTCTGGCAGAACCGGGGCGCATCGTTCAGCCTCGATCCCAATCATCTTCTGGCCCTCGCGCCGGGCAAACAGCCTTTCCATACCCTGAACCCGGCGGCGGCGCGCCTTAAGGACGGGCGCGTGATGGTCTACGGATCGATGGGCGGTGACGGACAGCCGCAAACCCAGGCCGCGCTTTTTACCCGCTACGCGATTCAGGGCGTGCCTTTACAGGAGAGCATTTCCCGCCCGCGCTGGCTGCTGGGGCGCACCTGGGGACAAACCTCGGACACGTTAAAGCTGGAAGGACGCTTTACCGCTGAGACGGTCTCACGGCTTCAGGCACTCGGGCACGAGGTGGAAATGTTCCCTGACTTCAGCGAAGCGATGGGCCACGCGGGCGCGATTGTCCGCCACCCCAACGGGCTGTTCGAAGGGGCATTTGACCCGCGCAGCAACGGCGCGGCCGCCGGATTCTGAGGAGAAAACTATGACGACACAACAACCCGACTGGCAGGCGTATCTGGCGCAAATGGAGTCCGTGCTCGGCGTGACGCTGGACGATGCCCGCCGCGCCGAGCTGCAGGTGCAGTTCAGCCGCATAGCAAACATGGCCGCCCCGCTGATGGCGCTGCCGCTCGATGACCGTCTGGAGATCGCAGGAGTGTACAAAGCATGAGGCTACACGAGATGAGTATCAGCGCGATCCAGCATGCGCTGGGCGCGGGCGAGCTGAGCGCTCGCGAGATTGCCCGCCAGACGCTGGAGGCGATTGCGCGCTTTAACCCGCAGATCGGCGCCTGGACCGCCGTGACGGAAGCGCGCATGCTCGCCGAGGCCGAGAGCATCGATACCCTGCGCCGCGAAAAGCGCCCCCTGCCCCCGCTGGCAGGCGTGCCCTACGCGGTAAAAAACCTGTTCGACGTTGCCGGCCACACCACCCTTGCCGGGGCAGAGCTGTTCAGCCAGCGCCCCGCCGCGGCCGCTGACAGCTTCGCGGTGCGCCAGCTGCGCAGCGCGGGCGGGCTGCTGACCGGGATGGTGAATATGGACGCCTACGCCTACGGCTTCACGACCGAAAACAGCCACTACGGCACGACGCGTAACCCGCACGATCTGGCGCGCATTGCGGGCGGCTCGTCCGGGGGCTCGGCCGCCGCCGTGGCCGCCGGGCTGGTGCACTTTTCGCTCGGCACCGACACCAACGGCTCGATTCGCGTTCCGGCCTCCCTGTGCGGCATCTACGGCCTGAAGCCCACCTTTGGACGCCTGTCGCGATCCGGCAGCCATCCGTTTGTCGCGAGCCTCGATCATATCGGCCCCTTTGCCCGCCGCGTGTGCGATCTGGCGTCAGTCTACGACGCGCTGCAGGGCCGGGACAGCAGCGACGCTTTTCAGGCAGAGAGCTCGCGCGAGCAGACGCGCCCCCTGCTCGATCGCGGCCTTGACGGCCTGCGCTGCGCGGTGCTCGGCGGCTACTTCACCACCTGGTGCGACGCGGATGCCAGAGACGCCGTGGCGCGGGCGGCGAAGGCGCTCGACGTGCAGGATGAGCTGCAGTTCCCGGACGCCGAGCTGGCGCGCTCCGCGGCGTTTATCATCAGCGCCTCCGAAGGGGGAAACCAGTACCTGCCCGCGCTTCGCCGCGAGCCCGAGCGTTTTGAGCCGCACTCCCGGGAACGCCTGCTGGCAGGCGCGATGATCCCCTCAGCCTGGTACATTCAGGCCCAGCGGTTTCGCGCGCACGCCCGGCAGGCGTTTAAAACCCTGTTCGCGCAGGCCGACGTGCTGATCGCTCCGGCAACGCCGCGCAGCGCCACGCTCGCGGGTGAGCAGACCATGGAGATTAACGGTCAGCCGCTCCCCATTCGCGCCAGCATGGGGATGCTGACCCAGCCGATTTCATTTCTGGGCCTGCCCGTGACCACCGTTCCACTGCGTACCGCGCAGGGTGCACCGATTGGCCTGCAGCTGATTGCCGCGCCGTTTAACGAGCAGGCCTGCCTGCGCGTCGCGCGCGTGCTGGAAGAGAGCGGCATCGCCGATGCAAGCCCGGCGGAGGTGGCCGCATGATGAATCACGATGACATTAACCTGCCGTGGGTAGTCGCCGAGGTGACCGCCGCGTTTTACCGCTATGAAGACGCGCTGGTCAGCAACAACGTTGCGGTGCTGGACGAGCTGTTCTGGCACGACAAAAACACGGTGCGTCTGGGGGCGGGTGAAAACCTGTACGGGATTGATGAAATCCGCGCCTTTCGGGCGGCGCGCCCCGCCGCCGGGCTGCAACGGACGCTGCGCCACACCGTCATCACCACCTTCGGCGAGGATTATGCCGTGTGCAGCACCGAGTTTACCCGCGAGGGGGCGGAACGCATTGGCCGCCAGCAGCAGACGTGGGTGCGGTTTGCCTACGGATGGCGGATCGTGGCGGCACAGGTGAGTTTGATGTCGTAGTCGTAGGCCGGGTAAGGCGCAGCCGCCACCCGGCTAAACACGGCACACTTACTTCTTAAACGGATGCACATCCCGCCAGTGGTCGGCAATCTGCTGGCGGGTACAGACCCACACCCTCTCGTGCTGCTGCACGTAATCGAGGAACCGCTGCAGCGCGCGAAAACGCCCCGGCCGCCCCAGCAGGCGACAGTGCATGCCGATGGACATCATCTTCGGCGCGCTTTCCCCCTCTTCGTACAGCACGTCAAAACTGTCCTTCAGATACGTATAAAACTGCTCGGCGGTGTTAAACCCCTGCGCGGTGGCGAAGCGCATGTCGTTCGCATCCAGCGTATACGGCACGATCAGGTGCGGTTTACGGGTACCGTCGCTGCAGGCCACTTCCGTCCAGAAGGGCAGATCGTCGCCGTAGTAGTCGCTGTCATAGTCGAAGCCGCCGTGCTCCACCACCAGCTGGCGGGTGTTGGGGCTGTCGCGCCCGGTGTACCAGCCCGTCGGCGGCTTGCCGAACAGGTCGGTCAACACGTGCACCGCCTTGTGCAGGTGTTCGCGCTCCTGGCTGATATCCATGCTCTGATAGTGGATCCAGCGCCAGCCGTGGCTGACCACGTCGTAGTCCGCCGCCTTGATTGCCTCGACGATCTCAGGATGACGCGCCAGCGCCATCGCTACGCCAAAGACCGTCAGCGGCAGGCCGCGCTTTTGAAATTCACTGTGGATCCGCCAGAACCCGGCGCGGCTGCCGTATTCGTAGAGGGAGTCCATCGACATGTGTTTATCCGGGTAGCTGGCCGCGCCGATAATGTCCGACAGGAACTGCTCGGATCCGGCATCGCCGTGCAGAACGTGGTTTTCCGCCCCTTCCTCATAATTGAGCACAAACTGCACGGCGATACGCGCCTGATTCGGCCACCGCGCGTGCGGCGGGTTGCCCGCGTAGCCGCGCAGATCCCGCGGGTAATCCTGTTCAAAAAGCCCCATTGCCACCCCCAAAAATTAAAATGGATTCAGTGCCTGAAAATGTCCGCTTAACGCTTTTTTCTCCGGGAACGCCAGATCCCCGTGCTTGCTGGTCGACAGCCCCAGCGCCACCAGCGATTCCACCATCTTCACCGCCGCGCTGACGCCGTCGATGACCGGCACGCGCAGCTCGCGCGTCAGCTCCTGCGCCAGCGTCGCCATGCCGCCGCAGCCCAGCACGATGGCGCCGCAGCCATCCTCTTTCAGCGCCTGTATACAGCGCGCGCGCACCTTCTCCTGCGCCACACCGCTGCCGTCTTCCAGCGCCAGCACCGGGAGATCGATAGCGTGCAGCGCCGCGCACCTGTCCTGAAAGCCATACTGGTGCAGCAGATGGCGGGCAATAATCAGCGTGCGCGGCAGCGTGGTGACCACCGAAAAGCGCGTCGCCACCAGCGTCGCCATATGCATGGCGGCTTCGGCGATACCGACCACCGGCCCCTGCGCCAGCTCGCGCGCCGCCAGCAGGCCCGGATCGCCAAAGCAGGCGATGACGTGACCATCGACGCCCTGCTCTCTGCCGAGCTTAACCTGTTCGAGAACCCCCACGGCGGCGATGGCCTCATCAAAGTGGCCTTCTATAGACGGCACGCCCGCGCTGGGGCAGACCGCGAGGATCTCCGTTCCCGGCGCCGCCACCGCGCGGGCCGCCGCGCCGATGGTTTCCGTCATCGCGAGGCTGGTGTTGGGGTTGATCACTTGTATACAGACAGATGACATTACGACTCCTTGTGGCCGGCAAACAGCCGGGCAAAATCAGGCAGGCACTCGCCCGCCCGCTCGAAGCAAAGGCTGGCAACGATGTGTTCAAAATGGTGCATTAAGGCATCGCTTAGCGGCTGGAGCGCCTTCTGGCGCAGCAGATCCACAAGCTGTTCGTGATCGTTGCAGCGGCACCCCTGACGCCACGGCGCGCCCCAGGTGGCAATCACCAGCGACGAGCGCTGGCTCAGGCCGGTCACCATCTCCGTCAGCACCTGGTTGCCGGAGATGGCCTGCAGCTGAATGTGGAAATTGGCGGAGTGGCGGATTGCCGCCGGGCCGTCGTACGCCTCGTGCGCCTGCTGCTCCTGGCGAATAATGGCCTCCAGCGCGGCAAGGTGCGGCGGCTGGCAGCGGGCCAGCACGTCCGGCAGGTTGGCGACCTCCAGCAGCGCGCGGGTGCGGAAGATATGCTGCGCCTCTTCCACCGTCGGGCTGGCAACGTGTGCACCACGCTTGGGCGTTAAGGTGACCATTTGCACAGCCGCGAGTCGTTGAAGCACCTTGCGGATGCCCGTGCGGCTTACGCCAAAGACCTCGGCCAGCGCCTCCTCCGGCAGTTTGCTCCCCGGCAGCAGCTGATGTTCGACAATCGCGGTCATCAGCGCCTGAAAGATCGATTCGTCTTTGTCATGCAGGTCTGGCGCGGTCTGCAGGGCGTTTATGTTGTTCATTCATCACTCCGTCTTTTACTCTTCGTTATCGAATCGTATACATAAAAATAAAATATTGCATACAAGATTTATTATTTTGGCCTGGATCCTGCAACACCGTCTGCACTCCCGCTTAACGGGTTTTCATTCACAGGAGCAGGTTTCATGCCAAACAGTCAAAACGCGCAGCAGGGTACGGCCGCTGATTCCGGTGCGGTTTACAGCCCACGTCTTTGCAATGAGGATCTGGCACCGACGCGTGACCAGAACTGGAGCTGGTACAACATCTTTTCGTTCTGGATGTCGGACGTTCACAGCATGGGGGGTTATGTTGTCGCCGCGAGCTTCTTTACGCTCGGGCTGGCAAGCTGGCAGGTGCTGCTGTGCCTGCTGGTGGGGATTTGCATCGTGCAGCTGTGCGCCAACCTGGTAGCCAAACCGAGCCAGATGGCGGGCGTGCCCTACGCGGTAATCAGCCGTCAGGCGTTTGGCGTGTTCGGGGCCAATATTCCGGCGGTGATCCGCGGGCTGATCGCCTTCGCGTGGTACGGCATTCAGACCTACCTGGCCGCCAACGCCCTGATGCTGGTGGCGCTCAAGTTCTGGCCGTCGCTCTCTTCGCTCACTACCGGCGCATTCCTGGGCCTGTCGCATCTCGGCTGGATCTGCTTTGCCATCATGTGGGTGCTGCAGGCGATGGTCTTCTGGCACGGCATGAGCGCCATCAAGCGCTTTATTGATATCGCCGGTCCGGCGGTCTATGTGGTGATGCTGGCCCTCGCAGGCTGGATTGTATACAAGACCGGTTTTGACGGCATTTCCTTCACTCTCGCCAGCAAATCCCTGAGCGCGGGCGAGCAGACCTGGCAGATGATCACCGCGACCGCGCTGGTGGTGTCTTACTTCTCCGGCCCGCTGCTCAACTTCGGCGACTTCTCCCGCTACGGCAAAAGCATGGGCGAGATCCGCCGCGGAAACCGCTGGGGCCTGCCGTTTAACTTCCTGCTGTTCTCCATCGTCACCGTAGTGATTGTCTCCGGCACCCAGTCGCTGTTTGGCCGCATGATCACCGACCCGATCGAAACCGTCAGCCGCGTGGGCAACGATCTGGCCGTAGCGATTGGCCTGCTGACGATGATCACCGCCACCATCGGGATCAACATCGTCGCGAACTTCGTCTCCCCGGCGTTTGATTTCTCTAACTGCTCGCCGCAGAAAATCAGCTTCCGCACCGGGGGCATGATTGCCGCCGTCGGCTCGATCCTGCTCACCCCGTGGAACCTGTTCAACTCGCCGGAGCTTATCCACTACACCCTGGACGTGCTCGGGGCGTTCATCGGCCCGCTGTTCGGCATTCTGATTGCCGACTTCTACCTGATTAAGCGCGGCAAGGTGTCGGTTGACGATCTGTTCGACGACACGCCAAAGGGCAAATACTGGTACCGCAACGGCTTCAACCCGAAAGCCATTGGCGCGCTGATCCCGTCCGTTGCCGTGGGCCTGGTGATTAGCTTCATCCCGGCCCTGCATGAGGTGGCGAACTTCAGCTGGTTTATCGGCGTCTTCCTCGGCGGCGTGACCTACCGCTGGCTGGCGCGGGAAGATCGCGAGACGGCGGGCGCGACGTCGTTCAGCTCCCGCGTGGCGACGCAAAAAGAGTAACTTCCTCCTTCCGGCCGCAGCTTAGCTGCGGCCCGTTCATTCTGGCACCGTTCTTGCTGCGCCTTATCACCCCGTTATGTACACAATAAGGCAGGAACCATGATGGATTACCAGACAGCGATCCGCGGCGCATTTTTTGATATTGCCCAGGTCTGCGATAGCGCAGACGCGATTGCCCGGCACGCGCGCTACCTTGAGGACGGGGTGCTGTTTATACAGAACGGAAAAATTCTGGCGCACATGCCGTGGCAGGAGGGCGAGCAGTATCTTGACCCCCACAAGGGCTACACCGACCTGCGCGGTAAGCTACTGCTGCCCGGTTTTGTCGATACCCACGTCCATTATCCGCAAACGGAGATGATCGGTGCCTTTGGCGAGCAGCTGCTGGAGTGGCTGACCACCTACACCTTCCCGGTGGAGAGCCAGTTTGCCGATGAAGCCTACGCGAAAGAGATCGCCGAATTTTTCATTCACCAGCTGGTAAGCAACGGCACCACCACCGCGCTGGTGTTTTGCACGCTGCATCCGGAATCGGTCGAGGCGCTGTTTACCGAAGCCCTGCGCCTCAACATGCGCCTAATCGCCGGAAAGGTGATGATGGACAGACACACGCCGGACTACCTGAGCGAAGACGCGAAGCAGAGCTACCGGCAGACGCGGGCGCTGATCCAGCGCTGGCACCACCGGGGACGGCTGGGCTACGCCATTACCCCGCGCTTTGCCCCGACCTCATCCCCCGAGCTGCTCGCCGCGGTCAGCCTGCTCAGAGAGGAGTTCCCGGATACCTGGATGCAGACCCACCTGAGCGAAAATCCCAACGAAGTGGCCTGGGTGAGCGACCTCTGGCCGGAGCACGAGCGCTATCTGGACGTGTATCACCACTACGGCCTGACCGGCGAGCGCAGCGTGTTTGCCCACGCGATTCACCTTCACCACAGCGAGTGGCAGTGCCTGCATGACACCGGTTCGGCGGTGGCGTTTTGCCCCACCTCTAACCTGTTTCTCGGCAGCGGGCTGTTTCGCCTGCCCGCCTGCTGGCAGCACAAGGTGCGGATGGGCATCGGCACCGACGTCGGCGCGGGCACCACCTTCAGCATGCTGCGCACCCTGGGGGAGGCCTACAAGGTCGGCCAGCTTCAGAGCTACCGCCTGCGCGCCAGCGAGGCGTTTTATCACGCCACGCTGGGCGGCGCGCACGCCCTCAGGCTCGCCGATAAGATTGGCAACTTCGCACCCGGCAAAGAGGCGGATTTCGTGGTGATCGACCCTGACGTGACGCCGCTGCAGCGCCTGCGCAATCGCCGCTGTCAGGATATCTACGAGCAGCTTTTTGTGCTGATGACCCTCGGCGACGAGCGCAACATCAGCGAGACCTGGGTCAACGGCGAGCGGGTGTGGTCAACTTCCCCGGTAGGTTGACCATCCGCCGGGCGCAATCACAAACGGCAGATGGAAATGCTCGTCTGCCGCTTCTCCCGTCACAAAATCAATTTGCGCGCAGGGGTATAGCGTGTCGCGACCGGTTTCGCTAAACCACGCGCCGATCTCCGCCACCAGCCGATAGCGGCCTGCGGGCAGAGAGGGAACGAACGCGGCGATGCGCCCCTGGGCATTGGTCACGCCCGTCGCCATGATTTCGCCCTCCCGTTCGAGATGGACCGTCACGCCCTGTGCGGGTTTGCCCGTCGAGATATCAAGAATATGGGTGCTGAGTGTGCTCATTCGCTAATAACTCCTTCCAGCCGTAGCAGCGTAATTTCCCGCAGCTGTTCCAGCGCGGCACGGACTTCCTGCGCGTCGCTGTTCTCCAGCCGCGCGTGCAGCGCCTGTAAAATCTCCTCGCCGCTGCGGCCCTTCGCGCGGATCAGAAACACGCGTCCGAAGCGGGCCTCGTAGCGGGCATTGCCCTCACGCAGCGCCCGGGCAAGGGCAGCATCGCCTTCATTCACCGCGCCCTGCTCCTGGCGCGACAGCGCCGCCTCCGCCTGTGAACCTGCGGGCTTTTCTCCGATGCGCGGATGGGCGCTCAGGGCCTGCGCCAGCGCCGCTTCGTCCCAGTTTTGCGTCAGCGCGTTTGCCGTACTGAACAATTCGTCCCGGCTGGCGTAGGGTCGCCAGCGAACCAGCGCATCGGCCCAGCCGGGGAGCGCCACGCAGGGGTGAATCAGCGCTAACGCCTTTTCGTGGGGAAGATGATTGAAGTCGTGCAGTGCGATCATAGCGTCTCCTTTATTGTCTTCCTCCGGGCTGTTGCACAAACCACGCCACTCTGAGCGCGGGCGTGAAACAGTCGATTCCGTATAGCTCAACTGGAAATTTTTGATTCAAAAAAAGGCACGCTCACCGCGTTTGCGCACCTTAGCAGTGCAAACGTCGCCCCCACAACGCCGTTTTCTCCACTCTGCAGCCTGGTACGCAAATTGCTGAATGTCTTTACACCCTGCAAAAGGAGAGAAGCATGAGAGCAATCGTCATTGGTGCGGGTATTGGCGGCCTGAGTGCCGCCATCGCGCTGAAGAAAGCGGGCATCGACTGTACCGTGTTTGAAGCCGTCAAAGAGATCCGGCCCGTCGGGGCGGCCATCTCCATCTGGCCTAACGGCGTGAAATGCATGCAGCACCTCGGCATGGGCGACATCATCGAGACGTACGGCGGTCCGATGCGTTTTATGGCCTACAAGGATTACCGGCGCGGCGAGACTCTGACCCGCTTCAGCCTTGCCCCGCTGGTTGAGCGTACCGGCGGGCGCCCCTGCCCCGTCTCGCGCGCTGAGCTTCAGCGCGAAATGCTGGATTTCTGGGGGCCCGACAGGGTGCAGTTCGGCAAGCGCGTCGAACGCGTAAGCGAAGACGGCGCGGGCGTGAGCGTGACCTTCACCGACGGCACCACGGCAGCCGGCGATTTTCTGATTGCCGCCGACGGCAGCCACTCCGCCGTGCGCCCGTACGTGCTGGGGTATACCCCGGAGCGCCGCTACGCCGGGTACGTGAACTGGAACGGGCTGGTGAAGATTGACGAAGAGATCGCCCCGGCGCACCAGTGGACCACCTTCGTTGGCGAAGGCAAACGCGTGTCGCTGATGCCCGTTTCCGGCGGACGTTTCTACTTCTTTTTTGACGTACCGCTGCCCGCGGGCCTGGCGGAGGATCGCACCACCCTGCGCGCCGACCTCACGGGCTACTTCCGCGGCTGGGCGCCGCCGGTGCAGAAGCTTATCGCGGCGCTGGATCCTGAAACGACCAACCGCATTGAAATCCACGACATTGAGCCGTTCGACAGCCTGGTGCGCGGCAACGTCGCGCTGCTCGGCGATGCCGCGCACAGCACCACGCCGGATATCGGCCAGGGCGGCTGTGCGGCGATGGAAGACGCCGTGGTGCTGGGTGAGTGCCTGCGTGAAAACCACAGCATTACGCTGGCGCTGCGCCAGTACGAAGCGCTGCGCTGCGACCGGGTGCGCGACCTGGTGCTGAAGGCGCGTAAACGCTGCGACGTCACCCACGGGAAAGACATGGCGTTGACGCAGGCCTGGTATCAGGAGCTCAAAGAGGAGACCGGTGAGCGCATCATCAACGGTCTGTGCGAGACCATTCAGGGCGGCCCGTTAGGCTGAACGCAAGAGGGACAACGATGAAAAGAGAACCGACTCCACCCGCCCACTGCACGTTTGAGCCAGAGGACTGGCTGCGCCTGGCGAAATGCTGGCATCCGGTCGCGCGCGCCTGCGACGTCGGTCCGGCGCCGGTCAAGGCGACCCTGCTGGATGAACAGCTGGTGATTTACCGGATTAAGGACCAGGTCGTGGTCGCCCGTGACGTCTGCCCGCACCGCGGCGTGCCGCTGACGCTCGGCTTTCACGATGAGTACGGGATTATCTGTCCCTACCACGGCTTACGCTTTGGAGAAGACGGGCGCTGCAACCGTATTCCGTCCAGCCCCGACCAGCCCGTTCCGGCGAAGCTGAACCTGATTAACTACGCCGTGGAGGAGCGCTTCGGCCTGATCTGGACCTGCCTGGCGTTTGACCCGGACAATCCTGTGCCGCTGCCCACCATGCCGCACTGGGATGACGACGGATTTCAGCAGATCAACTGCCCGGCGTTTGAGGTGAACGGCTTTGCCGGTCGTCAGGTAGAGGGGTTTCTGGACGTGGCGCACTTTGCCTGGATCCACACCGATACCTTTGCCGACCCCAATAATCAGCGGGTCCCCACCTATCAGCCGCAGGAGACGCCGTTCGGTTTTGTTGCCGATTACTGGAGCTCCGTGAGCAACTATCCCGCCAGTTCACCCGTGCAGGCGCCGGAAGGGTTCCAGTGGCTGCGCCATTTTGAAATGCATCTGCCGTTTACCGCCACCCTGACGATTCATTTTCCGGGAGAATCGCGACTGGTCATCATGAACGCCGCGTCGCCCGTGTCATCGCGCGTCACCCGCATGTTCGCCCCTATCGCGCGTAACTTTGACCTGCATATTCCGGTGGAGGATGTGCATGCCTTCAATCTGCGCATTTTTGAAGAGGATCGCCTGATGGTCGAAACCCAGCGCCCGGAAAGTCTGCCGCTGGATCTGACGCTGGAAGCCCATATTCCCGCCGATAAGAGCTCAATTGCCTACCGTCGGGGACTGAAGAAGATGGGCTTTGGCGAATTTTTCCTCGTATGACGGAGGCCGATATGCTGAGCGTAATTGTTGACGGGCTGTGGCGCGAGGGCGACAAAAGCCTCGCCGTCAGGCTGGTGGCTGAAGACGGTAACGCGCTGCCGGCGTGGCAGCCCGGCGCGCACATTGATGTGCACTTGCCCTGCGGCGCGGTGCGCCAGTATTCCCTGACCGGTGCGTGTGGAGACGAGAGCTATCTTATCTGCGTGGGGCGGCAAACCGCCTCGCGCGGCGGATCGCGTTACGTTCATGAGACGCTGCGACCCGGGCAGAAATTAGCGATCTCTGCCCCACGCAATCTGTTTCCGCTGCATCAGGCTGAGCGGGTCTTGCTGCTGGCGGCAGGCATTGGCATTACGCCGCTGTATGCGATGGCCCTGCAGCTGAAGGCGGCCGGAACGCCGTTTACGCTGCACTATTACGTCAAACGCCGCGAAAGCGCGGCCTTTGCGCGCGAACTCTCCCGGTTCGGTGAGTGCCAGATTCATACCGCCAGCCCGCGCACGGCGCTGGCAGAGCATCTCCCGGCACCTGAGGCGGGGCTTCACGCCTGGATCTGCGGCCCGGCAGGGTTTATGGAAAAAGTGCAAGACGTGGCGACGGCCAGGGGATGGGATGATGGCCATCTCCACAGCGAGGCGTTTCAGCCCGCGGTCCCTGCCACACGCGGTGACGCGGGCGAGATCTTTACGGTCAAACTCGCCTCCACCGGGGAGCGCTGGCCGGTGCCTGTGGATAAGACCATCGCTCAGGTACTACAGGAGAACGGCGTGGACGTACCGCTGTCATGCGAAATGGGGATCTGCGGGGCGTGCCTGACGCCGGTGATTGACGGCGTGGTGGATCACCGGGATAGCGTGCAGTCGGAGGCGGAAAAAGGCGGGACGGACCAGCAGGTGGCGCTGTGCTGTTCGCGGAGCCATTCCGGGGAGCTGGTGATTGCCCTGTAAAACGAAAAAACCCTGCGATATTGCTATCGCAGGGTTTTCAAATTTGGCGGAAGCGTAGAGATTCGAACTCTAGAACCCTTTCGGGTCGCCGGTTTTCAAGACCGGTGCCTTCAACCGCTCGGCCACGCTTCCAAAGTGAGGCGCACTATAAACATCTATTAGCCCCTTGTAAAGCAGGAATTTTTCTATTTTGACCTGCCGGCGTTTGACTGCGCAAAAATCACCCAGACGCTTGCCGCGCATCGGTCACAGCCCCCTTGTACATACCGTTACACAGCAACGCTCATCCTTTTAAATCGCTCTGGTATAGAATGCCACAAAAATAAACGGTCATTTGTTGTGTAATTGTTATAAATCTGAGTACCCGCAGATTTAGAAATTACTGCCATGCAGTGTTACTGGTTGATGATGAAAATCAAAAATACGCTTTGCTTACATATCCTGATGGCGACCCTGGCCATATTGTTCCTTTGTGTTCACCCGCTGGTGACGAGCTTCAATCCGCCCCTCACCTTCCAGCCGCTGATTAAATCAATGGTGGGCACGCCGAAAGAACAAGCGGAAAAAATTGCGACTATTTCCCATGCCTTAGAAGGGAATGCTATTTTCTTCATTGGCGCGTCTGAGGTGGCCACCTCAGAAGATGAACATTACGCTGTATATAATTACTTTAATAAGCAATTACACAAACCCGTCGTGGCGTATGGCGATGCGTTCGTCGATGATGAAACGCAATTTTTACTGTTCTCTCGTTTTAAAAATAGCCTTAACGCAAACAGTAAAGTTGTTTTGCTTCTGGCTCCTGACAGCTTTTATTCAAAAGGGCTGCCACCGGCTATCTATGCCGATAATTTCCCCGGCTCTATTTTTAATCCGCTGATGAAGGATCCGCAGGCGCGCCCGCTGCTGGTTAATTATTTAAAGCATATTGATAGTAAAGAAATAAGCCATTTAACCTTCGGCCAAATGCGCGTCTTTGGCTGGCACCCCGATCTGATGTGGGACGAGCTGAGCTTCCAGTTTGCCAACGTCTGCACCCTAATAAAAAACGACTGGCTGGCGCTGCTCAACATCACGCCCCAGACGGTACAGCCCTGGCCGCAGCAGCCAGCCGCCCACATTGCCCCCGACTGGGATAAAGAGCTGGCGAATGCGCGCGAGTTAAATAAAAAACGCCAGCAGAGCGCGGCCACCCTGTGGATGGACAAAACGATTTACGAGGAGGACAGTACGCGGCAGCAGTGGGATGACACGCCGGTTGTGCCTGCGCAAATCGCCGCCTTCAGTAAAACCGTCCAGCTGCTTAAGGAACACCACGTGCAGGTCATTGCTATCGTCGACCCGGTTAACCCCTGGGCGCTTTACAATACCGATACCTTCCGTCCGGTTGATAAACAAATAAAAACCATTCTGGAAAAAAACCAGATCCCTTATTTAGATATGTACGCCATGCCTTATCAGAATGGCTGGAACTGGGATCGTTTGCACCCTTCCGAACTGGCCTGGGTTCCTATGATTCGCTTTATTGCACAGAGTTTTAAATGATGAAAATCGCGATCCGTCTTTTTTTCCTTTATCTCCTGCTGGCGATCACCATCGTCGCGTGGACCTCTGTCGATGACAGCATGAGCATGCAGCTGCATTTTGAATATCAAAAGTTCTGAGGCCGAATGATGTACAGCTCAGGAATGTTTTTTGTTTATTTGTTTTCATCCGCGCTGGCGTTTGCGCTGGTTAATCGCGTATTGCGCCATCGTCTGACCTGGTTATCTGCGCTCTCGGTGTTAACGGCGCTGGGATGGGGATATATATTTCAGGGCGATTATATTGTCCCCGCCGCCGTTTTTTTCAGCTTTTATGTTTTTGCCACGCTTAAAGAGAAGGGATGGTTAAAAACGTGGCAGGCGGTCGTTCTGACATTATTGCCGCTACTGCTGGTGAAATTACATTTAAATAACCACTGGGGCATGATCGGCCTCTCTTTTATGACGTTCCGCGCGCTGGACGTGCTGCTCTATCGCAGTAAAAAAGAAGGTCAGAATTTCCTGCACTATTTCTGTTATCTGTTTATGCCCTTTATTATCCTGGCCGGCCCAATGTACCGCTGGCGGACGTGGATGAGTGACGTCAGCAAGCCCGTATTTGCCCTTAACCGCGAACAGTTTTTAGTCGCGCTGGAGCAAATCATTACCGGCATTGTCCAGAAGTTCCTGTTTGCCATGCTGATTGATTCGCTTGTCGTGCAACCCTGGAGCCATAAGCCGTTTACGCTGACCGTGGGCGTGGTGATGTCGATTGCCTACAGCACCTACCTGTACTTTGATTTTGCGGGCTACAGCAATATGGCCATCGGCGCAGGCCGCCTGTTTGGACTCAATATTCCGGCAAACTTCAACATGCCGCTTCTGGCAAAGAACCCGCAGGATTTCTGGCGCCGCTTCCACATCAGCCTGTCTGAATGGCTGCGCGATGTGGTGTTTATGCCCGTTTATATGAACCTGATGAAATTGAACTTTTTCCGTCAGAACAAAACGCTGGCGCAAAATATCGGTATTTTTTGCACCTTATTCTGCATGGGGGCATGGAATGGCCTGGAACGCCATTACGTCATCAGCGGCGCGCTGTTTGGCGCGATTTCCGTCGCTCACAATATGCTGCTGTGGTCAGCCAAACGCAGCCCGGCATTGCACCGCGGCCTGCAGTATCCGGCCGTTGCGTTTTTAGGGCGAATTCTGACGCTGGGAAGCGCCGCGGGATCCCTTTACATCTTTAGTGGAATGTCACCTCTATGAAAAATCACTCCGATCTTCAGGAACTGCAGGATTTCTTACGTGCGGCATTGTGCGATCCCGCCTCCCCGCAGCAGCTGGTCATCAGCGGCAGCGACGAAGCCTTAAGCTGGCTACAGCTTTCCGCTGCCGTGACGGACTGGGCGCAGCGCTATCAGCGCTGCCAGCCTGTTGCCGGTACGCCGGTCGTATTGTACGGTCACCAGCAGGCCGAGTTCGCCGTGGCAATTTATAGCTGCCTGCTGCACAACATTCCGTACATCCCGGTGGACTGCATCTATCCGCAGGAGCGCCTTCGGGAGATCTGCCATCTGGCCAGCGCCCCTTACTATTACGACGTCGTGACCCGGCAGTTCATCGCCACCGGGGAACCGGGCAAGGTACTGGAGGAGCAGGATCTGGCCTACATCATGTTTACTTCAGGCAGCACCGGTAAACCTAAAGGCGTACAGATTGGGCGTGAAAGCGTATGGCACTTCATGAAATGGGTCAGCCAGGACTTTTCACTGCCGGAAAAACCGGTCCTGATGAACCACGCGGTATTCAGCTTTGACCTCTCCCTGATCCCTTTGCTGGCGAATCTGGCGATGGGCGGACACATCGTGCTGAACGCCAAAGAGGACATTCAGAAAGAGAACTGGCTGGAGCGACTGAAAAGCAACGCGGTCTCCGCCTGGGTTTCCACCCCTTCTTTTGCATACCAGCAGCTGCTTTCCCCGCAGTTCAACAGCGAGTATTTGCCCGCGCTCAACGTCTTTATCTTCATTGGTGAAGTGCTCAATAAAGCGCTGGTTAAACAGCTTCGCCGCCGCTTCCCGCAGGCCAAAATCATTAACTCGTATGGCCCTACGGAAGCGACGATTGCGACGACCGTGGTTGAAATCACGGATGCGATCCTGAACAGCGACAGCGCCGTGCTGCCGGTGGGGGTCATGATGCCTGAGAGCAAAATGGAAATTTCCGCCGACGGCGAGCTGATTATCTGGGGTAAAAACGTCATGCGCGGCTATCTCGGCCTGCCGCAGGAGAACGCGGCGAAATTACTCCGTCGGGAAGATGAAGCGTTTCGCGGCTACCGGACCGGCGATCTGGGCTATGAGGCGGGGCTGATCTACTGTCAGGGCCGCAACGACAGCCAGGTCAAACTGAACGGCTACCGTATTGAAATCAACGAGATCGAGAACCGCCTGCTGGCCATGTCCGGCATCAACGAAGCGGTGGTCCTGCCGCTGATGAAATCCTGCGGCAGCGTGCTGCGCATTGCCGCGTTCTGCGTGACGGATATGGCGCCGGACACCATCAAAACGTCGCTGTCGAAGGTCGTTCCGCACTATATGGTGCCTTCACAAATTATCGTAAAAGACGCTTTGCCGCTGAATCCTAACGGCAAAATTGACCGCAAGCTGCTGGACGCTTACGCCCGCACAAATTAATGACTCCAGGAAAAATTATGGAACAAGAAATTCTCGCCCTGTTCGAAAAAGTGTTATCCCGTAAGGTGGGCTTTCACGATGAACTGATTGAATCCGACATTCTCGACTCCATCCTGGCGGTCGATATGGTGCTGGAAGTGCAGGACATTTACGGCTGCATGATCCCACCAACTGACGTGGCGACGGTGCTAAAAACTCCGGCGGACCTGGCCCGCTATATTGAAGAAAACCGCTAAACGCCCCTGCTGTTAATGCTGCCCTGAAGGCTCAGGAGGATCTCTCCAGAGCCTTCATTCGTTCCCCCTCCCCCTGAACGCTGTTCTGCTCCTTTTCACAGGAATGAAACCGACTGCTTTTACTATTTCTCCTACACTTTAGGAGTACTGTCGGTACGGGAAAGAGAAAAAAGCCAACTTAATTAAGGCATTAATGATTCGCTGTGCGCTCAGCCGGGGAACGTTTTGCCTTTAACAGAGGAGTCTGCGGTATGGCATTCGTAACAACGAAAGACGGCGTCAATATTTACTACAAAGACTGGGGCCCAAAAGAGGCTCAACCCATCGTTTTCCACCACGGCTGGCCGCTAAGTGCCGATGACTGGGATAACCAGATGCTCTTCTTCCTCGCAGAAGGCTATCGCGTTATCGCTATCGATCGTCGTGGTCACGGGCGTTCGGACCAGGTAAGTGAAGGCCACGATATGGATCATTACGCGGCCGACGCGTCAGCCGTGGTTGAAAGCCTGGACCTGCGCAATGCCGTGCACGTCGGTCACTCCACCGGCGGCGGACAGGTCGCCCGCTATGTTGCGCAGTACGGGCAACCGCAGGGGCGCGTCGCCAAAGCGGTGCTCGTCAGCGCCGTGCCGCCGCTGATGGTCAAAACGGACAGTAACCCCGGCGGAACGCCCATCGAGGTTTTCGACGGCTTCCGCAAAGCGCTGGCGGCTAATCGCGCCCAGTTTTACCTCGACGTCGCCAGCGGCCCTTTCTACGGCTTTAATCGGGATGGCGCGGACGTTTCACAGGGCACGATTCAAAACTGGTGGCGTCAGGGAATGATCGGCAGCGCCAAGGCCCACTACGAGGGGATTAAGGCATTTTCAGAGACCGACCAGACGGAGGATCTAAAAACCATCACGGTTCCCGTTCTGGTGTTGCAGGGCGATGACGATCAGGTCGTGCCGTATAAGAATGCAGCCCTGCTGCAGGACAAGCTGCTGGCGAACAGCGTACTGAAAATTTATCCGGGCTTCCCGCACGGGATGCATACCACGCACGCGGATACCATCAACGCGGACATTCTGGCCTTTATCCGCTCTTAAACGTCGCCTTTATTGCCGGGTGGCGCTGCGCTTACCCGGCCAACATTCCTGCATCCGCAACGATATCCCTGAATTGCCCAGTTCAATGCATGAACGCCACCCGCGGGTGGCGTTGTTTATTCCGCTTAGCGATTATCCAGCTGGGCGCGAACGTTGTTAAGCCCGGTAGTGTTGATGCGGTAAGGCTGCCCGTTCACGGAACGGATCAGCTTTTTGGTGCGGAGTTTTTTAAAGACGCTAAGCGTGCAGTCGCTCAGCACCAGCCCTTCACGGGTGTAGCACTCAACGGAAATGACGCGGCCAGAGCTGTCGCGGACGTGCACAATACGTCCACCTTTAGCGAGAACGTGTAAGGTGCGTTGTTCCTGACGGGATAAATTCATACTGGAAAACCTGTGTAATCATCATGCGTAAAAACGAGCCCACACCCGCAGGTGCGCGCGTAAGGTTTAAGCGCAGCGATAACCAGTCCGTCCTGAAAAGGGCGGGAAACTGATTATCTGATGAAAACATTCTCCAGCATCAAAGCCTCGGTAAGAGATAGCAATATATTTACGGGATGAATGATAACGCCTGTTTTTTACAGGGAAATAGCAGAGTCTTAAAAGTGTGAGGCGGATCGATCCTAAAAATCGTGTTTAGTCAGTTTTACTGCCAGACTGGGATCCCCTGATGGACACTGACTGGAGCTTTTTTATGCCTGATAACTATACCGTTGTTGAGACCGTCCCCACTGCAGAAGCGTTTTGTCGGCTGCGCGAAATCTCGGGCCTCAGCCCTCGTCCTCTGGAGGCAGCCCGGAAAGCACTGCCTGGCAGCTGTTACGGCATGCATATTCTTTATGAGGGTAAACCAGTGGGTATGGGGCGAATCGTGGGGGACGGTGCGTTGAATTTCGATATTGTCGATGTCGCCGTTGATCCCCTTTATCAGGGGAAAGGGCTTGGCAGAGTCATTATGGAAACGCTTGTAGCCTGGCTGGATACCCATGCCTGTAAAGGGGCCTACGTTTGTTTAATGGCGGATGTGCCTGAGCTTTATGCAAAATTTGGTTTTACGCTCGTTCGCCCGGAAAGCGAAGGAATGGCCAGAATCTGGTGACAGACAAACTCGCGTTAAGGCAAAAGAAAAACCCCAGGTTAACGAGTAACCTGGGGTTTATATCTGGCGGAAGCGCAGAGATTCGAACTCTGGAACCCTTTCGGGTCGCCGGTTTTCAAGACCGGTGCCTTCAACCGCTCGGCCACACTTCCTAAGTGAGGCGAACTATAAACACCTCACCGCGAGCTGTAAAGAGTGGCTGCACTCGTTCGCTGTAAAAATAGTCAAAACGTGTTTAATCGGTTGAACTGACGACACATCGACGATTTTATCAGCACAGGCCTAGTGTTTTTTGATGTACATGTCTTTCGTGAAATAGTACCCCAGCTTATCCGGCGTAAATCCGCCTACCCACGGTTTCACCAGGTGCGTGCGGACGTAGTGATAAACCGGAATAGCTGGCACATCACGCCCCAGCAGATCTTCCGCCTGCTGGTAGAACTTACCCCGCTCTTCCGCTGATTTGGCTTTTGCGGCATTGAGCAGCGCGCGATCGTATTCCGGATTGCTGTACTGGCTGGTGTTTTCGCTGTCTCCCGTGCGGAAGTTGTTCAGGAAGGTCGCCGCATCGTCGTAATCGGCAATCCACGCGTACCGCACCGCGTCAAAGTTGTGGGTGTGCATGGTATCCAGCATGGTTTTCCACTCCTGGTTTTGCAGCTTTGCCTCCACGCCAAGGTTTTTCTTCCACATGGAGCTGGCCGCAATCGCGATGCGCTGGTGCGATTCAGAGGTGTTGTAGAGCAGGTTGAAGCTCAGAGGATGGCTGGCGTTATATCCGGCCTCGTTCAGCAGCTTTTTCGCCTCCGCGATGCGCTTGTCCAGCGGCCAGCTGGCGTAATCCGGGTTCTGTAGCTTCACGCCGCCGATATCCGGCTGGCTGATGAGCCACGCCGGGCGCTGCCCCTGCCCTAATACTTTTCCGGCAATGATGTCTTTATCCAGCGCCATGTTGAGCGCCTTACGCACGCGCGCGTCGTTAAACGGCGGCCGGGTGGTATTGAATTCGTAATAATAGGTCGCAAGCTGAGGTGAAACGTCCAGCTCGCTGCCGAGGGTTTTCTTGAGCTGGGCAAACTGGTTAATCGGCACCGTGTACACGATGTCAATTTCGCCCGCCTTATAGCGGTTCACATCCGAGGCCTCGGACGTGATGGGCAGGTAGGTGACTTTGTTAATCACGGTATGCGCGTTATCCCAGTAGCGCGGGTTGCGCTCTGCCACGATGCGTTCGTTGACCACCCACTGCGACAGCTTATACGCCCCGCTGCTCACGAAATGCTCCGGCTTGGTCCACTTATCCCCGAAGCGGCCAATCAGCACTTTATCCACCGGCACCAGCGACGGGTGCGCCAGCATCGCGAGGAAGGCCGCGTTTGGCTGCGTGAGCGTCACTTCCAGCGTGGTGTCGTTAATCGCTTTTACGCCCAGCGTATCGGGCGCTTTTTTCCCCTGAGCAATATCGGCCGCGTTGACGATATGCATGTTGCCCGGATAGCTGGCATACGGCGAAGCCGTTTTCGGATCGATCAGGCGCTGCCAGCTCCAGACCACATCCTCAGCGGTAATCGCCGTGCCGTCACTCCAGGTGATGCCCGGGCGCAAATGGAACGTCCAGACGGTGTTGTCCTTGTTCTCCCATTTTTCCGCCAGTCGCGGTTGGACTTCTCCTGCCGGGGAGACGCCCACCAGCCCTTCGAATAAATCACTGATAATATTGAATTCGACATCGCTTTCGACTTTATGCGGGTCGAGCGAAGCCGGTTCACTGCCGTTGTTTCTGACCAGTTCCTGTTTGTCGGCCAGCGCGGTTCCTGCCGGCACGTTAGCCGCCCAGGCTGCCGTGCTGGCGCACAGGATCCCTGCGGTTAACAAAGAGAGCGTAAAGTGAGTGCGTGTTTGTGGTTTCATTTCCTTCGCCTTATAGTCTGTTTTATGACGATCCGGAAATAACTCTTAGCGTTCGAATGGTAATAACGCAATATTTTTCAGTAACCTATAAGAGCTTGATCTGGTAAATTGTCGCAAACCGTTGTTCATACTGGCGAAACGGATTTCTGCAGAAGAAATAACCGACTCCAGCGCTAACGTGCTGAGTAAAGATGGGTAAAACCACTTTGAGACTGGCGTGCCGTTTCCTATTCTTTCCACTAATTACATCTGTCATAAGAGAGTGACTCATGGATCGTATAATTACTTCTTCACGCGACCGCACATCGCTACTCAGCACCCACAAGGTGCTGCGCAATACCTATTTCATGCTCAGCCTGACGCTGGCTTTCTCAGCGATCACCGCCACCGCCAGCACCGTGCTGATGCTGCCGTCTCCGGGGCTGATCCTGACGCTGGTGGGTATGTATGGTCTGATGTTCCTGACCTACAAAACCGCTGACAAGCCCGTCGGCATCCTGTCCGCGTTTGCTTTCACCGGCTTCCTGGGCTACATCCTGGGGCCGATGCTGAATGCGTATCTGTCTGCCGGTATGGGTGACCTTATCGGCATGGCGCTGGGCGGCACCGCGCTGGTGTTCTTCTGCTGCTCGGCCTACGTGCTGACCACGCGTAAGGACATGTCCTTCCTCGGCGGTATGCTGATGGCGGGTGTTGTGGTAGTGCTGGTGGGCATGGTGGCAAACATCTTCCTGCAGCTGCCTGCCCTGCATCTGGCAATCAGCGCCGTGTTTATTCTGATTTCTTCAGGCGCGATCCTGTTTGAAACCAGCAACATCATTCGCGGCGGCGAAACGAACTATATCCGCGCCACCGTGAGCCTGTATGTGTCGCTGTACAACATCTTCGTCAGCCTGCTGAGCATCCTGGGCTTCGCCAGCCGCGATTAAGCACAACGGATACGAAAAAGGAGAATGCCTGTGGCATTCTCCTTTTTTTATGCCCTACTCACCCCGGCAAATATAGGTGGGATAGCGCCGGTCCTGAATCAGCCACACGGAAGGCGAGAGTTCAGAGATCGTCAGGTAGTAGCGTGCGGTCGGATTGGCGAAGCTACCCCACTGAGCATCAGGCGTATTGTCATTGTGCCGACGCCAGGTTTTGGTGTAGCTCAATACGATGACGTTATCATCGTCCCGCTGCTGCCAGGTAAAATCCACATCCCTGTCAACGATCAAACATTGCCCGCCAGCCCTTGCCGCGCCTTTATAGGTGGTCAACCCGGTACCGTCCCGATGAAAATAGAACTGGGCAACGGTATTGACCTTCACTTCACTGGCTTTTCCCTCATTGCGCGTGAAATTAAATTCAGTGCTGCAGGCCAGCACATCCTTTTTACCCACGCTGCCGGAATAGTAAAAAAATGCCAGCGAACAACCAACCAGTACACCGCCCACGCCAAAAAGAAGTTTTATTTTCATTTTTGTGCCCCGCTTTTATAACGTATGGTTTTACACAGGCTGGTTTTGCTGACCGGACAGGCACCAATAAACACCTCATCTGCAGCGGAAATAGTAAAACGGGCGCTGAAATAATAAATGTCGTACTCCTCCCGTCCGCACGCCACGTTATTAGCCTCCAGCCGCTCCGCTAATTTCGATAGCACCAGCGGTCGTCCGTGATCGTTGATAATCCAGATGCTGCAACTGGCGATTTTTTCCTTAACCGGCTTGAGTTTCGCCGGAATGAAAATCCCCTGCTGTCGGCTAAAGTAGAGACTCGTCCCCAGCGCAGCGACGATCAATACGGCCACAATCGCCCATTTTTTAATGGAGGCGCGTTGAGGCTTTACTTCTTGCGGTGCGACCGAGGGCTGCGGATCGACGGATGGAATATTCTCTCCAGGCTGAAAAATCACCTCAGCATCAAAGCGAAATCCGTAACGGGGTACGGTCACAATAAATTCGTGCCCCTCTCCCAGAGACTGGAAGCTTTTACGTAATTCGCTTACCGCTTTATTGAGATTATTTCCCGATGGCGTAAAGCCAAATTCCTCCCAAACGCGAGTGATCAATTCCTCCCGACTCAGGTCGTGCCCTTTGTGTTTTATAAATTCCTGCAAAAGCCGCACGGCTGGCGCCGAAAGCGTTAATACAGATTCTGGTTGTCCAACAAGACTTATTGCATGTGCTTCAGGATCGAATAACAACGAATTATTGCATATAAAAAACATCTTTTATTCTCGGCTGTTACCGCATGCTTTTTTAATCCCTGGTACATCGACATGAAAACCGCCTCCTGACCTGCTTATTTTTTCATCAGAAGGAATTTTCTTCCTATCCCTGGCCGCGGTATTTTCGCTTAACTATACAACCTTAAAGACAGAAAAGCAGGATAAAAACCTGTATTTAACGAGTTAATTAATACAAATTTTCACAAACCGCTGTTCTGGTTAAAGTTTCCCTGCCCTGAAGCAATACGAAAGCAGACGGTGTCCTGGTGTTAACGCGCCGCCGATGAACTCAGAGCAGGCAGACTGAATGTGAAACAGAAAAATAGAGTGAACATGACAACCGCCTTTTATGTCGCCGCGCTGTCATTGCCATTTTTCTCAGAAATGGCAATGGCCAATATGAGCGTGTACCCCATGGAACTGAATGTGGACAGGTCCGGTGCGGCGCAAATTAAGGTAGCGTCGAAAACGGATGATATTCAGTTCATTCGGGTGAGGCAAAAGAAAATTCTTAATCCCGGCACGGCCCAGGAAAAAGAGATTGATGTGGCCTCGTGGAAAGAAGGCGGCGTTGTTGTCACGCCCGAAAAATTTGCCCTCGCGGCAGGCGCCATGCGCGTCGTTCGTCTGGTATCGCTTACGCCACCGGAAAAAGAGACCACCTGGCGCGTCTATTTTGAAGGGGTAAAGCAGCCTGACAGCATTATTCCCGGCAAGGCAGAAAGCCCGGCTGCGACGGCGACATTGGGCGTCAATGTGATCTGGGGCGCCCTGATCCACCTCGCCCCGGAAAAAAGTGTGGTTTCACTCTCGATAGACCCTCGCAGGGGCACGTTAAAAAACAACGGTACGCTGCGCGTGCCGCTGAGAGAGATCGGTATTTGTGACGCAGATTCGTCGTGTAAATGGGTTAAAGAAGACGCGACGATTTATCCGGATACCGAACGGAAATTAAAAACGCTCACAAATACACAAGGCCAGAAATATAAATTCCGCTACTTCAACTGGGTGAATAAAACCGCTGAAGAAGCTGATTTACCCGTCGTGCAATAACACGACGTTACCGTAAAGACCCCAAAGGGTTTGTTTAAAGAGCCAGGGTGCTCATTTGTAAATATGGAGATATCAATGCGTAAGTACTTTAAACCTCTGATGATTGTTGCCGCGATGACCACGTCCGTTAGCGCGCTGGCGATCCAAAAAGATATTACCGTCAACGCCAGCGTTGATTCACAGCTGGACATGACCCAGGCCGATAACACGCCGCTGCCGGCAAGCATCGATATGCAGTATCTGCCTGGCCGCGGTCTGGAAAGCTATCGCCTGAATACCAAGGTGTGGTCTAACTCCGCCACCAGCAACGTGAAAGTCCGTCTGGTAAGCGCCGCGAAGCTGGCAAATGCCGACGGTGCTGAGACCATCCCAATGACGGTGAAGCTGGGCGACAAAACCCTCTCTACCGCCGATGTGGAATATACCGGTACCGAACTGTTCCCGGGAAGCATTGAAAACGGTTCAGCGGTACTGCCGCTGACCATTTCTCAGACCACCAAAGGCATTCTGAAAACCGGTCAGTACAGCGGCGTTGTCAGCCTGATGCTGACGCAGGCGACTACCACGGAAGGCGGTGCGTAACACCACAGCACCTAAGGAATAACGTCAGAGGGTGCCCACCCTCTGACGTCAGGATGATGTCGAGGCTCGTTCATGGCGTTTCACAGAAATACTCTCCTCTTTGTTGCTTTGTTACCCGCATCCATCCAACTCGCCTGCGCCGGGATGGCCGTCCCGGCAGGTTTTGAAGATCTGGCGAAAACGCAGCGCCTGTGGACAGAGGTCAACCTCTACGGCGAGTCGCTTGGACTTTTTGAAACGGATATCACGCTTGAAACGGTCAGTTTTGTCGCACCTGAAACCGTTGTGGCGGCCATCAAACGCCGGTTTAACGACGACCCTGCTCTCGTTGGCACCGTGTCTGCCGCGCTGGCCGTTCCGCTTGCCCGTAACGGCAACCAGGCCTGCAGCAGCAACGGCTCCGCAGCGGGCTGCGATTACATTGATACCGACCGCGCGGCCATTATCTATGACGAGAATAACGCCCGTATTAGCCTGTTTTTGGACAAGAAATTTCTGCCTAAAGCCACCGCGGAAAATCAGTGGTATCAGCCCACGCAGGACACCGAAAATGCGCTGATCCATCAGCAGAATATTAATTTTGTTGCCGACAGGGATTATCAGTCAGCCACCGTACAGGGCAATGGCGCGCTGGCGCTCACGCAGGACGGCTATGTTAACCTCGACTGGACCTGGCTGGGACAGCGTTCAAGGCGCCAGCAGCAACAGGAAATCACCGTCAACAACGCCTGGTTCCGCCAGGATATCCTGCGTCAGTACTATGTCCAGCTGGGCGAGATGGATACCCGCGATCTGTTCAGTAATGCCGGCGGGAATATCAACCTCAGCCAGCTGCCGCTGGGCAAAATTCGCGGTCTGCGCACGGGTTCAACACGGGCGTGGATGAATCCGGTTCAGCAGTCAAAGGGAACTCCTGTCACCGTACTGCTTTCCCATGACGCGCGTATCGACGCCCGCCGTGGCAATCAGCTGCTGGCCAGCTTTTATCTGAATGCCGGGGCGCAAACCCTCGACACGCGATCGTTTCCGGACGGGAGCTACACCGTCACGCTGTCGGTCTATGAAAATAACCGGCTGACGCGTACCGAGCAGGTGCCGTTTACCCGAACCGGCATTACGCCATTTGACCGCGTCGAGTGGTTCCTGCAGGCGGGTGAAACCGACAATAGCGATCGGAACGAAGAACGCAGCGCGGTTGCGCAGGCGGGTGTGCGCCTGCCCGTCACCCCGACCCTGGCGCTGACCAGCGGAGCAACGATAAAGAAAAACCAGCGTTTCCTGGAAAATGCGCTCGACTGGAGCCGGGGCTTCAACGCGGGCCCGATCGACGGCGTGCTCAGTACCCGGTTTAGCTACCTTTACGGCAGCGAAGGCCAGCGCGGCAATATTCAGCAAATCAGCTACAACGACGGTTTTTCACTGAGCCTCTATCGTAACGCGCTATCAGCGGAAAACTGCAACACCCGAAGCGCGGGGTTTGACGCCGTGAACGGCTGTTATCGCACCCTCTCGGTGATGTTTTCCGTCCCTGTCGGCGCCTGGTATGCGAGCCTCGGATATTCGGATAACCGCAACGAAGGACGGTACGTTTCACGTCGGGAGCTCCCGGACAGCGACGACCGCCACGATGCGGGTTTGCCGTGGGAATCGGTCTATATGACCCGCTCGCGCTCGCGCGCCTGGCAGGGAGGGCTGAGCAATGCCTTTAGCACCCGAGGCCTCAACATTAACAGCAGCATTAACCTGTTCATGCGTCACGATGACGCCCACGACGGCAGGGACAAAGGCGGCTACCTGAGCGTGAGCCTGTCCATGGCGCATAACCGTCAGGGTGATGCCTCGAGCTATACCTCTATGGGCGCGACCTGGCAGCACCAGCAGCGTGAAAAAAATCAGCTGAGCTACAACGTGGCGCATAACTGGTACGCCGATGCACGCGGTGAAAACGAGTATGGTCTGAGCGCGTCGGGCATTAACAGCGACTCGCTGAATACCTCAGCCTATACGCGCCAGGGCGGGCGATACGGCAACGGCAGTCTGACCGTCAGCGACGCCTGGGATCGTCAGGACAGGCGCCATACGCTGAGCAGCAGCGGCAACTACAGCTCGACCCTTGCGCTGTCGCGTTCTGGCCTGTGGCTCGGCCGCTGGAGCGACGGTCGTCCTGCTTCCGCCGTCGCGGTTAACGTTGCTACACCGGAAGATACCCAGGCTCCTAGCGTTGCCGTGTCGCTGGATAACAGCGGGAGCGCAGACATTCCGGGCAATAGCCGCGCCCTCTTCGCAGTGCCGGGCTACCAGCAGACAACGTTGACGATTAACGAATCGCTGGACGTATCCCGGGGAGCCAGCAGTGAGATCACGCAAGGTTCAGGCAGCAGAACGCTGTTTATGGTGCCTGGCAAACTGCTGCGTCGGGATGTACAAACCACCGCAAGCTACACCTGGCTCGGCCAGTTAACCGACGAGCGTCATTCGCCGTTTATCGGTGGCGTGCCGCTGAACGTTAACGGCTGGAGCGATCTCGGCAACGGCGGATTCAGCGCCCAGAGCGATGCCCTGCTGCATAACCTCTACCTGGTGCGCCAGCAGCAGTTTTATCAGTGCGAACTCAACGTGAAAAGTATGCGCGACGTGGTGCGCTATGTCGGCTCAATTCCTTGCCGGGAGTTAACCTTCTCCGCCCTGCCGGATGCCGTCCAGCAGCAGGCGCAGCTGATGCTCGCCGGACGATCGGTACCTGCCGGTCCAACTGCCATGAACGCCGACAACCTCACTAAAGGGAAATGATGTGATTAAGTGCTTCTTTATTTTACTGTTCTTAAGCCTGTGGACAGGCCAGGCGCTGGCGGGCGCCCCTGCGGGACGAAACACCAGCGTTGGGATCAGCTTCGATCGTACGGCACCGCCTGCGCGTTTCGATATCTGGTTTCATGAATCGGGCGGCTATGACCTCGCCGACCCGCAAAAGTGGGGACGTAATACCCTGACCTGTGAGTCCCGGACTGATACCACGAACGGGGCCTGCATGAACTCGCCGGTCTGGTTCTCAGCTAACCCGGCCTCGCCCTATGCCATCAATTTACGTTTCACGCATGCCCTCACCAGCAAGACGGTGGATATCAAGGTATATGGCGATCACTACATGTTTATCAACAATAAAGTCTTTACCTTCGCCAGTTTTGTCACAGGGGGAACGGGCGATCTCAGCGCCTGGAACAGAGAGCCCTATTTCGATTTCTATATTGTGAAAAGCGAACTGGATAAGCTCGCCCTGCCGGGGATCTGGACCGCAACGCTGAAGCAGAACCTGCGTCAATGGGGGAGCGCCGACTGTGGCGGAAACTTCAATGACGTAAACGTCGGATGCCCTGGCTACCTCACCATCGCCAGGTGGCAGGCAAACATTCGCATTGAGGTGGTCGATCCGGGTAATCAGCAGATTTATCTGCCGGCATTTCCGCACTCAACGCCCATCGTTAACCTCAACCTGACCAACTTCCCGGGGCGGCCGGGAGGTAGTGAGATCCAGGGTGAAAACTCGCTGGATATGTGCCTGTACGACGGCAAAAACAGTACCAGCACCCGCGCCTATCTTCGCTTTGAGGATGACGGACTCCCCTCAGCGGATCGTGCCGAAGGCGCGTTTTCAATCAGGCGACGCGGCGGTAGCCAGACCGATGCGCGGGATCGTCTCGATTATCGGGTCTCAGTCACCAATCCAATAACAGGCGCAACCGAAGCCGTCGCGAACGGTAAAACCCTGGTCTGGCAAGGCACGAACGATCCGCAGCATCTGCGTCAGGTCGTGCTGCCCGGCGGACGCGAGAGCGTATTGTGCATTCCTGCCCCTATTATCCTGAAAACCCCCGCGTTTGCCGCCAGCAGCAAAAACGCGGGCGACTATACCGGCACGCTGCGCGTTATCTATACGCCCAGCACGTTATAACGAGGTCACCGTGAGTTACGCTATTCTCGACAATAATCGATTTTACGCTGAAGGGTTGCGCTACGCGCTGCTGCGTCGGGGCGTTCAGCCAGAGGTCCAAAGCGACACCGTGCAATGGCAGCCAGCGCTGCTTACCCGCCGCGTGGTTGTCGTACGCTGTCGTTTTTCCGTGGCGGGTACGCATCAGGCACTGATTAACATTTTGCTCAGACTGGAAGCCGCCCGCTGGCAAGGCAGCCTGTATCTGGTCTGCAATGAAAAGGGGTGGGCGCTGGCGACGCATTTACGCAAGCGTTTCAGTACGTTGACCCTTTATATCATCGATGACCGGATCGCCGTCGCTGATGCGGCATATTTGCTGGCAAAAGAGCCTCGCCGCGTCCGAAGTCTTGACTGCTGTCTTACCGGCCTTGAATTCAACGTGCTCGATCTGATGCTTACCGGCTTGCCGGTACGCCACATTGCCATCGTGACGCGTATGTCTGAGAAGCAGGTTTCGACCCATAAATGCAACGCGCTGAAAAAGCTTAATGCCAACAATCTGCTGCAACTGCTCCTGTAGGGCACGGCTTATCCTTCGGCGGCTTTTTTGCTACACTGTCGCCGTTTTTTTCACAGACGACAGAAGATTATGTTCATTTTTGCAGGCCAGGAAATTGAGACCGATAGCGAAGGCTATCTGAAAGATACGACGCTCTGGAGCGAGCCGCTGGCGGAGAAAATTGCGGAAAACGAAGGGATTACCCTCTCCCCCGAACACTGGGAAGTGGTGCGTTTTGTTCGCGAGTTCTATCTTGAATTCAACACCTCTCCGGCGATCCGCATGCTGGTCAAAGCCATGGCCAATAAGTTCGGAGAAGAGAAAGGCAACAGCCGCTATCTGTATCGTCTGTTCCCGAAAGGCCCGGCAAAACAGGCCACCAAAATTGCCGGCCTGCCTAAGCCGGTGAAGTGTATTTAATACCGAATCCCGAAGTTTACGTATTCGCGCCCGGGTTGATGCGGTTCCGTTAACACCTTATCAACCCGTGCGCTGCGCGGCCCGCCCGCTTTCAGCCACGCCACCAGCTTGTCGACCTGCTCCGCTTCGCCGCAGGCGACCACCTCAACGCTGCCGTCGTCCCTATTTCGCGCGTATCCCGTGAGCCCAAGCTCAACCGCTTCGCGCTGGGTGCTGTAGCGGAACCCCACGCCCTGAACAACGCCGTGAACCCAGGCAATAATGCAGACTTTGGACATTTTTCTTCTCCTTAACGTAGCGTTTTCGGCAAACAGCCATAGTGCTGCCGGAAACGGGCGGTGAAACGAGAGCTGGAAAGATACCCACATTGTAATGCGATTTCACCAATCGGTAATCGGGTTGACTGGAGCTGTGACAAAGCAACGGCCATCCTCACCTCCTCCACGATCTGGCGAAAACTCTGCGATTCTTCACGCAAGCGTCTGCGCAGCGTCGGCACGCTTAAGGCCAGACGGCTGGCAACGTCCTGCGCGGTCCAGTCTCTGGCGGGCGACAGCATAATGAACTGCCGCACCTGCTCGGTCAGGTTACTGTTTCGCTCAACAAGCAGCGGACCCGCCACGCCATCGTGCAGCAGGGCCAGCAAAAGGCCGAAAGCCTGATGCTTTTGTAGCGCCTCCGGTAAATCCTGACGCACGGCGTGCAGCAGATTGTCCCACATAAACGCCAACCCCTCGCTCAGCGGGGCGCAGAGCGAATGCAGCGTCGTGCGCGGCCAGGATTTCAGGTAATGCGCCTTAAACTCGGCGACGATCTCCGGGGATAACATCAGCAAATCCGAGTGAAACAGACCGTTTACAGGCTGATTGATAATCTCCATCGCCGTATTGGCCGGGATAATAATGAGCTCATCCCGTGTCGCCTCCAGGCGGTTATCATCCTGAACTATCACCTTAGTGCCGCGAGTGATATGACAAATAGCCGGAAAAAAGAGCTTAACCTGGTGCAGGCGATGCATTTTGCTGGCAGTCACTTCACCCGCGGTAAGATGGTTATGTCGAAAATGAAACTCCTGCACCCTGCCATCCTTATCTGCTGTAGGTTGCTGTTAACTGAGCCTTTGCCAGAACGTGACTATTGAGCATAAAACCGACCAGCGCGCCGCTGGCATTGTTGTCGACGGGCAGTTTATCCACGTCCAGGGCCCAGACGGTAATCCGATAGCGGTGAGGCTTGTCCCCTTCGGGTGGACATGCGCCGCCGAATCCAGAATAGCCGAAATCATTACGCCCCTGCACAACGCCGGCAGGTAATTTCTCGCCGTTCGGGTTACCGGCGTCAGCGGGCAGCGTCATTGTCTTCGCCGGAATATTGGCTACGGTCCAGTGCCACCAGCCGCTGCCGGTAGGCGCATCCGGGTCATATACCGTGACGGCAAAACTTTTCGTACCGGCAGGCGGATTTTTCCATGCCAGCTGCGGTGAGATATTCCCACCGTGGCAGCCAAACCCCTCAAATACCTGCTGTTGCGCCAGCCGCCTTTCGCCGGAAATATCCTGGCTGGTGATGCCGAAAGGCGTTGTTGCTAAAACCTGAAAACTCATCGCCGCCAGAGCGGCTATTGCTATCACACTGCGCTTTTTCATGGGTGCTCCCTCTGCTGTACCGGAAGCCCCACTCTAAACCCAGCGGCAATATCGTAATGTGCCTAAGCGATTTGATTTTGTGCCGAAACGCTCAACGGTATCCGCAGATGATTGCGCCTTGCTGAATGTGGTAATCTACGCGCCATTTCCTGAAATCGACAGAACAGCAAATTATGAGTGTACGTTTAGTGTTAGCCAAAGGGCGCGAGAAATCATTACTGCGCCGTCATCCCTGGGTCTTTTCCGGCGCGGTTGCCCGTATGGAAGGCAAAGCCAGCCTCGGTGAAACCATTGATATCGTTGACCATCAGGGGAAATGGTTAGCGCGAGGCGCCTACTCGCCAGCGTCCCAGATCCGCGCTCGCGTCTGGACGTTTGATAAAGATGAAATCATCGACATCGACTTCTTCGTTCGCCGCCTGCAGCAGGCGCAGCAGTGGCGCGACTGGCTGGCAAAACGCGACGGGCTGGACAGCTACCGCCTGATTGCCGGTGAGTCCGACGGCCTGCCGGGCGTGACCATCGATCGCTTCGGTAACTTCCTGGTGCTGCAGCTTCTGAGCGCCGGAGCGGAATACCAGCGTGCAGCGCTGATCAGCGCGCTGCAAATGCTGTTCCCGGAATGCGCCATTTACGACCGCAGCGATGTGGCGGTGCGCAAAAAAGAAGGCATGGAGCTGACTCAGGGGCCCGTAACGGGCGAACTGCCACCGGCCCTGCTGCCGATTGAAGAGCACGGCATGAAGCTGCTGGTGGATATTCAGGGCGGGCACAAAACGGGTTACTACCTCGACCAGCGCGATAGCCGTCTGGCTACGCGTCAGTACGTTGCCGACAAACGCGTGCTGAACTGCTTCTCCTATACCGGCGGTTTTGCCGTTTCGGCGCTGATGGGCGGCTGTGCTCAGGTGGTGAGCGTGGACACCTCGCAGGAAGCGCTGGACGTGGCAAAACAGAACGTCGAGCTCAACAAGCTGGACTTGAGCAAAGCGGAGTTTGTCCGCGATGACGTGTTCAAGCTGCTGCGTAAATATCGCGATCAGGGCGAGAAGTTCGACGTCATCGTGATGGATCCGCCGAAGTTTGTGGAAAACAAAAGCCAGCTGATGGGCGCGTGCCGCGGGTATAAAGATATCAACATGCTGGCTATCCAGCTGCTGAACCCGGGCGGGGTTCTGCTCACCTTCTCCTGCTCCGGCCTGATGACCACAGATTTATTTCAGAAAATCATCGCCGATGCCGCAATAGATGCTGGTCGTGATGTACAATTTATAGAGCAGTTCCGTCAGGCAGCCGATCACCCCGTGATTGCTACCTACCCGGAAGGACTGTATCTGAAAGGGTTTGCCTGTCGCGTCATGTAACTTGAAAAGAGAAATATTGCCCGCACATAACGTGTAAGTCGTATTTCCCGGGAGGTGACTATGATTGCCAGCAAATTCGGTATCGGCCAGCAGGTCCGCCACACTTTGCTAGGGTATTTGGGTGTGGTCGTGGATATCGACCCGGAGTATTCCCTTGATGAACCGTCAGCAGACGAGCTGGCGGTGAACGCAGAGCTTCGCGCCGCGCCCTGGTACCACGTGGTAATGGAAGGTGATGATGGACAACCCGTTCACACCTATCTGGCCGAAGCGCAGCTGAGTAGCGAGCTGCAGGAAGAGCATCCGGAGCAACCCACAATGGATGAACTTGCTCAGACTATCCGCAAACAGTTACAGGCTCCGCGCCTGCGGAACTAAGCGTGTAAAAAAAGCCCGATAACGGGCTTTTTTTTATTACTTCGCCAGCCCCAGACGGGGGATGTCGATCGCCGGACAGCGATCCATGACGACCTTCAACCCCGCATCCCGCGCCAGCACGGCGGCCTGCTCGTTAATCACGCCCAGCTGCATCCACAGCGTTTTCGCCCCTACGGCGATAGCGTCCTGCGCCACTTCCCACGCCGCCTCGGAATTACGGAAGACATCGACCATATCAATTTTTTCCGGCACCTCCGCGAGCGTGGCGTAACCCTGCTGGCCCAGCAATGTTTTCCCCGCCACTTTTGGCGAGACCGGGATAACGTGATAGCCCTGATCGAGAAGGTATTTCATCACCCGATAGCTGGGACGATCGGGTTTATCGCTCGCGCCCACCAGCGCAATGGTACGCGTGGATGTCAGAATCTCGGCAATATCGTTCTCTTTCATGGTTTTTCTCCTGGCTTTTTTAAAAGTGTACGCCAAACCGCACATCTCAACCATCCATCCCATACAGATGCATGAGGGCAAAACGGCGAAATATGTCTATATGTTAGTAAACGTGATTATCGAAAAATTTAGATACATTAATGCGGCGACAGGATTTCTGACGGGAGCCTTCTATGAAAACCGGTATTGCCACTGCCCTGATTGCGTTAGTGATGCCGGTCTGCGTTTTTGCTACCACGCTCCGGCTCTCTACCGACATTGATCTTCTTGTACTGGACGGAAAAAAGGTCTCCAGCTCGTTATTGCGCGGTGCAGACAGCATCGAGTTAGATAACGGGCCGCATCAGCTGGTCTTTCGGGTAGAAAAGTCGATCGGTCTGGCTAATCACGAGCAACGGATGTACATTTCCCCGCCGCTGATCGTCAGCTTTAATACCCGGCAAATCAGTCAGGTGAACATCACCCTGCCTCGCCTTGAAACGGAGAAGGAATCTGCGGCCTTCGACGCTTCACCCCGCGTTGAACTGCTGGACGGGAATGCGATGCCGATTCCGGTGAAGCTGGATATTCTGGCGTTAACGACCTCGCCGAAAGGCCCGGATTACGAGGCCGCGACCCAGACCTATAACAAAGCGGGAAAACGCGCATCGCTTCCGCAGTTTGCCACCATGATGGCGGATGACAGTACGCTTTTATCCGGCGTCTCTGAACTGGACGTTATTCCTCCCCAGTCCCAGACCCTGACGGAACAGCGCCTTAAATTCTGGTTCCAGCAGGCCGATCCCGACACGCGGGCCCGGTTTTTACAGTGGGCAAAACAACAACCTTCATCATAAGCCACATTTTTTACGCCTTTCTCTTGCAGCGTCAGACGGTTCCCGTCATCGTGTAGTCAGTTAACCTGATGGATATGATTATGGAACTGACAACACGCACGCTGCCTGAGCGCAAACACATTGCTCTTGTGGCGCACGATCACTGTAAACAAATGCTGCTTAACTGGGTTCGCCGCCATCAGCCTTCGCTGGAAAAGCACGCCCTGTCGGCGACCGGCACAACCGGTAACCTGATCCAGCGCGAAACGGGTCTGCAGGTGAATGCCATGCTGAGCGGGCCGATGGGCGGCGATCAGCAGGTCGGCGCGCAGATTTCCGAAGGGAAAATTGATGTGCTGATCTTCTTCTGGGACCCGCTGAACGCGGTTCCGCACGATCCGGATGTTAAAGCGCTGCTGCGCCTGGCGACGGTGTGGAATATTCCGGTGGCGACGAACCTGTCGACGGCGGATTTCATCATCGAATCGCCGCAGTTTAACTCGCCGGTTGATATCCTTATTCCGGACTATCAGCGTTATCTTTCCGAGAGACTGAAGTAGCTTTTTTGCCGGGTGGCGGCTACGCCTTACCCGGCCTGGAAAATCTTTCCTGACATCGTTATGGCTTACGCGCCACCGGCACATCAATACTCTTCAGGATATCGACAAACACGGATGGCTCCTCTTTATTGAACAGCAGCCACACGCGATGCCGCGCGCGGGTGATGGCCACATACAGCAAACGCCGCTCTTCGGCATCCGTGAAATCTTCCGGCACCGGCAGCAGGGCCTCTTCCATCACCGACTCGCGGGCCGGGGCCGGGAAACCGTCGCTGCCCTCTTTCAGCCCCAGCACAATCACATAGTCAGCCTGCTGCCCTTTGCTGGCGTGAATTGTCATAAATTCAAGCTGCAGTTTCGGCCAGCGGGTGGCGGCTTTTTCCAGCGCTGCGGGCTTAAGGTGATGGTAGCGCGCCAGCACCAGAATACGTTCATCGGGCTTCGCGTAGCCGCTGAGTTTGTCCAGCAGCGGCTCCAGCTGGTCATCTGCCAGCAGGGTGACCGCTTTTTTATCCCCTGGGCGCAGGCTATTGAGCGGCTTGGCCAGCTGATGCGGGTTTTGCTGGATAAAGCGGTTGGCGATCTCACCAATGCGTGAATTGAAGCGGTAGGTGGTGTCCAGATCGCTGCGATCCCCTTCGCCAAAATAGTGGTGGAACGCGGTCGTCAGGGAGAGCTGCGCCCCGCTGAAGCGATAGATGGCCTGCCAGTCGTCACCCACCGCAAACAGCGACGTATGTTTATTTTGCGCCCTTAGCGCCGAGAGCAGTGCAGCACGCTGCGGAGAGATATCCTGGAACTCATCCACCAGAATGTGTTTCCACGGGCTGACAAAACGTCCCTTCTCAAGAATGATGATGGCCTGATGGATTAAACCGGAGAAATCGACGGCATTTTCCTCTTTCAGCGCGTTTTTCCAGGCTTTCAGCAGCGGAGCCATCAGCTTGACCCGTTTCGAGAACAGATCGCGGATCGCCTCCGGCGCGCTTTCAATCATCTCTGCCTGCGTTCCACCGTGCATTCGCATCAGGCTGACCCAGCGGTCAAGTCGCGAACCCAGCCGACGCGCCAGTTTGTCATCCTGCCAGAAGCTGCCCTCTGGCACCTCCCAGCCGAGCTCCTCCTCCAGCCACTGACGCCACCCTTTCGCCTGCGCCTTTTTCTCACTGCACTGCTGGCGCCACGTTTTGATGAACAGCGCCTGACGCGCCTGCGCGTCGTTTTCTAGCTTACTGATGGAAGGCACTTTTTTACTGCCCTGCTGAATAATATGCAGCGCAAGGGCATGGAAGGTTCTGGCCGTGATATCCCGCGTGTGCAGACGTTCCTGGATGCGTTCGTCCATCTCCTGAGCAGCCTTGCGGCCAAAGGCCAGAAGCAGTATTTGATCGGCTACCGCTTCTCCGGTCGTCAGCAGCCAGCCGGCACGCGCCACCAGTACCGACGTTTTACCGCTACCGGCCCCCGCCAGCACCAGCAGCGACTGCTCGCCGTTGACCACCGCGCGCGCCTGGGCCGGATTGAGCGGTGAAGATTCCACCGTACTGAAAAAGTCGGCGTATTGGGTGAGCATAGCGTCCATCCAGGCCTGGTTATGGGCGAGACGGCTTTTATCCTTATCATTCAGCCAGGCCTGACACTGGCGCCAGGCGTCGCGACAGTTGTCAAACTCGTCGAGACGCGTCACGGAGAGCGGCAGCGCCGAGAGTGCCTGTCGGATCTTTTGCTGCAGCCCGGCGGTCTGCTGACGGGTCAGCCACGCGTGCTGTGCGTTGCTCTTCGCGATATCGTCCAGCACCTGCTGCAGCACCTGGGCGGCAATTACGCTCATATCCTGGCTCCACTGCTGCCACAGTGCGTTCAGGTGATGATGGAAACGCTGGGTTTCCGCCCACTCGGTGCCGTGAAGACGCACGACTTTATCGTCAGGCAGAACGAACTCCAGCTCGCCCCACACCAGCCCGCGTTTACAGTGGATAGCCAGAAGCTGATTAAACGGAATAAGGTATTCGTGGCGTTCCCCGGAGACTTTCACCCCGGCATTAAGGAGAACCACCCTGTCGTAAGGGTGTTGCGCCAGGCGTTTGCCTAACGACGTTGCTTTCAGTTCCATGTTCCGCCAAATCCACGAAGAGATAATTTACCTGACAGTTTAACTGCCAGTTTTAAGGTGCTCCAGCCTAAAAAAACGTTACAATCATTGGGCGTTAATTTTATCGAAAGGAAGTGAGGGTTTATGCGTACCGTTCTGAATGTGTTGAATTTTGTGCTGGGCGGTTTTGCCACCACCCTTTCCTGGCTTTTTGCCACGCTGGTGAGCATCGTCCTGATTTTCACGCTTCCCCTGACCCGTTCCTGCTGGGAAATCACAAAACTCTCCTTAATCCCCTACGGGAATGAAGCTATCCACGTTGACGAGCTCAATCCGGAGAGCAAAAACGCCCTGATGAATACGGGCGGAACCCTGCTGAACATACTGTGGCTGATTTTCTTCGGCTGGTGGCTGTGCATCATGCATATTTTTGCCGGTATTGCACAGTGCATCACGATTATTGGTATTCCGGTGGGGATAGCGAACTTTAAGATCGCCGCTATCGCCCTTTGGCCCGTCGGTCGCAGGGTTGTTCCGGTAGAAGTGGCCCAGGCGGCGCGTGAAGCAAACGCGCGTCGTCGTTTTCAGTAAATAAGGACCGGCCGCGTTTATGCTAAGCCCATTGCTTCGCCGTTATACCTGGAACAGCACCTGGCTATACAACGTCAGGATATTTATCGCCCTTTGCGGCACGGTTGCCCTGCCCTGGTGGCTGAATGATGTCAAGCTCACCATTCCGCTTACGCTGGGAGTGGTGGCCGGGGCGCTGGCGGACCTGGACGATCGTCTGGCCGGACGTTTACGTAACCTGGTCATTACGCTCGTCTGCTTTTTCATTGCGTCAGCGTCCGTTGAGCTGCTTTTCCCGTGGCCCTGGCTGTTTGCCCTGGGCCTTACGCTCTCAACCAGCGGGTTTATTTTGCTGGGCGGCCTCGGGCAGCGCTATGCCACCATCGCGTTTGGTGCATTGCTGATCGCTATCTACACCATGCTGGGCGTTTCCCTCTATGACCAGTGGTACCAGCAGCCGGTTCTCCTGCTGCTGGGCGCCATCTGGTATAACCTGCTGACGCTAACCGGTCATCTGATCTTCCCGGTTCGCCCGCTGCAGGATAACCTTGCCCGCAGCTTTGAGCAGTTAGCCCACTATCTGGAACTGAAATCCCGGCTGTTCGACCCGGATATCGAGGAAGAAAGCCAGGCTCCGCTCTACGATCTGGCGCTGGCAAATGGCCAGCTGGTCGCCACCCTTAACCAGACAAAAGCCTCTCTGCTTACCCGTCTGCGCGGCGATCGCGGTCAGCGCGGAACGCGAAGGACCTTACACTACTATTTTGCCGCCCAGGACATTCACGAACGTGCCAGCTCCTCGCACGTTCAATACGCGGCCCTGCGCGAGAAGTTCCGCTACAGCGACGTGATGTTCCGCTTCCAGCGCCTGCTGTCCATGCAGTCTCAGGCGTGTCAGCAGCTCTCGCGCTCCATTCTGCTGCGTACGCCCTATCAGCATGACCCCCGCTTTGAACGCGTATTCAGCCATCTTGATGCGGCGCTCGACCGCGTTCAGGCCAGCGGAACGTCACCGGAGCACATCAAAGCGCTGGGCTTTCTGCTGAACAACCTGCGGGCGATTGATGCTCAGCTGGCGACCATTGAGTCCGAACAGGCGATGGCGCTGCCGGGCAGTGAGGTGGAAAATCAGCTTGCTGATGACAGCGTGCACAGCGTTAGCGATATGTGGCTGCGTCTGAGCCGTAACTTTACGCCGGAGTCGGCACTCTTTCGCCACGCGGTGAGAATGTCGCTGGTGCTGTGCGTGGGGTATGCCTTTATCCAGATAACCGGGCTGCACCACGGCTACTGGATCCTGCTGACCAGCCTGTTCGTCTGCCAGCCGAACTATAACGCCACCCGACACCGTCTTGCGCTGCGTATTATCGGCACGCTGGTCGGCGTCGCGATCGGCCTTCCGGTACTCTATTTCGTGCCCTCCGTTGAAGGTCAACTGATTCTGATTGTGATCACCGGCGTGCTGTTCTTCGCGTTTCGCAACGTGCAGTACGCCCACGCCACCATGTTCATCACGCTGCTGGTGCTGCTCTGCTTTAACCTGCTGGGTGAAGGGTTTGAAGTTGCCCTGCCCCGCGTGATCGATACCCTGATTGGCTGTGCGATTGCCTGGGCTGCGGTCAGCTTTATCTGGCCGGACTGGCGTTTCCGCAATTTGCCGCGCGTGGTAGACAGGGCAATGAACGCCAACTGTCGATACCTTGACGCAATCCTGGAGCAGTACCACCAGGGGCGCGATAACCGCCTGGCTTACCGGATAGCCCGTCGCGACGCGCACAACAGTGATGCAGAACTGGCCTCCGTTGTCTCTAACATGTCAACGGAGCCTCGCGCCACGGCGGAGATTCGTGAGACTGCGTTCCGCCTGCTCTGTCTGAACCATACGTTCACCAGCTATATTTCGACGCTGGGTGCCCACCGTGAGAAACTCACCAACCCGGGCATTCTCAACCTGCTCGATGACGCCGTCTGCTACGTTGATGACGCACTTCATCACCGACCGGCCGATGAGCCGCGCGTTCAACAGGCGCTGGATGAACTGGCTCAACGCATTGCGCATCTTGACCCAGAAAACGACAGCAAAGCGCCGCTGGTGCTTCAGCAAATAGGCCTGCTTATCGCTCTGCTGCCTGAAATTTGCCGGCTGCAACAGCAAATCGCTACCTGGAGGAGTGATTCTCCTGTGGCTCAGGCAGCGCATTAAACCACTCCGTCAGCTCCCGGCGAATGCCTGCCGGGAGTGCCGCCTCATGCAGCCCCTCGATAGCCCCTTCCAGTGCGAAGAGAACCTTAATACCGAGCGCTTTGTTTTTTGCCCGCATCTTCAGCCAGCTCGCTCTGGCACCCAGCGCCCGCAGCGTTTCCTCATTGGTAATGCCAGCTTCAAAGAGCAAGACTTCAAGCTGAAAGGTCAGGTTTGGCAGATCCTTGAGTCGGTTTCGTTGATGGCGCTGATAGCGCTCTTTTCTTGCCGCACTGAGCGCAAACGAGGAGAGCTGAAGCAACCGCTCCCTGTCCTGCCATAATCCGTCATCCACACGATAATAGTTGAGCAGCACCGGGCGGCCTCGCTTCATCAACGTCAAAAAAGAGGAGGCATTTTTTACACAGTATTTCGCACTCTCCTCACAGGCGCGGAGATAAAGCTCTCCGTCTGACACCATGGCAAAAACCGCATCATCCACCGCCAGGGTATAGCCTCCAAACAGCGCGCGATGATGAATCTCGCCCAACGGGGAGAGGTATTCCTGGGATTTATAAATCCGTTCATAAGATATCTTTTTCATGATATTTCCCTTCAAAATCATAAAGTAACAACGAAATTTCTTACTAGCGGATCCGTTAGCAGGAAAATAGGCAACTTATTGCCGATGAGCAAGATGATTTTTCGAGGGACATCAACATTGAATGAATTTTGCGAGTCGCTTTCCGAAAATGAGGTTGATCTTTATGCATACAGGGGTTACTGTATATCCATACAGTAACTACAGGGCTGGAATGAATATGCACACTTCAGGCTATGCAAATCGCTCAACCTCTCTCTCTTCTACCGCAGGCAATGTCGCGCAGAATTCCGTCGAGCGTGTTTCCACGGGGCTTATCAGTGAAGTGGTTTATCGTGAAGACCAGCCCCTGTTGACGCAACTTCTGTTGTTGCCGTTATTACAACAGCTTGGTCAGCAATCGCGCTGGCAGCTTTGGCTCACGCCTCAGCAAAAACTGAGCCGTGAGTGGGTTCAGTCCGCAGGCCTTCCGCTTACTAAGGTCATGCAAATTAATCAGCTCCCGCCGTGCGACACCGTTGAGTCGATGATCCGCGCGTTACGCACCGGAAATTACAGCGTGGTGATTGGATGGTTACCGGAAGAATTGACGGAAGAGGAACATTTCCGTCTGACTGAAGCAGCCGAAGAAGGGAATGCGATCGGGTTCATTATGCGTCCGGTTCGATCGGATTCTTACCGCAGAGGACAACTTTCTGGGCTAAAAATTCACTCAAATTTGTATCATTGAGTGAAATTAAGATTTTTCCTGGAATTTTTTTTGACCACAAGATGGCATTAAAGTTCCCGGCCTGAAAATTGCGGCAAGGCTTGTCTGGTGCGGTTCTCCTTAATTTTATTGCACAAAATTCGTTCGAAAAATGTTAAATAATCGGTATACGGAACTTTTTTTTTCATATGCCTGACGGACTTCACACTTGTAAGTTTTCAGCTACGTTGTAGACTTTACATCGCCAGGGGTGCTCGGCCTAAGCCGAAGATATCGGTAGATTTATATTTGACCACGCCCCCCGGTGAAGGATTTAACCGTGATTCTCTCCTGAGACTTTCATGGCGAATTTTGGATGATAACGAGGCGCAAAAAATGAAAAAGACAGCTATCGCGATTGCAGTGGCACTGGCTGGCTTCGCTACCGTAGCGCAGGCCGCTCCGAAAGATAATACCTGGTATGCAGGTGGTAAACTGGGCTGGTCTCAGTTCCACGACACTGGCTGGTACAACAGCAGCCTGAACAATGATGGCCCAACTCACGAGAGCCAGCTTGGTGCAGGTGCGTTCGGTGGCTATCAGGTTAACCCGTATGTTGGTTTTGAAATGGGTTACGACTGGTTAGGTCGTATGCCATACAAAGGCGACACCATTAACGGCGCTTTCAAAGCACAGGGCGTTCAGCTGACCGCTAAACTGGGCTACCCAATCACTGACGATCTGGACGTGTACACCCGTCTGGGCGGCATGGTATGGCGCGCAGATTCCAGCAACAACATCTCTGGTGACAACCATGACACCGGTGTTTCCCCAGTATTCGCTGGTGGCGTTGAGTGGGCTATGACCCGTGACATCGCTACCCGTCTGGAATACCAGTGGGTTAACAACATCGGCGACGGCAACACCGTTGGTGTTCGTCCAGACAACGGCATGCTGAGCGTAGGTGTTTCCTACCGTTTCGGCCAGCAGGAAGAAGCAGCTCCAGTTGTTGCTCCAGCGCCGGCTCCAGCTCCAGAAGTACAGACCAAGCACTTCACTCTGAAGTCTGACGTTCTGTTCAACTTCAACAAAGCGACTCTGAAACCAGAAGGCCAGCAGGCACTGGATCAGCTGTACACCCAGCTGAGCAACCTGGATCCTAAAGACGGTTCCGTAGTGGTTCTGGGCTTCACCGACCGTATCGGTTCTGACGCTTACAACCAGAAACTGTCTGAGAAACGTGCTCAGTCTGTTGTTGATTACCTGATCTCTAAAGGTATCCCAGCTAACAAGATCTCCCCACGTGGTATGGGCGAATCTAACCCAGTTACTGGCAACACCTGTGACAACGTGAAAGCTCGCGCTGCACTGATCGACTGCCTGGCTCCAGATCGTCGCGTAGAGATCGAAGTTAAAGGCATCAAAGACGTTGTAACTCAGCCAGCGGCATAAGTTATCGTCTTATAAAAAAACCCCGCCATGCGGGGTTTTTTATTGTCTGAAGAAAAGAAAAATCTATTTTTTACCCAACAGAGCCTGAAGGTCGTTCTTCAGCGTCGACATCTGGTTGGCGTACTTCTCTTTATGTTCGGCATCCTCAATCAGCTGCACGATGGTTTCCGACAGCGTTTTGCCCCGTCGTTGTGCCAGCCCAGCCAGGCGTTGCCAGACAACGAACTCCAGGTCGATTGATTTTTTGCGAGTGTGCTGATGCTCAGCATTAAAATGCCGTTTGCGTCGCGCGCGGATAGTTTGCTTCATCCGGTTTAACAACGCGGGATTGATGTGTTTCTCGATCCAGCCGTTAACCTGTACCGGTTCATTTTCGAGGGTCAGCAAAATATCCACGGCTTCTTGCGCAGCGCTGGCTTCGACGTAGCAGGTGATCAGCTCCCCTTCACGGTGCTTTTTGACCAGGTACTTCCATTTCCAGCCGCTTTCGAGATTTTCCAGTTGTTGATATTTCATTGCGATCTCAGTGTTACCACGTAACTCTGTTCAGAATATCAGTTTTTTAGCAATCTGCTGAAAAGAAATCATATCCTGTGAGTGAATGCAGCCAATCGCCCTGTCGAAATCCCCAATCCTGCTTGGGTACAGCCCCCCGCTTACGGTATACTCCACGCTTTTACATCTGACTAAAAAACATCAACTTTGACCATTACGAAACTTGCATGGCGTGACCTTGTTCCGGATACCGAAAGTTACCAGGAACTGTTTGCACAGCCCGAACTCGCAAAAGAACACGAATTCATCCTTAGCGATACGCAGCCTCGTTTGCATTATGCGCTGGAGCAGGTGTTAAGCCCATGGGCAACAGCGCCCTTCATGCTGCTCAAGGCCCCGGAAGAAGCGGAATACCTGACGCTGCTCGGTGATGCCGTGCGCCAGCTGAAGCCGGAAGCGAACGCAGTTTTTGGCGGCCAGTATCGTATTGCGGGACATGATGTCACTTTCGAACCAACGGCGCAGGCCGATGGCCGTTTTGCCGCTAAGGGCGAAGTGATTACCGCTAACTGGGTCGAGGCGGAACAACTCTTTGGTTGTCTGCGCCAGTTTAACGGCGAACTTTCGCTGCAGCCGGGGCTGGTTCATCGCGCAAATGGCGGTGTTCTCATCATCTCACTGCGTACCCTGCTCTCGCAGCCGCTGCTGTGGATGCGTCTGAAAACTATCGTCAACCAGAAGCGTTTCGACTGGGTCGGCTACGATGAGTCTCGTCCTCTGCCTGTCTCTGTTCCGTCTATGCCGCTGTCGCTGACCGTCGTGCTGACGGGCGACCGCGAATCGCTGGCGGACTTCCAGGAAATGGAGCCGGAACTGGCTGAGCAGGCGGTGTATAGCGAATACGAAGACAATATCCAGATTGCCGATGCCGACGATATGGCGCAGTGGTGCCAGTGGGTGATGGCCGTTGCTGAGCGTTTTGCGCTGCCAACCCCTGCGGCTGACGCGTGGCCGGGCTTAATCCGCGAAGCGGTACGCTACACCGGTGACCAGGAAACGCTGCCGCTTTGCCCGCTCTGGATCGGCAAACAGCTGCGTGAAGTGGGTGTGATTAGCGGTAACGGGGCGTTCAGCGGAGAACAGCTCACTCAGATGCTGGCTCAGCGTGAGTGGCGAGAAGGCTATCTTGCCGACCGTATGCAGGATGAAATTCTGCTGGAACAAATTCTGGTGGAAACCGAAGGCGAACGCGTCGGGCAGATCAACGCCCTGTCGGTGATTGAATTTCCTGGCCATCCGCGCGCATTCGGGGAGCCGTCCCGTATCAGCTGCGTTGTGCACATTGGCGATGGCGAGTTCACCGATATTGAACGAAAAGCCGAGCTGGGCGGCAACATTCACGCGAAAGGCATGATGATCATGCAGGCGTTTTTGATGTCAGAGCTGCAGCTTGAGCAACAGATCCCCTTCTCCGCCTCGCTGACGTTTGAGCAGTCCTACAGCGAAGTGGATGGCGATAGCGCCTCTATGGCCGAGCTGTGCGCCTTAATCAGCGCCCTGGCGGAAGTGCCCATCAATCAGAACATCGCGATCACCGGTTCGGTGGACCAGTTCGGTCGTGCACAGCCAGTGGGAGGCCTCAACGAAAAAATTGAAGGCTTCTTCTCTATCTGTCAGCAGCGCGGTTTAAACGGCAAACAGGGTGTGATTATTCCTGCTCCCAACGCACGCCATTTGAGCCTCAGCCAGGATATTCTGGATGCGGTTGAGCAAGAGCAATTCACCATCTGGGCCATCGAAGGGATTGAGGATGCGCTACCCTTACTGACAAATCTGGTTTGGGATGGCGAAGGGCAAACCACCCTGATGCAGACTATCCAGGAGCGCATAGCTCAGGCGACACAGCAGGATTCTCGTCATCGTTATCCATGGCCGTTACGCTGGCTGGGCTGGTTTAGTTCGAACTGATCGGACTTGTTCAGCGTACACGTGTTAGCTATCCTGCGTCCTTCACTAAAATAAGGCTTACTGAGAACATGGTAGATAAACGCGAATCCTATACAAAAGAAGATCTTCTTGCCTCTGGTCGCGGTGAACTGTTTGGCGCTAAAGGCCCACAGTTACCGGCCCCGAACATGCTGATGATGGACCGTGTCGTGAAAATGACCGAAACCGGCGGCAACTTCGATAAGGGTTACGTAGAAGCAGAACTCGATATCAACCCGGACCTGTGGTTCTTCGGTTGCCACTTTATTGGCGATCCGGTAATGCCTGGCTGTCTGGGCCTGGATGCCATGTGGCAGCTGGTTGGCTTCTATCTGGGCTGGCTGGGCGGCGAAGGTAAAGGCCGCGCGCTGGGCGTGGGCGAAGTAAAATTCACTGGCCAGGTTCTGCCTACGGCGAAGAAAGTGACCTATCGTATTCACTTCAAGCGCATCGTTAACCGCCGCCTGATTATGGGCCTGGCAGATGGCGAAGTGCTGGTCGACGGTCGCCTGATCTATAGCGCAAGCGACCTGAAAGTTGGCCTGTTCCAGGATACTTCAGCTTTCTGATCGTGCTTTTGGCACCCCCAAAAAGGCGAAACCTCCGCATTGCGGAGGTTTCTTTTTTGAAAGAGACGTTATCAGGCTATGAGTGCCCTGTCGCCGATGGCTTCTCGCCAGCCTCCAAGCCATTGTGACCTTTGATTTATCGTCTGATAAGGACACATTTCTTTAGAACGTCCAGCGATGCCGGCCTGATAACCACGTTGATGAGCCCGTTCCAGGCGATCTCGTTTCTGTCTCTTCATGCCTCGTTTCCCTCATTCTTTTGTCTGGTGGAAAGAAAACAGTGTCTGCACTCAATGCACAGGCACAGATAACGAATACCCCGAATTAGTCGCATCGTCAATGTTCAAAATTCATACGGGTGTCATATTTGTGAGCTAGCCGGAAGTTCATTTGTACAAAAATTGTGACGTGGCACAAGTAACAATCTGAAGTGAAAACGAAAAAAAACCGCAATCAGCGACAGGCCAACTGCGGTTTTTGATGATGAATTTTACTTATGGCAGACGGGAAATTTCTCTCGCGATGCTGGCCGACTCCTGTGCCCAACCCTGAGCCAGGACTTTCACCATTTCGTCATAGCCATCTTTCTGCTGCTTCAGCTCCAGATGGAAAGGACGCTTAATCAGCTGCCCCTGATGGTTCAGCAACCACTCCCCGCTGATCACCACCGCACCGTCATAGCGGCCGTGGAAGCCCGTGACCGTGACGTTAAGCGTATCCTGGTCGTTACCCAGCGGCTGCGACGCGACAACCCAGCCCGGAAGCTGGCTGCCCAGATTGGCCACCAGCGTGTTACGCAGCTGCTGATCCAGCGGGCTGGCCCACAGGTTGTTCGTCGCAATCACGTATTTAACGTCGCTGGTCTGATAGACCACGCCGTTTCCTGCCAGATAATCCGGCACGGCAACCTGCTCAACCCACAGCTGGCGGTTTCCCTGGCTGGCCGTGCTTTGTCCACCGCTGTGGGTAGACACAGGCAGCTGATAGTAGCTTTTATTATCTACCCCTGAACTGCACGCCGTTAACAGCAGAGCGCCAACCATCAATAGCCACTTTTTCATTCTTTTGCCCTCTTCGGCTCAGGATCCTTTTTATCTTTCGCTTCGAACACCAGCGCATTGCTCTTCTCGTTGAGCGTTTTCAGCACCGGCTGCAGTTCACGCAAGACCTGATCAAGACGCTGCATATCTGCCACCATCTTGTTGTACGCCGCTGAACCCGGCTGGAAGCCCTGCATACTGCGGTTCAGCTCACGTAGCGTTTTCTGCATATCCTGCGGCAGCTGCTGCATGCTCTGGCTCGCAGTGATCTTGTTGATGTTATCCAGCGTGGTTTGCAGGCGACGCATCGTTGCCTGGCTTTCGCTCAGCGAGTTCGTCGCCGCTTCAATCATCGGATTCAGTGGCAGATTGTTGATCTTATCCAGCGTTTCCATCAGACGCTGCTGGATCTGAGCCAGACCGCTGCTCACCGTTGGGATGATCTTGTAGCCACCAAATTCACGAATACCGGTAATCGGCGGTGCTTTCGGGTAGAAGTCCATATCCACATACAGCGCACCGGTCACCAGATTACCCGTCTTCAAGGATCCACGCAGACCGCGGTCCATCAGTTGACTGATATGGGTGGCAATATCCTGATTCTCGCCAATCTGGTTAAGCAGACGTTCCGGCTCGATGCGGATCAGCACCGGAATACGATAATCATCGTCCAGCATCTGGCTCAGGCCCGGAACAAAGAACGGAACTTGCCCAACCGTACCAAGACGAATACCACGGAACTCAACGGGCGCGCCCGGCTGCAGGCCGCGGACGGAATCTTTGAAGAACATCAGGAAGTCGATGTGATCGGTATAAAGCGCGTCCTGAATGCTTCGCTGATCGTCAAAGAGTCTGAACGCCGTTTTCTCGGCAACCGGCTGCCCCAGATCCTGCCCTTCCGGCACATCAAAGCTCACCCCACCGCCAAACAGCGTGGTTAAGGAACCCATTTCTACGCGCATCCCCGCCGACGTAAGATCGACCGCGATCCCGCTGTCCTTCCAGAAGCGAACGTTGCTGGTCACCAGACGATCGTTTGGCGCATTGATGAAAAGCTGATAGCTGATGGTACGCTTTTGCGCATCGAAGGTGCTGGTTTCAACGGAACCGACGCGGTAGCCGCGGAACAGTACCGGGTCACCCGCCGTAAGCTGGCCTGCTTTTTTGCTGTCGAGGATCACGCGGATACCCTTGGCATCAGGCGGCGCAAGCGGCGGTGAGTCGAGAAGCTGATATTGCCCAGGCTGGCTGCCCTTCGTGCCGGGCTGCAGTTCAATATAGGCCCCGGAGAGCAGCGTCCCTAAGCCGCTGATCCCTTCGCGCCCCACCTGCGGTTTAACCACCCAGAAAACGGAATCGCCATGCAGCAGTTTTTCCATGCCGGCATTAAGGCGCGCCTTAATCTCCACATGGGTTAAATCGTCGGTCAGGGTTGCGCTTTCGACCACGCCCACATCCACGCTACGGCTTTTGATGGTCGTTTTACCGCCCTCAATCCCCTCGGCATTGGTGGTTATCAGCGTGACTTCCGGTCCCTGATGGCTGTAATGATAAAACAGGATCCATGCACCGATCAGCGCGGTCACGATGGGGAAAATCCACACCGGCGACCAGTTTTTGACCTTCTGCACTTTCGCCTCTCCACTCTTATTTTCCATGCTCTTACTCTTCCTCATGGCTTGATTCAGGCTCACGATCCCACGATAAACGAGGGTCGAAGGTCATGGCCGCAAACATGGTCATAATCACGACCAGTGCAAACATTAAAGCCCCCATCGCGGGATAAATACTCATCAAACCGCCCATCCGCACCAGTGCAGAGAGAACGGCGATGACAAACACGTCAATCATTGACCAGCGTCCGACAAACTCGACCACTTCATAAATCAGGTGCATGCGTTCGCTGTCGCGTTTTCCATGACCCTTCGCATCCCAACAGAGCCAGGCGATGGCGATCATTTTTAAGGTTGGCACCATAATACTGGCGATAAAGATCACGCCGGCGACAGGATAGGAACCTTCGCCCCACAGCAGGATCACCCCGGCGAGGATCGTCGAGGGCATTTTATCGCCGAGCAAATCGGTGATCATGATCGGTAGAATATTGGCAGGCAGATACAGCATGATGGAGGTGACCAGCAGGGCCATCGTCCACTGAAGGCTATTTTTACGGCGTACGTGACCCTTCGTTTCGCAGCGCGGACAAACGTCGAGATCGGCGGGCAGCACGGCGGTGCAGCATGGGCAGGAACGCAGCCCCTGACGAATGCCGGGCACGCCGACTTTTACCGTCTGCGCAAGCGTCGGTGCCGGGGCGATATCATCCCACGCCCAGCGTCTGTCCACGCACTGGAAGGCACGCAGCTGCAGGACACAGTACAGGCACCACGGAACAAAGCTGCTGCCGATCCCCACGTCGCCGTACGCCATGAGCTTCACGAAACTGACCAGAATGCCCGCCAGAAAGATCTCGGCCATGCCCCAGCTTTTAAGCTGAAAAAGGATACGCGCGAGCCGGATTTTCAATGATGAGGGCATCCTGACGTGGTTGACCAGCAAAAGGATAACGACCAGGCAAAAAGCCGGGACTATCTGGACAAACAGGAGAAAAAAGGTGCCGAGGCTGGCGTAATCTTCCGAGAACATCACGCCCGGGATTTCAAGCAGATCCACCTGGCTGGTTATCCCTCCCACCTTCATATAGATGAAAGGGAAGAGATTGGAGAGCAGCAGCATGAACAATGCTGCCAGAGCGTAAGCAGTGGGACGCTGCCGCGGCGCGTCCCACTCGGTTGTCAACGTTGCGCCGCAACGTGGACACAGGGCTTTATGTCCGTGACCAAGCTCTGGCAACGCCACGAGCATATCGCATTGCGAGCATAAAATATGCCTGTCGGCATGGTGCTGGTCACACATATGTTATCCCTGTCTATGCGCCGTTTTTCAGAGACTCAAGGTACTCCCAGCGCTCAAATGCTTCTTCCAGGGCTTTTTCAGCCGCGGACAGTTCAGCCAGTACTTTCTGAGTATAGTCATGCGATTGGGTAAAGAATGACGCATCAGCGACCTGTTTTTGCAGATCCTCAAGCGCGGCCTCCAGCTCTTCAAGACGCTGCGGTAGCCCCTCCAGTTCGCGCTGCAGGTTATAGCTTAGTTTAGCCGAGGTTTTCTTGACAGTTTCTGCTTTTGTTACAGCAGGTTCTGAACTTATTTTGGACTTTGACTGTTTCTGCGCCAGAGACTGCGATTGCTGCCCTTTTGCATCGTGATAACCACCTACGTATTGTCCAATTCGCCCTTCACCTTCGAAGATCCAGCACTCGGTTACGGTGTTATCCACGAACTGACGATCGTGGCTGACCAGCATTACGGTCCCCTGATAACCGTCAATCAATTCTTCAAGCAATTCCAGCGTTTCGACATCCAGGTCGTTCGTTGGTTCATCGAGAATCAACAGGTTACTTGGTTTCAGGAACAAACGCGCCAGCAGCAGACGATTACGCTCTCCGCCAGATAACGCACGCACTGGGGTCATCGCACGTTTCGGATGGAACAGGAAGTCCTGCAGATAGCCCAGTACGTGGCGCGGTTTGCCGTTTACCATTACCTCTTGCTTGCCTTCGGCGAGGTTATCCATCACCGTGCGGTCCGGATCCAGCTCCGCGCGGTGCTGGTCGAAGTAGGCCACTTCCAGCTTAGTCCCACAGTGAATGCGGCCGCTGTCGGCCTGCAGCTGGCCCAGCATCAGCTTCAGCAGCGTGGTTTTACCGCAGCCGTTCGGGCCGATAAGCGCAATTTTGTCGCCGCGCTGCACCTGGGCGGAGAAATCTTTCACCAGCACTTTGCCATCAACCTGATAGTTGACGTTTTCCATTTCGAAGACAATCTTGCCGGAACGGGACGCTTCTTCCACCTGCATTTTGGCGCTGCCCATCACTTCACGGCGTTCGCTGCGCTCACGGCGCATTGCCTTCAGAGCGCGCACGCGGCCTTCGTTACGGGTACGGCGGGCCTTGATGCCCTGGCGGATCCACACCTCTTCCTGCGCCAGCTTGCGGTCGAACTCCGCATTCTGCAGCTCTTCCACGCGCAGGTTTTCTTCTTTCTCCAGCAGATAGGTGTCGTAATCGCCAGGATAGGTGACCAGCTTGCCGCGGTCGAGATCGACAATACGCGTCGCCATGTTGCGAATAAACGAACGGTCGTGCGAGATAAAGATGATGGTGCCGCTGAAGGTTTTCAGGAAGCCTTCCAGCCAGTCAATCGCTTCGATATCCAGGTGGTTCGTCGGTTCGTCCAGCAGCAGCACCTTCGGCCCGCTGACCAGCGCGCGGCCCAGGGCCGCTTTACGCAGCCAGCCGCCGGAGAGCGCCGACAGCTCCATGTCCGCTTCCAGACCAAGCTGGGCCAGAACCTCGTTAATGCGGTTTTCAAGCTGCCACAGACCGTGGTGATCGAGCATCTCCTGCACTTTCGCCAGTTCGTTGAGGTTCTTGTCGCTCGGGTCGGTCATCACCAGATGCGAAATCTCGTGATAGCGCTTCAGGTATTCGGCCTGCTCAGAAATGCCTTCCGCCACGAAATCGTAAACGCTGCCGGTCACGTGACGCGGCGGGTCCTGCTGGAGACGGGAGACGATCAGATCCTGCTCGTAAACGATGCGACCGTCATCCAGCCCCTGTTCGCGGTTGAGGATTTTCATCAGCGTGGATTTACCCGCGCCGTTACGGCCCACCAGACAGACGCGCTCGTTATCTTCGATATGCAGCTCTGCATTATCGAGAAGCGGCGAGTCGCTGAAAGAGAGCCACGCGCCGTGCATACTAATTAAAGACATTTATTTTTCCTTTCAGGCCGCGGTAATCAACCAGCAGTTATGAATTTGACGGTTACGGGCAAAGTCCTGAGACAGCGTTTTTTGGCTGATTTCTTGTGCTTTCAGTCCCAGGGCTGCTAAGCCGTCATGATCCATACGGAAGCCGCGTTTGTTGTTCGAGAACATAATGGTACCGCCCTTACGCAGCAGGCGCTTCAGGTCGGTCATCAGGCGCAGGTGATCACGTTGAACGTCAAAGCTATCCTCCATGCGCTTGGAGTTGGAGAAGGTCGGCGGATCGATAAAGATCAGGTCGAACTGCTCGTCAGTATCACGCAGCCAGCCCAGCACGTCGGCCTGCATCAGTCGGTGCTGACGTCCGGTCAGCCCGTTAAGACGCAGGTTGCGCTCCGCCCACTCCAGATAGGTGCGGGACATATCCACCGTGGTGGTGCTCCGCGCACCGCCCAGACCCGCATGCACGCTCGCGCTGCCGGTATAGGAGAACAGGTTGAGGAAATCTTTGCCCTTGCTCATATGGCCCAGCATGCGACGCGCGATACGGTGGTCGAGGAACAGGCCGGTATCCAGATAGTCGGTCAGGTTGACCCACAGGCGAGCGTTGTATTCGCCCACTTCGATAAAATCACCCTTCTCGCCCATCTTCTGATACTGATTTTTTCCTTTCTGACGCTCGCGGGTTTTCAGCACCAGCTTGTTCGGCGCAATGCCGAGCACGGCGATGGTGGCCGCGATAACGTCCAGCATGCGCTGACGCGCTTTTTGCGCATCAATGGTTTTCGGTGGCGCATATTCCTGAATCACCACCCAGTCCGCGTAGCGGTCAACCGCCACGTTGTACTCCGGCAGGTCGGCGTCGTACAGGCGGTAGCATTCAATCCCTTCCTGCTTCGCCCACTTTTCATATTTTTTCAGGTTCTTGCGCAGGCGGTTGGCGTAATCCTCCGCCACGCCGGAAGGCTTACTGTCCGCCGCTTTCTCCGCCAGATGGTAGTTTTTCTGCACGCAGTCCAGCGGGCCGTTTTTCGCCTTAAACTGGCGATCGGCACGCAGCTGCAGGCAGCTCAGCAGCTCCGGCGAGGCGCTAAACAGCGACAGGTTCCAGCCGCCGAAGTAGTCCTTCATATTGCGCCCCAGCAGGCTGTGCAGGGCAATCAGCGCCGGCTCGCTGTCCAGACGCTCGCCGTATGGCGGGTTGCTGATCACGGTACCGTACGGGCCTTTTGGCAGCGGGTTGGTCAGGTTCGCCACGTCTTTCACCTCGAAGGTGACCAGCTCGCCGATACCGGCGCGACGGGCGTTGCTGCGCGCGCGTTCGATTACGCGCGGGTCACTGTCCGAACCGTAGAAGTGGGAGGTATACTCCGCCAGACCTTTACGCGCGCGGGTCTGCGCGTCGTCTTTGACCTCTTTCCAGAGCGCTTCGTCGTGCTGGGCCCAGCCTTTAAAGCCCCAGTGACCGCGATGCAGGCCCGGCGCGCGGTCGGTTGCCAGCATGGCCGCTTCAATCAGCAACGTACCGGAACCGCACATCGGATCGAGCAGCGGCGTGCCCGGCTGCCAGCCGGAGCGCATCACAATAGCGGCAGCCAGGGTTTCTTTAATTGGCGCCATACCGGTACGATCGCGGTAGCCGCGCAGGTGCAGGCCCGCGCCGCTCAGATCGAGAGAAATACTCGCCGTGTCGCCGTTGAGCCAGACGTTAATACGCAGATCCGGATTTTCGCGATCGACGTTCGGACGTTCCTTATTTTTACGCGTGAAGCAGTCCACAATGGCGTCTTTGACGCGCAGGGCACCGTACTGGCTGTTGCGGATCTCGTCGTTCACGCCGTTGAAATGCACCGCAAAGGTGGCATTAGGCGTGAAGATCTCTGTCCAGTCGATCATCTGTACGCCGGTATAGAGGTCCAGGTCGCTATAGACCTTGCACTCCTTCATCGGCAGCATGATGCGCGACGCCAGACGGCTCCACATCAGGCTCTGGTAAATAAGCCGCGTGTCGCCCTCAAAATGGACACCACCCTGAACCACCTGGCACTCTTGCGCGCCCAGGCTTTCCAGTTCAGTTTTTAACAGCTCTTCCAGCCCACGGGCCGTACTGGCAAACAGAGAATTCATATCGTCACTTTTACTCTTAGAAAATTGTCGCGCATTATAGCTAATATGGCGTGTATGTCATAAAGTTGAAGGCTTATTTTCATTTGTGGGAGTGTGCAGTGGCGACGTTATCCAGGCTTTTTATTCATCCGGTGAAATCCATGCGCGGCATCGGCGTCTCTCACGCGCTGGCCGACATGAGCGGATTCGCCTTCGATCGTATTTTTATGGTCACCGAGCCTGACGGCACGTTCATCACCGCACGCCAGTTCCCGCAGATGGTTCGCTTTACCCCTTCCCCGCTTCATGACGGTTTGCACCTTACCGCGCCGGACGGTTCCAGCGCGGTCATTCGCTTTGCTGATTTTGCGCCTGTCGATGCGCCAACGGAAGTGTGGGGCAATCATTTTACCGCGCGAATCGCCCCGGATGAAATTAACCGCTGGCTGAGCGGTTTCTTCTCCCGCGACGTGCAGCTGCGCTGGGTAGGTCCTGAACCGACGCGTCGCGTGAAGCGCCACGACGCCGTTCCCCTCTCCTTCGCCGATGGTTTCCCGTTCCTGCTGACTAACGAAGCCTCGCTGCGTGATTTACAAGTCCGCTGCAAGGCCAGCGTTCAGATGGAACAGTTCCGTCCGAACCTGGTGGTCACGGGCGCCGACGCCTGGGAAGAAGACACCTGGAAAGTGATCCGCATCGGCAGCGTCATCTTTGATGTCGTAAAACCCTGCAGCCGCTGCATTTTCACCACGGTGAGCCCTGAGAAAGGCCAGAAGCACCCTTCCGGCGAACCGCTGAAGACGCTGCAGTCTTTCCGCACCGCGCAGGACAACGGCGATGTGGATTTCGGCCAGAACCTGATCCCTCGCTCCAGCGGTGCAATCCGCGTCGGTGATGAGGTAGAAATTCTTGCCAGAGGGCTTGCAAAAGCGTACGGCTCGGGTCAGGAAGAAGAAATGGTCGACGTTGTGACAAATGTCGCCTCTGCGGTAGATATTCACTGGCAGGGCAACGTCATCCGTGGCAACAACCAGCAGGTATTGCTTGAGCAACTGGAGCAGGCAGGTATTCGCGTACCCTATTCCTGTCGCGCAGGCATTTGCGGATGCTGCCGCATCAGGCTGGTGGATGGAGAGGTTAGTGCGCTGAAAAAATCGGCAATTGGAAATGACGGCACAATTCTGTGCTGTAGCTGCATACCGAAAACGTCCGTACAGCTGGAAGCTTAAACCGCCTGTTCAAGGCTGAAGGAATCTACGCGCAGCTGCGGCTTCAGCCGGTCATTCATCACTTTAATGGCATCGCCAAGCTGCATCGTCCGCCCGGCAATGGTTACGCCGGGCTGTGCCAGCAGGCAGAGCGCAGCATTTTCACCAGGCTCAACCACCAGCAGGCTCACCTCTTCTGCGGTATCGCTCAGATTGACGCTGGCCGCGTCACCCGTTGCCGGGGTCCAGCTCATACCATGCGCAAGAAAATGCCAGCTTTTTGGCATTTGCGGTTTCAGGAAGCGGATAGCCACCAGCGCATTTAATACCAGCTCGGCACGCTGCTCTTTAGAGAGCACCAGATCGCGGCATTTTTCTTCAAAGGAGAAATAAAGCGCCGCATCGTCAACGCAAAAGCCCGACGGGGAAAATGCATCCGGGGTTAACATTCGGCGGGCAAAACGAGAACGAAACAACATGCCATTGGCTAAATCGAGCATCATTCGGTCATGCTCGTCGCAAAAATACCAGCGCCAGTTATCGTCAGGTTTAATTCGCATGTGTCTCTCCCGTCCCCAAACGTCCTGTACTAAAAATGTCCTGTTTGCCGCCTCGTTTATAACACCATTAATAAAAGACTATAATGACTAAATAAGCAACAGTGACGGAATATAAAACAACCAGGGCTGGAAATAAAGCCCTGGTTGTCTGATTAAGAGAAAAGATTAGATATGAGTAACGATTTCTTTAATCAGCGGCGGTCCTTTAAAAATAAAGCCGGAATAGATTTGCACCAGTGACGCACCTGCCGCCATCTTCTCGCGCGCAGCAATCACTGAGTCAATGCCGCCGACACCAATAATCGGCAGACGTCCTTTTAATTCTGCAGACAGGGCGCGAATAATTTCGGTGCTTTTTAATTGCACCGGACGTCCACTTAACCCACCCGCTTCGTCACAGTTTTTCATTCCCTGCACGAGGGAACGATCGAGAGTGGTATTGGTCGCAATAACACCATCAATATTATGGCGAACCAAACTGTCGGCAACCTGGATCAATTCTTCAGGAGAAAGATCCGGGGCGATCTTAACCGCGACCGGAACATATTTATGGTGGATCGTCTGGAGTTCATTTTGTTTATTTTTAATGGCACTCAGAAGATCGTCCAGCGCTTCGCCATATTGTAAGGAACGCAGACCCGGAGTATTGGGTGAAGAAATATTCACCGCAATATAACCGGCATAGGCGTAGACTTTTTCCATACAAATCAGATAGTCATCTTTACCCTGCTCTACCGGCGTGTCTTTATTTTTACCGATATTGATGCCTAATATTCCGTCAAAATGGGCTTTTTTTACGTTCTCAACCAGGTGATCAACACCGAGGTTATTAAAGCCCATGCGGTTGATCAGCCCTTCGGCTTCAACCAGGCGGAACAGGCGCGGCTTGTCATTTCCCGGCTGCGGGCGCGGCGTGACGGTACCGATTTCAATGGAGCCAAAGCCCATCGCGCCCAGGGCATCAATGCACTCGCCATTTTTGTCCAGACCGGCCGCCAGACCCAGCGGATTCTTAAAGGTCAGACCCATGCACTGCACAGGTTTTTCCGGCACATTCTGACGCACCAGAGCGGCCAGCGGCGTTCCGGTAATACGACGTAATTGCTGGAATGTAAATTCATGAGCGCGCTCAGGGTCGAGCTGGAAAAGGGCTTTACGAACGAAGGGGTAGTACATGAACTCTCCTGGATTCCCGGTGTGCAAACCGGGAGGGGATTATGGGCGATCCACGCGCGAAAGGGAATTGACCTGCGGCAAAAAATCAGCGTAAAACGCAATCGTTTACCTCCCCGTCTATTTCTTATGCACTTTTTCGCATTTTAATTGCAGATAAATCATTTAGTGGAATAACCGCGCGGTGTCACACTCCTGAAAATTGTTATGAATGTTAGATAAAAGCAAACAATTGGTTATAAGGAGGAAGTATGCGCGTCATTACCCTGGCCGGAAGTCCACGATTCCCTTCGCGCTCCAGCGCCCTGCTGGAATATGCCCGCGAAAAACTCAATGCCCTGGATGTGGAAGTGTGCCACTGGAACCTGCATAACTTCGAACCTGAAGATCTGCTCTACGCCCGCTTCGACAGCCCAGCGCTGAAAACGCTCATCGAGCAGCTTAACGGCGCTGACGGCTTAATTGTGGCAACACCTATTTATAAAGCCTCTTTTTCCGGGGCGCTGAAAACCCTGCTCGATCTGCTTCCGGAACGCGCCCTGGACGGCAAAGTCGTGCTGCCGCTGGCAACGGGCGGTACGGTTGCCCATTTACTGGCCGTGGATTATGCCCTGAAGCCGGTGCTGAACGCGCTGAAAGCGCAGGAGATCCTCCACGGCGTTTTCGCAGATGACTCCCAGGTTATCGATTATCAACATAAACCTCATTTTACGCCGAACCTGCAAACCCGCCTCGATACTGCCCTGGAAACCTTCTGGCATGCCCTGCACCGCCGGGATATCCAGGCCCCGGCGTTTGGTCAGCCTCAAGGAGTCGCACATGTTTAAAACGTTAACCCGCATCGGCCTGGCAGGTCTGATGGCGCTTACCTCGCTGGCCCATGCCGCAGAAGCGGCTCCGGAAAGTTTGCGCATTGGCTATCAGAAAGGCAGCGTCAGCATGGTGCTGGCGAAAAGCCACCAGCTTCTGGAAAAACGCTTCCCGGACACCAAATTCTCGTGGGTGGAATTCCCGGCTGGCCCGCAGATGCTGGAGGCCCTGAACGTCGGCAGTATCGATCTCGGCAGCACGGGTGATATTCCGCCGATATTCGCCCAGGCGGCGGGAGCGGACCTCGTCTATGTTGGCGTTGAGCCGCCCAAACCGAAGGCCGAAGTGATCCTGGTGCCTGAAAACAGCGACATTAAAAGCGTCGCCGATCTTAAAGGGCATAAAGTGGCTTTCCAGAAAGGTTCCAGCTCGCACAACCTGCTGCTGCGTGCCCTGCAGGAAGCCGGGCTGAAGTTCACTGACATTCAGCCCGTTTACCTGACGCCTGCCGACGCGCGCGCCGCGTTCCAGCAGAAGAACGTTGATGCCTGGGCCATCTGGGATCCGTACTACTCCGCCGCATTGCTGCAGGGCGGCGTTCGCGTGCTGAAAGACGGTACCACGCTGAAGCAGACCGGCTCGTTCTATCTGGCCGCGCGTCCTTATGCGGAAAAGAACGGCGCATTTATTCAGGGCGTACTGGATACCTTTACCCAGGCCGATGCGCTGACCCAGACCCAGCGTCAGGAGAGCATTGCACTGCTGGCGAAAACCATGGGCTTACCTGAGCCGGTGATCGCGAGCTATCTCAACCACCGTCCGCCGACCACCATTACGCCCGTGGACGCGCACGTCGCCGCGCTTCAGCAACAAACGGCTGACCTTTTCTATCAAAACCACCTGGTGCCAAAACAGGTCACTATTCGCGAACGCATCTGGCAGCCCGCGGGCAAAGAAGGAGCTAAATCATGAGTCTGAATCTTTTCTGGTTTTTACCCACCCACGGTGATGGACACTATCTTGGTACAGAAGAGGGCTCGCGCCCGGTTGACCACGGCTACCTGCAGCAGATTGCGCAGGCGGCGGACCGAATCGGTTTCACCGGGGTGCTGATCCCGACCGGACGTTCATGTGAAGATGCCTGGCTGGTCGCCGCGTCGATGATCCCGGTCACCCAGCGTCTGAAGTTCCTGGTTGCCTTACGCCCGAGCGTTGTCTCCCCCACCGTGGCGGCGCGTCAGGCGGCAACGCTGGACAGGCTGTCCAACGGCCGCGCCCTGTTTAACCTGGTGACGGGCAGCGATCCGCAGGAGCTGGCGGGCGATGGGGTGTTCCTCGACCATACCGAGCGCTACGAAGCTTCCGCCGAGTTCACCCGCGTCTGGCGACGTCTGCTGGAAGGTGAAACCGTCACCTTTGAAGGCAAGCATATTCACGTTCGTGACGCGAAGCTCTACTTCCCACCGGTGCAGCAGCCGCGACCGCCGCTCTATTTTGGCGGATCGTCGGATGTGGCCCAGGATCTGGCGGCAGAACAGGTCGATCTCTATCTGACCTGGGGCGAACCGCCTGAGCTGGTGAAAGAAAAAATTGCCCAGGTACGCGCTAAAGCGGCCGCCCATGGGCGCAAGGTGCGCTTCGGCATTCGTCTGCACGTAATTGTGCGGGAAACCAATGAAGAAGCCTGGCAGGCCGCCGACCGCCTGATCTCCCACCTGGACGATGAGACCATCGCCAGGGCGCAGGCCGCGTTTGCGAAAACCGACTCCGTCGGACAGCACCGAATGGCGTCCCTGCACAACGGCAAGCGCGAGAACCTGGAGATTAGCCCGAACCTGTGGGCGGGCGTTGGCCTGGTGCGCGGCGGGGCGGGCACGGCGCTGGTCGGCGACGGACCGACCGTAGCCGCCCGGATTAATGAATACGCAGACCTGGGTATCGACAGCTTTATTCTCTCCGGTTATCCGCATCTCGAAGAGGCGTACAAGGTGGGCGAGCTGTTATTCCCGCATCTGGATGTCGCCATCCCGGAGATTCCGCAGCCGCAGCGGCTTCAGCTTCAGGGCGAAGCCGTGGCGAACGAGTTTATTCCACGCAAAGCCGCACAGAGCTAAGGAGTGATCATGTCTGCCACCTCCCAAAAATGGCTGCTGCGCGCCGCGCCGTGGTTTTTACCCGTCGGCATTGTGGCTCTCTGGCAGCTCGCGTCGTCCACCGGCTGGCTGTCGAGCCGCATTCTGCCCTCTCCGGAGGGCGTCGTAGAAGCGTTCTGGTCGCTGAGCGTCAGCGGTGAGCTGTGGCAGCATCTGGCGATCAGCTCCTGGCGCGCCGTGATTGGGTTTTCCATCGGCGGCAGCATCGGTCTGGTTCTGGGCCTGATCAGCGGCCTTTCCCGCTGGGGCGAGCGGCTGCTGGATACCTCTATTCAGATGCTGCGCAACGTGCCGCATCTGGCGCTGATCCCGCTGGTTATCCTGTGGTTTGGTATTGATGAGAGCGCCAAGATCTTCCTCGTGGCGCTGGGCACACTGTTCCCGATTTACATCAACACCTGGCACGGCATCCGCAATATCGATCGCGGTCTGGTGGAGATGGCGCGCAGCTATGGCTTATCGGGTTTTTCCCTCTTTATTCACGTGATTCTGCCGGGCGCCCTGCCCTCCATTATGGTCGGGGTGCGTTTTGCGCTCGGCCTGATGTGGCTGACGCTGATTGTGGCGGAGACCATCTCGGCCAACTCAGGTATTGGCTATCTGGCGATGAACGCCCGCGAATTCCTGCAAACGGACGTGGTGGTGGTTGCCATCATTCTGTATGCCCTGCTCGGCAAGCTCGCCGACGTCAGCGCCCAGTGGCTGGAGCGCAGCTGGCTGCGCTGGAACCCGGCCTATACCCTTCAGGAGGCGAAAGCATGAATACTGCACGACTGAACCAGGGAACGCCGTTACTGCTGAACGGCGTGACCAAACGCTACGGCGAAAACACCATTCTTAACGGGCTGGATCTGCATATTCCCGCCGGACAATTTGTGGCCGTTGTCGGGCGCAGCGGCGGCGGCAAGAGTACCCTGCTACGACTTCTGGCCGGGCTGGAAGCCCCCAACGGCGGTGACATTCTGGCAGGAACGACGCCGCTTTCGAATATTCAGGACGATACCCGCATGATGTTTCAGGATGCACGCCTGCTGCCGTGGAAAACGGTTATCGACAATGTCGGGCTCGGTCTTAAGGGCAGCTGGCGGGATGAAGCCCGCCAGGCGCTTGCCGCCGTTGGGCTGGAAAATCGTGCGGGTGAATGGCCTGCCGCCCTCTCGGGCGGGCAGAAGCAGCGCGTGGCGCTGGCGCGGGCGTTGATTCACCGTCCGGGCCTGCTGTTGCTTGATGAACCGCTCGGCGCGCTCGACGCCCTGACGCGGATCGAAATGCAGGATTTGATTGGATCTCTGTGGCAGGCGCACGGCTTTACGGTACTGCTGGTGACGCATGACGTGAGCGAGGCCGTCGCGATGGCTGACCGGGTGCTGCTAATTGAGGACGGGAAAATAGGTCTGGATCTGACGGTGGATCTTCCGCGGCCTCGCCGCGTGGGCTCGGCAAGGCTGGCGGAGCTGGAAGCTGAGGTATTGGATCGGGTGATGAAGCGCGGGGGGACGGAGTTACAGCGAGCCAAGGCTAATGCCTGATGCCCTCACCCCGGCCCTCTCCCACGGGGAGAAAACACAAAAAACGGCAACCGAGGTTGCCGTTCTGCTTTTACCTGCCCACAGGGCAATTTCTTATTACGCTAAGGCTTTAGCAATCTTCTCGTACAAATCACCAGACAGGTTCTCCAGCCCTTTCAGCTGCTCAAGCGCGGCACGCATCTTCGCCTGACGCTTCGCATCGTAGCGTTTCAAACGGATCAGCGGCTCAATCAGGCGCGACGCCACCTGCGGGTTACGGCTGTTCAGCTCGGTCAGCATTTCCACCATGAACTGATACCCGCTGCCGTCTTCGGCGTGGAACGCGGCCGGGTTGCTGCTGGCAAACGCGCCAATCAGAGAACGCACGCGGTTTGGGTTGCTCAGGGTAAAGGAGCGATGCTTCAGCAGGCTGCGCACGTTGCTGAGCGCATCGGCCGCCGGGCTGGTCGCCTGCAGGATGAACCATTTGTCCATCACCAGGCCATCCTGATGCCACTTGTCGTCGTACTCCTGCATTAACGCATCACGGCACGGCAGTTCAGCGGCAACGCTTGCACCCAGCGCGGCCAGGGCGTCGGTCATGTTATCCGCTTCGTGGTACTGCTTGCTCACCAGAGTGTTCGCCAGCTCGGTTTCACCAAACGCCAGATAGCGCAGGCAGGTATTGCGCAGAGAACGTTTGCCAATGTCCGCGTGCTCAACGCGATAAGCGTCAAGCTTGTTGGCGTTATATATAGCCAGGAACTCATCGGCCAGCTCAGCAGCCAGCGTACGGGTCAGCGCTTCACGCACCGCCACGATGGCAATCGGGTCGATGATGTCAAACAGCTCGGCGATTTCAGTCGCTGACGGCAGGGTCAGAATTTCAGCGGCCAGGGCCGGGTCAATCTTCTCATCCAGCAGGATCGCGCGGAACGCGTCAGCCACATGGACAGGCAGCGACAGCGGCTGGCCCTGCTGATGACGGTTTACGTTGAGCTTAATGTAGGTCGCCAGCAGGCTTTGCGCCGCGTCCCAGCGGGAGAAGTCGTTACGCGCGTGACGCATCAGGAACGTCAGCTGCTGATCGCTCCACTTATACTCCAGCTTCACTGGCGCGGAGAATTCGCACAGCAGCGCAGGCACCGGCTGGAAGTAGACGTTATCGAAGATAAAGGTCTGCTCGGCCTGGGTCACGTTCAGCACGTGATGTACCGGGTGACCGCCCTTCTGGAGCGGGATGACTTTGCCTTCGTTATCGTACAGCTCAATGCTGAACGGAATATGCAGCGGATATTTCTCTTCCTGCTCCGCCGTCGGCGGCGTGCGCTGGCTGATGGTCAGGGTGTACTGCTCGGTTTCCGGATTGTAATCGTCTTTGACGGTGACAATTGGCGTACCGGCCTGGCTGTACCAGCGGCGGAAGTGAGAGAGATCGACATTAGAGGCATCTTCCATCGCCTGCACAAAATCGTCGCAGGTGGCCGCGCTGCCGTCATGACGCTCGAAGTACAGCTGCATCCCTTTCTGGAAGTTCTCCTCGCCCAGCAGGGTGTGGATCATGCGGATAATTTCAGCACCCTTCTCGTACACCGTCAGGGTGTAGAAGTTGTTCATCTCGATGACTTTATCCGGGCGGATCGGGTGCGCCATTGGGCTGGCATCTTCCGCAAACTGCAGACCACGCATGGTACGCACGTTGTTGATGCGGTTCACCGCGCGTGAACCCAGGTCGGAGCTGAACTCCTGATCGCGGAAGACGGTCAGGCCTTCTTTCAGGCTCAGCTGGAACCAGTCGCGGCAGGTGACGCGGTTACCGGTCCAGTTGTGGAAATATTCGTGGCCGATAACGCGTTCGATATCAAGGTAGTCTTTGTCCGTTGCGGTATCGGTACGCGCCAGCACGTATTTGGAGTTAAAGACGTTAAGGCCTTTGTTCTCCATTGCGCCCATGTTGAAGAAATCGACGGCGACGATCATATAGATGTCGAGGTCATATTCGAGGCCAAAGCGCTCTTCGTCCCACTTCATGGAGTTGATGAGGGAGGTCATCGCCCACGGCGCGCGGTCAAGGTTGCCGCGGTCAACAAACAGCTCCAGCGCCACCTCGCGGCCTGAGCGCGTTTTGAAGGTGTCGCGCAGCACATCGAAGTCCCCCGCCACCAGCGCAAACAGGTAGCACGGTTTCGGGAAGGGATCCTGCCACTGCACCCAGTGACGACCATTCTCCAGCTCGCCTTCGCCTACGCGGTTACCGTTGGAGAGCAGGAAAGGATACAGGGTTTTATCGGCGATGATTTTGGTGGTGAAGCGCGCCAGGACGTCCGGACGGTCGAGATACCAGGTTATGTGGCGGAACCCTTCCGCTTCACACTGGGTACACAGCGCCACGCCCGACTGGTAAAGCCCTTCCAGCGCGGTGTTGGCGGCCGGGCTGATTTCATTCACGATGCGCAGCGTAAACTGTTCCGGCAGGTTGTCGATGACCAGCTGGTTGTTTTCTTCTTTATAGTCTGACCAGGCTTCATCATTAATATGCAGGGAGACCAGCGTCAGGTCTTCACCATCCAGACGCAGCGGCACCGCAGTTGCGCTATGGCGCGTCACCTGGCTCACCGCCGTGACAACGGTTTTTGTTGCATCCAGGTCAAAAGTCAGATCGATTTCGCTAATCAGGTAATCCGGCGCACGGTAGTCGTGGCGGTATTTGGCTTGTGGCTGTTGTGTCATAGAAAACCTTATGCATCGTTTGTCGAGTAACGTTTCAATATATTCCTGTTGCGCAAATCGCGCTATGCAGAATGTTCATCTTTTCAGGGTCAAAACCTTTTTTTTGCTACATTTGTATAACACGGGGCACAAAATGCCCTCGACCATAAAACGCGCTTATGTTGTGATCGGGGTTCAATAAATCACTAAACAAGGTATACTCCGGAGTTGTTTATTGTACTAAACGCTCCTGTGAGAGGATGCTACTGCGCACCTATGACTCAATTCGCTTCTCCAGTTCTGCATACGTTGCTGGATACCGACGCGTATAAACTGCATATGCAGCAAGCCGTTTTCCACCACTACTATGACGTTCACGTCGCGGCGGAATTCCGCTGTCGTGGCGACGACTTGCTCGGTATCTACGCAGACGCCATTCGTGAACAGGTCGATGCTATGCAGCATCTGACGCTGCAGGACGAGGAATATCAGTGGCTTTCTGGCCTGCCTTTCTTCAAAGCCGACTACCTGAACTGGCTGCGCGATTTCCGCTATAAGCCGGAGCAGGTCAGCGTGGTTAACGATAATGGCAAGCTGGATATTCGCCTTGAAGGTCCGTGGCGGGAAGTGATCATGTGGGAAGTGCCGCTTCTGGCGGTGATCAGTGAACTGGCTCACCGCTACCGTTCGCCGGAAAAAGGCGTCGAGCAGGCGGTCGCCGCGCTGGAAAATAAACTCGCAGCCTTCTCCACGCTGACCGAAGGGATGGACTTGTCCCGCTTCCGCCTGATGGACTTTGGCACGCGTCGCCGTTTCTCGCGTGACGTTCAGGAGGCCATCGTTAAACGTCTGCAGCAGGAGCCGTGGTTCGTGGGCACCAGCAACTACGATCTGGCACGCCGCCTCAGCCTGACGCCAATGGGCACCCAGGCACACGAGTGGTTCCAGGCGCATCAGCAGATCAGCCCCGATCTGGCTAACAGCCAGCGCGCGGCGCTGGCCGCATGGCTTGAAGAGTACCCGAATCAGCTCGGAATTGCCCTCACCGACTGTATTACGATGGATGCTTTCCTGCGCGACTTTGGTCCCGAGTTCGCTGAACGTTACCAGGGGTTACGCCACGACTCCGGGGATCCGGTTGAATGGGGCGAGAAAGCCATTGCCCATTACGAAAAACTCGGCATTGACCCGATGAGCAAGGTGCTGGTCTTCTCGGATAATCTCGACCTGGCGAAAGCGGTCGGCCTCTATCGCCATTTCAACACCCGGGTGAACCTGAGCTTCGGGATTGGTACCCGTTTGACCTGCGATATTCCTCAGGTAAAACCTCTGAATATCGTCATCAAACTGGTGGAATGTAACGGCAAGCCGGTGGCGAAACTCTCCGACAGCCCGGGTAAAACCATCTGCCATGACAAAGCGTTTGTCCGCGCATTGCGCAAAGCGTTCGATCTCCCCTTGATCAAAAAAGCCAGTTAAGCGCTTACGGGAGCCTTTATGGCTCCCTTCTTCTTATTTATTTCTCAATTCTTCTCTTTTGACTGCGAAATTTACTTGTCTGATAGCGGATGGCAGGTAACATAGATATCCCCCCATAAGGGTGGACAAGTGTTTATTTTTTCCGACTATTAACAGAGAGAATATTATGAGCGTTGTGCCTGTAGCCGACGTACTCCAGGGCCGTGTCGCCGTTGACCAGGAAGTCACCGTGCGCGGATGGGTGCGTACCCGCCGAGATTCTAAAGCTGGCATCTCCTTCCTCGCCGTCTATGACGGTTCCTGCTTTGATCCTGTACAGGCCGTCATTAATAATTCTCTGCCCAATTACAATGATGACGTTCTGCGACTGACAACGGGTTGCTCCGTCATTGTTACCGGCGTGGTTGTGGCTTCACCAGGTCAGGGCCAGAGCTTCGAAATTCAGGCCACTGCGATTGAAGTCACCGGCTGGGTTGAAGATCCGGACACCTATCCGATGGCGGCAAAACGCCACAGCATCGAATATCTGCGTGAAGTCGCCCACCTGCGTCCGCGTACCAACCTGATTGGTGCGGTGGCGCGCGTGCGTCATACGCTGGCGCAGGCGCTGCATCGTTTCTTCGATGAGCAGGGTTACTTCTGGGTGTCTACCCCGCTGATCACCGCGTCCGATACGGAAGGTGCCGGTGAGATGTTCCGCGTTTCGACGCTGGACATGGAAAACCTGCCGCGCACGCCTGAAGGTAAAGTGGACTATGACAAAGACTTCTTTGGTAAAGAAGCTTTCCTGACGGTATCTGGTCAGCTCAACGGCGAAACGTACGCCTGCGCGCTGTCTAAGATCTACACCTTTGGCCCAACCTTCCGCGCCGAAAACTCCAACACCAGTCGTCACCTGGCGGAATTCTGGATGCTGGAGCCTGAAGTGGCGTTCGCCAACCTCGACGATGTCGCTGGCCTGGCAGAAGCCATGCTGAAGTATGTGTTCAAAGCGGTGCTGGAAGAGCGTCCTGACGACATGAAATTCTTCGCAGAACGCGTAGACAGCGATGCTGTAGCGCGTCTGGAGCGTTTCGTCTCTGCCGACTTTGCGCAGGTGGACTATACCGACGCGGTGGCGATCCTCGAGAAATGCGGTGAGACGTTCGAGAACCCGGTTTACTGGGGCGTTGACCTGGCGTCTGAGCACGAACGCTATCTGGCCGAGAAGCATTTCAAAGCGCCGGTTGTCGTTAAAAACTACCCGAAAGACATTAAGGCCTTCTATATGCGCCTTAACGAAGACGGTAAAACCGTGGCAGCGATGGACGTACTGGCGCCGGGCATTGGTGAAATCATCGGTGGCTCTCAGCGTGAAGAGCGTCTTGACGTGCTGGACGCCCGTATGGAAGAGATGGGCCTCAACCCCGCTGACTACAGCTGGTACCGCGATCTGCGCCGTTACGGTACCGTTCCGCACGCCGGTTTTGGTCTGGGCTTCGAGCGTCTGATTGCCTACGTTACCGGTGTTCAGAACGTACGCGACGTGATCCCGTTCCCACGTACTCCACGTAACGCCAGCTTCTAATCGGTAAAAGACTGAAATGGCCAGCAGATGCTGGCCATTATTTTATTCTGTATTGTCAGTTTTCGTCAGCGCAAAGTCAGCGTCTTTAAACCTTCCCCCCGTCACAACCACTACCTGTTACGTTTTGTTTCCGCGAAATATCCAGCCACAAAAAATAAACCCCATTCTTATTGCGATTATTACCCCCTCAAGCGATAGCACAAATTTCAACCAATCTTACAGCCATCCGGAAGGCCTTTTGCAGTCATAAGAAAAAACGTGCCGTTTAAGGTCTGTTTATACGAATCGCCTTTATCTCAATTAATCATAAGGAATTCATATATATAGGATAGTGCTTGCTGTTTAATTCGCCAGGGAGTTCTGAAGTTTGAGATGGTTCACAAAGTTCCGAAAAATACATATTTGGTTACACATATTTTCTTTCGGTTACTTAATCTTGAGAATTGTAGCACTTTCAGGCTAGCGAAACGCTTCGCCGAATGGAAAGATGCCTGTCAGATACATAAAGACACCAAACTCTCATCAATAGTTCCGGAAATATTTATTGACAGAATTTATTGACGGCAGTGGCGAGTGTCATAAAAAAACCAATGAGGGTAATAAATAATGATGAAGCGCAATATTCTGGCAGTGGTAATCCCTGCCCTGCTGGTAGCCGGTGCAGCTAACGCTGCAGAAATCTATAACAAGAACGGCAACAAACTGGACTTCTACGGTAAAGTTGTGGGCGAACACGGCTTCACCACTTCTGGCGTACACAAAAACGCTGACTCCTCTTACGGCCAGATCGGCTTCAAAGGCGAAACTCAGATCAACGACCAGCTGACCGGTTACGGTCAGTGGGAATACCGTGCACGCGCCGGTGCAGCTGAAGGTGATCAGACTAACGTAACTCGTCTGGCTTTCGCTGGCCTGAAAATCGCTGACGCGGGTTCTCTGGACTACGGTCGTAACTACGGTATCGTGTATGACGTAGAATCCTACACCGATATGGCTCCGTCCTTCTCTGGCGAAACCTGGGGTGGCGGCTATGTTGATAACTACATGACCAGCCGTTCTACTGGCCTGCTGACCTACCGTAACAACAACTTCTTCGGTCTGGTTGATGGTCTGAACTTTGGCGTTCAATACCAGGGTAAAAACGATCGTAAAAACCTGAATGAAGCAAACGGCGACGGTGTTGGCCTGTCCCTGGGCTACGAGTTCGGTGAAGGCTTCGGTCTGATCGGTGCCTACAGCACCGCTAACCGTACGCTTGAGCAGAAAAAAGATGGTAAAGGCGATAAAGCTGAATCCTGGGCTGTTGGCGCGAAATACGACGCGAACAACATCTACCTGGCGACCGTTTATGCAGAGACTCGCAACATGAGCCGCCTGGGTAACAGCGGCGAAAACTATGTTCCGAATGATGATGGTAATGTTTATAACATTGCTAACAAGACCCAGAACTTTGAAGTTATCGCTCAGTACCAGTTCGACTTCGGCCTGCGTCCTTCCGTTTCTTACGTTCAGTCCAAAGGTAAAGACCTGAACGGCATCGGCGACCGTGACCTGGCGAAATACATCACCACTGGTGCGACTTACTACTTCAACAAGAACTTCAACGTGTACGGTGACTACCGCTTCAACCTGCTGGACGACAAAGATGCGTCCACCAGCTGGGTTGGCTCTGACAACCAGGCTACCGTTGGCGTAACCTACCAGTTCTAATCAGTACACCACTTTGTTATATGCTTAATGAACAGGGCTTCGGCCCTGTTTTTTTATGCGTGACAGAAAATAATGGCGACTTTTGAAAAGCCGCACGCTTTTCGTCGCAAACGGTTGGCATTTTGTAAATCTACCGTTAACCTGATAGCGGATTTCACTTCTGTAATCACAATGGAACTTCGTCATGTTTGAGAACATTACCGCCGCTCCTGCCGACCCTATTCTGGGCCTGGCCGATCTGTTTCGTGCCGACGACCGCCCTGGCAAAATCAACCTGGGTATTGGTGTATATAAAGATGAAACCGGCAAAACTCCGGTACTGACCAGCGTTAAGAAAGCTGAGCAGTATCTGCTGGAAAACGAAACCACCAAAAACTACCTCGGTATTGATGGTATCCCTGAGTTTGGTCGCTGCACCCAGGAGCTGCTGTTCGGTAAAGGCAGCGCAATTGTGAGTGACAAACGTGCCCGTACAGCACAGACCCCAGGCGGTACCGGTGCGCTGCGCGTAGCGGCGGATTTCCTTGCGAAAAACACCTCTGTTAAGCGCGTATGGGTGAGCAACCCAAGCTGGCCGAACCACAAGAGCGTGTTTAACTCTGCGGGTCTGGAAGTGCGTGAATATGCATACTACGACGCGGCAAACCACTCTCTCGACTTTGACGGCCTGCTGGCGAGCCTGAGCGAAGCGCAGGCAGGTGACGTGGTTCTGTTCCACGGCTGCTGCCACAACCCAACCGGTATCGATCCGACGCTTGAGCAGTGGCAACACCTGGCGAAACTGTCCGTTGAAAAAGGCTGGCTGCCGCTGTTTGACTTTGCCTACCAGGGCTTCGCCCGTGGTCTGGAAGAAGATGCCGAAGGCCTGCGCGCGTTCGCAGCCGTTCACCAGGAGCTGATTGTCGCAAGCTCGTATTCCAAGAACTTCGGTCTGTACAATGAGCGCGTGGGTGCCTGTACGCTGGTTGCCGCTAACGAAGAGACCGTCGATCGTGCGTTCAGCCAGATGAAATCTGTTATCCGCGCGAACTACTCTAACCCACCGGCGCACGGTGCGTCTGTTGTTGCCACTATCCTGAGCAACGATGCGCTGCGCGCTATCTGGGAACAAGAGCTGAACGATATGCGTCAGCGTATTCAGCGCATGCGTCTGCTGTTTGTGAACACCCTGGCTGAGAAAGGCGCGGACCGCGACTTCAGCTTTATCATCAAACAGAACGGCATGTTCTCGTTCAGCGGCCTGACCAAAGAGCAGGTTCTGCGTCTGCGTGAAGAGTTTGGCGTGTACGCCGTGGCCTCTGGCCGCGTGAACGTTGCTGGCATGACGCCTGACAACATGGCGCCACTGTGCGAAGCGATTGTCGCCGTACTGTAATTTGCGTCCATAAAAAAGCCTGCGTTATGCAGGCTTTTTTTATTCTGGTTACCAGACAGGCATCTCATCCTGAAGGAACGGATTATGGAGCCGTTCGTAGCCCAGCGTCGACATCGGACCGTGTCCAGGGATAAACGTAACGTCATCACCCAGCGGCAATAACTTTTGTTTAATCGACTGAATCAGCTGCCCGTGATCGCCGCGCGGAAAATCGCTGCGTCCTACGCCACCTTTGAAGATCACATCGCCGGAAATCAGCAGACGGGACTGGTCATCAAAGAAGACGATATGGCCTGGCGTATGCCCAGGACAATGCAACACCTGTAAAGTCACATTCCCTACGTTAACGCGCTCTCCTTCGTTCAGCCAGCGATCGGGCGTCAGGGGCTGACACTCATCAAGGCCAAACATGCGGCTTTGGGCGGGTAACCCCTGCAGCCAGAACTCATCTTCTTTTTCCGGACCGACGATCGGCACACCGTAGTGTTTAGCGAGTTCAGCCGCTGCACCCACATGGTCGAGGTGACCGTGCGTCAGTAAAATCTGCATGAGCGTCACGCCGCTGTCGGCGACTTCCTGCTTGATTTTCTCAGCGTCACCGCCGGGATCGACAAGCGCGGCCAGTTTAGTCTGTTCGCACCAGATCAATGAACAATTCTGGGAGAACGCGGTAACCGGAATAATACGATAGTTCATACTGCTCCTGTGTTTCGTTATTACCAGTGCCGAACCGGACCGGTATCAATATGCACAAAGTTGCTGCTGGGGTAATATCCTACACCACCTGCGCGCATAGATAACGCGGCTTTGCGAATATTGGCTAACGAAACGCCTTCAATATGGAAATCCATTGCCTGTCCCTTCGTGTGATAGCTTTTTTTGGCTACCCCGCGACTGTGGGCGCGCAGTTCATTATTGGTATCAATCGAGCGATAGCCAGATATGAGCTGCACTGGCCTGCTGGTGCCCAGCAGGCCCTGAAGGCGGAAAATCTGATCAAACAGTCCTGGATCGATGGCTTTTATTTTATTCGCGCGGAAATCACGGAAAAAATGGTTAAGTCTTGCTAATTCATCCTGAATATAGCCTCTGCCATCGAAAAACTCCGCTTTTAGCGACTCACCGGTATGCAGGTTGTTGAGCGTTAAAACTCGCGGACGAGGTGTCGAGAGGGTGGCAAATGCTGGCGTCGGCAGGATGGCCGCTGCGCCAAGCGCAACACCACCTAACGCCAGCAGTTTACGGCGATTAGCGTCAAATTTGTCCATGATAATCAGGTCTACAGGTAAAAGAAATCGTAATATGCTTAGCGCACGAAGGGCACCTTAACTGGCAAAACCAGGTACGTCAAGGCGCCCAACCCCAGTGAATACGCGGCTTACAGCGATATTGCCCCCTATTCACCCTAACTTACGACAATCATTTTTCCCGAACTGCTTCATTTACCTGATTAATTGTTCCGCTTTTGGCAATATTTGTGCGCCGGATCGCGCGGTGAGATCATAATTGTAAATATCTGTACGATACTGGGTACGCCCGTCCTCACCCACAAATGCCGTCAGATAGTAAAGATTGACCGGAATATTGTGGCGAATATTCACGTAACGCGTATCCCCCTGCTTCAGGGCATCCGAGATACGCGTGTCGTTCCAGCCCGCATCCTGCAACAGCATATTGGCCAGCTCCGAGGCTTTGTTCACGCGCACGCAGCCAGAACTCAGCGCGCGCGTATCTTTCTGGAACAGGTTGTGGTTCGGCGTATCGTGCAGATAAATAGCTTCTGAACTCGGCATGTTGAATTTGTAGCGCCCTAAAGAGTTATGCGCTCCGGGAGCCTGCTGGAAGCGGAACGGCAGATTCGACGCTGTGATCGTCGACCAGTCGACCATATAAGGATCGATGGCCTCTTTACTGTTCCATCCACGCATCACCGTGTAGCCATGACGTTCCAGATAACCCGGATCGTTCCAGACTTTCGGCAGAATGTCTTTTCGCGCCAGGGTCGGCGGTACGTTCCACGGCGGGTTAACCACCACGTTATTCAGCGCGCTGCTCATCATCGGTGTTTTACGATCCGGACGCCCGACAATTACGCGCGACGCCAGTTTTTCGCTACCATCCTGATAATAGACCAGGGAATACGCCGGGATGTTTACCATAATCCCGGTAGAGAGCGTTCCCGGCAGCAAGCGCAAACGCTGGATATTGAGCGCCAGCACCCCTGCCCGCTGCGCAGGCGATACGTTCAGCCAGTCGCGCGTCGTCTGGCCAATGACGCCATCGGCCCCCAGCCCCTGAGCGGCCTGGAATTGCTTAACGGCCGCTACCAGCTCGCGATCGTAAGCCGCGGGTTTGTTGCTCAGAACAACGGCTTTCTTCTCTTTCACGGGAGCTGACGGGCTGACGGCGACGCTTTGTGGATCGTCACCCGGAAGAGCAATCTTTGGCCCTCCTTCCAGAATACCGGAACGCATCAGGATCTCGCGCAGGGCAGGAACATCGCTGCTCCACTGCCCCGGACGCAGCGTCGCGGTACCGCGCATTTGCGGCCATGGACGCGTGTCCCCCACCAGCGCGAGGAGCGACTGGTGCAGAGTGGCATAGTGTGGATGCGCCGGTGCCAGGCTGGCAATAAAGCGCGGCAGTTCGCCATTGTCCAGCGCGAGCTGCCACTGGTTAATCACCGACAGCGCCGGCGTCGCCAGCTTGTACGGCTTATCGCTGTATAGCCAGCGGTTGCCGTTGACCGGAATACCCGCCACGAACTGCAGGTAGCCCATCATGGCATCGGAAAGCACCACATCACGCGCCTGCCCGGTGACGGCAGGATCGGTTAACAGCTCAACCCACTTTGTAAACTGCGGCTGAAACCCTGCAATCGCGACTTCCGCCAGCTGCTGCTGGAAGGCGCGCACGGCATCGCGGTTTTCCCACATCGGTTTCATATCGCGGGCGGTATAGAGGAGCGTGAGCTGATTGATATAGACAGGCGTATAGCCTGACGGCAGCCCCGACTGCAGCTGCTGACTGAGCGATTCTGCATCGATGCCTTCCGGCAGCGGTTTAATACCGGCCATGATAGCCGTCGCCGGAGACTGCTCCAGCGGCTGGGACAACGACGTTGGCTGAGCGCCTGTCGTTGCCGAGCTGTCAGTCGGCACAATTTCAGGCTCGTCGGCCTGGGCGGTTAACAGCGGAGCAAACATCACTGCCAGGCATAAACTCAGCGCAGACAGCTGACGACCACATTCTTTCTTTAGCAACATCCCTTGCCCCCTGTTTTCACGACATGCCCATCACGTGGGGCTTTCTTTCATTATAGGTAGACGGCTAAGCTGTTGCCTTACCTTATGTAAAGAAGTTTAAAGATAACGCAGCCCCAAGCACAAGTTAAGTTTAAAAAAAAGCGGCGCCAGTGCGCCGCTTCGGGTCAGAAGACGCTTCAGGAAGCGTCCGCCGTGGTTTCCGGCAATGACTCCGGCGGCTGCGGCGCAAAGCCACGCAGACCGACAACGTGAACGTGTTCGCTGTTCTGGAACACCTTACGCACCAGTTTGTAGGTGGTGCCCTTCTCGGGGCTGATGTTCTCCGGCGCCGCGATAATGAGCTGCATATCGAGACGTTCGCAAAGCTCGAACAGCGTGGCAATCGAGCGGGCATCAAGTCGCGCCGCCTCATCCAGGAACAGCAGTCGGCATGGCGAGATATCTTTGCCGCGCAGGCGGCGCGCTTCATCTTCCCAGCTCTGTACGACCATCACGAGAATTGACATGCCGGTACCGATCGCTTCACCGGTAGAGAGCGCCCCGGATTCCGCACGCAGCCAGCCGTCTGAGCCACGGTTTACCTCGACTTCCATTTCCAGATAGTTACGGTAGTCCAGCAGCTCTTCACCGATGGTTTGTGGCGTACGCTGGCCCATATCAATCTGCGGGTTCAGGCGCTGATACAGCTTCGCCAGCGCTTCGGAGAAGGTCAGACGGTTGCTGTTGAACAGATCCTGATGCTGCTCGTGCTGCTCTGAGAGCACTTCCAGCAGCGTCGCGTGGGCCTCACGCACGTTGACGTTGAGGCGCACGCTGTTCACCTGGCCAAACGACACGCTCTGCAGACCCTGGTTCAGCTGGCGGATACGGTTCTGCTCGCGCTGAATGGTTTTACGAATAATGTTCGCCACGCTGCGGGAGCTGATCGCCAGCTTCTGCTCGCGGGAGGTCAGTTCTTCCGTCAGACGGCCCAGCTCGATTTCCATCTGTTCGATGGCTTCGACCGGATCGTCGGTACGGATGATGTCCTGACGAATACGCTCGCGCAGGTGCTGGTAAACCGCCACGAAGAACTGAATTTTACGTTCCGGACGTTTCGGATCCTCCGACATGCGCAGCACGTCGCGCAGGTGTTCGTTATCCGCCACCGCCAGACGCAGCGCACCCAACGCCTTATCCGACATGGAGCGCAGCTCATCGGCAGAGAGATACGCCAGCTCGCGGCGGTGCAGACGACGCTCAACGTTATTGTCTTTCACCATGCGCATCACCGCGCACCAGCCCGCCTTGGCGGTCACGACCTGCTCGCGCATTTCGTGATAGTCGCGTTCCAGCTTGCGCAGGCGACGGGTCAGGTTATCCATTTCGGCTTCGCAGAAGGTCAGCGCTTTTTCCAGCTGATTACGACGCGCGCGGTTATTGCTGAGCTGCGAATGCAGCTCGTCACGACGAATACGCGCGCGCTCTTCTGCCCCGCTGTCGGCACGAACGCCGATGTCCTGAAGCTCTTTCTGCAGATCGTTTAACAGCTCTTTCTTGGTGTCGAAGGAGCTTTTCAGCGAGGCTAGCACCTGGTTGTACTGGTTCAGCTGAGCGGAATGGCTGCGCATTGCTTCGCGGGCGCGAGTACGTTCCGCCTCCGCCTGCTCAAGGCGCTGACGCAGTTTTTCGTTCAGATCGCTGTTACCGCTTAGCATTTCAGCCGAATCGGAGTAGCCAAAGTGGGCCCGACGCTGCACCACTTCCGTCAGGGCAAACGCCTGCTGACGCGCTTCGCGCTGCACCTGCTGCGACCAGGCATAATCTTCTTTTAACTGCTCGAACTGTTCCGGGTCGCTCTGCAGGACAGACACGACGGGCTCCAGCTTCGCCAGCTGATTGCCATGCTGCTGAACGAAACGCGCGGCTTCCTGCGCTTCATCCAGACGCTCCTGGATCTCATCCACACGGTCAGCCAGCGTGTCATCCGCCAGCAGATTCAGGCGCGGCAGAATGCGGTTAAGGGCAGCGATGCCCTCTTTCGCCTGTTCAAACTGAACGCGACTTTGCTGGTTATCACTTTCATGGCTTGCAATCGCACGTTCCAGCTCGCCACGGCGGGTATTGAGCTTGCGGATTTCGGCTTCCGGATCCGCGTCAAACGCTACGGCGAGATGGCTGCCGATAAAGCGGCTGAACGACTGGTGCAAACGCTGGGTTTTCTGCACGTCAAACGACAGGGTCGCAAAACGTTCAGACAGCGTTTCACGCTCGGCGTGCAGGCTCTCGATGCGGCTTTCGCGCGCGGCGCGGCCAAACAGCGGCAGCTCCGGGAAGCGGGAATAACGCCACTGGCGGTCGGCAATTTTCACCACCACCGCTTTTTCCAGCTCGTCGACGCTGAATACGCTATCATCGAACGACTGCGGATCCCCTTCGATCAGGTAGAGATCTTCCGGGCAATCCTCCAGGCCGGCAAGCTGCTCAGAAATCAGCGACAGATCCGGGACCACAATCGCGTTGCGGGATGGACCGTACAGCGCGGAGAAGTACGGGGCATCATCGAGGCCAACGTCGTCATAAATCTCGGACAGCAGCACGCCGCCAAAACGCTCCGCTAGCGCATTCAGGCGTGGATCTTCTGACCCGCCCGGCTGGCTTAAGCGCTCAATTTCTTCATCGACGTCGCGCTTGCGGGCGCCCACTTCATCACGCTCAACGATGGCTTCACGTTCGCGCTCCAGCAGCTGCTGCAGGTATTCGGTCACTTCCTGACTGGATTCGAACTGCTCGCCGCACTGCTCGCTGAGCTGGTTCAGGCTGCTTTGAGCCGCCAGCCAGACCGGCGCACGCTCCAGGAGCGTCTTCGAACGGGACTGAATCTGCTCCAGCTCCTGACGCAGGGTCATACGCTGTTCGCTGGCGTTTGATACGGTATCGGACAGGGCCGCAATACGCGCTTCCAGCTCCTGATGCAGGGCCTCAAGCTCGTCGAAATCGTAATTTTTTCCCTGACGCTTGCAGAATTCCGCCAGCAGACGCTCGGCTTCCTGCTGCTCGCGCAGGCGCTGCTCCAGCTCGTTCAGACGCATACGCAGCGGCTGAACCTGCTCGGCCAGATGGCGCTGGTTCACACCGTCGCGCAGCAGTTCACGGGCAACGTCCCAGGCTTCGTTACGCGCCAGCGGGCCGTTAATAGCAACTACCAGCTGATAAGCCTGCTCAAACTGGCTGTGCGCCGTTTGCGCGACGCTCATTTTCTGTTCGAGGGAGAGCAGTTTCTCGGTGGCTTCCTGCTCTTTGGCCTGGAAGGTATCCAGCCATTCGTCGGCGCTGTCCGGCGTAAGGTCAGGCAGATGGCACAGCTCTTTCGCACGCTGTAATGCCTGCAGTGCCTGGGTGTACTGAATCGCTCGCGTTTGCTGCACGTCCAGCGCCTGCTGGTAATCGGCAAGCTGGCTTTTCAGCTCATCCACTTCCAGCTCGGCCGCTTCGGCACGGGCTTCGTTCTCTTCCTGCATGTCGGCGGCTTCAGCCACCACTTCATTCTGCTCTTCGAGACGAATCTGCAGCTCATCGAGGTCCGCTTCATAGCGCTCGATTTTTTCCTGCTGACGCAGCGCGGTCTGCACCAGGTTCAGGTGATCGCTGGCGGCCTGATAGTCGGCTTCCAGGTCGCCTTCAGCACCGTTGTGCTCGCCCAGCTCTCGCGCCATTTCAACGTGCTTGTACTGCTCGGCCACCAGCTGTTTACGGGAGGTAAACAGCTCGCGACGGTATTCTAATGCCTGATCGAGATGCACGCGGCGCTCGTTGGCGTGGCGCATGTAGTCCGCCGCCACGTAGTTGGTGGCTTCGCTGATCAGGTGTTTAAACAGGTCGCGGTCAGACTGGGTAACGCGAATCGCTTCCAGCGTCATGCGGTTTTCGCGCAGCGCCGCTTCCATATCCTGGAAGGCCTTACGCACGCCGCTGTTTTCCGGCAGCAGGTAGTCGCGCAGGGAGCGGGTAATCGCGCTGGAGATACCGCCGTACAGAGACGCTTCGATCAGGCGGTAGTATTTGCTACGGTCTGATGCCGTGCGCAGACGACGCGCCACCACGCCCAGATCGAACATCAGCGAGTGGTAGTCGGTAATGGAGTTGAACTGCTTGAACTGTACGCCTTCGATGGCTTCAAGCTTGTCTTTCAGCTCCTGCAGCGTCAGCACGCGCGCCTGGCGTTCGTTCAGGGTTTCCGTCAGCAGCGCCGTCGGCTGCACAGAGGTCGGCAAGCCCTGAATCGCAAACGGCTTGATATCCACTTTACGGTCGCGACCGGCGACCTGTTGCAGGCGCACGCCCACTACCACGCGCTGATGACGGGAGTTAATGACGTCCAGAACCGAATAACAGACGCCGGCCTTCAGCTTACCGTGCAGACCTTTATCACGGGAGCCGCTTGTGGCTCCCGCTTCGGTGGTGTTACGGAAGTGAAGCAGCGTCAGATCGGGGATCAGCGCCGTAACAAAGGCCGCCATGGTGGTGGATTTACCCGCACCGTTACCGCCGGAGAGCGTCGTGACCAGCTCATCCAGATCGAACGTTCGGGCAAAGAAGCCGTTCCAGTTAATCAGCGTCAGTGAGCGAAATTTACCGCGTTCAATCATTACTCTTCCTCCCCGCTATCCGGCAGATTCTCTTCATGCTCGTCATTGAGCTGCAAATGGTTTTCCACCGGCATCGCTTCACCGTCGCGGATCATGCGAAGCTGCGCTTCACGCGCGTCATCGCCCGCGCGCACGTCGGCGCCGAAGCGGAAGACAGATTCCGTAATGCGGAATTTGCTGCTGTCGTGGCCCATAAACCAGACCATCCCCAGACGGCGCAGACGGTTCAGGGAAGAGCGAACTTTTTCCTGTAATTTCTGACGGTCGAGATCCGACCCCGTGGAGCGGTTGTTCACCAGCTTCAGCAGCTTGCTTTCATCTGCCAGCGTCAACAGCTCGTCGTAAAGTTCCTGCTGGGTGAAGATCCCTTCATTCGCCAGACGTTCCGGGCTGAGGTAGAGGTAGCAAAGAATTTTGCCGACCATCATATCCAGCTCGGAGAGCACGGAACGCGGGATCAGCGTCGTGGAGCGCGGACGCAGGTAGAAAAACCCTTCCGGCGCGCGGATAAGTTCCACGTTATAGCGTGCGTAAAACTCTTCCAGGTACTCCTGGAAGTCCATCAAAAAGGCGTGATTATCCAGCTCGTCTAAGCCAATGTGACGACCGGCACGCAGCTGGCTGTCCAGCGCCGGAAATAACGGATTCGCCAGCGCCTGTGCCAGCTTAACTGGCATCACTTGTTCAATATTTGTCAATGACATGCGCCTGTACCTTGGCTCCGTAATCGTTGATTGGCTGCCACTTCGGCGGCAGGCCGGTGAAATCTGCTTGCGCGACGCCCAGGCGCACCGCCTGGTCTACCACAATGCGGGCAATGTCGAAGTGGCGCGCGCGTGGATATTGCGCCAGATAGTCGCGCACCACGAGCCCAAGATCCAGCGGCACTTGTCTGGTTTTGTAGACAGCGAGCTGTTCTTCGATCATCGCCGCAAGCTGCTCGCGAATCTCGTTAAATTCTTCGTATTCCAGATCCGGCGGCAGTTCACCGGTCACCTCTTCATCGCGCAGCGCCATCTCTTCGTCGCGCATATCCAGCAGACGATCGGCATTGGCGTAGGTCAGCGCCCACGGCGCATCGAAATAGGTCTGCACCGACTGACGCAGGCGCTGAGCAAAGACGCGGTTTTTATCCATATCAATCGCGGTACGGATAAATTTATGCACGTGTCGGTCGTAGCCGATCCACAGGTCGATCGACTGCTGGCCCCAGCTGATAATGCGGTCGAGTTTGCTCTGCAGATCGAACACCAGGCGGTCGACAAAATGCAGATCGTCGTGTGCCAGCGTCGCATCCTGGATGCGTAGCAGGTTAGCCTGCAGCTTGTCCCCTGCGGCTTCCAGCGTATCCTGGAGCTCACGCAGCGTGCCGGAGGTTTCTGACAGCAGAAGTTCACAGCTGGAGATGGCCGCTCGCCAGTCTTTATTAAGCAGCTGGGCGATATCGTCTTTCACCTGCTGCTGCTGTTCGTCCATCAGGCGCTGGGTGAGATCGATACTGTCGAAAATCTCGGCCACCGAATATTTCAGCGGCGCGTAGACGTTACGGTGCCAGTGGAATTCGTCACCGTTTTCATCCGCCGCGTCGGCGGCGCGCTTAAGCTCACCCGCCACGATCGAGAGCTGCATGGAAAGACGCAGCGTAGAAAATTCACGCTGGCGAATATAGTAATCGGTGATGCCGATGCCCAGCGGCGTCAGGCGATAGATGGCGTTTCCTTCCGCCTGCTCGCTGGTAAAGCGGTTCAGCAGACGTTGACGCACCATATCGTTGATTGCGTTGTTGGCACGCACGCTAATGGTTTCGCTGGTTTGCTCAAACGCATCACTGACATGGCGGAACGCATCCACCAGTTCACCCTCGCTCATTTCACCGTCCAGCCGCTCGCCGTTCAGCGTGGCAACCGCCAGCAGGAAAGAGAGTCTGTCTACCGGCAGCGAGATGGAGAAATCGTTTTTCCTGGCCCAGGCAACCAGTTCGGGGACTGTCTGGGAAAATTCACTCATAGGTTATCCTTGCATCTGCGGCTTGTGCGCGGTGACGTGAATATAGCGGCCAAGGCTGATAAAAGGCTCCTGACGGCAATACCGCGTTTCTAATTCTGTTAAGGTGTCAAAACAGTCACGCTGTTTGTGTTTTTCACGCAGATAATCATGAAACACCCTGACGCCCGTCTTCCCGACGATCTGCCAGCCAATCGCTTCCAGCCAGCCATAAACCTGCTGTGGATCGCGCGGATAGTCCGGGGAAAGCGTGCGCTTTTTCTTTTTGGGCATCCCGACCTGCACATAGTCGAAGTTTCCTGCAACCATGTTGTGCATCAGGAAGCCGTTAGCATTGTAGAACATCAGCGACAGCGTGCCGCCCGGGCGCAACATAGACCACAGGGTTTGTAACACGCTTTGCGGATCGGCAACCCACTCCAGCACCGCATGAAACAATATCAGATCAACCTGTGTTTCCAAATGCTGTGCGATGTCCTGAGCGGCGCATTGTATAAAATGCATGTTGTCGCTCACACCTTTCTCTTCTGCAGCACGCGTCGCGCGGGCGACCATTTCAGCAGAAAGATCGCAAAGCGTGACGTGATGACCGCGCTCGGCCATTTTTATCGCCGTCTGCCCTTCACCGCCACCGGCGTCCAGCACGCGCAACGTTTGACCACCAAAGGTAGCCAGAATGGTGTCCAGATCCTGCCAGAGGATCGTCTGACGGAGCTGACCTTTCGTGGTGCCATAAATGTTGCGCGAAAACTTTTCCGCGATGTCATCAAAATTGCGATCCCGCATTGGGAAGTTCCACTCGCTAACTGCAAAACCGCTATTTTGTCACACCCGCGCGGAGAATGAACCTCTCTGGTGTAATATCACGGGTAATCACCTGCTATATGGTCAAAAAAGGAACCAAAAAGGATGCTTTTTACCCTTAAGAAATACATTGGAGGGATGATGCTTCCCCTTCCGCTGCTGCTCATCACCATCGCGCTGGGGCTGGCGCTGGTGTGGTTCAGTCGCTTTCAGAAGAGTGGCAAAACGCTTATCTCGCTCGGCTGGTTTGTCCTGCTGCTGTTGAGCCTGCAGCCGGTCGCGGATGGTCTGTTACGCCCCATCGAAAACACGTACCCAACATGGCAGGGAAATCAGAAAGTGGCGTACATCGTGGTGCTGGGCGGCGGATATACCTGGGATCCTGACTGGGCGCCCAGTTCAAACCTGATCAACAACAGCCTGCCACGGCTAAACGAAGGCATTCGCCTCTGGCTGGCGAACCCGGGATCAAAAATGATCTTCACCGGCGCGGCAGCCAAAACGAACCCGGTGAGTACGGCTGAAGCGGGCGCCAGGGTCGCAGAATCCCTCGGCGTGCCGCGTTCCTCGATTATCACCCTGGACAGCCCAAAAGACACCGAAGAAGAGGCTGCCGCAGTGAAGCAGGCAATTGGCGATGTCCCGTTCTTACTGGTGACCTCCGCCTCACACCTGCCCCGCGCGATGATTTTCTTCCAGAAGCAAGGCCTGCACCCGCTGCCCGCACCGGCAAACCAGATGGCCATCGACGCGCCGCTTAACCCGTGGGAACGGGCGATCCCATCCCCGGCCTGGCTGATGCATAGCGATCGCGTCGGTTATGAGACGCTCGGGCGCCTCTGGCAGTGGCTGAAAGGATCGTCAGGCGAGCCAGGGCAGGAGTGATTTTGTTGCCAGGTCGAAATTTGCGCGATTAAAACGTCCGGTGTTAACCAACTGCGCGACTTCGTCCCAGAGCAGGTAAAGCCAGCGCCGCCAGAGAAACGCTTCTGCAACGGGTGCGCGTTGAAGGTAGTGCCACAGTAGACCTTCCGCCGCCCCGCTGTCGCTGAGCCTGAACAGCTCGTATTCGCGCGGAGCCCAGAGCATGATCCCCGGCCCAAGCATCGCCAGAAGCTGATCGCTGCGGGAGTCCTTGAGCATGCTGCGCAGGGTGAAATTACCGTGAATCAGCACGCAGTTGTCATTAAAACCGTCGAATAGCGCCGGTAAGCACTCGCGGGTGCGAAACAGAATACGTTTGTCCTGCATGGTTAAACCGGTATTGCTGAACTGGTTAAGCGTTCCCCACAGCACTTCCACCCGCTGGCGATACCACAGCGGCCACAGGTTTTCCTGAGTGCTGTCGACCGGACCGACAAGCCCGCGGCTATCCTGACGGTGCCAGGCCAGTAGCGCCTCGACAATCTGGTCTTTTAACTGCTCCCAGCGTTCCGGCGTGCGCGCGGGCGCTTCAACGGGCACGCCGCGTAAACGCTCAATCAGCAGCACGTCCGGGCCGGGGTGTTCCTCGTGGGTCATCACGCCGTACACCGTCGGCATACGGACGGTTCCCTCCCGCGCCAGCATCGACATTTTCCATGCCAGCTGCCTGGCAACGCCCGGCGAGGTGAAACTTCTGGCCATCAGCGGCATTGGGTTGCCCTGACTGTCATACAACGACCAAAGCGCGGTATCGGCCTTTTCACTCACGCATTCGACCCGGCTTAATTTCTCACCCAGCAGATGGCTAAGTTCGGCACGCAGCTGTTCCATATGAGATTACCCCCATTAAGACTACTGCTTTTATAATGAGCGTCCTGAAGGGAGATGTCACCCGGAAGAGAACAATTAGGAAAAAGAAAGAGGAATTATCGAGGGAGAGAACATCCCTCCGACAGGAGGGATGCAGGCGATATTAGCGCAACTCGGCGCGAACGCGCTCAAGATCTTCCGGCGTATCAACGCCCGTTCCAGGCACTTCGCTGGCAACGGCAACGTGAATTTTTTCGCCGTACCAGAGCACGCGAAGCTGCTCCAGCATTTCGATATGCTCCAGCGGACTCGGCGCCCAGGTAACATATCGACGAATAAAACCGGCGCGATAGCCGTAGATCCCGATATGACGCAGGAAAGTATCACCGATTGTCTCTTTAGAGAGCGCAAAGCGATCGCGATCCCACGGGATCGTGGCGCGTGAGAAATAGAGCGCATAGCCTTCGGCATCCATGACCACCTTCACCGCATTGGGATTGAATGCCTCTTCAGCGTGGTGAATGGGTACCGCGAGCGTCGCCATACCGACCTGACGCTGAGCCAGGTTTTCTGCCACCTGACGGATAATCACCGCCGGGATCATCGGCTCGTCGCCCTGCACGTTAACGATGACCGTATCATCACTGAAGCCACATTTTTCAACCACTTCCGCCAGACGCTCGGTGCCGGACTGGTGATCGGCGCGGGTCATGCACACCTCACCGCCAGCCGCCTCAACCGCACGGGCAACGTCAGGATGATCGGTAGCAACAATCACGCGATCGGCACCGGATTCACGCGCACGCTCAAGGACATGCACAATCATCGGCTTGCCGTTGATATCCACCAGCGGTTTACCCGGAAGACGCGTTGAGGCATAACGCGCAGGAATAATGACAACAAAACTCATGGTTTGCTCTCTTCTGCCACCAGGGAACGAGCTTCATTTTCCAGCAGCACCGGAATGCCGTCACGCAGCGGGAAAGCCAGGCTGTCCAGCTTGCAAATCAGCTCCTGTTTGTCCTGGCTGTAGTAGAGTTTGCCGTTGCAAACCGGGCAGGCAATAATTTCAAGTAAACGGTGATCCATAGTTCCTCCGTATGGGTAATCGCTAAAGCTTAACACATTCCCTTTTCAGGGAGTGCCTGTTTCCCAGCCACTTCGACAGGATGTAAACAGTCCGTCGGGCACCCGGCCCAGCGTCACGTCGCGGGCACCCTGCCAGCGCGCGAATTCGCTAATGGCGGACGTTAACCCTTTTTCCAGGCTCGCCGTCACCCTGACGCCCTCTTCCAGATAAAGCGCAATGATTTCAAGCGTGCCGGTCTTGCGGTGCATTTTGGCGTCCATACGCCCGACCAGTTGCCCCTTATGCAGCAGCGGGAGAACAAAGTAACCATACTGGCGCTTTGGCGCTGGGGTATAACATTCCAGCCGGTAGCTAAAATCGAACAGCTGCTCGGCGCGTTTTCTGTCCCAGACGACCGGGTCGAAAGGCGACAACACCGCACTGTGGGTTGCCTGAAGTTTCCCCTCCTGGGCCAGAGGCAGTAGCGGGAGGAGATCCGCATGCAGCCACATTTCGCCCAGCGTTTCCACCGTGACGGGGATGATGCGCTGTTCGCGTTGCCAGATATCCAGCAGCGGTTTCAGCGCGGGCTGGCGAAGGCGATAATAATCAGCCAGCCATTGCGGGCGGAAAATTCCCAGGCTGCGGGCGCTGTTTTCGAGCATGATAGCCTCGGCCGCCTCCTGGGTAAGCAGGTTACGCTCGTCGTCCCAGTGCGGCATCACGCGATGCGTCAGGTCGTAGACGCGCTGAAAATTACGCCGCTCAATCACCATGACTTTGCCAGAGGTAAACAGCCCTTCGAGATGACGTTTATGCGGCTTCCACTCCCACCAGCCGCTGGTGCCTTTGCGCGGGTGTTCAAAATCGGCGGAGCGTACGGGACCGTTTTCCTGAATATGCGCGATAAGCTGCTCAATTTCGGCAGCATGTTCCAGCATCCACGCCTGACGGTATTTCCAGCCCATCTTTTGAGGGGCAAGCATACGGTGGCGAACCAGGGCAAAATCGCTGCGGGGCAGGAAGCAGGCTTCGTGCGCCCAGTACTCCATTAACTCCCCCTTGCTGAGCGCCTCATCCAGCCACTGCGAAGGATAATTTCCCAGACGGCTAAACAGCACCAGGTAAGGGCTACGGGCCACAATGTTAATGGTGTCAATTTGAAGCAGCGACATGCGCTGGACGGTCGAGAGAATATCGGCAGGCTGCGCGCGGCGGCGGGGCTTTTTAAGCAGCCCCTGCGCGGTAAGGTGTAAATGACGTGCGGCTGAAAGCGAGAGTTGCGGTAAAGACATGCGTTATCCTGTCAGTCAAAGCGCCACCAGAACCGCGTAAGCGTTTATTTCACCAACGCAATCAGTTCCTTGAGCAAACGTTCCGGCTGCTCGCCGCTGAGTTCAGCGTCAACCGGCAGATACCACCAGTTTTCTTTCGCGAAGGCACGGCATTTCACCGCATCTTTTTCGGTCATGATCAGCGACTGCCCGGGTACGGTCAGGGCGTCGACCTGCCCTTCCACCAGCGCCTGGTGGTCGGCCAGCGGAACGCGTTTTTCCAGCCGGGCACCGCACTGTTCCAGCGTCGCGAAGAAGCGCGGCGGATGTCCAATCCCCGCCATCGCCACCGGTGAAGGCAACTCAGCAACCGACCGGCGTTCACCCGTCACCAGGTTGATCGCCAGGCCCGGCTGCAGGTACATCGGGATTTCACCCGCTTTTGCCTCACCGCCGTTCACAATCACCGCATCAACGGACTTAAGACGCGAAGCGCGTTCGCGCATAGGGCCGGCCGGCAGCCACCAGCCGTTACCGAAGCGGCGAACCCCGTCGATGACCACAATCTCTTTATCACGCGCCAGGGCGTAATGCTGCAGGCCATCGTCAGTGATAATAATTTGTACCGCGTGTTCGGCAAGCAGTGCCTGAACGGCGTCGCTGCGCACCGGGGAGACCGCAACCGGCGTGCCGGTGCGCTGGAAAATCAATACCGGCTCATCACCCGCTTCGGCAGTCGTGGTTTCCGCCGTCAGCAGCAGCGGATAACGCGCCGCTTTACCACCATATCCGCGCGATACCACCCCCGGGCGGATACCGCGTTTTTGCAATTGCTCCACCAGCCAGATCACTACCGGCGTTTTACCGTTGCCGCCCGCCGTAAGATTACCGACCACCACAACCGGAACCGGCGCGCGCCAGGCGCGCTTCAGCCCCAGACGGTAAAGCAGACGGATAATGCCGCTCACCAGGCCGTAGAGCCAGGAGAGCGGCAAAAGCAGGAGCCACAGCGGGGATTCACCGGACCAGATGCGTGCAATCATTCGCCAAACTGCATCTTATGAAGCTGGGCGTAAACGCCGCGGTGTTCCAGCAAATCAGCATGGCTTCCGCGTTCAACAATGATACCGTCCTCAACCACGACGATTTCGTCAGCCTGCTCGATAGTCGACAGACGGTGCGCAATCACCAGCGAGGTACGGTTCTTTTGCAGCTCATCCAGGGCAGACTGAATAGCGCGTTCAGATTCCGTATCCAGCGCGGAGGTCGCTTCGTCCAGAATCAGAATTGGGCTATCGCGCAGCAGCGCACGCGCAATGGCGATACGCTGACGCTGACCGCCGGAGAGCAGCACCCCGTTCTCACCGATTATCGTATCCAGACCGTTATCCATCTTGTTGATAAAGTCCATTGCGTAGGCCATACGCGCGGCATTCTCAATCTGCTCACGGCTGTATTCATCCGTGCGCGCATACGCAATGTTGTTTGCCACAGTATCGTTGAACAGGTGCACGTTCTGGGAAACCAGCGCCACCTGGTTACGCAGCGACTGCAGGGTATATTCCCGCAGGTCATGACCGTCCAGGAGGATCTCACCTTCGTTAATATCGTAGAAACGGGTGATCAGGCTGGCAATGGTCGATTTACCCGAGCCGGAACGGCCCACCAGCGCCACGGTTTTACCCGCCGGAATGGACAGGTTGATATTACGCAGCGCCGGCGTTTCACGTCCAGGATAGGCGAAAGTGACATTGCGGAATTCAACGTCACCACGGGCGCGCTCAATCTCGCGAGTACCTTCATCTTTTTCCTGTTCGGAATCCAGAATGCTGAACAGCGTCTGACAGGCGGCCATCCCGCGCTGGAACTGGGCGTTCACGTTCGTCAGGGATTTCAGCGGACGCATCAGGGCGATCATTGAGGAGAAGACCACGGTGATGGTACCCGCCGTCAGCGTCTCCATCACGCTAGGGAAACTTGCCGCATAGAGGACGAATGCCAGCGCCAGTGACGCAATCAGCTGAATAATCGGGTCAGAGATGGAAGAGGCCGAGACCATTTTCATCCCCTGCAGACGCATTTTATTGCTGACTTTATCAAAGCGTTTGGTTTCGACGTCCTGACCGCCAAAAATCAGAACTTCTTTATGCCCTTTCAGCATCTGTTCCGCGCTGGTCGTCACCTGCCCCATCGTGTTCTGCATATTCTTACTGATATTGCGGAAGCGCTTTGAGACGACGCGGATAGCAATAGAAACTATCGGTGCCAGAACGATAAGGATGATCGACAGCTGCCAGCTGTAATAGAACATCATCGCGAACAGGCCGATGATTGACGCGCCCTCACGCACAACGGTGATCAGCGCGCTTGAGGACGAGGAGGCAACCTGCTCTGAGTCGTAGGTAATACGGGACAGCAGCGTCCCGGTAGACTGCTTGTCAAAGAACGAGACCGGCATGCCCATCATGTGGCTGAACAGGCGACGGCGCATGGTCATCACCACTTTCCCTGATACCCAGGAAATACAGTAGCTGGAGATATAGCTGGTGATGCCGCGTAAGATCATCAGTCCGATAACCACCAGAGGCATCCATAGCAACACTGAGCGATCCGTTTTACCAAAACCGTCGTCCAGTAACGGTTTGAGAAGCGATAGCATAAAAGTATCGCTGGCTGCGTTGAGGATTAACGCTACTCCCGCCACGATCAGGCCTGTTTTAAAGGGCGCAATCATCGGCCAGAGTCGGCGGAAGGTTTGCCACGTGGAGAGATCTTTGTCGTTATGCATTCAAAAAACCAGCATTCGTTGAAATAGCCGCATATTCTACCCGTTATCGACGGGCTCGCCAAACCACTGATGATACCAAACGGGTAAAAATTGCTCTCGCAAGCGCCGGATTTGCCAGTGATGTTGCGAGAATGTCACCGATATTTGTCCAGAATGAGGGGTATCGTGCCAGATATACCCCTCTTTTCGATAACGTCGAACAACTTTTGCCGACGGGAATCGCCATGCGTTATAGCGGGCCGCTGAATCCAGGGCGATCTGACCTTCCACCCGCTGTACCAGCGGCAATGACGACGAAGTATTGCTGCCATGATGGGGCACCTGTATAAGCGTAGACGTCAGATAACGCCAGTAATGGCTAAGCATAGCCTGTTCCGCTTGCGCTTCAATGTCCCCCGTTAGCAGAACGCTCTGCTCACCGTCGTCCACCTTGACCACGCAGGAATGGTTGTTTCCCTGCGCCGGGTAATTTTCGGGGGGCCAATGGACGGTGAAGGAGAGTCCCTGCCATTTCCATCTCTGCCCGCGAAAACAGGGGCGATGCCCCGCCTGGCGCAATGGGCTTCTTACCCACGCGTCAGGCCACGCTTTTTGCAACGATGCGAGTCCTCCCGCATGGTCGAGGTGCTCATGACTGAGAATAACGCCTTCAGGCCGCAGGTGATGCCAGCGAAGCCACGGGATAATCAACCGCTGCGCGCTATCCCCGCCCGGCCAGGCGAGCCCGGTATCATAGAGAATGGCTTTCCCCTGCCGTTCAATGACCATCGCCAGCCCCTGACCCACATCCAGCATATGCAGCGTCCAGCTCTCGCTTTTTTCCGTTCGCCACAGAGGAAATGTCAGTAAGGCACTTCCTGCAAGACAAACGGCTGGAAGGGTTTTCCAGGCACGAAAGCGCCAGCCAATGATGATAAGCCAGGGCAGTAATGTCATGTACTGCCAGCGTTGGTCGACATTTTGCCAGCCGTCAGGCAGGCGCATGAGGAGCCAGAACAGCCCCGCAAGTGATTTATCGGCTGCGAACCAGACAACGCTTTCAGGTGCCGCCAACGGCAACAGATGAAGCAGCATACCGAGCAGAATCAGCGGCACGGAGACAAACGTCACCAGGGGAACGGCAAAGAGATTCGCGACCAGAGAAGAAATGCTGAAGCCGTGGAAAATCAGAACCTGTAACGGCATCATCAGCATCAGCATGCCCACCTGCAGATAGATCAGGTTCAGCAGCGGCCGTAGATGTCGTGCCCTGCGCCAGCCAGGAAGAGGCAGCCACTGAAACCAGAAAATCAGCGCGGCGACGGCAAATGCAGATAAGAGCAGACTCTGCGAGAGTATGGCTAAGGGATCGCTTATCAGGATCGCCGCGATACAGCAGACCCACACCTGCCAGGGAGACCACTGACGGGCAGCGATCCGCAACATTGCAAGCACAGCAAGCGCGATGACCGTTCGTAGCGCAGGCGGTTGAAGACCGGTAAGCCAGCCGTAGAAAGCGGCAAAGCATAACCCGGCCAGAAGAGGCATTTGCCAGTGGATCCGGTGGCTGGGTAATAAAAACTGTAGCCCACGTCCGAGTAACCAGGCGAGGGATGCCGCCAGCGCGATATGCAGTCCCGAAATCGCCATCAGATGCAGCGTCCCGGTTTCGCGCATCAGGTCTTGTATTTCCCGGGGCATATCCAGACGTTCACCCATTCCCAGTCCGAGGATAACCGCCCCCCATCGGTAAGCAGAAAGGCGGTTTTGCAGTGACATGAGATATTGCGCTCGCAGGCTGCAGCGTCCATCAACGAGTTCCGCACGGGTGAAACGCCCGCTCAGCGTTTGGTGGCGGGCAAAAGCGCTGCGCTGAGAATCATAACCGCCGTCGTTCAGCTCGCCGTGGGCAGGCCTGAGCCTGAGCGTCATGGTCCAGCGCTGACCGGCACACGCTTTCTGTGGCAGATAATTGCCATACAGCGTTATGCCGGTAGAGGCCCACCAGCGCTTGCCATCAACGCTAAGAATGTTTCCCTGATGCTGCGTTGCGCCATCTGTGGCGGTGATCGCTACCTCAGCCTGCACGGCCCCCGTGGTTAAATGCTGCATCGACCAGACGCTCTCCTTCGCAGCCAAAATACCCCACACGCAAAATAACAGCGTGATACCCGCATACTTCAGTCGTACGTTTCGCCGTGCGGCCAGCACGATCCCGCCAACAATCATTATCCACACGGTATGACGTGATGGCAGTTCAGGTAACCAGAGTAACGGGGCTATCGCCAGAATGGCGCAGATACTAAGCGCGGGAATTCCCATTGCTACCTCCCTGTTTCAGAGGGGCAGTATGTAATCAGGTAGAAGGAATTGTCAGATGGTAAGAATGCGTTTTACAGCGCGCGCTGTGCTGTTTTTATCGGTTTGCAGAAAACGAAACGGAAAATGCGGGGTATCTTCAGAATGAAAGCGACAGAGACAAAAAAAGCACCCGCAGGTGCTTTCTTTCGAACCCAGTTTAACCGACTGGCTAAACTCAGTTACCGTAAATATTGGCGCGATCGCGCAGTTCTTTACCCGGCTTAAAGTGTGGAACGTACTTACCTTCCAGCTCGACTTTATCGCCAGTTTTCGGGTTACGCCCGGTACGTGGAGCACGATAGTGCAGAGAAAAACTACCGAAACCGCGGATTTCAATGCGCTCGCCCTGGGCAAGAGTGGAGGCCATATGCTCCAGCATCTCTTTTACGGCATCTTCCACTGCCTTGGCAGGGATATGCGGTTGCTGACTGGCAAGTCTTTCAATCAATTCTGACTTGGTCATGATTCCTCCGGTTCCTTTCAAACCAATTAGCTGAACAGCTCATTAAACAAGGGCGGCCGTAGCCGCCCTTTGTTATTGATTACAGGACGAATCCTGCAATCTGTCAAGTTTGCTCCTCATCCTTCACGCTGTAAATGCGTTACAGCGCAAATGATACTGAGAACCTGATATTACTCGCCTTTAGCTGCTTTGAAAGCTTCAGCCATTGCGTTGTTAGAGAAGTTTGCATCTTCCTGTTTGTTAACAGTTGCGATTGCATCTTTCTCATCAGCTTCGTCTTTAGCACGAACAGACAGGCTGATTGCACGGTTCTTACGGTCAACACCGGTGAACTTAGCTTCAACGTCGTCGCCTACGTTCAGAACCAGAGTGGCATCTTCAACGCGGTCACGTGAAGCTTCAGAAGCGCGCAGGTAACCTTCAACGCCGTCAGCCAGTTCTACGGTTGCGCCTTTAGCGTCAACTGCAGTCACTTTACCGTTTACGATTGCGCCTTTCTTGTTCAGTGCAACCCAGTTGTTGAACGGATCTTCTGCGAGCTGTTTAACGCCCAGGGAGATACGCTCACGCTCTGCGTCAACCTGCAGAACAACTGCAGCGATTTCGTCGCCTTTTTTGTATTCACGAACTGCTTCTTCGCCTGCAACGTTCCAGGAGATGTCAGACAGGTGAACCAGGCCATCGATGCCGCCGTCCAGGCCGATGAAGATACCGAAGTCAGTGATAGACTTGATTTTACCTTCAACACGGTCACCCTTGTTGTGGGTTTCCGCGAACTGCTGCCATGGGTTGTTTTTGCACTGTTTCAGGCCCAGGGAGATACGACGACGTTCTTCGTCGATATCCAGAACCATCACTTCCACTACATCACCAACGTTAACAACTTTGGATGGGTGGATGTTTTTGTTGGTCCAGTCCATTTCGGAAACGTGTACCAGACCTTCAACGCCTTCTTCGATTTCAACGAAGCAGCCGTAGTCAGTCAGGTTGGTTACGCGACCAGTCAGTTTAGTACCTTCTGGGTAACGCTTAGCGATAGCTACCCATGGATCTTCGCCCAGCTGTTTCAGGCCAAGGGATACACGAGTACGCTCGCGGTCGAACTTCAGCACTTTAACAGTGATTTCGTCGCCCACGTTCACGATTTCGCTTGGGTGCTTAACGCGTTTCCATGCCATGTCGGTGATGTGCAGCAGGCCATCAACGCCGCCCAGGTCAACGAATGCGCCGTAGTCAGTGAGGTTCTTAACGATACCTTTGACTTCCATGCCTTCCTGCAGGTTTTCCAGCAGCTGATCGCGTTCTGCGCTGTTTTCGGATTCGATAACGGCACGACGGGATACAACAACGTTGTTACGCTTCTGGTCCAGCTTGATTACTTTGAACTCAAGCTCTTTGCCTTCCAGGTGCAGAGTGTCACGAACTGGACGAACGTCTACCAGAGAACCTGGCAGGAACGCACGAATACCATTCAGCTCAACAGTGAAGCCACCTTTAACTTTGCCGTTGATAACACCGACCACAGTTTCAGCTTCTTCGTAAGCTTTTTCCAGCGTGATCCATGCTTCGTGACGTTTAGCTTTCTCACGAGAAAGCAGGGTTTCACCGAAGCCGTCTTCTACTGCGTCCAGAGCAACGTCAACTTCGTCACCAACCTGGATTTCCAGCTCGCCCTGGGCGTTTTTGAACTGCTCTGCCGGAATGGCGGACTCAGATTTCAGACCGGCGTCAACCAGTACTACGTCTTTGTCGATAGCAACAACAACACCGCGAACGATGGAACCCGGGCGGGTTTCGATTTCTTTTAAGGATTCTTCAAACAGTTGAGCAAAAGATTCAGTCATGTTTAATCTTCAGGTTAATATTAACGTCCACCTGGCTCCGTGCCGGATGGGGTTGTTTCACATACCCGCCGTCAATCCCTTGCAGCGGGGGTACTGCTAAATCGGTCGCGATTACGCGAGTGCCAGTTTTTGGCGCGCATATTGTAGCGCTTTTTCAATCACTTGCTCAATAGTTAAACTGGTTGAATCCAGAACTAATGCATCTTCTGCAGGAACAAGTGGGGCGACGGCGCGGTTACGATCGCGGTCATCGCGCTCTTTTATCTCGGATAAAAGGCGATCAAAGTTAACACTAAACCCCTTTTCCTGCAACTGAAGCATGCGGCGTTGAGCACGTTCTTCCGAAGAGGCGTCGAGGAAAATTTTCACAGGTGCATCAGGGAATACCACGGTTCCCATATCGCGTCCGTCAGCGATCAGACCCGGGGCTTCACGGAACGCGCGCTGACGACGTAACAGCGCCTCGCGAACGCGCGGGAACGCCGCGACCTGAGAGGCCGCATTAGCTACTTCCTGCGTACGGATTTCGCCGCTCACGTCTTCCCCTTCAAGGATGACTTCCAGGTTGCCATCGGTCGATACGAAACGCACATCCAGATGCGCAGCCAGCGGAACCAGCGCTTCTTCAGACGCGACATCCACATGGTGATGCAGCGCGGCCAGCGCCAGCACGCGATAGATTGCTCCCGAATCTAAAAGATGCCATTGCAATGCTTCCGCCATCGCTTTGCACAGAGTACCTTTCCCTGCGCCACTCGGCCCATCAATGGTGATTACCGGGGCAACTGCCGTCATCTTTTTCTCCTTAAATAAGGCATACCGTTTACATGAACGCCGCGCATTATACGCGCCAACGTGCGCAACTGTTACCTTTGCGTGCAAATTACGGAATGATTGAAGCAGAGTGTAGAAGAAATGAGCGGAGGTGTTCGTAATGAAGCGTAAGCAAATGCCGCATCGGGCGATGCGGCAAGGCGTTATCAGGCCAGCGTGCTAATGCGTGCCAGCTGTTCGAAGTAGTCCGGGAAGGTTTTCGCGGTACATTTCGGATCAAGAATGGTGACAGGCGTGTCTGACAGCGCCACCAGCGAGAAGCACATCGCCATGCGGTGATCGTTGTAGGTGCCGATTTCCGCAAACTGCAGTTTTGCCGGAGGGGTCACGCGAATGTAGTCTTCGCCCTCTTCCACCTCGGCACCGACTTTTCGCAGCTCTGTCGCCATTGCGAACAGGCGGTCCGTCTCTTTTACGCGCCAGTTGTAGATATTACGCAGCGTGGTCGTGCCTTTGGCAAACAGCGCCGCCGTGGCAATGGTCATCGCCGCATCCGGGATATGGTTCATGTCCATGTCGATGGCGTTCAGCTCGCCGTGGGTACAGGAGATGAAGTCATCGCCCCAGGTGACAATGGCACCCATTTTTTCCAGCACGTCCGCAAAACGGATGTCGCCCTGCACGCTGTTACGGCCAATACCGGTCACTTTTACCGTGCCGCCTTTAATCGCCCCCGCAGCCAGGAAGTAAGACGCGGATGACGCATCCCCTTCAACCAGGTAGTTGCCCGGAGACTGGTACTGCTGCGCCCCGCGCACCACGAAGCGCTGATAAGACTGATTTTCCACCTCAACGCCGAAGGTTTTCATCAGGTGCAGCGTGATATCAATGTACGGTTTGGAGACCAGCTCACCTTTAATGGTGATAACCGTATCCTGCGGTGCCAGCGGCGCGGTCATCAGCAGTGCCGTCAGGAACTGGCTGGAAACGCTGCCGTCAACCTCGACGTGACCGCCGGTAAAACCGCCGCGCAGACGCAGTGGCGGATAGTTTTCCTGCTCCAGATACTCAATCTGCGCGCCGCCCTGACGCAGGGCGTCCACCAGGTGACCAATCGGACGCTCCTTCATGCGCGGCTCGCCGGTCAGCACGATGTTGTTGCTCCCCAGGCACAGGGCCGCCGCCAGCGGGCGCATCGCGGTACCCGCGTTGCCCAGAAACAGCTCAAGCTCTTCGCCCGAACGCAGCGCGCCGCCGTTGCCGGTCACTTCGCAGCGGGTACGATCGTCGGAGAGAGTGTAATGAACGCCCAACGCTTTCAGCGCATTGAGCATATGGCGCACGTCATCGCTGTCCAGCAGGTTTGTGAGGACGGTGGTGCCGTTTGCCAGAGCTGCCAGCAGCAAAGCGCGGTTCGAGACACTTTTTGAACCAGGCAGATTAATGGTGCCATCTACCCGCGCGATAGGTTGTAACGTCAGGGATTCCATGAAAACTAAACTCTCAACTCAACATAATAAAAACCCCGCAGGGACGCTGCGGGGGTGAAAAACAGCAAATTAACCGTGACGACGTTCGAAGTCGATCATGAAATCCGTCAGGGCTTTAACGCCTTCCAGCGGCATCGCGTTATAGATGGAGGCACGCATGCCGCCAACGACACGGTGACCTTTGAGCGCATGCAGACCTGCCGCGAAGGACTCTTCCAGGAATACTTTGTCCAGGCTGCTGTCCGCCAACTGGAACGGCACGTTCATGCGGGAACGGTTCGCTTTCGCCACATCGTTGCGGTAGAAATCGCTCTTGTCGATCACGCCATACAGCAGTTCAGCTTTCTGCTGATTGACCTTGTCCATCTGCGCCACGCCGCCGTTTTGCTTCAGCCATTTGAAGACCAGGCCGGAGAGATACCAGGCAAACGTTGGTGGGGTGTTGAACATCGAATCGTTATCGTTCAGCACGGTGTAATCGAGAATCGAAGGACAGGATTTATGTGCTTTACCCAGCAGGTCTTCACGCACAACGACGATAGTCAAACCGGCCGGGCCGATATTTTTCTGCGCGCCCGCATAGATAACGCCGTAGCGGCTGACATCAATTGGCGCAGACAGAATGGTGGAGGAGAAGTCGGCGGCAACCACGACATCGCTACCGAAGTTTGGCGTCTCGTCGATGGCAATCCCGTCAATGGTTTCGTTCGGGCAGTAGTGCAGATACGCTGCGTTATCGGAAAGCTGCCACTCGCTCATTGGCTTCACGGCGCGCAGACCGTCAACGGTCACTTTGGCGTCGATAACATTCGGCGTGCAGTATTTATGCGCTTCTTTAACCGCGCTTGCCGCCCAGTAACCTGCGTCAACGTAGTCAGCCGTCGTTTTATCACCGAGAATATTCAGCGGAACGCCTGCAAACTGGCCGCGTCCACCGCCGTGACAGAACAATACTTTGTAGTTCGAGGGAATATTCAGCAGATCGCGAAAATCCTTTTCTGCCTCTTCCGCCACCTGAATAAACTCTTTACCACGGTGGCTGATTTCCATCACCGACGTACCGAGACCGTTCCAGTCACAGAGTTCCTGTTGAGCCTGTTTAAGCACGTCTGCCGGTAACATTGCCGGACCTGAACTGAAATTAAAGACTTGAGCCATTTCCCCTCACCACGCTAAAAGCCATAAGTTATAACTGTGGATATCGGTTTTATCATTCAGTGACACGCGCCGCAATGTCTAAAACTTATGACCCGCGAAATGTGCCCCGCGTCACACAAAACAATCTGCCGCCTCGCCAGGACAAAACCGACAAAATGGCTGTCAGGTGATGCGTTTGGCCCGGCTAACCTTCGTCCATTCCGGATTTGCACAGCGGGGGCATAATTGACGATCCCCCGGCTGCATCGCGACAACATGGCTACATCTTACGCAAGCATACTCGCCTGATTCCGGTACGGTTCTGAAACGCTCAATGAGCATATCCGGCAGGATACACAGTCCCGGCTTCACCTCGTCGTCAGAATAGTAATAGACGCTGATCTGCCCGTTGGTTTCCATGATCGCCAGACGCACCTGCCCGAGCTGTTCAACGCTGTTCAGGCGAAGCTCCATAAAGAACTCAAACTCGGTCATATTGGCGCTTTGTACATTTTCCCAGGCCAGCTGTCCGTCCTCGACGATCACGACCGGCTTCCCTTCAAGCAGATCTTCCAGCTTTTCGCTTTTCGACATCAGCCACATGACAAGACGGTAAAGTAGCGCCAGTGAGACAAAAACGATAAACACCGGCACCATCGGCACGTCGTCATAAAAGGCGACGTCACCCGCCGCCGAGCCCAGCGTCAGGATGATCAACACCTCAAAGAGCGACATCTGCCGCACGCCTCGGCGGCCGGTGATTTTAAGAAACAGGAAGACGAGGACGAAGGTATACAGGCTGCGCAGCGCCACTTCGCCCAGAAATTCAGGAGGAACTTTATCAAACGCCATCCGCTGGAGATCAAATGCTTTCATTTTTCTATGCCTTAACAGTCAGTTACTGCCACTAAGCATAGCCCAGCCTTTTATTTTCGCCGAAGATAGCACCCGTCACGCAAAACCCGTATCATTGCGCGCTTTACGTACGATAAAAGTGAACGCCATGACTCAAACGTTTATCCCCGGCAAAGACGCCGCTCTGGAAGATTCCATCGCTCGCTTCCAACAGAAACTGACCGACCTGGGTTTTAACATCGAAGAAGCCTCCTGGCTCAATCCGGTACCTCACGTCTGGTCCGTGCATATTCGCGATAAAGACTGTGCCCTGTGCTTTACCAACGGTAAAGGCGCGACAAAAAAAGCGGCACTGGCCTCTGCGCTGGGTGAGTATTTTGAGCGTCTGTCCACCAACTATTTCTTCGCTGACTTCTGGCTGGGCGAAACCATCGCTAACGGCCCGTTCGTTCACTATCCAAATGAAAAATGGTTCCCGCTGACCGAAGATGACGAGCTGCCGGAAGGTATTCTCGACGCGCGCCTGCGTGCCTTCTACGATCCAGACAGCGAAATGACCGCCAGCATGCTGATCGATCTGCAGTCCGGAAACGACGATCGCGGTATTTGCGCCCTGCCCTTTACCCGTCAGTCTGACGAGCAGACCGTCTATATCCCGATGAACATCGTCGGCAACCTGTATGTATCCAACGGCATGTCCGCCGGTAACACCCGCAATGAAGCGCGCGTGCAGGGTCTGTCTGAAGTCTTCGAGCGTCACATCAAAAACCGCATTATTGCCGAATCCATCAGCCTGCCTGAAATTCCGGCAGACGTGCTGGCGCGCTACCCGGGCGTAGTGGAGTCCATCGCCAAGCTGGAAGCCGAAGGTTTCCCAATCTTTGCCTATGACGGCTCGCTGGGCGGTAAGTATCCGGTTATCTGCGTCGTGCTGTTTAACCCGACCAACGGTACCTGCTTCGCCTCATTCGGCGCGCACCCTGACTTCGGCGTGGCGCTGGAGCGTACCGTTACCGAGCTGCTGCAGGGCCGTAGCCTGAAAGATCTCGACGTCTTCACCCCGCCAACGTTTGACGATGAAGAAGTGGCCGAGCATACCAACCTTGAAACCCATTTCATCGACTCCAGCGGTTTAATTTCCTGGGATATGTTCAAGCAGGACGCCGACTATCCGTTCGTGGACTGGAGCTTTGCCGGGACCACGGAAGAAGAGTTCGCCACGCTGATGGCCATCTTCAACGCGGAAGATCGGGAAGTCTACATTGCCGACTACGAACATCTTGGCGTCTACGCGTGCCGCATTATCGTTCCGGGCATGTCCGACATCTACCCGGCTGAAGATCTGTGGCTGGCCAATAACAGCATGGGCGCGCACCTGCGCGAAACGCTGCTGGCTCTGCCGGGCAGCGAGTGGGAGAAAGAAGATTATCTGAACCTGATCGCCCAGCTGGACGAAGAAGGCCACGATGACTTTACCCGCGTACGCGAACTGCTGGGCCTGGCGACCGGTAAAGACAACGGCTGGTATACCCTGCGCATCGGTGAGCTGAAAGCGATGCTGGCCCTGGCGGGTGGCGATTTGGATCAGGCCCTGGCCTGGACCGAGTGGACCATGGAATTCAACCAGTCGGTCTTCTCTGCCGAGCGCACCAATTATTACCGCTGCCTGCAAACCCTGCTGCTGCTGGCCCAGGAAGAGGATCGCGAGCCGCTGCAATACCTGAATGCTTTCGTGCGGATGTACGGAGCTGAGGCCGTAGAAGCAGCCAGTGCAGCCCTGAGCGGCGAAGAGCCGTTCTATGGCCTGCAGGCTGTTGATAGCGATCTGAAAGCCTTCCCGGCGCATCAGTCGCTGCTGAAGGCCTACGAAAAACTGCAGAAAGCAAAAGCCGCTTACTGGTCAAAATAAGCGCACATAACATTACCAGCTGTAGGCGTATTCAATCGTCTGGGCTATATTACGGGGCAATTTCATTGCCCCGTTTTTTATTTTCTTCGGCAATGACTGTTGATTGTAATAATAAAGTTAAACATGGGTAAATATAATAATATTTACCTGGGCTTTACTGTTACTTTTTATGGTAAATACTCCATATTAATTAACTGTGTCAGAGGTGGCTGAACGAAAAAATTCAACTCTTTTCATAACTTTTAAAATTTATTTTTATACGGATAATCAAATACTTACTCCGCATTTGCTGTAAAACCATACACACTGCGGGCCTATAAGCCAGGCGAGATATGATCTATATCAATTTCTCTTCTATAATGCTTTGTTAGTATCTCGTCGCCGACTTAATAAAGAGAGAGTTAGTGTGAAAGCTGACAACCCTTTTGATCTTTTACTCCCTGCTGCGATGGCCAAAGTTGCCGAAGAAGCGGGTGTCTATAAAGCAACGAAACACCCGATGAAGACGTTCTATCTGGCGATCACGGCTGGTGTGTTCATCTCTATCGCTTTCGTCTTCTACATCACCGCCACCACCGGTACTGCCGGAATGCCTTTCGGCATGGCCAAACTGATTGGCGGCATTTGCTTCTCACTGGGTCTGATTCTCTGCGTCATCTGCGGCGCCGACCTCTTCACCTCAACGGTGCTGATTGTCGTGGCAAAGGCCAGCGGAAGAATTACCTGGGGTCAGCTGGCACGCAACTGGCTTAACGTCTACGTGGGTAACCTGGTTGGCTGTCTGCTCTTTGTTTTGTTGATGTGGCTTTCTGGCGAGTACATGACCGCCAACGGTGGCTGGGGCCTTAACGTCCTGCAAACCGCCGACCACAAAATGCACCACACATTTATCGAAGCCGTTGCTCTCGGCATCCTCGCTAACCTGATGGTCTGCCTGGCTGTATGGATGAGCTACTCGGGTCGTAGCCTGATGGACAAAGCCTTAATTATGGTTCTGCCGGTTGCGATGTTTGTTGCCAGCGGCTTTGAGCACAGTATCGCGAATATGTTCATGATCCCAATGGGCATTGTCATCCGCGACTTTGCAAGCCCGGAGTTCTGGACCGCAGTTGGTTCATCCCCGGAAAGTTTCTCTCACCTGACTATTATGAATTTCATTACTGATAACCTGATCCCTGTCACTATCGGGAACATTATCGGTGGGGGTCTGTTAGTTGGGTTGACATACTGGGTCATTTACCTGCGTGGCGACGATCATCATTGATGGTTTTCTCAGGCAGTAAATAAAAAATCCACTTAAGAAGGTAGGTGTTACATGTCCGAGCTTAATGAAAAGTTAGCCACAGCCTGGGAAGGTTTTGCGAAAGGTGACTGGCAGAATGAAGTAAACGTACGTGACTTCATTCAGAAAAACTATACCCCGTATGAAGGTGACGAATCCTTCCTGGCTGGCGCAACTGACGCGACCACCAAGCTGTGGGACAGCGTAATGGAAGGCGTTAAACTGGAAAACCGCACTCACGCGCCAGTTGATTTTGACACCTCCGTTGCTTCCACCATCACTTCTCACGATGCTGGCTACATCAACAAAGCCCTTGAGAAAATCGTTGGTCTGCAGACTGAAGCACCACTGAAACGCGCAATCATCCCGTTCGGTGGTATCAAAATGGTTGAAGGTTCCTGCAAAGCGTATAACCGCGAGCTGGACCCAATGCTGAAAAAAATCTTCACCGAATACCGCAAAACCCACAACCAGGGCGTATTCGATGTTTACACCAAAGACATTCTGAACTGCCGTAAATCTGGCGTTCTGACTGGTCTGCCAGATGCGTATGGCCGTGGCCGTATCATCGGTGACTACCGTCGCGTTGCGCTGTACGGTATCGACTTCCTGATGAAAGACAAGTACGCGCAGTTTGTTTCCCTGCAGTCCGATCTGGAAAACGGCGTAAACCTGGAAGCGACTATCCGTCTGCGTGAAGAAATCGCTGAACAGCACCGCGCGCTGGGTCAGATCAAAGAGATGGCAGCAAAATATGGCTGCGATATCTCTGGTCCGGCTACCAACGCTCAGGAAGCTATCCAGTGGACCTACTTCGGCTACCTGGCCGCTGTTAAGTCTCAGAACGGTGCAGCAATGTCCTTCGGTCGCGTATCCACCTTCCTGGATGCGTACATCGAACGCGACATCAAAGCAGGCAAAATCACCGAGCAAGACGCTCAGGAAATGATTGACCACCTGGTCATGAAACTGCGTATGGTTCGCTTCCTGCGTACTCCTGAATACGATGAGCTGTTCTCTGGTGACCCAATCTGGGCAACAGAATCAATCGGTGGTATGGGCGTTGACGGCCGTACTCTGGTAACCAAAAACAGCTTCCGCTTCCTGAACACCCTTTACACCATGGGTCCTTCTCCGGAGCCGAACATCACCGTTCTGTGGTCTGAAAAACTGCCTCTGAACTTCAAGAAATTCGCCGCTAAAGTGTCCATCGATACCTCTTCTCTGCAGTACGAGAACGATGACCTGATGCGTCCGGACTTCAACAACGACGATTACGCTATCGCTTGCTGCGTAAGCCCAATGGTTGTTGGTAAACAAATGCAGTTCTTCGGTGCGCGTGCAAACCTGGCGAAAACCATGCTGTACGCAATCAACGGCGGCGTTGATGAAAAACTGAAAATGCAGGTTGGTCCTAAGTCTGAGCCGATCAAAGGCGACGTTCTGAACTTCGACGAAGTGATGGAACGTATGGATCACTTCATGGACTGGCTGGCTAAACAGTATGTCACTGCGCTGAACGTAATCCACTACATGCACGACAAGTACAGCTACGAAGCCTCTCTGATGGCGCTGCACGACCGTGACGTTATCCGCACCATGGCGTGTGGTATCGCTGGTCTGTCCGTTGCTGCTGACTCCCTGTCTGCAATCAAATATGCGAAAGTTAAACCAATTCGTGACGAAGACGGCCTGGCTGTAGACTTCGAAATCGAAGGTGAGTATCCGCAGTTTGGTAACAACGACTCTCGCGTTGATGACATGGCGGTTGACCTGGTAGAACGTTTCATGAAGAAAATTCAGAAACTGACTACTTACCGTAACGCTATCCCGACTCAGTCTGTTCTGACCATCACCTCTAACGTTGTGTATGGTAAGAAAACCGGTAACACCCCAGACGGTCGTCGTGCTGGCGCGCCATTTGGCCCAGGTGCTAACCCAATGCACGGTCGTGACCAGAAAGGTGCGGTTGCCTCTCTGACCTCCGTTGCTAAACTGCCGTTTGCTTACGCGAAAGATGGTATCTCTTATACCTTCTCTATCGTGCCAAACGCGCTGGGTAAAGACGACGAAGTGCGTAAAACTAACCTCGCGGGTCTGATGGATGGTTACTTCCACCACGAAGCGTCCATCGAAGGTGGTCAGCACCTGAACGTGAACGTCATGAACCGTGAAATGCTGCTCGACGCGATGGAACACCCTGAGAAATATCCTCAGCTGACCATCCGCGTATCTGGCTACGCAGTACGTTTTAACTCCCTGACTAAAGAACAGCAGCAGGACGTTATCACCCGTACTTTCACTCAGTCCATGTAACTGGAATTGACTGAAATCACGCGTTAAAAAGCGTACAATAAAGGCTCCACGTCAGTGGGGCCTTTTTAGCACCCTCTCCACCTCAGTCTCTTTTGTCCGCTATCTATACTCTATGGATATCAGCCAAAACAGACTTCAACACAGCCGGCTTTGAGCTGTGCATACTCAGGCCCCGGACGGGCCGATGCTGGAGATATCACCGCAATGTCAATTATTGGTCGCATTCACTCCTTTGAATCCTGTGGCACCGTCGATGGCCCGGGTATCCGTTTCATCACCTTTTTCCAGGGCTGCCTGATGCGCTGCCTGTACTGCCATAACCGTGACACCTGGGATACGCACGGCGGTAAAGAAGTGACCGTTGAAGACTTGATGAAAGAGGTGGTGACCTACCGCCACTTTATGAACGCGTCCGGCGGCGGCGTCACCGCATCCGGCGGTGAAGCCATTCTGCAGGCCGAATTTGTCCGCGACTGGTTCCGCGCCTGCCATAAAGAAGGCATTCATACCTGCCTCGACACCAACGGCTTTGTGCGCCGCTACGATCCGGTTATCGACGAGCTGCTTGAAGTGACCGATCTGGTGATGCTCGATCTTAAACAGATGAACGATGAGATCCACCAGAACCTGGTTGGCGTCTCAAACCACCGCACGCTGGAATTTGCCAAATACATTGCCGATAAAGGCATCAAAACCTGGATCCGCTACGTGGTGGTTCCCGGCTGGTCAGATGATGACGACTCCGCGCACCGCCTGGGGGAATTTACCCGCGACATGGGCAACGTCGAGAAAATCGAGCTTCTGCCCTATCACGAGCTGGGTAAACATAAATGGGTGGCGATGGGCGAAGAGTACAAACTTGATGGCGTGAAGCCGCCAAAAAAAGAGACGATGGAACGCGTCAAAGGTATTCTTGAACAGTACGGCCACAAGGTGATGTATTAAAGAAAAGCCCGGTGAAAACCGGGCCTTTTTATATTCTATTTAAAGACGCCGTTAATAACGGACGTCACAATGGCTGTACTCAGCGCAATTAAGACCAGGTCGTCTCCGACCACGCGCCATTCATAGCCAGGGTAGGAAGGAAGCTGACCCAGCATTGAGGCCGGCACGGTTTTCTTCGCAATGCCCGGAGGCAACGGCTTACCGCGCGCCAGGTTTTTCGCGATACCCGGAGGCAGAGAGTCATAGCCCGTTAGGCCATAATTCAGCGCCAGATGGCGGGCATGATCGAAGCTCACGCGAGCGTCGACATCGTTACCGACATCTTTACTGCTTTTAAAGCTTTTATCCGATTTTCCAGGGTTATCCTGACCGTTATTTTGCTTATTGCCATGGTTACCAGAATTTCCGTTACCATGATTACCGCCATTACCTTGCCCGCCACCGTTTCCGTGACCACCGCCATTCCCGTTTCCAGGATTAGCCATGACCGGAGCCGTTGCAAACGTTAAAGACAACACTACGGCAAGTGCGGTAGTGGAAAAACGACGAATAGACATGATTGCTGCCTTATAGTGGTAGGACTCACATGAATTATCGCCTGGCGCAATAAACAAACAATAAGTAAAACTCTTAGTTGTGACAGGGACAAAAAAGCCTGTCATCGACAGGCTTTTAATTAATCAGGCATGAGCCACAGGCGTTGGGTGTTCTCCCACTTTGCGCAGCAGCATTAAGAGATAAATAAACGATACGCTGGCGATCATGATAAACAATAAGTTATCAGAGTAATTCTGCATCAGCATCGCGGTAAACGTCGGCCCTAATAAGCTGCCGATGGTATAGCTCAGTAACAGCGCCTGGTTCATTGCCACCAGCTGGTGATGTTCAACTTTCTCACAGGCCCAGGCCATCGCGACCGGATAGAGCGTAAAGCCGGCCGCCCCGAGAATAAACAGCGCAGGCGCCATCGCGGCGTTGCTGAGCATGGCAAGGCATCCCATAATGACCACAAAGACCTGCACGCGCAGCACCAGCAGACGACCGAAGCGGTCCGCCAGACGGCCAATCGGCCACTGCCCGACGATCCCCGCACTCACCATGACCGCCATCCAGAAACCAATTCCGGAATCGCTGACGCCCTGATGATTCAGATAGAGCGGCATCAGGCCGTAGAGCGAGCCCAGTACAATCCCCGAGATAATGCAGCCGTTAACGCCCAGGCGCGCCTGACGGAGTCTGAGCATCGGCCAGACGTGGGTCGCTTCCTGATGCTCGCTGTTCTGGTTCACAATGCGCGTGAAGAGCAGCGGCAGGATCGCGGCGAGCACCATGCCCGTTACCCACGGCAGAACGCTCATCAGATCGGTTGGCAGCTTGCTGACCATCAGTTGCCCCAGCACGGTGCCGACGTAGTAAACCATCATATAGGCCGCCAGCAGGCGTCCGCGGTTGCGGGAGGTGCCGCTGCACATCAGCGCGCTTTCAACCACCACCCAAATCATCGCGCAGCCTACGCCTGCGATAAAGCGCCATGCCATCCAGCTCCAGAAGCCGACCATCAGGCCCAGCCCGGCACACCCGGCGGCGAAAATCAGCGAAGCCAGATAATAGCTGCGATTAAAGCCAAAGCGCTTAATCAGGCTCCCGGTCATTAGCGTACCCAGCAGGTTCCCGGTAAAAAAGGACGAGCTGACCATACCCACCTGCCAGGTCGGTAAGTTTTCATGGGCGAGCCATAGCGGGACGAGCGTATTTAACACTGCGATCGCCAGGGTCAACAGAAGCAGGCCACAAAGCAACAGAAGCACTGGCCGGGTATAGGTGGTCATGGATTAAAAACCGTGAGGAAGTTCAGATTTCGTGCGCATCATGCCACTGGCAAAACCAAAGTCAATCCACTGATTTAGCCGCCTCGCACAATATGTTCCCTGTCGATTTAAAAAACTTATCCTGCTAATGCCACGCCTGCTGTAGATATTAATTATGTGTCTGTTTTTATTTATTAATGGGCGAAATTAAAACAAAACGACAGTCGAAAAATTTCATGATCGAAAAAAGAAAAAGCCGGGCACTCAGGCCCGGCTTGATATAACTCAATGCAACGTTAACTGGCGATAGCCATACCAACGGTCATATGCAAGCCGTAGAACACACCGCGGCCAATCAGTTCACCCGCCAGGACCAGCACAAAGGCCAGTGACAGCAGCGGCAGCGCGGGCTGATAACCTTTAAGCTGAGGAGCGATCCAGAATACCAACGCCGCGACCAGCAGAACGATGCGCCAGGCCATCAGAGAACCGTAGTCCGGCACCAGGGCAGAAGCCTGCTGGATAGAGCTGTGAATGGTTGCCAGTTCTGCCCCCTGCATCAGGGTGACCATCGCACTCACCACCAGCCCCAGCAGCGAAACAGCCGGCAGCAAACGCATTGCCCAGCCGTCTACGCCCACCACGCGCAGCAGCAGGTAGCCCAGCAGCGGTCCGCCGATAAACATCGTCAGGAAGAAGCTCATCGGCGTCCAGACGCTGTACCAGGTTGGAACGGTATCGATGGTGTTATAGACGCGCACCATCATCCACACGAACACCACGCCCAGCACCATGGTCACGATCAGCCACAGGCTGCGCAGACCCGCAGGCAATTTCTTCAAAGCGGCCAGCAGCCAGCCCAGCCCACCGACGGCAAAGAAAATTGCCCCGCTGGCAATCTCGTTACTGAGGGATGAGGCCCCCACGCGGTTCAGAGAGTTAAACGCGCGCATCGGCGAACCCAGGTGCAGCGTAGAGGCGATAAACCCAATCCCCATCAGCACCCACAGGCCAAACATGCTCAACACTAAACGCTGCTGCTGTTCAGCGTTGAGATTCCCCTTCAGCAGCGCCAGCGCGAGCACAATGAAACCGCCCGCCACACACTGGCCAAAGACCGTGAAGATCATCAGCGGCCATTCATGCCATCCACTTCCCATCTCACACCTCCTTCGGATTTGCCAGGTAGCCGGTGGTGTCACCTGTAGGACGGCTGTTGGCGTTAGGTTTAATCACAATGCTCGGCTTCGTGAAGTGCGCAGACGGCAGCGGTGCCACTGCGGCAAGCTGACCGTGTTTTTGACGCAGCTCTTCAATCGGACCGAAGTCCAGCGCGCGCAGCGGACAGGACTCGACGCAAATCGGCTTTTTGCCGTCCGCCACGCGGGTGTGGCAACCGTCGCATTTGGTCATATGACCTTTGGCGGCGTTGTACTGCGGCGCGCCGTACGGGCACGCCATGTGGCAGTACCGACAGCCGATGCAGACATCTTCGTCCACCACCACAAAACCGTCTTCACGCTTGTGCATCGCCCCACTCGGGCAGACCTTGGTGCAGGCCGGATCTTCACAGTGGTTACAGGCAATCGACAGGTAATAGGCAAAGACGTTCTGATGCCAGACGCCGTTATCTTCCTGCCAGTCGCCCCCGGCGTATTCGTAGATGCGGCGGAAGCTGACGTCAGGAGTCAGGTCTTTGTAATCTTTACAGGCCAGCTCGCAGGTTTTGCACCCGGTGCAACGGCTGGAATCAATAAAAAATCCATACTGGGTTGTCATCGGCTACTCCTTAAACCTTTTCAACTTGGACAAGGTTTGTGTGGGATGGGTTGCCCTTCGCCAGCGGCGACGGACGCTGCGTGGTCAGTACGTTAATACTGCCCGCCTGGTCGATGCGGTTGGCATCAGGGTTGTACCAGGCCCCTTCCCCCAGCGCCACCACGCCTGGCATCATGCGCGGCGTCACTTTGGCCTCAATGTGCACCTCGCCGCGGCCATTGAAGATACGCACGCGATCGCCATTGCTGATGCCGCGTGCTTTGGCATCCATCGGGTTGATCCACATCTCCTGACGGCAGGCGGCCTTGAGTACGTCGACGTTACCGTAGGTGGAGTGCACGCGCGCTTTGTAGTGGAAACCGGTCAGCTGCAGCGGGAATTTCGCCGTCAGCGGATCGTTATAGTTCTCGAAACCTGGCGTGTAGATCGGCAGCGGATCGATAACGTCCCCTTCCGGCAGCTCCCAGGTCGACGCGATTTTTGCCAGCTCTTATGAGTAGATTTCGATTTTGCCCGACGGCGTGGTCAGCGGGTTCGCCTGCGGATCTTCACGGAACGCTTTGTACGCCACGTGGTGCCCTTCCGGATCGCGCTGTTTGTACATACCCTGCTTACGGAAGGTATCGAAATCAGGCAGGTCAGGGACCGCCTTACGGGAGAGTTCATGCAGATGGCGCATCCACCCTTCCTGAGTACGCCCCTCGGTAAACTGCTGCTCAACGCCAAGACGTTTCGCCAGCTCAGAGGTCATCTCATAAATGGTTTTGCACTCGAAGCGCGGTTTAATCGCCTGGTCGGTAAAGATCACGTAGGACATGTTGCCGCAGGAGGCGTCCAGCGCGAAATCCATCTGCTCAGAGGCCGTGCAGTCCGGCAGCAGGATATCGGCATATTTCGCCGAGGAGGTCATGTGGCAGTCGATGACCACAATCATCTCGCACTTCTTATCATCCTGCAGGATTTCATGGGTGCGGTTGATTTCGGAGTGCTGGTTGATGAGACAGTTACCGGCATAGTTCCAGATCATCTTGATCGGCACGTCCAGCTTGTCCTTGCCGCGCACGCCGTCGCGCAGGGCGGTCATTTCAGGACCACGTTCGATCGCATCGGTCCACATAAACATGGAGATGCTGGTCTGAACAGGGTTATCCAGCGTCGGCATACGTTCAAACGGCACTTCATACGAGCCTTCACGCGCGCCGGTGTTACCGCCGTGAATACCGACGTTGCCGGTCAGAATGGAGAGCATGGAGATGGCGCGAGTCGCGATTTCGCCGTTCGCATGGCGCTGCGGTCCCCAGCCCTGGCTGATGTAGGCCGGTTTGGCCGAGCCAATCTCACGCGCCAGCTGAACGATACGCTCGGGCGGAATACCGGTGATGGTGGACGCCCACTCGGGCGTTTTCGCCACGCCGTCGCTGCCCTGCCCGAGAATATAGGCTTTATAATGACCGTTAGCAGGCGCGCTGGCTGGCAGGGTTTTCTCGTCATAGCCGACGCAGTATTTATCCAGGAAAGGCTGATCGACGAGATTTTCTGTGATCATTACCCACGCAAGCGCCGAGACCAGCGCTGCATCGGTACCCGGACGGATTGGGATCCACTCGTCTTCACGTCCGGCGCCGGTGTCGGTATAGCGCGGATCGATAATGCTCATGCGGGCATTGGATTTGGCGCGGGCCTGTTCCAGGTAGTAGGTTACCCCGCCGCCGCTCATGCGTGTTTCGCCCGGGTTGTTACCAAACAGCACGACCAGCTTACTGTTTTCGATATCGGACGGGCTGTTGCCGTCCGCCCAGCCGCCGTATGTGTAGTTCAGGCCAGCAGCAATCTGCGCCGATGAGTAGTCACCATAGTGATTAAGATAACCACCGCAGCAGTTCATCAGACGTGCCACCAGCGTTTTACCCGGTGGCCAGGAGCGGGTCAGCGTACCGCCGAGCGTCCCGGTGCCGTAGTTCAGGTAGATGGATTCGTTGCCGTACTCTTTGATAAGGCGCTGCATATTGGTGGCGATAATGTCGTAGGCTTCATCCCAGCTAATCCGCTCGAACTTCCCTTCCCCACGCTTACCGACGCGCTTCATCGGATATTTCAGGCGGTCCGGATTATACACGCGACGACGCATGGAGCGGCCGCGCAAGCAGGCGCGAACCTGATGTAACCCATCGTAGTTATCGTCCCCGGTATTGTCGGTTTCGACATATTTTATTTCGCCATCCACTACGTGCATACGCAGCGGACAACGGCTACCGCAGTTTACGGTACAGGCACTCCACACCACTTTTTCCGGAGCTGAGGCTGGGGATAGTGCATCAGCCGCTGAGGCCAGTCGGGTAAAAGGAAGCGTGAAGGCGCTGCTGGCTACGGCCAGGCCGCCTATTGCCGTGGTTTTCATCAACCCACGGCGAGTGACCTCGGCAGCCATTAATGCTTCAGGCGCGTTGATTTTCATAGAGACTCACTTTGGTTGCTCACAAAGAAAAGAGTGGCGGCGCAAACCGCTATGTAGTTTTATATACAACGAATTTTTACGTAATCAGCTTTTTATGCTGACTTTCATTCGGAGGAGTATTACTACTTTAGAGGGAGGGGGTATTGCGTCGTGTCAATTCAGAGGCATAAAAAAGCGCCCAAAGGCGCTTTTTTGTTGTGAGGCAAAGAATTAGCCGATGTACTGCTGGCCTTTCATGTATGGACGCAGCACTTCAGGGATCTCAATACGACCGTCTGCCTGCTGGTAGTTTTCCAGCACGGCAACCAGCGTACGGCCCACAGCCAGACCAGAACCGTTCAGGGTATGCACCAAACGGGTTTTCTTGTCAGATTTGCTGCGGCAGCGTGCCTGCATACGACGCGCCTGGAAATCCCAGACGTTAGAGCAGGAGGAGATCTCACGATAGGTGTTCTGCGCAGGCACCCACACTTCCAGATCGAAGGTTTTGCAGGCGCCAAAGCCCATATCACCGGTACACAGGGCCATACGACGGTACGGCAGGCCCAGCAGCTCCAACACTTTCTCAGCGTGGCCGGTCATCTCTTCCAGCGCGTCCATGGACTCTTCAGGACGGACGATCTGCACCATCTCAACTTTGTCGAACTGGTGCATACGGATCAGACCGCGCGTGTCGCGACCGTAAGAACCTGCTTCAGAACGGAAGCACGGTGAATGTGCCGTCAGCTTAATTGGCAGGTCGTCTTCATCGATGATCTCATCACGCACGAGGTTAGTCAGCGGCACTTCAGCGGTTGGGATCAGCGCGTAGTTGCTGCTGTCTGCTTCCTCGTCCAGCGGACGGGTATGGAACAGATCGCCGGCAAATTTTGGCAGCTGGCCTGTACCGTACAGCGTATCGTGGTTGACCAGATACGGCACGTAGGTTTCGCTGTAGCCATGCTGCTCGGTGTGCAGATCCAGCATGAACTGCGCCAGCGCGCGGTGCAGATGGGCAATCTGGCCTTTCATCACCACAAAACGGGAGCCGGTCAGCTTAACCGCTGCCGCAAAGTCCAGGCCCGCGTGCATTTCGCCCAGCGTCACGTGATCGCGCACTTCGAAGTCAAACTCACGAGGCGTACCCCAGCGTTTCACTTCAACGTTGTCGTTTTCATCTTTGCCGACAGGCACGCTGTCGTCAGGAATATTCGGGATAGCCAGGGCAATATCACGAATCTCGGCCTGAAGAACGTCCAGCTCAGCTTTCGCCTGATCCAGTTCTTCACCCAGTTTGTTCACTTCCAGGCGTAATGGCTCAATATCTTCCCCGCGCGCTTTCGCCTGGCCGATGGATTTCGATCGAGAGTTACGCTCTGCCTGCAGATTTTCAGTTTGTACCTGCAGAACTTTACGACGCTCTTCGAGAGCGCGCAGCTTATCTACATCCAGCTTAAAGCCCCGGCGTGCCAGTTTTTCAGCGACTGCGTCTGGCTCATTACGCAGCAGATTGGGATCGAGCATGCTTATCCTGTGCTTATCGAATTAAAATAGGAAAATGTGACCACAGCCTGCGGCCACAAGGATACATTGCCAACATTACCGCAACGATTGAACTAACGGTAGCGTTTTATAGGGCTATTTTGATCCTGTCCGGCGAGCCAGGTGAGCTTTTCACCAATCTTGCCTTCAAGACCTCTGTTTGTGGGGTGATAATAGCGCGTTTGTGCCATCTCCTGCGGGAAATATTCCTCCCCGGCAGCGTAGGCATTGGGTTCATCATGAGCGTAACGATACTCCTGCCCATACCCCATCTCTTTCATCAGTTTGGTCGGCGCGTTACGCAGGTGAACCGGCACATCGTAGTCCGGACGTTCACGCGCGTCGGACATCGCCGCTTTAAAGGCGGTATAAACCGCATTGCTTTTCGGCGCGCAGGCCAGATAAACAATCGCCTGCGCAATGGCACGTTCGCCTTCCGCAGGTCCAACGCGGGTGAAGCAGTCCCAGGCCGACAGCGCAACCTGCATGGCGCGAGGATCGGCATTGCCGACATCTTCTGACGCAATCGCCAGACAGCGACGCGCGACATATAAAGGATCGCCGCCCGCAGTGATAATGCGCGCGTACCAGTAAAGCGCCGCATCCGGCGCGCTGCCGCGCACGGACTTATGCAGCGCCGAGATCAGGTCGTAAAAACGGTCGCCTTTGTTATCGAAACGCGCGCTGCGCTCCCCCGCAATCTCGGTGAGCAGTTCCGGTTTCAGCACCCGCTTCCCGGCATCGTCGATTTCGGCCATATCGGCCATCATTTCCAGCGTGTTCAGCGCACGCCGCGCATCACCGTTGACCAACTCGGCAATCGCACGACGCGTGTCGTCAGGCAGAACGATATCCTGCCCGCCGTAGCCGCGCGCTTTGTCGTCCATCGCCTGGGTTAGAACCTTTTCGATATCCTCGGTGGTGAGCGATTTGAGCAGGTAAACGCGCGCGCGGGAAAGCAGCGCCGAGTTCAGTTCAAACGATGGGTTTTCGGTGGTCGCACCGATGAAGAAGATCGTGCCGTCTTCAATATGCGGCAGGAAGGCATCCTGCTGGCTCTTGTTGAAGCGGTGGACTTCGTCCACGAAGAGGATGGTACGCCGCCCGGCGTTGCGGTTCTGCCGCGCACGCTCGATCGCCTCACGGATCTCTTTCACGCCGGAGGTGACCGCCGAGATACGTTCAACGTCCGCGTTGGCATAGCGGGCGATAACTTCTGCAAGCGTAGTCTTGCCGGTGCCAGGGGGGCCCCAGAGGATCATGGAGTGAAGATGCCCGGCCTCAATGGCGCGCGGCAATGGCTTACCGGCAGCCAGCAGATGTTGCTGGCCGATGTACTGCGCTAAATTTTCTGGCCGCATACGGGCGGCCAGAGGTTGAAACGCGTTATCTGAAAAATCGAGCGACAGATTGCCCACTCACGCCTCTTACTTATTGCGTTGGTCGTCCACCGTTACGCCCTGCGGCGGGGTAAAGGTGAATTTCGATGCATCAACGGCGCCGTTTTGCTGAGATTTAAGCTGGTAGCTGCTGCGCTGATCGTCCTGCTCAACCGCGCCAAACTGATTAATCGTACCGTTGGTGCTTACGTTAATGGTGAACTGCTTCAGGTTGCCGTTACTGCCTTTCGGCGTCAGGACAAACTCGTCACCCGTCTGTTTAATATTGTACTGCTGCCAGTCGCTGGACTGGTTACGGGCAATCAGCATAAACGGCGTATTGCTGGTGGCATCTTTCAGCCAGGTCGCCGTTGCCTGCTCAACGAACGGGTTGAAGAACCATAAGGTTTTGCCGTCAGACACCAGGATGCTCTCATCCGGCTGGGTCATGTGCCAGTTGAACAGATTTGGGCGTTTTACCCACAAATCTCCCTGACCTTCCTGCACCGCGTTGCCGCTGCCGTCAGTCACTTTTTGCGTGAAGCTGGCGTGGAAGCTGCTTACTTTATCCAGTCGGCTTTTAAGGTCGCTGGCTGCATCAGCCCAGACGCTGCTGGCGACAAAACTGGTGAGTAATGCACAGGCGATGGCGATTTTTTTCATTGTTATTCCTTAAAATACGTCTTCCCGATATGGGGTTTCCGTCTTCTATTCTGGACCTGCCCGAAGGCAGGCGACAGAAGAAAATGCTTAATTTTGGCTGATTTACCCTTCTTTGCAATCGCTGAAGGTTAATCAAACGGCGGCGGCGCCAGCACCTCGCGGTTACCGTTATGCCCCTGCTCGCTCACAATGCCCTGCGCTTCCATCTGCTCGATGATGCGCGCTGCGCGGTTATAGCCGATGCGGAACTGACGCTGCACGCCTGAGATGGACGCTTTGCGTTTTTCGGTAACGAAGTTAACCGCCTGATCGAATAACGGATCCAGCTCTTCGCCGCCGTCGAAGCCACCGCCGCCGCCTTCGCTTTCCGTGTCGCTGGTAATACCGTCAACGTATTGCGGACGACCGCGCGCTTTCCAGTCCTGCACGACGGCGTGAACTTCCTCATCGCGGACGAACGCACCGTGGACACGCACCGGAGAGGTGGAGTTCGGGCCTGAATAGAGCATGTCACCCATACCCAGCAGCGACTCTGCGCCGCCCTGGTCAAGAATGGTACGGGAGTCAATTTTACTGGATACGGTAAAGGCGATACGCGTCGGGATGTTCGCTTTGATAAGACCAGTGATAACGTCCACGGAAGGACGCTGGGTCGCCAGCACAAGGTGAATACCGGCCGCACGCGCTTTCTGCGCCAGACGGGCAATCAACTCTTCTACTTTCTTACCGACGGTCATCATAAGGTCAGCGAATTCATCAACCAGCACGACGATATAAGGCAGTTTTTCCAGCACCGGATGCTGAGCATCCATGCTGTCACCCGGCTTCCAGTAAGGATCCGGGATCGGACGCCCCATGCGCACAGCCTGGGCAATTTTCTCGTTATACCCGGCCAGGTTACGCACGCCCAACGCAGACATCAGCTTGTAGCGGCGTTCCATCTCGTTGACGCTCCAGCGCAGGGCGTTGGCGGCGTCCTTCATATCGGTGACCACTTCGGTCAGCAGATGCGGGATGCCTTCGTAGACCGACAGTTCGAGCATTTTCGGGTCGATCATAATGAAACGCACATCTTCCGGCTGCGCTTTATAGAGCATGCTGAGGATCATGGCGTTCACACCGACAGACTTACCGGAACCGGTGGTACCCGCTACCAGCAGGTGAGGCATTTTGGCGAGATCCGCGACTACCGGATCGCCAGCGATATCTTTACCCAGCACCACGGTCAGCGGGGACGGGTTATCGCGGAATTTGGTGTTATCCAGCACTTCACGCAGGTAGACGGTCTGACGTTTCTTGTTCGGCAGCTCAAGGCCAACGTACGGTTTGCCCGGTATTACTTCCACCACACGTACCGCCACGGTCGAGAGAGAACGCGCCAGGTCGCGGGACAGGTTGGAAATACGCGCGGCTTTAACGCCGGGCGCCAGGTTCAGTTCAAAACGGGTGATCACAGGACCCGGCGAGTAGTTCACCACGTCCGCTTTGATGCGGAAGTCAGCCAGACGCGCTTCAACCAGACGCGCCATCTGCTCCAGCGCGAAAGTATCGACCGGCTCCACTTCTGACGGCGGCGGCGTTAACAGATCCAGAGACGGCAGCGGCGTGCTTGGACGCTGCAGCGGACGGCTGTCACCGTTACGCATCAGCAGCGGGTGAATCAGACTTTCCTGCGGCTGAGGCGCAGGCTGCTGGAACTGCGACGGCTGTGGTGGCTGCTGCGGTTGCTGAACAGATTGATGCGGCTGCGCATACGGCTGTTGAACAGGCTGCTGCGGCTGCGCATAGGCCTGTGGTGCTGGCTGCTGGCGCACAGGCTCAGCTTCCGGCATCACGCTCGGGGTAAATAAAGGCTCGCTAGGGCCATCATCCACCAAATCCTTCATCGGCGAGAATTCAAAATCAGACAGCGAGAACGGATTTGCACCAGCCGGTTGTTCACCGGAATAGCGCTGCTGCTGGGTGGCGGCGAACTGGCGTGCCAGTTCTGCTTCAGCCGCGTCATCTTCGTCTTCCAGCACCGGTTCATCGTGCTGGTATTCATCACCGTAGCGTTGATTCTGCTGCGCGGCGAACTGACGGGCCAGCTCGTCCTGCTGCATTTCATCGGCGTCATCTTCGTACTCAGGCTCGCGCGCTTTCTCTTCCGCCATACGCTGGGAAGGCAGCTTGATGCCATAAGAGGCAAGCTCACGGCGGGTTGGAACGCGAACGCGGTTAGGGCGAGGCAGTTGCGGACCAATCCCCTCCTTCACCTGAGGACGTGGCGCGCCACTGGTTGCCAGGCTAAAAACAGGTGCAGCCACGGCAGCGGCCGCGGTAGCCTGCTTCACGCTTTCCGCTACGGGTGCGACTGCAGGCGTCGGGTCGATCGGTGGAACGGAAACAGAAGGCGCTTTCGTCACCGGCTCCTGCACCGGTTCAGGCACAGGCTGGTACCAGGCCGCCAGCTGCTCGCGTTCACGCGCGCGACGCTCTTCAACTTCTTCAAAATAGTACATCGGCGGACGAGAGGGTTTTACCTCTTCCACGATTTCAGGTTCAGGCTGCGGCTCTACATAAGGCTGCACAGGTTCAACCGGTTCAGGCACATACTCCTGATAAGGTTGGGCCACAGGCTGTTCATAGTGCGGGGACTCTTGCGGTTCATATGCAGGCTGCGGCGGCTGATATGGCTGCTGCCACTGCTCCTGCTGCACAGGGATGTAGCTTTCAGGTTCAGGCGCGATAACCGGCTCCGGCGTGTGAACGCCTGGCGCAGTCTGCCAGTCAACCTGAGGCTGCTGAATAACGGATTCCGGCGGCGAAACCGGCGCGGATGGCGTCACGGCCCCGACAGGCGCGGCATACGCCTGCGCAGCGGTCGTCGCGGCTGCGGCGGCTGCAACCGGCTCGGTAACCGAATGGCCATTTAACAGCGGATCGTATTCGTCGAAGTCACCCGGAGTGGCCCGGCTGCCGGAGAAGAGCACATCGTCAGGATCGACGGCGACACCCGCAGCGCGATACGCCACCTGCTCGTCTTCATCCATGCGCTTACCGGAGAAGAGCGCCGCATCGGTTTTACGACCCAGCGGATTGGCAAATTTTTCAGCAACACGCTGGCGACGCGCCAGCGCGCCGCGCAAAATACGCGCACGACGAGACTCGCGACGCTGCACAGGCGCGTCATCTTCCTCTTCATCTTCGTATTCGTCTTCATCAACCCACGTATCGTCACGGCGGGTACGGTTGCTGGCGAAAGTCAGAATGGTGAGGATAAAACTTCCGATCTTCTCAGCAATGCTCACCCAGGACCAGCCGGTAAACAGCGTCAGCCCGGCCGCCCAGATGCACAGCAGCGCCAGCGTGCCGCCGCTGCTGTGCAGCATCGGCTGCAGCGCAGAACTGAGTAAACTGCCGATCACTCCGCCAGAGGCGAAGTACCAGATATCATCCGCATTGATTGCCGCCAGCCCGCACGAGGTGAGGATCAGCGCCAGCGCGCCAATCAGGCGCAGCGACACGGCAAAATAGTCGATGTAATCATCGTTCTGACGATGACGCCACGCAAACCAGCATCCGCCAATGATAATGACGGGAAGGGTGTAGGCCATCACACCGAAAATGAAGAACAGCGTGTCCGCAAGCCAGGCACCGGGGACACCGCCTAAATTATGGATAGGCTCATGCCATGCAGTTTGTGACCAGCTGGGATCTGAGGGGTTGAAACTGAGTAAGGCTGCCATCAGCCAGACGGCAAAAAGGGCAATAACAATCAGCAAAGCCTCGAGGAGACGACGTCCGCTGCTTAGCTTCGATAGTGTGACTTCTTTGTCTTCAGTGTATTCCTGGCTCAAAAAAGGCTCTCCAGGTATCAGGCATATCCTGCCTTTTTGCTAAAACGGACAACAGCGCCGGGACTCCCCGGCACTGTTGCTGTATGGATTAACAGGAGTGTAATCAAACTACGCTGATTTTGCACCTGTTCCGTGTTAGCGCGTCTTAATAACCAGACGATTGCTCTGTTTGACCTCTTCCATCACCACATACGTACGGGTGTCGTTCACGCCTGGCAGACGCAGCAGGGTTTCCCCCAGCAGCTTACGGTAGGCGGACATATCAGGCACACGGGTTTTCAACAGGTAGTCGAAATCACCGGACACCAGATGACACTCTTGAATTTCTTCAAGTTTTTGTACAGCGGCGTTAAATTGCTCAAACACATCCGGCGCACCACGATTCAGAGTAATCTCAACAAATACCAGAAGTGAGGCATCCAGATAATGCGGGTTCAGCAGAGCAGTATAGCCCTGAATGAAACCCTGTCTTTCCAGTCGGCGCACACGCTCAAGGCACGGCGTCGGGGAAAGTCCCACACGTTTTGAAAGCTCGACGTTGGAAATACGCCCATCCTTTTGCAATTCATTAAGAATGTTACGATCGATACGGTCGAGATCTTTGCCAGGGCGCTTCTTGCTATCTACCATTATTATTGTCTCTCTGTATTCCTTCCCTACTCCTGCCTGGACCCTGTGCACATCACTGTTCAGAGCCTGTACCCGTTAGTCATCACATCGCCTGGTTTTGTATTAGACGCGATGCGGATTCGGGTTCTGTTGGTAAGAAGACCGTTGCCCTAAGGCAGTCACCGACATCACGTATGGCGTCTGTCCACGCCATGCGTAGATTTCACTGACACGGTAAAAATGGCATTTACGTGCATGCCTATGCGGCATACGGTTAACGCGGTTTTTTTTCTTCCTTGAATGTTTTCGCAAAAGCGCAGGGGATTGTCAAAGCAAAACATCGTTTTTTAGTACAACATGCCGGATATTCATTACGGCAGGGTATTAATCCTCATTTTATTGCCTTACAAACGACCGGTTTTCAGGCGAAAGCGTGATGTTATAGCGCCTCATTCATCGCTCGTGGCTATTACACAGATTGATATCAAAATTGCTGCGCTCTTTTTTTACGACAACAAATTCCCTACAATCCAGCCAAATGTCTGCCAACAACAATGGGGATCTCATGGGCACGGCCAAACACAGTAAGCTGCTAATCCTTGGTTCTGGACCTGCGGGATATACCGCAGCGGTCTATGCTGCACGCGCTAACCTGCACCCGGTACTCATCACCGGCATGGAAAAAGGCGGTCAGCTGACCACCACCACCGAAGTGGAAAACTGGCCAGGGGACCCGAACGACCTGACCGGGCCGCTGCTGATGGAACGTATGCACGAGCATGCCGCTAAATTCGAAACTGAAATTCTGTTCGACCACATCAATAAGGTCGATCTGCAGAACCGTCCGTTCCGCCTGACGGGCGACAGCGGCGAATACACCTGTGACGCGCTGATCATCGCCACCGGCGCCTCTGCCCGTTACCTCGGCCTGCCATCTGAAGAAGCGTTCAAAGGCCGCGGCGTCTCTGCCTGCGCAACCTGTGACGGTTTCTTCTACCGTAATCAGAAAGTCGCGGTCATCGGCGGCGGCAACACCGCAGTGGAAGAAGCGCTCTACCTGGCGAACATTGCCTCTGAAGTGCACTTGATCCACCGTCGCGAAACCTTCCGCGCGGAGAAGATCCTGATCAAACGTCTGATGGATAAAGTGGCCAGCGGCAACATCGTGCTGCACACCAACCGTACCCTGGAAGAGGTGACGGGCGACCAGATGGGCGTTGCCGGTCTGCGTATTCGTGATACCCAGAACACCGATAACGTCGAAACGCTTGAAGTGGCGGGTCTGTTCGTGGCGATCGGTCACAGCCCGAACACCGCGATCTTCGACGGTCAGCTGGAGCTGGAAAACGGCTACATCAAAGTGCAGTCCGGCATTCACGGTAACGCGACCCAGACCAGCATCCCGGGCGTGTTCGCGGCTGGCGACGTGATGGACCATATTTATCGTCAGGCGATTACCTCTGCGGGCACCGGCTGTATGGCCGCGCTGGACGCTGAACGCTACCTCGATGGACTGGCTGAACAAGGTAAATAATCTTTACAAGTCAGTAACAAACGTAAATAAAGGCGGCGATAAGTCGCCTTTATTGTCTCCCCGTTGTAACATTGCGCTGCCCAATTTCTAATAACGTCACCTGCAAAGTACGCAATGGAAAAAACCCGTCAACAAGAGTTAACACGCTGGCTGAAACAGCAAAGCGTTATTTCCCGCCGCTGGCTTACGATTTCCCGTCTCCTGGGGTTCGTTAGCGGTCTGTTGATTGTTGCCCAGGCATGGCTGCTGGCCCGCATTCTTAATCACATGATCATGGAGAACATCCCGCGCGAAGCGCTGTTGCTGCCTTTTATTGTCCTGATCCTGATTTTTATCCTGCGCGCCTGGGTGGTGTGGCTGCGTGAGCGCGTCGGTTTTCACGCCGGACAGCACATCCGCTACGAGATCCGTCGTCAGGTGCTCGATCGCCTTCAGGAAGCCGGGCCCGCGTGGATCCAGGGTAAACCAGCCGGTAGCTGGGCGACGCTGATCCTTGAGCAGATTGACGATATGCACGACTACTATGCGCGCTATCTGCCGCAAATGGCCCTTGCCGTCTTCGTTCCGCTGCTGATCGTGATCGCCATCTTCCCGGTGAACTGGATGGCTGCGCTGATTCTGATGGGCACCGCCCCGCTGATCCCGCTGTTTATGGCGCTGGTCGGCATGGGGGCAGCGGATGCCAACCGCCGTAACTTCCTGGCACTGGGTCGCCTGAGCGGCCATTTCCTCGATCGTCTTCGAGGCATGGAGACGTTACGCATTTTTGGCCGCGGTGAAGCAGAAACCGAAAACATTCGCCAGGCATCGCAAGACTTCCGTCAGCGCACCATGGAAGTGCTACGCCTTGCCTTCTTGTCCTCCGGTGTACTGGAATTCTTTACCTCGCTGTCGATTGCCCTCGTGGCGGTCTACTTCGGCTTCTCCTATCTCGGCGCGCTGGATTTCGGCCATTACGGCACGGCGGTAACCCTTTCTGCCGGCTTCCTGGCGCTGATCCTGGCCCCGGAGTTTTTCCAGCCGCTTCGCGATCTGGGAACCTTCTATCACGCCAAAGCGCAGGCAGTTGGCGCAGCCGATAGTCTGAAAACGTTCCTGGAAACGCCGCTGGCACACCCGGAGCGGGGTGACGTGACGCTGAATGCTAAAGACCCCGTGACGATTGAAGCGCAGGACTTTTCTATTCTGTCACCCGAAGGCAAAGTGCTCGCGGGTCCGCTGAACTTTACCTTACCTGCCGGACAACGGGTGGTGCTCGTCGGCACCAGCGGTTCCGGTAAAAGCTCGCTGCTGAATGCGCTATCCGGCTTTATGGCCTACACGGGTTCACTGCGGATCAACAAAACCGAACTGCGCAACCTCGATCCAGACGCCTGGCGTAAACAGCTCAGCTGGGTCGGACAAAACCCGCAGCTTCCAGCCTCTACGCTGCGTGAAAACGTCCTGCTGGCGCGCCCGGACGCGCGTGAAGATGAACTGCAATCGGTGCTCGACCGCGCCTGGGTCAGCGAGTTTCTGCCGCTGCTTCCGCAGGGGGTAGATACCGTGGTCGGCGATCAGTCCGCCGGGCTGTCGGTCGGACAGGCGCAGCGCGTAGCCGTTGCCCGCGCGCTGCTTAACCCATGCCAGCTGATGCTGCTGGATGAGCCCGCCGCCAGCCTGGACGCCCACAGCGAACAGCGCGTAATGGAGGCCCTGAACGCCGCCTCCCGGCAGCAAACCACCCTGATGGTCACCCATCAGCTGGAGGGGATTGCCGACTGGGACCAGATCTGGGTCATGGAGAACGGCCGTATTGTTGAGCAAGGCGATTACGCCTCTCTCGTTGCCGTGCAGGGACCGTTTGCCGCCCTGCTGGCGAACCGTCAGGAGGACATCTGATGCGTGCTCTGCTGCCTTATCTTGCGCTCTATAAACGCCACAAATGGATGCTGACGCTGGGGATTGTGCTGGCGATTGTCACGCTGCTCGCCAGCATTGGCCTGCTCACGCTTTCCGGCTGGTTCCTGTCGGCCTCGGCCGTCGCGGGCTTTGCCGGTTTATACAGCTTCAACTATATGCTCCCGGCTGCCGGTGTTCGCGGTACCGCCATCACCCGTACTGCCGGTCGCTATTTCGAACGCCTGGTCAGCCACGACGCCACTTTCCGCGTGCTGCAGCACCTGCGCATCTACACCTTTAGCAAACTGCTGCCCCTCTCCCCTGCCGGGCTGGCGCGTTTTCGTCAGGGTGAGTTACTTAACCGTGTCGTTGCGGATGTCGACACGCTGGATCACCTGTACCTGCGCGTGATTTCCCCGATCGTGGGCGCGTTTGTGGTGATTGTGGTGGTCACGCTGGGGCTGTCTGTTCTGGATGTTTCCGTTGCGCTGACGCTGGGCGGGATCATGCTGCTGACGCTCATCATTCTGCCGCCGCTGTTTTACCGCGTCGGGAAATCCACCGGGGAAAACCTGACGCGCCTGCGCGGGGACTACCGTCAGCAGCTCACCTCCTGGCTTCAGGGGCAGGCAGAGCTGACGATTTTTGGCGCCAGCAAGCGCTATCGCGCCCGCATGGAAAGTACGGAGCTTAACTGGCATGAGGCCCAGCGCCGCCAGTCGGAGCTGACGGCCTTCTCTCAGGCGCTGATGATGTTAATCGGCGGCGTGGCGGTGATTGCCATGCTGTGGCTGGCTTCCGGCGATGTCGGGGGGAATTCACAGCCGGGTCCTCTTATTGCCCTTTTCGTCTTCTGCGCGCTGGCGGCGTTTGAGGCGCTGGCCCCGGTAACGGGCGCCTTCCAGCATCTGGGCCAGGTGATCGCCTCTGCCCTGCGCATCACGCAGATTGCCAAGCAGGAGCCTGAAGTCACGTTCAGTGCCGGGCAGACCGCGGTACCAGAGCAGGTTGCGCTGACGCTTGAAGATGTCACCTTCGCCTATAACAAACAGGCGCAGAACGCGCTGGACGGTATCAACCTTTCTGTTAATGCAGGACAGCGGATGGCGATCCTCGGCCGTACCGGCTGCGGTAAATCGACGCTGCTGCAGTTGCTGACCCGCGCCTGGGATCCGCAGCGCGGCCAGATTCGTTTTAATAACACGTTGCTGACTGATTTCAACGAGCAGGCCCTGCGCAAGACGGTGAGCGTCGTTCCGCAGCGCGTGCATCTGTTTAGCGCCACACTGCGCGATAACCTGCTGCTGGCCGCGCCAGAGGCCTCTGATGATGCGCTTCGCGCCGTGCTGGAGCAGGTCGGACTGCAAAAACTGCTTGAGGACGACGGGCTAAACAGCTGGCTGGGCGAAGGCGGCCGTCAGCTGTCCGGCGGTGAACTGCGCCGTCTGGCAATTGCGCGCGCGCTGCTGCACGATGCGCCGCTGATGCTGCTCGACGAACCCACCGAGGGGCTGGATGCCACCACCGAGAGCCAAATCCTTGATTTGCTGGCGAATGTCATGACCGGCAAAACCGTGCTGATGGTCACACACCGCCTGCGCGGACTGGCGAGTTTTGATCGGATAATTGTGATGGACAACGGACACATTATTGAGCAAGGTAGTCACGCAGAGCTGTTGGCGAAACAGGGTCGCTACTACCAGTTTAAACAGCGTCTGTAGACTATATTTGTAGCGTCCTTACTCGCGTACTGGAGTTTTGCTGTCATGCGCCTGGTCCAGCTTTCTCGTCATAACATCGCGTTCCCTTCTCCGGAAGGGGCGCTGCGTGAGCCCAACGGGCTGCTGGCCCTTGGTGGTGACCTCAGTCCCGCACGGCTTTTAATGGCGTACCAGCGCGGTATATTCCCCTGGTTTTCTCCCGGCGATCCGATTTTATGGTGGTCCCCCGATCCGCGTGCCGTGCTGTGGCCAGCGCAGTTTCACGCGAGCCGCAGCATGAAGCGTTTCCATGCGAAATCACCCTACCGCGTCACCCTCAACCACGCCTTTGGTCAGGTCATTGAAGGCTGCGCTGAAGACCGCTATGAAGGGACATGGATAACCCGCGATATCATTACTGCCTACCACCAGCTCCATGAGCTTGGCTACGCCCACTCCATCGAGGTGTGGGAAGGCGGAGCACTCGTCGGCGGCATGTACGGCGTGGCGCAAGGCACGCTATTTTGCGGCGAGTCGATGTTCTCTCGTGCGGTTAACGCCTCGAAAACCGCACTGCTGGTCTTCTGCGAGGCGTTTGCCCAGCGCGGTGGACGCCTGATCGATTGTCAGGTGCTCAACGAGCACACGGCCTCGCTGGGTGCTGTTGAAATCCCGCGACGCCAGTACATCGAACATCTCGATACCTGCCGTCAGGAGAAGCTCCCGCGCGACTTCTGGATACCGAGAACGCTCTTTATGCCCAATGCCTAAATGTTTTCCGCATATTTTTTGTGAGGGTGTTATAATTATGCCGCAGAGTAGCTTCTGCCTGTTGCCCCGCCGCCGTTTGGGACCCTCGCTTCAGATAACGTCCTGACGTTTATCCTGTTGTCTCCCCTTTACGAATGCGCTTCCTGTTCGGTTGTACCGTGACGCTTGGGCAATGCGCCGAAACTGTTTTGCTGCGTTTTAATCGCGCAATTCTTTACTTAATTGATGAATTTCGGCATTATCTTGCCGGTTCAAAACTTGGTAGTGATACCCCAGAGGATTAGATGGCCAAAGAAGACAATATTGAAATGCAGGGTACCGTACTTGATACGTTGCCTAATACCATGTTTCGCGTAGAGCTGGAAAACGGTCACGTGGTAACTGCGCACATCTCCGGTAAAATGCGCAAAAACTACATCCGCATTTTGACGGGCGACAAAGTGACTGTTGAACTGACCCCGTACGACCTGAGCAAAGGCCGCATTGTCTTCCGTAGTCGCTAATTGTTTTCGCCTATAATGGCAGATGAATATTAATTAAGGCCGGGATTTTCCCGGCCTTACTTTTTTGTGCTGCAGGCTATTATTTGAACAATTATTTGTCCGTTCGATTCAGCGTCAGGGCTGTCTGTTCGACAGCAATGCCCTTTTAATGGCTGTGTCTGGCTATGCTATCAGCCGTTTGCCACCTGATAACCTATATTTATCAAAGCATCAAGCTCGTCTTTTGCAAACAACCTTGCCCGGTAGCATTCACCAGAGAACTCTGGATAGCCATCCATCGAGCAAATCAGATCGTAGATTGTGGCAATAATATGGCCAGTTGCATCGCTGATAAAGAAAGAGCGTGCGTGGTTGGTGTAGATGCCATAGTAGTCACCATAATCTATTGCTGCCCCCATAAAATCAGTGACCTGAGGAACACGATCGGAGGGTAACTAGATAATGCTACCTGCCTGGGTTGCTGTATTGGCGACGAGATCAACAGCATAGAACATGACTCTCGCAGGATCGGTTTTGTAAGAATCAATTGTTGAATCACGTGTAATATCTCGAGTAACCGCATTGCCTTCATTATCAACGCAGGAGCGATTATCAAAGAGCGAAAGAACAAATTTTCCTTCAGTCTCATTGCTTAACCCAGCAAAAGCGCTATTTTTAGTGACGAATACGGTATGAGCGCCATTTTCAAAACTCTCAATACCGGAAGTATCTATCTGCGTAACGCCCTGTCCTGCTGCGAAATTACTGTTAAATCCCCCGGTATTAATACTCCATAATATCTTGCCGTCGGCAGGAGAAATACCAAACGTCAGGCCTGCAGAGCGAGTATGGACAACAATCGCTTCAGCATTTGCCTCGCCTGCGGGGATCCAGGAAAGCGAGTTAAGGTGAGCATCGTTTGTGGGGCTATTATTCAGGATCTGAGTATTATCAAATGCACGGGTATAATTTTTTGCCCACAGCATCACGCCTGTCTTTTCATCAAATTTTAAAATTGATGCGTCCTGTCTCATCGTATTGGTCGAACGGTCCGGGTTATCATTACCAATCATGAAAAGATTATCGGCGGAATCCCAAATCAGATCGTGGGTGTTAGCATAGCGGTTACCATCGCGGTCACGTAAATCAAACTCCAGAATCTCGTTGCCCAAAATATCGATTTTGAAAAAGCGTCGCCCATACCAGTGTTCATCTTCATCACTGCCGATATAGAAATAACCATTATGCGTTTTTAGCATCTGATTACGGTAGGGCTGAGCATAATAGCAGCGAAGATCGCCGTTCCGGTCGTAGCCATCACAATTGGTAGTCATTAACCAACTGTTTCCCCATACGGTCGTGAAGTTAGCGGGATCCGTTTGCTCAATATCGATATGGAAAATTGTCCCATCGCGGTAGAGTTGTTCCTGTGTGCTTACCTGGATGGTTTGATTAAAAACTTCCACTCCGCTAAGGTTTTTAAAGATAACCTGCACATGGTTAAGGTAGTTTGCATACAGTCCAATAACCGGAATTTTTATCTCAGGTAAAGAGACAATGTCATTTGATGAATACGTAAAGTCTAAACTTGTCGTGCTAGTCGATCTTCCCAGTACCGTATAGGAATATGTTATCGCCTCATCAATTATAAACTTCAGATAGACCGCAAGCTGGTTGTTAGCAGGGGCGAGTTCCATTCCAAGATAGGTAATTGCCATATTATTCACCTGTTGTTAATTATTACTGTGTAACTTCTTTTACTCGCATCTCATTCACCTGTTGGGGAATGATCTTATTTCCTTTCACCAGATAATCAATAACCGCATTGGAAAGGTTATATCCACCTTTTACCTGTTTGTTCTGACCATCAATGAATGCAGTAAAGCCATCGCCACCAGGAGCAAGGAAACTATTTGTCGCTACGCGATAGGTTTCAGAGTCTACAATTGGCTTGCCATTAAGCGTAAGTAGCACAACGCGTTGCCCGACAGGTTTATGTTGGTCGTAGCGCATCTCCAGTCCTTTCGACATCTGCAAAACACCGTTAGTGAGTGACGCACTATGCTCCATAAGATTTCGTAAGGATTTCCCATTCAAATCCATTACGGTTAGCTCATTTGGAAAAGGGAACGCGCTAATAACATCGCCGAGGGTTATCGGACCGGCATTCAAATCAGCCCGCAGACCACCTGAATTAGTGAGCGCCAGTTGCGCATCAGGCGCAGCGGCAAGCATTGCATCGGTAAATAAATTGCCCAGCGAAGATGATTCCCCGTAGGCGCGCGTAAGCGTAACAGGCGTCTCTCCAACTTTTTGGCGAACCGTTTCGGAGAGCTTTTTATTCCAGCTATCAATAACACTCTGAGTTGCCGGATCGGGTTTCCATTCATCAGCATAAAGGGTCTTAAGTTCGAAGCTTTTTATTTTGTTGTGATGTTTTTTTAGATCCACATCCAGGACCAGTTTACCAATATCAATCCCACCACTGTCAGTCGAAAGCACCAGCGTGTTACCTACTTTAAGCGGCTCCGGCGTTCCAACATGCGCATGTCCGGTAATCAGAATATCCAGTCCTTTCACCTGCTTCGCCGTCTGGATATCCTTATCAAGGGCGCGTTTGACATCAGTATTGCCGATACTGGACTGGCGTGCAGGGAAACCTTCATGCATGAGTGCAACGGTTATATCTACTTTTCCACGTAGTTCATCCAGATAACGCTGGAGATATTTCACCTCGTCACGCGCTTCAATGCCCTGACGCATTGACGATGAAACGGTGTCATCGAAAGCAAACACGCCATGCAACCCAATGACCCCAATTTTAACGCCATCCTTTTCAAGGATTGTATACGGCTTATTCCAGAAAAGGACATTACTATTTTTATAAAACACGTTACCTAACAGTATCGGGAATTTAGCCTGACTGAGCTGTATCAGCGTATTATCCCAACCATGGTCGAACTCATGATTGCCGACAGACGCAGCATCAAATGACATTGTATTCATAATATCTATGATTGCCCGCCCTTTTGTCAGGCTGCTAATGTATGGACCGGTAAAGTAATCTCCAGCATCGAAATAAAAAGTAGCCTTATTCTTTTGCTTTTCTTGCTTGACGTAAGTCGCAATATTTGCGAAGCCACCGACAGCTCTTTTACCTTCTGCAACATAAGGAAGTTTATAGGGCTCAACATGTGCATGCAGGTCATTGGTATAAATGACGGTAACGTCCTGCGCTGGACTTAGCGAAGCATATCCCGATAGTAATAAAACCGCGATTACTGTTTTTTTCATTTTTTAACTCTCGAATTAAAGAAAGAACTTCATTATCGATTAGCAAAAAACAGATTTTGTGAACCTTCTCACGACATATGGAAAAGGGAGACGCGAAAATTTGCGACTAACAGAATCAGTTGGTGAAGCACATGGAATCCGCTCCAAAAATAGATCTCAATGTTTGTAAAAGCTGGTCATGTCCAAATCTCGGCATACCAGATGCGAGTGATTATGTTTTTCCTGTTTATCGTCTGGGCTACGCTGCACTTGAATGTCAAAAATGTGGCAGTCTTCCTCCACTGTTTAATACCAAAGAATGTGACGAGTGGTTCAGTCAATTCATGCAACGAAAATTAGGAAATACAGGACAAGGTTGTCCCCGCTGTTTTACAGCGCACATCATTCGCTATGGATACACAAAAGCCAGAACACCCCGCTTTCAATGTTGCACCTGTCGTTATGTATTTACTCCACACTATGACAATGCTGTAGGCCTGAATAAAAATATCACCCTTCTTTCCCAGCTCGAACAAGGGGTGCACTCTGGTGAAACGACAAACCAAAGGGTCCTTGCGCAAGCGGTTAACGGTTTCGAACACGATCTGCATGTTTCACTCCCTGCGCTAACAAGGGTGTCAACGACCACAATGGTTATACCGTTTCAGGGTCATTCTGCGAGGCAGAAACTGTATGTTGTGATCAGTGCCGATGCTGACTCCGGCAAAATTATTCAAGTAACAACCAACTATTGCGACTGGAAGGCAGGTAATTCATTGCTCTATCAGGGTTCTAAGTCTTTCCCTTCTTCGATACTACCGTCGAGCGATACCGATCTTATTCGGGAGCAAGAGATGCAATTTCTTAAACGGAGCCAATTTGATGAAATTCAGTACGGTAGTGCCGAGCTTAAGCGAAACGACCGGGGAAGCATGGTCCGTCCTGTCATTACCATACACAGTCATTTCCAGAGATTAAAACGACGCTTCCCGGGTGTAACCGATCATTATCTCGCCCATGAGTGCGTTTTGCGCGGCGGCGCTATAACTGCCTGGTCAACAGAAGTCCGACTTGGGAAAACCGATCTTTGGTTTGTGTCTGAAAATATTGAAAACGCCAACCTCTCTGACAAAGCATTTTGCCTTACTGGTAGCTGGAAAATGGGATGGTGGAAAAATGTGTGGCAGCGTTGGGATAATGGCGAGATATGCAAGATGATTGGCCTGCTGACCGGACAGCAAAGTACAGCGGAGCCCGCGTTGATTTCACTTGCATCCTGCACTGCATTTGCTGTCTGGCTGAAATCCCATCCATGGTCATTACAGTGTCATAACTTTGGGGCGCGGGTAGTGAGCCAGCATTTAGTGGGTCTTGGCTGTATTTATAACCAACAGATAAAGGAAAATTCAGGCCGTTAAGGGCTACATAACGCGAGCTGTACGGCAGCGAACTGAAAGCGAACTGCACTATTTTTTATTGTCATCAAAAGTTATTAACGTCTTCCTGTAACACCCACTTTTACGAAGATTAATCCATTTGGCGTCAGAGGAACTCCCCCGACGCCTCGGATCGACGTCAGGAAATAATGTGAATTACCGTTTTTGCACTTTGAGGTGCAACGACATCTGCGGCCATCGAATGCGTTATGTCATGCAGCAGTCCCGTCAGGTGCGGCAACATATCGCGGTCAAAATGCGATACCAGCAGTATGTGGTTTAACGCCCGGCAGTAATCACAATGTGCTTCGGTGTCTTCCAGCAACCACTCTTTTTGTCGCGGTTGTTCCGCTTCGTCCTCAAATTCCACCACCTGAAAATCACGCATTGATTCTGTGAGGCCAGCTTTCATTTCTTCCAGATACGCACCCAGGCAGCGGCAGACGGGCTGCGTTTGTGGGAGTGATGTGCAGTCGAGGAGGATTTCAGTGAGCAGTTTGCAGCGCTCTGCAAGGGTTGGGAGATCGGGGTTGAGGGAGAGTTCGCTATAAAGCTGGGAGATAGACTGGTTTTTCATAATCATAATTTCCATATTAGATGCTGAAAACTACCACCAGAAACGCCAACTTCGGGTGGCAGACTGAACCGGTTTGGCGTACCGACCATATGGAAAATCGGCGCTTCAAAAGAAGCCCCGGTTCAGCCCACCATATTTGAAGGTACGGATTATACCGCAGCTAACAAAAGAGTGAACGAAACCAGTGACATTGCTGTGAGCAACATCTTTCCATATGTGTGTAATCAGGACGCCAATCCTGACACCTGATTTTGCAGGTGCGCCGCCATTTTATTACTGTGGATTTATCCAGCAACTGACTTCGAAAGAAACTGGAAAGCGCCTCGCAAAATTCCTCTGCGGCCTGATGCCCTCACCCCAACCCTCTCCCACAGGGAGAGGGAGAGGGAGAGGGAGAAAACACTAAAAACGACAACACTGTTGTCGTTTTGCTTTTACCTTGGCAGGCATAAAAAAACCGGGCAAATGCCCGGTTTTTTACATTAACGTTTAACTCAGTGAGCCGCTTCCGGCTTGTGCTTCGCCGCACTCTGGAAATCGTACGTCAGTTCGTTCTTCGCCTGGTCCAGCGCCACGGTCACCTGACCGCCGTCCACCAGCGAGCCAAACAGCAGCTCGTTCGCCAGCGGTTTCTTCAGGTTGTCCTGAATCACGCGCGCCATCGGACGGGCACCCATCGCACGGTCGTAGCCTTTCTCGGCCAGCCAGTTGCGGGCCTCCTGGCTCACTTCCAGCGACACGCCTTTCTGATCCAGCTGAACCTGCAGCTCGACGATGAACTTGTCCACAACCTGATGGATCACCTCGGTAGACAGGTGATCGAACCAGATAATGTTGTCCAGACGGTTACGGAACTCCGGCGTGAAGATCTTCTTGATCTCCTCCATCGCATCGGTGCTGTTATCCTGGTGGATCAGGCCAATGGATTTACGCTCGGTTTCACGCACCCCGGCGTTGGTGGTCATCACCAGCACCACGTTGCGGAAGTCCGCCTTGCGCCCGTTGTTGTCGGTCAGCGTCCCATTGTCCATCACCTGCAGCAGGATGTTGAACACGTCCGGGTGCGCTTTCTCGATTTCATCGAGCAGCAGTACCGCGTGCGGATGCTTGATCACCGCGTCGGTGAGCAGGCCGCCCTGGTCAAAGCCCACGTAGCCCGGAGGCGCACCAATCAAACGGCTGACGGTGTGACGCTCCATATACTCGGACATATCAAAGCGCAGCAGCTCAATGCCCAGCGCTTTGGAGAGCTGAACCGTCACCTCGGTTTTCCCTACGCCGGTCGGGCCAGCGAACAGGAAGGAACCGACAGGCTTGTGGTCATGCCCCAGCCCGGCGCGGGCCATCTTGATCGCTTCGGTTAAGGCCTCAATGGCTTTATCCTGACCAAAGACCAGCATTTTCAGGCGATTGCCGAGGGTGCGCAGCGTGTCGCGGTCGCTCTGAGAAACGCTCTTCTCAGGGATACGCGCGATGCGGGCCACCACGGACTCAATATCCGCCACGTTGACGGTTTTCTTACGCTTGCTGGCCGGCATCAGGCGCGCACGCGCCCCTGCCTCATCAATCACGTCAATCGCCTTATCCGGCAGATGACGGTCGTTGATATATTTCACCGCCAGCTCCACCGCCGCACGTACCGCTTTCGCGGTGTAACGCACGTCGTGGTGCGCTTCGTACTTCGGCTTCAGGCCGTTGATGATCTGCACCGTTTCCTCGACGGACGGCTCGGTCACGTCGATTTTCTGGAAGCGACGCGCCAGCGCACGGTCTTTCTCAAAGATGTTGCTGAACTCCTGGTAGGTCGTGGAGCCAATCACGCGGATCTTGCCGCTGGAGAGCAGCGGTTTGATCAGGTTCGCGGCATCCACCTGGCCACCGGAGGCCGCACCTGCGCCGATGATGGTGTGGATCTCATCGATAAACAGGATGCTGTTGGTGTCCTGCTCCAGCTGTTTCAACAGCGCCTTGAAGCGTTTTTCAAAATCACCGCGGTATTTGGTGCCCGCCAGCAGCGAGCCGATATCCAGCGAGTAGATGGTGCAGTCGGCAATCACTTCCGGCACGTCGCCCTGCACGATGCGCCAGGCAAGCCCTTCGGCAATCGCGGTTTTACCCACGCCTGACTCACCCACCAGCAGCGGGTTGTTCTTGCGGCGACGGCACAGCACCTGGATCGCGCGCTCCAGCTCTTTATCGCGACCAATCAGCGGGTCGATACCGCCAACGCGAGCAAGCTGGTTAAGATTGGTGGTGAAGTTTTCCATACGATCCTCCCCGCCTGCTTGCTCTTCATTGTTATTGACCTGATTGCTGGAATCCGATGCCTGGTTAGGCTCGTCTTTGCGCGTTCCGTGAGAAATAAAGTTAACCACGTCGAGGCGGCTGACTTCGTGTTTGCGCAGCAGGTAGGCAGCCTGTGACTCCTGCTCGCTGAAGATGGCGACTAAGACGTTTGCGCCAGTCACTTCGCTACGCCCGGAAGACTGGACGTGGAATACCGCGCGCTGCAGCACGCGCTGGAAGCTGAGCGTCGGCTGCGTGTCGCGCTCTTCTTCACTGGCTGGCAGCACCGGTGTGGTTTGTTCGATGAAGGCTTCGAGTTCCTGACGTAGCGCCACCAGATCCACGGAGCAGGCTTCCAGCGCTTCGCGGGCAGATGGGTTGCTAAGCAGTGCGAGCAGTAAATGCTCGACGGTCATAAACTCATGTCGGTGCTCACGCGCTCTGGCGAAAGCCATGTTTAAACTGAGTTCCAGTTCTTGATTGAGCATAGGCACCTCCCCCAATTTTATGCCTTATCAGGCCTTTTCCAGCGTACACAGCAACGGATGCTCGTTCTCCCTCGCATAGTCGTTCACCATCGCCACTTTGGTTTCCGCCACTTCGGCTGTGAAGATGCCGCAGATAGCTTTGCCACGATAATGAACGGTAAGCATCAGTTGCGTTGCACGTTCTACATCATAAGAAAAGAACTTTTGTAGCACGTCAATAACAAATTCCATCGGCGTGTAATCATCGTTCATTAACATAACTTTATACATAGATGGCGGTTTTAGCGCGTCGCGCACTTTGTCTTCCGCCAGCTGGTCGAAATCCAGCCAATCGTTGGTCTTACCCATTATGCATAACCACTTTGAATCTACCTCAGATGTTAGATAACAATCATCTATTACTGTCATCCGCGATGTCTGTCACAAACTGTTGCAATAGCGTTAACTGCTTCAAACTTTGGTTGATTATTGTCCCATCTCCAGCGCCAAACGCTTGACGACTTCTTTCGTTTCTCTAAATTGTACAAGCGTGAGATGGCGAGGTTTTGAACAGCCCCCACTCCACCACCGGTTCATTCCATCTTAACTTATAAGATTTACGAAGGATGTCGAAGCATGGAAATGGGTACTGTTAAGTGGTTCAACAACGCCAAAGGGTTTGGCTTCATCTGCCCCGAAGGCGGCGGCGAGGATATCTTCGCTCACTATTCCACCATTCAGATGGATGGTTACAGAACGCTCAAAGCCGGGCAGTCCGTCCGGTTCGATGTACATCAGGGACCAAAAGGCAATCATGCCAGCCTAATCGTACCCGTTGAAGCAGAGACGGTTGCATAGCTCTCTGTTTTATTGTGTACATCCCGCAGTCAAAATGCCAGCCCGATCGGCTGGCATTTTTATTTTCGGGTTATTCCCGAGCCAGCGCGTCCACCGGATCCAGCCGCGCCGCGTTGCGGGCGGGCAACCAGCCAAACAAAATGCCGGTAAAGGTCGAACACAAAAATGCGGTAATAATGGCAACCGGCGAGAAGCCAATCTCCCAGCCGGGTAAAAAGAGCTGAAGCGCAAACGCGATCATCATCGAGAGCGCAATACCCATCGCCCCGCCAACCAGACACACCAGCACCGCTTCAATCAAAAACTGCTGCAGCACGTCGCTGGCCCGGGCGCCGACCGCCATGCGAATGCCGATCTCCCGGGTACGTTCGGTTACCGACACCAGCATGATATTCATCACCCCGATGCCGCCGACGACCAGCGAAATCACCGCCACCAGCGTGAGGAACAGCTGAAGAGTACGTGTGGTCTTTTCCGCCGTTTTCAAGAGGCCGTCCATATTCCAGGTGAAGAAATCTTTCTTCCCGTGGCGCAGGGTTAACAGCCGTTCAAGCTGCTGTTCGGCCAGCGCGCTGTCGTAGCCCTCCTTCACGCGTACGGTGATGGAGTTGAGCCATGACTGCCCAATAATCCGCCCTGAGATGGTGGTGTAGGGCAGCCAGACGCGCAGGATCTTACTGCTGCCAAACATCGACTGCTTCTCTTCCGCCACGCCGATGACAGTGGCAGGCATGTTGCCGACCAGAATCACTTCGCCCACCACGTTGGCTTTATTGGGGAAAAGCTGCCTGCGCGAGTTCGCGTCCAGCACCACCACCTGCGCCCTGCCCGCCAGCTGCTCGGCGTTGAAGGTGGCGCCTTCGCTGAAGGTCATGCCGTAGACGTTGAAGTAGTCTCCGCTGACGCCGTTAGCGCTGGCGGCCACGTCAACGTTGCCCACGCGCAGACGCAGGTTCTGCGAAACCGCAGGCGTGGCGGAGTTCACCCACGGCTGCTTCTGAATCGCCGCCAGATCGTCGTATTTCAGCGCCTGCTGATACTGCGGCTCGTCGTCGCCAAAGTCTTTGCCGGGATAGACGTCAATGGTATTGGTGCCGATGGCGCGAATATCGGCCAGCACCAGCTGCTTCGCCGCGTCGCCCACCACCACGATCGATACCACCGAGGCGATACCGATAATGATGCCGAGCATCGTCAACAGGGTACGCATTTTATTGGCCGCCATCGCCAGCCAGGCCATGGTCAGCGCTTCTCGAAAGCCGCTGGAGAACTGCCCCCAGCCGGTTGATGCCGGCAGCGCTTCTTTCGGCGCCGCTGCCCTGGACTCACGCGGCGGCGGATTGCTGACCAGCTCGCCGTCGTGGATCTCAATAATGCGTTCCGCCTGCGCCGCCACCTGCGGATCGTGGGTAACAATGATGACAGTGTGGCCCTGATCGCGAAGCTGATGGAGGATTGCCATCACCTCTTCGCCGGAATGGCTGTCTAACGCCCCGGTCGGTTCATCCGCGAGGATCACCTGCCCGCCGTTCATCAGCGCACGGGCAATACTCACGCGCTGCTGCTGGCCGCCGGACAGCTGCGAGGGCTGGTACTCCACCCGCTCCGCCAGCCCCAGACGCGTCAGCAGCATCTGAGCGCGCTCAAGTCGCTTTTTCCGCTCGACGCCCGCATACACCGCAGGCACTTCCACGTTCTGCGCCGCATTCAGGTGAGAAAGCAAATGGTAACGCTGGAAGATAAAGCCGAAATGTTCCCGACGCAGCTTCGCCAGCGCGTCGCCGTCCAGCGTGGAGACATCCGTCCCGGCCACGCGATAGGTACCGCTGGTCGGTTTATCCAGACAGCCGAGAATGTTCATCAGCGTCGATTTACCGGAACCCGATGCCCCGACAATCGCCACCATCTCGCCCGCTTCCACGCGCAGGGAGATGCCCTTCAGCACCTCCACCGGACCGTCGCCTGACGGATAGCTGCGACGAATGTTATTCAGCTCAAGCAGCGCCGTCATTTAGCGGCTCCGGGCAGGCTTTCGCTGACAACAACCTCCTCGCCCTCTTCCAGACCTTTCACCACCACCACGTCGGTGTCGTTGCGCGCGCCGATCACGACCTCGCGCTCGCGCGTTTCGCCGTTGCGCAGCACTTTCACTTTATAACGGCTCTCCCCGGCGGACTCGCCGAGCGCAGAGAGCGGAATGGTCAGCACGTTCTTCACGCCGGTCAGCTGGATATGCACCTGTGCGGTCATGTCCAGACGCAGCACGCCCTGCGGGTTTGGCACCTCAAAGCGGGCATAGTAGAAGATAGCGTCGTTAACTTTTTCCGGCGTCGGCAGAATGTCTTTCAGCACGCCTTCGTAGCGCGTCTGCGGGTCGCCAAGCACCGTAAACCAGGCGTTCTGCCCCGGCTTAAGATGGATCACATCCGCCTCTGAAACCTGGGCTTTGACCAGCATGGTGCTCATGTCCGCCAGCGTCAGAATGTTCGGCGCCTGCTGCGCGGCAATCACCGTCTGGCCCTGCAGCGTGGTGATCTGGGTGACTTCGCCCGCCATCGGCGCGACGATTTTGGTGTAGTCGAGGTTAGTTTTTGCCGTATCCAGCGAGGCCTGGTTGCGTTTGATCTGCGCGTCAATCGTGCCAATTTGCGCCTGTTTGACCGCCAGTTCTGTGGTGGCAGTATCTAAATCCTGTTTTGAAATAGCCTGGGTTTTGGCCAGCGCCTGCTGACGGGTCAGCGTTACCTGAGCCAGGTTACGTTCTGCCAGCGCCTGCGCACGCTGCGCGCGCAGCTCCATCAGCGTGGCTTCCACCTCGCGGATCTGGTTCTCAGCCTGCTCAGGATCGATAACGCCGAGCAGCTGGCCTTTTTTCACCTTGTCGCCAATCTCAACCGACAGCGTTTTCAGCTGGCCGCTGACCTGAGCGCCGACGTCAACCTTGCGCAGCGCGTCAAGCTTGCCCGTCGCGAGGACGTTTTGCTGCAGTTCGCCCGGGCGAACAATCAGTGTCTGATACTGCGGCACCGGCGCATTCAGCACCTGCCATAGCCAGTACCCACCGGCTAAAATCACGACCGCCAGCAGCAGAAACAGCGTTCTGCGTTTTCCCTTGAGGTTCATAAATATTCCAAATAAATGTTCTGGCAATTATAAATGTTGATTCTATCTAAACGACTCCTCAACGAAACCCCTGTTCTCCGAAATCGTCCTAATTTGTTTACGAGACGTTGACATTTCCCCTGTTGAAATAGCGATATTCCAAAAGGATCAGGATCTACCATGTCTTCTATCGTCGATACATCACTTTCAAACCTGCCGCAGCCAAAAACCGGCTGGCAGCTCTTCAAAAACCTGGCTTTTGGTGAGATCGCACCCGGGCTGGCATGGGAAAAAACCGCCTATCGACGCAAGTTCATGCTGCGTTCACTGGCGACACCGCTCAGCACCGCTCGCCTGCTGTCTGATCTTGCGAAACATCCGCACCTTATGCAAATGCTCCAGGTTCAGCCGGGGCTGCCGTGTCGCCTTCATCGTCCGTGGCTGACGGTCAATATGGATCGACAGCGTGCGCTGGAATCGCTGTCCTGGCACTATCAGATGATGTGTCGCCAGCTGCCGGCAACGCTGACAAAGGGTTACCTTTCAAAACAGGGGGTGATCCTGCTGACCTTAACCGGAAAAGATGAACAGCAATTTACCGTCCGCCTGTGTGCCGACGCGTTTATGGATAAAGAGGGAGAAGCTACCCTCGTTTTCTGTGACAGTCAAAATACGGCGCTGGCGGAGATGACCTTTACGCTATGCCAGTTTGAGGGAAAATCGACGCTGTTCATTGGCGGTTTGCAGGGCGCAAAAGCGCATGTTCCCCACGAGCTGATCCAGGGTGCGACGAAAGCCTGCCACGGTCTGTTCCCGAAACGTCTGCTGGTCGAGGCCGCAATGACGCTCGGCGCCGCGTTCCCGGTAGAGCAAATAGTCGCCGTCAGTAACGATACCCACATTTATCGCAGCTGGCGCTACCGTAAGAAAAAAGAGGGCAAACTGCTGGCCGATTACGACAGTTTCTGGCTCTCCATCGGCGGTGAAAAGCAGGACAACGGTAACTTTATGCTGCCGCTCGTCATGCCGCGTAAACCGATGGAAGAGATCGCCAGCAAAAAACGTTCCGAATATCGCCGCCGCTACGAGCTGCTGGATAGCCTGATTCAGCAGGTGAAACAGGCTACACAGCGCTAATCCGCTTTCCCGCGTGCCAGCCACAGCACGCGGGAGAACATCTTCCGCAGCAGGGTCGGTACCGCCTCCACGCCCCGCCTCCCCGCTTCCGTCGCCACTTCAATGGCTAAATCCGGTTTTGACGAACGGTGAATGGCTTTGGCGATCACCCGCCGCATGTTCATCGGGACATCGACCGGCACCATGGCAATTCGGTGAAAGACGTCGTCGAACCCCTGGCGATACATAAAGTGTTCCATGTCCATCGCGGGCAGCATGGTTAAATGGTCGCGCTCTTCCTCGCGCTCGTTATTCAGCAGGCTCCGCACGGTCGAGGCATATTTTTTGCCCGCCTCATCACCGTCTACCAGCACGTGCCACTCGATCCCCATCCGGCGGGCAAATTTTATCAGCGGCTTTAATCCCGACTGGGCGAATTCGATCACCTTAATGCCTTCCGCATCAAAATGGTGGCCACACTGGCGCGCCAGTTCGTTGATGACCCAGGTTTCCGTCTCCCCCTCCACCAGCAGCCAGCAGCGGGCAAAGAGCGACGACGCCCGGTTAAAGCGAATATGAAACGCGATGCGCCGCCCGTCTTCCGCGTTCAAACCGCCCGGCCCAAGCCGAAAAGCGGAGACGCGGGAGGATTCACGCACCAGGCGACAGACGTGTTCTACCGGCGTCAGCGATAATAATTCCCCGGAATTAGTGGTCGTGATGCGCTGGAGCGGCAGCAGGTTCAGCAGATGCCATGCCACGGAGAGCATGATGGGATGCAGGCGCGTTTCCGGGTCTTCCACCAGCAGCAGCGGCCGGGCGTCCCGGTCCAGACGAACGGTGCCTTTGGCCTGCAGAAGCGTTGAAAACAGCCCCAGCAGAATCACCCGATGGGTGCGACCGCCGGGCCGGTCGATCATCCGGTTAATGATGTCGAGGTAACGCCAGCTTCGCTGCTCATCATGAGAGCGGCGGCGCATCAGACGGTGGCGCGATTCCGACGTGCCCTGCTCGGAAAAATAGTGCTCAAGGAGTTGCACCATTGCGGACAATCCCTGACGAATTTGGCCATCGGTCAGATTCTGCGGACGCGACACCAGCTCTCTGGCCAGAAAATCCAGCTCGCGGGCGGTGACTTCCACTTCCGGCATATTGGGTACGGTACCGTTACGAATACGCCGCATAAAGCGCGCATCGCGCAGGCGTAACACCGGCGTCAGGCGGATCAGGTGGCGGGCCAGGTCGTCGATATTGTCCAGCGGGATCGGGTTGGCTTTCTCATCGAGAAAATCACGCAGGGTGAGTACCCCCTCGTTCTCCGCCATCTCGCCTTCCAGCCGATAGAAAATCCGGTGGAAACCGTCATCGCACGGCACCCAGCAGGGTGACAGCGGGCGGAAGCGACGCACGCGGTGACGTCCGGGTTCGGATTCGCGGAACGTCAGGATGATATGCAGGTGCTTCTCGCGCCCCGTCACGTCGCCGGGCGGGAACCAGAAATCGTCGCGGACGAAGTGATACAGATCGTCCTCGGGCGAAAGCAGTAGCGTCAATGCATCCAGCAGGCTGGACTTACCCCACGCGTTCTCGCCGATCAGGACGTTGTTCTGCTCCAGCTGCAGCGACAGGCGGTTAATACCGCGAAACCCGACAATTTCCACACGTTCGAGAAGCATAAATCCCCCGCGATATGATCACTTTTTCCTTCAAGTTATCAGCAGTATAGCGGGATGCAGACGGGCTTGACACTGCAATCCGCCTCCATAACCTGGCGGAAGCACGAAAAATTCAGAATTTATCCATTAGGTTTCATTTGAAATAACCAACATCTCGCAAGATACTACCGCCCGCAAATTGGACTATGCTCTATTTACCTCCAGTTTGAACAAGGATTGACATCACATTGCCTTAAATCAAATTAATCGAATTTATTTAAGTGGCGAAGGGGTGTTGTTGGTTTTTAAAATACGGGCTCTTTGAGTCGTCATCCCTTTATGGCGATATATCCCGCACGCGGGAATGCGTGCGGATAATTATTTGAGGTGGTTATGTTTAGAAAATTGGCAGCAGAATGCTTTGGTACATTCTGGCTGGTATTTGGTGGCTGCGGTAGCGCCGTTCTGGCAGCAGCATTCCCGGAATTAGGTATCGGTTTTGTCGGCGTTGCGCTGGCTTTTGGTTTAACCGTATTAACCATGGCGTTTGCCGTGGGACATATTTCCGGCGGTCATTTTAACCCGGCAGTGACGTTAGGTTTATGGGCGGGCGGCCGTTTCCCGGCGAAAGACGTGATTGGCTATATCGTGGCGCAGGTGGTTGGCGGTATTATCGCGGCGGGCGTTCTGTACGTGATTGCCAGCGGTAAAGCCGGCTTCGACGCGGCGGCCAGCGGCTTTGCCTCTAACGGCTTTGGCGAACACTCTCCGGGCGGCTACTCCATGCTGTCTGCCATTGTGATTGAAATCGTGCTGACCGCAGGCTTCCTGCTGGTGATCCACGGCGCAACGGACAAACACGCCCCAGCCGGTTTTGCCCCGATTGCCATTGGTCTGGCGCTGACGCTTATCCACCTGATTTCTATTCCGGTCACCAACACCTCCGTTAACCCGGCACGCAGTACCGCCGTCGCCATCTTCCAGGGCGGCTGGGCGCTTGAGCAGCTGTGGCTGTTCTGGGTGATGCCAGTTATCGGCGGTATCCTGGGTGGCGTGCTGTATCGCACCCTGCTGGAAAAACGCGATTAATCTTTCCTCCCTCTCCCCGTGGGAGAGCTCCGGGGTGAGGGCTTCAGGCCGCACACCCCACGCAGACACAAGCCGGGTAAAGCGTAGCCGCCGCCCGGCTTTCTTTTGCCGCTTTACTGAACAGCCTTTATTGGGTAGTGTCACTGGCGCTTAACCGATACTCAAAAAGGACCGGCTGTTCATGTTTTCAGGACTCCTCATCATTTTGCTGCCCTTGATCGTGGGCTATCTTATTCCGCTGCATCGTGAATCCGCATTAAGGCTCATTAATCGATTCCTGAGCTGGATTGTCTACGTTATTCTTTTCTTTATGGGGATTAGCCTGGCATTTCTGGACAACTTATCGGCGAATTTACTCTCCATCCTCCATTATTCTGTCGTCACCGTAGTGGTTATTTTGCTGTGCAATATTGCCGCGCTGCTGTGGCTGGAACGCACTATTCCATGGAAAAATCACCATCATCAGGAAAAACTCCCTTCACGAATTGCAATGGCGCTTGAATCATTAAAATTATGCGGCGTCGTGGTGCTCGGTTTTCTTCTTGGGCTGACCGGTTGGGCATTTTTACAGCACGCGACTGAGGCCAGTGAATATACGCTGATCTTCCTGCTGTTCCTGATCGGTATTCAGCTGCGAAATAATGGCATGACGCTGAAACAAATTGTCCTCAACCGTCGGGGAATGATGGTTGCGGTTATGGTTGTTGCCAGTTCAATGGTGGCGGGCGTCATCAACGCCTTTATTCTCGATCTGCCGCTGAAAACCGGCCTGGCGATGGCGTCCGGTTTTGGCTGGTATTCGCTCTCCGGTATTCTGCTGACCGAATCATTCGGACCGGTGATCGGCAGCGCCGCCTTCTTTAACGATCTGGCGCGCGAGCTGATTGCCATCATGCTGATCCCAGGCCTGGTTCGCCGCAGTCGTTCTACCGCGCTGGGCCTGTGCGGCGCGACGTCGATGGACTTTACCCTGCCGGTACTCCAGCGCTCCGGAGGGCTGGAGATGGTGCCCGCGGCTATCGTGCACGGCTTTATTTTAAGCCTGCTGGTTCCGGTCCTGATGGCCTTCTTCTCTGCCTGATACTTCTTTGGCGGTAGGTTTCCTGCCGCCAAAATTGCGCTAAATCAATCTCCCTCTATTTTGTAGCAGAAAGCCCTTTTCTCCGTTCTGGCACAGGCATAACCTTAAACATGTATATTAAATATAACTTTAACAGGTGTGATAATGTTTTGTGTGCAATGTGAACAAACCATCCGTACCCCGGCAGGCAATGGCTGCTCTTACGCACAGGGTATGTGCGGCAAAACCGCAGAAACATCTGACCTGCAGGACCTGCTGATTGCGGCTCTGCAAGGCCTTTCCGCATGGGCGTTCAAAGCCCGCGAATACGGCATTGTCGACCACTACGTCGACAGCTTCGCTCCACGCGCGTTTTTCTCCACGCTGACCAACGTTAACTTCGACTCTCCGCGCATTGTCGGCTACGCCCGCGAAGCAATTGCCCTGCGTGAGGCGCTGAAAGCACAGTGCCTGAAGTCGGATGCCGGCGCTCGCGTGGAAAACCCGATGTCAGAACTGCAGCTGGTCAGCGACGATTTGGGCGACCTCCAGCGTCAGGCGGCAGAATTCACCCCGAATAAAGACAAAGCGGCGATTGGCGAGAATATTCTCGGCCTGCGCCTGCTGTGCCTGTACGGCCTGAAAGGCGCTGCGGCCTATATGGAGCACGCGCACGTTCTGGGTCAGTACGACAATGAGATTTATGCCCAGTACCACAAAATCATGGCGTGGCTGGGCACCTGGCCTGCCGATATGAACGCCCTGCTTGAATGCTCAATGGAAATCGGCCAGATGAACTTCCGCGTGATGAGCATTCTGGATGCCGGTGAAACCAGCACCTACGGCCACCCGACGCCGACGCAGGTCAACGTCAAGGCAACCGAAGGCAAGTGCATTCTGATTTCCGGTCACGACCTGAAAGATCTCTACAACCTGCTGAAGCAAACCGAAGGCACCGGCGTTAACGTTTATACCCACGGCGAAATGCTGCCGGCGCACGGCTACCCGGAGCTGCGTAAATTTAAGCATCTCATCGGTAACTACGGCAGCGGCTGGCAGAACCAGCAGGTGGAGTTCGCCCGCTTCCCTGGCCCTATCGTGATGACCTCTAACTGCATCATCGACCCTACCGTCGGCGCGTATGATGACCGCATCTGGACCCGCAGCATCGTCGGCTGGCCGGGCGTGAGCCATCTTGAAGGTGACGATTTCGGTCCGGTTATCGCCCAGGCGCAGCAGATGGTGGGCTTCCCGTACAGCGAAATCCCGCACCTCATTACCGTCGGCTTCGGTCGTGAAACCCTGCTGGGTGCCGCTGATTCGCTGATCGATCTCGTCAGCCGTGAAAAGCTGCGCCACATCTTCCTCGTCGGCGGCTGCGACGGCGCGCGCGGCGAGCGTAACTACTTCACCGATTTCGCCACCAGCGTGCCGGAAGACTGCCTGATCCTGACCCTGGCGTGCGGCAAATACCGTTTCAACAAGCTGGACTTCGGCGACATCGAAGGTCTGCCGCGCCTGATCGATGCGGGCCAGTGTAACGATGCTTACTCGGCCATCATTCTGGCGGTCACCCTGGCGGAGAAACTGGGCTGCGGCGTGAACGACCTGCCGCTGTCGCTGGTGCTGTCATGGTTCGAGCAGAAAGCGATTGTCATCCTCCTGACCCTGCTCTCTCTCGGCGTCACCAACATCGTGACCGGCCCGACCGCGCCTGGCTTCCTGACGCCAGACCTGCTGGCGGTGCTGAACGAGAAATTCGGCCTGCGTTCCGTGACCAACGTTGAAGATGATATGAAACAGCTGCTGAGCGCGTAAGGAGTAATTCATGACCATGCCAACCTCACAATGTCCGTGGCGGATGCAGGTTCATCACATCCATCAGGAGACGCCGGATGTGTGGACGCTGTCGCTGCTGTGCCATGACTACTATCCGTACCGTGCAGGCCAGTACGCGCTGGTCAGCGTTCGCAATTCGGCGGACACGCTGCGCGCCTACACGATCTCCTCCACGCCGGGCGTGAGCGAGTACATTACGCTCACCGTCCGACGCATTGACGACGGCGCGGGCTCGCAGTGGCTGACGCGGGACGTCAAGCGCGGGGATTACATCTGGCTGTCTGACGCGCAGGGGGAATTCACCTGTGACGACAAAGCAGACGATAAATTCCTGCTGCTGGCGGCGGGCTGTGGCGTAACGCCGATTATGTCGATGCGCCGCTGGCTGGCGAAGAACCGCCCGCAGGCCGACGTGCAGGCGATCTTCAGCGTCCGTTCCCCGGAAGATGTGATTTTTGCCGGGGAATGGCGTGATTATCCGGTGACGCTGGTGGCGGAGCACAACGCGACCCACGGCTTTGTGCCCGGTCGCCTGAGCCGCGAGCTGCTGCAAAGCGTGCCGGATATCGCGAACCGCACCGTGATGACCTGCGGCCCGGCGCCGTACATGGATATCGCGGAGAAAGAAGTGAAAGCGCTTGGCGTGACCCGCTTCTTCAAAGAGCAGTTCTTCACGCCGGTGGCGGAAGCGGCAACCAGCGGCATTACCTTCACCAAACTGCAGCCTGCGCAGACCTTCTTTGGCCGCGTGGGAACCACCCTGCTGGAGGCGCTGGAAAGCAACCAGGTGCCGGTAGTGGCTGCCTGTCGTGCGGGCGTGTGCGGCTGCTGTAAGACGAAGGTGGTTTCCGGGGAGTACACCGTCACCAGCACCATGACGCTGTCCGACGCGGAAATTGCCGAGGGTTACGTGCTGGCGTGCTCATGCCATCCACAGGGCGATCTGGTCCTCGCATAAACGGTAAACGTTCGATCGTAGGCCCGGTAAGCGTCAGCGCCACCGGGCTTTTTGTCGGGTGGCACTGCGTTTACCCGACCTACAACAACCCTACCGCCACGCGGGCGCTTTACCCAGCGCAAACCGCCCTGCGCCTAAAAACGCGATAGCCAGCGAGCCGATAAAGAAGTACACCAGGCTTTCAATCGCCCATGCGCCTACCTTATCGAGGGCGAGCGTTTCATCCATTCCCACCATCAGCCACGCCACGATCATCGTAAACGCCAGCACCAGCGCGGCCGGGCGCGTAAAGAGCCCAACAATAATCAGGATCGGTGCCACCACTTCGCCAACCAACACGCCGTAGGCGATAAACCCCGGCAGCCCTTTCTCCACCAGCATGCCGCTGATAAAGCCCACGCCGCCAAAAAGCTTGTGCAAACCGTGAAATAGCATCAGCCCGCCGACGGCAAGTCGTAACAAGAGTTTGCCAAGATCGTCGCACGATAGCTTTTCATTAACAGCAATTAACAATGATTTAACCATTTGAAATTATTCCTGTTTTCACCGAGACATCACCAGATTATGCCGAATAATTGCGCGTGAAAAGCACCTTTTAATTGGGGGGATGCGACGGGCAATACGGAGACTTTCTTCTAAGCTTGTAAGCGATATCACAAAAAGGAGACGGACAACCATGAAACAAACCGTGGCTGCATATATAGCGAAAACGCTCGAACAGGCTGGCGTGAAACGTATCTGGGGCGTAACCGGCGATTCCCTGAACGGACTTAGCGACAGCCTCAACAAGATGAAGACCATCGAATGGATGCCCACCCGCCATGAAGAGGTTGCCGCCTTCGCCGCAGGCGCTGAAGCGCAGATCACGGGGGAACTGGCCGTCTGCGCCGGATCGTGCGGGCCGGGTAACCTGCATCTGATCAACGGCCTCTTTGACTGTCACCGTAATCACGTGCCGGTGCTGGCGATTGCCGCCCATATCCCCTCTTCCGAAATCGGCAGCGGCTATTTTCAGGAGACGCATCCGCAGGAGCTGTTCCGTGAATGCAGCCACTATTGCGAGCTGGTTTCATCCCCGGAGCAGATCCCGCAGGTGCTGGCGATCGCCATGCGCAAGGCCGTGCTGAACCGCGGCGTTTCTGTGGTCGTCATCCCGGGAGACGTGGCCCTCAAGGCCGCGCCGGAAGGGGCCAGCACCCACTGGTATCACGCCCCGCAGCCAGTGGTGACGCCTGCGGAAGAGGAGCTGAAAAAGCTGGCACAGCTGCTGCGGTACTCAAGCAATATCGCCCTGATGTGCGGCAGCGGCTGCGCGGGCGCGCACAAGGAGCTGCTTGAATTTGCGGGTAAGCTTAAGGCCCCCATTGTTCACGCCCTGCGCGGCAAAGAGCACGTCGAGTACGACAACCCCTTTGATGTGGGGATGACCGGTCTGATCGGTTTTTCCAGCGGCTTCCACACCATGATGAACGCCGACACGCTGATTCTGCTCGGCACCCAGTTCCCGTATCGCGCGTTCTACCCGACGGATGCGAAAATCATTCAGATTGATATCAACCCGGCCAGCATCGGCGCGCACAGCAAGGTTGATATGGCGCTGGTGGGCGATATCAAATCCACGCTTGCCGCCCTGCTGCCGCTGCTGGAAGAAAAAACGGACCGCAAGTTCCTTGATAAAGCCCTGAGCGACTATCGCGACGCCCGCAAGGGGCTGGACGACCTCGCCAAACCGAGCGACAAAGCGATTCACCCGCAGTATCTGGCGCAGCAGATCAGCCATTTCGCGGACGACGACGCCATCTTTACCTGCGACGTGGGCACGCCAACCGTCTGGGCGGCACGCTATCTGAAGATGAACGGCAAGCGTCGCCTGCTCGGCTCGTTTAACCACGGCTCGATGGCCAACGCCATGCCGCAGGCGTTGGGCGCAAAAGCGACGGCCCCGGAGCGTCAGGTGGTGGCGATGTGCGGCGACGGCGGGTTCAGCATGCTGATGGGGGATTTCCTGTCGGTGGTGCAGATGAAGCTCCCGCTGAAAATCGTGGTCTTTAACAACAGCGTGCTGGGCTTCGTGGCGATGGAGATGAAGGCCGGAGGCTATCTCACGGACGGCACCGAGCTGCACGACACCAATTTCGCACGCATCGCCGAGGCCTGCGGCATCACCGGCATTCGCGTGGAGAAAGCCTCAGAGGTGGACGAAGCCCTGCAGCGCGCATTTTCCATCGACGGTCCGGTGCTGGTGGATGTCGTCGTCGCCAAAGAAGAGCTGGCGATCCCGCCGCAGATCAAGCTGGAACAGGCCAAAGGCTTTAGCCTGTATATGCTGCGCGCCATCATCAGCGGGCGCGGCGACGAGGTGATCGAACTGGCAAAAACCAACTGGCTCAGGTAAAACATTTCGCATGACCTCTTAAAATAAAGGGATGTGAAATGATTGATTTACGCAGTGATACCGTAACCCGCCCGAGCCGCGCCATGCTCGAAGAGATGATGGCCGCCCCGGTCGGGGATGACGTCTACGGCGATGACCCAACGGTTAACGAACTGCAGCGCTATGCGGCTGAACTGAGCGGCAAGGAGGCCGCGCTGTTCCTGCCGACCGGCACGCAGGCTAACCTGGTCGCGCTGCTCAGCCACTGCGAGCGCGGGGAAGAGTATATCGTCGGCCAGGGCGCGCATAACTATCTGTATGAAGCAGGCGGTGCCGCCGTGCTCGGCAGCATTCAGCCGCAGCCGATTGACGCCGCGCCGGACGGCTCCCTGCCGCTCGATAAAGTCGCGGCGAAAATCAAAGCTGACGATATTCACTTCGCCCGCACCAGGCTGCTCAGCCTCGAAAATACCCACAACGGCAAAGTGCTGCCGCGCGAATACCTGAAAGCAGCATGGGAATTCACCCGCGAGCGCAGGCTCGGCCTGCACGTTGACGGCGCGCGTATCTTTAACGCCGTCGTGGATTATGGCTGCGAGCTGAAAGAGATTGCGCAATACTGCGACTCGTTCACCATCTGCCTATCTAAAGGGCTGGGCACGCCGGTGGGTTCTCTGCTGGTAGGCAACGCGGACTACATCAAGCGCGCCAACCGCTGGCGCAAAATGACCGGCGGCGGCATGCGTCAGGCGGGTATTCTGGCGGCTGCCGGGCTGTATGCCCTGAAAAATAACGTGGCGCGCCTGAAGGACGATCACGACAACGCCGCGTGGATGGCGGCGCAGCTGCGCGAGATTGGCGCCGACGTGATGCGCCACGACACCAACATGCTGTTCGTACGCGTGGGCGATGACCGCGCCGCCGCGCTGGGTGAGTTTATGAAATCACGTGGCGTGCTGATCAACGCCTCACCCGTCGTGCGCCTGGTCATGCATCTCGACGTGAGCCGCGAACAGCTGGCGGACGTGGTGAAACACTGGCAGGCGTTTTTACAGCGATAAGGAGCATCACGTGCCGCAACGAATTCTGGTGCTCGGCGCCAGCGGGTACATCGGTCAGCATCTCACCGCGGCGTTAAGCCAGCAGGGACACCAGGTGCTGGCAGCGGCACGCAATACCGAACGCCTGCAAAAACTCAGTTTGCCTGGCGTCACCTGCCACAGCGTTGACCTCAACTGGCCGAAGGAACTTCCCGCCCTGCTGGAAGGGGTCGATACGCTTTACTACCTGGTGCACAGCATGGGCGAAGGCGGGGATTTCATCGCCCACGAGCGGCAGGTGGCGATGAACGTTCGCGACGCCCTGCTGCAAACCCCGGTGAAGCAGGTCATTTTTTTAAGCTCGCTCCAGGCGCCCGAACACGAGCAGTCCGATCACCTGCGCGCCCGCCAGCTGACGGCTGACACCCTGCGCGGGGCGAATATCCCCGTCACCGAACTGCGCGCCGGGATCATCGTCGGCGCAGGCTCCGCCGCCTTCGAAGTGATGCGCGATATGGTTTACAACCTGCCCGTACTCACGCCGCCGCGCTGGGTGCGCTCGCGCACCACGCCGATTGCGCTGGAGAATTTACTGCATTATCTGGTGGCCATGCTGGATCGCCCGGCGGAGCAACACCGCGTGCTGGAGGCGGCAGGCCCTGAAGTGCTGAGCTATCAGGAGCAGTTCGAACATTTCATGCGCGTCAGCGGCCGCCGCCGCTGGCTGATCCCCATTCCCTTCCCGACCCGCTGGATTTCGGTGTGGTTTTTGAATGTGATCACCTCCGTGCCGCCGACGACCGCCAAAGCGCTGATCCAGGGGCTCAAACATGATTTACTGGCGGACGATCGCGAACTGCGGGCACTCATTCCCCAGGACCTGATCCGTTTTGACGATGCCGTGCGCAATACGCTGAAAGAAGAAGAGCAGCTGGTGAACTCCAGCGACTGGGGTTACGACGCCCAGGCGTTTGCCCGCTGGCGGCCGGAGTACGGCTATTACCCGAAACAGGCGGGCTGCACGGTGAAAACCCACGCCAGCCTGGCCGCGCTGTGGGAAGTGGTGAACCAGATTGGCGGCAAAGACGGTTATTTCTTCGGTAATATCCTCTGGCAAACGCGCGGAGCAATGGATCTGCTGGTGGGGCACAGGCTGGCAAAAGGCCGTCCGGCACGCCCGTATCTTGAGGTGGGCGACGCGGTCGACAGCTGGAAGGTCATCATCGTCGAGCCGGAAAAACAGCTGGCGCTGCTGTTCGGTATGAAAGCCCCGGGGCTGGGCCGGCTCTGCTTTACCCTGAAAGACAAAGGCGATTGTCGTGAACTGGACGTCCGCGCCTGGTGGCATCCGCACGGAATGCCGGGTCTGTTCTACTGGCTGTTGATGATCCCCGCCCACCTGTTTATCTTCCGCGGGATGGCAAAGCGGATTGCGCAACGGGCAGAACAAAAGACGGAAAAGATCTAAATAAAACTCTCTTTCTTTCACCTTTCCCATTGCATAGCGCCGTAATTCACGAAAGAATGCGCACGAAATTCTTTTCAACACAGTGGATTGATATGAAGGTACTGGTTACCGGGGCGACCAGCGGCTTAGGCCGAAATGCGGTCGAATTTCTGCGCAACAAGGGCATCAGCGTCAGGGCTACCGGTCGCAACGAAGCGATGGGAAAACTGCTGCAAAAAATGGGCGCGGAGTTCGTCCATGCTGACCTGACGGAGCTGGTCTCCTCTCAGGCGAAAGTGATGCTCGCCGGTATCGACACGCTGTGGCACTGCTCCAGCTTCACCTCCCCGTGGGGTACCCAGGAAGCCTTCGATCTCGCCAACGTGCGGGCAACCCGCCGTCTGGGCGAATGGGCCGTTGCCTGGGGCGTGCGCAACTTTATTCATATCTCGTCACCGTCGCTCTATTTCGACTATCACCACCATCGTGACGTGCAGGAAGATTTCCGTCCGGCTCGCTTTGCCTGTGAGTTTGCCCGCAGCAAGGCGGCCAGCGAAGAGGTGATTGACCTGCTGGCACAGTCGAACCCGCACACCCGTTTTACGGTCTTACGTCCGCAGAGCCTGTTCGGGCCTCACGACAAAGTGTTTATTCCGCGCCTGGCGCAGATGATGCACCACTACGGCAGCGTGCTGCTGCCGCGCGGCGGCGATGCGCTGGTGGATATGACCTATTACGAAAACGCCGTTCACGCCATGTGGCTGGCAAGCCAGCCGGACTGCGATAAGCTGATCTCCGGTCGCGCCTACAACATCACGAACGGCGAACCCTGCACGCTGCGCAGCATTGTGCAGCGTTTAATTGACGAGCTGCAGATCGACTGCCGCATCCGTTCAGTCCCTTACCCAATGCTGGATATGATTGCCCGCAGCATGGAGCGTTTTGGCAGTAAATCGGCCAAAGAGCCTGCGCTGACGCATTACGGCGTATCGAAGCTGAACTTTGATTTCACGCTGGATATTTCGCGGGCGGAGAACGAGCTTGGGTACAAACCGATCGTGACGCTGGATGAAGGGATTACGCGCACGGCGGCGTGGCTGCGGGATCACGGGAAGCTTCATCGGTAGATCGGGTCCTGCATTTTTACGATGAGAAAAAAAACGGCAACCCGAAGGTTGCCGTTTGTCATTTTGCTGTTGTGCTGATTACAGCGCAGTCCACGCGTCCTGCCATGCAATCCCTTTACCTGGCTCGTAGTAGGATGGCGCGTTATTGCACCAGCCGCTGTACGGATAAGGTTTGCACTGGAACAGCTGGCCGCGGTTGTTAACGATATCGCCTGCTTTCCATTTGGTTTTGGAGGTCCAGGTCGGGTAAGTCCCGGTCTGGCCGCCGTTGGTCTGCTTAGCCTGTACGTTCAGCGTATAGGTGGTAGTGCTGCTCAGCTCGCCGTCACTGACGGTAAGGTTGATCGGGTACTGCGTCGCCGCCGCCACTTCCGGTGCATTGAACGTAATAATCGCTTTATCATCGCCGCTTACGGTCTGCCCGTTCGGAGCCGTCCAGGTATAAGTCAGGTGGTTACCGTCTTCGTCGGTCGAGCCAGACGCGTTCAGAGAAACAGATTTACCCGCTTCAACCGCCCCCACCGGACCGGCGATTTTTGCTACCGGCGCATGGTTTACCGGCGCTGGCGTATTATCTTCCGGAGCCGGGGTGTTATCGTCCGGCACCGGCGTGGTGTTGCCTTCGTCCGTTGGGTCGACAGGGGTCGGCGTCGGAGCTGGCGTGACGCTACCGCCGTCGGAAGTGCCGTCTTCACCCACCACGTTGACGTTGAAGTAATGCTTCACGCATTTGGTGTAGTCACCCTCTTTAAAGGCGCTGAATGGCGTCTGGTAACCCACCAGCTGGCAAGAGTAGGTCTGGCCTGACGGGGTATCCGCGCTCCATCCCCAGTCCTGTTCCCAGTAGATCTTCAGCGCGCCGGCACCGCCTTCGTCGAACTGCTTCATGTTGGCGCAGCCCAGCACTTCGTTAGACGGAACAGGCACCTTCAGGTAGTTGGCGAACTCTTTGTAGTATTTGATACGGTTTTGAGACTGGGCGATCTCAGTCGGGCCACCGCACTCCACGCCGCCGTTGATGATCTGCGTGGTCACGCCGAAGCCCGGAACCAGACCATTCGCCTTATCGTGATCGTTCGGCTGCCAGGTGCCGTCGATAACCTGCAGCATGCTCGGTTTTGGCGGCTGCGGGTAGGCGAAGAAGAAGATCGCGGAAGCAAGGTTCAGCCAGGTGTCCGCCACCAGCTCAGGTTTGTCCAGCAGTACGCGGACGTCGCCGTACATCGCTTCAGAGAACGGGCCGTAGTTGTAGTTATAGGAGAGCTGTTTCGCACCGCGACCAAAGTAGCTAACGAAATCGCCATCTTTGTCTTTACCGCACGGCCAGGTCTGACCCTGCCAGACATCCGGGTTACATTCGCCGTTATAGCCGCCCTTCTGACCTTCGCTCCAGCCCATCTCACGCACGTAAACCAGCGCCTGACGCCACTCGGCTTCCGGACGCCAGGACTCGTGGCCGCCGGTTTCCTGCGCGAAGTGCGCGAACATGGTTGCCAGAGACTTACGGCAGATGGCATCGCTGTTACGACCATCGGTATAGGTCTGGCACAGTGCCGGGAATTTACCGACCGCTTTCAGGAAGTTGCTGTAGGTATATTCCGGCGCACGCAGTGGGAAGAGATATTCCCAGTCGCTGGCCTTGATAATCCCTTCCACGCGCTTGACGTTTTCCGGGTTTGTCGATTTACCCGGCTCAATTTGTTCCACCAGGCTGTTGTCCAGCGTGCGGATGGTTGACTTCACTGAAGCCATCAGCGGGAAGTTGGTCAACTCCTGCTCCTTCTTCTGCAGATCGCTGGCCTTAACGGTGTAAGGTTCGCTGCTGGCCTGCAGCTGGGTTGCCTGAGCCATAAACGGTGCAACACATGCGCCCGCGATAAGAACACTGAGTAATGTTCTTTTGTTCATGTCAATGGTCCTCTTAATTATATTAAGGGTATATAAAAGTTAATTTGTTTCGCGGTTTATTTATTAATCATTTAATAAATAAACCCGGGAGCAGTTTTCGTTTTATGAAGAACACCAGTCGGTACTCTTCAAAAAACAAAAATCAATAATAATAACGGTTACGGGTGCTACGTTTTAATTTCTGATATTTATTCCAGACCTTACGGGCATAGACCATGCGCTGCGGGTAATTCTCTTTTTTCAGACCCGCGTTATAGGCGCCGACCGCCTCCCAGTTATAGCCATAAACTTTAATCATTCCGGATAATATCGATGCGCCAACCATAATCGAGGTGCAGGGCTCGGTAATTAACCGGTACTCATTAATGCCTTTTCGCTCCAGCTCGGAAAAATGTGAACTATTAATCTGCATCAGGCCGACATCACGCGTTCCATCATTATTCTGTCCAATCGCATTGGGATTCATTCCCGATTCAACATTAGCAATGGCATACAACAGATAAGGATCCACATGGTAATAACTGGCGGCTTTATCCCAGCAGTTGGCAAAGACGCTATGGCTTATTATCAGCAACAATAAAAATAACGTTTTCATTTTCAGTCCGGCTCTTTTTCATTGTCTCCTTACGCGCTTATCGCGCTGTTTCCTGATTTACGGCCCACGCCCGTCTCGGGACGTGGACCGTGATGGCGGGCAAGTTACTTACCCGCATCGTTATGGCTATGACTTACTGGCAGTCAGCCGCAGGGCCTTTTTTCACCCATACATCGCTGCTACCGGGTTTATCACCCTTCGTCCACCATTTCGCGGTGTAGGAGTAACCGTTGTAGGTAGTGGTGTCGCCGCCGTTATAGACCACGTCGGAGCGCCAGTTGAATTTCACCTGACTTACCAGCTCCCATGCATCCACACCGAAGCCCGGCTGGTTGCCCTGAGTCCAGTATTTTGCTTTCCAGACCAGGTTGTCGAAGCTGACGGTATTGCCCGCGTTGTAAACCTTGCTTGCACTCCAGGCAGCGTATTTGCTGGCGTTGGCGTCAACAGGCTTATCGCAGCTATTGGTGGCAGAACCTTCGTCAGACGGCGTAGTGCCTTCATCGGATGGGGTGTTACCTTCGTCAGACGGCGTGTTGCCTTCATCGGATGGGGTGTTACCTTCGTCAGACGGCGTGTTGCCTTCATCGGAAGGGGTATTGCCTTCGTCAGACGGCGTTTCCGCCGCTTTAGGCGTTACCGTCACCTGCACGTTAGTCTGTACGCTGGACTTGCCATCGCTTACCACCACGGTCAGCGTGTACGTTGATTCCGCGTCCACGTCCGGTGCGGTGATGTTCAGGTTCGCGGTGTCTGCGCCTGTCGCCTGCATATTCGCAGGAACGCTCCAGGAGTAGGTCAGCGCGTCGCCATCAGGATCGTTAGCCTGAGCGTGCAGAGAGTAGCTCTGGCCCGCTTCCAGCGTCACGGCTTCCATCTGGTTCACGACCGGCGCCTGGTTTGCTTTCGGCGCTTTGTTCACGACCTGGACGTCAGCGGTGCTGCTCAACCCTTTCGCATCAGTGACCGTCAGGCGGAACGCCAGAGTCTGGTTACTGGTGACAGCGGCAACGTTGAAGGTCGCTTTCGCTTTGGTGCTGTTGGTGAGGGTCACCGACGGGCCAGAGATCTGCGTCCACTTGTAGGTAATGGCATCGCCATCCGGATCGGTAGAAGCCGAGCCATCCAGGGTCACCGTCGCCGGACCGGTTACGCTCTGGTCAGCGGAAGTCGCTACCGGCGCATGGTTGGTCACCACCGGATCAACCGGCGCAGCGCCGCCTGTCAGGCTTTCATTCATCGCGTTCAGAATGTCTCCGGTATCGGAGTCGATAGACCAGGCAAACAGACCGCCCAGGTTTTTCGCCAGCACATACTGACCTTTCGCCGTTGCGGAACGCGCATCTTCATAGGTGATCAGATCGCCGGTGGTTTTGTTAAACAGATACGGCGCTTCAGCGGTGGCATCATAGTTGTATTCCCAGCCCGCTTTGCCTTTGTACTCGTTAACGATCTGACGATAGTCAACCACGCCCGGTTCCCAGGTCCCTTTCACCATGCCCGTTGCCGTGCCGGTGAACGGGTTGTTATTGCTGTAACCGTGAACGCCGGTCCAGCCGCGACCATACATGGCCGTCCCCACGACAATTTTGCCGGGCTGTACACCCTGCGCCAGCAGCGCATTGACGCCGTTTTCGGTGGTGTAATTGGTATCCGGTTTGTTCGCCGGCGCACGCAGTGCCGCCTGGTGACCCAGATCGGTATTGCTCCAGCCGCCGTAGAAGTCGTAGCTCATCAGGAAGATGTGATCCATGTACTGCTGGGCAGTGGTGTAATCAACGTCTTCAATTTTGTCGCCGCCTGAACCGATTGCTGAGGTCAGTTCAAAGGTACGGCCGGTTTCGGCTGACAGTTCATTCATCATGGCGCGCAGTTCGCGCATCAGTGCGGTATACGTCTCTTTATCCTGCTGTGGGTTGCCCAGCGTTTCGTTCTGACCGCCGCCGCCCGGGAATTCCCAGTCGATGTCCACGCCGTCGAAGAATTTCCAGGTTTTCAGGAAATCTTTCACGGAAGCCACGAAGCGATCGCGGATCGCTTTGTCATGCATTTTGAAGAACGGATCGGAGAGGGTCCAGCCACCGATAGACGGCAGTACTTTCAGCCCTGGATTGGCTTTCTTCATTGCCATTAGCTGGCCGAAGTTGCCTTTGTAGGGCTCGTCCCAGCTGTCGAGGCCAGTCCGGGATTGCTGCAGTGCGGCCCACGGGTCGTGAATCGCCACCTGGAAGTCCTGACGGCCCGCACAGGCGCGCTTCAGCGCTTCGAAGCTGTTACCCCCTTCGATGGTTTTCAGGCTGTCGTTGATGCCATCGCCGCCGCAGATTGGAATGAAGCCATACAGAATGTGGTTAAGGTTAGCTGCCGGGATTTTATCCACCGGGAATTTACGGTCATAAACGCCCCACTCAGGGAAATAGGCACCGACCACTTTATCGGTATGCTTAGAGAGGGTTTTATTATTTTCCTGCATGGTGGTGTTAAGCGGCAGCAGATGGCTACCGTCGGTATCCGCGACGATAATCAGTTTGCTGGCGCTGGTGCTGCACCCACTGGCGTTGCAGAGTTCAACCGTTTCCTGATAGCGACCGCCTTTGGTCACTTTAAATGTTGCCGTGCCGGACATGCTGCCTGCACCGGTCCAGACGGTTTTGCCGTCGAGCAACACTTTCGCTGAAGTCGGCGCCGCGCCGCTCCAGACATCCCACTGCACTTTAACATCGGCGCCATCATGGACTTTGACGAGGTTGTTGTAAGCAGTAGCAGACTGATCAACTTCGACAATGGCAAATTTATCATTACCACTGGCGATAGTTGCTTTACCTGGCACGGCTGCGAACACCGGGCTTGCAGCCGCTGCAACGAAGAGTGCCAGATATTTAGGCTTCAGAAATTTCATTATTTGATCCTGATAATACGATTTGTGAAATTAAATACCCATGCTTTTCCATTAAACATGGACAAACGTTATTTACTGATAAATTAATCGTGAACGTTTCTGGTTCGCGAAAGACCTGCTTATTATTGCGCTGTACCTTCCTCCACTCATAAACTTCGACAAATGTTTTATTGCGTAGAGAAGAATACAGCGGGGAATTTATTTTCGCCTTTCATTCCCCCGATGAAAAAATTTCAAAAAAAACTTGACTACATTATTTAAAAAATGAGATGTGGGATTTGCGCGATAAATACAACCAGCCCGGAAAATGCAATATATGGACCAAAGGAAATAAGGTTATTTTTATTCTCAAAGGGCTTTAACAGGCAATGCATGATAATGCCCCCCAGCGCCGCGATCAGCACAATAGAGGGCAACGCTTGCCAGCCACACCAGGCGCCCAGCGCCGCCAGCAGCTTAAAATCACCATAGCCTAATCCTTCCCGGCCGGTCAGCAGGCGGAATGCCCAGTAAACCAGCCAGAGCGAGAGATATCCCGCCACCGCGCCATAGATAGCATCGGTCAGCGGTAGCGTACGGAACAGGGCATGGAACATCAGCCCCGTCCACAGCAGCGGCTGGGTCAGGCAGTCCGGCAGCAGCATATGGCGCGCGTCGATCACCACCAGCGGCAGCAGCAGACTCCACATCACCCACAGCGCGATCAGCGCCAAAAACGACGGCGCCAGCGCGGCGCTGGCGGCAAAGAAGAGAGCGCTACAGACTTCCACCAGCAGCAGTCGCAGCGGAATCGCGCTATGGCAGTGGCGGCAGCGGCCGCGCAGCGCACACCAGCTAATGATGGGAATATTTTCCCACGCGCTCAGGGCGTGGTTGCATTCCGGGCAGTGAGAGGCGCGAAACAGCAGATTGCCTGCCCCCTCTTCTTCCATTACCAGCGGCGGAATACGCTCCGCCACTACGCCGAGGAAACTGCCGAGGATCGCGCCCAGCGCTCCGCTCATGACGCACAGACCCGGCAGATTCGCCTGCTGCAACAGCATTAGTGGGCTCATGCGCTTTTCGCCCAGCTCAGCGTAATGTGCGCTTTCACGTCACTCTGACGATCCACCGGCGTCAACGCGAGTTTCTCCAGATGGATACCGGAAGAGACGTTCATCTCACGCAGCCAGTTTTGCAGGGCAGAAACGCTGACGCGCTCGACATCAAAGGTCAGCGACTGCTCTTCCTGACGCACGCTTGTCAACGCGACGTGCACGACTTTGGCACTTTCTTCCACCACGCTGCGCGGGTTCGGGGTATTGACGATTCTGGACTGGAGATGGTTTTTATCAATTTCCTGGCGCATCCAGTTCAGCGTCTGCTTCTGCTTAAATAACACGGCCTCGTTATTTTTGATGAGAGTATCGAGCGGCATCATCGCGCCGTAATAAACCATCGCGCAGCAGAGTGCCCCGCCGCAGAGTTTAAATAAATTACGCTCGCGTGGACTGTAATGTTGCCAGCGGTTTTTTAACTGGGCTATTTGCGTTTTCATTTATAGCTCCCGGTAATAATGGCGGTATAAGGCGCCTCGCCGGAAATCGGCTGCATCGTAAATTCAAAGGTTTCGGCGCTGCGGGCGACAAAATCCTGCAGGGTCTGTTTATCCATGGATTTCACATTCAGCGTCAGCTGATTTTGCGTTTCGTCATATTCCACGTTATTGATCTCCAGCGACGGCAATGACTGCCTGATTTGATTCAGCGCTTCGAGCTGCAGGAAGATCCCTTTCTTCGCCTTGCTGATATTTTGCCCGACGTAGTATTTCAGGTTGCTGGTCTGGCGCAGGGTCGGGAAATAGTGCTGCGCTACGGTGGTCATCTCCCGGTGGATCTCGTTTTGCTGATGAGTGAGCATCCACGCCATACCAACGCGGGGGCCGATCAGCAGTCCGACGCAAAGCAGCGCCGCCGCCGCGAGGGCCTTTTTCGCGTGGCGAAAACGCGGACCGCTGGCGCTGCGCCCGGAAAACTCCCCGTGCAGCATGTTGATACGACAGCCCTGCCACTGGGGCTGGATCAGCACCAGCGGATGCTGCCACGCCAGCCGTTCATCCACCTGTACCTCCTGCGGCGCATCGCCGTAGCAGCACACCTCACCCGCCCGGCATTTACTCAACAGCAGCGGCAGCAGGACCGTATCGGCTTCGCCAGCGCTGCCGGGGGAAAAACGCAGCCAGTAGCTCTCCTCCAGGCTCACCAGCGTCGTGCCCCCTTCGCTCACCGGCAGCAGCCAGGCATCCGGCAGCGCCTGGGCCACCGTGAGCCCCGCCTGAGCGAACAGCTCCAGCCAGTGGCGCAGACGTTCAGCCTCGATGGCCACGGCATCCACCTCCGGCCCCTTTTTGTTCAGCACCGTCCAGTGCAGCGTATCTACCTCGCCGAGCAGCGTCTCTTCCGCCATCCACGAGAACTGCGCCGTCTGGGCGGAAAGTCCTTTTTTCGGCAGGGTAAAATGACGAAAGATCGTCTCGCTCGCCGGCAGCAGCAGGCACACCTGCTGAGAAAGCGGGTGGCAGGAAAGTTCGCTCAGTGCGCTCCAGCCCGTCAGATATTCCACCCGATCGTTACCGGATTCACACCACCAGATTTTGCCGTCCTCACGGGTGTCGGGACGAATAAAAAGCACCTTTTTCATTATCATCTACTTATCTTATTCAACCATTCGGTAGCGGCGTTGCCAGGTCACGACCTTGCCAGCCTCACTGTCAACGTGAAGCTGGCTGACGACGCGCAGCGTTAAATCATCGGTATTGCCGGTGGTTTCCACCCGAAAATAGCGACTGATGACCGCAACCCTGTCCTGAATCTGCGCAAGGATATCTTTGGTCTGCGGATAGTTGCTCTCCAGCACTTTGCTGAATGCCTCCAGCGACGCCCACCCCTCCTCCGGGCGTGAATCGATCAGGCGGGCAGCGTCGTCCGTGTTTAGCACGCCGGTAAAAACCGCCGCCAGCAGCGGCGCCTGTTCGCGTGTTAAGGTATTGACATTTATGGTGCCATCCGTATCCGGCAAGGCGCACAGCAGCTTGCCGACCTTCGGCCACGCTGCCTGCGGAAAGGCGGGCAGCAGTCTGATTTCGTTGATGGTGCGCATCATTTGATTCGCCGGACCGCGGGCGGGCGTCACGCTCGCCCAGGCGTCGACCTCCTGGCCCTGTTTCGCCGTCACGTCGTCGGCGTCAAGATAATCCACCAGCTGCTGGTAAATCTCTTCTGCCGCCAGCGTACCGACGCCACTTTCAGCCAGCAGCTGTTCGATAATCTGCTCTTTGACCGGTTTTTCCGGCAGCGCAGTTGGGTCGGCCGGGGCCGCTGGCGCCGCGTCCCCGCCCAGCAGACTATTGACGTTAAAGCAGGTCCGGGCATCCTCCACCTGACTCACCACGGTGTAATTATCCCCGTGGGTTTTCAGCGGCTGTGCCCAGTCACCTTGCGGCGACAGCCCCGCCCCTTCTGAACTGGCCGCTTTCTGCAACACGTTTTCCAGTACCTTCTGTTGACGGGCAATGGCCCAGCGCAGCGTCTGCTGGCTGACCTGATAATGCGTTTTTTGCAGGTGGCGGCAGAACTGCTGACTGATTTTCGCCGCCAGGGCGGACATCATCACCAGCAGGATCAGCACCACCAGCAGCGCCACGCCACGCTCTTTTCGCGCTGTTTTGCCGCTCATGAACTCACTCCTGGATCGGCTGCCGTATCGGGCTGCGGGGTTGTTACGGGCTGGGCCGCATGCTCCGCTGCCGGCTGCGCCGGGTCCGCATTCGTCTCTTTTGGCGCGGTCTGGATCTCAGGCATATCGCCGGGAGTGAGAAAAACCCAGCGCCAGGTTTCGCCGTTTTCCATGGTCAGATTCAGCTCAACGCCATCAGGCTGATGGGCGATGTCGGTCCATTTTTCCTGCCAACCTTCGTGCCAGAAGCGCCATTTCATCTCTTTCACATCGCTCAGAATCGGCACTTCTTCCGGCTGCGCGCTGGCGGGACCGTCGATAGCAGCCCAGACGTTGCGCCACAGGCGCTTGTCCTTTAACGTCCAGCTAACCCGCTCCAGCTGCACCTGGCCGCTGATGCCGTTCAGGGTTGTCATTTCCACACCATTCTGCTGCTGAACGAACACCTCGCCGCTGTTGCGCGGCGCGCGCGCCTGTTGCTGATAAAAGTCACGCGAGAGGAGGTTGTACGTGCGCTGAAGCGCCGTCACTTTTGTCGCCGCCTCGTCGCTGGCCGTCGAGGTGCGCATCGCGCCGTCGAGCGTTTGCCAGGCGAGAATGCTGATCACCGCGAAGATGGCCAGCGCAATCATAATTTCCAGCAGGGTAAAGCCCTGCTGACGCTGCACCTTACTCACGATCCACCTCCGGTTCGGCGAGCTGAAGCGCCACCACCGGTTGCGCATCGCTTGCTTCGCTGTAAACCCGTACCTCATCGGCAAAGGTATTTTCGGCGGTTTTCACCCGCTGGATATGCCAGGTCCAGGTTTGTCCGCCCATGGTTTCGGTACCCACCTGCTCGGCGTCCGGGAAGTCGGTCTGAGCCAGCTGCGCTTGCGCCAGTTGATTTTCCGCCACCCATCCGGCCTGCAGCGTTTCCGACAGGCTGTGGGTAAAGCGCACGTTAAGGGTGACGGAGTTCATCAGCGCCAGCGCCGCGGTGGAGAAAATCACCAGCGCCACCATCACTTCCAGCAGGGTCATCCCCTGCTCTTTGGTTTTGCGTTTAGTCATCGTTTTCCACCACCACGGGAACAGAGCCCTGTGACGTCACGTGAAAGCGCTGCTTTTTATCCAGGCTTTCGAGGCTGAGCGTGAAGCGGCTAAGCTCGCCGTCCGGCAAAAAAATGATTTGCGGTTCATCGTCCTGCGTGGCCGCCAGCGTTCGCGATGAGAGGGAGACATGCATCTCCTCAGGAAACTCGCCGCGTGTGGCGATCCGCCCCGACTTTAACGGTGCCCAGTGGCGCTCGCCGTTATTTACAACCTGCGTCACCAGTTCAAATTCTGACGAGGTCATCACCAGCCCGACAATATTTCCGTCCATTACCGCACGGTCAGAACCATATTCAACGAGGGATTTTAGCTGCTGACCAAATGTATCTGCGCCGCTGCGTGATGGAATGGTGGTGACCACCATCATGGCGCTCAGGGCGAATATCACCAGCGCCACGATAATTTCCAGCAGGGTAAATCCACGTTGCTTATTCATTACTTAGCTTTTTTATCAAAAGACCAGTTGCTGATATCGTCGGCAGTATTAGCTTCTGCATCCGGACCGGCTGAGAAAATATCGACAGCGCCATGCTCGCCCGGGCTGACCAGAATATAGTCATTGCCCCATGGGTCCTGCGGCAGGCGACGAATATAGCCATCGTCACGGTAGCCTTTCGGAACAGGCGCAATTTCAGGTTTGGTCACCAGCGCCTGCAACCCCTGCTCGGTGGTCGGATAGCGATGGTTGTCGAGTTTGTACATATCCAGCGAACCTTCCAGCGCCACAATATCGCTGGTCGCTTTCTGAATATCGGCTTTTTCTTTATTGCCCATTAAATTAGGCACAACCATACTGGCCAGCACACCGAGAATAACGATAACTACCATTAATTCGAGCAGCGTGAACCCCGCCTGACGCTTCAGGCTATTTTTTTTCAAAGACATGATTAACCCACCATATTATTAAGTTGAAGAAGCGGTTGTAATATTGAAAGAACGATAAATAAAACAACGGTCGCCATAGTTACTACCAGTGCCGGTTCAAATACCGACAGCGTTAACGTAATTCGATGCTGTAATGCAGATTCCTGGTTTTCCGCCGCACGATCCATCAGCGAGCCCAGCTCGCCGCTCTCCTCCCCGGAGGCCACCATGTAGAGCATGGAGGGTGGAAAAATTCTCGCCTGTTCCAGCGCGTTGTAGAGGGATGCCCCCTGGCGCACGGTGTCCGCCGCCTGCTCAAGCACCTGCCGGGCATAGAGGTTTTCAATCCCGTCCATCGCGATGTACATCCCTTCCAGCAGCGGAACGCTGCTGGCCTGCAAAATACTCAGCGTACGGATGTAGCGCGCGCTGTTGATGGCGCAGACCAGTTTTTTCAGCGGTGACTTTAGCAACAGCCACCGATGGTAAACAAACCGGTTCTTTTCTACTTTTATCCAAAATTTAAAGCTCGCCGACGCCCCGAACAGGCCGCTGGCGATAACGATGCCCCAGGCCTGTAAAAAATCGCTCACCGCAATCAGCGTGCGGGTGGTTACCGGCAGCTCTTGTTTCATGTGGGTGAACTGGTCGATGACCTGCGGCACCACGGCGACCAGCAGAATGGAGATCACCGCGATCGCCACCACCGTCAGGGTAATGGGGTAGACCATCGCCTGGGTGAGCTTGCTTTTCATCTTCTGGCGCTGCTCGTTGTACTCGGCGAGCTTTTCCAGCACGCCACCGAGATGACCGGTCTTTTCACCGGCCATTACCAGGGTGCAGTAGAGCTTGTCGAAGCTGCGCGGAAACTGGCTGAAGGCGTCGAACAGCGTGTGACCTTCTACAATCTTGTCGCGGATCTCGGTCACCATCGCCGCCAGGGTTTTATCTTCCGTCTGCTTCGCAATCGCCTTCAGCGCACTCTCCAGCGGCAGCGCGGCATTGACCAGCGTCGCGAGCTGTCGGGTAAACATCGACAGCACCGGAATCGACAGTTTTGCCCCTTTACGGGCGTTTTTTCCCGCCGCCGGATCGCTGGTCGGCGCAATGTTCACTGGCATCAGCTTCTGTTCGCGCAGCATCTGGCGCACCTGCTTTGGCCCTTCGGCCTGAAGGGTGCCGCGCTGAGTTTTCCCCGCAGCGTCCGTCGCGGACCACGCATACCAGGCCATTACGCATCCCCCCCGCGCTCGGCGGTGACGCGCATCACCTCTTCCAGCGAGGTCACGCCGGAGATCACCTTCAGCAGACCGTTTTCACGCAGGCTGTAGGCCTCTTTGAAAAGCTGCGTTTCGATGGACATCTCATCTTTGTCTTCATGGATCGCACGGCGCATGGCGCTGTCGACCACCAGAAATTCATGGATGCCTGCGCGTCCCTGGTAGCCGCTCTGGCGACACTGTTCACAGCCCACGGCGCGATAAATCGCTTTCGGCGGCGTTTCCATAAAGGTGAACAGCGCTTTCTCATTGTCATCCAGCGGACTGGTCGTGCGACAGTGCGGACACAGCCGACGCACCAGACGCTGGGCAATGACGCCAAGCAGCGACGAACCGATTAAAAATGACTCCAGCCCCATATCACGCAGACGGGTAATAGCGCCCGCGGCGCTGTTGGTGTGCAGCGTGGACATCACCAGGTGACCGGTGAGCGAGGCCTGTACCGCGATTTGCGCGGTTTCCCCGTCACGAATTTCCCCGATCATCACCACGTCCGGGTCCTGGCGCAGAATGGCGCGCAGTCCGCGCGCAAAGGTCATGTCCACGCGCGGGTTGACCTGGGTCTGCCCTACCCCTTCCAGTTCATACTCGATCGGATCTTCCACGGTCAGAATGTTGCGTTCATGGCCGTTAAGCGCCGACAGCAGCGCGTACAGGGTGGTACTTTTCCCCGAACCGGTCGGGCCGGTCACCAGGATGATGCCGTGCGGACGTTCAATCAGTCCCTTTAACTTCACCAGCTCTTCGTCAATCAGACCGAGCTTGTTGATGTCCGGCTTAAGGTTGCTTTTGTCCAGCAGACGCATCACCACGCGTTCGCCGTACTGAGACGGGATAGTGGAGACGCGCACGTCAATGGCCTTACGACCAATGCGCAGCGAGATACGACCGTCCTGGGGAAGACGTTTTTCGGCGATGTCCAGTTTGGACATCACTTTGATACGCGACACCAGCAGCGGCGCGAGCTTGCGCGCCGGCTGCAGCACCGGACGCAGCACGCCGTCAACGCGAAAACGAATGCTCAGGGTGCGCTCGAAGGTCTCGATATGAATATCGGAGGCCCCCTCTTTCACCGCTTCGCCCATAATGGCGTTGATCAGGCGGATCACCGGCGAGTTCTCGTCGTTATCGAGCAGATCTTCGTTGTCAGGGATCTCCTCGGTTAACGCCATCAGGTCAATATCGGCGTCCATGTCGTCCACCAGCTGCTGCGAGACGCCGCTGTTCTGCTGCCAGATGTTGGTCAGCAGTTCGTCAAACGCTTCCGCCGTCAGGATCGTCGGGGCATAGGAGCGCCCCAGCACGCGGCGCATCTCCAGCAGGGCATACGCCTGCGCATCCTCGCGGATATAAACCTCATCGTTATAGAACAGGACCCCGTTCTCTTTCGCCCAGGTGCTGGTACAGAGCGCATTACTCATCTCGGTCATGTCGCTTGCGCCTTACTCTTTAAACGGGTTGCGGGACGACACCGGCGCACTGGCGCTCACCGGCGCGGCATGGCTCTGGGACGGATAGACTGGCAGCATCGGTGAATCCGCATTCTCTACGATGCCCAGCTTGTGCTCTTCCATACGCTGCTGCTGACGCGCCTGGATCTGCTCATATTTTTCTTTCGACGCCGCGCCGTAGTTGTCGTCGTCGCGCAGTACGGTGGTGTGGATAAACACCATCAGGTTACGTTTGGCGCTGTCCTGGGAGGTATAGCGGAACAGCTGACCCACAACCGGAATATCGCCCAACAACGGCACTTTCGAGACCGACTGTTTGGTGACGTTTTCCATCAACCCACCCAGCACCACCGTCTGCCCGCTGTGGACCATCACTTCGTTGTTGATGGTGCGGGTGTTGAACGTTGGGCCCAGGCTGGCATCGGCCGTCGAGGTGTTATCCACGCTGGAAACCTCCTGCTCGATCTTCAGATGGATCATGTCGCCATCGTTGATCTGCGGTACGATTTTCAGCTTCGTACCGACGGTTTTACGTTCCACCGAGTTAAAGACGTTATCGCCGCTGGTGGTCTGCGAACCGGAGAGGACCGGAACGTCCTGACCGACGTTGAACGACGCCTCTTTGTTATCCAGCGTCACCACGCTCGGCGTCGACAGAATGTCGTTTTTGCCGTTAGTGGACAGCGCCGTCATCAGCGCGCCAAAGTCGCCGTTAAAGAAACCGGTCGCCAGGCCCGTATAGCTGCCAATGACTTTTGACTTCTTGATCTGGCTGATCGGCAGGCCGGTCGAACCAAACTGAACCCCACCGTGTTTACTGGTCCACTGCACGCCCAGATCCAGACCGTTACCGTCCTGAACTTCGGCGATGATCGCCTCCACCAGCACCTGCGGACGGCGGATATCCAGCTTGTCGATCACTTTTTCCAGCGAATTCATGACGTTTGGCTGAGCGGTGATCACCAGCGAATCGGTAGACTCGTCGGCGGAAATATTCAGATCGCCTGCCATCGGCGCGGCTTTGCTCTTGCCACCGCCCGCTTTATCCTTCAATTGCTCGCCGATCCCCGTCAGCACCGGCACCACTTTGCTGGCGTTGGCGTATTTCAGGTAGAAGACGCGGGTGTTGCCCTCGTTGTTCTGCTCGCGATCGAGCTGGGAGATCAGCGTCCGGGTGCGCTGACGCGCGTCCGGGCTGCCGCTGATCACCAGGCTGTTGGTTTCATCGTCGGCGACCACTTTGGTCGCCAGCTGCGGGGCGTTTTGCCCTTTCTGCTCTTCATTGTTGAGGTTGTTCAACATGTCAGAAAGCTCTTTGGCCGAGGCAAAACGCAGTGGCACGATTTCACGGCGCTGGACGCCGCTTTGGTCCACACGCTGCACCAGATCCACCAGGCGGTTAACCACCGAGGCTTTGCCGGTTAACAGCAGCACGTTTGACGGTTCAAAATGGACCACGTTGCCGATGCCGGAGGCGTCGTTCAGCTGACGCAACAGGGGGGCCAGCTCACGTACCGGAACGTTCTCCATCCGCACCACGCGGGTGATGACTTCGTCGCCTTTGCCTGGGTTTTTGCTGTCGGCAATGGGTGCGCCCGACATGCGCGCTACCGAGGAGCGCACGACTTTCACCATCCCGTTATCCATCGGAATCACCGACAGACCATAGAGATCCAGCACGCTCAGGAAGAACTGGTAATATTCATCTTCCGTCAGTACGTTGTAGGTGCGAACCGACACCGTTCCCTGAACGGAAGGATCGACCAGAATAGTTTTATTAAGGTTACGCCCGACGGTATCGATAAATTCGCGGACATCGGTATTTTTAAAACTGGCGCTAAAGTTCGCCGCGAACAGCGAACCTGAATATAACGACAATGCGGTCAGCGCTACGCACGCCCATGGAAATTTCTTCATGTCTGTACACTTATTAATTGTTAAGAACATTGACCCGAATATTTTCAAGGTGAGCGTGACGCCGGATTACGACATCCGCTTCTTTCATTTTTGACCAGCGGGCAACAATCTCTTTTGCCTGCGCCTCTTTAGTCATATCCACATCGTCAACTTTTACCACTACATCACCCTTTTCCAGGCCTGCATGGCTGTAGAAAGGCGACGCATTGCGTGGATTAATGTTGTAGCCTTCCAGCTGGCCTTTTTCGATTATTGGTTTTAACACCAGATAATCATCCAGATGCAGATTATCTAACCCTGCATCTTTCTTCGATTTGGTTACCGGGGCGCTGTCAACGCCGCCTTTGAAATAGTCTGGTTTTTTAAGTGAAATAACCTGCGGCGCGCCTTCATAATTCACCACCACATTATCAGGATGAATTTCGGCAATATAGGCATTGTCAAAACCGGCGAGCATTTCGCCCTCGCGATAGCTCTTTTGTCCGGTGGGAGTTTTTATCACCGCAAAGGACAGCCAGGCTTCATCGCTGCTGAGAATACCTTCGATTTCCGCACTGAGCGGCTTTTTCACCGCCGCTGGCTGTTTCGCTGGCATCACCGCCGGCGTAAAAAGTACAAACTGGGTTTCATCGTGACTTTTTTTTTGCATAGTCTTTTTTGAATCAGACAACCTGTTCGTCACTTTTTTATAATCTTTATAAACCATATACCCTTGCTGGCCGCAGAAAATAAGCAGCACAAACATGACGCAGGGCATAATCAATTGAGTAACAAATGACATCCGCATTTTTTAACGAGCCTTTCTGCCAGTCAGTAATTCACAGCACAGGGCTGTATGAGTAAGTGGCGTAAATACTAATGAGTATCCTCACTCCCGACTATTCACACTTCCGCTAACAATAATTTAGAAAAAGGTTGATTGTTAAATAAACCTATGATAGAGGCGCAGACAGAATATTTTTATCCTGCATTCAAATTGCCCCTTCCGCCTATATCCTTTACTTTTCCGGCTCCTTGCTATGAATCAAAGAGACGGTAATACGCTATGTATATGCGCCATTTTAATTTCACTACCCAGCCTTTCCGGGCTATCACCCGGATGTCAGGTGATTTTTTTGTTCCGTATCATCAGGATGTGTTCGGTTTGCTGAAAGAGAAGTGCCAGACAACAGGCGTCACTGCGCTCTTTAGCGACGACAGCTATCTCGCCTCGCAGTTTTGCGAAGCGCTGAAAAAGCGTGACGGCACGCTGCTTGCCATTAACGCCTTCCCAAAACTCAGCGCCAGCGGCCTGCTCTATAAACTCAACGCCACCACTAAAGAGAGCAAAACCCGGATCCAGGCTATTGATGCCGTGCTGCGTCAGTGGCAGGACGAGATGGTGTCCCGCAAAACCACGCGTAAAGTGCTGGTCATTTCGCATATTCAGTCGATGAAAGCGAATTGCCATGAGGCACTGTCCATGTTGTTAACCCGCGCGCAGGAGCTGGATGTGCCTCTGTCGGTTGTGCTGATGGGATCGGCCGACCAGGAAGCCGCCCTCCAGCAGTCCGGGTTGCGTGAATATCTTCATACGCATCACACGCTCCGGCCCCTCACCTGCCGCGAGTCCCTGAGCTATGTTCAGGCCCAGTGTGAAGCGCATGGCAGCGACGCGACGCCGTTCACCCGGGCCCGCATGCGCAAGATGCATGTTCTGACCAAAGGACAGACAGGCAAACTCAACGAGCTGGCGCACCTTGCGATGCTAGCCGCCTGGACCGAGCGTTCAGCGCAGGTATCGCCGCGCCATCTGCGCCTCGCCGCAGGAGAAGTTCTGCCGGCGAAACCGAAGGGCAAACGCCTTGCCGTTATGGGCCTTTTTGCCTCCGTACTGTTTGCCGCCTGCGGCTGGACATTGATGCCCACCATTACCGCCAGACTGCCGGTACAGCTTCCCGTGATGGCCAGCTGGAAACCGCAGGCACCAAAAACCGACGCCCCAGCGGTGCCGGTTATTGATAATGAAGTGGTGAATAAGCCCGATGCGATGCATCAGCTCTATACCATGTGGGGTTATGACGCCACGATGGAAGAGGCGCTCTGCCAGAACGCCGGGCAGGTCAATCTGATGTGTAAGGAGGGCAGCGCTCCGGTCGAAGAGCTGGCAAAAGAGGGTTACCCGTGGATCGGCGAGATCAAAACAGGCGATCACCTGAACTATGCCGTGGTGGCCAGAGTAGACGATAACTCGCTGGATCTGCTGATGAATAATCGCACCTGGCAGGTGAGCCGCAGCTGGTTTAACCAGCATGCAACCGGCAATTACACCCAATTGCACCGCCTTACGCCGCAGGGGAAAGATGCCGTGAGCGCCGAAAGCAGCGCCAAAGATCTGGGCTGGATGGATCAGCAGCTTAGCCTGGCGCTGAATCTACCCGAAACCCATACAAAGGCGTGGACGGCCGAACTGATGCAACGTACCCGCGAGTTTCAGCAGAAAATGCATCTGCACGTGGACGGGATTGCGGGTGAAGATACATTGATGCAGTTAATGCGTGAAACCAGGACTACGCCAAGCGTACTTATTCAGTCCGCAAATATATCTGCGACTCCCAACGCGCAGGAGAAACATTCATAATGTCGACGATTACTCTGGCTGCCCAGCGCAGCTATACCCTTAACGCACCGGTCTGGTTTTCTTACCGGCGCCCCTCGCTGAAAAAAGCGGTCTGCTCCACCCTGCTCTGGGGGGTGGGAATAGTGATGACGATCGCTGCCGGACTCTACGCTCATCTCTACTGGGATCTGCGCCATCCGGCACCTGAGCCGATAAAAGCGAGCGCCGTTAAGCCAGAAACGACGCTATCGGATATGCATTATGTCTATGTCAGTAAACCGTTCCCGCAGCCTGAACCAAAGCCAGAACCGGTAACAAAAGAGATGCCGCCGCTGCAGGAGATGCCCATTGATAGCGGCGATGCCGACTGGCAGCAGGCGCCCGACAGTGAAATGCCGAATAATCTTTCCCGGGATACATTGCCAGGGACAGAAGTGAGCCATTCCGCTATCCCCGAACGGGATAATACAGGTCAGACAGTTGATGACGGGGCGATCAAGGCATTATTGATGAAGGCGTTAAAAGAGCAGGAAAAAGATTATTCGCAAGGGAAAATGCCCGCGCCTCCTGTAGATGAATCCACGGCAGGAACGCAGGCAAATAATGTAATGAAACATAGCCTTCCTTTCAGTTAAAAAGGAGGTAAATAGCGATTAATATTTCTCTGGCAATACTGATAAATACATAAGGCGGCCTTTCTCAACCTGAATATAATTACCTTTTTTCAGGTCGGCTAGGATTTTAATAATGGTACTGCGGGCCAGGCTGGTATATTCCTGAATATAGTCATAAATATTGATATCGCGCTGATGGTGCACAATCAGTTCGTTAATTTCCAGCAAGAACTCGCGAACAATCGAGTACGCGCTGCGGGCCACCAGCACTTCGTCACGCTTGCTGAGCAGGCAAACGTACCAGGAGAGGACTTTACTCAAGGCTTCCCACAGGTTTTTTTCGCTTATCAGACGGACAAAATCATCTTTTTTAATGGTGCGCACCACGTTATTGGCACGAACCAGGCCGTACATATGCGTTGAGTTGTAATAAATAGAGGAGAGACCAAAAATACATTTATTCTGTAAGGTGAACATACACAGTTCATCCGACTCGCGGCGGAATTCAACTTCACCGCTAACGATAAAATGAATATCTTCGTTGTTATCGGTACTGATACGCTGCCATTTGCGTAAGGTTCTTTCTTCAAAACCTTCAGTTGCCGCGATAAGGGCGTCAAGTTCTGCTTGTGGACGGCTATTTTTACTGTAGATACTTAACATTGTTATACCTATTAATATTAAATTGAAAAAGGTGAACGTGTGCAATCACAGCGCATAAATGCGTAGTCCATTTAACAAATGTAAAGTAAAGCTAAGACGTTAGAACATCCGTATTTCTTATTTGTCGTGCTGATATATTGTCAACCACGTTTGCGAGTAATTTCGACTGAGGAAACTATAAAACATTTACACCGTGAATGTGATTAAAAAAGCAGTCCAAAAGAAGACCCTATAAAGGTGAAGCCGGGTAACCCGAAGGATTACCCCTGCCCGTAGCGCTCCAGCAGCGCCTCCGCGATAGCCAGCGTTTCGCGATCGGCCACGCCGTCCCAGCGCGCCGGGCGAAAATGCATCTGAAACGCGACGATAACGCGCTTCTGCTGCGCATTTGTCATGTTATCGGTCACCTCATAGCCGTAGCGCGCCAGCAGATCGAGCAGCACCTTCGGCTCCACGAGCTCATCGCGCGGCTTGCCGTTCAGGTAAAACGTCACCCGCGCCGGGTCGGGCCATGCACCAATCCCCTGCTGCGCCAGCTCACGCCACGGGAACAGCGGACCGGGATCGTCTTTGCGCTGCGGAGCGATGTCCGAATGGGCCACCACATTTTCAGGTCTGATGTTGTAGCGGGCAATAATGTCTTTGGCGAGCGGAACCAGCGCCGCAATTTGCGCAGGCTCAAACGGCGTAAAATGCTTAACGCCCGACGTTTTTTGCCAGCCGCGGTTCTCCAGCTCAATGCCGACAGACGTATCGTTAATCCGGTTGGTGCCGCGCCAGAAGCTGATGCCCGCATGCCAGGCCAGTTCGCTCTCGGGCACCAGCTGCCAGATGCGGGGCTTACCGTCCGGTGCCGGGGGTTTAGCCGGGATCAAATAGTGAGAGCTGACGTTCTTATCCGTCAGCGTGGCCAGCGAGCTGTCAAAGTCATCTGCGGTGTAGTGGATCACCAGCACCTTGATGCGCGGGTAAGCCGCCTGCGCCTGATGACGCGTGTCCAGCTCGTAGGTGCCTTTGTCGATAATCCCTTTTTCCGTGACGCATCCTGCCAGCAGCAGCGCCAGCAGGAGCGTGGCAAACGAACGCGTCATCGAAGGGTTTTCACCGCCGTACCGCTTACGCTCACCATCAGCATGCTGGCATCTTTCCCGACCGTTTCGTAGTCGATATCAATCCCCACAACCGCATCAGCGCCGAGGGCTTCCGCCTGCTCGCCAAGCTCTTTAAAGGCGATTTCGCGCGCTTTACGCAGCTCTTTTTCGTATGCGCCCGAGCGGCCGCCAACGATATCGCGGATACCGGCAAAAAAGTCGCGGAAGATATTAGCGCCGAGAATGGCTTCGCCGGTAACCACACCGCAATACTCGGTTATTGTCTGCCCTTCCAGGGTTGGCGTTGTTGAAAACTGCATGGTTTCTCTCCTTCTTTAGCGTTCAATGCCTTAGGCACAGCATTATCGGTTCGTTACGCTATGATTGAAAGGATAGTTAATAAATAAGGAAATCAACATGCGCTATTCTGCTTTAACACTTTTGGTGCCCTGCGCGCTGGTGCTCAGCGCCTGTACCACCACGGTCACGCCAGCCTTTAAGGATATCGGTACCCGCAGCGGCCCCTGCATTGAGGGCGGCCCGGACGCCGTGGCGCAGCAGTTCTATGATTATCGCATTCAGCACCGCAGCAACGATCTCACCGGCCTGCGCCCGTATCTGAGCGACGGTCTGGCAAAACTGCTTAACGACGCCACCCGCGATCCTCAGCACAACACATTGCTGAAATCCGATCCGTTCTCCAGCCGCACCACGCTGCCGGACAGCGCCGAAGTAGCCAGCGCGTCAACCATCCCAAATACCGATGCCCGTAATATTCCGCTGCGCGTGAAGCTGACGCAGGGAACCCAAACCTGGCAGGATGAAGTGCTGATGATCCGTGAAGGACAGTGCTGGGCGGTAGACGACGTGCGCTACGTTGGCGGCAGCGTTCATGCCCCGGCAGGCACGCTGCGCCAGTCGATTGAGAATCGCTAAACCCGCCGATACAACCCGGTAACCCCCGTAAAATGTGCGGCATTTCATGCGGAATGCCGACATTTATACTCGCCGACCTTACCGTTCGCTATTTTGTGCTATGTTTAAGAGGAAACACGGGTTATATTTAACTTTTAACGCATAAATATTGCATAACTATTCTGTCAACGGTACTATCTGCGGCCTCAATTGCTATAGATTGCCTGGATGAGTAAAGACTGCCCCGATGAGTATTAAACTAAACGGCATTAACTGCTTCTACGGCGCACACCAGGCGCTGTTTGACATCACGCTGAACTGCCCGGAAGGCGAAACGCTGGTTTTGCTTGGCCCAAGCGGTGCAGGCAAAAGCTCCCTTCTGCGTGTCCTTAATCTGCTTGAGATGCCCCGTTCAGGTACGCTGGCAATTGCCGGTAACCATTTTGACTTCGCTAAAACGCCGTCTGATAAAGCGATTCGCGAACTGCGTCAAAACGTCGGCATGGTCTTCCAGCAATACAATCTCTGGCCGCATCTGACCGTCCTGCAAAACCTGATTGAAGCGCCGTGCCGCGTGCTGGGGTTAAGCAAGGATCAGGCGATCGCGCGCGCTGAAAAGCTGCTGGATCGTCTGCGCCTTAAGCCCTACAGCGACCGCTATCCGCTGCACCTTTCCGGTGGTCAGCAGCAGCGCGTAGCCATTGCCCGCGCGCTGATGATGGAGCCTGCGGTACTGCTGTTTGATGAACCGACCGCGGCGCTGGACCCGGAAATTACCGCCCAGATCGTCAGCATCATTCGCGAGCTGGCGGAAACCAATATTACTCAGGTTATCGTCACCCACGAAGTGGAAGTGGCGCGTAAAACCGCCAGCCGTGTGGTCTACATGGAAAACGGGTATATCGTTGAGCAAGGTGATGCGAGCTGCTTCGCGAACCCGCAAACCGATGCCTTCAAAAACTATTTATCTCATTGATTGTGTCAGGGGAAATATAATGAAAAAAGTATTACTTGCCGTGCTGCTTGCTGGCGTTACCCTTTCCGCTACCGCAGCTCAGACCATTCGTTTCGCCACGGAAGCCTCTTACCCTCCGTTTGAGTCCATTGATGCGAACAACAAAATTGTTGGCTTCGACGTGGACCTGGCTAACGCCCTGTGTAAAGAGATCGACGCGACCTGTACCTTCAGCAACCAGGCGTTCGACAGCCTGATTCCAAGCCTGAAGTTCCGCCGTATCGACGCCGTGATGGCCGGTATGGACATCACCCCGGAGCGTGAAAAGCAGGTGCTGTTCTCTACGCCTTACTACGACAACTCCGCCCTGTTCATTGGTCAGAAAGGTAAATTCACCTCTGTCGATCAGCTGAAAGGCAAAAAAGTTGGCGTGCAGAACGGCACCACGCACCAGAAATTCATCATGGATAAACATCCGGAAATCACCACCGTTCCGTATGACAGCTACCAGAACGCGAAGCTGGATCTGCAAAATGGCCGTATCGACGGCGTATTTGGTGATACCGCGGTCGTAACCGAGTGGCTGAAAGCCAACGATAAACTGGCGCCAGTGGGCGACAAAGTGACCGATAAGGATTACTTCGGTACCGGTCTGGGGATTGCCGTTCGTCAGGGCAACACTGAGCTGCAGCAGAAATTCAACGCTGCGCTGGAAAAAGTGAAGAAAGACGGCACCTACGAAACCATCTACAAAAAATGGTTCCAGAAGTAATTCCTGATGAATGAAATTTTTCCTTTAGCAAGCGCCGCCGGGATGACCGTCGGCCTTGCCGTTTGCGCACTGATTATCGGCCTCGTGCTGGCGATGTTCTTTGCGGTGTGGGAATCCGCGAAATGGTTCCCCGTCGCCTGGACAGGCTCCGCGCTGGTCACCGTGCTGCGTGGGCTTCCGGAAATTCTGGTGGTCCTGTTTATCTATTTCGGCTCCTCACAGCTGCTGCTGACGCTGTCGGACGGTTTTACGATCAATCTTGGCTTTGCGCAAATCCCGGTGCAGATGCAGATTGAAAACTTCGACGTCAGCCCGTTCCTGTGCGGCGTGATTGCCCTCTCCCTGCTCTACTCCGCGTACGCGTCGCAAACCCTGCGCGGTGCGCTGAAAGCCGTGCCGCAGGGTCAATGGGAGTCGGGTCAGGCGTTAGGTCTGTCGAAGTCAGCCATCTTCTTCCGTCTGGTCATGCCGCAGATGTGGCGCCATGCCCTGCCGGGCCTCGGCAACCAGTGGCTGGTGCTGCTGAAAGATACCGCGCTGGTGAGCCTGATCAGCGTTAACGATTTGATGCTGCAAACCAAAAGCATCGCCACCCGTACCCAGGAGCCTTTTACCTGGTACATTGTGGCGGCGGCTATCTACCTGGTGATCACGTTGCTCAGTCAGTACATCCTCAAGCGTATTGACCTGCGTGCGACGCGCTTTGAACGGAGACCAGGCTGATGCTTGAATATTTCCCCGAGCTGATGAAAGGGCTGCACACCAGCCTGACGCTGACCGTGGCGTCCATTATCGTGGCGCTGATCCTGGCCCTTATCTTCACCATCATCCTGACGCTGAAAACGCCGGTGCTGGTGTGGATTGTGCGCGGCTACATCACCCTGTTTACCGGTACGCCGCTGCTGGTGCAGATCTTCCTGATTTACTACGGCCCGGGCCAGTTCCCGTCGCTGCAGGAGTATCCGGTTATCTGGCATCTGCTTTCTGAACCGTGGCTGTGTGCCCTGATTGCCCTTTCGCTGAACAGTGCGGCCTATACCACCCAGCTGTTCTACGGGGCGATCCGCGCCATTCCGGAAGGACAATGGCAGTCCTGCGGAGCGCTGGGCATGAGCAAGAAGGACACGCTGGCGATCCTGCTGCCATACGCCTTTAAGCGCGCGCTCTCCTCTTACTCCAACGAAGTGGTGCTGGTGTTCAAGAGTACCTCTCTGGCCTACACCATCACCCTGATGGAGGTGATGGGTCACGGACAGCTGCTGTACGGGCGCACCTATGACGTGATGGTGTTCGGCGCGGCTGGCGTGGTTTACCTGGTGGTTAACGGCCTGTTGACGCTGATGATGCGCCTGATCGAGCGTAAAGCGCTGGCGTTTGAGCGCAGATCGTAGGCCGGGTAAGCGCAGCGCCACCCGGCAAGAAGTGCATAAATGTGATTAATCAATGCGGATAACTTTTTGGTTATCCGCTTTTTTTTATCCAAGTATAAATATTTACTCATATATATTGCATACAAATTCATTAAATGGCATTGTACATCCATGCCGCAGACACGGCGCATAAATAAGACAGACGGGAGTATTACAATGAAAAAGTTAGTTCTGGCCGCATTGCTCGCCACCTTCGCCGCTGGCGCATCCGCAGCTGATAAAATCAATTTTGGCGTGTCCGCCACCTATCCGCCGTTTGAATCGCTGGATGCCAGCAACCAGATCGTGGGTTTCGACATTGACCTGGCGAAAGCGCTGTGCAAACAAATGCAGGCCGACTGCACCTTTACCAACCATGCCTTCGACAGCCTGATCCCGTCGCTGAAATTCAAAAAATACGACGCGGTGATCTCCGGGATGGACATCACGCCTGAGCGCAGCAAACAGGTTGCGTTCACCGACCCGTACTACGCCAACTCGGCGGTCGTGATTGCGAAGAAAGGCGCCTATACCTCTTTCGATCAGCTGAAAGGCAAACGCATCGGGATGGAAAACGGCACCACGCACCAGAAATACCTCCAGGACAAACATCCTGAAGTAAAAACCGTGGCTTATGACAGCTACCAGAACGCGATTATCGACCTGAAAAATGGCCGCATCGACGGTGTGTTCGGCGATACCGCCGTGGTGAACGAATGGCTGAAAACCAATCCGCAGCTGGGCACCGCAACCGAGAAAGTGACCGATCCGCAGTACTTCGGCACGGGTCTGGGCATCGCGGTACGTCCGGATAACAAGGCCCTGCTGGAAAAACTGAACGGCGCGCTGAAAGCGATTAAAGCTGACGGTACGTATCAGAAAATCAGCGAGCAGTGGTTCCCGCAGTAAGATTTTTTTGCCGGGTGGCCCGGCCTACGGGGGTGGTAGTCTGTAGGCCGGGTAAGGCGAAGCCGCCACCCGGCACTCTCTCACAACGGCACAAAGAACCTGAACCGCGCCCCGCTCACCGACTCCATCAGCCTGATCCCACCGCCGTGCAGCTCCAGCATACGTTTCACGATTAACAGCCCCAGTCCGCCGCGATTCTCCCGCGATGCCTGGGTGTTCAACGCCGATGGCCGCTGGAACAGATCGTCGCGCAGCGAGGCATCCACGCCCGTTCCGCTGTCAGCCACTTCGACCTGAAGCCGTTCATTCTCCTGCCAGACCGCCAGACGAATTTCCCCGCCAGATGGCGTATGGCGCATCGCGTTATCGAGCAGGTTGGTCACCACGCGTTCGATCATCGACACGTCGGCGTTAATCAGCGGCAGCGGTCCCGGCACGTCAATATGCAGATTCACTTCTCGCGTGCGGGCGGTGAGCTCAAACTTCTGCGCCACGTCGGAAATCAGCTCCCCCATCGCGAAACGCTCGCGCTGCGGCTTAATGCCGCCGTGCTCAAGGCGCGCCAGCTCGAACAGCTGCTGCGAAAGATGACGGACTTTTTGTCCCTGACGCAGCGCGGTGGCGAGATACTGCTGGTGCTCCTGCGGCGTCAGCGTTGCGGCTTTTAGCGACAGAGTTTCCAGATAGCCCAGCAGCGAGGTCAGCGGCGTACGGAGATCGTGCGAAATGTTGGCGATAAACTCCCGGCGCTGGCGATCGCTGTCGGCCAGCTGGTCCCACTGGCGGGTGATTTTGCGTGCCAGCTCGATAAAGCTGTTGCGCAGGATCGCCACTTCATCCTTTGCCGCCGCGTCCGACGGCTGCGCCGCCAGCTGTCTGATAGCGCTGATGCTGTCCTGCTCCAGCCCGGCGAGCTCCACCGTCAGCTGTTTTACCGGGCGCGTGACCCAGTACCAGATCAGTAAACCTGCCAGCAGGCCAAACAGCGCGACCCACAGCAATGACCACAGCACCGTGCTCCACAGCGCCTTATGCCAGGCCATTTCCGCCAGGGCGTTTGACTCTTCGCCCTGCAAAATAATGTACAGGTAGCCCTTAAGCTCGCCGTCCTGCCGCAGCGGCGTGGCGCTAAAGACCTTTTTATTTTGACTCCGAGGATCGTCGCCCAGGACCGGTATGGCGGTACCGCTCAGGAAGGTCTGAACCGGTGCCAGATCGATTTTTTGCCGCTGAATGTGGCCCGGCGGTGCGGCATCGGCCAGGATATCGCCGTCCGGGGAGACAACGTACAGCTCAACGCTCGGATTAAAGGTCATCAGCCGATCGAACAGCGGCTTGAGAGCCCTTCGGTCGACCCTGCCCTGCGCGTCCAGAATCGGTTCACGCTGGACTATCTGCTGCGCCAGCCTGCCCGACAGCCGCTGCACCATCGCGTTACCGTACTGCGTACTGGTGTAGAGCTGCACGGCGCAGGCGACGGTGGCGCAGAGCATCATCAGCAGAATGAACAGCAGCGTCAGGCGCTGACTCAGGCTAAAGCGGCGCATCATGATTTGGCTCCGCAAATTTATAGCCCTTGCCCCAGACGGTGCGAATAATCTCCGGCTCGGCGGCGTCCTTCTCAATCTTGATGCGCAGGCGGTTGATATGGGTGTTAACGGTATGCTCATAGCCTTCGTGCTGATAGCCCCAGACCTGCTCCAGCAGCGCCAGACGCGAAAAGACCTCGCCGGGATGACGGGCAAAAAAGTACAGCAGCTCGAACTCGCGCGGGGTGAGATCCACCACCTGACCGTGAAGCAGCACGCTGCGCGCCAGAGGATCGATGGTCAGACCGTGGGCCTGAATTTGACCGTCGGTTTGCGCCTGCCCCATCGCCTGCTGACGACGGAACAGCGCTTTTATGCGCGCAATGAGTTCCTGCACCGAAAACGGCTTAGCCAGATAATCATCGGCGCCGGTTTCCAGCCCGGTAATGCGGTCGGTCTCGCTGCTGCGGGCGCTGATGATGATCACCGGCAGGTAGCGCGTCATCTGACGGATACGGCGGCAAATCTCCAGACCGTCAACGCTGGGCAGCATCAGGTCGAGGATCACCGCATCCCACGGCTGTTTTTCAAGACGCTGTAAGGCCTTGCCCCCGTCGGGCTCGTGGGTGATGGCATAGCCTTCGTCTTCTAAATTGAGTCGCAGAAGCGCCGCGATATCGTGGTCGTCTTCCACCAGCAGGATCTGCTTCATGGGTAAGCCTTCAATCATTTCTTATGACGTAAGCTTACCTGATTTCGAGCGGGGGAAGAGTTCACATTTTGTTTAAGATTTCACGAGCAACGTCAACACTTCATAATGCGCGGTATGCGGGAACATATCGAAAAGCTGAACGCGTTCAATGCGGTAGCCCGGCAGGCTGGCGATGTCTTTCGCCATGGTCTGGGCGTTACAGCTGGAATAGACGATGTACTCGGGCGCCATCTGGCTCAGGTAGTCGCACAGCGCCTTGCCGATGCCGCGGCGCGGCGGGTTGACCAGCACCAGCTCCGGCACGTTGCCCTGGCCGGTCGCAAACTGCGTGGAGTCCAGCGCCTGGAAGTGCAGATTCGTTAACCCCAGCCCGGCGGCGGACTGTTTCGCGCAGGCTATTGCTTCGGCAGAAATCTCTATTCCGGTGAGCTGCATCTCTGGCGTGGCGCAGTGCAGGCCAAAGCCGCCCACGCCGCAGAAGAGATCCCACATATGATGGACGTTTAACGCACGAACCCAGTCGCGGGCGGTGGCGTACAGGCTGCTTGCCACGGTCGGGTTGGTCTGGAAGAAGCTTTGCGGGCGGATCCACAGCGGCACGCCGTTGAAGCTTTCGGCCAGCGCGTGCTGGTCGGTGAAGAAAATCTCTTTCTCCCCTTCCATGATCGCCATATGCACCGGCTGAATATTCGCCGTAATGACCTTCAGCTGCGGCAGCTGTTCCTGCAGCCACGGCAGCGCCGCGCGCAGCTGCTCCAGCTTGGCTTCCGAGCGCAGCACGAAGCGCAGCATCATGCCGCCGTCGAGTTGGCTTTCCGTCAGCAGAAGGTACTTCAGCTCGCCGCGCCTGCGGGCGACGCTGTAAGGCGTTAACCCTGCACGCGCGATAAACGGTTTCAGCGCGGCAAAGACGGGTTCAAACGAGGCGGGATACAGCGGGCAGCCGGTCAGGTCTTCCGGCGTGCCGTCGCGGTGCAGCATTCCCAGCAGCGGTTTTTCAACGCTGCCGCTGACCACCATTTTGGCCTTATTACGAAAGCCCAGCTCCGGGCCACTGACGGGTGCGCACCACTCGCCCACCGCTTGTGCTGCCAGCAGCTGTTGCAGGTCGGCCATTTTGGCGGTGAGTTGTTGAGAGACCGGCTGTTCTATCCACTGACAGGAGCGGCAGCGTCCGGCGTCATAGAGTGCGCACTGCATATGAAAACCTTAAGAATCACGAGGGCTGCGATTATACACATTATTGCAGGCGGAAGAACCGCCGGCTTGAGGCCGGAACGAAGAGTAGACAGAGCACCAGCATATCCGGAAGTTTTTGCATAAACAGCGCGCGCAGGATCTCGCGTTTGGATTCCCCGGCAATGCTGAACAGCTCCGGGTAACCGTATCCCAGCGAGGCGGCCCACAGATAGCTGGCGGCGGTAATTTGCGTCAGCAGATAGACCCAGCGCGCCCAGTTGCGCCCTTTGACCAGCGAAAACGCGCAGTAGATCTCGATAAACACCAGCACCAGGCTGCTCAAAAAGACCAGCGTCAGATTCCACGTCTGCACGCTGCGGTGAATGAATTCACCGATGCCGCGCACGCCCAGGGTGTTCAGAATCATCAGCACGTCCAGGCAGCGGATCATAATAATGGCGAGCGCCGCCACCTGAACCAGAGCAGGTACGTTAGGACGCGCGTGCGTAGTACGTGATTTTTTTAATAATCCCAATGTTTTACTTCCCTGAAAAACAGTGCCGCGTCATGCGCGGCACTTCACTGGAAATTTTAAATCCTTCAGCCGCGTCTTGCACGCTGGATATCGCGCACGCGCTGTTTTTCCGCGCGCGCCATCAAATACCAGGCGATAAATCCGACAATTCCGACCACGCCGAGGATGATGGAAGCCAGGGCGTTGATCTCCGGGTTGACTCCCATGCGCACGCTGGAGAAGACCAGCATAGGCAGCGTCGTCGCGCCCGGTCCGGAGACAAAGCTGGCGATAACCAGATCGTCCAGCGACAGCGTAAACGCCAGCAGCCAGCCGGAGATCACCGCCGGCATAATCATCGGCAGGGTAATGATGAAAAAGACCTTCAGCGGCGTCGCGCCAAGATCCATCGCCGCCTCTTCAATGGAGCGATCCAGCTCGCGCATGCGCGAGGAGATCACAACCGCCACGTAGGCCGTACAGAAGGTGACGTGCGCCAGCCAGATGGTGAGCATGCCGCGATCCGCCGGCCAGCCGATGGCGTGCGCCAGGGCCACGAACAGCAGCAGCAGCGCGAGACCGGTGATCACGTCCGGCATGACCAGCGGCGCGGTGATCATAAAGGCGAACCCGTTTGAGCCACGAAAACGCCCGAAGCGTACCATCACCAGCGCGGCGATCGTGCCCAGCACCGACGCCATTGTCGCCGCAAGGGCAGCAATGGTCAGGCTCAGCCCCACCGCGCTCATCATCGCATCGTCGTGGAACAGCTCGCTGTACCAGCGCGTCGACCAGCCCGCCCAGACCGTTACCAGCTTAGAGCTGTTGAACGAGTAGATCACCAGCATCAGCATCGGCGCATACAGGAAGGTAAAGCCGATCACCAGGATCGCTATCCGCCACGGGGAGCGCACTACCGGTAAGTTGTTCATCCGTGGTCTCCCATCTGTTTCTGCTGATGCTTGTGGAACCACATGATCGGCACGATCAGCAGCAGGAGCATCACAATCGCTACCGCCGAGGCCACCGGCCAGTCGCGGTTATTGAAGAACTCCTGCCACAGCACGCGGCCAATCATGATGCTGTCAGGGCCGCCGAGCAGTTCAGGGATCACAAACTCCCCTACCGCCGGGATAAAGACCAGCATTGACCCGGCGATAATGCCGCCTTTGGTCAGCGGGACAATCACGCTGAAGAAGGTTTTTAACGGACGGGCGCCAAGATCGAGCGACGCTTCCACCAGCGAGTAATCAATACGCGTCAGGGCCGTGTAGATCGGCAGAACCATAAACGGAAGATAGGCGTACACGATGCCAATATAGACCGCGAGGTTGGTGTGCAGGATCGTCAGCGGCTGATCGATAACCCCGAGCCACATGAGAAAGTTGTTCAGCACGCCGTTGTTTTTCAGGATCCCCATCCAGGCGTAAACGCGGATCAGGAACGAGGTCCACGACGGCAGGATCACCAGCAGCAGCAGGATGTTACGCGTCGACGGTTTGCTGTGCGCCACCGCCCACGCCAGCGGGTAGCCCATCACCAGACAGCAGAGCGTCGAAATCGCCGCCACCTGCAGCGACTGCAGATACGCTTCGAAATAGAGCGGATCGTCGGTGAGCTGCAGGAAGTTGCCGAGATTAAGCGTCAGCGTCAGCTGCCCGTCGGCCCAGTCCAGCAGGTTGGTATAGGGCGGGATCGCCCGCGCCATTTCCGCCAGGCTTATCTTGAAAACAATCAGGAACGGCAGCAGGAACAGCAGGATCAGCCACACATACGGCATGGCAATCACCAGCTTGCGGCCGTGGTTCATCTGCAAGCGCGTTAGCCACTGGGCAAAACCGCCCGGCTTTTCTGCGCGAGCTGGAGGTTCAAGTGCACTCATTTGCAGCTCCTTATACCGTCAGCACGACGCAACTGTCAGCATCCCAGCACAGGCGCACTTCGTCACCCCATGTTGGCTGCCCCTTGCGGTAGCGATGTTCGTTCTGTAGCTGCGCGCTGAGCATCTGCCCGCTTTTCAGCCGCACGTGGTAGATAGACAGATCGCCCAGGTAGGCAATGTGCACCACTTCGCCCACGGCAAAGTTATAGCCATCGGCAGGCGGATCCTCACAGAGCATGATCTTCTCCGGACGCAGCGCGACGTAGACCGGCACGTTATCCACCACGGAGTTATCCGGATCGACCTTAAGCGGATGCTGCAGCCCCGGCGATTCGATGACCAGGCCATCCTCCTGACGATCTTTCAGCAGCCCTTCGAAGACGTTGACCGAGCCGATAAACTCCGCGCTGTAGCGGGTGGTCGGGTGCTCATAAATCTCTTCCGGCTCGCCAATCTGCACGAACTTCCCGCGGTTCATGATCGCGATGCGTCCGGCCATGGTCATCGCTTCTTCCTGGTCGTGGGTCACCATCACGCAGGTCACCCCCACGCGCTCGAGGATATCCACCACTTCGAGCTGCATACGGTCGCGCAGTTTTTTATCCAGCGCGCCCATCGGCTCATCGAGCAACAATAATTTCGGGCGTTTTGCCAGACTGCGGGCCAGAGCCACGCGCTGGCGCTGGCCGCCGGAGAGCTGGTGCGGCTTACGCTTCGCGAACTCCTGCATGTGCACCAGGCTCAGCATCTCGGCCACGCGCGCGGTAATTTCGGCCTTCGGCAGCTTGTCCTGCTTCAGGCCAAAGGCGATGTTCTGCTCCACCGTCATGTGCGGGAACAGCGCGTAGGACTGGAACATCATGTTAATCGGGCGCTGATACGGCGGCACGCTGGAGAGATCCACGCCATCAAGCATGATTTGCCCGGCGGTGGGCTGTTCAAAACCGGCCAGCATACGCAGCAGGGTCGATTTTCCGCAGCCAGAAGCTCCCAGGAGGGCAAAAATTTCGCCTTTATAGATAGTCAGGCTGACGTCGTCCACGGCATGCTGGCCATCGAAAGATTTGGTGAGGTTACGAATTTCAAGAAGCGGGGTCAGCGCTTTACGGACTTTCGCCTGCGGGCGGGGGATCGCGTCATTCACGGGGTGTTCTCCGGCATAGATCAGTACTGGTGCAAACGCACCGTCAGGGTGCGCATCGCCGGGCGGCGCTAACGCTTGCCCGGCCTACGGGTTGTACAGGCCCGGTAGGCGACAGCGCCACCGGGCAACAATACCCAACGCCGTTATTTACCGCTTTTCACCTTGGTCCACGCGCGGGTACGCACGCGGTCAATTTTTGGATCCTGAACTTTCAGGGTGAAGAGCTTGGCGAACACATCCGCTGGCGGATAGATAGCCGGGTTGTTACGGATTTCTTCGCTTACCAGCGGCACGGAGGCCTTGTTACCGTTCGCGTAGTAAACGTGGTCGCTGATGTGGGCGATCACCTCAGGACGCATCAGGTAGTTGAGGAACTGATAGGCTTCGTCTTTGTTTTTCGCATCAGCCGGCATCGCGAAGACGTCAAAGAAGGCCAGCGCCCCCTCTTTCGGAATGAAGTAAGAGACGTTCACGCCGTTTTTCGCCTCTTTCGCGCGGTTAGCCGCCTGCCACACGTCCCCTGCCCAGCCGATCGCGACGCAGATGTCGCCGTTCGCCAGGTCGTTAATGTACTGAGACGAGTGGAAGTAACGAATGTTTGGACGCAGCTTCAGCAGCAGATCGGTCGCCGGGCCGGTGTAATCATCGGCTTTACTGCTGTTCGGGTCTTTGCCCAGGTAGTTCAGCACGGTGGCGAAAATCTCTTCCGGCGCATCGAGGAAGGAGACGCCGCAGCTTTTCAGCTTCTCAAGGTTTTCCGGCTTCAGCACCACGTCCCAGCTGTCCAGCTTGACGTCCGGCCCCAGCACCGCTTTGACTTTATCCACGTTGTAGCCGATACCGGTGGTCGCCCACAGGTAAGGCATGGCGTATTTGTTGTCCGGGTCATGCTTCGCCACCAGCTTCAGCACTTCCGGATCGAGGTTTTTCCAGTTCGGTAACTTGCTCTTGTCCAGCGGCTGGAAGACGCCTGCCGTCAGCTGGCGCTCGAGGAAGCTTGCGGAAGGCACCACGAGATCAAACCCGGTGCTGCCCGCCATCAGCTTTCCTTCCAGCACTTCGTTGGAATCGAATACGTCGTAGACCACTTTAATGCCGGTCTCTTTTTCAAAATTCGCCACCGTGTCCGGCGCGATATAGTCAGACCAGTTGTAAACGTGCAGCGTTTTTTGTTCCGCAGCGAGCGTGCCGGCAGAGACGGCCATCAGAGCACCCGCAACCAGACCCGATAACCATTTTTTATTCAAGGCGATCATATCTTTATTCCTTCTGAAAGCTCGTTAACAAACGAACTAAAACTGTGCAATCTGAAGATATGCAATAATCATGCATAGTTTGTCGCTCTGCCCAAAATAAAAAGAAACCTCTTTACCCGGCAGCTTCCGCTCGCTTTTTTTAAGCATCGCAAGAATAACTGTAGCCCGTGTCTCCGGCTATAGCCCAGACGAAAAAACGCCTTTTATCAATTTTTTATGCAGGTTATGTCTACGTGATAAGCCGAAACGGCCTTCAGGGAGGTGAAAAATTCTTTAAAGAAAGGTTAAAAGCAGCAGAAAAAATGGCCTTATGCAGCCGCTATGGCAGCGACTGCGCAAAAGTCAGACAGGTTCAGTGAAGAAAATTGGGAGATGCATCATTATTCTCTGCATCATCTTCCGCGCTATACAGCAGATGGTGTGCATTGGCTTCCATCATGACCATGGAAATTTGCTCTTCGCTCAAGCGCATAAACCAGGAGAACTGCTTGAACGACAGTCCGGCACCGGAGAATAAAGACTGGCAAACGACCAGTTTCGGCAGATTATCATCCTGTATGTCGAGAAATGCTTTCACCGTCAAAGAACTGGCGTTGATCGCTGACAGGTCGGAGGCCAGCGCCAGCAGCGCGGAGGGCTTCACTTCGGCCAGCGCGGAGAAAAGGATCACGTCGTTAATGAGATCGATTTTGGCATCGAAAATGCCGTCGAAATTCTGCATATGAGGCAGATGCAGCGCCTGGCAGGAATCGCATTCGAAGAACGTAATTCCGGCATCATCAAGCCATTGACGTAACGTATCCAGTGTAGGTACGACCTGTAAATCCATCGCTGTGCAGCCTCTTAATTAAAAACTTCGCATATACCCGTCATACTTCAAGTTGCATGTGCGTTGGCTGCGCTCGTTCACCCCAGTCACTTACTAATGTAAGCTCCAGGGGATTCACTCCCTTGCCGCCTTCCTGCAACTCGAATTATTTAGGGTATAGATTACGCAAAAAGTGCGTTCAATACCATTTAACCGCCCGTTTTCAGACAGTAGCCCGGCGTGGCATGACGCTCGATCCATGCGATCATTTTACCCGCAATATCGACACCTGTGGTTTTTTCTACGCCTTCCAGCCCCGGCGAGGCGTTCACCTCCATGACCAGCGGCCCGCGCGTCGCTCGCAGAAGGTCTACGCCCGCCACGTCCAGCCCCAGGGTTTGCGCCGCTTTTACGGCAATTTCACGTTCGCGATCGCTAATATCAGCTACCCGCGCCACGCCGCCGCGGTGAAGGTTAGAGCGGAAATCGCCCTCTTTCGCCTGGCGCTCGATGGCCGCCACCACTTCATTGCCGACCACGAAGCAGCGAATATCGCGCCCTTTCGCCTCTTCGATGTACTCCTGCACCAGGATGTGGGCATTGAGGCCCCGAAAGGCATCAATCACGCTCTCCGCCGCCTGACGCGTTTCCGCCAGCACCACGCCAATGCCCTGCGTGCCTTCCACCAGCTTGATGACCAAAGGCGCACCGCCCACCATATCGATAAGATCGCTGGTGTCGTCCGGTGAATGGGCAATCCCCGTAACCGGAAGATCGATCCCCTGACGGGCGAGGAGCTGCAGCGAGCGCAGCTTGTCGCGGGCGCGCGAAATGGCGACGGATTCGTTGAGCGGATAGCTGCCCAGCATCTCAAACTGGCGCAGCGCGGCGGTGCCGTAATAGGTGATCTGGGAGCCGATGCGCGGGATCACGGCATCAAAGTGCGGCAGCTTGCGGCCTTTGTAGTGAATCGACGAGGCGGCCGGGTCAATGTTCATATAGCAGGACATCGGGTCGAGGATCTCAACCTGATGCCCGCGTTTCGCCGCCGCGTCTCGCAGGCGCTTACATGAATAGAGCGTTCCATCCCGGGACAATATGGCAATTTTCACCCTGCACCTCTCTGAAGACATGGAAAAAGCCTGCATATCATATACGCAGGCAGGCGCAGGCGGAATGGACTATCGCGTCGCCCAGCCCTGTTTGTGCAGGTAATCAAGAATAAACGGGCGGTTTTCTTTAATGATGGTGCGACGAATATGGTCAGTCCAGGTATCCCGACGGTTATTGCTGCCGCGCGTCAGGTAGTAGTTCGCCAGCTCTTCATCATATTGATTCAGGACGTCCTGATCGACCGGCTGGTAGTGGTTTTCGTGCACCAGCATGGCGGCAGGAATGCGCGGCTTCAGATCCGGGTTATCCGCCGGCCAGCCGAGGCACAGGCCGAACAGCGGCAGGACGTGTTTTGGCAGCTTCAGCAGCTCGGTCACGCTTTCGATGTTATTACGCAGGCCGCCGATGTAGACACCGCCCAACCCCAGCGACTCCGCCGCCGTAAAGGCGTTTTGCGCCATCAGCGCGGTATCCACCACGCCCAGCAGCAGCTGTTCGGCCAGCCCCAGCTCGGCCTCAGGGCAGATCTGCAGGTGGCGGTTAAAGTCGGCGCAGAACACCCAGAACTCCGCGGCCTGGGCCACATGCTTCTGTCCGCCGGTCAGCGCGACCAGCTGTTCACGCATGGCCGGGTCGGTAATGCGGATAATCGAGCTGCACTGCAGAAAGCTGGAGCTGGAGGTCGCCCTGGCGCTGTTAATAATCGCTTCGCGCTGCGCCTCGGTAATCGGCTCGTCGGTGAAGTGGCGAATGGAACGGTGGGATGTGAGCAGGTCTATGGTTGGCGTCATCTTGTCTCTCTTTGTCTTGCTTAAACCGTATGGCAGCCAGTATAGGCAATGATTTGCGCGGTGTAATTGGCGAAACATAGCCTTACTGTATCAAAGCGACAGGCGAAACCTTCTTTAATGGCGACAGGTTATCGGGCACTATATGTCCTATTCGCCGTCAGGCTTGTTTTTTGAGGAGAGAGAAATGTTTGCAGTAATTTTTGGTCGTCCAGGGTGCCCTTACTGTGTGCGCGCGAAAGAGCTGGCTGAGAAACTGACCGAAGAGCGCGATGACTTCAACTTCCGCTACGTGGACATCCACGCGGAAGGCATCACCAAAGCGGATCTCGAAAAAACCGTCGGCAAGCCGGTTGAAACCGTACCGCAGATCTTCCTCGATCAGAAACACATCGGCGGTTGCACTGACTTTGAAGCTTACGCCAAAGAGCATCTGGGCCTGTTTGCCGCCCAGTAATGCGAAGACGCCCTCACCCGGAGGGCGTTTTTATTTGTGGTGCCGTCGATGCTTAATCAGGCTGCATACAAACAAATAGCACAGCGCGCCGAGGGCGCACCAGAAGACGCCGCTCAGCAACCACGCCATCTCCTGCCAGAAACTTCGCGTTGATACATACAGCATGCGCATCAGCAGCAGACACAGCGGTGCCGCCAGCATTGCGCCAATAAGCGGCTTGACCACCTCCCCTTTACGGGAAAGAAAACTGGCTGCCGCTCCCGGCAGGGTAAAAAAGAGCAGCCCCAGCTCCGGGTGTCCGGCAGCCCTGAATGCCCCCTTCACATTAAAAGCGAGCGACATGCACACGACGGTAAACAGCAAAAAGCAGCTGATCACCCCCGCCCAGTTTCGTTTAATGTTCAAACTATCCTCCTGACTTATCTCTATCAAATACACCTTCGTCGGGTAGACGCCCAGTCAGATAAAGCAATGCGGCAATCCTTGCCAAAGTACGCACAGGGTGATGCGATAATAGGTAGCTGTCAGTAGCTAATACGATTAAACTATCGGCCAGCTAATGTTTTAGGGAATAAATTAGGTAACAGGGAGGGTTGAACACGTTCCCTGGCTCAGAAAACAGTAGCCCAAATAGTCCTTTCATTCAACAACTTACTGGTAAACAAGAAGTTAGCCTCCGTGAATATAAACGTCGCAGACTTGTTAAATGGGAATTACATCCTGTTATTATTTGTGGTACTGGCGCTGGGCCTTTGCCTGGGTAAATTGCGCCTGGGTTCAGTTCAACTTGGTAATTCCATTGGCGTTTTAGTCGTCTCCTTATTATTAGGCCAGCAGCACTTCAGCATTAACACGGACGCGCTCAACTTAGGCTTTATGCTGTTTATTTTTTGTGTTGGCGTGGAAGCGGGACCGAACTTTTTTTCAATTTTCTTCCGCGACGGCAAAAATTATCTGATGCTGGCGCTGGTGATGGTCGGCAGCGCGCTGCTGATCGCGTTAGGACTGGGTAAACTGTTTGGCTGGGATATCGGGTTAACGGCCGGTATGCTGGCAGGCTCCATGACCTCCACCCCCGTGCTCGTGGGTGCCGGTGATACCCTGCGCCATTCCGGTATGGCCGGCGCGCAGCTTTCTACCGCCCTCGACCACCTGAGCCTGGGCTATGCCCTGACCTATCTGATTGGTCTGGTGAGCCTGATCGTCGGCGCGCGCTACCTGCCAAAACTTCAGCATCAGGATCTGCAGACCAGCGCCCAGCAAATCGCGCGCGAGCGCGGTCTCGATACCGATTCCAAACGTAAAGTCTATCTCCCGGTGATCCGCGCCTATCGCGTCGGTCCAGAGCTGGTGGCATGGGCTGACGGCAAAAACCTGCGCGAGCTGGGGATTTATCGCCAGACGGGCTGCTATATCGAACGTATCCGCCGCAACGGCATTCTGGCGAACCCGGACGGCGACGCGGTGCTGCAGATGGGCGACGACATCGCGCTGGTGGGTTATCCGGACGCCCACGCCCGTCTCGACCCGAGCTTCCGTAACGGCAAAGAGGTGTTCGACCGCGACCTGCTCGACATGCGTATCGTCACCGAAGAGATCGTGGTGAAAAACCATAACGCCGTGGGCCGACGTCTGGCGCAGCTGAAGCTGACCGACCACGGCTGCTTCCTCAACCGCGTGATCCGCAGCCAGATTGAGATGCCTATCGACGATAACGTCGTGCTCAACAAAGGCGATGTTTTGCAGGTCAGCGGCGACGCGCGACGCGTGAAAACCGTTGCCGACCGCATCGGCTTTATCTCCATTCACAGCCAGGTCACCGACCTGCTGGCCTTCTGCGCCTTCTTTATTGTTGGCCTCATGATCGGGATGATCACCTTCCAGTTCAGCAACTTCAGTTTCGGCATCGGTAACGCCGCCGGGCTGCTGTTCGCCGGGATCATGCTGGGCTTCCTGCGAGCCAACCACCCGACCTTCGGCTACATTCCGCAGGGCGCGCTGAACATGGTGAAAGAGTTCGGTCTGATGGTCTTTATGGCAGGCGTCGGCTTAAGCGCGGGAAGCGGTATCGGCCACAGCCTGGGCGCCGTCGGCTGGCAGATGCTGGTTTCCGGACTTATCGTTAGCCTGGTGCCGGTGGTGATCTGCTTCCTGTTCGGCGCCTACGTGCTGCGCATGAACCGCGCCCTGCTCTTCGGGGCAATGATGGGCGCGCGTACCTGTGCGCCGGCCATGGAAATCATCAGCGATACCGCGCGCAGCAACATCCCGGCGCTGGGGTATGCGGGCACGTACGCTATCGCTAACGTGCTGCTCACGCTGGCGGGTACGCTGATCATCATCATCTGGCCTGGACTCGGATAACTCCTAAGTTTGCGCGCGGGGAAAATTATTTTCGTTACGCGCAGAACTTTTTTATCAGGGGGCAGTCATAACTAGTGCCACTGCTTTTCTTTGATGTCCCCAATTTGTGGAGCCCATCAACCCCGCCGTTTTGGTTCAAGGTTGATGGGTTTTTTGTTGCCTGAAATTCCCGTACCGCTCATCTCCGCTTCTATCCTGCAATCAAAACATATATGATTAAACATATATAAATCATTCCACCTGCAGGAACGCCCATGCTCCACCCACTCCAGCTCTTCAAAACCCTCTCCGACGAAACGCGGCTCGCCATCGTTATGCTGCTCCGCGAAGCGGGCGAGCTGTGCGTATGCGATCTCTGCTCCGCAACCACCGAGTCGCAGCCTAAAGTCTCCCGCCACATGGCGTTGCTGCGCGAGTCCGGGCTGGTTATCGACCGTCGCGAGGGGAAGTGGGTCTATTACCGTTTGTCTCCCAACATGCCTGCATGGGCGGCAACCGTTATCGACAACAGCTGGAACTGCCTGCGGGACGAGACGCGCATGAAGCTTAAAAACCGACTCTCAGGCTCGTGCTAGGCAAAACACATTCACAAAAACAGATATAACGGAGTAGAAGATGTTTCTGGCAGGGGCTATTTTTCTGTTTACGCTGGTACTGGTCATCTGGCAGCCCAAAGGGCTCAGTATCGGCTGGAGCGCCAGCATTGGCGCCGTGCTGGCGCTGGCCAGCGGCGTGATTCACATTAACGATATACCTGTGGTGTGGAATATCGTCTGGAACGCCACGGCAACGTTCATTGCCGTCATCATCATCAGCCTGCTGCTGGATGAGTCCGGCTTTTTCGAGTGGGCGGCGCTGCACGTTGCCCGCTGGGGGAACGGTCGCGGGCGATTGCTGTTTACGTATATCGTGCTGCTGGGCGCAGCCGTGGCGGCGCTGTTTGCCAATGACGGTGCGGCGCTGATCCTGACCCCTATCGTCATCGCCATGCTTCTGGCGCTGGGGTTCAGCAAGCAGGCCACGCTGGCGTTTGTGATGGCAGCAGGTTTTATCGCCGACACCGCCAGCCTGCCGCTGATTGTGTCGAACCTGGTCAACATCGTGTCGGCAGACTTCTTTAAGCTGGGGTTCAGCGAGTACGCCTCGGTGATGATCCCGGTAGATATCGCCGCGATTGCCGCAACGCTGGTGATGCTGCATCTGTTCTTTCGCAAGGAAATCCCCCCGGAATATGACCTGGCAAAACTCCGCGAGCCCGCGCGGGCCATTCACGATCTCCCGACGTTCAGAACGGGCTGGATCGTCCTGCTGCTTCTGCTCGTCGGTTTCTTTGTGCTTGAACCTCTCGGCATTCCGGTCAGCGCCATCGCGACCGTCGGCGCGCTGATTTTATTCGCTGTCGCAAAACGCGGACATGCGATAAACACCGGAAAAGTGCTGCGCGGCGCGCCGTGGCAAATCGTCATCTTCTCGCTGGGGATGTATCTGGTGGTGTATGGCCTGCGCAATGCCGGGCTGACGGAATATCTCTCAGGCGTACTGGATAGCCTGGCCGGACACGGTCTGTGGGCCACCACGCTGGGAACCGGGTTCATCACCGCGTTTCTGTCATCCATAATGAACAATATGCCCACGGTGCTGATTGGCGCGCTCTCCATCGAGGGCAGTACGGCGACAGGATTGATTAAGGAAGCGATGATTTACGCCAACGTGATTGGCTGCGATCTGGGGCCGAAAATCACGCCTATCGGCAGCCTCGCCACCCTGCTCTGGCTCCACGTGCTGGCGCAGAAAAACATGACGATCACCAGGGGCTACTATTTCCGGACGGGCATCGTTATGACGCTGCCGGTCCTGTTTGTGACGCTCGCCGCGCTGGCGCTACGTCTCTCCTTCACACTGTAATGAGCCACTGATATGAGCCACATCACCATTTATCACAACCCGGCCTGCGGAACCTCGCGCAACACGCTGGAGATGATCCGCAACAGCGGCACGGAGCCAGAGATTATCCTTTATCTGGAAACCCCGCCGTCGCGCGATAAGCTGACCACCCTGATTGCCGAGATGGGCATTTCAGTGCGGGATCTGCTGCGTAAAAACGTGGAGCCCTATGAACAGCTCGGCCTTGCCGACGATAAGTTCACCGACGACCAGCTTATTGATTTTATGCTGCAGCACCCGATCCTGATTAATCGCCCGATCGTGGTGACGCCGCTGGGCACCCGCCTGTGCCGACCGTCTGAAGTCGTCCTCGACATCCTGCCGGATGTGCAGAAAGGGGCGTTTACGAAAGAAGATGGTGAAGCCGTCGTGGACGCCAGCGGCAAAAAAATATCGCCAAAGTAACCCGTTGATAATGGCGCAGTAAGGCCTTCCAGCCGCATACCCCACCCATCTGCCAGGTTGCATCAGCCGAAACCCGGCACATACTTCTGAGGGTTAATCCTGGTGAGGATATGCAGCTATGGGCTTTAAGAACAAAACCGCCGTTATCTTCGGCGGAAGCGGCGTCATCGGCAGTTCAGTGGCGCACGCTCTGGCGCGTGAAGGGGCGGATGTGTACTTCGCCGCACGCGACCACGCCAGGCTGGAGCAGGTCGCCAGCAGCATTCGCGCCGCGGGCGGTTCTGCCAGCACGTTTGTTTTCGATGCGCTCGAGGAGTCCTCGCTGCTCCCCGACCTTGCCCGCATTGATATCGTCGTCAACGCCACGGGCTTTATGCACGATCAGGGCAAACGCCTTGAGGCGTTAACGCTTGATGAGTTCAGGCAGGGTTTTGATCCCTTCCTGGCCGCCTACTTTAACATTGCGAAAGCCGTGTCGCCCCGCATGGGCGGCGAGCATGGTGGAGTCATTATTACCGTCGTCGCGCCTGCCGCGAACATGACGATCGCGGGCCACCTCGGGCATATCGTCGGCTGCGCGGGAACGGAAGCCTTGACCCGGGCGCTGGCGGCGGAGCTGGGGACACAAAATATTCGCGTGCTGTGCGTGCGTTCGCACGCTATAGCAGACGCGGTGCAGGCGGGTTCGTATGTGGGAGCCATTTTCGCCGCCAGGGCGCAGACGATGGGGATTACGGTTGAGCAGTTTCTCAGCGGTGCCGCGCAAAGCACCCTGACGCGTCGCCTGCCGACGCTGGCACAGGTGGCAGACACGATTACGTTTCTGGCCTCAGATGCGGCAGGCGCTATGACGGGAACCACCGTCAATATGACCGCGGGCGCAACCTAGCGGCCACCCTCGCCCGCAATTCTCCCCACCATCGCCCGGATCTCTTCGCGCGTTAACGGCGCCCGGTCGGTGACATAGTGCAGCGTCATCCCTTCGATAAACGCGTCCAGGGCGCGGGTGGTAACCGGGTCGAACCACTGCTCCAGCGTGGTCTGGCTCATCTTCATCCAGTCCTGCATCACCGTTTTGAGCGCCGCGCTGCGGTGCATAAAGGCGTAGAGCTGATACATCAGCGCCATGTTGTGCGGCGTGGTCACCTGCGAGCTGTGGATCAGGGTGGTGATGGATTCGCACGCCATTTCCGGCCCGGTGACGCCGGCGAAGAAATCCCGGTACTGCTGCGACATCTGTCGGGTAAACCACGTGAAGGCCTCCTCCAGCAGCGGTTCCATGCCGTCGAAATAGTAGGTCATCGACCCCAGCGGCACGCCCGCGCAGGTGGCGATTTTACGGTGCGTGACGGCGTGAATGCCGTGCTCGGCGATGGTATCAAGCGTTGCCTGCAGGATCTTCTCCCGGCGATGCGGATCGTTCGGTGGTCTGCTCATAAATTCCTCACGTGGTTTGTGTACAAATGTACACAAACTTGCTAGTGTTGTCGCTATTGTTGTACTTCTGGTGCTACCCCAATGACGCAGACCTCTCCCCGTAAAGCCCTGCAGCGACGCCTGTGGGCGCTGTTTATGTTCTTCTTCATTCCCGGCCTGCTGATGGCCTCCTGGGCCACGCGCACCCCCGCCATTCGCGATATTTTGTCCGTTTCTACCGCCGAGATGGGCATCGTGCTGTTCGGCCTGTCGATAGGCTCCATGAACGGCATCCTCTGCTCCGCGTGGCTGGTAAAGCGCTTTGGTACGCGAGCGGTGATCCGCACCACCATGTGCTTTGCCGTGTTCGGGATGGGCATATTAAGCGTGGCGCTGTGGTTTGCCTCGCCGGTGCTGTTCGCCCTGGGCCTGACGGTATTTGGCGGCAGCTTCGGTTCGGCGGAAGTTGCCATCAACGTGGAAGGGGCGGCGGTCGAACGTGAGATGAATAAAACCGTGCTGCCGATGATGCACGGTTTTTACAGCCTCGGCACGCTGGCCGGTGCGGGCGTGGGGATGGCGCTGACGGCCACCGGCGTAAGCGCGAATCTGCATATCCTGCTGGCGGCGCTGGTGTGCATCATTCCGATCCTGACCGGCATCCGGGCCATCCCGGACGGCACCGGTAAAAACTCCGCTGACGAACAGCACTCGGCTGAAAAAGGGCTGCCCTTCTACCGCGACTTCCAGCTGATGCTGATCGGCGTGGTGGTGCTGGCGATGGCGTTCGCGGAAGGTTCCGCCAACGACTGGCTGCCGCTGCTGATGGTGGACGGTCACGGCTTTAGCCCGACCTCCGGCTCGCTGATTTACGCCGGGTTTACGCTGGGGATGACCGTCGGGCGCTTCACCGGCGGCTGGTTTATCGACCGCTACAGCCGCGTGGCGGTGGTGCGCGCCAGCGCCCTGCTCGGCGGCCTGGGTATCGCGATGATCATCTTTGTGGACGTGGACTGGATTGCGGGCGTTTCCGTGATCCTCTGGGGACTGGGGGCATCACTTGGCTTCCCGCTGACCATTTCCGCCGCCAGCGACACCGGCCCGGATGCCCCGACGCGCGTCAGCGTGGTGGCAACCACGGGCTATCTCGCCTTCCTGGTGGGGCCGCCGCTGCTCGGCTTCCTCGGCGAGCACTACGGGCTGCGCAGCGCCATGCTGGTGGTGTTAGGGTTGGTCATCATCGCGGCGCTGGTGGCGCGCGCGGTGGCAAAGCCGGAAACGAATCAAACGACACTGGAGAAGGGATATGAGCGTTAAACTGATCGCCGTCGACATGGATGGTACTTTTCTGAGCGATGCCAAGACCTATAATCGGCCGCGCTTTCTGGCGCAGTACGCCCGCATGAAGGCGCAAGGAATCCGCTTCGTGGTCGCCAGCGGCAACCAGTATTACCAGCTGATCTCCTTTTTCCCGGAGATTGCGCATGAGATTGCGTTCGTCGCCGAAAACGGCGGCTGGGTCGTGAGCGAAGGTGAAGATGTCTTTAACGGCGAACTGTCGAAAGCCCATTTCGAGACCGTCGCGAACGTGCTAAACGAGGTTCCGGGCATTGAGATCATCGCCTGCGGGAAAAGCAGCGCGTACACGCTGAAATGTTATGACGAGGGCTTTAAGGATATCGCGGCGAAGTATTACCACCGCCTCGAAATGGTCAGCGATTTCGATAACCTGAACGATATTTTCTTCAAGTTCGGGCTTAACGTCTCTGATGATGAAATTCCGCGAATTCAGGCGCTGCTGCATGAAAAGCTGAGCGACATCATGGTGCCCGTCACCACCGGTCACGGCAGTATCGACCTGATTATCCCCGGCGTGCATAAAGCTAACGGCCTGCGGATCCTGCAAAAGCGCTGGGGCATTGACGACAGCGAAGTGGTGGCCTTCGGCGACAGCGGCAACGACGTGGAGATGCTGCGCCAGTCCGGGTTCAGCTTTGCGATGGCGAATGCCAGACCGCACATCAAAGAGGCGGCGCGTTTTGAAGCGCCGCACAATAACGATGAAGGCGTTTTACACGTGATTGAGAAGGTATTGAACGGGGAGGCACCGTTTAATTGACCGCGTGCGGTCTGGTGCCCTCACCCCTCACCCTGGCCCTCTCCCCAAAGGGGAGAGGGAAAAAAGATTATGGTTGCAGGGCGTTCCCGACGCGTTTATCTTTCAGGAACACCACCATCAGGCCAACCCACAGCGCGCCGTTGGCGAGGTTAAACAGGCTGAACAGCCCGTTGCCGCCCATCGCGTAGGCATGCTTGCTCACTTCAATACCGACGGTAAAAATCAGCATCTGCAGCATTCCCATCGCCGCTGACACCGTGCCTTTACTCATCTCGCTGGCAAACAGCGTCAGGCGTACCAGCCCGGCGTTGGCCACGCCAATTCCGAAGGCATAGAGGCTGAGCCCCGCCGTCATCCACAGGTAGGCGTGGGATGACGCGACGGTCGCCACCGCAGCCAGAATCAGCCCTGCCGCAATCGGCCAGCCGCCCATGATAATCAGTGAACGCACGGTGCGGCGTGACGTCAGGCGTGCCAGCACCAGGTTCCCGATAATCAGCGCGCCAAAGATCGGCACCTGCAGCAGGCCATACTCGTAGCTGCTGAGCTTTTCACCGCTGATGATAATGACCGGCGACTGCGCGATCCACGCCAGCAGCGGCAGGCTAACGAACCCGGTCGCCAGCGCGCCCGCCACAAAGCGGCCGTTCTTCAGCACTTCTTTGTAATCCCGACCCAGCTCTTTCAGCGAGAGTTTCTCGCCGATGCGGGTGGCCGTTTCCGGCATCGCCCGGTGCAGGCCAAAGAACGCGAAGGCGGCGAGAAGCGCAAAGAGCACAAACATCCCTTCCCACGGCGCAACGTGCACCCACGCGGCACCCACCAGCGGCCCGAGTAAGGGGGCGATCAGCGCCACGTTCGCCATCAGCGCGGTAATTTTGATACACACCGCCTCTTCAAACGACTCCTGAATGGCGGCATACCCCACGGCGCCGATAAAGCACAGGCTCACCCCCTGCAGGAAACGCAGCAGGGTAAATTGTTCAATGTTTTGCGCCAGCAGCGTGGCGAGACAGGTGACGATAAACCACACCACGCCCGTCAGCATTACCGGACGACGGCCAATACGATCCGACAGCGGGCCTAACAGCCACTGTAAAAACATGCCGCCGGCCAGATAGGCGGTCATGGAGGTCGGCACCCACTCAATTCCCGCGTTGTACTGCGCCACAACGGCCAGCATACCGGGCTGGATCATATCGTTGCCGATATAGGTAGAGAATTCGTAGAGCACCAGACACAGAGGGAAAAGCAACGCCTGACGACCCAGACGTGAACCAGAAGAAGAACGGTTTAACATGCAATCTCTTTATAATGACAAAATCGCGACGAGTTTAATGAAATGCCGCAGCCCGAGATAGTGATTTATCGAGGATAAACAGAAATAAAGCACATATCGTCTTCGTTTAAGGTTTCCTTAAGTTGACACTTTTATGATAGCGCGATTACTCGTCAACGATCCCAAATTATGGCACTCACCTCCAGCCGTTCAGAATTGTCTAACTTACAGACAAATAAGACAAAACGACTTTACCGCTTGCCGACCCGCTTTTATGGTTATCAGCTTTTCGTACTGATTGCCCTTGCCGTGGTCTTTACGTGGCTATCGCGCAGTGAAGCGCTCGACAAATGGATCACCGGCTTTTGGTATGACGCGGCAACGCAGAGCTTTCCGCTGCAGAAGGACCACATGCTGGATCTGCTGAACCACCGCCTGGCGAAGTACATTGCCATCGGCTTAGGTGCCGTAGCGCTGTTTTACGGCGCCTACAAGCGCAACGCAAGGCTGGTGACGGCGGCGCTTCTGATGGGCGTTGGCGCGCTGGTGGTAGGCGTGCTGAAAAGCGTGAGCCATCACAGCTGCCCGTGGGATCTAGTGGAATATGGCGGTAAGGCTATGTCTTATCCCCTGTTCAGCGCCGTCCCTGCTGACAGCGGTCCGGGGCGCTGTTTTCCCGGCGGTCATGCATCCAGCGGCTTTATGGTGATGGGGCTGTTTTTTGCCTTCTGGCGCGAGCGTCCGCGTCTCGCCTGGTGCTTCGTCGCGCTGGGCGTGGTGTTAGGTCTGGCGATGGGCTACGGCCAGGTCATGCGCGGGGCGCATTTTTTCTCTCACAACCTGTGGGCCGGGTGGTGGGTCTGGTTTTCCCAGGTGGTGGTCTACGGACTTATTTCCATCCGGTTTGCTAAAGAGTGATAACGCTATGTTAGAGAATCTGAATTATCAGCTGTTTTATCTGATCAACGCCACGCCAGCCTCGCCTGAGTGGACGATCGATTTTGCCACCTTTCTGGCAAAAGATCTGATCAGTATCGTGCCTGCACTGGCTGCGATTCTCTGGCTGTGGGGTCCCCGCAGCCAGGTGAAGGCGCAGCGCCAGCTGGTGATTAAAGTCGCGATGGCGCTCGGGGTAAGCGTACTGCTGAGCTACATTCTGGGTCACGCCTTCCCGCACGATCGTCCTTTTGTCGATCGCGTCGGCTATACCTTCCTGCACCACGCGCCGGATGACTCGTTCCCGAGCGATCACGGAACGGTGATCTTTACCTTCGCGCTGGCTTTCCTGTTCTGGCATCGCCTGTGGTCCGGTGCGGTCCTGATGGTGGCAGCCCTGGCTATCGCCTGGTCTCGCGTTTACCTGGGCGTTCACTGGCCGCTGGATATGGTGGGCGGTTTCCTGGTGGGGCTGATTGGCTGCGTGAGCGCGGCTATCCTGTGGAGCCTCTTTGGCGAAGCGCTTTACCGCACGCTGTCTTCACTTTATCGCGCCATTTTCGCTATCCCGATCCGCAAAGGCTGGATACGTGACTAACCCCAACCTGACAGGTTACACTTGAACCCCCGCCCTGCGGGGGTTCACTTTTTTATCCCGAGGAACTATGGAAACACGTCGCGATGACCGCATTGCTCAGCTGCTACAGGCGCTGAAGCGCAGCGATAAGCTGCATCTTAAGGAAGCCGCCAACCTCCTCGGCGTCTCAGAGATGACCATTCGTCGGGATCTGAACAGCGAAAGCGCGCCCGTCGTGCTGCTGGGCGGATATATTGTGCTTGAGCCGCGTAGCGCCAGCCATTATCTGATCAGCGACCAGAAGACGCGCCTGGTGGAAGAGAAGCGCAAAGCCGCCCGGCTTGCGGCCTCACTGGTACAGCCGCACCAGACGCTGTTTTTTGACTGCGGAACCACCACGCCGTGGATTATCGAAGCCATCGACAACAGCATCCCTTTTACCGCCGTGTGCTACTCCCTGAACACCTTTCTGGCGCTTCAGGAGAAACCGGAGTGCCGGGTGATCCTCTGCGGCGGCGAGTTTCACGCCAGCAACGCCATCTTTAAGCCGCTCAACCTGCAGGACACGCTCAGCAATCTCTGCCCGGATATCGCGTTTTATTCCGCCGCAGGCGTCAACGTGCGTCAGGGTGCGACCTGCTTTAACCTGGAAGAGCTGCCGGTGAAACACTGGGCGTTAAGCGCGGCCCAGTTTCATGTGCTGGTGGTCGATCACAGCAAGTTTGGCAAGGTGCGTTCGGCAAGAATGGGTGAGCTGGCGCAGTTTGACGCCATCGTCAGCGACTGCCGCCCGGACGACGAGATCGTGGCCCACGCGAAGGCGCAGCAGGTGAAGTTAATGTATTAAGGGGGTGCGGTCTGATGCCCACACCCCGCCCCTCTCCCACAGGGAGAGGGAGAAAATCCATCAGGTTTAGCTAAACCAGCTGCCAAACCACCCGTGGAATTTCATCATCACGAAATCCCACATCCGGCTGAAGAAGCCTCCCTCTTCCACCGCTTCCATTACAATCAGCGGACGCTGTTCAATCGACTTACCGTTTAGCTGGAAATCAATCGTCCCGACCACCTGGCCTTTTTTCAGCGGAGCCGTAAGCTGCGGGTCGGTCAGGGTATAGCTGGCCTTCAGGTTTTTCAGCTGACCGCGCGGAATGGTCACCGAGCCGCCTTCACCCGCCCCGAGATTGACTTCACTCTTGTCGCCAAACCAGACGCGCTGGCTGACGAACGTGGCATCCGGTTTAATCGGCGTCACGGTTTCATAGAAGCGGAAGCCCCAGGTCAGCAGTTTTTCTGACTCATTAAAGCGAATACGGTCGGTTTTGGTGCCCAGCACCACCGAAATCAGGCGCATGTCGCCCTGGGTCGCGGAGGCCACCAGGTTATAGCCCGCGCCCGCCGTAGTGCCGGTTTTCATTCCGTCCACGTTAACGTTGCTGCTCCACAGCAGGCGGTTGCGGTTCGGCTGGCGGATTTTATTGAAGGTAAACTCTTTCTCTTTATGGATGGCGTATTCATCCGGCACGTCGTGGATCAGCGCTTTCCCCAGCAGCGCCATGTCGCGCGCGGTACTGAACTGTCCCGGCGAATCCAGACCGTGAACCGTTTTGAACGTGGTGTTGGTTAAGCCCAGTTTCTGCGCGTAGCCATTCATCAAGCCAATGAAAGAATCCTGGCTTCCGGCAACGTAATCGGCCAGCGCGATGCACGCATCATTTCCTGACTGAATAATTACCCCTTTGTTCAGATCGGAAACGGAAACCTGATCCCCCGGCTTCAGGAACATCACCGAAGAGCCCCGCAGCGCCGGGTTGCCGGTCGCCCAGGCATCTTTCCCGATGGTGACCATATCGTCCAGCTTGATCTTGCCCGCTTTCAACGCCTGGCCGACCACATAGCTGGTCATGATTTTGGTCAGGCTTGCCGGATCGAGTTTCTCATCCGCGTTGCCTTCCGCCAGCACTTTACCTCTGGAGTAGTCCATCAGGATCCAGGCGCGCGCATCCACAGGCGGCGCTTCGGGCGCAGCCTGTTCAGCTGCGTAGAGCGTTGGTGCAAACAGGAAAAGGAGCGCAGAGCCTGTCGCAAGGCTGCGCAGAGAAGTCATTTTACGCGTCATAAATGCCACCCGAGTGTCCATTCAAAAATTACGTCACATCACCGTGTCGCAAGAAGCGATGAGTAATAGCGCACTAAAACGGTTAAAGAAACCCAACGAGGGTAAAGTTATTAAAGTTTATGCAATAACATTCAGATACGCTTTGATTCAGACGATTTTTTTGTCTTCTGTTGCGTAATTGTTAGGTTTATCTCACCATGGCGAAAGCTGACCCGGATTCACATCTCATCAGGAGTAAATATGATTACGCTATGGGGCAGGAACAACTCGACCAACGTTAAGAAAGTGCTCTGGACGCTCGAAGAGCTGGATTTACCGTTCAATCAAATCATGGCCGGCATGTCGTTCGGCGTGAACAAAGAGGCCGACTATCTGGCCATGAACCCGAACGGCCTGGTGCCGCTGCTGCGCGATGATGAAACCGACGCGACGCTTTGGGAATCCAACACCATTGTCCGTTACCTCGCCGCTCAGTACGGTCAGGGCCGCCTGTGGGTGGAAAGCCCGGCCCGTCGCGCCCAGGGTGAAAAGTGGATGGACTGGGCGAACCAGACGCTATCGCCAACCCACCGCGTGATCCTGATGGGGTTAGTCAGAACCCCTGAAGCCGAGCGCGACTACCCTGCCATTCATGCCGCTCAGGATGCGTGTGAAAACCTGTTTGCGATGATGGATGACGAACTGGCGAAGCACGCCTGGTTCTCCGGTGAGGCGTTCGGCGTGGGCGATATTGCCGTGGCGCCGTTCGTCTGGAATCTGACCAACCTCGGCCTGAAGTGGACGCCGCGCCCTCACCTTGAGCGCTGGCTAAAACAGCTGAGCGATCGCCCGGCGTACCGCAACGTGGTAATGATCCCGGTCACCTGATTACGCACCGGACGGGCTGACTTTTAACAGCTGCCCGTCCGTCTCGTCGGTCAGAACGTATAAATAGCCGTCCGGCGCCACCCGCACATCGCGAATACGTTTATCCCGGTCGCCGATAATTCGCCCATCCTCCGTGACCTTATTGCCGTCCACGCTCAGCACGATAACGTCCTTTTCCTTCAGCGCGCCGATAAACAGCTTGTTTTTCCACTGCGGGAAGACGTCGCTGTTGTAAAACGCCATACCGCTCACGGCGGGCGACACTTTCCAGACGAACAGCGGTTTTTCGGTTCCCTCAACGTGCTCGCCTTTGGCTTCCGGAATTTTCAGACCGCTATAGTTAATGCCGTGCGTCGCCAGCGGCCAGCCGTAGTTCTTTCCTTTCTCCGGGATGTTGATCTCATCCCCGCCGCGCGGACCGTGCTCGTTCAGCCACAGCGCGTCGCTCCAGGGATTCATCGCCATCCCCTGCGGGTTGCGAATGCCGTAAGACCAGATTTCGGGTCGCGCGCCGGGGGTATTCACAAACGGGTTATCCGGCGGCACTTTTCCGTCTTCGGTGAGGCGCACCACTTTACCCTGCAATTTATCCAGATCCTGCGCCGTCGGACGCTGGTTATTCTCGCCTAGTCCGATAAAGAGCGAGCCTTTGCCGTCGAACACCAGTCGCCCACCAAAATGGTTCCCGGTGGAGAGTTTCGGCATCTGGCGGAACACCACCTGGAAGGCTTCAATGCGCGTCAGATCGTCGCTCAGTCGGCCATAGCCCACCGCCGTTCCGGCCTTGCCGTCACTCCCGGCTTCGGCGAAGCTCAGCCAGATGCGGCGTGATTTTTCAAAATCCGGGGCGAGGACCACGTCCAGCAATCCTCCCTGACCGTTTGCCCAGACCTTCGGCACGCCGACAATCGGATCGGACAGCCCTTTTCCGGCCTGCCAGCGTTTGAGCTGACCGCCCTTCAGGGTCACCAGCAGGCCTTTATTGTCCGGCAGAAACGCCAGAGACCAGGGATGATCGAGTTTGTTTTGCAGCACCTCGACCTTGACCGCCTCTGGGGCAGCAAGAAGCGAAAACGGAATGAACAGCGCAGGCAGGGAAATTAGCGAGGATCGAGGCATAACGCGCTCCTTTATCGGCATATGGCATAAAGGTTAGCCACTGCATCCGGGCGCGTTACCACTTTTACAAAAGCTTAATCAGAAGGGGGAGTTGCCTCCCCCTGGGTCAGTGCTGTTCAAGCTTCTCGTGCTCGTTCAGGCACATGATGCATAGAGAGAGCGTGGTCAGGCAGTTTTCAAGCTTCTCCGCGTTAACAGCGATAAAATTCGGGCAGTCGTGGCGTCCGTTCATCAAACATACCCCAGCGATGGAGAGCACCTCAGCGGCGCGGCGCAGGGCGATCAGCTCACTTTCGCCGTATTTAGCCTTCAGGGTCGGTGCTTTTTCACGCATGAAATTGCAAAGTTCAAACAGGTTATCACGCAGATGTTCGCTTTCGCTGACTGACATATACCCTTTTGCCTTCCTCAACTGCAGGTACGCGGCCAGGTCGATTCGGGCGTTGATCAGCTTGTTAAGCAGATCGCGTTTTAGTCTGTCAACGGTCATGCTCTTTCCTCCTCTGTCAGCCATTGTGCATAATCAGGATAAGTACATTTTTTGTACAGTTTAATGCCTGGGATCAATTTTTATTAACTGATTAACATTATTTACAATGTTACAACGTCTGCCCGGCGCATCCGCCTTGCAAAGAGTGTATAAATCCCCCGCGATACGCTGTAAAATCCCGCCCTGATAACTCCATAATTGATGAATTTTTAACCTATGAGCAATGTTACGCACCAGCCTAAAATCGGCTTCGTCTCCCTGGGCTGCCCGAAAGTCTAAAATAATACATTGCTGCTTTTTTTCTAATCCCCAGTATGACTGGCTTAGGCGAAAAAAAGCCGGGATAAAAACCCGGCGCTTGAATCAATATTTAATGCTGTCTCCCGCAAATTCATTCTTCACGAAAGCCGGGTTTACCGTTGGCTTTACGCCATGCTTTAACCTCTTTCCCCCCCCTTCAGGACTATCTTCACGGTCATCTCGGGGGTAGTAGATAAGGTCAGACCCGTCAGGGTGCTCGGTCAGGTGCTTAAACTCCAGTATGTTTTTATATCTTCACTTTCTGAAATGTCCGCAACGTTAAAGAATTTACGGACGAACTCCAGGAACTCGTTTTCTGTGTAGTCACTGAATGACCGCTTCAAGATGTTTCCCCGCCAGCGATTTGCACGATAACGTCTTCCGAATAGAATTTTTCGCCGAGTAAATTTTCTAAATCCAATGCCTGTTTTTGGCTAACATTGAACCCTGCGATGCCTTTGACAAATGCATCTTCGTCATCCGGCCCCCACCCCATGACAGCAGCAACTCCTTTCAGTTTGCTCTTAGGGATCTCAACCTCTAAAACCAACTCTTCGCTTTGTTTATCAAAAACTTCCACAGAATAAATTATCATCACTTTTCTACCTTTCTGGTTGGATCTGCTGGCTTGGTTTGCTCACCTGTTATGTGATTGAACTCGCCTAAATGGTTGCGGCCCGAACGATCATAAACTTCGACTGTGCCATGTTGAGAGTCCCATTCATAAATTTTACCTTTGGCATCTTTCCATCTTGCCCGAAGTTGTCCGCCACCTTGAATAGCTGTCTTACGTGGTGCTCTTTTCGCATCAGGGAATGCTGGTAATGGTGGGGTCCCTTTTGGTGCTGTGTGGTATTTGTGATCCGCATTCAGATAGACGTAAATCGGATCAAAGGTCCCTGCTGGATGCACCAGAATATAATCCCGGAATGAACGTTCTCCCGGTGCTGGGTTAACTGTTGACCACGGGCTGTTGATTTCACTTTCCGGGTAAACCAGTACATTCGGAGGAATATAGACATTGTTCTGGTTGCCAGTGTTGGTCGGGGAAGAATATCCCGGATCGTCAGGAGTCCAAACGATTGTCGGCTTATCTGCGCCATCCTCCCAGAACTCATAGTTCCCGGTGGTGGTGTTCTTCTGAAGCATGCGCACAGGCACTTTGTCCTGTCCACCTCTGGCGCTGACGTGGAAGCCTTTCGGCCTCATGGTGCCGAACTGGTCAGCTTCCCAGCGAAAGCGAACACGGGTCAGAACATCTTCTTTATTCCGTGCGGCCTGCTCAAGGCGCATTTTATCAATGTAGTCCTGTTCGCCACTGTTGAGCTTTGGCGAGTAGAACATGCCAAATAGAAAAACGGTTGGAGGACTCGGGGCTATCCAGCGACCAGCCGTTGAAAGATTTCCTCCGATTTTTTGCACTGCTGCGTATCCGGCCTCAGTTGCTGCATCAGTGGCGATCCCTGCGCTCGCAGCCGCTTTCGGGGCATCCGAGGAACTGTAAAGGCGCTTATACCACGGGCGGTTATCTTCTGGTGGTGGAGTCGGTTCGGCTGGTTTGAGTTTCTTTGCAGCCTGCGCGTGTTGGACGGGTTCCGATTCTGTTTGTTCCGGTTGAGGAAGTGCTCGGTAGTAGCCAACATGACCGAAATTATCAACAGATTCCTGATCAGTTCCTGCGTCAGTGCAGCCTTCACCTCGCAAACATGATTTTGCAAAAACGGGTAGAGCACTAAGGGCAGTAACGGCAACAGCATTGTTTACTGGAGGTTCTGACATACCGAACGGATCGCTGATCTCCACAGTGCCAGGGGCGATCAGGAAGTTCGATCCACTTGGACAGTCACAATGGATGATTGAACCATCAACGGCGACCGCTTCGCCGTTCGTTTGTCGGTGATCTCCACTAACAATGACTCCGATTTTCCCACATTTCGGGCAAGGTGTGGTCTTATCGCCGATATAGAGTTTCCACTTTCCCATGACAGACATACCAGGGCGTGCGGCTATGCATCGTGAGCCTGTAGAGGTTTTATCCCCGTCTAGCCCAACATTTTTACCGTGAACAATACAGCCTCTGTTTACAGATGCCATAGTGACCGCCTTAGTTCAGAAAATTCTCTTTTGTACTGTTGCATAAGTCCCTCTACTTGTTATAAAAATAATCCACTAGGCCATTTTACAAGCAATAACCAGACATAAAATAGGCATTAGTTCTAATCAAAACATCGTTTCTTAATCAGAAGAATCGGTTGGCACCGAAAACCTGCCGCGAGCACAATTCTTCAGTACAAATTTCCCCCCAAACTCTGTAGAATCCCTGCCCTGACCATTCCAAAAATCGAACAATTTTTAACCTATGAGCAATGTTACGCACCAGCCGAAAATCGGCTTCGTCTCCCTGGGCTGCCCGAAAAACCTCGTGGATTCCGAACGCATCCTGACCGAACTGCGCACCGAGGGCTATGACGTGGTGCCAAGCTACGACAACGCCGATATGGTGATCGTGAACACCTGCGGGTTTATCGACAGCGCGGTTCAGGAATCACTGGAAGCCATCGGTGAAGCCCTGACGGAAAACGGCAAAGTGATTGTTACCGGCTGTCTGGGCGCGAAAGAAGACCAGATCCGCGAAGTGCACCCGAAGGTGCTGGAGATCACCGGCCCGCACAGCTACGAGCAGGTGCTGGAACATGTTCATCACTACGTGCCAAAACCAAAGCACAACCCGTTCCTGAGCCTGGTGCCAGAGCAGGGCGTGAAGCTGACGCCGCGCCACTACGCTTACTTAAAAATTTCCGAAGGCTGCAACCATCGCTGCACCTTCTGCATCATCCCGTCCATGCGTGGCGATCTGGTGAGCCGTCCGATTGGCGAAGTGCTGGCGGAAGCTAAACGTCTGGCCGACGCGGGCGTGAAGGAGCTGCTGGTCATCTCCCAGGACACCTCGGCTTACGGCGTGGACGTTAAACACCGCTCCGGTTTCCACAACGGCGAGCCGGTGAAAACCAGCATGGTAGGCCTGTGCGAACAGCTGTCTAAACTCGGTATCTGGACGCGTCTGCACTACGTCTATCCGTATCCGCACGTTGACGACGTGATCCCGCTGATGGCGGAAGGCAAAATTCTGCCGTACCTGGATATCCCGCTGCAGCACGCCAGCCCGCGCATCCTGAAGCTGATGAAGCGTCCTGGATCCGTTGATCGCCAGCTGGCGCGCATCAAGCAGTGGCGCGAGATCTGCCCGGATCTGACCCTGCGATCCACCTTCATCGTCGGCTTCCCGGGTGAAACCGAAGAAGACTTCCAGATGCTGCTCGACTTCCTGAAAGAAGCCCGTCTGGACCGCGTAGGCTGCTTCAAGTACAGCCCGGTTGAAGGCGCTACCGCCAACGAGCTGGCGGACCAGGTGCCGGAAGAGGTGAAAGAAGAGCGCTGGAACCGCTTCATGCAGCTGCAGCAGCAGATCTCTGCCGAGCGTCTGCAGGAAAAAGTGGGCCGCGAGATCATGGTCATCGTTGACGAAGTGGACGAAGAAGGCGCGATTGGCCGCAGCATGGCGGACGCCCCTGAGATCGACGGCGCGGTGTACCTGAACGGCGAAACCAGCGTTAAGCCGGGTGATATTATTCGCGTGAAGGTTGAAAATGCGGACGAGTATGACCTGTGGGGTAGCCGGGTTTAATATTCCCACTCCTCTGTTGTAGGCCGGGTAAGGCGTCGCCGCCACCCGGCACATTTCACTGCCCTACCCCTTAATCCTCGGATCCAGCGCGTCGCGCAGCCCGTCCCCCAGCAGATTAAACGCCAGCACGGTCAGGAAAATCGCCAGACTCGGGAAGATCGCCACGTGCGGCGCAATCACCATATCCGCCCTCGCCTCGTTCAGCATCGCGCCCCACTCCGGGGTCGGAGGCTGCGCGCCTAACCCCAGAAACGACAGGCTGGCCGCCGAAATAATCGACACGCCGATGCGCATGGTGAAATAGACCACGATGGACGACACCGTACCCGGCAGAATATGGCTGAACAGGATGGTGGCATCGCTGGCCCCCATGCTGCGGGCTGATTCGATAAACGTCTGCTGTTTCAGCACCAGCGTATTGCCGCGCACCAGCCGCGCGAACGCCGGAATCGAAAAGACCGCGACCGCAATGATGACGTTCGCCATGCCGCTGCCCATGATCGCCACCACGGCAATCGCCAGCAGAATGCCGGGAAAAGCAAACAGCACGTCGCAGATGCGCATGATGATGCGGTCCCACCAGCCTTCGTAATACCCGGCAACGAGGCCCAGCACGGTACCGATGGCCGCGCCAATCAGCACCGCGAACACCCCGGCGGCAAGCGAGATCTGCGCCCCCACCAGCACGCGGCTAAAGATATCGCGCCCGAGGGAGTCCACGCCGAACCAGTGCAGCATCGACGGTCCGTCGTTCAGACGGTCGTAGTCAAAATAGTTTTCCGCATCAAACGGCGCCACCCACGGCGCAATCACCGCCACCGCAATCAGCAGCAGCACAAACAGCCCCGCGGTCATCGCGACCGGCTGACGGCGGAAACGCCGCCAGAATTCAGACCACGGGGTGCGGACGTGGTCCGGTTTTAGCCCCGGCATGGCGTTTAAAACGGCCTGACGTCGCCAGTTCAACAATCGCATCTTACTTGTACCTGATGGCCGGGTTAATGGCGGCGTAGAGCACGTCCACCACTAAGTTGATAAGAATAAACTCCAGCGAGAAAAGCAGGACTTCCGCCTGAATCACCGGGTAGTCGCGCATCTCGACGGAATCAACAAGCAGGCGTCCCAGCCCCGGCCAGTTGAAGACCTTTTCCACGACGATCGAGCCGCCGAGCAGAAAGCCAAACTGCAGCCCCATCATCGTCACTACCGGGATCATCGCATTGCGGAATCCGTGCTTGAGAATGACCCACTTCTCGCTGACCCCTTTCGCCCGCGCGGTGCGAATATAATCTTCACTCAGCACGTCAACGAACGAGGCGCGGGTAAAGCGGGCCATTACCGCCGAAACGGCAGCGCCCAGCGTCATGGAAGGCAGGATGTAATGCTTCCAGGTATCGGCCCCGACGGTCGGCAGCCAGCCCAGTTCGACGGAGAAGATCTGCATCAGCAGCATCCCCAGCGCGAACGCCGGGAAGGAGATGCCGGTCACCGCCAGCGCCATGCCGAGCTTGTCCGGCCAGCGGTTGCGCCATACGGCCGCGATAATCCCGGCGCCAAGCCCGAACACGACCGCCCAGCTCATGCTGGCTATCGTTAACCAGAACGTCGGCATAAAGCGGCTGGCAATCTCCTCCGACACCGGACGGCGCGACACCATCGAGATACCAAAATCGCCCTGCAGAACGTTGCAAATGTAATGGATGAACTGCATATACAGCGGCTGGTCGAGGCCAAGCTGCTTACGCACCAAGTCAATAACGGTGGCATCCGCCTCAGGCCCGGCGACCAGACGCGCCGGATCGCCCGGCAGCATATGGACAAACAAAAACACCAGGACCGCCACAATCAGCAGCGTCGGAATAAGCCCCAGCAGGCGTTTACAAACATAATTCAGCATGAGGTTTATTTTAAATCCGCATCGTCAAAGCTAAAGCCCGTGTCCGGCATGATGTAGAACCCCGTCAACGCTTTGTTATGGGCTGACACCAGTTTCTCCACCACCAGCGGCACCCACGGTGACTCTTTCCAGATAATATCCTGCGCGTCTTTATAGAGACGCGCCTTCTCTTCCGGTTTGGTGGTTTTCAGGGCATCGGCAAGGTCTTTGTCCACCTGCGGGTTGCTGTAAAACGCGGTGTTGAACAGGGTTGGCGGCCAGTTCTGCGAGGCAAACAGCGGCGACAGCGCCCAGTCGGCTTCACCGGTCGACGCCGTCCAGCCGGTGTAGAACATCCGCACGCCGCTCTCTTTCTGCCCTTTCCCCTCCACTTCTGCCGCACGCTGTCCGGCATCCATTGCGGTGACCTGTACCTTGATCCCCACCTGCGCCAGCTGCTGCTGGGTAAACTGCAGCACCTTCTGGGCGGTACTGTGATTATGCGAGGACCACAGCGTGGTGCTGAAACCGTTCGGGAAGCCCGCCTCTTTCAGCAGCTCGCGCGCTTTAGCCGGATCGTACGGCCACGGCTGATAGCTTTGCGCATAGGCGATCGCCGGCGGCAGCACGCCGGTGGCCGGAGTGGCATAGCCGGCAAAAGCGACCTTCACCAGCGCCTGACGGTTAATGGCGTAGTTGATGGCTTCACGCACCTTCGGGTTATCGAACGGCTTTTGCGTGACGTTCATGCTGATGTAGCGCTGCATGATTGACGGGCTGGCGACCAGCTCCAGCTTGCTGTTTTTCTGCAAAATGGCGGCCTGCTCGTACGGGATCGGGAAGGCAAACTGCGCCTCGCCGGTTTGCAGCATCGCCGCGCGGGTGTTGTTGTCCACCACCGGGCGCCAGGTGATGGTGTCGAGCTTCGGCAGCCCCTGCTGCCAGTATCCCGCGAATTTCTTCACCTTCACAAAATCGGTCTGGTTCCAGGTGAGCAGTTCGTAAGGGCCGGTGCCAACAGGGTGGAAACCGATCTCCTTGCCGTATTTTTTCAGCGCGGCAGGGGAAATCATCGCCGTTGCCGGATGCGCCAGGATATTGATAAACGCGGAGAACGGCTCTTTCAGGGTGATTTTGACCGTCGCCGGGTCGACCACCTCGGTGCTGGCGATATTTTTATACAGGTTATAGCGCTTGAGGCTATTTTCCGGATTGCTGGCGCGGTCCAGGTTAACCTTCACCGCCTCCGCATTGAAGTCTGTCCCGTCCTGGAACTTCACGCCGGTCCTGAGCTTGATGGTATACACCAGCCCGTCGTCGGACACGGTGTACCCCTCCGCCAGCACGTTTTTGAGCTTCATCTCTTTATCGAGGCCAAACAGGCCCTGATAGAACGATTTCGCCACCGCCTGAGAGAGCGTGTCGTTGGCGTCATACGGATCGAGCGTGGTGAAATTGGAGCCGACGGCGACCACCACGTCTTTGGCAGCGAACGCGGGGGCAGCGGCCAGGGCTGCCGTCACGCTCGCGGCTAACAACCATCTACGCGCTACAAATGTAACCATTGTGTTCTCCTGCCTGTTGTAAGTTATAACCGCGAAAAAGCGTTGTCCTGACGCGGGGGAGCGACGAAATGACCCGGCCCGACCTCGCGCAGCGTCACGCGCTCCACGGCCTCGCCGCGTTTATGAATATTGCTCGGCATTTCATCCTGCAGCAGCACGCGCTGGCCGTGACGATGCGCGGGATCGGCAACCGGGACCGCCGCGATAAGCTTGCGGGTGTACGGGTGCTGCGGGTTTTCAAACACCGCCCTTCGCGGCCCAATCTCCACGATCTGCCCCATAAACATCACCGCCACGCGATGGCTGATGCGCTCGACCACCGCCATATCGTGCGAGATAAACAGGAAGGCAATGCCCATATCCCGCTGTAAATCCAGCAGCAGGTTGATGATTTGCGCCCGGATAGAGACATCCAGCGCCGAGACGGACTCATCGGCAATCACCACTTTCGGGTTCAGCGCCAGCGCGCGGGCGATGCAGATACGCTGCCGCTGTCCGCCGGAAAACTCGTGCGGATAACGCCATGCGTGCTCCGGCTTCAGGCCGACGCGCTCCAGCAGCCAGGCCACGCGACGCTGGGCCGCTTCGCCGTCGAGCAGGTTATGTACCCGCAGCGGCTCCATGATCGAATACCCCACCGTATGGCGCGGATCGAGGGAGGCATACGGGTCCTGGAAAATAAACTGAATATCCCGCCGCACCGCCTGCAGCTTGCTGTCCGGAAGGGTATCAATGCGCTCGCCGTTAAAGGTAATGCTGCCTTCCTGTGATTCCACCAGACGGAGCAACGCGCGCCCGGTGGTGGATTTACCGCAGCCGGACTCCCCCACCAGCGCCAGCGTTTCGCCCGGCCAAAGATCGAAACTGACGTTTTCCACCGCGTGCACTTCGCGCTTAACGCGGTTCAGTACGCCGCTGCGCAGCGGAAAACGGGTGACCAGATCGCGCACTTCCAGAATGGGCTTACCCGGCACCACGGTGTCCTGCTCGCGCTCCTCCTCCTGTAGCTCAGACGCCTCAAGAGAAATCAGCGGGAAGCGGCGCGGCAAATCGCTGCCGTTCATCGCCCCCAGGCGCGGAACCGCCGCCAGCAGCGCTTTGGTGTAAGGATGCACGGGCGCGTGAAAAATCTGCTCAACCGGGCCGGTTTCCACCGCGCAGCCCTTGTGCATCACCAGCACCCGATCGGCGATATCGGCGACTACGCCCATATCGTGGGTGATGAATATCACCCCCATCTCCATCTCCTGCTGCAGCACTTTGATGAGCTGCAGGATCTGCGCCTGAATCGTCACGTCCAGCGCCGTCGTCGGTTCATCGGCAATCAGCACCGCCGGACGGCAGGAGAGCGCCATGGCAATCATCACCCGCTGGCGCATGCCGCCGGAAAGCTGATGCGGGTAGCGACCCAGAATGGCCTGCGCCTCCGGGATGCGCACCAGCTCCAGCATCCGTCGGGCCTCTTTGAGCGCTTCATCGCCGCTCAGCCCCTGATGCAGGCGGATGGACTCGGCGATTTGTTCCCCGACCGGGAAAACCGGGTTCAGGGAGGTCATCGGCTCCTGGAAGATCATAGCAATGTCCGCCCCGCGCACGCCCTGCATCTGCGAACCGCTCAGCTCATTTAAATCAATGACCTGACGGTTACGGCGGCGCAGGAGCATTTTCTCGCTGCTGATTTGCCCGCCCGTCTGTTCCAGCAGGCGCATCAGCGCCAGCGCCGTGACCGATTTACCGGATCCGGATTCACCAACAATCGCCAGCGTCTCGCCGCGCCTGAGCGTGAACGATAAATTCTCTACTGCGGGGATGAACTGCCGCTCTTCCTGAAACGCAATATTGAGCTGATGGACAGCCAGCACTTCGCGGTTGTCCAGTTCTTCACTGTGCGGCACGCGCTGCCCCCTTATTCACGATAGATGCCCGTGCTCGGTTCATCACCGGCATAGCCCCAGGCGCGGTACATACCTTCGCTGTTGAACGGCAGGGCCACGTTGCCCTCACGATCCACCGCAATGAGCCCGCCGACGCCGCCCAGGGCGGGCAGTTTCTCCATCACCACGCGCTCGCAGGCTTCGCTGAGGCTTAAACCGCCGTAATCCATCAGCGCGGTGATGTCGTAGGCCGCGAGGGCGCGGATAAACACTTCTCCGGTTCCGGTACATGACACCGCCGCCGTCGCGTTATTGGCATAGCAGCCCGCGCCCGGCAGCGGGCTATCGCCGACGCGCCCGGGCAGCTTGTTGGTCATCCCGCCCGTTGAGGTCGCCGCCGCGAGGTTCCCGGCCTTATCCAGCGCCACCGCGCCGACCGTGCCCATTTTGGTGGTTTCATCCAGCGGCGCACTGTGGTCAAGCTGCGTCATGCCCGCCGAACGGGCCTCCAGCAGCTGCTGATAGCGCTCCTCCGTGGAAAACAGATCCGGCGATACCGGTTCCATCCCGTGCCCGAAGGCAAACGCCTCCGCCCCGGCCCCTGTGAGCAGGACGTGCGGACTCGCCTCCATCACCAGACGCGCCGCCAGCACCGGATTGCGCAGATGGCTCACGCCCGCCACGGCGCCCGCTTTCAGGGTGACGCCGTCCATCACGCAGGCATCCAGCTCGTGCGTTTCATCCCGGGTAAAGACCGAACCGATCCCCGCATTAAATAACGGGCACTCTTCCAGCAGGCGCACCGCCTCGGTGACCACGTCCAGCGCGCTTTCGCCCGCTTCCAGCATTTTCTGGCCCGTTTCCACAATGGCGTACAGCGCGTCGATATAGCGCTTTTCCTGCTCGGGACTGAGCTGTGCTCGGGTGATTGCCCCGGCGCCACCATGAATTGCGATTACCGCATTAACCATTCGCATCACCCGTTAGCCTGATTTGCGGCTTTTTCTATAAATATCATTATCGTCGATGAAACTTCAGATGATTTTTGAATATAGAAAGACGTAACTGTGATGTAAAGCGTACACCCATCGGGTCATACAGTTAGCCGCACTTTTCTGCCATAATGGCCGCTTTCGTTGTTACTCCGCAGGAGCCCACCATGGATTTTACCGCCGGACTGATGCCGCTTGAGACGGCACTCACGCAGATGCTTGACCGAGTTTCCCCGCTGCATGACGTTGAGACGCTGCCCCTCGTGCGCTGTTTTGGCCGTATTGCCGCGCGCGATATCGTCTCTCCGCTTAACGTGCCGGGGTTTGATAATTCCGCGATGGACGGTTACGCGGTACGCCTGGCGGATCTCCAGACGGGTAACGCCCTGCCGGTGGCGGGTAAAGCCTTTGCGGGCCAGCCGTTTAACGGTGAATGGCCTGCGGGCACCTGCGTGCGCATCATGACCGGCGCGCCGGTTCCGGCTGGCTGCGACGCCGTGGTAATGCAGGAAGAGACCGAACAGACCGACGACGGCGTGCGTTTTACCGCGAACGTCAAAGCGGGCCAGAACATCCGCCGCAAGGGCGAAGATATCACCCTTGGCGCGACGGTCTTTTCTGCCGGGCAGAAGCTGACGGCAGGTGAGCTGCCGGTGCTGGCGTCGCTCGGCGTGGCTGAAATCGACGTTATCCGTAAAGTGCGCGTGGCCGTTTTCTCCACCGGCGACGAGCTGCAGCTTCCGGGCCAGCCGCTGCAGGACGGTCAGATATACGACACCAACCGCCTGGCGGTACACCTGATGCTGGAGCAGCTGGGCTGCGAGGTGATTAACCTCGGCATTATTCCTGACGATCCGGAAAAACTGCGCGCCGCGTTTATCGAGGCGGATAACGCTGCCGACGTGGTTATCAGCTCCGGCGGCGTCTCCGTGGGCGAAGCGGATTACACCAAAACCATCCTTGAAGAGCTGGGCGAGATCGCCTTCTGGAAGCTGGCCATCAAGCCGGGCAAACCGTTCGCGTTTGGCAAGCTTCAACACAGCTGGTTCTGTGGCCTGCCGGGTAATCCAGTCTCGGCGGCACTCACCTTCTACCAGCTGGTGATCCCGCTGCTGGCGAAGCTTTCCGGCAACAGCGCCAGCCCGCTGCCGGAACGCCAGCGCGTGCGCGCCGCCACGCGCCTGAAAAAATTGCCGGGCCGCCTCGATTTTCAGCGCGGCATTCTGGCGCGCAACGCGGACGGAGAGCTCGAAGTGAGCACCACCGGGCACCAGGGCTCACACATTTTCAGCTCCTTCAGCCAGGGTAACTGCTTTATCGTCCTGGAGCGCGAGCGCGGCAATGTGGAAGCAGGCGAGTGGGTTGAGATCGAGCGTTTTAACCACCTGTTCGGAGGCTGACATGACGGTGGAGCTGAGCGACCCGGAGATAATGCGCTACAACCGCCAGATTGTGCTGCGCGGGTTTGATTTCGAAGGTCAGGAAGCGCTTAAGGCAGCAAGCGTGCTGGTTGTTGGGCTCGGCGGCCTGGGCTGCGCCGCCGCGCAGTATCTTGCGGCGGCGGGCGTGGGCAGGATGACGCTGCTGGATTTTGATACCGTGTCGGTGTCAAATCTCCAGCGCCAGACGCTGCACAGCGATGCGACGGTTGGACAGCCGAAGGTGGATTCTGCCCGCACGGCGCTGGCGCGCATCAACCCCAACGTTCAGTTCACCCTGATTGACGCGATGCTGGATGACGAGGCGCTGTCCGCGCAGATTGCGCAGCATGACCTGGTGCTGGACTGCACCGATAACGTCACGGTCCGTAACCAGCTGAACGCGGGCTGCTTTGCCCACAAAATCCCGCTGGTTTCCGGCGCGGCGATCCGCATGGAGGGGCAAATCAGCGTCTTCACGTACGGGGAAGGCGAACCCTGCTACCGCTGCCTGAGCCGCTTGTTCGGCGAGAACGCCCTGACCTGCGTTGAGGCGGGCGTAATGGCGCCATTGGTCGGCGTGATTGGCTCGCTGCAGGCGATGGAAGCGATCAAAGTGCTGGCGCGCTACGGCACACCTGCCGCGGGGAAAATCGTAATGTATGACGCGATGACCTGCCAGTTCCGCGAGATGAAGCTGATGCGTAACCCGGGGTGTGAGGTTTGCGGAGGTTAAAGCAAACGGCAACCTTCAGGTTGCCGTTTTAGTGTTTGCTCCCTCTCCCTGTGGGAGAGGGTTGGGGTGAGGGCATCAGGCCGCACCCGTCAGATCGACATCCGTCCAAACGCCCCCTGCCAGTCCTGCTCAAACTTCACAATCGCCGCATCCACGGCCGGAGAGGTAATAAACTGCTGCGCCACGTCCAGCGGCAGCGTGATGGACTCGCAGCCTGCCAGCAGGCAGTCCAGCGCCTGACGCGGCGTTTTGAAGCTCGCGGCCAGCACCTTTGACTGCGGGGCGTGCAGCGTCAGCAGCTGTTGCAGCTCAACCACTGTCTGGATCCCGTCCCCGCCCTGCGCGTCCACGCGGTTAACGTAAGGCGCCACATACTCTGCACCCGCCAGCGCGGAGAGCATCCCCTGCGCAGCACCATAAACCGCCGTACCCAGCGTCGGGATCCCTTCCGCTTTCAGCATCTTGATTGCCGCCAGCCCTTCGGCGGTCACCGGCACTTTTACTACCAGGTCGTTAATGATGGCGCGCAGCTTGCGCGCGTCCTCCACCATCCCTTCGGCGGTGGTCGCCATCACCTGCGCGAAAAGACGGCCTTTGCCGCCCAGCGCGTCGTGCAGCGCTGGCAGCAAAACGTCCAGCGGCGTTTTACCTGCCGCCACAATGCTTGGGTTGGTGGTTACGCCCGCCAGCGGGAAGATGCGCGCCAGCTTTTTGACTGCCGCAACGTCAGATGTGTCGAGATAAAGTTCCATGATGTCACCCTCAAATTTAGCCTGCACTTACCCTATCACGACAAAACCTGCTCAGTAGTTGACCTGCATCAAGATAACTTTCATTCGAAAGTAATTTAATCTTCATATGCAATACGAGAGGCGAAATCATGATCTTCAATATTCAGCGTTACTCTACCCACGATGGCCCCGGTATTAGAACCGTGGTGTTCCTGAAAGGCTGCTCGCTGGGCTGTCGCTGGTGCCAGAACCCGGAAAGCCGCTCCCGCAGCCGGGACGTGCTGTTTGACCCGCGCCTGTGCCTTGACGGCTGCGACCTGTGCCAGCAGGCGGCACCGGGCTGTATCGAACGCGCGCTGAATGGCCTGGTTATCCACCGCGAGAAGCTTGATGAAGCCACGCTCTACGCCCTTACCGACTGCTGCCCGACGCAGGCGCTGACCGTCTGCGGTGAAGAGCAGCAGGTCGAGGAGATCATGGCGACCGTACTGCGCGATAAACCCTTCTACGACCGCAGCGGCGGCGGGATCACCCTCTCCGGCGGCGAGCCGTTTATGAACCCTGAGCTGGCGCACGCCCTGTTTAAAGCCAGCCACGAACAGGGGATCCACACCGCCGTGGAAACCTGCCTTCACGTGCCGTGGCACTATATCGAGCCGTCATTACCGTACGTCGATCTGTTCCTCGCCGACCTGAAGCACGTCGACGGTGAGGTGTTCAAACAGTGGACGGACGGTTCGGCTAAGCGGATCCTGGATAACCTGAAACGCCTTGCCGTCGCCGGAAAAAAAATCACCATCCGCGTGCCGCTGATCCAGGGCTTTAACGCTGACGAAGCGTCCATCACCGCCATTACCAACTTCGCCGCCGACGAGCTCGGCGTCGACGATATTCATTTTCTGCCGTATCACACGCTGGGCATGAACAAATACACCCTGCTCGGCCAACCTTACTCTGCCCCTGACAAACCGCTGGATAACCCTGCCCTGCTGGACTTCGCGCAGCAATACGCCTGCCAGAAAGGGTTAACCGCGACCTTACGAGGATAAACCTATGACGACCCTGAATCTCAACACCCTCAGCGAGCGCATTAAGGCGCACAAAACGGCGCTGGTGCATATCGTTAAGCCGCCGGTCTGTACCGAGCGCGCCCAGCATTACACCGAAATGTACCAGCAGCACATGGACAAGCCGATCCCGGTACGCCGCGCTCTGGCGCTGGCGCATCACCTGGCTGAGCGTACCATCTGGATCAAACACGACGAGCTGATTATCGGTAACCAGGCAAGCGAAGTGCGCGCCGCGCCGATTTTCCCGGAATACACCGTATCCTGGATTGAGAAAGAGATTGACGATCTGGCGGACCGCCCGGGCGCGGGCTTTGCGGTGAGCGAAGAGAACAAGCGCGTGCTGCACGACATCTGCCCGTGGTGGCGCGGCCAGACGGTGCAGGACCGCTGCTATGGCATGTTCACCGACGAGCAGAAAGGCCTGCTGGAAACCGGCATTATCAAAGCCGAAGGCAACATGACCTCCGGCGACGCGCACCTGGCCGTTAACTTCCCGCTGGTGCTGGAGAAAGGCCTCGACGGCCTGCGCGCTAAGGTGGCCGAGCGCCGCACGCGCATCAACCTGACGGTGCTGGAAGACCTGCACGGCGATCAGTTCCTGAAGGCGATCGATATCGTGCTGGAAGCCGTAAGCCTGCACATCAAACGCTTTGCCGATCTGGCGCGTGAAATGGCGTCCACCGAAACCCGCGAAAGCCGCCGCGACGAGCTGCTGGCGATGGCGGAAAACTGCGACATCATTGCCCACGAGCCGCCAAAAACCTTCTGGCAGGCGCTGCAGCTGTGCTACTTCATTCAGCTGATCCTGCAGATTGAGTCAAACGGCCACTCCGTCTCCTTCGCGCGTATGGACCAGTATCTCTATCCGTACTACCGCCGCGACGTCGAGTTGAACCAGAGCCTCGACCGCGAACACGCTATCGAGCTGCTGCACAGCTGCTGGCTGAAGCTGCTGGAAGTGAACAAAATCCGCTCCGGCTCGCACTCCAAGGCTTCCGCCGGTAGCCCGCTGTACCAGAACGTCACCATCGGCGGCCAGAAGCTGGTCAACGGTGAGCCGATGGACGCGGTGAACCCGCTCTCCTACGCGATTCTGGAATCGTGCGGTCGCCTGCGCTCCACCCAGCCAAACCTGAGCGTGCGCTACCACGCGGGCATGAGCAACGACTTCCTCGACGCCTGCGTGCAGGTGATCCGCTGCGGCTTCGGGATGCCCGCGTTCAACAACGATGAAATCGTCATTCCGGAATTCATCAAGCTCGGCGTTGAACGAGACGACGCCTACGACTACGCGGCCATCGGCTGTATCGAAACCGCGGTGGGCGGCAAGTGGGGCTATCGCTGCACCGGCATGAGCTTTATCAACTTCGCCCGCGTGATGCTGGCCGCGCTGGAAGGCGGCCGCGACGCCACCAGCGGCAAGGTGTTCCTGCCGCAGGAGAAAGCGCTCTCCGCCGGTAACTTCGACAACTTCGACGAAGTGATGGCGGCGTGGGACAGCCAGATCCGCTACTACACCCGCAAATCTATCGAGATTGAGTACGTGGTGGATACCATGCTGGAAGAGAACGTCCACGACATTCTCTGCTCGGCGCTGGTGGACGACTGCATCGAGCGCGCGAAAAGCATCAAGCAGGGCGGCGCGAAGTACGACTGGGTCTCCGGCCTGCAGGTGGGCATCGCTAACCTCGGCAACAGCCTGGCTGCAGTGAAAAAGCTGGTGTTCGAACAGGGCACTATTGGTCAACAGCAGCTGGCGGCGGCGCTGGCGGATGACTTCGACGGGCTGACCCACGAGCAGCTGCGTCAGCGCCTGATCAACGGCGCGCCGAAGTACGGCAACGACGACGACAGCGTGGACATGCTGCTGACGCGCGCCTATCAGACCTACATCGAAGAGCTGAAGCAGTACCACAACCCGCGCTACGGCCGCGGCCCGATTGGAGGTAACTACTACGCGGGCACCTCTTCCATCTCCGCAAACGTGCCGTTTGGCGCGGCAACGATGGCCACGCCGGACGGACGTAAGGCGCACACCCCGCTGGCGGAAGGAGCAAGCCCGGCCTCCGGTACGGACCACCTCGGCCCGACGGCGGTAATTGGCTCGGTGGGTAAACTGCCGACGGAAGCGATTCTCGGCGGCGTGCTGCTGAACCAGAAGCTGAACCCGTCGACGCTGGAAAACGACAGCGATCGCCAGAAGCTAATGGTGCTGCTGCGCACCTTCTTCGAGGTGCATAAAGGCTGGCATATCCAGTACAACATCGTCTCGCGCGAAACGCTGCTGCAAGCGAAGAAACATCCTGACCAGTATCGTGACCTGGTGGTGCGCGTCGCGGGCTACTCGGCGTTCTTCACCGCCCTGTCGCCGGATGCGCAGGACGATATTATCGCCCGTACTGAGCATACGCTGTAACGGCATATCCCCTCACCCCGCCCCTCTCCCACGGGGAGAGGGAGAAAACACTAACAACGGCAACCACGGTTGCCGTTTTGCTTTTACTTTCGAATGAAATTAAATTTGTGCTCCCCGTCACCTTGTTATTAGAATGTTTCAAAACGCAGTGACCCAGGAGCACAGTATGACCGTTAAAGTTATCGTCACCGATATGGACGGAACTTTCCTTGATGATGCCAAGCAGTACGATCGTGACCGCTTCCAGGCACAGTTTGAACAGCTTAAAGCCCGCGATATTGAATTCGTTGTCGCCAGCGGCAACCAGTATTACCAGCTCATCTCCTTCTTTCCGGCGCTGAAAGACAGGATCTCCTTCGTGGCGGAAAACGGCGCGCTGGTGTTCGATCGCGGCGAACAAATTTTCCACGGCGAGCTGACGCGTCATGAATCGCAGATCGTGATTGGCGAACTGCTGAAGGACAAAGGGCTGAACTTCGTGGCCTGCGGGCTGGAGAGCGCCTGGGTCAGCGACCAGGCTCCTGAAGAATTCGTGGCGCTGATGTCAAAGCACTATCACCGCTTAAAGCGCATCAGCGATTACCGCGAAATTGACGACGTACTGTTTAAGTTCTCCCTGAACCTGCCGGACAGCGATATCCCTAATCTGGTGGATAAACTGCACGTCTCCCTGGACGGCATCATGAAGCCGGTCACCAGCGGCTTTGGATTCGTGGATTTGATTATCCCCGGCCTGCACAAGGCCAACGGCATTAGCCGTCTGCTGAAACGCTGGAAAATCTCCCCGCAGGAGTGCGTGGCCATTGGCGACAGCGGCAACGATGCCGAGATGCTTAAGCTGGTGAAATATTCCTTTGCGATGGGCAACGCGGCAGAGAGCATCAAAGAAATCAGCCGCTACGGCACCGACGACAACAACCATCAGGGCGCGCTGAACGTCATCCAGGCCGTGCTCGACAACCATTCCCCGTTCGACGTCTGATCCTTTCCTCGCCGGAGCGTCGCTCCGGCCTCTCACTCTTTTTCCGTCCTGTGGCTTGCGTCAAGTTTTTAAACTTGCATTAACTTATTTTTAACTTAAAGTATCACTTGTAGACACTTTTACTTTCGAATGAAAGATGCGAGGCAGTTATGACCTTTACCAGTGAAACTTTGCCAGCGGATCACAAAGCGGCAATCCGTCAGTTAAAACGTGAGCTGCGCGCGCAGATCGGCGACGTGCAGGCAGTGTTTAATAAGCTCAGCGACAAAATTGCCACCCGCGTGGCGGAAATCAACGCGCTTAAGAACAAAGGTGAATCCGTCTGGCCGGTGATCCCGTTTGCGGATGTGAAAAACGGCACCATTACCGACTCACAGCGCGAGGCCGTTAAACGCCGCGGCTGCGCGGTGATTAAAGGTCACTTCCCGCGCGAGCAGGCGCTGGCGTGGGATCAGTCGATGCTCGACTACCTCGATCTGAATAAGTTTGACGAGGTCTACAAAGGCCCGGGCGATAACTTCTTCGGCACCCTGACGGCCTCTCGTCCGGAGATTTACCCGATTTACTGGTCTCAGGCGCAGATGCAGGCGCGCCAGAGCGAAGAGATGGCGCAGGTGCAGTCGTTCCTGAACCGTTTATGGACATTCGAGAGCAACGGCAAGCAGTGGTTCAACCCGGACGTGAGCGTGATTTACCCGGACCGTATCCGCCGCCGCCCGCCGGGAACGACCTCGAAAGGACTGGGCGCGCATACCGACTCCGGCGCGCTGGAGCGCTGGCTGCTTCCGGCTTATCAACAGGTGTTCGCCCGCGTGTTTGACGGCAACGTCGAGAAATACGATCCGTGGAACGCCGCGCACCGTACCGAAGTGGAAGAGTACACCGTCGATAACACCACCAAATGCTCGGTGTTCCGCACCTTCCAGGGCTGGACGGCGCTGTCGGATATGATCCCAGGTCAGGGGCTGCTGCACGTGGTGCCAATCCCGGAAGCGATGGCCTACATTCTGCTGCGGCCGCTGCTGGACGACGTGCCGGAAGACGAGCTGTGCGGCGTGGCGCCGGGGCGCGTCCTGCCGGTTTCAGAGAAATGGCACCCGCTGCTGATCGAGGCGCTGACCAGCATTCCGGCACTCGATGCGGGCGATTCCGTGTGGTGGCACTGCGATGTGATCCATTCCGTCGCGCCGGTGGAAAATCAGCAGGGCTGGGGCAACGTGATGTACATTCCTGCCGCGCCGATGTGCGAGAAAAACCTCGCCTACGCGAAAAAGGTCAAGGAAGCGCTTGAAACCGGCGCGTCGCCGGGAGACTTCCCGCGCGAGGATTATGAAAAAAGCTGGCAGGACCGCTTTACCGTGAACGATCTCAACATCCACGGTAAGCGCGCGCTGGGCATGGTTTAACTGTCGTACAGCCCTTCCCGCTCCACGGCGGTGCGTCGTTTCCCCTGACGTATCCGCCGTACCGATTCCCGCACGGCCAGCGTGCCGTTAAGCAGCAAGGTTCCCACCGGCGCGTCCGGGCGCATCAGCCGCTGCTGGAGCATATATACCGCTTCGGTTCCCAGCTCATCGCGCGGAACGTGCACCGCCGTTAATGGAACATCCTGAATCGCCGCCAGGTTAAAGCCGTCAATGCTCATCACCGACACGTCCTGCGGCACGCGCAGGCCGTGGTTTTGTAATGCGCTAATGGTGCCCGCCGCCATAAAGTCGCCGCCGACCAGGAACGCGGTCGGTAAATCCTTCCCCTGCACTTCACTGAGCCAGCCGCTGACCATCTGTTCCGTTTCGCGCGCGCTGAAGCTGGGCACTACAAGCAGATCGCGTTTATCGTTGAATTTCATGTTGTGAGACTGCCACGCGTCGCGGATCCCCGCCAGGCGCAGCTCCATGGTGTAGCGGCGCAGGCACAGCACGTTCATCACCTCACGGTGTCCCATCTCGAACAGATATTCCGCCGCCCGCTCGCCGATAGCGCGATGATCCGGCGCGACGGCAGGCAGACGCATGTGCCGGTCGCGGCAGTTAATCAGCATGCAGGGTTTACCCACGTCCACCGCCAGATCGTGGATATGGGGATCGTCGATGCCAAGAAGGATTGCCGCCTGAGTGTCCGCTTCGTTCATGCGTGCCAGAAACAGCTGGGCGTCGCTGTCGTTCTCCTCCAGCGCGCAGTAGCGAAGACGCACATCGTGGGACGCCAGGCCTTTACTCACGCTCTGGATCACGCGGTAGTAAAAGATGTCGGACCGCTCGTCAAACGCCCGCTGCGGGGCAAAAACCACCAGGCTGTTAAGCAGCAGACGCCCTGCCGCCATGCCGTCCATCACCCCCAGCTCCCGCGCGCACGCCAGCACCTTTGCGCGCGCTTTTTCACTGGTATTCGCTTTTCCCGCCAGCACTCGCGACACGGTGCTGATCGAGAGCTGCGTCCGGGCCGCGATTTCGGTGATTTTTAGCCTTTTGTCCATTTTGTGATCTGGCTCCATTTGCGGAATGAAAAAATTTTCATAGCGTATTGGTCAGACAATAGCTGACATAAAGGCCATCATGCCAGAGGGTATACGTCAGTTATGAGAAATTTTGCACAAAATCCACTTTTGCCCACTCATTTTCTTCCTTAAGGTGAACTTGTCACACAACTTCCATACTAGTTGTATACCAACTTAAGCATTTTAAACGGATATAAATCAAAGGCATAAAAATCCGTGTGACACCTGAACCTCCGTCCCCTTACCGTCCGTCTTGTGGAGAGTAAAATGAGTCAGGACATCAATAACACCGTAGCGACAAGCAAAACCCGTCGCGTCATCAAGAACCTGCGCTGGTACGTGCTGGTGCTGTTCTTACTTGGCGTCACCGTTAACTACATCACCCGTAACTCACTCGGGATCCTCGCCCCGGAACTGAAAGAGAGCCTCGGGATCACCACCGAGCAATACTCCTGGATCGTCGGTGCGTTCCAGATCGCCTATACCATTTTCCAGCCCCTGTGCGGCTGGCTGATTGACGTCATCGGCCTGAAGATTGGCTTTATGGTCTGCGCCGGGATCTGGGCGCTGATGTGTATTTTTCACGCGGGCGCCGGAAGCTGGCTGCACCTCGCTATTCTGCGCTTCTTTATGGGTGCCTCTGAGGCCGCCGCTACCCCGGCAAACGCCAAAACCATCGGCGAATGGTTCCCGAAATCAGAGCGACCCGTTGCCGCCGGCTGGGCGGGCGTAGGCTTCTCCATCGGCGCGATGCTGGCCCCGCCCATCATCTATTTCGCTCACGCGTCGTTCGGCTGGCAGGGCGCATTTATGTTTACCGGCGTGCTGGCGCTGCTGTGGGTGATCCTGTGGTGGGCGTTCTACCACAACCCGGAGCAGCACCCGAACCTGAGCAAGGACGAGCTGGCGTTCATCAAGCAGGATAACGAACCGCCTGCGGTGAGACTGCCCTTCCTGACCGCGCTGAAAACCGTCTCGAAAAACAAACGCTTTTACGGTATCGCCATCCCGGCCTTTATGGCGGAACCGGCCTGGGCAGTGCTGAGCTTCTGGGTGCCGCTGTATCTCGCCAAAGAGCACGGCATGGATCTGAAGCAGATTGCGATGTTTGCCTGGCTTCCGTTCCTCGCCGCCGACCTCGGCAGCGTGGCGAGCGGCTACCTGACGCGTCTGTTCACCCGTCTGTTCGGCTGCTCGCGCGTTAACTCGGTCGTTGCCAGCTCCGTGACGGGCGCGTTCCTGATGATCTCGCTGGGCATCGTGGCCATTACCCGCGACCCGTATATCACCATCGTGCTGATCTCCATCGGCGGCTTCGGGCACCAGATTATCTCCTGCATGCTGAGCGCCCTGGTCGTTGAGTCGTTCGACAAAGGCCAGATGGCGACCGTCAACGGCATGCGCGGCTCGGCGGCGTGGATCGCCAGCTTCCTGTTCTCGCTGTTAATCGGTGTGACCGCCGACAAAATCGGCTTTAACCCGCTCTTTATTGCCATGGGCTTCTTTGACCTGATTGGCGCTGTCTTCCTGGTAGCATTTATTGCTGAACGTCGCGCCAAGCGCGCCTGATAGTGGATGTATTGCATATGAAAACCCTGAAAAACTGGACCCTTGATACGCAGTCGGCAAACCATCTGGAACTGCTGGTCGATAACCAGCACCGCCTGTGCCTGTATGTGCTGGAAGAGAACCTGTTCCGCGTGCTGATCAAACGCAAAGGCGAGCTGGCGCTGGACCGCACCTGGAGCATCGCGCCGGAAAAAGACGTGCCGTGGGAAGGCCGCCGTCGTGACGATATAAGCGGTTTCTCCTGCCCGGCCTGGACCCTGACGCAGCAGGAAGAGACGCTCACCGTGGCAACCGAACAGCTGCGCGTAACGGTCCACCAGCCGCTGTGGCTGGAGTGGCACTACCGCAATGAGGCGGGCGAGTGGCAGCCGCTGGTCAACGACCGTCCAACCAGCGCCTACCTGCTGAACGCCCACGGCGACGGCGTGGCGCACTACCTCAGCCGCCGCAAGGACGAGCGTTTCTATGGCCTGGGCGAAAAAGCGGGCGATCTGCAGCGCAACGGCAAGCGGTATGAGATGCGTAACCTCGACGCAATGGGGTACAACGCGGCCAGCACCGACCCGCTCTACAAGCATATTCCGTTCACCATCGCCCGCCGCGACGACGTCAGCTACGGCCTGTTCTATGACAACCTGAGCAGCTGCTGGCTGGATCTGGGTAACGAAATCGACAACTACCACACCGCCTATCGTCGCTGGCAGGCGGAAGCGGGCGATATCGATTACTACATCTTTACCGGCACGCGCGTGCTGGACGTCACCAAAGCCTTCGTGCGCCTGACCGGGAAAACGCTGTTCGGACCGAAATGGAGCCTGGGCTACAGCGGCTCGACCATGCACTACACCGACGCGCCGGACGCCCAGAACCAGCTGATGAACTTCATCCGCCTGTGCGAAGAACACGCCATTCCGTGCGACTCGTTCCAGCTCTCCTCCGGCTATACCTCTATCAACGGCAAGCGCTACGTCTTCAACTGGAACTATGACAAGGTGCCGCAGCCGAAGGTGATGAGCCAGGCCTTCCACGACGCGGGGCTGAAGCTGGCGGCAAACATCAAGCCGTGCCTGCTGCAGGACCATCCGCGCTATAACGAAGTGGCGGAGAGCGGCCTGTTCATTCGCGATTCAGAAACCGATGCACCGGAACGTTCCAGCTTCTGGGATGACGAAGGCTCGCACCTCGACTTTACCAACCCGCAGACGGTGCAGTGGTGGCAGAACGGCGTCACCACGCAGCTGCTGGAGATGGGCATCGACTCCACCTGGAACGACAACAACGAGTACGAAGTGTGGGACGGGGAGGCGCGCTGCTTTGGCTTCGGCAAGGAGATTGCCATCAAGCACATTCGCCCGGTGATGCCGCTGCTGATGATGCGCGCCTCGCTAGAAGCGCAGCAGCGTTTCGCGCCGGAAAAACGTCCGTATCTCATCTCCCGCTCCGGCTGCGCCGGGATGCAGCGCTACGTTCAGACCTGGAGCGGCGACAACCGCACCAGCTGGGACACCCTGCGCTATAACATCCGCATGGGGCTGGGCATGAGCCTGTCCGGCCTGTTCAACGTCGGCCACGACGTCGGCGGTTTCTCCGGCGACAAACCGGACGCCGAGCTGTTCGTGCGCTGGGTGCAGAACGGCGTGATGCACCCGCGCTTTACCATTCACTCGTGGAACGATGACCACACCGTAAACGAGCCGTGGATGTACCCGGGCGTCACGCCAGCCATTCGCGGTGCGGTTGAGCTGCGCTACCGCCTGCTGCCGTACCTCTATACCCTGCTCTGGCAGGCGCATGCCGACGACGAGCCGATGCTGCGCCCGACCTTCCTCGACCACGAGCACGATGCGCAGACGTTTGAGGAGTGCGATGACTTCCTGCTGGGCCGCGACCTGCTGGTGGCAAGCGTCGTCGAAGCCGGGCAGCGCGAGCGACGCGTCTGGCTGCCGGATAACGACACCGGCTGGTATGATTTTTACACCCACGCGTGGTATGCGGGCAGCCAGTCGATTGTCCTCGACGCGCCGCTGGAAAAACTGCCGCTGCTGGTGCGCGCCGGTGCCGGTCTTCCGCTGAGCGAACGCATCACGCATGTGAGTACCGAAAAAGATACGACCCGTGAGCTGAAGCTGTTCCCGGTGAAGGGCGTCGGCACGACCACCGGAATACTGTTTGAAGACGACGGCGAAAGCTGGGGCTACCAGAACGGCAACGCGCTGTGGGTGGAGTGGGAAATGGTGTGCGACGGAGCAACCATCAACCTGAAGGTCAACGCGCGCGGGGATTATCGTCCGGCGTGGAAATCGCTTAAGGTGTCGCTGCCTGCAGGGGAAAAACGTACGCTGCTGGTGAACGGGGTCGAAGGGGGCGAGTGGGTGGTCTAGTGCGGCCTGATGCCCTCACCCTAACCCTCTCCCACGGGGAGAGGGAACAGAACGTAGGCCGGGTAAGGCGAAGCCGCCACCCGGCTTTTTTTTAGTTCTCGATACCTTTACTGCGCAGGTAATCTTCGTAATTACCGGTGAAGTCCACCACGCGCTCTGGCGTAATTTCGATCACGCGGGTCGCCAGCGAGCTGACGAACTCACGGTCGTGAGAGACGAAGATCAGGGTACCCTGATACATCTCCAGCGCCATGTTCAGGGATTCGATAGATTCCATGTCCAGGTGGTTAGTCGGTTCGTCCATCACCAGGATGTTTGGTTTTTCCATCATCAGCTTGCCGAACAGCATGCGGCCCTTCTCACCACCGGAGAGCACCTTAGCCGGCTTTTTGATGTCGTCCTGGCTGAACAGCAGACGACCCAGAATGCTGCGTACCGCCTGCTCGTCATCGCCTTCCTGCTTCCACTGGCTCATCCAGTCGAAGACGGTGAGGTCGTTTTCGAACTCATATTCATGGTCCTGCGCGTAGTAGCCAATCTGCGCGTTTTCAGACCACTTCACGGTGCCGTTGTCCGGCTGCAGTTCGCCGACCAGGGTTTTCAGCATGGTGGATTTACCCACGCCGTTGGCACCGAGGATGGCAATCTTCTCGCCCACTTCCAGCAGCAGGTTGAATTTTTTAAACAGCGGACCGTTCTCAAAGCCTTTTTCAAGGGCTTCCACTTCCAGCGCGTTACGGAACAGCTTCTTGTCCTGCTCGAAGCGGATGAACGGGTTCTGACGGCTGGAGGCTTTGACTTCGTCCAGCTTGATTTTGTCGATCTGACGGGCACGCGAGGTCGCCTGACGCGACTTAGAGGCGTTGGCGCTAAAGCGGCTGACGAAGGACTGCAGGTCAGCAATCTGCGCTTTCTTCTTGGCGTTATCCGCCAGCAGACGTTCACGCGCCTGGGTAGCCGCCGTCATGTACTCGTCGTAGTTGCCCGGATAAACGCGCAGCTCGCCGTAGTCCAGATCCGCCATGTGCGTACAGACCATGTTCAGGAAGTGACGGTCGTGCGAGATGATGATCATGGTGCTGTCGCGATCGTTCAGCGTCTGCTCCAGCCAGCGGATGGTGTCGATGTCCAGGTTGTTCGTCGGTTCGTCGAGCAGCAGGATGTCCGGGTTAGAGAACAGCGCCTGTGCCAGCAGCACGCGCAGCTTCCAGCCCGGCGCAACTTCGCTCATCGGGCCGTAATGTTGTTCGACAGGAATGCCCACGCCCAGCAGCAGCTCGCCCGCGCGCGCTTCCGCCGAGTAGCCGTCCATCTCGCCGTACTGCGTTTCCAGATCGGCTACTTTATAGCCGTCTTCTTCGCTCATTTCGGCCAGCGCGTAGATGCGATCGCGCTCCTGCTTCACTTCCCACAGTTCCCCATGCCCCATGATCACGGTGTCGAGCACGGTGAACTCTTCGAAGGCGAACTGATCCTGACGCAGCTTACCGATACGCTCGTTAGGGTCGAGCGATACGTTACCGAGCGTCGGCTCCAGGTCACCGCCGAGGATCTTCATAAAGGTGGATTTTCCGCTACCGTTGGCACCAATCAGGCCGTAACGGTTGCCGCCGCCAAATTTGACGGAAATGTTTTCGAACAGCGGCTTACTGCCAAACTGCATAGTGACGTTGCTGGTAACTAACACGGGGAGATTCCTGCGAAAAGTGTGATAAACACGGCATTATGCCACAATTCCGAATTGAGATCCCGTGTTGCGGCAATCCACTAAACTTTAACAAAATCGAAAAAAATGTGATTTCGTACACATCTGAATTCCCTGTTAGCGGGAATGCACATATAATGCGCTCCCATCACAGATTCAGACTTATCAACTCATCGCCAGAATGGCTTAGATACCTCGCACAACATGAACATGAAATTAACAACGCTTTTTGCGGCGGCGTTAGCCGTAGTAGGTTTTTGTAAGACCGCGTCTGCGGTGACGTATCCCCTGCCAACCGACGGTAGCCGTCTGGTAGGCCAGAACCAGGTTGTGACGGTACCAGAAGGTAACTCTCAGCCACTGGAGTATTTCGCTGCGCAGTACCAGCTGGGCCTGTCTAACATGCTGGAAGCGAACCCGGGCGTTGACCCGTATTTGCCGAAAGCGGGCACCGTGCTGAATATTCCTCAGCAGCTGATCCTGCCGGATACCGTTCATGAAGGTATCGTGATTAACAGCGCCGAAATGCGTCTGTATTACTACCCGAAAGGCACCAACACCGTTATCGTGCTGCCAATCGGTATCGGCCAGCTGGGTAAAGACACCCCAATGAACTGGACCACCAAGGTTGAGCGTAAGAAAGCGGGCCCAACCTGGACGCCGACTGCCAAAATGCACGCGGAATACATCGCTGCGGGTGAACCGCTGCCAGCCGTTGTACCGGCAGGCCCGGATAACCCAATGGGTCTGTACGCGCTGTACATTGGCCGCCTGTACGCTATCCACGGTACCAACGCCAACTTCGGTATCGGCCTGCGCGTAAGCCACGGCTGCGTGCGCCTGCGTAACGACGACATCAAATTCCTGTTCGAAAACGTGCCGGTCGGTACGCGCGTGCAGTTCATCAACGAACCGGTGAAAGCGACCTCTGAGCCAGACGGCAGCCGCTACATCGAAGTGCACAACCCGCTGTCCACCAGCGAAGACCAGATCAACAACAACGAAATCGTCCCTGTTACGCTGAACAGCGCGGTACAGGCGGTGACTTCTCAGCCAGACGTAGAAACGGCGATTGTTGACCAGGCCGTGCAGAACCGCTCCGGTATGCCGGTGCGTTTGAACTGATAGCGAAGCATTAAAAAAGCGGGCCTCGTTGCCCGCTTTTTTTTTATCCGTTATTCACGATCACGATCCCGCCGTGGTCGTACCGATAGTGGCAGTGGGCATACTCCAGCGGCGTGCCGTCCTCCAGATAAATCACCTGCTCCACTTCCAGGATGGGGTCGGTCTGCTCGCAGACCAGATGCTCCCTGTCCAGCGCGTTGGGCTTAAGCGCCCGCACCACCCGATACGACCCCATAATTTTCAGCGCCAGCGTCTCCTGCACGTACTGGAACACTGAACCTTCAAGATGGTTTTTCGTCAGGCCCGGCACCAGATTCATCGGCATCACCGTGGAATCCAGCGACATCGGTTCGCCGTTCAGCAGACGGAGTCGAATGAAGTCATAGATCGGCGCATCGGCGTTAATCATCAGCGACGCCTGCTCTTTTTCGTTCGGGAAGCGCAGCTCGAAATGCACTACCCGGCTGGTCACCGTGCCCAGATGCGCCCAGGTTTTAGTCGCGCCAAAGTAGTCGCTGCCGGAGAGGTCCCACTGCGAGAGCTGAAGGAAGTTTTTGCGGATGAACGTGCCCTGGCCCTGGCGGGTATAGACCAGACCTTCGACGATGAGCTGGCGCATCGCCTGCTGAATGGTCATCCGGCTGGAGTTGAACTCCGCCGCCAGCGCAAACTGGTCTGGCAGGGGTTCGTTGGCGGCGTACTGCTGGCTGATAATGCGTTTCTTAATTTCCCGCGCTATGGTGATGTACTTCGCCGCCATCGTTCTTCCTTTCAGTTAGTTTTCTATCCCGCTGTTTTTCAACGCCACTCTCTCGGCAATCTTGAGGAAAGGCAGGTAGAAGAATACACCAAATACGATGATTGCCAACTGCACCACCACCGCCCGCCAGTCCCCTGCCGTGGCCAGCCAGGCGCTGAGAATGGGCGGCGTGGTCCAGGGGATCATCACCACGCAGCGCGACATTAGCCCCAGCGTGGTACAGAGCCAGGCGAAGTAAATGCCGATGGCGGGCAGCAGCACAAACGGGATCATCAGCGGCAGGTTAAACACGATCGGCAGGCCGAAAATCACCGGCTCGTTGATGTTGAACAGACCGGGCGCCAGCGACAGACGCGCCACCTGCTTCGCCGATTTTTGTCGGGAGAAGATAAAGATGGCGATCAGCAGCGATATCGTGCTGCCCGTGCCGCCCACCATGCCAAACGTCGGCACGAAGATGTTGTTGATGATATGCGGGATGGGCTGGCCGTTGGCGAAGGCCAGCATGTTCTCGTTGGTGTTGATCAGCAGGAACGGCTCCAGCACCACGCTGTTAACGACTGACTGATGAATACCGAGCGTGAACAGGAAGTTACCGAAGCTGTAGATGAAAATCGTCCCCGGCAGGCTGGTGTTAATCAGCCGCAGCGGCTGCTGGATAAAGGTGGTAATAAGATGGATCAGGTCCGTGTGCAGCACGTTTGCCAGTATCGCCGCCAGCACCGCGAACAGGGAGAGCGTGAGAATGGTCGGGATCAGCGCGGTAAAGGATTTGCTCACCGCCGGAGGCACGTTTTCCCCGAGGGAAATGTGCAGCGCCTTCAGGCGCGAAATGGCGATAAACACTTCCGTTGAGAGCAGCCCGATCAGCACCCCGGCGAAAATCCCGGTTGAGCCAATATTGGTGAACGTCAGCACCTGGGTGATGTTCACCGCGGCATCGCTGCCGACGGGCGTAATCTGCAGGCGCATCGGCATCATGATGATGAAGCTGCTGACGGCGATAACCACTGCCGAGACCGGATTGTCGAAATCTTTGTTGCGCGCCAGCGACCAGGCAATCATCGGGGCCAGCAGCAGCGCGGCAATGTTCAGCGTGCCGTTGATAATCGCCTCGCCCCACACCTTAAACTGCGCGAGCGTGTCGCCGTGAAAAATCCACGGAAATACCACGTTGTTCACCAGCACCGCCAGACCGGCGAGGATGAAAATCGGCATCACCGTGGCGAAAGCGTCGCGCAGGGAGCGCAGGTGCACCTGATTTGCCAGGCGCGCCGAGAACTCTACAAATTTATCGACAAAAGACTGCATGTGCGGTGTTATTTTTGTTTCAGACATAGCGGATAGTTCCCATCAATCAGTCACAAAAACGGCCCGGCAGCGTACGGCTTACATCTCGCGTCCGTTGGTATGGATAACCTGTTTTAACCACGCGTAGCTCTTCTTCGGCACGCGCTTCAGGTCTTTCAGGTCATGGTTTTCACGGTTGACATAGACCACGCCGTAGCGTTTACGCATGTCGCCCTGGGAGCTGAGAATGTCGATTAACCCCCAGCCGAGGTAGCCGATCACCTCTGCCCCGTCCTCGAACATCGCCTCCTTCATGGCATTGATATGCGCCCGGTGGTAGTCGATGCGGTAGGTGTCCTCGATCGGATTGACGCCGTCCCAGGACTCAATCACCCCGATGCCGTTTTCGATCGGGAAGACCGGCATCCGCCAGTCGTTGGCGTAGCGGGTGATGATGGTGCGAAAGCCCAGCGGATCGATCTGCCAGTTCCACTCGGTGGCCTTCAGGTACGGATTGTTTTTCTCGCCGTGCAGCAGGTAATAGTTCACCGGCGTGCCTTCCGGGATCGCATCGCTGTCCAGCGTTTTGCTGGCGTAGTAGCTGAAGGCCATATAGTCGTTTTTAGTCCGCGCCAGCAGCGCTAAATCCTCGGCGCGGTAGATATCGCCAAAGCCCTCCTGCTCCACCACCGCCATAACCGCGGGGCTGTAGCCCTGCCCTGCGAAGACGCGCAGCAGGTTCTGGTTGAGGAACTCGTCGTACTGCTGGGCGCAGAAGATATCGCGCGGTTTGCAGGTGGCCGGGTAGATCAGCTGGTGCGCCAGCATGCCGCCCATCAGCTGGCCCGGTCTGGTCTGATGCAGATATTCGGTCAGCGCCATGTGCGCCACCATCGTATGGTGCTGCAGCTCGTACAGCTCGCGCAGGGTTTTCTCACCGTGCATATAGCCGGAAATGCGGAACGCTTCAGGCATATGGAAGATGTTCTGCTCGTTGAAGGTCAGCCAGTACTTCACGCGGTCGCCATAGCAGTCGATCATCTTTTTGCCGTAGCGGATAAAGGCCTCCATCACGCGGCGGTCGTTGAAGCCGTTGTACTCCTGCGCCAGCGCCAGCGGCATATCGAAGTGGTACAGGCAGACCATCGGTTCGATGCCGCGGGCGATCAGATCGTCAATAAAGCGGTCGTAAAACGCGATGCCCTCGTCGTTGAACGCGCCGTCGCCCTGCGGGCAGACGCGGCTCCATGAGATCTGAAAGCGATAGCAGTTCATGCCCAGATCCTGCATCAGGTCGAAATCTTCCCGGTAGCGGTGGTAGGAGTCGGTCGCGACTTTCCAGTCGGAGACGTTATCCCCGGCTTCGCGAATGTCGTAAACCGACATCCCTTTCCCGCCCTCGTTCCATGCCCCTTCCGTCTGCATGCTGGACACCGAGTTGCCCCATAAAAAATTGGCCGGCAGCGAATTGTTCATGCTCTCTCCCTATATGACTAGTCATTTAAAATTTCATGACTAGTCATATAGGCGAAGATGAAATGGGGATCAAAGAGGAGGATCGTTTTTTGTGAGCAATGCGGGAAAAAAAGCCCCGGTTAGCGATGCACTACCGGGGCGAGGAAGGTTATTGTTGCGCGAGCTGATTGCGGCGATATTCCCCCTGCCGCTCCAGCATCCAGCCAGGGTATTCGCGCGGCAGCGCGCTCACCGCATCAAGCTGCTTGAGTTCGTCTTCGCTTAAGCGGATCCCGGTCGCGGCGATATTGTCGTCCAGCTGTTCGACGCGTTTCGCCCCAATGATGACGCTGGTCACCGCTTTCTGATGCAGCAGCCACGCCAGCGCGATTTGCGCGACGGAGACGCCCTTGCTTTCGGCGATAGTGCGCATCACGTCCACGCAGTCGAAGGCGCGATCTTTGTTCACCGGCGGGAAGTCAAACTCCAGACGACGACCGCCGGCTTCACTCTGACCGTCGCGGCCATATTTTCCGCTCAGCAGACCGCCTGCCAGCGGGCTCCAGACCATCAGCCCGACGCCTTCGCTCTGCATCATCGGTACCAGCTCGCGCTCCAGATCGCGCCCGGCAATGGTGTAATACGCCTGCAGCGACGCGAAACGCGCCAGCCCAAGACGTTCAGAAATACCGAGCGCTTTGGCAATCTGCCACGCCGCCCAGTTCGAGACGCCGATGTAGCGCACGTGGCCGTGCTGCACCAGGTTATCCAGCGCGTAGAGCATTTCTTCAATCGGCGTTGCGGGGTCGAAGCCGTGAAGCTGGTAGAGATCGATATGATCGAGCTGCAGGCGGCGCAGGCTTTCCTTCACGCTGCTGATGATGTGATAGCGCGAGCTGCCGCGCGAGTTCACCCCTGCCGTTCCCGTTTCGCCGAACACTTTCGTCGCGACCACCACGTTCTCGCGAGGGATCTTCAGGTTTTTCAGCGCCTGACCGGTGATCTCCTCCGAGCGTCCTTCCGAGTAAACGTCCGCGGTGTCGATAAAGTTGATCCCGGCATCCAGCGCGCGGCCCACCAGCTGCTCGGCTTCACTTTGCTGGAGCTGGCCAATCTTGCCCCACATGCCGCCCTCACCGCCAAAGGTCATGGTGCCGAGGCACAGTTCAGAAACAAACAGACCGGTGTTGCCCAGTTTTTGATAACGCATAAGTTATTCCTCGCATGTCGATTGGGTACCCGATAGTTATACCCGCCCCTCAGCCATCGCGAATGTGGTGTTCCTGTCCGTTTCTTGCCCAATCCTCTGAATTTATCCGCGCGGGGCGTCGCCAAAGACGCTGTAGTCCGGTAATTGCACCTGCTGATACGGCTCCCAGCCGCCGCCGAGGGCCTTGTAGAGCGCCACCAGATCGAGCGCGCTCTGCACCTGCGCCTGTGCGCGCTGCTGCTGGGCCTGCGCCAGCTGTCGCTGGGCGTCCAGCACGTCGATAAAGCTGGCGATCCCCTGCCGGTAGCTGTCGCTCGCTAAATCAAAGGCGTTTTGCAGGGCGTCGATCGTTTTTGCGAGACCCGCTTCACGCTGCTGGTCGGTGCGATAGCTCACCAGCGCGTTTTCCACATCCCCGAGCGCGGTCAGCACCGTCTGGCGATAGTCCAGCACCGCCGCTCCCTGCTGCGCGCGCGCCACCTTGACGCTGGAGACCAGTCGACCGCCCTGGAAGATGGGAATGGAGACCTGCGGGCCAAAGCTGTAGAAGTGGCTGCTCCAGTCGGTCAGCCAGTTGGTTTCGCTGTTGCGCAGGCCAAACTGCCCGGAGAGCGTAAAGCTCGGGAACAGCTCCGCCACCGAGACGCCGATTTGCGCCGTGGCGGCATGAAGGTTCGCCTCCGCTTCGCGCACGTCCGGACGGCGTCGTGCCAGCGTGGACGGAATGCCGGTCTGCACGATATCCGGCAACGCCGGCATCGGCTGCGCAGACTGAAGTTCGCCATCCAGCGCCCCTGGCGGCTTGCCGAGCAGGATCGCCAGGCCGTTCATCGCCTGCCGCTCCTGCGCCTGATATTGCGGAAGCTGTGCTTCAAGGTTGCCTAACTGCGCCCGGGCGTTTTCCACATCCATCTGCGGCGACAGCCCGCCCCGCTGGCGGCTTTCGGTGAGATCCAGCGTCTGCTGCGCGCTTTTAATCTGGGTGTTCAGCGTGGCGATAATGCTCTGCGCCCCGCGCAGCTGGAGCCACGCGCGCGCCACTTCGGCCTCCAGCGATACCAGCGCGTCGTTACGCTGCTCGATAGCCGCTTTCTGCTGCGCTTCGGCGGCTTCCACCTGACGACGCACCTTGCCCCACAGGTCGATTTCCCACTGGGCGTCGAAGCTGCCCTGGTATAGGTTAATCGGCTGCGTCAGCGGCCCCAGCGCGCCCTTCAGGTTGGGATCGATACTATCCACCTGGTCATACACGCCGTGGGATTTCAGCTCTCCTTCCAGGCCAAGCTGCTGGCGCGTCGCTTGCAGATTGCCGTTCACCGACGGATAAAACGCCCCACCCGCCTGGTTAATCTGCTCTCGCGCCCCGGCGATGCGCAGCACCGTCTGCTGCAGCGTCAGGTTTCCGGCAATGGCGCGCTCAACCAGGCTGTCGAGCTGCGGCGAGCCGAAGGTCTTCCACCAGCGCGGATTGGTCGCAGCGGAAGTAGTTTGCGATTTCACCGCGCTGTCGCCCTTATCGTTCCAGTGCGTAACGGCGGGCGGCGCAGGCTGCTGGTAGTCAGGCCCAACGGCGCAGCCCGCCAGCAGCATCATTATCATCAGGGGGTGTAAACGTCTGTGTATCATCAATGTGCTCCTGCACTCCCCTCGCTCTTAACCGGCGAGAGCAACAAACAAAACGGAATCAGTAACAAGGCCACCGCGCTCAGGATGGTAAAGACGTCGATGTAGGCCAGGAAGCGCGACTGCTCGATCATCGTCTGGTACATGCGTCCGGTGGCGATGCCGGTGGGGTCGCCCACCTGGGTGGTAAAGTTCTGGATCGCCTGGGCGCTTTCGCGTATCGCCTGCTGGAACTGCTCGTTAAGCGGCGAGGCGTGGTACGCCAGATGCGCGCTGTGCGCCTGCGCGCGTTCGGTGATGGCCGCCGTCGAAAGGGATATGCCAATCGAACCCGCGACGTTGCGGAACATGGTAAACAGCGCCGCCGCATCGGCATTCAGCCGCCTCGGTATCGAGATAAATGCAATCGTCGTGAGCGGCACAAACAGGAACCCCAGCCCTATCGACTGGGCGCTGCGGAACAGCACCAGGGTTTCGAAGTCGATATCCGGCGTCAGCGTTCGCGACCAGAAGAACGACACCGCCAGACAGGTAAAGCCAAAGGCGATAATCCAGCGCGTCTGCACCACCGGCATCAGCTTCAGCACCAGCGGAATGGTTAACACAATCAGCACCGCGCCGGGCGACAGCACCAGCCCCGACCAGGTAGCGGTGTAGCCCAGGTCCTGCTGCGCCAGCTGCGGGATCACCACCGAGCTGCCGTACAAAATCATCGCCATCCCCGCCATCAGCAGGCTGGAGATGGCAAAGTTGCGGTCTTTCATGCAGTGCAGATCCACCACCGGCTTTCTGGCATACACCAGCCAGTAGATGGCGCCGATAATGCCGACAAGCGTCAACACGCCGAAGGTGCGGATAAAGTTCGAGTAGAACCAGTCCTCATCTTCTCCCCGGTCGAGCATTACCTGCAGACAACCCAGCCCCAGCGCGATCAGGCCGATCCCCGTCCAGTCGATAGTCAGCTTCTCTTTTGATTTACTCTCCCACGGCGGATCTTCCAGCAGCTGGTAGATCGCCAGCACCGTGACAATCCCCACCGGAATGTTGATAAAGAACACCCAGCGCCAGGAGTAGTTGTCAGTGATCCAGCCGCCCAGCGTCGGGCCGAGCACCGGCGCAACGATAATCGCAATGGAGGACAGACCAAAGGCCTTGCCCCTGTCCTCCGGCTTGAAGTAGTCGAGCAGCACCGACTGCTGCGTGGGCTGCAGCCCGCCGCCAAAAAAGCCCTGCATCACGCGGAACAGGATGATCTGCCACAGCTCGGTGGCAATCCCGCACAGGAACGAGCAGACGGTGAACATGACGATGCAAATCAGGAAGAACTGCTTGCGGCCAAACACCCGGCTCAGAAACGCCGAGATGGGCAGCACGATGCCGTTCGCGACCAGATAGCTGGTTAACACCCAGGTGGATTCGTCATAGCTGGACGAGAGCGAGCCTGCCACGTGGGGCAGCGCCACGTTGACGATGGTGGTGTCCAGAATTTCCATGAATACCGCCAGGGTGACGACAATCGCCACCGCCCACGGATTGCTGGCGGGTTTCCAGCTGTCGTGGCTGTGATCCGTCATTCCACCGTCACCTTCGGTGCAACCGACAGCCCCAGCGGCAGCGGTTTGTTTGGATCCAGGCCTTTATCAATCACGATTTTGACCGGCACGCGCTGCACAATTTTGACGAAGTTGCCGGTGGCATTTTCTGCCGGGAAGGCGGAGAAGCGCGAGCCGCTGCCCTGCTGGATACTGTCGACATGGCCCTCAAGCTCCATATCCGGCCACGCGTCGACGGACACGGTGACCTTATCGCCCGGCTTCATGCGCTCGAGCTGCGACTCTTTAAAGTTCGCGACCACCCACACGTTCGGGGAAACCAGCGAGAACAGCGCCGTCCCCGCCTGCACCAGCGTGCCGGGCTGCACGTTGCGTTTGGTGACAACGCCGTCGAACGGGGCGCGGACTTCGGTATAGGAGAGATTAAGGTTGGCCGTTTCCAGCTGCGCTTTAGCCTGATCGACCTGACGCTCGCGCGCTTCAACGTTGGTTTCCTGCTGGCGGATTTGCAGCTGGACCTGCTCTGCCACTTCCAGCTGCGCCTGAGCGCTGGCCAGCCCCGCCTGTGCGCTACGCAGTTGTGCGTTCGCGGAATCGATACTTTGCTGAGTGGTCGCACGCGGGTCGACGCCGCGCTGACGACGGTACTCTGCCTGCGCGTTCGCCAGATCGGCCTGCGCTTTCAGCACCTGCGCTTTGGCTTCGTCACGCTGGGCGGGATATTGCACCTTCGAGAGCGCCAGCTGTGCCTGCGCCTGATGCAGTTGCGCGATAGCCAGCCCAAGCTGGGCCTGAGCCTGATCGCGCTGCGCGGTGGTGTCCCGCGGATCGATAACCACCAGCAGATCGCCCTTTTTCACGCGCTGGTTATCGCGCACGCGCAGCTCGGTAACGTAGCCCGCCGTTTTGGGGGCAATCGTCACCACGTCGCCGTCGGTAAACGCGTCGTCGGTCGTCTCTTCGTTACGGGTTAAAAACCACCAGACCAGCGCCACGACCACCATCACCACCACGACAATGCCGAGGATAATTAACGGTTTCTTGCCCGGGCGCTTACGCTCATTATTGTTTTTGTCCTGCTCGTCAGCAGGCGGGTTTTGATCTTCAGCCATAGTTCAGCAACGGTCCTGTCAGTGAGCGGCATCACACTATGCCGTTCACTAAAGCTAGGACGTTGCTATACGTTTGCCAGGAAAAACTGACAAATTGCGCACTATATGAGAAGGAATATTCCGAAACCGATCGCCGCGGCCCAAACCAGCATCGGAATCGACCAGACGTGGAAACGCCACCAGATACGACGGTCATTGGCCATGCGCAGCGCAATCAGGTTTGCCAGCGAACCGGGCAGCAGCCCAAACCCGCCGATGTTGACCGCCCAGGCCAGGAGCGTATCGGGCGGAACATAGTTGAGCAGCAGAATGGTGGACGGCACGTTGCTGATAAACTGCGACAGGCCAATCGCCGTCAGCCACAGTCCCGGCTGAGACAGCGTGCTGACGCTGTGCAGAACGTTCTGCAGTACCGGAAGCTGGATAAGGAGATGCACATCAATAAACATCGCCATAAAGACCAGCAGCAGCGTCCAGTCCACACTCACCAGCACGCGACGCGCCAGGACGACAAAGCCTGCGGCAACGAGCAGGACGCCCGCCAGCTCATACTTCAGCTCCAGCGCGAACAGAAAGACGATGTATAACCCGAGACAGCTCCACACCAGGCGCGGCTGCCACTGCGGGCCGGTTGTGCCGCTGTGGTACTGCAGCTTTTTATCCGGAAACGCAAACCAGCACACCGCCATCAGCGACAGCATCATCACCAGCGCCAGAGGGGCCATCTGCCAGGTAAAGGCGGCGAACGACAGCCCGGACCGTCCCCACAGAAGGATATTTTGCGGGTTGCCGATTGGCGTCAGAAGCGAGCCCGCATTGACGGCCAGCGCTTCAAAGATGATCAGCCGGCTGACGGGGATCTCGCACAGCTTACGCAGCGTGAGCGTGAGGGGCACGATGATAAACAGCGCCACATCGTTGGTCAGAAACGTCGACAGCACCGCGGCGGAGAACACCATAAACAGGGACAGCCTGCGCTCGGTGGCAAAGCGGCGCACCATTTTGCGGCCCAGAACGTCAAAATAGCCGCTCAGCTCGACCCCTTTGGTGAGCATCATCAGGCCACTCAGGGTAATGATGGTGCGCCAGTCAATTGCGGCGGGCCAGGCGTGTGGCGCAAAAGGCACAAAGAGGCTTAACGCTGCACCAATGATTAATAAGAGATGGAAGAAACGATCGCGTGCCAGGGCCTGCAGTCCGGGGATTTTCATTCAGCGGAGGGACCATATTTAAGGGTAAATTCGCGGAACTTCACCAGCGTCTCTTCGCTGACGTGGTGTTCCATGCCTTCCGCATCCCGGCGGGCGATTTCCGGGCTGACGCCCAGCACCAGCAAAAAATTCTCGACAAGCTGATGGCGCTCGCGGCTCTCCTGCGCGAGTTTCTCCCCTTCCGGCGTCAGAAAAACACCGCGCCAGGGGATCATTTCAATTAAGCCCACGGAAGCCAGGCGTTTTAACATTTTAGCGACAGTTGGCTGTGAAACCCCCAGCCTGGCGGCCATATCGACCTGGCGCGCTTCACCGACCTCACGAATCAGATCGGAAATGAGTTCAACATAATCATCAATCAGTTCACGCCGGTGCGCTTCACGGACCTGGCGAAAACCTTCGACATGTTCTTCAACATTCACCAGTTGCGTCGTTTTCCTCATTGTCGGATGACCTGCGCGACGGTTCATTGTACTTCCTCAGTGGGGTGACGCTTCCAGCGCCCGGTTTGGAGAGCGCACATTGTAAACCATAGCTCCGCAAGCACAAAAAATTAACGAAATAGCCATAGCTATACAATATAGCCTGTGCTATATCTGTATGTAATGCAGTCACCCTTCACGGATCGAAGGGATCAAAACTCAGGAGGTCTTATGAACGAATTCAAGAGGTGCATGACCGTGTTTACCCACTCTCCCTTTAAAGTGCGCTTAATGCTGTTGAACATGCTGTGCGATATGTTTAACACCAAACCGCATCAGGACGACAAACCTACCCACTAAGCGGCGTTGCGGTACGCCGCTTCATTTTCCCGTCACAATCTCGCTGTAAACTGGCTTCCAGCCGCCTTATTCCCGATCTTTTTTACGGATTTGCAATCCCCTTCGCAAAACATCTGCTTAGCAACTGTTGATATTATTTAGCGCTCGCACTATCTTCTTGCAGCCCTGCACAATTTGCGGCTCGCTGAAGCGGACCCTCATTCCCTCTCCACGCACTGTCAGGCAGGTTATGACCCTTGACGCCAGGGTGAGCACATGGCGTTTTCATCCATGATAGTGACCTATGAATGTAACCCTGATAGATACCGTTGTGACCCGCAGCCGGGCCTTAAGCCCGTGGACGGGTTTTTACTTTTTGCAGTCATTACTGATTAACTTTGCGCTGGGTTATCCCTTTAGTTTGCTCTACGCGGTGGCGTTCACCTGCGTTTTGCATGTGCTGTGGCGATCCGCACCGCGCGTGCAAAAAGCGTTAATCGGGATCTGCTCGCTGGTCGCTGCACTCTATTTCCCGTTTGGCCAGGCTTACGGCGCGCCAAACTTTAATACCCTGCTGGCGCTGCACTCGACCAATATGGAAGAGTCAACGGAGATCCTGACGATCTTCCCGTGGTACAGCTACGTGGTCGGGATCTTTATCTTCGCGTTGGGCGTTATCGCCATCCGCCGTCAGCCGGGCGAGAAAAAACCCTGGGGTAAGATCGAAATACTCTGTCTGGTGTTCAGCGTTGCCGTGGCGTTTGTCGCTCCCATCCAGAATATTCCCTGGGACGGTAAGCTCAGGCTCACCAATATCGGCTATCCGGTTTTCCGCTTCGTGAAGGACGTCGTTGTCAATAATAAAGAGGTTCTCGACGAGCAGGCGCGCATGGCTGAGCTTTCCAATATGAAAGACACCTGGAACGTGCTGGCCGTTAAGCCAAAATATCATACCTATGTAGTGGTGATTGGCGAAAGTGCCCGTCGCGATGCAATGGGAGCCTTCGGCGGACACTGGGATAACACACCGTTTGCCAGTTCGGTTAAAGGCACGCTGTTTACCGATTATGTCGCGGCCAGCGGCTCGACGCAGAAATCGCTCGGCCTGACCCTAAACCGTGTCGTCGACGGCAAACCCCAGTATCAGGATAATTTTGTCACCCTGGCAAACCGCGCGGGTTATCAGACCTGGTGGTTCTCCAATCAGGGGCAAATTGGCGAATACGATACGGCCATCGCCAGTATCGCCAAACGTGCCGACGAAGTGCAGTTCCTGAAGAACGGCGACTTTGAAGCCGACAAAAACACCAAAGACGAAGCGCTGTTGAAAATGACGGCACAGGTTTTCGCCACTCCGCGCACCCAGCCTCAGCTGATCGTCCTGCACCTGATGGGGTCGCACCCGCAAGCCTGCGATCGCACCGGCGGGAAGTACGCGGAGTTCGTGCAGTCCAAAGAGACCTCTTGCTATCTCTACACCATGACGCAAACCGATGAGCTGCTGAGCAAGCTGTACGATCAGCTGCGCAATACGGGCGACAGCTTCTCCATGGTCTATTTCTCGGATCACGGACTGGCGTTTAAAGAGCGTGGTAAAGAGGTGCAGTACCTGGCGCACGATGACAAGTTCCAGCAGAACTTCCAGGTGCCGTTTATGGTGCTGTCGAGCGACGATAAAACGCATCGCGTGATTAAAGCGCGCCGTTCGGCAAATGATTTCCTGCAGTTCTTCTCGCAGTGGACGGGGATTACAGCCGAGCAGATAAAAACGGCTTACCCGTTTGTCTCTAACAAGAAAGCTCCTCCAGTGTACGTTACCAACTTCAAGTTACAGAAAGTTGACTACAACCATCTGGGTACGGATATTTTCGATATTAAGAGTAAGTAATTGCCGTCTCGTGCGGACTGATGCCCTCACCCTGGCCCTCTCCCACGGGGAGAGGGAACAAACACTAAAAACGGCAACCTGGGGTTGCCGTTTTGCTTTTACCTTCAAAAAAAAATCCGCCACTTGGGCGGATTTTTTATTAGCTCACCGGAGTGATTAGAAGCGGTAACCTACGCCCGCGATCCAGGTGCCAACGTCAACGTTGCGGATACGGCTCTGCTCATAGGAGAAGTCCAGAGCAACGTCCTGGATTGGGTTGAACTGCAGGCCTGCGCCATAGGAGAAGCCATAGTCGCTGTTGCTTGCAGTGCGGCTTTCGCTCTGGTTTTCAGTCTGCTGGAATTTACCGTAGCCAACACCTACAACACCGTAGATGCTCGCCCAGTCATTCAGACGGTAAGCTGGACCAGCGGTGATACCGTAGTACTGGCCTTTGTTGTATGCGCCGTTTTCAGAACGATCTTTCTCGGTGTAGGTGAAAGAACCGATCACGCCCAGTGGGTTGTTGTCCTGCTCGTAGCGATACTTCAGGTTGAAACCGTTAGCTTTGTTCATCACGCCCTGATAGTCGCTCTGAGCGTAACCACCAGTAACAGTAGAAGTAGCAGCTACAGCGGTACCTGCGGAAACAGCCAGTACAGCGGCCAGTGCTGAAAGACATGCAATTTTTTTCATAACCACCTCAAATGTGCTTCAAGTAAGTCCGTAAGTTTTAAATATATCAAAAAAATTTGCGAAACTCTTTGTGATTCGTGATGTCTAATGAAACCTTTCCTGTAACAGAACGTTTCCAGCATCAGCTATCTCTTTCAAATCACATGCAATTTTCACTACTAAATGCGCATATTGCGCGTACGCGCCGTTACATTCATCCAGATTATTCCTAATCTATCAGGCGATAAATCCACCAGCGCTTAACCATTTTACGGATTTGACACGGTTTTTTTTCAACAGCGCCTCAACCGTTGCCGCTTATTTCCTTTACACTGCAACCTTTACCTCATTTGACATAAGCTGACAGGAGAAAGGATGCCTGGGTTATCCCGCACGTCGTCGGTCTGGTTGCCGGTGGCAGTCATACTCATTGCCATGTTGTCCATTCAAAGCGGTGCTTCGCTGGCAAAATCACTTTTCCCGCTGGTTGGTGCGCCAGGCGTGACTGCCCTGCGTATCGTGCTGGGCACGGCGATACTGGTGGTCATTTTCAAACCCTGGCGTCTGCGCTTCAAAAAGGAGCAGCGTTTACCCCTGCTGTTTTATGGACTTTCCCTCGGGGCAATGAACTATCTGTTCTACCTCTCTATTCAGACGATACCGCTGGGGATCGCCGTCGCGCTGGAGTTTACCGGCCCGCTGGCGGTGGCGCTTTTCTCCTCGCGACGTCCGGTCGATTTTATCTGGGTCGTATTAGCCGTTCTGGGCTTATGGTTCCTGCTGCCGCTGGGCCAGAGCGTCGCTGAGATCGATCTGACGGGCGCAGCCCTGGCGCTGGGTGCTGGCGCCTGCTGGGCCGTCTATATACTTACGGGCCAGCGTGCAGGAGAAGAGCACGGTCCGGCGACCGTCGCGTTAGGTTCCCTGATCGCAGCCATCGTCTTCGTGCCTATCGGCATGGCGCAGGCGACCGAATCTATCTGGCAATGGTCCGTCATGCCCATCGGGCTGGCGGTCGCGATTCTTTCTACCGCACTCCCCTACTCTCTGGAGATGATTGCTCTTACGCGTCTGCCGACGCGCATATTTGGCACCCTGATGAGCATGGAGCCTGCGCTAGCCGCCATTTCTGGAATGGTATTTCTCGGCGAAACCCTGACATTGACGCAGACGCTGGCGCTCTGCTCGATTATCGCGGCATCAATGGGCTCGACGCTCACCATGCGCCCGGAACCTAAAGTTGAGAAAGTGGATATCAGCTAAGGCCATATATTCTGCATGGCTTCCACGCCATGCAGAATAAAGGCCAGAAAGACAGACGTTATAATTTCTTACACACTTTGTTCTATTTTCGAAATATCCCTCTGCGTTTACATCCCCATCCAGCAATTAAGATTGATCTGTATCAATTTTAAAAATACCCATTTATTTCAATGAATTAAATTCACAAGCCACTTCTCGCTATTAAACCGATAGGCACAGCCAAACCGCAGAGAAAAAATCCGGTGCTATACTTAGTTCCGTAATTACCTGGGACATAAACATCAAGAGGATATGAGATTATGAGTACCGCTAAACTGGTGAAAACGAAAGCGTCTAATCTGCTTTATACCCGTAACGATGTATCGGATAGCGACAAAAAGGCGACCATTGAGTTGCTGAATCGCCAGGTGATCCAGTTCATCGATCTTTCGCTGATCACCAAACAGGCCCACTGGAATATGCGCGGTGCAAATTTTATTGCCGTTCATGAAATGCTGGATGGCTTCCGCACAGCACTCGTGACCCACCTCGATACGATGGCTGAACGTGCCGTTCAGTTAGGCGGCGTGGCGCTGGGTACCACGCAGGTGATCAACAGCAAAACGCCACTGAAGAGTTATCCGCTGGATATCCATACCGTTCAGGATCACCTGAAAGAGCTGGCGGACCGCTACGCGATTGTGGCCAATGACGTGCGCAAAGCGATCGGCGAAGCCAAAGACGAAGATACCGCAGACATTTTCACTGCCGCCTCCCGCGACCTGGACCAGTTCCTGTGGTTTATCGAATCTAACATCGAATAATTCATACGAATTTTCTATCAAACCCTCGCCCTCCGGTGAGGGTTTTGCACATCTATGGTGCACAGTTTTTGTCTGCACACCTGCAAAAGTGAACGAAATGTAATAATCACCTCACACAACCGTTAACGGAAGATTGTTTTTTCGTCAGAATTTACGCTAAATATCTCCCCGTCAGTTGAGCCAAACGAAGCGCACCAAAACGGTGCTCCACTTTGGTGCAATAAAGCCTCATTGCCCCATTTATTGTGCAATGCATGACATCATCCCCTTTGCAAAACAATAGCTTGTAAAGTTGGCACGATTTTTTCATTGTGCCACCTGTTCTCGCAGGGGATCGCCCCGTGGATATAAAAGGAAATGCTATGAAGTCTGTATTAAAAGTTTCACTGGCTGCACTTACCCTGGCTTTTGCAGTGTCCTCTCAGGCTGCCGACAAACTGGTTGTGGCGACCGACACGGCGTTCGTTCCGTTTGAATTCAAACAGGGTGATAAATACGTTGGTTTTGATGTGGATCTGTGGGCCGCTGTCGCAAAAGAACTCAAGCTGGATTACACCCTGAAGCCTATGGACTTCAGCGGCATCATCCCGGCACTGCAAACCAAAAACGTTGATCTGGCGCTGGCAGGCATCACCATTACCGATGAACGTAAAAAAGCGATCGACTTCTCTGACGGCTACTACAAAAGCGGCCTGCTGGTCATGGTCAAAGCCGATAATAACGACGTAAAAAGCGTGAAAGATCTCGACGGCAAAGTGGTGGCAGTGAAGAGCGGCACCGGTTCTGTTGATTACGCGAAAGCAAATATCAAAACCAAAGACCTGCGTCAGTTCCCGAACATCGACAACGCGTACATGGAACTCGGCACCAGCCGTGCTGACGCTGTTCTGCACGACACGCCTAACATCCTGTACTTCATTAAGACAGCCGGTAACGGCAAGTTCAAAGCCGTTGGCGAGTCTCTGGAAGCACAGCAGTACGGTATCGCGTTCCCGAAAGGCAGCGACGACCTGCGCACGAAAGTTAACGGCGCGCTGAAAACGCTGAAAGAGAACGGCACCTATAACGAAATCTACAAAAAATGGTTCGGTACCGAGCCTAAATAATAAGACGTAAAAATGACGTTCACTCGGGGGCGACCTTTCGCCCCTGCTATTTTTGAAACACGGTAACAGTAACAGGAAATTATCATGCAGTTTGACTGGAGCGCCATCTGGCCTGCCATTCCACTCTTGCTTGAAGGCGCTAAAATGACCCTGTGGATTTCGGTCCTGGGTCTGGTTGGTGGGTTGATTATCGGTCTTGTCGCCGGTTTCGCCCGCACCTACGGCGGCTGGATCGCAAACCACATCGCACTTGTTTTCATCGAAGTGATCCGCGGCACCCCAATTGTCGTGCAGGTCATGTTCATCTACTTCGCCCTGCCTATGGCGTTCACCGACCTGCGCATCGACCCGTTCAGCGCAGCCGTCGTCACCATTATGATCAACTCAGGCGCCTACATTGCGGAAATCACCCGCGGTGCGGTGCTGTCGATTCATAAAGGTTTCAGTGAAGCCGGTCTGGCGCTAGGTCTTTCTCGTCGCGAAACGATCCGCCACGTTATTCTGCCGCTGGCGCTGCGTCGCATGCTGCCGCCGCTCGGTAACCAGTGGATCATCAGCATTAAAGATACGTCGCTGTTCATTGTTATCGGCGTGGCAGAGCTGACCCGTCAGGGGCAGGAGATCATAGCTGGCAACTTCCGCGCGCTGGAAATCTGGAGTGCGGTAGCCGTTGTCTACCTGATCATTACTCTGGTTCTGAGCTTCGTTCTGCGTCGTCTTGAAAGAAGGATGAAAATCCTGTGATTGAATTTAAAAACGTTTCCAAGCACTTTGGCCCAACCCAGGTGCTGCACAATATCGATCTGAACATCAAACAGGGTGAAGTGGTGGTGATTATTGGGCCATCCGGCTCCGGTAAATCCACCCTGCTGCGCTGCATCAACAAGCTGGAAGAGATCACCAGCGGCGATCTGATCGTCGACGGCCTGAAGGTAAACGACCCGAAAGTGGACGACCGTCTGATTCGTCAGGAAGCGGGCATGGTGTTCCAGCAGTTCTACCTGTTCCCGCACCTCACGGCGCTGGAAAACGTGATGTTTGGCCCGCTGCGCGTGCGCGGTGCCAGCAAAGCGGCGGCAGAAGCGCTGGCAAAAGATCTGCTGGCGAAAGTCGGCCTGGCAGAACGTGCGCACCACTTCCCTTCCGAGCTGTCCGGCGGTCAACAGCAGCGTGTGGCGATTGCCCGCGCCCTGGCGGTCAAACCGAAAATGATGCTGTTTGATGAGCCTACGTCCGCACTCGACCCGGAGCTGCGCCACGAGGTGCTGAAAGTCATGCAGGATCTGGCGGAAGAAGGGATGACGATGGTTATCGTAACCCACGAAATCGGCTTTGCCGAGAAAGTGGCGTCCCGCCTGATCTTTATTGATAAAGGCCGTATCGCGGAAGACGGTAACCCGCAGGAATTGATTGCGAACCCGCCGAGCCAGCGTTTGCAGGAGTTCCTGCAGCACGTATCCTGATCCATCGCTTTACGCTAAGCCGGGCTTGCCCGGCTTTTTTACGCCAGATTGTTCCCAAAAATCCCCCTCCTCGTCTCGACTTCTATACTTATCATTTTGTTCGACATTTTCACCGGAGGACGCCGTGCCGTGGATCCTGCTGCTGTTGATTAGCCTGTTTAGTGCGCCTTCGTTCGCCGTCGCGATCCCCGGCGTGACCACCGGAACCCCTGCGACCCAGCAAAATACGCCGCCTCCGGAACCCGATGTTGAACAGAAAAAAGCCGCCTACGGTGCGCTTGCCGACGTCCTTGAAAACGATACCTCCCGGCAGGAGCTCATTGGCCAGCTGCGCAAAGCCGCCGCCACGCCGCCGCAGGAGTCGGTGCCAACCCTCACCCCGCCGCAGGTTGAGGAGCAAAAAACGGTGCTGGAAAACGTCACCGACGTGAGCCGCCACTATGGGGAAGCGCTCTCCTCACGCTTCGCTCAGCTTTACCGCAACCTGATTGGCTCCCCGCACAAGCCGTTTAACCCGCAAACGTTTACCGCCGCCGCCACGCAGTTCCTGATGCTGGCGGGTGCGGTATTTCTTTTTTACTGGCTGGTGCGTCTGTGCGCGTGGCCGCTGTACCGCAAAATGGGGCAATGGGGACGCAGGAAGAATCAGCATAAAAGCAGCTGGCTGCACCTGCCGTTGATGATAGCCTCAGCGTTTATCATCGATTTACTGCTGCTGGCGTTGACGCTGTTTTTAGGCCAGATGCTGGCCGACAGGCTGAATGCAGGCAACAAAACCATCGCCTTCCAGCAGTCGCTTTTCCTGAATGCCTTTGCCCTGATTGAGTTCTTCAAGGCGCTGCTGCGGTTACTCTTTTGTCCGCACGTGCCGGAGCTGCGGCCTTTCTCCATTCGGGATGCGAGCGCGAAGTACTGGGCGCTGCGTCTGAGCGTGCTCAGCGGGCTGATTGGCTACGGCCTGCTGGTTGCCGTGCCGATCATCTCCAATCAGGTGAACGTCCAGTTTGGCGCGCTGGCAAACGTCCTAATCATGATCTGCATTACCGTCTGGTCGCTGTATCTGATCTTCCACAATAAAAAAACCATTACCCAAAGCCTGCTGAATCTGGCCGATCGCTCCCTCTCGTTCTTTAGCCTCTTTATTCGCGCGTTCGCCCTGGTGTGGCACTGGCTGGCAAGCGCTTACTTCATCGTGCTGTGCTTCTTCTCGCTGTTTGACCCGGGCAATAGTCTGAAATTTATGATGGGGGCGACGTTCAAAAGCCTGGCCATTATCGGCATCGCGGCCTTTGTGTCGGGGCTGCTGTCGCGATGGATCTCGAAAACCATCACCCTGTCGCCGCAGGTGCAGCGTAATTACCCGGAACTGCAAAAGCGGGTAAACGGCTGGATGTCGGTATCGCTCAAAGTGGCGCGCATTCTCACCGTCTGCGTGGCGATTATGCTGCTTCTGAATGCGTGGAGCCTGTTTGATTTCTGGAACTGGCTGCACAACGGTGCGGGTGAAAAAACGGTCGACATCCTGATTCGCATCGCGCTGATTCTCTTCTTCTCCGCCGTCGGCTGGACGCTGCTGGCGAGCCTTATTGAGAACCGCCTGGTATCGGATATTCACGGCAGGCCCCTACCCAGCGCCCGGGCAAGAACGTTGTTAACCCTGTTCCGCAACGCGCTGGCGGTAATTATCAGCACCATCACCATTATGATTGTGCTGTCGGAAATCGGCGTGAATATTGCCCCGCTGCTGGCGGGTGCCGGTGCCCTGGGGCTGGCCATCTCCTTCGGTTCGCAAACGCTGGTGAAGGATATTATTACCGGCATCTTTATCCAGTTTGAGAACGGGATGAACACGGGCGATCTGGTGACCATCGGGCCGTTAACCGGCACCGTGGAGAGGATGTCCATCCGTTCGGTTGGCGTGCGTCAGGACACCGGGGCCTACCACATCATCCCCTGGTCTTCGATCACCACCTTCGCCAACTTTGTGCGCGGGATTGGTTCCGTTGTGGCGAACTATGATGTGGATCGCCACGAGGATGCAGATAAAGCGAAGCAGGCGCTGCGCGATGCGGTAGAAGAACTGATGGGGATGGAGGATATTCGCGGGCTGGTGATCGGAGAGCCGTCATTTGCCGGCATCGTCGGGCTGACGAACACGGCGTTTACCCTGCGCGTGTCGTTCACCACCCAGCCGCTGAAGCAGTGGACGGTGCGCTTTGCCCTCGACAGCATGGTGAAAAAACACTTCGATATGGCGAACGTGCGGATGCCCGTGCAGACGTATCAGGTATTGCCGCCGCCCGCATCGCCGCTCCCGCCGCAGGAGCCGACGCTGTAACCGAGCCGGGTGGCGGCTTTCGCCTTACCCGGCCTATGACAGGGTGCTATTTGCGACGTTTGTTATTGTCCATAAACGTCCAGGCGATAAAGCGACTCTGTTTCTGGCCCTGCGCCATCTCTTTTTTCACCACTTTTACGGCGCCCGCTTCGGTCAGCGCGCGGTAGAGCGGCGGCAGGTTATCCCCGCGGGAAACCAGCGTCGTGAACCACTTCACCTGACGGCCAAACTGTTTACTTTCCGCAATCATGCGCAGGATAAACGCCACTTCGCCCCCGTCACACCAGAGCTCCTGCTGCTGTCCGCCGAAGTTCAGCGCGGCGTCTTCAGCCTGACCCAGGTTACGGCGCTTGCGCTCGCTGCCCGCACGGGCCGATGCCGCCGAATCATGGAACGGCGGGTTGCACATCGTGGCGTCATAGCTTTCATTTTTGTGAATAATGCCGTTGAAGATCGACGCCGCGTCTTTCTGACGACGCAGGCGAATGGCGCGGCTTAATCCCGGGTTAGCGCTGATAATCGCCTGGGCGCTGGCAAAGGCCTCGTCACCGATTTCGCTTCCGGTAAAGCGCCACTGATATTCATGCGCCCCGATCAGCGGGTAAATCAGGTTCGCCCCGGTGCCAATATCCAGAATGGTGGCCTGCTGTGGAACGACACCCTCATTGCCTTCGGCAAGAAGGTCGGCAAGGTGATGAACGTAATCCGCGCGGCCCGGCACGGGTGGACAGAGAAAGCCTTCCGGAATATCCCAGTGAGCCACACCGTAAAAATGCGCCAGCAGGGCTTTGTTCAGCATTTTAACCGCCTGCGGGTCGGCAAAGTTGACCGAAGGCTCACCCGCTGGGGTCTGAACAAGATAGTCCTGCAGCGGCGGGCAGCTCAGGCATAACGCGTTCATGTCGTAGCGGCTGCGGTGGCGATTTCGCGGGTGCAATCCCGGCTTTTGGGCAGTCATGGCATTCTCCTTTAAACAGCGGCGTAAGATACCCTTTGCTGGCCCAACGGTAAATCTTTCTCTGCGGCGTTCAAAAAATAGCCATAAATCAAACACCTTTATGTCTATGATCCGTCAGCGAATTGTCAATTTATATCGTTCAAAAAATAAGCAGATCATCATCAAATATTTGCGCTAAGTCACACTCGTCAGGCTTCTAAACTTAAAGGGAATCACCTGTTGTTTCCTCATGAGGATGTGATTATGAAAAAGTACCTGACCCTTGCTGTTATCGCAGCCGCCCTGGCGACCGCGTCCTTCTCTGCCATGGCCGTCCAGTCGCTGACCCAGAGTACTGACACCAGCCAGCTACGCCCTGCGGGCACCGTTTCGGTAAGCCGTGCCAGTAACCTTGACGACCTACAGGCTAAACTCGCCGAAAAAGCCCGTCAGGAAGGTGCAAAAGGATTCGTGGTGAACTCCGCTGGCGGAGATAACCATATGTACGGCACTGCGACTATCTATAAATAACCTGTCTCTTCCACAAGACTGCATCTGCCCAACGGGTGCAGTTCTCTTCTCCCTTCGCCTTGATTGTTCATTTTTTAACCCCATAGTAAACGTATGGCCTAAACCGATTTCAGGAGGACGCTATGGCTTCCGGCTGGGCAAATGACGACGCTGTTAACGAACAGATCAACAGTACAATTGAAGATGCGGTTGCGCGTGCCCGCGGTGAAATTCCGCGCGGCGAGAGCTTAACGGAATGCGAAGAATGCGGAGAACCTATCCCGGAGGCGCGCCGAAAAGCCATTCCCGGCGTACGGCTTTGCATTGCCTGCCAGCAGCATAAAGATTCAAAAAATGCATCACGCTCGGGATATAATCGCAGAGGTTCGAAAGACAGCCAGTTACGTTGACTTTGCTTTACCCAGGCTAACCGAGCCTGCACGTTCCTTTACGCTCACGGTTTTTAGCCAGACGCGTAGCAAAACGTGCCCTTCGTATCGCTTCTGTAAAGCGCATCCGCAAGAAGTGTAAAGGGGTGCTTTGAATTTATTAATATTCAATAAGTTATTTGTCATTCAATTTTTTTGAGCAACCACGTCAATTCTCTTCGATTTTATCTCTCGTAAAAAACCGTGATACTTATCACATCGACGGAACATCGTCCCCTTAACAGAAACACCTGCGAGAGATTAATTATGAAAACCATCAAATATGCTGTAGCTGCTGTTGCCCTGTCCGCTCTGTCTTTCGGCGCTTTCGCCGTAGAGCCTGTCTCTTCTACTCAGGCACAGAACATGAACAAAGTTGGTGTGGTCAGTGCTGATGGCGCCACCACCCTGGACGGTCTGGAAGCCAAACTGGCTGAGAAAGCCGCTGCTGCCGGTGCAAGCGGATACACCATTACTTCCGCTAACGGCAATAACAAGCTGAGCGGTACCGCGGTTATCTACAAATAATCGACTGAATGAATGCTGTACCCTCGCCATACCCTCTGGTGAGCTGCTCCACCCTCATTGACCCTGTTGTTGTTACCCTTGCTTGCCCGTCCGCCACTGGACGGGCTTTTTTTTGTCTAAAACGCCTGCGCCACGCGTTCAAGCCCGGCCTGAACGGATTCCACTTCTCCGGTAGCCAGCAAACAGCAGGCCATCTGCAGCTTGATCGAATGCGGAACAGGAACATTTCCGGCAAGGCACTGCTCAATCCAGTGGGCTGTAGTATGGGGATCTTTTGCCTCAGGCAGTATCACACCGGTATTCTCTTCCCCGCGCTCAAGAATGGCGCGCGTGCCTGCAGAATCAATCAGCATCACCTGCGGGCAGCGCTGCGGGTTCGCATAAACCTCTCCTTCCGTTCCGTGCATCAGCAACGCCCTTGCGCCAATTGCCTCAAAGAACTGCCCCACGCGCGCCACGTATTCCGGGTGCGAGACGCTGGAAAGACGCAGGGCGGCATCTTCACCAAACGGCGTGGCCAGTTTCGCCAGCGTGTGTGCGCTGTTGCGCACGCCCATGCGCCAGCGCATATCGAGCTGCTTTTCCAGCGGCGGGCAGAGCGTGCCGACCGGGATATAAACAGGCTGATGACCATCCAGCTTCGCCTGCGCCTGGCCGGCATGACGCGTTGGCTCGATGCCCAGCATCCCGAAAATGGTCTCCGTCAGCACGCGAGTGGGATCTTCGCTAACGCCGTGCACCACCACCGGGAACCCCAGCTTGTGTAACAGGATAGCGAGCAGCGGGGTTAAGTTTGCCTGCTTGCGCGCGCCGTTATAGCTCGGGATCACAATCGGCATCGGTTTCGCCACCGGCGGCGTTAAGCGCAGCGTTTGCGCCTGCATGGCATCATAGAAACCGCGCATCTCCGCTTCACCTTCGCCTTTGATACGCAGCGCAATAAGAATACCGCCCAGCTCCAGCTCCGGTACCTCGCCGTTAAGCATGCGGGTATAAAGCGCACGCGCGGTTTCAAGGTCCAGATCGCGGGCGTGGTTTTTGCCTCTGCCTACCTCTTTGATAATTTTACGATAATCCACGACATTTCTCCTTACAGCAGGTTATCAACAATATAGCCCTGATGATGACTCCGCTGTTAGTTTTTTTGCCCACTCTGCGGTTTTTTATAATCAGTTGTTTTAGTAAGAAAAATTATTTTTCAAGAATTAATTGAATTATTTGGAAGCCGCGCGGGACCTTTCCCGGCCTGAATTATCTGATTAAATAGCCAGCGGTGAGTAGTTGAGACATAACTTCGAATAATGCGGGATGCAGATGTCGAAAGGAGAAACATACAGGTTTAAATATGAAAAAAGTCACTTTAGGTATATTCATTGCTGCCGCTTTGGGATGCTCTGCATCTTCTTTCGCAGCATCCACCGGTGAAGGGCAAATTAACTTCACAGGTGAAATTATCGATTCCGCCTGTCAGGTGGTTAACGGCTTAAGCAGTCCGCTGAATGTTGCGCTGGGCAAAGTCTCCAAAACAGCGTTTACCGGCGCAGGCTCTACCAGCACCTTAACGAAATTTGATATTCAGTTAAAAAACTGCCCGGAAACGGTCACATCTGCAGCCATCAACTTCGGCGGTACGCCAGATGCGGATAATAACACCACGCTGGCCTTGACCCCGGGTGCGACGACGGCAACTGGCGTGGCGATTCAGCTGGTTGATTCTTCCGAACAGCCCGTCAGTTTATATACGCCTTCAAAGCAGTATCCTTTAGCTGCTGGCACGACGGTAAATAATCTGGAGTTTGGCGCACGTTATATACAGACTCAGGCATCGATCACTGCCGGCCAGGCTAACTCAGCGTCTACTTTTACAGTTATTTATAACTGACACGTTCAATAAGGAGATATTCGCCTTCACGCGAAGGTTAATATCTCCTCTTTCTTTGAGACAGATTTATGCGACACAGTTATTTATTAAGCGCACTTTTACTGACTGCAGTAACAGCCCACGCAGGTGTGATTATTAATGGCACCCGACTGGTTTATCAGGGAGAGAACAAAGAGTCTTCGATTGGGATTTCCAATCCGGATGATATTAACTATCTGGTACAGTCCTGGGTGGATACCGGTTTGAAAAAAGGCGGTAAAGCGCCATTTCTGATTACCCCGCCTCTGTTCCGTCTGAACGCTAAAGAAGATAACGTGCTGCGCGTGGTGCGCACCGGCGGAAATATGCCAGAAGATCGCGAGTCGTTATACTGGTTAAATATTAAAGCCATTCCTTCTTCAAGCCATGAAGAGGGCGTTAATACATTACAAATAGCCATTAATACCCGTATTAAATTGCTGTATCGCCCTGCATCGATTAAAGGCAAACCTGAAGCAGTGGCTGATAAACTAGAATGGCACCGCGAAGGCAATGATCTGGTGGTAAACAACCCCACGCCTTTCTATATGAATTTCCAGAGCGTAACGCTGAACGGCCAAAAAGTGGCAAAAGCTACCTGGGCTGTGCCAGATACCTCTACCCGCTTTGCCCTTCCGGCAAATATGAGCGGTAACACCGTAAGCTGGTCGGTCATTAACGATTACGGAAGCATCAGTAAAACCTGGTCTGCATCCGTTCGTTAATACTCTATTCAACGCCTGGATAATCATGTACAGCACAACTAAGCCGCTATTACGTCGACTGCGTGAAATGCTGCCCACTTTTTGTGGGATAGCGGTGACATGCTGCGCGCTGCAGGCCCACGCTAATGATTATTTTAACCCTGCCCTGCTGGATATTGATAATCCAGAGCAGGCAAAGACCGATCTCTCTGTTTATGAAAACGGTCCCGGTCAGGCGCCAGGTAAATATCAGGTCACGATGTTCGTCAATAACAATAAAATCGACACCCGTGACGTCCTTTTTACATTACAAAAAGATGCGCAGGGAGATGATTCCCTGCAGCCATGCCTGAGTCTGGATGAATTAACGCATCTGGGCATCAAAACCAAAGATTATCCAAAGCTGGCGGCAAAAGGGGAATGCGCGGATCTCAGCGCCATCCCTTCGGCCTCGGCGACTTTCCGCATCAAAAACCAGCAACTACTGCTGAGTATTCCCCAGTCGGCGCTGGGCCAGGTGCCTCGCGGCTACATCGATCCGAAAGAGTATGACGAAGGGATCACCGCGGGCATCCTGAACTATAGCGTTAACGCCAGCCAAAGCCACGCCCGCCAGCATGGAAAAGCGGACAACAGCAGCCAGTTTATTAACCTGCGCCCCGGTTTTAACACCGGTGCCTGGCGCGTGCGAAATTACAGCACCTGGAACCACAATTCGGATGGCGGTCAGGGCGACGGCAAGCTGACCCCGGTCTATACCTATGCCCAGCGCGATATCGTGGGGCTGAAGAGCGAGCTGACCGTGGGACAGAGCAGCACCCAGGCCGACGTTTTCGACAGTGTCTCTTACACTGGCGCGCAGCTGGCTACCGAAAGCGACATGCTGCCGGACAGCGAGCGCGGGTATGCCCCGGTGGTACGCGGTACGGCGCACAGTAACGCCCAGGTGGTGGTTCGCCAGAATGGCTACGTTATCTACCAAAACACCGTCGCCCCCGGCGCGTTTGAGATTAACGATCTCTACCCCACCGGCAGCAGCGGCGATCTGAACGTCACGGTAAAAGAGACCGACGGCAGCGAGAGTCATTTCGTGGTGCCGTTTGCCTCCGTGCCGGTGCTGCAGCGGGAAAAACACCTCAAGTACAGCGTCGCTGCAGGGCGCTACCGTTCATATGATAAAGAGGTTGAGAAGACCCCTTTCGCCCAGGGCAGCGCCATCTATGGCCTGCCACACGGCGTCACCGTTTACGGCGGTACTCAGCAGAGTTCGCATTACCACTCCGCTGCGCTCGGCGCAGGGAAAAACGTTGGAGACCTCGGCGCGTTCTCCGTAGACGTTACCCGCGCCAAAGCGTTACTGAAAAAGCGCAAAACCAGCAAAGGGCAATCCCTTCGTCTGCGCTACAGCAAAAATTTTATCGCGACCGGCACTCACTTTTCGCTGGCGGGTTATCGCTACAACAGCAAAGGCTTTTACACCCTGCAGGACACCATGGAGTCCTGGACCAGTGCAAACGACTGGTCCGCTCCACAGCAGCGCCGCGCACGGGCGGAGGCCACCGTCGACCAGACGCTGGGCGACAAGTGGGGTTCGGTGACGCTAAGCCTGGTGAAAGAGAGTTACTGGAGCCAGCGTCAGGATATGACCTCCCTGAGCGTTAACTACAACAATAGCTGGCACGGCGTGAGCTATAGCCTGAGCTACAGCATCAATAAAAACAGCGACGACACGGACGAAGACGGTAAATCCATCAGCTATGACCGACAAATCGGCCTTAACGTGTCGGTTCCGCTCGACCGCTGGCTGCCTAACACCTGGGCAAACTACAGCCTGAACAACGGTAAAGACGGCACCACCCACAACCTGGGCCTGAATGGTACCGCGCTGGAGGGAGACAAGCTGAGCTGGAACGTTCAGCAGGGACTGGACAGCGCTAATAACAACACCTCCACCAGTATGAATGCGGATTACAAAGGCACCTACGGTGAAGTGCGCGGCGGCGTAAGCCAGGACAGCCATCAGTACACCGTGAACGCCGGGATCCAGGGCGGCATCGTCGCCCACTCTGACGGCGTCACCTTTGGTCAGACCTTGGGCGAAACCGTGGTGCTGATTAAAGCGCCGGGAACGCACGGCACGCACGTTGCCAACCAGACGGGCGTGGAAACGGACTATCGCGGCTATACGCTGGTGCCCTTTGTCACTCCGTGGCGTCACAACCCAATTTCGCTGGATACCGAGACGCTGCCAGACGATGCCGACGTGACACACGCCTCGCAGACGGTGACACCAACGCGCGGCGCGATAGTTCGCGCCAGCTTCGATACTCGCGTGGGCAACCGCGTCTTAATGACGCTGGCCTGGAAAGACAAACCGCTGCCCTTTGGCGCAACGGTCACCACGGAAGACAAGAGCAGCGAATTTATCGTCGGTAACGACGGCCTGGTGTATCTCACCGGACTGCCGCAGCAAGGACGCCTTTTCGTTTCGTGGGGCAAGGAGGCGAGCGAGCATTGCGTCGCCGATTACGCCCTGACGCAAGAGAAGGATGACACCAACATTATTAACGCTGCCGCGCAGTGTCACTGATTAACACCGGACCGATCAGAATGCAGATAGCAAAATCGTTTTTCTTACTTTTAGTTCTGGCGACGGCAGCACTCTTCATGCCGCACGCAAAGGCCAACTGTGTCTCACCAAATTTACCAGCGCTGCTATCGTTAGCGTCTATTTCAGTGCCTACCAGCCTTCCCGTGGGAGAGACCATCCCGGGAACGGAACGTTCGGCTCACATTGCGGGGGGCTGCTATACAGCCGAAGACGCAGGCCGTCAGATCATTGCCTGTTACCACGGTCTGGGTAGAGAGACTCCCAATATCCCTGGTGTTTATGAGTCGGGTGTTGCCGGGATCGGCGTGTCGCTCCGAAACAGTAAAGGGGAGCGTGTGATGGGAGCAGCAGACCAAATCTGCACAACTAAGTCTTCTGTGGGTCAAGTGTCTGATTCGAGCGGTAGCGATGGTTCATTTGCGTTTAGCTTCGACGTCTCGCTGGAACTGGTGAAAACCAGCGAGGTGGTAACCGCCGGTACACTCACATCCAGTAACACACAATTTGGCTTTGGTGTTGAGCAAGTAGAAAGCTTGAGTTATCCAAACACCCTCTCCTACTCAGGTAACGTGGTGGTTAAAGCAGTCACCTGCACCGTATCACCCAAATCTCTGACCGTCACGCTGGGGGATTTTCCGGTGAGCCGTTTTACCGGTCCGGGAACCCTGGTCTCCCAGTCGGTATTCAATATCGACATGCTCTGCGATCAGGATGTACAGCCGGAAATGATGGTCACCAGCGCCAATGGCTATGAAACGAATTTTCCTGGCGTGATCAAATTAACGCCGGAAAACGGCGTGGCGACCGGCGTGGGGGTGAGAATGCTCTTTAACGGTCAGATGCCTGTTTTCGGGCAATACATGGATACCTTTACCGCCTATGCCAATATCCGCTCGCAATATCCCTTCAGCGTCTCTTACGAACAAACCAGTTCGGAGGTGACGCCCGGAACGGCGAATGCCGTCGCAACCATTACGGTGGCCTACAAATGAAAACCTTATTAGCCCTTTTACTCCTTGGAGTCGCCAGCCAGAGCCTGGCGGAAGAGATTCAGCTCGATATTCGCGGAAACATTTACGCCAACGCCTGCCAGGTAGACAGCACCAGCCAGAACCTGACGGTCAATCTGGGCAAAGCGAATACCGGCGATTTTAAGGACGTGGGCGATACCGGACAATGGCATTCATTCGACTTAACCCTGTCGAAATGCCCCACCACTTCCGTGCTGGCCACGGCCACCTTTCACGGTCAGCCAGACAGTATTCATCCGACTAAATTCGCCAGCACCGGAACAGCGAAAGGACTGGCGCTGGAGCTTGCCGACCCGCAGGATCAGATCTCGCTTGCCCCGGACGCCAGCTTCAGCGTGTTGATCAACCAGGACAATCACACGGCGGATTTCCCGCTGGCCGCCCGCTATTACGCCACCTCATTGCCGGTCACGGCAGGAACGTTCAGCAGCGTGGTGCAGGTGACCTTCATTTACCAGTAGGACCGCGCCCCTTAGCACGGAGGCTTTTCTTGCGCCCTGCGGTCAGTTTGACCGGCGGTTTTTTTACCTCGGGCACTTCCGGCTGTTCGATCGGGAAGATCGGCAGCGCGTTCAGGAGCCGTTGGCCGTAATTTTTGGTGAGCAGACGTTTGTCATAAATCACCACCTCGCCCCAGCAGCCGTGGCTACGAATCAAGCGCCCGACCTGCTGAATCAGGTTAAACGACGCCGCAGGCAAACTCTGCACCTCAAACGGATAGCGGTTGAGGCTTTTCAGCCACTCCCCCTCGGTGATCACCACCGGGCTATCGATAGGCGGGAAGGCGATTTTATGGATATGCACCTGCGTCAGGTAGTCGCCTTTCAAATCCAGACCTTCAGCAAACGACTGCAACCCCACCAGCACGCTGCGCTCGCCGTTATCAATGCGCTTACGGTGGGTTTCCACCAGCCGGTAGCGCGGCTGATCCCCCTGGACCAGCAGGAGTAAACGCAGATCGGTGACGTGTTCGAGGAAACGCTGCATCGCCCGCCCGCTGGCAAACAGCACCAGCATACCGGGGTACTTTTTACTCTCGACCTGCTCGCGGAAGTAGGCCGCCATTTCCGCGATGTGCTGCTCTTCGTTGTCGATGAGCGGCTCGAATTTCATGCGCGGAATGACCAGCTTGCCCTGCTCGCAGTGGTTAAACGGCGAGTCCAGCGCCACGAAACGGTCGCCCGCTTTCTCTTTTAGCCCGCTCATCTCCTGCAGCCTTGAGAAGCTGTTCAGGGAACGCAGCGTGGCAGAGGTGACAACCACGTGCGGCACGCTGCGCCAGATCAGCTTTTCCAGCTGATCGGCCACGCGGATGCCCACGCAGTGGAAAAAGAGGTGCACCTGCCCGTCCCGCACGTCGCGGGTGGCCCATTTGGTGACCGGCGCGCCGGACGCCTGCGCCATCGAGGCCAGCCGCCAGAGCTTGCTCTGCGCTTCGAACATCCCCAGCGCGCGGTTCATCTGCAGCAGAACGCGGTGCAGACGCACCACGTCATGCGAGCCGGTTTTCTCGCTGAGATCGTTTAAGAACATCTCCGCCAGCCCGCGCAGCTTTTCCAGATGTTTCGCCAGCTGCTGGCAGATCTCCATCACCTCTTCCGGTAGCTCACCCATCGCAAAGCGGTGTTCGGCTTCCTGGGTTGCTGGAAGATAAAGATTCAGGATGTTGTTCAGGGATGAAATGAGGCTATAGACCTCTTCACAGTGGTCGCTCAGCCGCTCCGGCACCGCCAGCGGCGGCGTGGTTTTCGGGCGGAACTGCTCCATGCAGGTCGCTACCAGCTTGCAGAAGAGATCCAGCTGCAGGCGGAACCACGGAGCGGTGATTTCGGCGCTCATCTCCAGCGCATCCCGCGCCACGTCCGGCAGATGGTGGCCTTCGTCGAGCACCAGCAGCAGGTTTTTGGGCTCCGGCAGCACCGCTTCGCTCTCCAGCGCCGCCATCACCAGCGCGTGGTTTGCGACCACAACCTCCGCCTCCTGAATCTCGCGCCGGGCGACAAAGAACGGGCACTCGCGGTAGTAGTGACAGTTGCGGTTCAGGCAGCTGGCTTTGTCGGTGCTGAGCCTGCGCCACAGGTCGTCGCTGATGGCCTGGCTGGTGTGATCCCGCAGGCCGTCCCACTTATAGCCGTCGAGCTCGACTTTGAGTTTTGCACACTGCTCCTGCTCGGCCTTATTGTTTGGCGTTAGCTCGTCATCCAGAAACGCGAGCAGATCCTGCTGATTCGGCTCGCTGCTGGCCAGCGCCGCCAGGTTGCGCGGGCATACATAACGCCCGCGCCCAAAGGCTGCCGTAAACCGCAGGTCGGGGATGATTTTGCGCAGCAGGGGTAAATCCTTGCTGAAGATCTGGTCCTGCAGCGCCACGTTGGCGGTGCTGACCACCAGCGTTTTGTCCTCTTCCCGCGCAATCGCGATGCCGGGAATGAGATACGACAGGGTTTTCCCGACGCCGGTTGGGGCTTCAATCGCCAGATGTCGCCCGTCGTCCCCGGCGAGCGTTTTTGCCACGTCAGCAATCATCTGCCGTTGCGGCGCTCGGGGGATAAAGTCGGGGATCTGCTGCTGTAGCGCCTTATACCATGCGCCAATTTGCGCCTTGAGCGCAGCGGTTAAAGCCATTGGAAAACCTGAAATACTGTATAAACAGCCACTATTGTGGCACTTTCTCTTCGCTGCCGCAAAAAGAAAAGCCCGGCTTTACGACCGGGCTTCCAGATTACTGCGGGTTAGCAGGCTTGCGCGGGCGGCGTCGACGCTGCCCTTCTCCTGCCGGTTTCCCTTCGCCGCTGCGCCACGGGTTTTCACCCGCCGGTTTGCTGTCGTTGTTACGACGCGGCGGTTTGCCGGATGATTTCGGCGCGCCGCCTTCGGCACGACGCGGCTGCTGACCGCGACCGCCGCCGCCCTGACCACGTCCACCGCCGCCCTGACGACCGTTCTGAATCGGCTCGGCTTTGATCGACGGATCCACTTCGTAACCCGGGGTTTCGATGCGCGGGATCTCTTTCTTCAGCAGGCGCTCGATGTCGCGCAGCAGCTTGTGCTCGTCCACGCAGACCAGAGAGAGCGCTTCACCGGTTGCCGCCGCGCGGCCGGTACGGCCGATACGGTGAACGTAATCTTCCGGCACGTTTGGCAGCTCGTAGTTCACCACGTGCGGCAGCTCTTCAATGTCAAGGCCACGGGCGGCGATGTCGGTCGCCACCAGCACGCGGATGTCGCCGGATTTGAACTCAGCCAGCGCACGGGTACGCGCGCCCTGGCTCTTGTTGCCGTGGATCGCCGCACTGCGAATGCCGTCTTTGTTCAGCTGTTCCGCCAGGTGGTTGGCGCCGTGCTTGGTGCGGGTAAAGACCAGCACCTGCTGCCAGTTGCCCTGGCCGATCATCTGGGAGAGCAGTTCCCGCTTGCGCTTTTTATCCACAAAGTGAACGTGCTGCGTCACCTGCTCGGAGGCGGTGTTGCGGCGCGCCACTTCCACTTCCAGCGGGTTATGCAGCAGCTTTTCCGCCAGCGCCTTGATCTCGTCGGAGAAGGTCGCGGAGAAGAGCAGGTTCTGACGACGCGCAGGCAGCTTGGCCAGCACGCGACGAATATCGTGGATAAAGCCCATGTCGAGCATGCGGTCGGCTTCGTCCAGCACCAGAATTTCAACCTGGTCCAGCTTCACCGCATTCTGGTGCTCCAGATCCAGCAGGCGACCTGGAGTCGCAACCAGAACGTCGACGCCGCTGCGCAGCTTCATCATCTGCGGGTTGATGCTTACCCCGCCGAAAACCACCAGCGAACGAATGTTGAGATAGCGGCTATAGTCACGCACGTTCTCACCAATCTGCGCCGCCAGCTCGCGGGTTGGGGTAAGGATCAGGGCGCGGACAGGACGACGGCCTTTGGCGTGCGGCTGGTTTTTTACCAGCAGTTCCAGCAGCGGCAGGGTAAAGCCCGCGGTTTTGCCGGTACCGGTCTGGGCGCTCGCCATCAGGTCACGGCCCTGAAGAACGGCGGGGATCGCCTGCTGCTGGATTGGGGTTGGCTCAACGTAGCCCTGCTCTGCGATCGCGCGCAGAATTTCCGGGTTCAGGCCAAGGGAATCAAAAGACATAAAAACTCCGAACCGCCCCGACCATCACAGGTGTAGTTTTCAGGGAGATATAACGAATAGGGGAGGACAAAAACCACAATGTCGCGAAGGAGCGGAGTGTAGCAGCTTTTGTGACGTGGCGCATAAAATATCCCTCAGCGTTCCCTCGACGTTAGCGTGAATCAGGCATAATCTTAATCAATCGATTGATTAATTCTTAATGCCGCCATGAATACGACCCCCACCACAACCAAAGGTGAACAGGCCAAAAATCAGCTTATCGCCGCCGCGCTGGCGCAGTTTGGTGAGTACGGGCTGCATGCCACCACCCGCGATATTGCCGCGCTGGCCGGGCAGAACATTGCGGCGATTACCTACTATTTTGGCTCAAAAGAGGATTTATACCTCGCCTGCGCCGAGTGGATCGCCGATTTTATCGGCACGCAGTTTCACCCGCACGTTGAGGAAGCCACCGCGCTGCTCGGCCAGCCGTCGCCCGATCGCGCCGCCGTTCGCCAGCTTATTCTCAATGCCTGCCACGATATGATCCGCCTGCTGACGCACGACGATACGCTCAACCTGAGCAAGTTTATCTCCCGGGAGCAGCTCTCCCCGACCGTCGCCTACCAGCGGGTACACGATCGGGTGATTGAGCCAATGCACTCGCACCTGACCCGGCTGATCGCCGCCTATACCGGGCGGGACGCCAGTGATACCGAGACAATTTTGCATACCCACGCCCTGCTGGGTGAAATTCTTGCCTTCCGTCTGGGCAGGGAAACCATCCTGTTACGCACCGGCTGGACACAATTTGATGAGGATAAAGCCGCGCAGATTAGTAAGGTCATCGCCTGTCACGTCGATCTAATCCTGCAAGGCTTAACGCAAAGGAGCCTGAAGTCATGAAAAAACCTGTCGCCATCATTCTGGTGGTTGTTGTTTTGCTTGCTGCCGGAGTCGGTGGATGGCTGTGGTATCAGAGCCATCAGGATAAAGGCCTGACGCTGTACGGTAACGTGGATATTCGCACGGTGAACATGAGCTTCCGCGTGGGCGGTCGTCTCGCCTCGCTGAGCGTTGACGAAGGCGATGCCATTAAAAGCGGGCAGACGCTGGGGATGCTGGATAAAGCGTCCTATGAGAATGCGCTGCTGCAGGCCAAAGCGGGGGTGTCCGTCGCCCAGGCGCAGTATGACCTGATGCTGGCAGGCTATCGCGACGAAGAGATCGCCCAGGCCGCCGCCACCGTTAAGCAGGCGCAAGCCGCCTATGACTACGCGCAGAACTTCTACGCGCGCCAGCAGGGGTTGTGGAAAAGCCGCACCATTTCCGCCAACGATCTGGAAAATGCGCGCTCGTCCCGCGACCAGGCGCAGGCCACGCTGAAGTCCGCGCAGGATAAATTAAGCCAGTACCACACCGGTAACCGCCCGCAGGATATCGCCCAGGCGAAAGCCAGCCTTGAACAGGCGCAGGCGCAGCTGGCTCAGGCAGAGCTGGATCTGCACGACACCACCTTAATCGCGCCGTCTGACGGCATGCTGATGACCCGCGCCGTGGAGCCGGGCAGCATGCTCAGCGCCGGCAGCACAGTCTTAACGCTCTCCCTGACCCGTCCGGTCTGGGTACGCGCCTACGTTGATGAGCCGAACCTCGGCCAGATGCAGCCGGGCCGCGAGCTGCTGCTCTATACCGACGGTCGCCCGGACAAGCCGTATCACGGCAAAGTGGGCTTTGTCTCCCCTACTGCCGAATTCACGCCGAAAACCGTTGAAACACCTGATCTGCGTACCGACCTCGTGTATCGCCTGCGCATCATCGTGACCGATGCGGACGACGCGCTGCGTCAGGGCATGCCCGTCACCGTAAAAGTGAACAACGGGGAACGACATGAATGACGCGGTTATTCAGCTCAACAATCTGGTTAAACGCTTCGCGGGAATGGACAAACCGGCCGTCGCGCCGCTGAACTGCACTATCCAGAAAGGCTATGTGACCGGGCTGGTCGGTCCGGACGGCGCCGGTAAAACCACGCTGATGCGGATGCTGGCGGGGTTGCTCAAGCCGGATGAAGGCACGGCCAGCGTGCTCGGCCTTGACCCGATCGAGGATGACGGAGCCCTTCACGCCATGCTCGGCTATATGCCGCAGAAGTTTGGCCTGTATGAAGACCTGACGGTGATGGAAAACCTGAACCTGTACGCCGACCTGCGCAGCGTCACCGGCGAAACGCGGCAGAAAACCTTCGCGCGCCTGCTGGAGTTTACCTCCCTCGGCCCGTTCACCGACCGGCTGGCGGGCAAGCTCTCCGGCGGGATGAAGCAGAAGCTGGGGCTGGCCTGCACGCTGGTTGGCGAGCCGAAAGTGCTGCTGCTGGACGAGCCCGGCGTCGGCGTAGACCCGATTTCGCGCCGCGAACTGTGGCAGATGGTGCACGAGCTGGCGGGCGACGGGATGCTGATCCTCTGGAGCACCTCCTACCTCGACGAAGCGGAACAGTGCCGGGACGTGCTGCTGATGAACGAAGGCGAACTGCTTTATCAGGGCGAGCCGACGACGCTGACGCAGAGCATGGCCGGGCGCAGCTTCCTGCTGCACAGCCCGCAGGAGTCTAACCGCAGGCTGCTGCAGCGGGTGCTCAGGCTGCCGCAGGTCAGCGACGGGATGATCCAGGGCCGCTCGGTACGGGTGATCCTCAAAAAAGAGGCCACCGTCGACGATATTCGCCAGGCGCCCGGCATGCCTGAGATCGAGATGGAAGAGACCGCGCCGCGCTTTGAGGACGCGTTTATCGACCTGCTGGGCGGCGCGGGTACCTCAGAGTCGCCGCTTGCCGCCATTTTGCATACGGTGGAAGGCACGCCGGGCGAAACGGTGATTGAAGCCAAATCCCTCACCAAAAAGTTCGGGGATTTCGCCGCTACCGATAACGTCAATTTTTCGGTAAAACGCGGGGAGATTTTTGGCCTGCTCGGGCCGAACGGCGCGGGAAAATCGACCACCTTTAAGATGATGTGCGGCCTGCTGGTGCCGACGTCCGGCAAGGCGCTGGTGCTGGATATGGACCTGAAGGTCAGCTCCGGCAAGGCGCGCCAGCATCTCGGGTATATGGCGCAGAAGTTTTCGCTGTACGGCAACCTGACGGTCGAACAGAATCTGCGCTTTTTCTCCGGCGTGTACGGCCTGCGCGGGCGGGCACAGAACGAGAAAATCCGCCGCATGAGCGACGCCTTCGCCTTAACCAACATTGCCTCCCACGCCACCGACGAGCTGCCGCTCGGCTTTAAGCAGCGGCTGGCGCTGGCCTGCTCGCTGATGCACGAGCCGGATATTCTGTTTCTTGATGAGCCGACATCAGGCGTTGACCCCATTACCCGCCGTGAGTTCTGGCTGCATATCAACAGCATGGTGGAAAAAGGGGTGACCGTGATGGTGACCACCCACTTCATGGACGAGGCGGAGTACTGCGACCGCATCGGGCTGGTGTATCGCGGCAAGCTGATTGCCCACGGTACCCCGGACGACCTGAAAAACCAGGCCGCCGACGATGAGGTTCCGGATCCGACCATGGAGCAAGCGTTTATCACCCTCATCCACGACTGGGATAAGGAGAATGCCCATGCGCAGTAATGCCATTTCCTGGCGCAGGGTGCGCGCGCTGTGCATTAAAGAGACGCGGCAGATCGTGCGTGACCCCAGCAGCTGGCTGATTGCGGTAGTCATCCCCCTGCTGCTGCTGTTTATTTTTGGCTACGGCATTAACCTGGACTCCAGCAAGCTGCGGGTCGGGATTTTGCTGGAGCAGCAGAGTGAGGATGCGCTGGACTTTACTCACGCCATGACCGGATCGCCCTACATTGACGCCACTATCAGCGATAACAGGCAGGAGTTGATCCAGAAAATGCAGGCCGGGAAAATTCGCGGCCTGATCGTCATTCCGGTGGATTTCGCCGCCAATATGGCGCGGGCGAATACCGACGCGCCGATCCAGGTGATTACCGACGGCAGCGAGCCAAACACCGCAAACTTTGTACAGGGCTACGCGGAGGGGATCTGGCAGCTGTGGCAGATGCAGCGCGCGGAGGACCGGGGTGAAGAATTTAAACCGCTGATCGACGTGCAGACGCGCTACTGGTTTAACCCCGCCGCCATCAGCCAGCACTTTATTATTCCGGGCGCGGTGACGATTATCATGACGGTGATTGGCGCGATCCTGACCTCGCTGGTGATCGCCCGCGAGTGGGAGCGCGGGACCATGGAGGCGCTGCTCTCTACCGAAGTGACGCGCGTCGAGCTGCTGCTGTGCAAGCTCATCCCCTACTATTTCCTCGGCATGCTGGCGATGCTGCTCTGTATGCTTGTCTCAGTCTTTATCCTCGGCGTGCCGTATCGCGGCTCGTTGGTGGTGCTGTTTTTTATCACCAGCCTGTTTTTACTCAGCACGCTGGGCATGGGGCTGCTCATCTCCACCATCACCCGCAACCAGTTCAACGCCGCGCAGGTGGCCCTCAACGCCGCCTTTTTACCGTCGATTATGCTGTCCGGGTTTATCTTCCAGATAGACAGTATGCCTGCGGTGATCCGCACCGTGACCTATGTTATTCCGGCGCGCTACTTTGTGAGCACGCTGCAAAGCCTGTTCCTGGCGGGGAATATTCCGGTGGTGCTGATCGTCAACACGCTGTTTTTAATGGCGTCAGCGGCGATGTTTATTGGGTTGACGTGGATGAAAACCAAACGGCGACTGGATTAAGGAGCGAACATGTTTCACCGATTATGGACGTTGATACGCAAAGAGCTGCAATCCCTGCTGCGCGAGCCGCAAACCCGCGCCATTCTGGTCTTGCCGGTGCTGATCCAGGTTTTACTGTTCCCGTTTGCCGCCACCCTTGAGGTGACCAACGCCACCATTGCCATTTACAACGAAGATAACGGCAAACATTCCGTCGAGCTGACGCAGCGCTTTGCGCGTGCAAAAGCCTTTACCCACATCCTGCTGCTGAAAAGCCCGCAGGAGATCCAGCCCACCATCGACACGCAAAAAGCGCTGCTGCTGGTGCGGTTCCCGGCGGATTTCTCCCGCAATCTGGATACCTTCCAGACCGCGCCGATGCAGCTGATCCTCGACGGGCGTAACTCCAACAGCGCCCAGATAGCGGCCAACTACCTGCAGCAGGTGGTGAAGGATTACCAGCAGGAGCTGATGGACGGCAAACCGAAGCCCAACAACAGCGAGCTGGTGGTGCGTAACTGGTACAACCCGAACCTGGACTACAAGTGGTTCGTGGTGCCGTCGCTGATCGCCATGATAACCACTATCGGGGTGATGATCGTGACTTCCCTTTCCGTCGCCCGCGAGCGCGAACAGGGCACGCTGGACCAGCTGCTGGTCTCCCCGCTCGCCACCTGGCAAATTTTCGTCGGCAAAGCGGTCCCGGCGCTGATCGTCGCGACGTTTCAGGCCACCATCGTGCTGGGGGTGGGAATTTGGGCCTACCAGATCCCGTTCGCCGGTTCGCTGGCGCTGTTTTACTTCACGATGGTCATTTACGGGCTGTCGCTGGTGGGGTTTGGACTGCTGATCTCGGCGCTCTGCTCGACGCAGCAGCAGGCGTTTATCGGGGTGTTCGTCTTTATGATGCCCGCGATTTTGCTCTCGGGGTATGTTTCACCCGTCGAGAACATGCCGGTGTGGCTTCAGGATCTGACGTGGGTAAACCCGATTCGGCACTTTACGGACATCACCAAGCAAATCTATCTGAAGGATGCGAGTCTGGATATTGTCTGGGGAAGTTTGTGGCCGCTACTGGTCATAGCGGCCACGACGGGCTCAGTGGCGTACGCGATGTTTAGACGCAACATTGCGTAGCTTTTTCTCTTTGGTCAGCAGCGAGACGACCGCAGGCCCTGCGAGGATAGCCAGACCGGCCAGGGCCAGCAGCAGGTTGTTTTGCAGCACGCGCGACAGCAGCCAAAGCACGATCATCGCCGCGCCAAAATACCAGGTGGTGGTGAGCTCTTCGAGCACATCACCCACCTCGCGCCAGCGCGCTTCATGGTGGCGCTGCAAGAACAGCATCGACAGCACGGTGACGCCATAAAGGACGCATAGCCCCAGGCCAACACGCACCAGCGTGCCGCTCATCCAGCCCATCACCAGTACGGCCACGACCAGTAAATGCAACATTATCTGCCAGCAACTCAGGCCAGTTGCGACACGAACACGTTGTTGCCACTTCATGGCTTCTCTCCTGAAGGATTTTTCTCTGCTTAATCAGACTACCGCACTTTACGGAAAATTCCGTAACGCCGCATCTTTTTGTGACGACGACTACACTTTATTTTCATTGGGATAGTCACTCAGGAAGGAGCTTATGACTCAAAAAATGCAGCATTTCTCGCTTAAGGTGCTGACGATAAACATTCATAAGGGCTTCACAGCATTTAACCGCCGCTTCATTTTACCGGAGCTGCGCGACGCGGTACGCACCGTCAGCGCGGATATTGTCTGCCTGCAGGAGGTGATGGGCGCACACGAAGTGCATCCGCTCCACTTTGAGAACTGGCCCGACACGCCGCACTATGAATTTCTGGCCGACACCATGTGGAGTGACTACGCCTATGGCCGCAACGCGGTCTATCCGGAAGGGCATCACGGAAACGCGGTGCTGTCCCGCTACCCCATTGAACATTACGAAAACCGCGACGTCTCCGTCGGGGAAAGCGAAAAACGCGGCCTGCTTTACTGCCGCATTACGCCGCCAGACCTCGAGCGACCTGTCCATGTCGGCTGTGTTCACCTGGGCCTTCGCGAAGCCCATCGTCAGGCGCAGCTGAAAATGCTGGCCGAATGGGCCAACGCCCTTCCCGAAGGCGAACCTGTGGTGGTAGCGGGCGATTTCAACGACTGGCGACAGCGAGCAAACCATCCGTTGAAAGTAGATGCCGGGCTAGAAGAGATTTTTACTCGCGCCAACGGCAGGCCTGCGCGCACCTTCCCGGTCCGTTTCCCGCTGCTTCGGCTTGACCGCATCTACGTGAAAAATGCCCACGCCAGCAGCCCGACCGCCCTGGCGCTCCTTAACTGGCGACATCTTTCCGACCATGCCCCGCTCAGCGCGGAGATCCACCTATGAAATGTTCCTGGCAGGAAGGCAACCGAATCACGCTGCTGGTCAACGGGGACGAGTATTATCCGGCCGTGTTTAAAGCGATTGACCATGCACAGCAGAAGGTGATCCTCGAAACCTTTATCTGGTTCGAAGACGACGTCGGCAAACAGCTGCACGGCGTGCTGCTGCGCGCCGCCCGGCGCGGCGTCAAAATTGAAGTGCTGCTTGATGGCTATGGCTCGCCGGATCTCAGCGATACGTTTGTGAATGAGTTGACCGCTGCGGGCGTGGTGTTCCGCTACTACGATCCCGGCCCTCGCCTGTTCGGCATGCGGACCAATCTTTTCCGCCGGATGCACCGCAAAATTGTGGTGGTGGATGAGACGGTGGCGTTTGTCGGCGGCATTAACTACTCCGCTGAGCATATGTCCGACTACGGCCCGGAGGCGAAGCAGGACTACGCCATTCGCATTGAAGGCCCGGTGGTGCAGGACATCTTACTGTTTGAGCTGGAGAACCTTCCGGGTAAAGAGGCCGTTCGCCGATGGTGGAGACGCCGCCATCGCCCGGAAGAGAACCGGAAGCCCGGCGAAGCGCAGGCCCTTTTCGTCTGGCGGGATAACGGCGAGCACCGGGACGACATTGAACGTCATTATCTCAAGATGCTCGCCAACGCGAAGCGCGAGGTCATCATCGCCAACGCCTACTTTTTCCCGGGCTATCGCCTGCTGCACGCCATGCGCAATGCGGCCCGACGCGGGGTACGCGTGAAGCTGATTGTGCAGGGCGAGCCGGATATGCCGATTGTCAAAGTGGGCGCACGCCTGCTGTATAACTATCTGGTGAAGGGCGGCGTACAGATCTACGAATATCGCCGCCGACCGCTGCACGGCAAAGTGGCGCTGATGGACGATCACTGGGCCACCGTGGGTTCCAGTAATCTCGATCCGCTGAGCTTATCGCTCAATCTCGAAGCTAACCTGATCATTCACGATCGCCAGTTTAATCAGACCCTGCGGGATAACCTGCAGGCGCTGATCGTTAACGACTGCGTGCGCGTGGACGAGTCCATGGTCCCCAAACGCACCTGGTGGAACTTGGGCATCAGCGTGGTGGTGTTCCACTTTCTGCGTCATTTCCCGGCCATGGTCGGCTGGCTGCCGGCGCATACGCCTAAGCTTGCGCAGGTGGACCCGCCGGTACAACCCGAAATGGAAACCCAGGACCGTATTGAAGCGGAAGACGGAGGCAAACCCTGATGTCGAAATCGCATCCACGCTGGCGGCTGGCAAAAAAGATCCTGACCTGGCTATTTTTTATTGCGGTCGCGGTTCTGCTGGTGGTCTACGCGCAGAAAGTTGACTGGGAAGAGGTGTGGAAAGTCATCCGCAACTATAACCGGATGGTGCTGCTGGGCGCTGTGGGGCTGGTTATTGTCAGCTACCTGATGTACGGCTGTTATGACCTGCTGGGCCGTGCCTACTGCGGCCACAAGCTGGCCAAACGTCAGGTTATGCTGGTGTCGTTTATCTGCTACGCCTTCAACCTGACGCTGAGCACCTGGGTCGGCGGCATTGGCATGCGCTATCGCCTCTACTCGCGGCTCGGCCTGCCGGGCGGGACCATCACGCGCATTTTCTCGTTAAGCATCACCACCAACTGGCTGGGCTATATTTTGCTCGGCGGGGTGATCTTCACCATCGGCGTGGTGCAGCTGCCCGCGCACTGGTATATCGATGAGGCCACGCTGCGCACTCTGGGCATCGTACTGCTGCTGATTATCGCCGTTTATCTGTGGGCCTGCGCCTTTGCCAGACGCCGCCATATGACCATTAAGGGGCAAAAGCTGGTGCTGCCCTCGTGGAAGTTTGCGGTGCTGCAGATGGCCGTCTCCAGCGCCAACTGGATGGCGATGGGGGCGATTATCTGGCTGCTGATTGGTGAGGACGTCAATTACTTCTTCGTGCTGGGCGTGCTGCTGGTGAGCAGTATTGCGGGCGTGATTGTGCATATTCCGGCGGGGATCGGCGTACTGGAGGCGGTATTTATTGCCCTGCTGGCCGGGGAGCATGTCTCTCAGGGAACGATTATCGCCGCCCTGCTGGCGTACCGCATGCTGTATTACTTCCTGCCGCTGGCGCTGGCAACGGTGTGTTATCTGGTGCTGGAGAGTCGGGCGAAAAAGCTGAGAGCGAAGAACGAGAAGGCGTTAGCGAAATAAAAGCAAAACGGCAACCTTGTTGCCGTTTTTAGTGTTTGTTCCCTCTCCCGTGGGAGAGGGTCAGGGTAAGGGCACCAGACCGCACCCCGGCAAAACAACCTTAGCGACGGTTGCCGAAAATCCGCAGCAGCATCAGGAACAGGTTGATGAAGTCCAGATACAGCGTCAGCGCGCCCAGAATCGCGTATTTGCGCAGGTTCGAACTGTCGCGTACGTCGATCTGCTCGCCGATGTTTTTCAGCTTCTGGGTGTCATACGCCGTCAGTCCAACGAAGATCACCACCCCGATGTAGGTTACGGCCCACATCAACGCGTCGCTCTTCAGCCACAGGTTTACCAGCGACGCCAGCACAATCCCGATCAGCCCCATAAACAGCATGCTGCCGAAACCGCTCAGATCGCGCTTCGTGGTGTAACCGTACAGGCTCATCGCACCGAACATCCCGCCGGTGACCACGAAGGTGCTGGCGATGGAGGAGTAGGTGTAAACGATGAAGATACTGGAAAGCGTCAGCCCGGTTAGCGCCGAATAGAGCATAAACAGCGTAGTCGCCATTCCGGCACTCAGCTTTTGCACCAGACCAGAAAGCACAAACACCAGCGCCAGCTGCGCGATAATCAGCCCAAAGAAGGTGATTTTGCTGGAGAAGATAAACATCATCAGCTCAGGCGTGTTCGCCGCATACCACGCGATAAACGCGGTAAGCAGCAGGCCAACCGTCATCCAGCCGTACACCTGAGCCATATACGTCTGCAGGCCGCTACGGGTCTGCTGTACTATTGAATCGGAACGCGGAAATCGGTCCATGATTCACTCCTGATTAAGTTTAAGTAGACACACACGTTAAGATTAACACATCCACGTAAACCGACTACCAACGGCTGGCGGCTTGTTTATCGCTGTCGCGCGATTCTACCCAGCGGTCACCTTCCGGCGTGGCTTCGCGCTTCCAGAACGGCGCTTTTGTTTTGAGGTAATCCATAATGAACTCCCCTGCCGCAAACGCGCTGCTGCGGTGCGCGCTGGTCACCCCGACGAAGACAATCTCCTCGCCAGGCCACATCTCGCCGATGCGGTGAATAACCGTGACGCGGCCAAGCGGCCAGCGGCCTCGCGCCTCGTCGACAATCTCCGCCAGCGATTTCTCGGTCATCCCCGGATAGTGCTCCAGCGTCAGCGCCTTCACGCTGTCACCGAGGTTGTGGTTGCGCACCTTGCCGGTGAAAGTGACGACCGCGCCGTCCTCATCGCGTTCCGCCAGCCAGCAGTATTCTGTCCCCACGTTAAAACGTTCGGGACTCACCAGAATTCGGGTTTCAGCCATCTTAGCCCCCCGTAACCGGCGGGAAGAAGGCCACTTCATCGCCCTCCTTCAGCGGATGGGTGAACTCCACCAGCGTCTGGTTAACGGCAGCCAGCAGCTTGCCTTCGTCGAGCGCCAGCGCCCAGCGGTCGCTTTGTGCCGCCAGATGCGCGCGCAGGGCCGCGACGTTTTCGAAGGACGCATCCAGCGTCAGGCTGTCGGTATTCACCAGCTCACGCACCTGCGCAAAAAAGAGCACCTTAATCATGGCTGTCCACCTTAAAATCACCGGATTTGCCGCCGCTTTTTGCCAGCAGGCGAACCGGGCCAATCACCATATCTTTCTGCACCGCTTTGCACATGTCGTAGATGGTCAGCGCGGCGACTGAGGCCGCCGTCAGCGCCTCCATCTCCACGCCGGTTTTGCCGGTTAAGCGGCAGAGTGACTCAATGCGCACGCGATTATGCTCCGGCTGCGCCTGCAGGTTCACTTCCACCTTGCTCAGCATCAGCGGATGGCACAGCGGAATGAGATCCCAGGTCCGTTTGGCGGCCTGAATACCGGCGATGCGGGCGGTGGCAAAGACGTCGCCCTTGTGATGGCTGCCGTCGATAATCATCGCCAGGGTTTCCGGCAGCATGGTGACGAACGCTTCGGCGCGCGCCTCGCGCACCGTTTCCGCTTTGGCGGAGACGTCCACCATATGCGCTTCGCCGGCGGCGTTAATATGGGTCAGTTGTGACATAGCTTATTTCTTTAAATGGGGATGGAAATTACACGGACGGGTACGGGCATCCAGCTGCGGGGCGATGATGTTTTCCCACGCGGTGCGGCAGGCTTTGGCCGAGCCCGGCATAGCGAAAATCAGGGTTTTGTTAGCCACCCCGGCAACGGCACGCGACTGGAGCGTGGAGGTACCAATCTCTTCAAAGGAGAGCATGCGGAACACTTCGCCGAAGCCTTCCACCTCGCGGTCGAACAGCGGGATCAGCGCTTCAGGGGCCTGATCGCCTGCGGTAAAACCGGTGCCGCCGGTAATCAGCACCACCTGCACCTCATCACTCGCAATCCACTGCGAAACCTGAGCGCGAATGGCGTAGCGGTTCTCCTTCACGATCGCTTTATCGACGATGTGATGCCCCGCGTCATGGGCCGCCTCGCGCAGCCAGTGGCCGGAGGTATCATCCTCTTCGCCACGGCGGTCGGAAACGGTAAGGATAGCAATGCGTGTCGGGATAAATTCTGCGCTTACCTGACTCATCTTCTGATTCCTTCTTAAGCCTGATTACCCGCCGATGTAGGACAGGTTCTGAGTAATGCCGGTATTGCCCTGATGCAGGAAGTGGGTCTGTTTTTTATGCGTCAGCGCGTCAGAAATACGTGCTTCAAGCGCGGCCTGCTGCGCATCGTCTTCCAGCAGATCCCGAAGGTCCACGCCGCCGTCGCCGAACAGGCAAAGATGGAGCTTGCCAACGGAGGAGACGCGCAGGCGGTTGCAGCTGGCGCAGAAGTCTTTCTCATAGGGCATGATAAGCCCAATCTCACCCTCATAATCCGGGTGACAGAAGACCTGCGCCGGGCCGTCGCTGCGCTGGCGGATTTGATGGATCCAGCCGCGTTTCAGCAGCTCGTCGCGCAGCACCATGCCGGAGATGTGGTGGCGACGGAACAGCTCGCTGCCCTCGCCGGTTTCCATCAGCTCGATAAAACGCAGCTGTATAGGGCGGGATTTGATCCACGCCAGGAAGGTATCGAGCTGGTGATGGTTCACATCACGCATCAGCACCGTGTTGACTTTGACCTTCTCGAACCCGGCCGCAAATGCCGCGTCGATGCCGTCCATGACCTGCTGAAATTTATCCTGGCCGGTAATGGCGTGGAACTGACGGGCATCCAGGCTATCGACGCTGACGTTGATCGCCGTCAGCCCCGCATCGCGCCAGTTCGCCACGTCACGCGCCATGCGGTAACCGTTGGTGGTCACCGCAATCTGGCGGATACGTTCGTTTTCACGCACGGCGGCAATGATGTCGGGGAAATCGCGGCGTAGGGAGGGTTCGCCGCCGGTCAGACGCACTTTTTCGGTGCCGAGTTCAGAGAAGGCGCGCGTGACGCGGCGCACTTCATCCACGGAGAGAAAGCCGTTATTGGTGACGCTGCCCGGTTTGTAGCCATCGGGCAGGCAGTAGGTGCAACGGAAATTGCACACATCGGTAATCGACAGACGTAAGTAATAAAACTTACGCGCGAAAGCATCAGTAAGTTGTGAAGCCATGTACACCTTTCCAGATCGGGAGGCACAGTCATTTCTTTCTGTACCCTGGTGGCAAATTCGCCACGGCCAGAGCGCCATATCTTTCGACACAGGCACAAGGGCTAGAGTGTATGTTTTCAATTTTGAAAACGTGGTTAGGGCGATAGTAGCGCGGAAATTCTGACGACGCCATTCTCGCTTTTCGCTGTATAATTATCTATATAGCGAATCGTTCCTGCATTTTCGCTACAGAATACCTAAAAACCGCATTTTCACATTGATATACGTCATTTTGCATCGGGTGAGGCATCGTCTTTTAGGGGTAGTTAGGTTACTGTTACGCGATCGAACGTGATAAGGAATACGTATGCGCAATCGCACTTTTGCGGATCTTGACCGAGTGGTCGCTCTTGGCGGAGGACACGGCTTAGGCCGGGTTATGTCCTCTTTGTCGTCACTCGGCTCAAGGCTGACAGGGATAGTAACTACCACCGACAACGGCGGCTCAACCGGGCGCATTCGTCGTGCCGAAGGCGGCATTGCCTGGGGAGATATGCGCAACTGCCTGAACCAGTTAATTACCGAGCCTAGCGTCGCGTCGGCGATGTTTGAGTACCGTTTTGGCGGTAATGGCGAACTTTCCGGGCATAACCTCGGAAATTTGATGTTAAAGGCGCTCGATCACCTGAGCGTACGGCCTCTGGAAGCCATCAACTTAATCCGTAATCTGCTCAAAGTGGACGCATTCCTGATCCCCATGTCAGAACAACCGGTAGACTTGATGGCCATCGACGCCGAAGGGCATGAAGTTTACGGCGAGGTGAATATCGACCAGCTCATCCTGCCGCCAACGGAGTTAATGACCTATCCGAGCGTGCCCGCCACGCGAGAAGCGGTGGAGGCCATCGGGGAAGCGGATCTTATCCTGATCGGTCCGGGCAGTTTTTATACCAGCCTGATGCCAATTCTACTCGTAAAAGAGCTGGCTCAGGCGCTGCGCCGCACCCCTGCCCCGATGGTTTACATCGGTAACCTGGGACGTGAACTGAGCCCCGCGGCGGCCAGCCTGTCGCTGGCTGACAAACTGGAATTAATGGAGCATTACGTCGGCAAGAAAATCATTGACGGCGTAGTCGTGGGCCCAAAAGTGGATGTGTCAGGGATTGGCGATCGTCTGGTGGTGCAGGAGCCGCTGGAGGCCAGCGATATCAAGTATCGCCATGACCGTCATCTGCTGCGCGAGGCGCTGGAGAAGGCGATTCAGGCGCTAGGCTAGGTTCGTTTTGTGCGGCCTGATGCCCTCATAATAATGCCCGCACGGACGACCCCCTCTCCCTTGAGGGAGAGGGCTGGGGTGAGGGGGAACATACGACTCTGGTGGTCATTCCGTTCACTTTATGTTCCTTGCTACCCTGTAACGACATGACCGGTGAACGTGCCAGGGTGGCTCAGTCGCCACCACCCTGGCGACCCGGGCTCCCGGCGGTAAATCGCCGCTGCGCGGATTGTTCGCCCCATCCCTGGGGCTCCCCCCTTCGGGGCCAGCGCAAGCGCTGTCCAAAATTGCTCCCGGCAATTTTGTCATCGGCTTATTCCTTCCGGCTTATCGGGTACGGGCGGAGGTAACGTCCTTCTCGGCGCATCCCTGCGCCTCGCCCCGGCCTGCAGGAAACGCCTCAGCGATTTACAGCCGGACCAGAGCATCGCTGATAGCCTTCAATCGCTCTGAAACAACATTATTGCTTCTGTTCAAAAATTACTGGGGATCCCTCTCCCACCGGGAGAGGGAGAAAACAACGCTTTACTCACGATGCCGCGATGAAAAGATCCCGCAGCTGATGAAGCTGGTCGCGGATCTGCGCCGCCTCTTCGAACTCCAGGTTCTGCGCGTGCTGCATCATCTGCCCTTCCAGCTCGTGGATTTTCTGCTGCAGCGCTTTCGGGGTCAGCACGACGGTATCCTCTTCCACCACTGAACGCGCTTTGCCGCGACCCTTCGCTTTGGTTTTGGCAATGTTCTGACCCAGCGCCAGAATATCCACGACCTTCTTGTTCAGCCCCTGCGGGGTAATGCCGTGCTCTTCGTTGTAGCGCTGCTGTTTCTCGCGGCGGCGCTCCGTTTCGCCAATCGCTTTCGCCATCGACGGGGTGATTTTGTCACCGTACAGAATCGCTTTACCGTTGACGTTACGCGCCGCACGGCCGATGGTCTGGATCAGGGAGCGTTCAGAACGCAGGAAGCCCTCTTTGTCCGCATCCAGAATTGCCACCAGCGAGACTTCCGGCATGTCCAGACCTTCTCGCAGCAGGTTGATCCCCACCAGCACGTCAAACTCGCCCAGACGCAGATCGCGGATAATCTCCATGCGCTCCACGGTGTCGATATCCGAGTGCAGATAGCGCACCTTCTCGCCGTGCTCTTCGAGATATTCAGTGAGGTCTTCCGCCATACGCTTGGTGAGCGTGGTGACCAGCACGCGCTCGTTGATGGCGGAACGGGCGCGGATTTCCGAGAGCAGGTCGTCCACCTGCGTGGCCACCGGACGCACCTCGATAATCGGGTCCAGCAACCCGGTCGGACGCACAACCTGATCGACAACGTCTTCACCGGATTTCTCCAGCTCGTAGTTGCCCGGCGTGGCCGAGACGTAAATGGTTTGCGGCGCTAATGCCTCAAACTCTTCAAACTTCATCGGACGGTTATCCAGCGCCGACGGCAGGCGGAAGCCGTACTCCACCAGCGTCTCTTTACGCGCCCGGTCACCGCGGTACATCCCGCCGATCTGCGGGATCGTGACGTGGGATTCGTCGATCACCAGCAAACCGTCTGCCGGCAGGTAATCAAACAGCGTCGGCGGCGGCTCGCCCGGCCCGCGCCCGGAGAGGAAGCGCGAGTAGTTTTCAATGCCGGAGCAGTAGCCGAGCTCGTTCATCATCTCAAGGTCGAACTGGGTACGCTGGCTGAGGCGCTGCTCTTCCAGCAGCTTATTGTTCGCCAGCAGCACCTTACGGCGCTCGGCCAGCTCCACTTTGATCTCTTCCATTGCCTGCACGATACGCTCGCGCGGCGTCACGTAGTGCGTTTTCGGGTAGATGGTAAAGCGCTGGATCACCGACTCAACGTGACCGGTCAGCGGGTCGAAGAGCGACAGGCGTTCAACCTCTTCGTCAAACAGCTCGACGCGCAGCGCCATATCGTCCGATTCCGCCGGGAAGATGTCGATCACCTCTCCGCGTACGCGGAAGGTGCCGCGCTGGAACGCCTGATCGTTACGGGCGTACTGCAGCTCCGCCAGACGGCGAACGATGGCACGCTGGTCGATAATCATCCCCTGCGTCAGATGCAGCATCATCTTGAGATAGAGATCCGGATCGCCCAGACCGTAGATCGCGGAAACCGACGCGACGACGACCACATCGCGACGCTCCAGAAGCGCCTTCGTGGCCGACAGACGCATCTGCTCGATGTGTTCGTTCACCGAGGCATCCTTCTCGATGAAGGTGTCAGAGCTCGGCACGTAGGCTTCAGGCTGGTAGTAGTCGTAGTAGGAGACGAAATACTCCACCGCATTTTCCGGGAAGAACTCTTTCATCTCGCCGTAAAGCTGTGCGGCCAGGGTTTTGTTGGGTGCCAGCACCATCGTTGGACGCTGGAGATCCGCAATCACGTTGGCGATGGTGAACGTTTTACCCGAGCCGGTTACCCCCAGCAGCGTCTGGTGCGCCAGCCCGTCTTCCAGCCCCTCTTCCAGACGACGGATCGCCTCAGGCTGATCGCCAGATGGACGGAAAGCAGAATTCAATTTGAACGGTTTACTCATGGGCGACGACCTGATGACGTTATAAGCGGCAGGTGAGTAATTTTACTCGTTGTTGCCAGGAATGCCAGTAAAAAACACTGGATGAAAAACCAGTAGCATGTCAGGATATTTAGCATAGCGCCTGAATGATTAGCGCGATAGCGGCCAAAATTTGGACTGTGACAATATAAAACACCAGTCAGGTCAGGTTATCCCCAGAACTTTTTCTTTTTTAACATTTGTCAAGCCAGGTAATGATAGTTTTGTGGCAACGGGTGACACTTTCATGACGGGAATTGCTTTTATCTAAGCAATTAAATAATAAACGATATTTTCTAAAGCCGCGTTTCGCGCCAATTTGGGCGTAAGCCGCGTCTTCTCTCGCTTATCGCGTGTTTTCTAACTCTAATGCACATGGTTATCCACAGGAATAGTGGATAACTGCTTCCAGCCCATACAGACTGGCGCTCGGCAAATTCCCGGTTTTTCCCACGAGACGGCAGTAAAAAATTTTTATAGCTATTTTTTGATGATTAACAGTTGCGTCATTCATAACCAGTCGATGGGATCTTGCTCACATTTTCATCATTTTGGGTTCTGCACCACAACTCACCACCTCCAGCACCGTCGCTGTGCAATCCGGTTTTTTATAAACCGCTTTCTGGTGATTCATTCCTAAAAAAGCCGTTTTTTTGAACACTTTTCGGTTTCTGGCAGGGGTTTTGCAGATTCAAACACGAGCCTCACCTACACACATTTTTAAGGAGAAAAAGATGTTGAGTCTGCGTGCTGTGAATCAGTTTTACGGAAGCCAACATACGCTATGGAACGTGAATTTGGATTTTCCGCAAGGGATGTGTACAGGCGTCGTTGGCCTGCCGGGGATGGGGAAAACCACCCTCATGAATTGCATCGCCGGGAGAGTGCCCGTTGAAAGCGGCAGCATCATCTGGCACGAGGCGGGCGCGCCGCCGCGCGACTTGCTTAACCAGCCGCCAGAACCATGCTCAGGACCGGGGATAGGCTATGTCCCGCAGGACAGGCGGATCTTCTCCCAGCTAACGATTGAGGAGAATCTGCATATCGCCATGCGGGCGATGGGGAAACCCAACCCGGAAGCGAAAAGTGACGTTTACGACCTGTTTCCGGCGCTCTACGCATTGCGACAGGCCCGTGCGAACACGCTCTCTCCGGACGATCAGTATCAGCTGGCGCTGGCTAACGCGCTGGTGAACCGTCCGCACCTGCTGATCCTCGATGAGCCCCTGCACGGCGCAGGACACAGCTTCGCCCAGAAGCTGGGGCAGCTGCTGGCGCGCTTAAACCGGGAGTTAGGTATGACGGTGCTATTAGCGGAGCAGCAGCTGTCGTTTATCCGCCGGGTTGCGGACCGTTTCTGCATGCTCTATCGCGGGCGTAACGTGGCGCAGGGCCACGTTAACGAACTGGATGACGAGCTTATCGCGCACTGGATGTCGCGGGAAGCAAGACGCTGAGATCGAGATAACGCCCGGTGTCGGCATTTTCCGCACCCTCAGCAAGCCAGGGAATTTCCCCCAGGCACGGGGCGGGCAGTACGCGCCTGAGCGTCGCCAGATACTCCTGATGTCGTTTACCCGGCGCAACCACGTCGTTGGCTATCCAGCCAGCCAGCGTCAGCCCGGCCTGCTGTACGGCCTGCGCGGTCAACATGGCGTGATTGATGCAGCCCAGCCTGACGCCGACGACCAGAATGACCGGAAGCTGCTCGGCCTGCACCCAGTCAGCAAACGTCTGCGTGTCCGAAAGCGGCGTAAACCAGCCGCCTGCACCTTCCACCAGCACCCAGTCGGCCTGGCTTTCCAGCGTCCGTAACCCGGCTGACAGCACGGTGAAATCAATCGGACGACCTTCGTCAGCGCTGATGATGTGCGGCGAGGTCGGTTCGGCAAAGGTGTACGGATTGACCGCTGAATAGGCGAGTTCAAGGGTGCTGTTACGCTGGAGCGCCAGCGCGTCGGTGTTGCGTAATCCTTCCGCCGTCACCTCGCTGCCGGAAGCAACGGGCTTATATCCGGCGGTGTTTTTTCCGAGCAGTCGTGCCGCCTGCAGCAGCGCCGAGCTGGCCACCGTTTTGCCCACTTCCGTATCCGTGCCGGTAACAAAATAACGTTCAGTCACGTTCGATAATCCCATGAAAAAGTTGATAAGAGAGCGGGAAATGTCCCCGCTGCTGCGGCCAGGCCAGCTCCAGACGCTGCAGCTGGCCCCGGGTCAGCGGTTTTTTCTCCCGTCCGGCGTGCAGGTGCGTGGCGCCGATGCCCTTCAGCGAACGCATAGCGCTGAACGCATCGCCAAAATTGAGGGTGATGGTCTGCACCGTGCTGCGGTAACGCCAGCCTGCCAGCGCCTGCATCACCTGCTCATGCGATAAAAAGCGGTTAGTGTGAGGCTGCTCATCCACCGCTTTCCACGCCTGATTCAGCTCCGGCAGCGAGCTTTCCAGCAGGGTGGTAAAGGCCACCTTCCCGCCCGGTCGCGCCACGCGATAAAGCTCGCGCAAGGCCTGCGGCAGGCTGCTGCACCACTGGACCGCCAGATGACTCCAGACCAGATCGAACTGCGCATCCGCCAGCGGGATCGCCTCGATATCCGCCAGCAGATAATGGTCCGCTGCCTGCCGCTGTCGCGCCTCGTCGAGCATCTGGTCCGAGAGGTCGATAGCCGTGACCTGGCTTCCCGCCCCGCGCCAGTAGCGGCTGTTGCTGCCGGGACCACAGCCCGCGTCCAGCACCTGCGGAAAGCGGTTGTCGCCAAGCGCGGCCAGAAGCCCCTCCGCGCTCTGACGCTGCAGTTCATCGTGCTGAGAATAGCTCTGCGCGGCCCGACCAAATGCCGCCGCGACGGCCTGCTTATTCACCGGCGTCATGGAGCGCCTCCAGCAGCGTCTGGATATCCCGAGCGTCATGCGCCGCCGTCAGGGTTAAACGCAGCCGCGCGGTACCCGGCGGGACCGTTGGCGGGCGAATGGCGGTCACCCACATGCCGCGCTCGCGCAGCGCCTGTGCCAGCGCCAGCGCGCGGCCGTTTTCGCCGACAATCACCGGCTGGATGGCGCTTTGCGAATCGGGACTGTGGAAGGGCAGCGCCGCTAACCCCTTGCGGAAGCGGGAGATATGCTCTGCCAGCCGCTGACGACGTTCATCCCCTTCTGCGCTGCGGATCACCGCCAGCGACGCAGACAGCGCCACGGCCTGCGCCGGGGGCATGCTGGTGCTGTAGATCAGGTGTCGGGCAAACTGCAGCAGATAGTCGGCGACGGACTCGCTGCACAGCACGGCGGCGCCGCTGGCGCCAAAGCCTTTGCCGAAGGTGACGATCAGCAGCTCGGGCTTCACGTTTTGCTGGTATGCGCTGCCGCGACCTTCGTCGCCCATTACGCCAATGCCGTGGGCATCGTCGACCAGCAGCCAGGCGTTTTGCCGCTTTGCTGCCTCGTGCAGCGCGGCAAGCGGCGCGCTGTCGCCGTCCATGCTGAACACCCCTTCCGTAACCGCCAGCTGTTGTCCGTCGCAGGGTTTATCCAGCAGCCCGGCGAGCTGCCCCGCATCGTTATGGGCAAAGCGGCGCAGCTGCGCCGGGCTTAAACTTGCCGCCTCCAGCAGCGAGGCGTGGCTCAGGCGGTCGGCGACAATACGGTCCTCTTTTCCCATCAGGGCGGTAATGACCGCCTGGTTGGCGGCAAAGCCGGAGATGAACAGCAGCGCGCGCGGGTAGCCGAGCCAGTCGGCAAGCGCCTCTTCCAGCGCCTGATGCGCGGTGGTATATCCGCTGACGTGTCCCGAGCCGCCGCTGCCCACGCCAAACCGCTCCGCACCCTGCTGCCAGGCGCGGATGATGGCAGGATGCTGGCTCAGCCCGAGATAGTCGTTGCTGGAGAAATTACAAAACTGCCGCCCCTCGCGGGTAAGAAAACGGCCCGCGCCGTTTTCCACCACCCTGCGAACGCGAAACGCCTCTGCCGCCCGGCGTTCGTCCAGCGCGGTATTAATGCGTGCCTGCCAGGTCATACGGCTGCCGCGTTGTAGAACTGGTCGGTGTCGGCGTTGAAAATCTGCTGCTCCAGCTGCTGCTGTTGCTCGTTATCGCCCGTCAGCACTTCGGTCTGATGCGGGTTAAGCCCCAGCTTGCGGAACAGCTGAACGTCTTTGTCCTCTTCCGGGTTCGGCGTGGTCAGCAGCTTGCAGCCGTAGAAGATGGAGTTGGCTCCGGCCATAAAGCACATCGCCTGGGTCTGCTCGTTCATCTGCTCGCGACCGGCAGAGAGGCGCACGAAAGAGGTCGGCATCATGATGCGCGCCACCGCGATAGTGCGAATAAAATCAAACGCATCCACGTCGTCGTTGTCCGCCAGCGGCGTGCCCTTGACCTTCACCAGCATGTTGATCGGCACGCTTTCCGGCGGGGTCGGCAGGTTCGCCAGCTGCAGCAGCAGGCCCGCGCGGTCTTTCACCGTTTCGCCTAAGCCCACGATACCGCCCGAGCAGACCTTGATCCCCGCGTCACGCACTTTATCCAGCGTGTCCAGACGCTCCTGATAGGTCCGCGTGGTGATGATGTTGCCGTAAAACTCCGGCGAGGTGTCGAGGTTATGGTTGTAGTAGTCCAGCCCCGCCGCAGAGAGGCGCTGCGCCTGCTCCTCGTTCAGCGTGCCGAGCGTCATACAGGCTTCGAGGCCCATCTCCTTCACGCCCTTCACCATCTGCTCCAGATACGGCATGTCGCGATCGTGCGGGTTCTTCCACGCCGCGCCCATGCAGAAGCGGGTTGAACCGGCGTTTTTCGCCTTGCGCGCCGAGTCGAGCACCTGCTCCACCTCCATCAGCCGTTCGGACTCCAGGCCGGTTTTGTAGCGCGCGCTCTGCGGGCAATATTTGCAGTCTTCAGGACAGGCACCGGTTTTGATCGACAGCAGCGTGCTGACCTGAACATGGCGCGGATCGAAGTGCTGACGATGCACCTGTTGGGCTTCGAACATCAGCTCAAGGAAAGGTTTGTTGAATAATTCAGTGACTTGCGACATCGTCCAGCGTGCGTGGTGAGCCATCGGGCTTCTCCAAAGGGTTTTGTTAATTTTCGGTTCGGTTTATACTCGTAAACCTAAAACTTTTCAAAATGGTTTACAAGTCGATTATGACCCAGGACGATCTCGCCTTCGACAAGCAGCATATCTGGCACCCTTACACCTCCACTACCCGCCCTCTTCCCGTTTATCCGGTGGCCTCGGCCCACGGCTGCGAGCTGCACCTCGCCAGCGGCGAACCGCTCGTAGACGGGATGTCTTCGTGGTGGGCGGCCATTCACGGGTACAACCACCCGCGCCTTAATGCGGCGATGAAGGCCCAGATTGACCAGATGTCGCACGTGATGTTTGGCGGAATCACCCATCAGCCCGCGGTGGATTTATGCCGTCGCCTGGTGGCGATGACGCCTGAATCGCTGGAGTGCGTGTTCCTGGCCGATTCCGGCTCCGTGGCGGTGGAAGTGGCGATGAAAATGGCGCTGCAGTACTGGCATGCGAAGGGCGAAACGCGCCAGCGCTTCCTCACCTTCCGCAACGGCTATCACGGGGATACCTTCGGGGCGATGTCGGTGTGCGATCCGGACAACTCCATGCACAGCCTGTGGAAGGGCTATCTGCCGGAAAACCTGTTCGCCCCTGCCCCGCAGAGCCGTTTCGACGGCGAGTGGAACGAGATGGACATGGTCGGTTTCGCGCGGCTGATGGCGGCGCATCGCCATGAAATCGCAGCCGTGATCCTGGAGCCGATTGTGCAGGGCGCAGGCGGAATGCGGATGTACCACCCGGAATGGCTGAGGCGCATTCGCAGGATGTGCGACCGCGAGGGCATTCTGCTGATTGCCGATGAGATCGCCACCGGCTTTGGCCGCACCGGCAGGCTGTTTGCCTGCGAGCATGCGGGCATTGCGCCGGATATTCTGTGTCTGGGTAAAGCGCTGACCGGCGGCACCATGACGCTCTCCGCCACGCTCACGACCCGCCAGGTGGCCGACACCATCAGCGACGGCGAGGCGGGCTGCTTTATGCACGGCCCGACGTTTATGGGTAATCCTCTCGCCTGCGCCGTCGCAAGCGAAAGCCTGGCCATTCTGGAGAGCGGCGAGTGGCAGACGCAGGTTGCAGCGATTGAAGCGCAGCTGAAAGACGAGCTGAGCGCCGCCACGGGCGCGAATTTCGTAGCGGACGTGCGCGTGCTGGGCGCCATCGGCGTGATTGAAACCACCCATCCGGTGAATATGGCGGCGCTGCAGCGCTTCTTCGTTGAGCAGGGCGTCTGGGTGCGGCCTTTCGGCAAGCTTATCTACCTGATGCCGCCGTACAGCATTACGCCGGAGCAGCTGCGTAAATTAACCGACGCGGTTGTAACAGCCGTTAACATTCCCGCGCATTTCACGATGTAACCCTATGCATTACACTTGCTGAACGAGCGATCAACGAGGGTAAACCGTATGAAAATCATCAGTAAAGATCTGCGCGACGGTGAAAAACTGCCGGAACGCCACGTATTCAACGGCATGGGGTATCAGGGAGACAATATCTCCCCGCACCTGGCGTGGGATGAGGTTCCGGCCGGAACCAAAAGCTTTGTCGTGACCTGCTACGACCCGGATGCGCCGACCGGCTCCGGCTGGTGGCACTGGATTGTGGCGAACCTGCCTGCCGACACGCGCGTCCTGCCGCAGGGTTCCGGTTCAGACCTGGTTGCCCTGCCTGAAGGCGCCATTCAGACGCGCACTGACTTTGGTAAAGCGGGCTACGGCGGCGCGGCGCCGCCAAAAGGGGAAACCCACCGCTATATCTTCACGGTGCACGCGCTGGATGTGGAGAAGATTGAGGTCGATGAAGGGGCGAGCGGCGCGATGGTAGGGTTTAACGTGCATTTCCATTCGCTGGGGAGCGCGTCGATTACGGCGATGTATTCATAATAGTGCGGGCTGATGCCCTCACCCCGGCCCTCTCCCACAGGGAGAGGGAGAAAACCGGGCAATTCCCTCTCCCTGTGGGAGAGGGTCAGGGCAAAAAATCACAGCACTGAAGGTAGCAGTCCTACAAGGCTTCCCTCTTCCAGAAGCTGCATCGCCTTATCAATATCCGGCGCAAAGAAGCGGTCGTCATCGTAGTGCGATACGTGCTCGCGCAGCGCATGACGCGCCTGCTCCAGCAGCGGGCTGGATTTTAACCCTTCACGCAGATCGACACCCTGACATGCCGCCAGCCACTCCACCGCCAGCACGCCGCGGGTGTTGGAGGCCATTTCCCAGAGGCGACGCCCGGCAGCCGGCGCCATCGAAACGTGATCTTCCTGGTTCGCTGACGTTGGCAGGCTGTCCACGCTGTGCGGGTGCGACAGGGCTTTGTTCTCGCTCGCCAGCGCCGCCGCGGTCACCTGGGCAATCATAAAGCCCGAGTTGACCCCGCCGTTACGCACCAGGAACGGCGGCAGCTGGGACATATGTTTATCCATCATCAGCGCGATGCGGCGCTCGGACAACGCGCCGACTTCGGCAATCGCCAGGGCGATATTATCCGCCGCCATTGCCACCGGCTCGGCGTGGAAGTTGCCTCCGGAGACCACTTCATTTTCCTGGGCGAACACCAGCGGGTTATCGGACACCGCGTTGGCCTCCACCAGCAGCACTTCTGCCGCCTGACGCAGCTGCGTCAGGCACGCGCCCATCACCTGCGGCTGGCAGCGCAGGGAATACGGATCCTGCACCTTTTCACAGTTGTGGTGTGAATCCGCGATCTCGCTGGTGTCGGTAAGCACGTGACGGTACATCGCGGCGGCATCAATCTGCCCGCGCTGACCGCGCACCTCGTGGATGCGGGCATCGAACGGGCGACGCGAGCCCAGCACGGCTTCGGTGGTCAGCGCACCGCACACCACCGCCGAGGCAAACAGATCTTCCGCTTCAAAGAGGCCGCGCAGCGCGAAAGCGGTCGATGCCTGCGTGCCGTTCAGCAGCGCCAGCCCCTCTTTCGCCGCCAGCGTAATTGGCGTTAATCCGGCTTTTTTCAGCGCCTCCTTCGCAGGAAGCCACTCGCCCTGCCAGCGCGCTTTGCCTTCGCCGAGCAGCAGCAGCGACATGTGCGCCAGCGGCGCAAGATCGCCGGATGCGCCAACGGAACCTTTTGCCGGGATCCACGGATAGACTTCCGCATTGACCAGCTCCATCAGCGCCTGAATCACGCTCAGGCGAATGCCGGAGAAGCCGCGGGCCAGGCTGTTGATTTTGAGCACCATCATCAGACGGACAATCTCATCATCCAGCGGCTGACCCACGCCCGCCGCATGTGACAGCACCAGCGAACGCTGTAAGTTTTCCAGATCGTGTGTCGCGATGCGGGTCTGCGCCAGCAGGCCAAATCCGGTGTTAATCCCGTAGGCGGTGCGCCCTTCGGCAACGATGGCTTCGACGCAGGCGACGCTGTCGTTAATGGCGGCGTGGGCACTTGCATCCAGCGAAAGGGTGACCGGTTTACGCCAGACGTTACGCAGCTGCTTGAGCGTCAGCGAGCCGGGAGTGAGTGTTAATGCGTTCATTAATGCTTTCCTTGTGTGGCAGGGATCATCGGCAGGTTAAGGCCCTGCTCTTTGGCACAGTCAATGGCAATTTCGTAACCCGCATCCGCGTGACGCATCACGCCGGTGGCCGGGTCGTTGTGCAGCACGCGAGCGATACGCGCGGCGGCTTCATCGGTTCCGTCGCAGACGATGACCATCCCGGAATGCTGGGAGAAGCCCATCCCCACGCCGCCGCCGTGGTGCAGCGACACCCAGGTCGCGCCGCTGGCGGTGTTCAGCAGAGCGTTCAGCAGCGGCCAGTCGGAGACCGCATCCGAGCCGTCGCGCATGGCTTCGGTTTCGCGGTTCGGGCTGGCGACGGAGCCGGAGTCCAGGTGATCGCGGCCGATGACGATCGGCGCGGAAACTTCACCGCTGCGCACCATTTCGTTGAAGGCAAGGCCGAGTTTTTGACGCCACTCCAGCCCTACCCAGCAGATACGCGCCGGTAGGCCCTGGAAGTTAATGCGCTCGCGGGCCATGTCCAACCAGCGATGCAGGTGTTCGTCATCGGCGACGATCTCCTTCACTTTGGCGTCGGTTTTGTAGATGTCCTCCGGGTCGCCGGACAGGGCAACCCAGCGGAACGGACCGATGCCGCGGCAGAACAGCGGGCGGATATAGGCAGGAACGAAGCCCGGGAAGTCAAAGGCGTTATTCACGCCCATCTCTTTCGCCATCTGGCGGATGTTGTTGCCGTAGTCGAAGGTCGGAATGCCCATCTGGCTGAAGGCCAGCATGGCGGAGACGTGCTCGGCCATGGAGCGTTTTGCGGCAAGTACCGTGCCTTCCGGGTCGGTTTCCGCTTTTTGCTGATATTCTTCCCACGTCCAGCCTTTTGGCAGGTAACCGTGCAGCGGGTCATGGGCGCTGGTCTGGTCGGTGACCAGATCCGGACGCACGCCGCGGGCGACGAGCTGCGGGAGAATGTCCGCCGCGTTGCCGCACAGGGCAATCGACACCGCTTTGCCTTCGGAGGTGTATTTTTTGATGCGCGCCAGCGCATCGTCCAGATCGGTTGCCTGCTCATCGACGTAGCGGGTGCGCAGACGGAAATCAATGCGGCTCTGCTGGCACTCAATGTTGAGCGAGCACGCGCCGGCAAGCGTGGCGGCCAGCGGCTGCGCGCCGCCCATGCCGCCAAGACCTGCGGTCAATACCCAGCGGCCTTTGAGCGAGCCGTTATAGTGCTGGCGACCGGCTTCCACGAAGGTTTCGTAGGTGCCCTGCACGATCCCCTGGCTGCCAATGTAGATCCAGCTACCCGCGGTCATCTGGCCATACATCGCCAGCCCTTTCGCGTCCAGTTCGTTGAAGTGTTCCCACGTCGCCCAGTGCGGCACGAGGTTAGAGTTAGCGATCAGCACGCGCGGCGCGTTTTTGTGCGTTTTGAACACGCCAACCGGCTTGCCGGACTGCACCAGCAGGGTTTCGTCGTGTTCGAGTTCGGTCAGGGATTTTACAATTGCGTCATAGCATTCCCAGTTGCGCGCGGCGCGGCCTATGCCGCCGTAGACCACCAGCTCGTGGGGGTTTTCCGCCACCTCAGGGTCGAGGTTGTTCATCAACATGCGCAGCGGGGCTTCGGTGAGCCAGCTTTTGGCGGTAAGCGTGGTGCCGCGCGCGGCGCGGACGTCCTGCTGGCGGTATTTACCTGACGACATTGTGTGCTCCTCATAGGGGACAGATGATGCATTTAGATATACTTGTATAGACAAGCACACACAAGGTCAGATTTAACAAAAAAGATACAATTTTGTTATATTGCGTTAGCGATCACGCTTATAAAACTTATGACATGAAGTGGCCCTGCAGCCGGTAGCGATTCCCCGGGAAAAGCAGCCGGGCATGCGACACAATGTGCGACGAGGACCAGGTTCGACGGCGGATCAGCAGGCACGGATCGTGCTCTTTAATGCGTAGCCTTTCGCACTCCTGCGGCGTGGCGCGCACGGCCTCCACAATGTGCTCCCCTTCCGTCAGCGGTGCGACGAGCGAGAGATAGGCATGCGGCGTGGTCTGGGTGTAATCCTGGTTCAGATAGTCCGGTATCCGCTCAGCGTTCACGCAGCGATCTTCAATCTGCACCGGAATGTCGTTTTCGAAATGCACCATCACGGAGTGGAAAATGCGGCTTCCCTCCTTGACGTTAAGCTCTGTGGCCTGCTCGGCGCTGGCCTGGGTCTCTTCGAGCACCAGCACCTCACAGCGGTGCTGATGATTACGCGCGGCTATCTCGTCCGCAATGCTGCGGATTTCAAACAGCGCCGACTGTCCTTTCGGTTCCGCCACAAACGTCCCCACGCCCTGCAGGCGCACCAGAAGCCCTTCGTCGGTCAGCTCGCGCAGCGCCCGGTTGACGGTCATCCGGCTAAAACCAAACTGCGCTACCAGCTCGGCCTCCGAAGGAATGCGATCGTGCGGGCGCCAGACGCCGGTAGCGATTTTTTCGCTAATTGCCTGCTTCACCTTTTCATAGAAAGGCGCGGGAGGGCTCGACTGCGGCAGAGGTGAGCGTGAAAACATCGTGACTCCTTGAATAGTGTTATGCCCACCAGTGAGCAATTTGCCAGGCCAGGCGGGCGGCGAGCTTAGCGCCCTGCCCGTCCCGATCGTACTGCGGGTTAAACTCTACCAGATCGGCGGCCTGTAGCTTACCGCTACGGCAGATTTGTTCGATAACCAGGAGAAGATCCAGCGCCGGTATGCCTAACGCAGCCGGTGCGGACACGGCAGGCATTTCGCTGGCGGGCAGGACGTCCAGGTCGATCGTCAGATAGATACGATCGGCCTGCGCCAGCACCCTTTCCAGGGCGGATAGCGCATCGCGCCTGAAATGGAGATCTTCCACCAGCGTGACGTTCAGGCGTTCGGCCTCATCCCACAGCGCCAGCGTGTTCGCCGCCCGGCTCACGCCAAGGCAGGCGTAGTGAAATTCCCGCCCGCGCTCATCGCAGTAGCGCGCCAGCTGGCGAAACGGGGTGCCGGATGTGGCCCGGTCGGCCTTGCGCAGATCGAGATGGGCATCAAGGTTGATAATGACAACCCGCTCGTTCGGGAAGGCGTCCAGCACGCCGCGACCGTGCGCCCACGCGGTTTCGTGCCCGCCGCCAAACACCAGCGTCCGCATCCCGGACTGCTGACAGGCCGTGACGGCATCGCTTAACGCCTGCTGTGCCGCTTCCAGCTCGCCGCCTTCAACGTACACCGAGCCCATATCCGCCAGCCGATCATGTCCCTGATGGCTTGCCATATTTGCCAGCGCCTTTCGCAGCATATCCGGTGCCTGCACGGCGCCGGGCCTGCCCTGATTGCGTTTTACCCCTTCATCACATTCAAAACCTATCAGCGCGATGCCGGATGAAAGCGGCGTGAACTGGCCCTGCTGCTTTATCGTCTGGAAAATGCGCTTTGCACTGCTGGCCTCGGCGCTGTCATCGCGCCCCTGCCAGACGGTTTCGGCTACGGGCCGCCATAACCTCATACTGCCTCCCCACGGAAAATACGTTGATACAGCGGATTGCGTCCCGGCTCGTAGACCATCTCAACCGGATGATGTGCATCCCAGACGATAAAATCGGCGACAAACCCTGCCCTGAGCTGTCCGTGGGTTGCGCCACGGCCCAGCGCCTGCGCGGCATGCCGCGTGACGCCAGCCCAGGCTTCTTCCGGAGTCAGGCCAAACTGGACGCAGGCCATGTTCATCGCCAGGTGCAGGCTCGCAAACGGGCTGGTGCCGGGGTTATAGTCGGTGGCGACGGCCATCGGCACGCCCTGTTTTCTGAGCTGTTCAACCGGTGGACGCTGGCGCTCCTGAAGAAAATAGAACGCACCCGGCAACAGGACGGCAACCGTGCCGCTTTCCGCCATCGCCTGAACGCCTGCGTCGTCGAGATACTCAATATGATCGGCGGAAAGGCCCTTATACTGGCTGACCAGCGCCGCGCCGCCCTGATTCGACAGCTGCTCGACATGCCCTTTCACCGGGATACCGAGCGCGGCGGCGGCCTTGAAGAGGCGCTCGGTTTGCGACGGGGTAAAGCCGACGTTTTCACAAAACACGTCGACTGCTTCATATAACTCTTTTTGCCACAGCGTGGGCAGTATCTGCTCACAGACCAGCGTGAGGTAAGCATCCGGATCCTGCCGGTATTCCGGCGGAACCGCATGGGCCGCCAGCAGCGTTGGGCTGATATCGATCGGATTATTGAGACCCAGCTGGCGGGCAACCTGCAGCATCTTCTCTTCGGCCTCGGCGTTGAGCCCGTATCCCGATTTGATTTCAACGGTCGTCACGCCTTCATTCATGAGACGCTGGAGCCGCTGCTGCGCCAGTTTCAGCAAGGTTTCGGCTGAGCTGCTGCGCGTCGCCGTCACGGTAGCGTTAATCCCGCCCCCCTGGGCGCTGATGGTTTGATAAGAGACGCCGTTCAGACGCTGCTCCCACTCCGCCGCGCGGTCGCCGCCAAATACCAGGTGGGTGTGGCAGTCAATCAGGCCAGGCGTGACCAGACGTCCCTGAAGATCGACACAGTGACGGTGTCCGGAAGGAATGTCAGATTCAGGGATCGCGGCCAGAATAGTGTGGCCGCGCACGACCAGGGCGTGTTGCTCTTTCAGTCCATAAGGCGCAGGTACGTCCGGCGCCATCGTAGCCAGTCGCGCATTTCGCCATATTACATCGTCGGGATGAATCTGCTGCATGGGGCATTCCACTTGTCTTAGGTTGTATAGACATTTATTTGCATCCACCGTCCACTGTCAACCGCCTTGACGGAAAATGTTATTTATTTGTGATCACCTACCTGCCGCTCCGGGGCTAAAAATGCAACTTTTACCCTTTTTATCTTCCCGTTTCGCTCAACTTAGTATAAAAAAGCAGGCTATTTCGTCTATCCCGTTTAAGACTTGCATACCCAGGAGCTCTACCTTGAACATTTCCAGGATTTCCCGTCTGGCGTTAGCACTCGCCTTTGGCGTGACCTTATCCGCATGCAGTTCAACACCACCGGATCAGCGCCCTTCTGAGCAGGTTGCGCCCGGTACCGCCTCCCGCCCGATTTTGTCCGCTGATGAAGCGAAGAACTTCGATCGTGCGCACTACTTCTCGGCGATGGATCCTAACGCTGCGCCGTGGACACCGTCGTCTATCAACCTGCCTAAACAGCCTGACTTCGTGGTTGGCCCGGCGGGTGCGCAGGGCGTAACGCATACCTCTATTCAGGCTGCGGTTGATGCTGCCATCACTAAACACAGCGCGTCTCGCCAGTACATCGCGATCCTGCCGGGTGAATATGAAGGCACCGTGTATGTTCCGGCGGCCCCAGGCAGCATTACGCTTTACGGTCTGGGCGAAAAAGCGATCGACGTAAAAATTGGCCTGGCGATTGATTCCGAAATCGACAGCAACACCTGGCGTCACCTGGTGAACCCGGCCGGTAAATATATGCCGGGTAAACCGGCGTGGTACATGTTTGATAACTGCCAGAGCAAGCGTTCCGCCACCATTGGCGTGATGTGCTCGGCGGTATTCTGGTCTCAGAATAACGGTCTGCAGCTGCAGAACCTGACCATTCAGAATACCCTGGGCGACAGCGTTGATGCCGGCAGCCACCAGGCCGTTGCGCTGCGTAGCGATGGCGATAAGGTGCAGATTAATAATGTCAACATTCTGGGCCGTCAGAACACCTTCTTCGTGACCAACAGCGGCGTGCAGAACACCCTGCAGAATAACCGTCTGACCCGTACTCTGGTGACCAACAGCTACGTTGAAGGTGACGTGGATCTGGTGTCCGGTCGCGGCGCGGTGGTGTTTGATAATACCGATTTCCGCGTGGTGAACTCACGCACCCAGCAGGAAGGTTACGTGTTTGCTCCGGCAACCCAGTCTAACCTCTTCTACGGCTTCCTGGCCGTGAACAGCCGCTTTAACGCTGCCGGTGACGGCGTGGCGCAGCTGGGACGCTCCCTGGACGTGGACTCTGCGACCAACGGTCAGGTCGTGATCCGCGACAGCGTGATCAATGAAGGCTTCAACATGGCGAAGCCGTGGGCTGATGCCGCGATCTCCAAACGTCCATTCTCCGGCAATACCGGTGCGGTGGATGATAAAGGGAACGTGCAGCGCAACCTGAACGACGCTAACTTCAACCGCATGTGGGAATACAACAACCGCGGTCTGGGTAGCAAAGTGGTTGCTGAGCCGAAGCAGTAAGCTGTTTTGCCCGGTGGCGCTGCGTTTACCGGGCATAAAAAAACCTCGCATTCGCGAGGTTTTTTGTTTTTAGCCTCTTAGTGAGCGTTTACCACGACCCACATTGGCCCCTGGCCTACGGCGTAACGCCCTTTCTCTTCCAGCAGCCCCTGCTCGCCTTTAATTTCATACAGCGCGATGTGGTGGGATTTCTGCCCCGCCGCAATCAGGTATTTACCGCTGTGATCGATATTAAAGCCGCGCGGCTGGGTTTCCGTTGGCTGCAACCCTTCAATCGCCAGTACGCTGCCGTCTTCAGAGACGCTAAAGACGGTAATCAGGCTGGAGGTACGGTCGCAGGCGTACAGATGTCGACCATTTGGCGTAATGTGGATATCCGCCGCCCAGCGGGTATCGGAGAAATCAGACGGCATCATGTCCAGCGTCTGCACGCACTCAATCTGACCGTTTGGATCTTTCAGCTCCCATACGTCCACAGAGCTGTTCAGCTCATTGACCACGTAGGCGTACTGCTGGTTCGGATGGAAGACCATATGACGCGGACCGGCGCCTTCAACGGTAGTCACTTCGGCAGGATTCTGCGCCACCAGGTGACCATCGTCGCTCAGGGTGAACAGGCAGATACGATCCTGCTTCAGCGCAGGCACCCACAGCGTGCGGTTATCCGGAGAGATATTCGCCGAGTGGCAGCCTTCAAGCCCTTCCACCACATCCACGGTTTCGACCGGAATACCATCTTCCAGACGCGTTACGCTGACGCAGCCCGCGTTATAAGAGCCGCTGAAGACAAAGTTGCCTTTACGATCGGTCGAGATATGGGTTGGGCTGCCCGGCAACGGGGCTTCGGCAGTGTACGTCAGCGCACCATCGTCCGGAGAAATGCGATAGGCCAGCACGCGGAACTCCGGGCGCACACCCACGTACAAGAAACGTTTATCCGGGCTGATGACCATCGGTTGCACCTGGCCTGGCACATCAACAACCTGAACCAGCGTGAGTGTCCCTTCGGTATTTAGACGCCAGACGTGGATCTGCTGGCTTTCAGGACTGGCGGTATAAACGGTTTGTTTCATGAATATTCACTCCTCACTGCGCATGAAAGTAGTTAACTTTTGACGGTGAATGCTGAATTGTCGACAGGAGTTTTGAAGCGTTCGCCTCTCGGTGTACCATCCCATCAAAACGTAAATTCAATATTAACCCGGGAAAACAGATGACCTCGCGTGTGATTGCTCTGGATTTAGACGGTACCTTACTGACGCCGCAAAAAACCCTTCTCCCCTCCTCCCTTGAGGCGCTAAAACGCGCGCAGGAAGTGGGATATCAACTCCTTATCGTAACGGGTCGACATCACGTTGCCATTCACCCTTTTTATCAGGCACTGGCGTTAGATACACCTGCAATTTGTTGTAATGGCACTTATTTGTATGATTATCAGGCAAAAAAGGTTTTAGAATCCGACCCGCTGCCGGTTCCCCAGGCGCTGCAGCTGATCGATCTGCTGGATGAGCATGCCGTTCACGGCCTGATGTACGTGGATAACGCGATGGTGTACGAGCGCCCTACAGGCCACGTGGTGCGCACCAGCAACTGGGCGTTGTCCCTGCCTGAAGCGCAGCGTCCGGTCTTTACCCAGGTTTCCTCCCTGCGTCAGGCAGCCCAGGACGTTGAGGCTATCTGGAAATTCGCCCTGACCGATGAAGACACCACCAAACTGAATACCTTCGCAAAACACGTGGAACAAACGCTGGGTCTGGAGTGCGAATGGTCCTGGCATGACCAGGTGGATATTGCCCGCAAAGGCAACAGCAAAGGCAAGCGCCTGACGCAGTATGTGGAATCACAGGGCGGGTCGATGCGTGACGTGATCGCCTTCGGCGACAACTACAACGACATCAGCATGCTGGAAGCCGCCGGTACCGGCGTGGCGATGGGCAATGCCGACGACGCGGTAAAAGCCCGCGCCAACGTGGTGATTGGCGACAACACCACCGACAGCATCGCGCAGTACATTTATACCCACCTGCTGTAATCAGGCGGTAATCGAGACGCTCTTAATTTGCGCGTAAAGCCACAGGCCGGGTTTGATCCCTAACTCATCCCTCGCCCACGGGCTGATGCGCGCCCAGAGCGTCCTGCTGCCGACTTCAAGCTTCACTTCCACCTGCCCGTTATCATCAAAACACTCCGCCACTTTGGCGCGCAGAATATTTCGAATACTGGTTTGCAGCGGCGGCTGCAGCACCAGCGAGACGTCCGACGCCTGGATGCGAATTCGCAGCGCGGACTGTAGCGGTTTGTCGATCTTATTGACCCACAGATGCTGGTCGCCCAGCGCCAGGGCGGTCATCGCGTAGTGCGGGTGATGTTCCAGAACGCTCACTTTCAGGATGCTGCTCTGCTGTTCCCTGGGTAACCAGGGGTGCATTACGCTGCTGCCCCACACCTCTTCCAGGTTGCCGAAGGCCTTCACGCTGCCCTCTTCCAGCACCAGCACCTTGTCGGCCAGATGGAGGATCTCATCCAGCGAATGGCTAACGTAGAGCATCGGAATATTAATTTCGCGCGTCAGTCGCTGTAGATAAGGCAGAAGTTCGCGTTTACGCGGAATATCGAGCGAGGCCAGCGGCTCGTCGAGCAGCAGCAGCTCCGGGGCGGTCAGCAACGCGCGGCCAATGGCCACACGCTGTTTTTCTCCGCCGGAAAGCGAGGATGGCAGCCTGTCGAGCAGAGGCTCAATGCCTAAAAGCGTCACCAGCTTGTCAAACTGCCCGGCCATGCTTTTCGCCATGCCGTAACGCAGGTTGCCGCGCACGCTGTAGTGCGGGAACAGGCGCGCGTCCTGGAAAACATAGCCGATGCGGCGTTTATCCGGCGAGAGGTAAATTTTGTTCTCCACGTCATTCAGGACGCGGTCATTCAGGACAATACGGCCTGACTGCGGGCGGGTCAGGCCGCTGATGGCATTAATCAGCGACGTTTTTCCCGCCCCCGACACGCCAAAGATAGCGGTGATTCCGCTTGCCGGCAGCGTCTCGTTAAGCGTCAGGGTATGGTTTCCCAGCGTCTGGGTGAAATGGAGTTCCAGCATGCTTATTTCCCCATCCGCTCGCGGCTGAGCCGCGCCAGCCATTCAGACACCATCAGCGATGCCAGCGCCAGCACAATTGAAATAATACACAGCCGCGCCGCCGCGCCTTCACCGCCCGGCGTTTGAATCAGGGTATACATTGCCGACGGGATGGTTCGCGTCTCGCCGGGGATGTTCGACACAAAGGTGATCGTCGCGCCAAACTCGCCCAGCGAGCGGGCGAAGGCCAGCACCGTCCCGACAATAATGCCCGGCAGCGTGAGCGGAAGCGTGATGGTGAAAAAGACGCGCCAGCGCCCTGCGCCCAGCGTGCGGGCCGCCTGTTCGAGCTTCATGTCCACGCCTTCCAGCGCGAGGCGTATCGCCCTCACCATCAGCGGAAATGACATCACCGCCGCCGCCAGTACCGCACCGCGCCAGCTAAACGCAAACGTCAGCCCAAACCAGTCGTAGAGCTTCTCGCCGATAAAACCGCGTCGCCCCATCGAAATCAGCAGCAGGTAACCGACCACCACGGGCGGCAAAACGAGCGGAAGATGCAGCACGCTGTCGAGCAGCGTTTTGCCGGGAAACTGACAGCGAACCAGTAGCCAGGCAAAGAAGATCCCAAAGGGCAAGCTCAGCGCAACCGCCAGGGAAGAGACTTTCAGGCTCAGCAGAACAGCCTGCCATTCAGGATCGGTCAATATCATCAGTGAGTCGTAAATCCATAACGTTTAAAGATTGCGGACGCCTCCGGCCCTTTCAGGTAATCGCGGAAGGCCGTCACGGCCGCATTTTTATGTCCATCAACAATCGCAACAGGATATTCCACTTTCTTGTGGGAGTCTTCCGGGAACGTTGCGACCACTTTTACACCTTTACTGGCAACGGCATCAGAGCCATACACAATGCCCAGCGGGGCTTCGTTGCGTTCTACCAGCGCCAGCGCGCCGCGCACGTCTTCCGCCGGGGCCAGCTTCGGTGACAATGTCTCCCATGCACCCAGCTTTTGCAGCGCTTCTTTGGCATAAATCCCGGCCGGAACGTGCTCCGGGTCGCCCACGGCCAGACGGCCACCGTTCAGCAGGCTCGTCCAGTGGGTCTCTTTGTTGATGGTGAAGTCCGCCTGCGCGCTGGCTTTTGGCGCCACGACAACCAGGCTATTCCCCAGCAGCGTTTCGCGGGTTGTGGCATCAATCGATTTCTTCTCCGTCGCGTAGTCCATCCACTTCTGGTCAGCCGAGATGAACAGATCCGCCGGTGCGCCCGCTTCTATCTGGCGCGCCAGCGTCGAGGAAGAGGCAAAAGAGGAGACCACCTCGACGTTTTTCTCTTTTTTATACGCCGCCGCGATGTCCTGCAGCGCGTTGGTCAGCGACGCCGCGGCAAAGACGGTGATTTTACCCTCGTCCGCCAGCGCGTGTCCGGTAAGTGAAAGCGTCAGCGTTGCCCCTGCGAAAAGGCGTATCCATGAACGTGCCATCTGTAACTCCTGTGAGTAGCGTTATATACATCTTAATATAACGATTACGTCAGGGAGATCCCAGCGTTTAATCGTAACGCTGAAGGGGTAAACCGGTGTGATGCGTTAAATAATATCGGCGTAGACGGGAAAATCTTGAGAGCAAAACGCCCGGACTGGCCGGGCGTTTTGTGGGGAATCAATGCTGCTTTTTAGCCTGGTCTTTGTGACCAATGTTCGAAAAGACGTTGAACACTTCACCCAGGCCGTAGATGGCACCGAGGATGATGGCCATCACTACTGGTACCATGATCACGGCGAATACCAGACTTTTCAACAACTCTAACATGGTTTTCTCCAGATATTGTGAACGGCTCATTCTACCCTTTCAAGTGAGAAAAACATCCCCTTTTGTGCGGTACCCTTTGCGCCCTGCACCATTTAGGCCACAATACTCTTTTTGCCAGGACACTGTTATGCAGGCCGAAATTCTTCTCACTCTACGACTTCAGCAAAAGCTTTTCGCCGATCCGCGACGTATCGCCCTGCTTAAACAAATAGAACAAACGGGCTCAATTAGCCAGGGGGCGAAAAACGCGGGCATCAGCTACAAAAGTGCCTGGGACGCCATCAACGAAATGAACACCCTGAGCGAACACCCGCTGGTGGACAGAGCCACAGGCGGCAAAGGCGGCGGCGGTGCGATCGTGACGCGCTATGGCCAGCGCCTTATTCAGCTTTACGATCTGCTGGCCCAGATCCAGCAAAAGGCGTTCGATGTGTTGAGCGACGACGATAACGTTCCGCTGGACAGCTTGCTGGCCGCCATTTCCCGCTTCTCGTTACAAACCAGCGCCCGCAACCAGTGGTTTGGAACGGTGACGGCGCGCGACAATCTGCAGGTACAGCAGCATATTGAGATCCTGCTTGCCGATGGCACCACCCGTCTGAAAGCCGCAATAACGGCGCAGAGCGCAGAGCGCCTTGAGCTCGATGAAGGTAAAGAGGTGCTGGTGCTGCTGAAAGCGCCGTGGGTCAATATCACGCGCGATCCCAACGCCGCAAAGGCGGCCGATAACCAGCTCCAGGGCGCTATTAGCCATATCGAACGCGGCCAGGCGCAGTGCGAAGTGCTGATGACCCTCGCAGACGGGCAACCGCTTTGCGCGACGATACCGCTTAGCGAAGCGGACGGTTTAGAAGAAGGTTCTGTCGTTACCGCCTGGTTCAACGCAGACCGGGTGATTATCGCCACATTGTGCTGAGCGCATTGACAATCGCGCCGACAGTGCGTATCCCTGATATCTGTTGCTGCAAAAACAGGGATAAACCATGTCATCATTGCATATTTCGCAAGGCACGTTTCGTCTTAGCGATACCCGAACGCTGACGATTGCTGATTTAACGATACGCGCGGGTGAAAGCTGGGCGTTTGTCGGCACTAACGGCAGCGGTAAATCCGCGCTGGCCCGTGCGCTGGCCGGCGAGCTCCCCCTCCTCAAGGGCGAAAGCCAGGGCGACTTTACGCGCCTGACGCGCCTGTCATTTGAACAATTGCAAAAGCTGGTAAGCGACGAGTGGCAGCGCAATAACACTGATTTACTCAGCCCTGGCGAAGAAGATACCGGCCGTACGACGGCGGAAATTATTCAGGATGAGGTAAAAGATCCCGCCCGCTGTCAGCGCCTGGCAGAACGGTTCGGCATCACCGCCCTGCTGAACCGGCGCTTTAAATACCTTTCTACCGGCGAGACGCGAAAAACGCTGCTTTGCCAGGCGCTGATGAGCGAGCCCGAGCTGCTTATCCTCGACGAACCGTTTGACGGCCTTGACGTGCAGTCCCGTGCGCAGCTGGCGGCCCTGCTGGAGTCGCTTAATCAGCAGGGATATACCCTGGTTTTGGTGCTTAACCGCTTCGATGAAATTCCGGACTTTATTCAGCACGCGGGCGTACTGGCCGACTGTAACCTGACCGAGACCGGTGAAAAAACAGCGCTGCTCAAGCAGGCGCTCATTGCCCAGCTCGCGCACAGTGAACAACTCGACGGAATTACGCTTCCGGAACCTGACGCCCCTTCGGCCCGCCACGCGCTCGATCCCCACCAGCCGCGCATCGTGCTGCGGGATGGGATGGTCTCTTATGACGATCGCCCGATCCTCAACCGTCTTAGCTGGACGGTCAATCCCGGCGAACACTGGCAGATTATCGGCCCTAACGGCGCGGGAAAATCCACGCTGCTGAGCCTGATAACCGGCGATCACCCGCAGGGCTATAGCAACGATCTGACGCTGTTTGGTCGGCGTCGCGGCAGCGGCGAAACCATCTGGGATATTAAAAAACATATCGGCTACGTCAGCAGCAGCCTGCATCTGGATTACCGGGTCAGTACCACGGTACGCAACGCGATCCTTTCCGGGTATTTTGATTCCATCGGTATTTATCAGGCGGTGTCGGACAAACAGCAAAAGCTGGCCCAACAGTGGCTGGATATTCTGGGCATGGACAACCGGGTCGCTGACGCGCCGTTTCATAGTCTGTCGTGGGGGCAGCAGCGTCTGGCCCTGATCGTTCGCGCGCTGGTGAAACACCCTACGCTTCTGATCCTCGACGAACCGCTGCAGGGACTCGATCCGCTGAATCGCCAGCTTATCCGCCGCTTTGTGGACGTGCTGATTAGCGAAGGTGAAACGCAGCTGCTGTTCGTTTCACATCATGCCGAAGATGCCCCCGCCTGCATCACGCATCGCCTGGAGTTTGTGCCGGACGGTGAGGGTTATCGCTATCTTCTCAGCAACGTCGATTAACCGTGGAGGGCTCTGCCCTCCTCTTTTTCAGATAACTTGCATCAATACATCGCTATCTCTTTGATCTAGAATGCACTCAGTCATTGTAAAAGCGAGTGTGAAAACGAGTGTAAACGATTCCACTATTTTATCCCATGTCACACTTTTCGCGTCTCTGTTATGCTATGGTTATTACATACCATAAGCCCAATGGAGCGAAATATGCGAGTTCTGGTAACAGGTGGTAGCGGTTACATAGGTAGTCATACCTGCGTGCAACTGCTGCAAAACGGTCACGACGTCATCATCCTCGACAACCTGTGCAACAGTAAGCGCAGCGTGCTGCCGGTGATTGAACGCCTTGGCGGTAAACAACCGACTTTCGTGGAAGGCGACATCCGCAACGAAGCGCTGATGACCGAGATCCTTCACGACCATGCCATCGAAGCGGTGATCCACTTCGCGGGTCTGAAAGCGGTCGGTGAATCCGTTGCAAAGCCGCTCGAGTATTACGACAACAACGTCAACGGCACTCTGCGTCTCATCTCCGCCATGCGCGCGGCGAACGTCAAAAACTTCATCTTTAGCTCCTCCGCCACCGTCTACGGCGATCAGCCCAAAATCCCTTACGTTGAAAGCTTCCCGACCGGTACCCCGCAAAGCCCGTACGGCAAAAGCAAGCTGATGGTGGAGCAGATCCTGACCGACCTGCAAAAAGCACAGCCGGAGTGGAGCATCGCGCTGCTGCGCTACTTCAACCCGGTCGGCGCGCATCCGTCCGGCGACATGGGTGAAGATCCGCAGGGCATCCCGAATAACCTGATGCCGTATATCGCCCAGGTTGCCGTGGGTCGCCGCGACTCGCTGGCGATATTTGGCAATGACTATCCGACCGAAGACGGTACCGGCGTGCGCGACTACATCCACGTGATGGATCTGGCCGACGGTCACGTTGCGGCCATGCAGCAGTTGGCCAACAAACCGGGCGTGCATATTTACAACCTCGGCGCCGGGGTCGGCAGCAGCGTGCTGGACGTGGTTAACGCCTTCAGCAAAGCCTGCGGTAAGCCGGTGAACTACCACTTCGCTCCGCGTCGTGATGGCGACCTGCCTGCTTACTGGGCCGATGCCACCAAAGCCGACAAAGAGCTTAACTGGCGTGTGACGCGCACGCTTGATGAAATGGCACAGGATACCTGGCACTGGCAGTCACGCCACCCGCAAGGCTATCCGGACTAAGGATCCGTCATGACGCAATTTAACCCCGTCGATCATCCGCATCGTCGTTTTAACCCGTTAAGCGGGCAATGGATTTTGGTTTCTCCGCATCGCGCCAAGCGCCCCTGGCAGGGCGCGCAGGAGACGCCTGCAAAACAGACGCTGCCACAGCACGACCCGGACTGCTTCCTCTGTCCGGGCAACACGCGCGTCACCGGGGATAAAAACCCGGACTACAAAGGCACCTTCGTGTTCACCAACGATTTTGCCGCGCTGATGACCGACACGCCGGACGCGCCGCAAAGCCACGATCCGCTGATGCGCTGCGAAAGCGCGCGCGGAACCAGCCGCGTGATCTGCTTCTCGCCCGATCACAGCAAAACGCTCCCGGAGCTGAGCGTGGACGCGCTGAAAGAGGTCGTCAGCACCTGGCAGGCGCAAACCGCAGAGCTGGGGCAGCGCTATCCGTGGGTGCAGGTGTTCGAAAACAAAGGCGCGGCCATGGGCTGCTCTAACCCGCACCCGCACGGCCAGATCTGGGCGAACAGCTTCCTGCCTAACGAAGCCGAGCGTGAAGACCGTCTGCAGAAAGCGTATTTCGCGGAAAACGGTTCGCCGATGCTGGTGGACTACACCCAGCGCGAGCTGGCCGACGGCAGCCGCACCGTGGTGGAAACCGAACACTGGCTGGCCGTCGTCCCTTACTGGGCCGCCTGGCCGTTTGAAACGCTGCTGCTGCCGAAAGCGCACGTGCAGCGCATCACCGATCTTAGCGACGCGCAGCGCGACGACCTTGCCCTGGCGCTGAAAAAGCTGACCAGCCGTTACGACAACCTCTTCCAGTGCTCTTTCCCGTACTCCATGGGCTGGCACGGCGCCCCGTTTAACGGCGAAGAGAATCAACACTGGCAGCTGCACGCCCATTTCTATCCGCCGCTGCTGCGCTCTGCGACGGTGCGTAAATTCATGGTGGGCTATGAAATGCTGGCGGAAACCCAGCGTGACCTGACGGCGGAACAGGCGGCAGAACGTCTGCGTGCCGTTAGCGACGTCCACTATCGCGAATCAGGAGTCTAAAAAATGAGTCTGAAAGATAAAACACAATCCCTGTTTGCTGAGAAATTTGGCTACCCTGCCACCCACGTTATCCAGGCGCCAGGCCGCGTTAACCTGATCGGTGAACACACCGACTATAACGACGGATTCGTGCTGCCGTGCGCTATCGATTACCAGACCGTCATCAGCTGTGCGAAGCGCGACAACCGTAAAGTTCGCGTGATTGCGGCGGATTACGGTAATGAGACGGACGAGTTTTCCCTCGATGCCCCGATTGTGACGCACGACAGCCAGCAGTGGTCTAACTACGTGCGCGGCGTGGTGAAACACCTTCAGAAGCGTAACAAGAACTTTGGCGGCGCAGATTTAGTTATCAGCGGCAACGTGCCGCAGGGTGCGGGCTTAAGCTCCTCTGCGTCCCTGGAAGTCGCCGTGGGCACCGTGTTCCAGCAGCTTTATCATCTGCCGCTGGATGGCGCGCAAATCGCCCTGAACGGTCAGGAAGCAGAAAACCAGTTCGTGGGCTGCAACTGCGGCATTATGGACCAGCTGATCTCCGCACTGGGCAAAAAAGAGCATGCCCTGTTAATTGACTGCCGCTCGCTGGGCACCAAAGCCGTTCCCCTGCCGAAAGGCGCGGCTGTGGTGATCGTCAACAGCAACTTTAAGCGCACGCTGGTGGGCAGCGAATACAACACCCGCCGCCAGCAGTGCGAAACCGGCGCCCGCTTCTTCCAGCAGCCTGCCCTGCGCGACGTGACGCTCAATGAATTTAACAAAGTGGCGCACGAGCTGGATCCGGTTGTCGCCAAACGCGTTCGTCACGTGCTGACGGAAAATGCCCGTACCGTTGAAGCCGCGTCCGCGCTGGCGAAAGGTGACCTGAAACGCATGGGTGAGCTGATGGCGGAATCTCACGCCTCCATGCGCGATGATTTTGAAATCACCGTTCCGCAGATCGACACCCTGGTGGACATCGTTAAAGCCACCATCGGCGACAAAGGCGGCGTGCGCATGACGGGCGGCGGTTTTGGCGGCTGCATCGTTGCGCTGGTGCCAGAAGAGCTGGTCCCTGCCGTACAGGATGCCGTGGCGAAGCAGTACGAAGCAAAAACGGGTATCAAAGAAACCTTCTATGTTTGTAAAGCATCACAAGGAGCCGGACAGTGCTAAACGAAACACCTACCCTTGCACCGGATGGTCTGCCGTATCGCCTGTTAACCCTGCGCAACAGCGCGGGGATGGTCGTTACGGTGATGGACTGGGGGGCAACCCTTCTTTCTGCCCGCGTACCGATGCCGGACGGCAGCGTGCGCGAGACTCTGCTCGGCTGCGCCTCGCCTGAGCAGTACGTCAATCAGTCCGCCTATCTGGGCGCGTCCGTCGGGCGCTATGCTAACCGCATCGCGAAGAGCCGTTTTGAACTCGACGGCGTGCCGTACATCCTGCTTCCAAGCCAGGGTGAGAACCAGCTGCACGGCGGTCCGGACGGATTCGATAAACGCCGCTGGAAGATTGTTCGTCAAAACGACGGCGAAGTGCTGTTCTCGCTGGATTCGCCTGATGGCGATCAGGGCTTCCCGGGGAACCTTGTCGCGTCCGCGCGCTTTACGCTGACCGACGACAACCGTATCGCCATTGAATACCGTGCGACGGTCGACAAGCCGTGTCCGGTCAATCTGACCAATCACGCGTACTTTAATCTGGACGGTAACCAGTGCGACGTGCGTGAGCACAAGCTGCAGATCCTGGCGGATGCATATCTTCCAGTTGACGAGATGGGCATTCCGTATCAGGGCCTCAAAGACGTGAGCGGCACCAGCTTTGACTTCCGCAGCGCGAAGTCCATCGCCCAGGATTTCATGAGCGATGACGATCAGCGTAAGGTAAAAGGCTACGACCACGCTTTCCTGCTGCAGGCCAAAGGCGATGTGAAACAGCCTGCCGCACAGGTCTGGTCTGCGGATGAGAAACTGCAGATGACGGTTTATACCACAGCCCCTGCCCTGCAGTTTTACTCAGGCAACTACCTCGGCGGCACGACGGCGCGCGAACACGATGAGTACAGCGACTGGCAAGGCCTGGCGCTGGAGAGCGAGTTCCTGCCGGACAGCCCGAACCATCCGGAATGGCCGCAGCCAGACTGCGTGCTGCGTCCGGGTAAAGAGTACGTGAGCGTGACGGAATATCATTTTATTCCACATTAATATCCAGCCCTCCCTCCGGAGGGCTTTTTTCTGCGCGCCTTGCTGAAAATAGCGCCGATCGCAGACAAAATCATAACCCTGGATTCACAAGCATCTTACACTCAGAGACTATTTTCGCTATGGTTAGGGTTAAGCGTTGCTGGTGGCACAGCCACGGCAATATAATGAGAATTGTTATCATTCTAAAAATGCTTGAGGAGTAAGAGATGGCTATAACTAAGCTGGTCCTGGTGCGTCACGGCGAAAGCCAGTGGAACAACGAAAACCGCTTTACCGGTTGGTACGACGTTGATCTGTCTGAGAAAGGCGTAAGCGAAGCAAAAGCAGCGGGTAAACTGCTGAAGGAAGAAGGCTTCAGCTTTGATTTTGCTTACACCTCTGTGCTGAAACGTGCCATCCACACCCTGTGGAACGTGCTGGACGAACTGGATCAGGCCTGGCTGCCGGTTGAGAAGTCCTGGAAACTGAACGAACGTCACTACGGTGCGCTGCAGGGCCTGAACAAAGCGGAAACCGCTGAGAAATATGGCGACGAACAGGTTAAACAGTGGCGTCGCGGCTTCGCAATCACCCCACCAGAACTGACCAAAGATGACGAGCGTTACCCGGGCCACGACCCGCGTTACGCGAAGCTGACCGACGCTGAGCTGCCAACCACCGAAAGCCTGGCGCTGACCATCGACCGCGTTGTGCCTTACTGGAACGAAACCATTCTGCCACGCCTGAAAAGCGGCGAGCGCGTGATCGTCGCGGCTCACGGTAACTCCCTGCGTGCGCTGGTGAAATACCTGGACAACATGGGTGAAGACGAAATCCTCGAACTGAACATCCCAACTGGCGTACCGCTGGTGTATGAGTTCGACGAAAACTTCAAGCCAATCAAACACTACTATCTGGGTAACGCAGAAGAGATCGCGGCGAAAGCAGCGGCTGTCGCGAACCAGGGTAAAGCGAAGTAATTTTCGCAAGGCATAAAAAAAGCGCGGAGCCTTCCGCGCTTTTTTATTTGTGCCTGAGAATTCAGCCGCGGCGCGCTTTTACCGCATTCGCCAGCTGACGCAGGATGGTATCGGTATCGTCCCAGCCAATGCAGGCATCGGTGACGCTTTTGCCATACACCAGCGGCTCGCTGCCTTCCAGGTTCTGGTTACCTTCAACCAGATGGCTTTCGATCATTACCCCAATCACCGCCTTCTCACCGCCGGCAACCTGCTGGCAGACGTCTGCACCCACTTCCATCTGCTTTTTAAACTGCTTGCTGGAGTTAGCATGGCTGAAATCGATCATCACCTGCGGTGGCAGCCCGGCTTTTTCCAGCCCGACCTTCACTTCCGCCACGTGTTTCGCGCTGTAGTTCGGCTCTTTGCCGCCGCGCAGAATGATATGGCAGTCACCGTTACCGCTGGTGTTAACGATGGCGGAATGGCCCCATTTGGTCACGGACAGGAAGCAGTGCGGCGCACCCGCTGCGTTGATGGCGTCAATAGCCACCTTAATGGTGCCGTCAGTGCCGTTTTTGAAACCCACCGGGCAAGAGAGACCGGACGCCAGCTCGCGGTGCACCTGAGATTCGGTTGTGCGGGCACCAATTGCGCCCCAGCTCATCAGGTCTGCCAGGTATTGCGGCGTTATCATGTCCAGGAATTCACCGGCCGCAGGCAGGCCGCTGTCGTTGATCTCCAGCAGCAGCTTGCGCGCAATGCGCAGGCCGTCGTTGATCTGGAAGCTGTTATCCATATGCGGATCGTTAATCAGTCCTTTCCAGCCCACGGTGGTGCGCGGTTTTTCAAAATAGACGCGCATCACGATTTCCAGCTCGTCCTTCAGCTCTTCACGGAGGGTGAGCAGACGGGCAGCGTACTCTTTCGCAGCTGCAGGATCGTGAATGGAGCACGGACCAATCACCACCAGAAGACGATCGTCATTACCTTTCAGGATCTTATGGATCGCTTTACGAGCATGAGAAACCGTGTTTGCGGCATTTTCAGTGGCGGGGAATTTCTCAAGGAGCGCTACAGGAGGTAATAACTCATTGATCTCTTTAATGCGTAAATCGTCGTTCTGATAATTCATTTTCTTTCCAGCTCTGCCATATCTTTAGTAATGAAAGCAATCCTTTCAATCTATCTTGTCGACCAGGAAGTGTAAACACGGTTTTACACTTCACGCAGATAATTCCTGGAATTCGCCTAAAAATCGCCACAAAATAGCGAAAAACGAGATCTAACCTAAGCTTTTTAACTGTAACAACCAATTTTACACGCTTAAACGCGATTCCCTACTGACGTAAGTCCGTAAGGCGGAATCTTTCGCCTCAGAAAAAGATGCACTGTTGGAGAATGTTATCCAGCGTAACGACAAGAACAGGAGCACCATGATGAAAATGACAAAACTGGCAACCCTCTTCCTGACCGCCACACTTACTCTGGCAAGCGGCAGCGTCCTGGCCGCGGAAACGGGCACATCAGACAGCAACGGTGATGCGAATGCCGCGGCAGCAGCAGGCCAGCCCGCACCTGATGCGAAACAGAATATCGCCCCGAATAATGTCGACAACAGCCAGATCAATACCGGCAACACTAACAACGGAGGCACCATGCTGCATCCCAACGGCAGCGGTTCCGGCACCATGAATCATGACAATATGAGTTCGGACGAGGTTCATAAGAACTCAATGTGCAAGGACGGCAAATGCCCTGACCCTAATGACAAAGTAGGGAACGACGCGAATACCAAAACCGATGGCACCACCCAGTAATGTAGGGTTCGGTAAGAAAAAGGAGAGCTCTGGCTCTCCTTTCTTTTTGGAGTAACCTATTAAAAACGCTACACTAAAAACAATAACATATCAGGAAAGCAGACATGGCTCACTCCCATTCCCACTCACCCTCTCCCGGCAACGACAACGCTAAACGACTGATGCTGGCCTTTGGCGTTACCGCAACGTTTATGATTATCGAGGTCATTGGCGGCCTCATTTCCGGCTCTCTGGCGCTACTGGCTGATGCCGGACATATGCTGACCGATGCCGCAGCGCTGCTCTTCGCCCTGCTGGCGGTGCAGTTTGCGCGTCGTCCTCCCAATGCGCGCCATACCTTCGGCTGGCTGAGGCTGACAACCCTCGCCGCGTTTGTTAACGCCATTGCGCTGGTGGTCATTACCGTTCTTATCGTCTGGGAGGCCGTCCAGCGCTTCAGACACCCGCAGCCGATCGCCGGGGCGACAATGATGGTGATTGCCGTGGCGGGGCTGCTGGCGAATATCCTCGCCTTCTGGATTTTGCACCGCGGCAGCGGGGAAAAGAACCTCAACGTGCGCGCTGCGGCTCTGCATGTTCTGGGTGATTTACTCGGCTCAGTCGGGGCGATTGTCGCCGCGCTGGTGATCCTCTACACCGGCTGGACGCCTGTCGATCCGATTCTGTCCGTGCTGGTGTCGTGTCTGGTCTTGCGCAGCGCCTGGCGGCTGCTGAAGGAGAGCGTGAATGAACTGCTTGAAGGGGCACCGGCATCGATGGATATTGACGAGCTGAAGCGCAACCTGCGCCGTTCAGTCCCGGAAGTCCGCAATGTTCATCACGTGCACGTCTGGCTGGTAGGGGAAAAACCGGTCATGACGCTGCACGTCCAGGTGATCCCGCCTCACGACCACGATGCGCTGCTTGAACGCATCCAGCATTTTCTTGAACATCACTACGAAATTGGCCACGCCACCATCCAGATGGAGTATCAGCCCTGTAACGGGCCGGACTGCCACCTTAACGAGGCGCAGTCCGGACATTCACATCAGCATCACCACTAGCTGGAAAGCGCGTGAGAACCCCGCTCACGCGCGCTCTTAATCCACATCCGGCTGCCGTTCAGCGCGATGAAGGTCAGCAGCAGATATTCCAGCGACATCGCATAGACGCCCTGCAGGGCGAAGATTGCCACGCTGATCACGTTGATGATGACCCACAGCAGCCAGTTCTCAACGTATTTACGGGTCATCAGGATCATCGCCGCAATCGACAGCACCATCATGCAGGAATCCCAGAACGGGAAGGCATCCGGCTGGAGCTCGGGCATCGTCACGTTCAGGCCGAAACCGGACATGACCGAAACGGCAACGCGGGTCAGGAACGCAAACACCGGGTTGATATAGACGGTCATTAAACCAATGGCGACCACGCAGGCGACAAACCAGGCGATGGCTTTCGGCAATGGAAGCCAGCGGATCTGCAGTTCTGCCTCCTGCTGGCTGTTCTGACGCGACCACGCGTACCAGCCGTAAATATTGGCGGCGAAGAAGAACAGCTGCAAAAGCAGGCTGGCGTACAGCTGGATCTGGAAGAAGATAATCGCAAACAGCGTAACGTTAATCAGCCCGAACGCGTAGTTGCTAATCTTCTCCAGGCTTGCCAGCCAGATACAGAGTAATCCCGCCAGCGTGCCAACGGCCTCAATCCATGACAGGTCATAGCCACCTGCACCAATCGGTATATGAACCAGAATGTTCTGCGTGCTAAAAAAATCCATCTTTTCCCCGGTCGTTTTGAATTAAGTACGTAGTGTAGCCGCAAAATCCAGCATGCGGTTAAGCGGAATTAATGCACCTTCACGCAGGGCGGCATCCACATGGATTTCATGTGCTGCCCCGCCCGTCTCGAGCCCTTCGGCAATGGCCTTCAGGCCATTCATCGCCATCCACGGACAATGCGCACAGCTGCGACACGTTGCGCCCTCGCCCGCCGTTGGCGCTTCAAGGAGCTCTTTCTCCGGCACGGCCTGCTGCATCTTGTAGAAGATACCGCGATCGGTCGCCACGATGAGCTGCCTGTTAGGCAGCGTTCTGGCCGCGTTGATAAGCTGGCTGGTTGAGCCCACGGCGTCCGCCATGTCGACAATCGACTGCGGTGATTCAGGGTGAACAAGAATCGCGGCGTCAGGATAAAGTGCCTTCATGCGCGCCAGCGCCTGGGTTTTGAATTCGTCGTGCACAATGCAGGCCCCCTGCCAGCAGAGAACGTCAGCCCCCGTCTGCTTCTGGACATAATTTCCAAGATGGCGGTCAGGCGCCCAGATAATTTTCTCGCCCAGGCTATCCAGATGTTCAATCAGCTCAACGGCGATGCTGGAGGTGACAACCCAGTCTGCCCGCGCTTTTACCGCCGCAGAGGTGTTGGCGTAAACCACCACGGTCCGGTCAGGGTAGGCGTCACAGAAGGCCGTGAATTCGTCAATCGGGCAGCCGAGATCCAGTGAACACTCCGCATTAAGCGTCGGCATCAGAATGGTTTTTTCAGGGCTCAGGATCTTTGCCGTTTCGCCCATAAAACGCACGCCAGCAACCAGCAGCGTGGAAGCAGGATGTTTTGCACCGAAGCGTGCCATCTCCAGTGAGTCAGAAATACAGCCCCCGGTCTCTTCCGCCAGCTGCTGAATTTCCGGGTCGGTGTAGTAATGGGCTACCATCACCGCATCTCGTTCTTTGAGAAGACGTTTGATCTTCTCACGGTAGAATTGCTTTTCGTCCTGGCTCAGCGGGACAGGCTTTGGCGGAAACGGATAGATTGCGGCTTCAGGATCAAACATCACACTCATTATGGCTTCTCGTTTTACGGGCTTAACAATATTGCCTTTCTTTTGCATGACATAGCAAAACGCATGGCAATTGTGTTTTGTATACTAAACAAGATAGCGAATATGAGAGGAAAAGTCACCGGAAATAGGTGCGGATAGCATTTGTCGGCTGGCGGATTCGCCTTGCCCGACCTGCACAGACGGCAGATAGCAAAAAGGCGCCTTTAGGGCGCCTTTCTACACTGGTGGGTCGTGCAGGATTCGAACCTGCGACCAATTGATTAAAAGTCAACTGCTCTACCAACTGAGCTAACGACCC
>NZ_BAAKFX010000005.1:0-230292 GCF_057536195.1 Enterobacter sp. C3_dUdeg
TCAATTTAAGTTTGATGCTCGTGAATTAAACTTCGTAATGAATTACGTATGTTCACTCAGAGACTTGGTATTCATTTATTGTCCGAAGACATTAAGAATCCATGTCACTTTGAGTGCCCACACAGATTGTCTGATAAATTGTTAAAGAGCAGTTGCAACGCGGCGTTAAGCTCACCGTTGCGAGGTGGCGTATATTACGCTTTCCTCTTTCAGAGTCAACCCGTTATTTCAGAATTTTTCTCTTCAACCGACCGCGTTGTCTGTGAAGTGATTCACATCCGCCGTGTCGATGGAGGCGCATTATAGGGATCCCATTTTTTAGCACAAGTATTTTTTAGATCTTTTTTTCCGACTGCTGATTTTCCGCGCTTTTCGCTGAAATCCCGCCCGATCTGCTTAAATATTGACGTATTTTGCCTTGCCGCGATCCATTAATATGATCAAAGTCTTCTGTATAGCGCTCATTGTTAGAGGTAGATATGCCCGCAGTATTACGTCCTTATAAAGATCTGTTCCCCCAAAAAGGCGATCGCGTGATGATCGATGCCAGCAGCGTGGTGATCGGCGATGTCCGAATGGCCGATGATGTCAGCATCTGGCCCCTCGTCGCCATCAGGGGAGATGTTAACTATGTGTCGATTGGCGCCCGTACCAATATTCAGGACGGCAGCGTTCTGCATGTCACGCACAAATCCTCCTATAACCCGGACGGTAATCCCCTCATCATTGGAGAAGAGGTTACCGTCGGCCATAAAGTGATGCTTCACGGCTGCACTATCGGGAATCGCGTACTTGTTGGCATGGGGTCGATTTTGCTGGATGGCGTCATAGTAGAAGATGACGTAATGATTGGTGCCGGCAGCCTGGTCCCGCAGAACAAACGGCTGGAGAGTGGCTATCTCTATCTGGGAAGCCCGGTAAAACAGATCCGCCCCCTGAAGGAGGCGGAGATCGAAGGATTAAAATACTCGGCGAACAACTACGTTAACTGGAAGAATGACTATTTGGATCAGGACAACCAAACCCAGCCCTGATCGTCTTCCTGCTGTTCGCGGATTAAATCGCTGGCTTCCTCTTCCAGATCCCAGCGATTTTCACAAAATATCGCTATCGGGTCTGAACCGCCAAAACGGCGCAACAGCGTCTCCCCATGAATGGCACAGGTAAGTTGCATCCCCTGCACCAGCACCGGAAAACAGACCGCTTGTTTAGTCTCATCCCAGTTCTCTCTGTCCGGGAAATGGATAGCCTGGTTCACGCCGAAAGCCCCTGCTTTAACTTTTCAATGACAGGTTCGACCGCAGGCAACACGCCATGCCAGAGCAGCACCGCATGCGCGGCCTGACCCACCAGCATTCCCAGTCCATCGGCTAACTGCTTCGCGCCGTGTTGTTCACACCAGTTAAGGAAAGGCGTTTTCCCTTTCTGATAAAACATGTCATAGAAGTACATATGCGCGCTGACCAGAGAAGCAGGAATTAACGGGATCTCGCCATTGATGCCGCTGGACGTGGCATTGATGACAAGATCGAACTCACGATCGGCAAGATCGTCAAGCGCTACCGCGCTCACGCTGCCGGTATGCTCAAACAACGCCGCCAGCGCTTCCGCGCGGGAAAAGGTTCTGTTGGTAATGGTCACCGCACAGTCCAGTGAAAGCAGAGGCAACAGTACTCCCCGCGATGCGCCACCCGCACCAATCAGCAGGACCCGAAACCCGGGCTTAATAAACGACAGTCGTTCCAGATCGCTAAGTAAACCAATTCCGTCGGTGTTGTCACCCAAAAGGCGCCCATCCTCAAGCCGTTTTAGGGTATTGACTGCACCAGCCAGTGAAGCGCGCTCGGTCAGTTCATCCGCACGTTCAAAGGCTTCCTCTTTAAAAGGAACCGTCACATTCGCGCCTTTACCGCCCGCGGCGAAAAAAGCCTCCAGCGTTGGAATAAATGCATCCACCGGGGCCAGTACGCGACCATAGGGATGATTTATCTGCAGCTGCTTCGCAAATTGCTGATGGATCAACGGTGACTTGCTGTGTGCAATCGGATTACCAAAAACAGCATAGGTTTCCATGAGATTACCCCTGGCGAAAACGTTCGCCGGTCAAGGCGTCGCGAATTTCAGACGGATTCAGGCGCCCTCCCGTTTCACCGACAGCGACTGGGAAGTCATTCCCGAACTGCGCCAATACTTCTTCGGTTGTCCGACAAGGTGGCAATCCGGTCAGGTTGGCGCTGGTTGAGACCAGCGGTTTACCAAATGCCAGGCAAAGTTCAACCACCAGCGGATGGTCAGTTACGCGAACGGCGAGGGAATCAAAACGTCCGGTTAACCAGCGAGGCGTAGTCGGCTGCGCCGGGAAAACGAAGGTCACCGGGCCAGGCCACGCGGAGAAGATCGTCTCGCGCTGCGCCGGCGTCAGCATGGAGTCATCGATATAGGGTTTAAGCTGCTCATAATTCGCAGCGATCAAAATCAGCCCTTTCTCGACGGGTCTTTGTTTTAAGGCAAGCAGTCGGCTTACGGCCGTCTCGCTGTCAGGATCGCAACCGACTCCAAAAACAGCTTCAGTTGGATAGGCGATGACTTCTTCTTTTTTCAGTACGTCCACAGCATGCGCAATGGAGCCTGATGGCAGGTTATTATTCACTATTTTGATCCGCCGTAACCGGCTTTCCACATTGTTTACTGGCGCAGAAGCGTTTCATGCCTTGCGCGGTTTTCTTCTCTATAAGTAGCGGATAATTGCAATGAGGGCAGGTTCCCGCTACCGGTTTAAAATTGATAACGAACTGGCATTCAGGGTAGCGATCGCACGAATGGAAAGTCTTACCATAACGGGAACGGCGCTGTACCAACTGACCGCGCTGACACTGAGGGCACGCAATTGCCGTTTCATCAGGCTTATCAATTTGTTCCGTATGCTCACATTCCGGGTAGCGGCTACATCCAATAAACATGCCGAATCGCCCCTGCCGCAGGGCTAATTCACCACCGCAGAGTGGGCAATACTGACCCTCCAGAATTTTAACGATATGTCCATCCGCCTGGCTTTTCAGGGGACGGACATAATCACATTCCGGATAGTGTGAACAACCGAGAAACGGGCCGTGTTTCCCGGACCGAATAACAAGTTCAGCCCCGCACTGCGGGCAGGGCTCGTTTTTATGCACCGTGAATAGTGCTGATTTGGCCATAACAACTCTTGGTGCTGCACATTGAATTAGTGCAGCATACCTTCATTCACTTCAAAGAGTAATTCTTCCATTTGCTGATAGGCGTTTTCACAGCCCGGGATATTAAACAGAACCATCAGGATCACCCATTTGAGGTCTTCCAGTTCAAATTCTGCTGTATCCAGCGCCATGACGCGCTCTATCACCATTTCTCTCGTTTCGAGGTTCAGCACCTGAATCTGCTCAAGGAATAAGATGAACCCCCGGCAGCTGGCGTCCAGCCTTTCACACTCTTCCGCTGTATAAATGCGTACTGACAATGGGTCAGAAGCAAGCTGCATCGGTTCGGCGAGGCCTTCCTGATAATCAGCCAGTTTTTCCAGCCACATCAACGCATTATAGATATCTTCCCGCTCAAACCCCGCATCGGTAAGATCCTGTGTCAATTTGTCCTGATCCACTCGCATTTCTGCTTCGTTATGGATGTAAGTCTCAAACAAATACATCAGTACGTCGAACATGGCATGCCCTCCTTAATCGGACATAGCCGCCGGGTACAGCTGCGATCCACCCTGCTAACTCCAGTTCGAGTAGCTGTGCTACCGTTACTGGCACAGGTTGGCCGGCACGTTCAGCGACAACGTCAACAGGTGTTACCTCATCTCCTACGTTAGCCAGGAGCTTGGGAAATGGCAATGCCACCTTTCCCTGATCTGATGAATATTGTCGCTTTTCGGGATCTTCCTGCAGCCATTGCAACCCATATTGCAAATTTTCAAGAATATCTCCTACTTCCGTTACCGGCGTTGCCCCTTGCTTAATCAGCCAGTGGGGCCCCTCGCATCCGGGATTACCTATCGGTCCAGGCAAGGCGAAGACTTCTCTCCCCTGTTCGAGCGCGCATCGCGCCGTGACCAGCGAACCGCTTCGGCGCGCCGCTTCAACCACCAGCACGCCTTTGCTAAGCCCGCTGATAATCCGATTCCGACGCGGAAAGTTTGCCGGCCTGGGCTGTGCGGAAAGCGGAAACTCAGACACTATCGCGCCGTCAGATTCAATAAGCCGCATCGCCAGTGCCTGATGCCGGCGCGGATAAATGCTAAAAAGACCGTTCCCCAGCACCGCTACACTTCGTCCCTTAACTGACAGCGCCGCGCTGTGGGCTACGCCGTCAATACCGCAGGCCAGCCCGCTGGTGATCGTGAAACCGCTTTGAGAAAGTTGTTCGCACAGGATTTTCCCCCATCGCTCGCCGTACCATGACGGCGCACGACTACCTACCACCGCCAGCTGAATGGTATTAAGCGCCTCAGGATTACCTTTTATGAATAACGCCCCGGGATAATCAGGGATCGTGCGGAGCAAAGGGGGATATAGGGGATGGTTGGGCGTTAATAAATGATGTCCCGGCTGCTCAAGCCACACAAGGCTACGTTCCAGCTCGCTCTCATCGAGTGCAAAGAACCGTTCAGCCTGCTTTGCTGTCAGCCCGGCCTCTCTGGCGACGAGCACGTTGAGGTGTTCCAGCTTCTGCAGTCGCGCAGCCGCTTCCAGCATTACATCACCACACAGAGACCCAGTGTGTACTAGCCGTAGCCATATCTCGGTAGACGTCATCCTTTCCCCTGCCATAAGCGGCCTCCGCAATCATTGCGATTGGTCACTGATGCTGTCAATCGATGGGGGATTTGTCTAGAATAGAGAGAGTATTCTTATCAACTCCTGAACACGACTCTGGAAATTTATGGCAGTTTTGCAAGTGTTACATATTCCGGACGAGCGCCTTCGCATCGTCGCTGAACCGGTCAAAGAAGTGAATGCAGAAATCCAGCGTATCGTTGATGATATGTTCGATACCATGTACGCCGAAGAAGGCATTGGCCTGGCGGCGACGCAGGTGGACATTCATAAGCGTATTATCGTGATTGATGTTTCCGAAAATCGCGATGAGCGTCTGGTGCTGATCAACCCTGAGCTGCTCGAAAAAAGTGGCGAAACCGGTATTGAGGAAGGCTGTCTGTCCATTCCTGAACAGCGCGCTTTAGTACCGCGTGCCGAAAAGGTGAAAATTCGCGCGCTGGATCGTGACGGTAATCCGTTCGAACTGGAAGCAGACGACCTGCTGGCAATTTGTATTCAGCATGAGATGGATCACCTGGTCGGTAAACTGTTTATCGATTATCTCTCGCCGCTCAAGCAGCAGCGTATTCGTCAAAAAGTAGAGAAACTGGATCGTTTGCGTTCTCGCGCATAACGTCCCCCCGGATACAAGGATCATCGTGTCTAAAACACTACGTATTATCTTCGCGGGAACCCCTGATTTTGCAGCGCGTCATCTTGACGCGCTGTTATCGTCTGGTCACCAGGTTGTTGGCGTCTTTACCCAGCCGGACCGTCCGGCAGGTCGCGGCAAAAAACTGATGCCGAGCCCGGTAAAGGTGCTGGCAGAAGAACATGGGCTACCCGTATTCCAGCCCGCATCGTTGCGCCCACAGGAAAATCAGCAGCTGGTTGCTGACCTGAATGCCGACGTAATGGTAGTGGTGGCTTATGGTTTAATTCTGCCAAAAGCCGTGCTTGATATGCCCCACCTGGGTTGCATCAACGTGCATGGGTCTCTGCTCCCGCGCTGGCGTGGTGCTGCACCAATCCAGCGCTCGCTGTGGGCTGGTGATGCCGAAACGGGCGTTACTATCATGAAGATGGACGTAGGTTTAGACACAGGCGATATGCTGTATAAACTGGCGTGCCCCATAACGTCAGACGATACCAGCGCTACGCTGTATGACAAACTGGCAGACCTTGGCCCACAAGGGCTTATCGAGACGCTCCAGCAGCTTGCAGACAATACGGCGAAACCGGAAGTTCAGGATGACGCGCTGGTGACTTATGCCGAAAAACTGAGCAAAGAAGAAGCGCGTATCGACTGGTCCCTGTCAGCCGCGCAGCTTGAACGCTGCATTCGCGCTTTTAATCCGTGGCCGATGAGCTGGATGGAGATTGATGAGCAGCCGGTGAAAGTCTGGAAAGCCTCCGTCATTAGCGGTACTACCACGGCTGAACCCGGTACGATTATTGACGCCAACAAGAACGGAATTCAGGTGGCGACTGGGCAAGGGATCCTCAATCTTGAATCGCTACAACCGGCCGGTAAGAAGGCCATGAGCGCTCAGGATCTGTTAAATTCCCGTCGCGAATGGTTTATTCCGGGCAATCGTCTTGCCTGAGCAAATCTATCCTTAAGGCCCGGTGTTTCCGGGCATTTTTATTTTTACGGTTATGAAAAAACAAAATCTACGCAGTATGGCGGCTCAGGCCGTTGAGCAGGTTATCGAGCAGGGCCAGTCACTAAGTAACGTCCTGCCTCCTCTGCAACAAAAAGTCTCTGATAAAGACAAAGCCCTGCTTCAGGAGCTCTGCTTTGGCGTTCTGCGCACGCTTTCTCAGCTTGAGTGGCTGATTAACAAGCTGATGTCACGCCCAATGACAGGCAAGCAGCGCACCGTACACTATTTGATTATGGTGGGTTTTTATCAGCTTCTTCATACCCGCATCCCACCTCATGCTGCGCTGGCTGAGACGGTGGAAGGCGCCGTTGCGATTAAACGCCCTCAGCTGAAAGGGCTGATCAACGGCGTACTGCGTCAGTTCCAGAGACAGCAGGAAGAGCTTCTGGCTGAATTTGCCCAAAGCGAAGCACGTTTCCTGCACCCGGACTGGCTGTTGAAGCGCCTGAAAAAAGCTTATCCACAGCAGTGGCAGGAGATTGCCGATGCCAACAATCAGCGTCCGCCAATGTGGTTACGCGTAAATCGTAATCACCACAGCCGTGACGCATGGCTGAGCTTGCTCGAACAAGCTGGAATGAGTGGATTCCCGCATGAAGCCTATCCGGATGCCGTACGCTTAGCCTCACCTGCACCGGTACATGCATTACCCGGTTTTGATGAAGGTTGGGTAACCGTACAGGATGCCTCGGCGCAGGGTTGCATGACCTGGCTTGAACCCCAAAATGGTGAGCAGATCCTCGATCTTTGCGCCGCACCTGGGGGCAAAACGACGCATATTCTGGAAGTAGCTCCGCAGGCCAGCGTGATGGCAGTGGACGTCGATGAACAGCGTCTCTCACGCGTCTACGACAACCTCAAGCGTCTCGGCATGAAGGCTCAGGTTAAGCAGGGCGATGGACGCAAACCCGCAGAATGGTGTGGTGAAACCCAGTTCGATCGCATTTTGCTGGATGCTCCCTGCTCTGCAACCGGTGTTATTCGTCGTCATCCTGACATCAAGTGGCTACGCCGCGATCGTGATATTAAGGAACTTGCCCAACTGCAATCCGACATTCTCGACGCCATTTGGCCGCATCTTAAGCCTGGTGGAACGCTGGTCTATGCAACCTGCTCCGTGCTGCTGGAAGAAAACAGCCAGCAAATCACGGCCTTCCTTAAACGTACGCCGGACGCCGCGCTGCGCGATACGGGAACGCCTGAATCCCCGGGTCTGCAGAACCTGCCGGGTGCTGAAGAGGGTGATGGCTTCTTTTACGCTAAGCTAATCAAAGAGTGATGTTGAGAACAGGTCACGAGATATGAAGATTATCATTCTGGGTGCAGGACAGGTGGGCGGAACGCTGGCGGAAAACCTGGTTGGCGAAAACAACGACATCACAATTGTTGATACCAACGGCGATCGTCTGCGTGTCTTACAGGACAAGTTTGACCTGCGCGTGGTGCAGGGTCATGGTTCGCACCCACGCGTTCTTCGTGAGGCGGGCGCCGACGATGCCGACATGCTGGTTGCGGTAACCAGTTCTGACGAAACCAATATGGTGGCCTGTCAGGTGGCCTACTCGCTTTTCAACACGCCAAACCGAATTGCGCGTATTCGCTCTCCGGACTATGTTCGCGATGCTGAAAAACTGTTTAATTCCGAAGCGGTCCCTATTGACCACCTCATCGCGCCAGAACAGCTGGTTATCGACAATATCTATCGCCTGATCGAATATCCGGGCGCCCTGCAGGTGGTGAACTTTGCCGAGGGCAAAGTGAGCCTGGCAGTGGTTAAGGCCTATTACGGCGGACCATTGATCGGCAATGCGCTTTCCACCATGCGCGAGCACATGCCGCATATCGATACGCGCGTCGCAGCCATTTTCCGTCACGACAGGCCAATTCGCCCGCAAGGCTCCACGATTGTCGAAGCCGGTGATGAGGTCTTCTTTATTGCGGCCTCACAGCATATTCGTGCGGTGATGAGTGAACTTCAGCGTCTCGAAAAACCCTATAAGCGCATTATGCTGGTCGGCGGTGGCAATATCGGTGCCGGCCTGGCACATCGGCTGGAAAAAGATTACAGCGTGAAGTTGATCGAGCGCGATCAACAGCGTGCTGCTGAACTAGCGGAAAAACTGCAAAATACGATCGTATTTTATGGTGATGCGTCGGATCAGGAGCTACTGGCTGAAGAGCATATTGATCAGGTTGATCTCTTTATTGCCGTCACCAACGACGACGAGGCGAATATAATGTCCGCCATGCTCGCGAAGCGCATGGGGGCTAAAAAAGTCATGGTGCTTATCCAGCGTAAGGCGTATGTCGATCTGGTTCAAGGCAGCGTTATTGATATTGCCATTTCCCCTCAGCAGGCGACAATTTCCGCGCTCCTGAGCCATGTTCGTAAAGCGGATATTGTCGGTGTGTCATCGCTTCGCCGTGGCGTAGCGGAAGCTATTGAAGCCGTTGCTCATGGAGATGAAACGACGTCGCGGGTCGTCGGCCGTTCGATCGACGAAATTAAACTGCCGCCAGGCACGATAATCGGCGCCGTTGTGCGCGGGAATGATGTCATGATTGCCAATGATAATTTACGAATTGAGCAAGGCGATCACGTTATTATGTTCCTTACCGATAAAAAGTTTATTACCGACGTCGAACGTTTATTCCAGCCAAGTCCATTCTTCCTTTAAAGAATTGGGTGCTCGAGTAAGAGCACCCTTACTTTATCCTTTTCATTTCTGTGCCTTTTATTTTTCATAATGTTTAATTATCCCGAATGGCAATTGGCTAATCATTTGTTAAACTTAAACTCGTCAGCTGGCACAAGGAGAGAAAAATGAGTTTTATTAAAGAATTTCGCGAATTTGCGATGCGCGGGAATGTGGTAGATTTGGCAGTGGGTGTCATTATTGGTGCGGCATTCGGCAAGATTGTTTCATCATTAGTGGCCGACATTATCATGCCACCTTTAGGGTTGTTAATCGGCGGCATTGATTTCAAACAGTTCGCTTTCACGCTGCGTGAAGCGCAGGGTGATGTTCCGGCAGTAGTGATGCACTACGGCGTATTTATTCAGAACGTATTTGATTTTGTGATTGTCGCGTTTGCCATATTTATGGCCATCAAGCTGATCAACAGGCTCAACCGTAAAAAAGAAGAGCCGGCTGCAGCACCTGCGCCAACGAAAGAAGAAGTGCTGTTGAGTGAGATCCGCGATCTGTTAAAAGAGCAAAATAACCGCGTCTAATCAACAGATAAAAGCAGGAAGGCCAGTGGTAAATAAGCGATTCGCTTGCTTGCCACTGGCCTCCCAGTTACCCCGTTTTTCATGTTTGTCTTTACGCAGATAACTTCCTTTCCCTTTTTTATTCTTCTCAACGCGCTGCCTGAATAACGGGTCGTGAAGTAACGCCTCAATGGCATTGTCCTTAATTTGTCCTTTCGTGTGCTGATAGCGGCTCATAATGTCTCCAGAGCAGGGTTTATGACGACGGGAGTCTAGACCCGGTTGAACTAAAAATCAACAGCCCTGCGTTTCTCCACTCGCTCCCTGTTCAAGGGCTTCGAGAATTGAACAGTAAATGCTGCTGTGGGCCGTACCGCAGCAGGCATCATTCAGCCTTTGCAGAGAGCGCTGCATGGTTTGCAGTTCCTGTATACGCGCTTCAACTTCATCCAGCCGGGCCTGCACGATGCTTTTAGATTCCTGGCAGGTGTGATGTTCCGGATCGATACGGATCGATAATAACTCGCGGATCGAATCCAGTGTAAAACCGAGCTGCCGCGCATAACGAATAAACCGCAGGCGCTGCAGATCGTTATCGGTATAAAGGCGAAAGCCTCCTTCAGTACGTACTTCATGATCGATCATCTGCTGCTTTTCGTAATATCGGATGGTATCCGGCGTAACGTTCGCAAGCTTCGCAAGTTCACCGATGCGGTACATAACTACTCCTCGCTTATTTTCTGCATCAATCTTTCACCGTATTCACCGTGCAGAAAATCAGTGTTCATCCCAGACTGGCGTAGCTTGAGTTCAAGCAGGGCGAGGCGGCGGCTAAGTTCAGAATGTCGTGGATCGTCATGGCGGATCCCTTTGAGAAGATCGGCCAGTTCAACAGCCTCTCTGCGCTGTTCGAGCTCCGGGGGGAGACAGCCCGCATTTTTCAGCAAACGGTATCCAGCCCGTAATTCCGGTGCGATGTGCGAGTCATCGTCAAGCGCAAGGCGTTCGCCGCTCCCGGGGAGATCGTCGAATTCACCTTTTTTTTGGGCATCGCGAATATGGCGTTCTGCCCACTGGTCGAGCAACCACATTACCAGCTCCAGGAGATGAACAGAATTGATACAGACATTGTAGAGAAGTGGGGATATCGCGGATATAAAAAAACCCGCCGGAGCGGGTTTTTTTACGTTACTGCAGATTACTCTGCAGCAGCTTCTGCTTTCTCTGAACGATCAACCAGCTCGATGTAAGCCATCGGCGCGTTGTCGCCTGCACGGAAACCACACTTCAGAATGCGAGTGTAACCACCGGCACGGCTCGCGAAACGCGGGCCCAGTTCGTTAAACAGTTTTGCCACGATCTCGTTATCACGAGTACGGGCGAATGCCAGACGACGATTAGCAACGCTGTCAGTCTTGGCAAGAGTAATCAGCGGCTCAACTACGCGACGCAGCTCTTTCGCTTTAGGCAGGGTCGTCTTGATGATCTCATGACGAACCAGTGAACCTGCCATGTTGCGGAACATAGCCTGGCGATGGCTGCTGTTGCGGTTCAGTTGACGACCACTCTTACGATGGCGCATGACCTTATCCTTCTCAGTAAAACCTTAACCTGTGATCCGGTTACTCGTCAGCAATGCTTGCTGGTGGCCAGTTTTCCAGGCGCATGCCCAGAGACAGACCACGTGAAGCCAGCACGTCTTTAATCTCGGTAAGAGATTTTTTACCCAGGTTCGGCGTTTTCAGCAACTCAACCTCGGTACGCTGTACCAGATCACCGATATAGTGGATAGCTTCTGCCTTGAGGCAGTTAGCAGAGCGGACAGTCAATTCGAGATCGTCAACAGGGCGCAGCAGGATCGGATCGAATTCTGGTTTCTCTTCTTTCACTTCCGGCTGACGTACATCACGTAAGTCAACGAAAGCTTCCAGTTGTTCTGCCAGGATGGTCGCCGCACGACGAATCGCCTCTTCAGGATCGATTGTGCCATTGGTTTCCATTTCGATGACCAGCTTGTCCAGGTCGGTACGCTGTTCTACACGCGCTGCTTCAACATTGTAGGCAATACGCTCTACAGGGCTGTAGCATGCGTCGACCAGCAGACGGCCGATTGGGCGCTCATCTTCTTCCGAATGAATTCGGGCAGAAGCCGGCACATAACCACGACCGCGCTGAACTTTGATACGCATGCTAATAGCTGCGTTCTCATCGGTCAGGTGGCAGATCACGTGCTGCGGCTTGACGATTTCAACATCACCGTCGTGGGTGATGTCGGCTGCAGTCACAGGGCCAATGCCAGATTTATTCAGAGTAAGAATAACTTCATCTTTACCCTGAACTCTCACCGCCAGCCCTTTCAGGTTGAGCAGGATTTCAAGGATATCTTCCTGAACGCCTTCTTTGGTGCTGTACTCATGAAGTACACCATCAATCTCAACCTCGGTCACCGCGCAACCCGGCATCGATGAGAGCAGAATACGGCGCAGTGCGTTACCCAGAGTATGGCCAAAGCCACGCTCTAAAGGCTCAAGGGTCACCTTGGCGTGCGTCGAACTCACTTGCTCGATATCTACCAGGCGCGGTTTTAGAAACTCTGTCACAGAACCCTGCATTGTGTCCTCTCTTTGGTACTAAGCTTTACTTGGAGTAAAGCTCGACGATCAGGTGTTCGTTAATGTCCGCAGACAGATCAGAACGTTCTGGCTGACGCTTGAACGTACCTTCCATCTTGCCAGCATCAACTTCCAGCCAGGTTGGCTTTTCACGCTGCTCAGCCAGCTCCAGAGCGGCCTTCACGCGAGATTGCTTTTTCGCTTTCTCACGAATGCTAACAACGTCATTCGCTTTAACCTGATAAGAAGCGATGTTAACAACACGACCGTTTACCATGATTGCTTTGTGGCTAACCAGCTGACGTGATTCAGCACGAGTAGCGCCGAAGCCCATACGGTATACAACGTTGTCCAGACGACCTTCCAGCAGAGCCAGCAGGTTTTCACCTGTGTTGCCTTTCAGACGTGCTGCTTCTTTATAGTAGTTACGGAACTGACGCTCCAGCACACCGTACATACGGCGAACTTTTTGCTTTTCACGCAACTGCACACCATAGTCAGACAGACGCGGTTTACGCGCACCGTGCTGGCCAGGAGCTTGTTCAATTTTACACTTGGTATCGATCGCGCGAACGCCAGACTTAAGGAATAAGTCGGTGCCCTCACGACGGCTCAGCTTGAGCTTAGGACCCAAATATCTTGCCATTTTCTATCTCCAACTAACCTAAAAAACGGAGCGTTATACGCGACGTTTTTTCGGCGGACGACAACCGTTATGAGGGATCGGAGTCACATCAGTAATATTCGTGATGCGGAAACCAGCGGCGTTCAGAGCGCGAACAGTAGATTCACGACCCGGACCCGGACCTTTAACCATAACTTCCAGATTCTTGATGCCGTATTCTTTTACGGCTTCTGCGCAACGCTCTGCTGCAACCTGAGCTGCAAACGGAGTGGATTTGCGAGAACCACGGAAACCGGAACCACCGGCTGTTGCCCAACCCAATGCGTTACCCTGACGATCAGTAATAGTAACGATGGTGTTGTTGAAAGAAGCATGGATATGAGCCACGCCGTCAGAGACTTGTTTTCTTACACGTTTACGTGCACGAACTGGTGCCTTTGCCATTATTCAATCACCCCGATTATTTCTTGATCGGTTTGCGCGGACCCTTACGGGTACGTGCGTTGGTCTTAGTACGCTGACCGCGCACTGGCAGACCACGACGATGACGCAAACCGCGATAGCAACCAAGATCCATCAGGCGCTTGATGCTCATGCTGATTTCACGGCGCAGATCACCTTCAACGACAAATTTGGCAACTTCGTCACGCAGCGTGTCGATTTGTTCTTCAGACAGCTCACTGATCTTAACATCTTCAGCGATACCCGCTGCAGCCAGAATGGCTTTAGAACGGGTCTTGCCGACGCCGTAGATCGAAGTTAATGCGATCACAGCATGTTTCTGATCAGGAATGTTAATGCCTGCTATACGGGCCACTATGCACTCCTACTATTTAATATGTACGCACCATGCTGAAAAGCCCGTTTTCAGGATACTCAAATGGAAACGTACAGACATACAAAAGATTGGCTGGCTAATCTAGCCAGCTCAACCCAACTTTGCAAGAAAAATATGCGAAATAATCAGCCTTGGCGCTGTTTATGCTTCGGCTCGGCACTGCAAATCACACGGATGACACCATCACGCTTAACGATTTTGCAGTTACGGCATAATTTCTTGACGGAAGCACGAACTTTCATTTTTACTCTCCGTAACTTCTCAGGCGACCATTTAGCGGCCGTAGCCTTTCAGGTTCGCCTTCTTCAATGCAGACTCGTACTGACTGGACATCATCAGAGTTTGCACTTGAGCCATAAAGTCCATAATCACGACAACAACGATAAGCAGTGAGGTCCCACCGAAGTAGAACGGTACTTTCATTGCATCACGCATGAACTCCGGGATCAGGCAGATAAAAGTAATATAAAGCGCACCAACCAAAGTCAGGCGAGTCATTACTTTATCGATATACTTCGCCGTTTGCTCTCCCGGACGAATTCCTGGTACAAATGCACCGGACTTCTTCAGGTTATCTGCTGTTTCACGCGGGTTGAAGACCAACGCCGTGTAGAAGAAACAGAAGAAGATGATCGCAGACGCATAGAGTAACACATAAAGTGGTTGCCCAGGCTGCAAATACAGCGAAATTGTTGTCAGCCAGTTCCAACCAGTACCGCCCCCGAACCATGACGCGATGGTCGCCGGGAACAGAATAATACTGGAAGCGAAGATAGCCGGGATAACCCCCGCCATGTTCACTTTCAGCGGTAAATGTGTGCTCTGTGCAGCATAGACACGACGACCCTGCTGACGTTTAGCGTAGTTCACCACAATGCGGCGTTGACCACGTTCAACGAAGACAACAAAGAACGTCACTGCAAATACTAATACTGCAACCAACAGCAACAGGAGGAAGTGCAGGTCGCCTTGACGCGCTTGCTCGATAGTATGGGCGATGGCTGGCGGGAGGCCCGCAACAATACCGGCGAAGATAATGATAGAGATACCGTTACCGATACCACGCTCAGTAATCTGTTCGCCGAGCCACATCAGGAACATAGTCCCTGTGACCAGACTTACAACAGCGGTGAAATAGAATGCAAAGCCCGGGTTTAACACCAGGCCCTGCATACCAGGCATATTCGGCAGACCGGTAGCAATACCGATCGACTGGAATATTGCCAGCACCAGAGTACCGTAACGGGTGTACTGACTAATCTTACGACGTCCAGACTCCCCTTCTTTCTTCAACTCTGCCAGGGCCGGATGAACGACCGTCAGCAGCTGGATAATAATAGATGCCGAAATGTACGGCATAATACCCAATGCAAAGATAGAAGCACGGCTGAGAGCACCACCAGAGAACATGTTGAACATTTCAATGATGGTGCCTCGCTGTTGCTCAAGCAGTTTGGCAAGTACAGCGGCATCGATACCAGGGATCGGAATAAAAGAGCCAATACGGAACACAATCAGCGCGCCGATAACAAACAGCAGTCTGCGTTTCAGCTCGCCAAATCCACCTTTGGCACTTTGAAAATCTAATCCCGGTTGCTTAGCCATCTGCTACTTATTCCTCAATTTTACCGCCAGCAGCTTCGATAGCAGCACGAGCACCTTTAGTAACACGCAGGCCACGAACAGTTACCGGAGTAGAAACTTCACCAGCCAGGATCACTTTCGCGAACTCGATCTGGATACCGATAATGTTTGCTGCTTTCAGCGTGTTCAGGTCTACAACGCCGCCTTCAACTTTCGCCAGGTCAGACAGACGGATTTCCGCTGTGATCGCTGCTTTGCGAGAGGTGAAGCCGAACTTCGGCAGACGACGGTACAGTGGCATCTGGCCACCCTCGAAACCGCGACGTACGCCACCGCCAGAACGAGAGTTCTGACCTTTGTGACCACGACCACCGGTTTTGCCGAGGCCAGAACCGATACCACGACCCAGGCGTTTACCCGCCTTTTTAGAGCCTTCGGCCGGAGACAGAGTATTTAAACGCATCTCTTACTCCTCAACTTTAACCATGAAGTAAACCGCGTTGACCATACCACGAACAGCGGGAGTATCCTCGCGCTCAACGGTATGACCAATACGACGCAGACCCAGGCCAAGCAGCGTTGCCTTGTGTTTCGGCAGACGACCGATTGCACTGCGGGTTTGAGTGATTTTAATAGTCTTTGCCATGGTCAATTACCCCAGAATTTCTTCAACGGATTTACCACGCTTGGCAGCGACCATTTCTGGAGAATTCATATTTTCCAGGCCATCAATAGTTGCACGAACCACGTTGATCGGGTTGGTGGAACCATATGCTTTGGCCAGAACGTTATGAACCCCAGCAACTTCCAGAACGGCGCGCATTGCACCACCGGCGATGATACCGGTACCTTCTGAAGCTGGCTGCATGAATACACGAGAACCCGTGTGAACACCTTTAACTGGGTGTTGCAGGGTACCGTTGTTCAGCGCGACGTTAATCATATTGCGACGGGCTTTTTCCATCGCTTTCTGGATCGCTGCTGGAACTTCACGCGCTTTACCGTAACCAAAACCAACGCGACCGTTACCATCGCCTACTACAGTCAGAGCTGTGAAGGAGAAAATACGACCACCTTTAACGGTTTTAGATACGCGGTTTACCGCGATCAGCTTTTCCTGCAGTTCGCCAGCCTGTTTTTCGATGTGAGCCATCTTACACCTCTACCTTAGAACTGAAGGCCAGCTTCACGGGCAGCATCTGCCAGTGCCTGGACACGACCATGATATTGGAACCCGGAACGGTCAAAGGAAACATTACTGATGCCTTTTTCCAGAGCGCGTTCAGCAACAGCTTTACCTACAGCTGCAGCGGCGTCTTTGTTACCGGTGTACTTCAATTGTTCTGAGATAGCTTTTTCTACAGTAGAAGCAGCTACCAGAACTTCAGAACCGTTCGGTGCAATTACCTGTGCGTAAATATGACGCGGGGTACGATGTACCACCAGGCGAGTTGCACCCAGCTCTTTGAGCTTGCGGCGTGCGCGGGTCGCACGACGGATACGAGCAGATTTCTTATCCATAGTGTTACCTTACTTCTTCTTAGCCTCTTTGGTACGCACGACTTCGTCGGCGTAACGAACACCCTTGCCTTTGTAAGGCTCAGGACGACGGTAGGCGCGCAGATCTGCTGCAACCTGACCGATCAGCTGTTTATCAGCGCCTTTCAGCACGATTTCAGTTTGAGTCGGACATTCTGCAGTGATACCGGCCGGCAGCGGATGCTCAACAGGGTGTGAGAAGCCCAGAGACAGGCCTACTGCATTCCCTTTGATAGCTGCACGATAACCTACACCAACCAGCTGAAGCTTTTTAGTGAAGCCTTCGGTAACACCAACAACCATTGAGTTCAGCAGGGCACGCGCGGTACCAGCCTGAGCCCATCCATCCACGAAACCATCACGTGGACCGAAGGTCAGAGCGTTATCTGCATGTTTAACTTCAACAGCTTTGTTGAGGGTACGAGTCAGCTCGCCGTTTTTACCTTTGATCGTAATAACCTGACCGTCGATTTTTACATCAACGCCGGCAGGAATAACGACCGGTGCTTTAGCAACACGAGACATTCTTTCCTCCGATTAGGCTACGTAGCAGATAATTTCGCCACCAAGACCAGCCTGGCGCGCTGCACGATCAGTCATAACACCTTTAGAGGTAGAAACAACTGCGATACCAAGACCAGCCATAACTTTTGGCAGCTCATCTTTTTTCTTATAGATGCGCAGGCCTGGGCGGCTGACACGCTGAATGCTTTCTACAACAGCTTTACCCTGGAAATACTTAAGAGTAAGTTCCAGTTCCGGCTTGGTGTCGCCTTCAACTTTAAAATCTTCGATAAAACCTTCTTCCTTCAGCACGTTGGCAATTGCCACTTTCAGCTTGGCGGAAGGCATGGTGACCGCAACTTTGTTCGCGGCCTGACCGTTACGGATACGGGTCAGCATATCCGCGATCGGATCTTGCATGCTCATCTGTCTTTACTCCCGTGATTCAATTGGTAATTACCAGCTAGCCTTTTTCAAGCCTGGCACTTCACCGCGCATGGCGGCTTCACGCAGTTTGATACGGCTCAACCCAAACTTGCCCACATAACCATGTGGACGACCTGTTTGACGACAGCGGTTACGCTGACGAGACGGGCTGGAATCACGCGGCAGAGACTGCAGCTTGAGAACCGCATTCCAACGATCTTCGTCGGAAGCGTTCACATCAGAAATGATCGCTTTCAGTTCAGCGCGTTTAGCGAAGAATTTATCAGCTAAAGCTACGCGCTTTACTTCGCGTGCTTTCATTGATTGCTTAGCCATTCAGTAACCCTACCTTACTTGCGGAACGGGAAGTCAAAGGCAGCCAGCAGAGCACGGCCTTCTTCGTCAGATTTCGCAGTAGTGGTAATGGTAATATCCAAACCACGCACGCGGTCGACTTTATCGTAGTCGATTTCTGGGAAGATGATCTGCTCACGGACACCCATGCTGTAGTTACCACGACCGTCGAAAGACTTAGCGGACAAGCCACGGAAGTCACGGATACGTGGAACAGCAATAGTGATCAGGCGCTCAAAGAACTCCCACATGCGTTCGCCACGCAGAGTTACTTTACAGCCGATCGGATAGCCCTGACGGATTTTGAAGCCTGCAACAGATTTGCGTGCTTTGGTGATCAGCGGTTTTTGACCGGAGATTGCTGTCAGGTCAGCTGCTGCGTTATCCAGCAGTTTCTTGTCAGCGATCGCTTCACCAACACCCATGTTCAGGGTGATCTTCTCGACCCGAGGGACTTGCATGACAGAATTGTAGTTAAACTCAGTCATGAGTTTGTTAACTACTTCGTCTTTGTAGTAATCATGCAGTTTCGCCATCGTACTACTCCAAATTACTTGATAGTTTCGCTGTTAGACTTGAAGAAACGGACTTTTTTGCCGTCTTCGAATCTAAAGCCTACACGGTCAGCCTTGCCGGTAGCCGCATTGAAGATTGCAACGTTAGAAACCTGAATAGCAGCTTCTTTTTCAACGATGCCACCTGGTTGGTTCAGGGCCGGAACCGGCTTCTGATGTTTCTTAACCAGGTTGATACCTTCAACGACAAGTTTGCCGGAAGACAGAACATTTTTTACTTTACCGCGTTTACCTTTATCTTTACCGGTTAACACGATAACTTCGTCATCACGACGGATTTTCGCTGCCATGATTCGCTCCTTAGAGTACTTCTGGTGCCAGAGAGATAATTTTCATGAACTTCTCAGTACGAAGTTCACGAGTTACCGGCCCAAAGATACGCGTGCCGATAGGCTGCTCGCTGTTATTGTTTAAAATAACGCATGCATTACCATCGAAGCGAATGACAGAACCGTCAGGGCGACGAACACCCTTCTTGGTGCGCACCACTACCGCCTTCAGCACATCACCTTTTTTGACCTTACCACGTGGAATTGCTTCCTTGATGGTGATCTTGATGATGTCGCCTACGCCTGCGTAGCGACGGTGCGAGCCACCCAGAACCTTGATACACATTACGCGACGTGCACCGGAGTTGTCGGCGACGTTCAGCATAGTCTGTTCTTGGATCATTTTAGTGCTCCGCTAATGTCAACTACTACCTGAGACTCTAAAATCAGAGCCGTTAAAAAGCCCCATATCGAGGGCGCGGCATTATAACACCGCTTCTGCAATATGGGTAGAAAAAATAAACGGCTCATCGCTGAGCCGTTTATTCGTATTGAGAAGGCGTACTGTATTACAGAACCGCTTTCTCTACAACGCGAACCAGCGTCCAGGACTTAGTCTTGGACAGTGGACGGCATTCACGGATTTCAACCTTGTCGCCGATACCACATTCGTTGTTCTCGTCATGTACGTGCAGTTTGGTCGTACGCTTGATGAATTTACCGTAGATCGGGTGTTTCACAATACGTTCGATAGCTACAACAATGGATTTCTCCATTTTGTCGCTAACAACACGACCTTGCAGAGTACGGATTTTATCGGTCATTACGCACCCGCCTTCTGAGTCAGTAAAGTCTTAACGCGTGCAACATTGCGACGCACTTGCTTCAGCAGGTGAGTCTGTTGCAGCTGGCCACTTGCAGCCTGCATACGCAGGTTGAACTGCTCACGCAGCAGGTTCAGCAGCTCAGCGTTCAGCTCTTCAACGCTTTTTTCACGCAGCTCTTTTGCTTTCATTACATCACCGTCTTAGTTACAAAGGTGGTTTTGATAGGCAGTTTCGCTGCTGCCAGGCCGAAGGCTTCACGGGCCAGCTCTTCCGGAACACCGTCCATTTCATAAAGGACTTTGCCCGGTTGGATCAAGGCAACCCAGTACTCCACGTTACCTTTACCTTTACCCATACGAACTTCCAGTGGCTTCTCGGTGATCGGTTTGTCCGGGAATACACGGATCCAGATCTTACCTTGACGCTTAACTGCACGGGTCATTGCACGACGTGCTGCTTCGATCTGACGTGCAGTCAGACGACCACGGCCAACAGCTTTCAGACCGAAAGTGCCGAAGCTAACATCCGTACCCTGCGCCAGACCACGGTTGCGGCCTTTGTGCACTTTACGGAATTTTGTACGCTTTGGTTGTAACATCAGCGACGCTCCTTATTTACGGCCTTTACGCTGCTGCTTTTTAGGTTGAGCAGCCGGTTTTTCCGGTTGTTCAACAGCAGCCATACCACCCAGGATCTCACCTTTGAAGATCCATACCTTAACGCCGATTACACCGTAAGTGGTGTGCGCTTCAGAGGTGTTGTAGTCGATGTCAGCACGCAGAGTGTGCAGCGGTACGCGACCTTCGCGGTACCATTCGGTACGTGCGATTTCCGCGCCGCCCAGACGGCCGCTAACTTCAACTTTGATACCTTTAGCGCCCAGACGCATTGCGTTCTGTACAGCACGCTTCATAGCACGACGGAACATAACGCGACGTTCCAGCTGTGAAGTGATGCTGTCAGCAACCAATTTAGCGTCCAGTTCAGGCTTACGAACTTCAGCGATATTGATCTGTGCAGGAACGCCAGCGATATCCGCTACGACCTTGCGCAGTTTTTCTACGTCTTCGCCTTTCTTACCGATAACGATGCCAGGACGAGCAGTGTGAATAGTCACACGGATGCTCTTCGCTGGACGCTCGATAACGATACGAGATACAGACGCTTTAGCCAGTTCCTTAGTCAGGTACTGACGTACTTTAAAATCGCTGTCCAGGTTGTCAGCGAATTCTTTGGTGTTCGCAAACCAGGTAGAGTTCCATGGTTTTACAATACCCAGGCGAATACCATTAGGATGTACTTTCTGACCCATTGCTAGTCTCCAGAGTCTCAGCGATCGGACACAACCACAGTAATGTGGCTGGTGCGCTTCAGGATGCGATCTGCACGACCTTTCGCACGCGGCATAATGCGCTTCATGCTTGGGCCTTCATCTACGAAAATTTTCGCGACTTTCAGATCGTCGATGTCAGCGCCATCGTTGTGTTCAGCGTTAGCAATGGCAGATTCCAGTACTTTCTTGACCAATACCGCAGCTTTCTTGTTGGTATAGGTCAGGATGTCCAGGGCCTGCGACACTTTCTTACCGCGAATCAGGTCAGCAACAAGGCGAACCTTCTGAGCAGAAGAACGAGCATGGCGATGTTGAGCTAAAGTTTCCATCTCTTCCTCCTACCTTATTTCTTCTTCGCTTTTTTATCAGCAGCGTGGCCGCGATAAGTACGAGTCGGTGCGAATTCACCCAGTTTGTGACCAACCATTTCGTCGGTAACAAAGACTGGAACGTGCTGACGACCATTATGGACAGCGATGGTCAAACCGATCATGTTAGGAAAGATCGTTGAACGACGGGACCAAGTGCGCAGGGGCTTCTTGTCTCCGCTTTCCACCGCTTTCTCTACCTTCTTCAGCAAGTGCAGGTCAATAAAAGGACCTTTCTTGAGAGAACGTGGCATGGCTTATCCTCTAAAATTATTTGCTACGGCGACGTACGATAAATTTATCAGTACGCTTGTTGCTGCGGGTCTTCTTACCTTTGGTCTGAACGCCCCACGGAGTTACCGGGTGCTTACCAAAGTTACGACCTTCACCACCACCATGTGGGTGGTCGACTGGGTTCATCGCAGTACCGCGAACGGTAGGACGAACACCACGCCAGCGTGCAGCACCTGCTTTACCCAGAACGCGCAGCATATGCTCAGCATTGCCAACTTCGCCCAGAGTAGCGCGGCAGTCTGCTTCGACTTTACGCATTTCACCAGAACGCAGACGCAGGGTGACATACGCACCATCACGAGCAACGATCTGAACGTAAGTACCAGCGGAACGTGCCAGCTGACCGCCTTTACCTGGTTTCATTTCTACGTTATGAACGGTAGAACCAACCGGGATATTGCGCATCGGCAGGGTGTTGCCTGCTTTGATTGCAGCATCAACGCCAGACTGAATCTGGTCGCCAGCTTTCAGGCCTTTAGGGGCCAGGATGTAACGGCGTTCGCCGTCTTTGTACAGAACCAGCGCGATATTCGCGGAACGGTTCGGATCGTACTCAAGACGTTCAACAACTGCTGGGATACCGTCTTTGTTGCGTTTGAAGTCAACAATACGATAAGCCTGCTTGTGGCCACCACCGATGTGACGAGTGGTGATACGGCCATTGTTGTTACGACCACCGGATTTGCTGTTTTTTTCCAGCAACGGAGCAAAAGGTTTGCCCTTGTGCAGCTCAGGGTTAACCACTTTAACTACGTGGCGACGACCCGGAGATGTCGGTTTACATTTAACAACTGCCATTGTATTACTCCTCCGACTTACTCAGCGCCGCCAACGAAGTCCAGATTCTGGCCTTCTTTCAGGGTGACGTAAGCTTTTTTCCAGTCGCTACGACGACCGATACGCTGTCCGTGACGTTTAACTTTCCCTTTAACTACCAGGGTGTTAACGACTTCGACTTCGACTTCAAACAGTTTCTGCACAGCAGCTTTGATCTCTGCTTTGGTCGCGTCTTTAGCAACTTTGAGAACGATGGTGTTTGTTTTTTCCATCGCAGTAGACGCTTTTTCAGAAACGTGCGGTGCGCGAAGCACCTTCAGCAGACGTTCTTCACGAATCATGCCAGCATCTCCTCAACTTGCTTAACAGCATCAGCAGTCATTACGACTTTGTCGAAGGCGATCAGGCTAACCGGGTCGATACCAGTCGCATCGCGTACGTCAACCTTGTGCAGGTTACGTGCGGCCAGGAACAGGTTCTCGTCCAGCTCACCGGTGATGATCAGCACATCTTCCAGAGCCATGTCTTTCAGTTTCTGTGCCAGCAGCTTAGTTTTAGGCGCTTCAACAGAGAACTTCTCGACAACGATCAGACGATCCTGACGTACCAGTTCGGACAGGATGCTTTTCAGCGCGCCGCGGTACATCTTTTTGTTAACTTTTTGACTGTGGTCCTGTGGACGCGCAGCGAAGGTCACGCCACCTGAACGCCAGATCGGGCTCTTGATAGAACCTGAACGCGCACGGCCGGTACCTTTCTGGCGCCATGGCTTTTTGCCAGAACCAGTTACTTCAGCACGAGTCTTCTGAGCACGAGTACCCTGACGAGCACCAGCTGCATAAGCAACAACAACCTGGTGAACCAGCGCTTCGTTGAAATCACGACCGAAGGTAGTTTCGGAAACAGTCAGCGCGCTCTGCGCGTCTTTCAATACTAATTCCATTGCTATCCCCTTACGCCTTCACAGCTGGTTTAACGATCAGGTCGCTACCGGTTGCACCCGGAACTGCACCTTTAACCAGCAGCAGGTTGCGCTCAGCGTCAACACGTACTACGTCCAGGCTCTGAACGGTCACACGTTCGTTACCCAGCTGACCTGCCATTTTCTTGCCTTTGAACACTTTTCCCGGAGTCTGGTTCTGACCGATAGAACCCGGAACGCGGTGAGACAAGGAGTTACCGTGGGTAGCGTCCTGGGTACGGAAGTTCCAGCGCTTAACGGTACCAGCAAAACCTTTACCTTTAGAGGTACCGGTTACGTCAACTTTTTTAACGTCAGCAAACAGCTCAACGCTAATGTCCTGACCTACGGTGAACTCTTCGCCTTCAGCAAGACGGAATTCCCACAGACCACGGCCAGCTTCTACGCCAGCTTTAGCGAAGTGACCCGCTTCTGGTTTGGTTACACGGTTAGCTTTTTTAGCACCAGTGGTCACCTGAACAGCGCGGTAGCCATCGTTAGCCAGATCTTTAACCTGGGTAACGCGGTTTGCTTCAACTTCGATTACGGTTACTGGGATTGAAACGCCATCTTCAGTGAAGATGCGGGTCATGCCCACTTTTTTACCGACTAAACCAATCATTGTATCAACCTCTCAATCGCTCGATGACCTGATTAACCCAGGCTGATCTGCACGTCTACACCGGCAGCCAGATCCAGACGCATCAGAGCATCAACGGTTTTCTCAGTTGGCTCAACGATGTCAACCAGACGCTTGTGAGTGCGGATTTCGTACTGATCACGCGCGTCTTTGTTGACGTGCGGAGAGATCAGAACGGTGAAGCGCTCTTTGCGGGTCGGCAGCGGTATCGGACCACGGACTTGCGCACCAGTGCGCTTAGCAGTCTCGACGATTTCCGCGGTTGATTGATCGATCAGACGATGATCAAACGCTTTAAGGCGGATACGGATTCTTTGGTTCTGCATGAGACCAGAGCTCCAATTATTTTATAAACGAAAATGATTACTCCTCAAACCCATTACGATTGATGGGAGAGTGTAACCGTTCTTACGTAGCTCCCCAATTGGGAGCATTGTTGAGTAACAAAATGAGCTACTCTGGTTCTGATTGAACCCGCCGTCAATTACGACAAGCCCGCGCATTATACGTAAATCTGGACAAGACGCAAGTGCCGTTTAGAAATTAAGCGCCAGAGGCGCAGTATGCGTAAGGGCGCGCAACTTTTTACGCAATGTATCCCTTCTCAAGGCTTTGTCTCGAGCCCCTACGCAAGTGTCGTTTTTATAGATTGCCGCCCAGGCCGATTATAGCGAGGATGCGCTCAAACCCCTTTGAGGCCTTTTCCATGTTAACCACCCTCCCCTTTTTGCTGGTCTATTTTTCGCTGACTGCCTTTCTCGTCCGTGCAGATATTCGCTACGGACTGCTTCCGGATAAGTTTCTCTGCCCGCTGCTCTGGGCGGGCCTGCTCTTTCAGCTCTGCGTCCAACCTGATTTTCTGCCAAGTGCAGTGGTGGGAGCGATGGCTGGATATGTCGGCTTTGCCGTTATTTACTGGGGATATCGGTTTATCTGCCGGCGTGAAGGGATGGGATACGGCGATGTAAAATACCTGGCGGCGCTTGGTGCGTGGCATGGCTGGTGCATGCTGCCTACGCTGGCGTTACTCGCTGCGCTTATGGCGCTACTTAGCATTCTTGTGTTTTCGTTACTCACCGGCGATAAGGGAGCATTAAAAAACCCACTGCCTTTTGGGCCATTTCTGGCAGCAGCGGGTTTATGCGTAGGCTGGAAGACGGTGGTTACTCTTCCACTTTAATCTGCGACTGAAGGTAGTTCTGCAGACCGATTTTAGCAATCAGATCCAGCTCCGTTTCCAGCCAGTCAATATGGCCTTCTTCATCGGCCAGGATCTGGATCATCATATCGCGACTGACGTAGTCATGTACGCTGTCAGCATAGGCAATGGCTTCACGGAGATCTTTGGCACCTTCAAGTTCCAGCCTGAGGTCGGAACGCAGCATCTCTTCGACATCTTCTCCGATGCCCAGCTTTCCGAGGTCCTGCAGGTTTGGAATGCCTTCAAGGAATAAAATACGCTCGATATATTTATCGGCGTGCTTCATTTCATCGATCGATTCATGGTACTCAACGTCGTTCAGACGCTTAAGCCCCCAGTTTTTGAACATTCTCGCGTGAAGAAAGTACTGGTTAATTGCGACAAGCTCATTTCCCAATAATTTATTGAGATAACTTATGATTTTAACATCACCTTTCATTATATAGTCCCTCCGCTTCCACTCATTGAAGCGTAGATCGGGCTACAGGGATGTCAAAAAAAAGATGGGCGCTTACGCGATCTCTTTGTATTCCGGGATCTGCATCAATTCGTCCTGCATGATCTCTCGCGCAGCACGTACACATTTACCGCATTGATTTCCCACCGGAACAAATTTGCGTAGCTGCTGAAATGACTGAGGCTGAAACTGGCGAACGGCCTGACGTATTTTTTTGTCGCTTACACCATTACATAAACAAACGTACATAGAGACTCCCGTTCAAATTATGCGCAAAGTGTAAGTGAGAATGGTTATGATTACAATAGCACAAACGCCACAATACGGGGCGGGAGCAGGCAAAAAATGCGTAATTTTGTGACAGTAACTGAGCGGCAGAAAACAAAAAAGGACGCCGAAGCGTCCTTTTTTTATTCGGGGATAATTAATTAGCCCAGAACTTTAGCAACAACGCCCGCGCCAACGGTACGGCCGCCTTCACGGATTGCGAAACGCAGACCGTCGTCCATCGCGATTGGGTGGATCAGAGTCACAACCATCTTGATGTTGTCGCCTGGCATTACCATCTCAACGCCTTCTGGCAGTTCGATGGTACCGGTCACGTCAGTTGTACGGAAGTAGAACTGTGGACGGTAGCCTTTGAAGAACGGAGTATGACGGCCGCCTTCGTCTTTAGACAGGATGTACACTTCAGATTCGAACTTGGTGTGTGGCTTGATTGAGCCTGGCTTCGCCAGAACCTGACCACGTTCGATTTCTTCACGTTTGATACCACGCAGCAGAACACCAACGTTCTCACCAGCACGGCCTTCGTCCAGCAGTTTGCGGAACATTTCAACGCCAGTACAGGTAGACTTCGCAGTCTCTTTGATACCAACGATTTCAACTTCTTCACCAACTTTGATGATACCGCGCTCTACACGACCGGTAACAACGGTACCACGACCGGAGATGGAGAATACGTCTTCGATTGGCAGCAGGAATGGCTTGTCAATCGCACGCTCTGGTTCTGGGATGTAAGAATCCAGGAAGCCAGCCAGTTCGATGATTTTAGCTTCCCACTCAGCTTCGCCTTCCAGCGCTTTCAGAGCAGAACCACGAACGATTGGAGTGTCGTCGCCCGGGAAATCGTACTGAGACAGCAGTTCACGAACTTCCATCTCTACCAGTTCCAGCAGCTCTTCGTCATCAACCATGTCGCATTTGTTCAGGAACACGATGATGAAAGGAACGCCTACCTGACGACCCAGCAGGATGTGCTCACGAGTCTGAGGCATTGGGCCGTCAGTCGCAGCAACAACCAGGATCGCGCCGTCCATCTGCGCAGCACCGGTGATCATGTTTTTAACATAGTCGGCGTGGCCTGGGCAGTCTACGTGTGCGTAGTGGCGAGTCGGGGTGTCATATTCAACGTGGGAAGTGTTGATGGTGATACCACGTGCTTTTTCTTCTGGTGCGTTATCGATCTGGTCGAATGCACGAGCAGAACCACCGTAGGTTTTAGCCAGAACGGTAGTGATTGCAGCAGTCAGGGTAGTTTTACCATGGTCAACGTGGCCGATAGTACCAACGTTGACGTGCGGTTTTGTACGTTCAAATTTTTCTTTAGACACGGCTATATTCCTTACTATAGTGCTCTCCCCTGTGGAGAGAGCACGGGACTTAGGTTTTAATCCTGTGGATTACTTACCACGGGCTTCAATAACGGCCTGAGCAACGTTGTTAGGCGCATCATCATACTTCAGGAATTCCATGGTGTATGATGCACGACCTTTGGTCAGAGAACGCAGCTGAGTTGCATATCCGAACATTTCAGACAGCGGAACTTCAGCGTGGATCTTAACGCCAGTTACTTCGGATTCCTGACCACGCAGCATACCGCGACGACGGCTCAAGTCACCGATAACGTCACCGGTGTTCTCTTCAGGAGTTTCTACTTCAACCTTCATGATTGGCTCAAGCAGAACTGGTTTTGCTTTCTTAAAGCCTTCTTTAAAGGCAATAGACGCAGCCAGTTTAAACGCCAGTTCAGAGGAGTCAACGTCGTGGTAAGAACCGAAGTGCAGACGAACACCCATGTCAACAACCGGATAGCCAGCCAGAGGGCCCGCTTTCAGCTGTTCCTGGATGCCTTTATCAACGGCTGGGATGTATTCGCCAGGAATTACACCACCTTTGATGTCGTTGATGAACTCGTAACCTTTCGGGTTAGAGCCCGGCTCCAGTGGGTACATGTCGATCACAACGTGACCGTACTGACCGCGACCACCAGACTGCTTAGCGTGTTTACCTTCAACATCGGTAACTTTCGCGCGAATCGCTTCGCGGTAAGCAACCTGAGGTTTACCCACGTTCGCTTCAACGTTGAATTCACGCTTCATACGGTCAACGATGATGTCCAGGTGCAGTTCACCCATACCAGCGATGATGGTCTGGTTAGATTCTTCATCAGTCCATACGCGGAATGATGGGTCTTCTTTCGCCAGACGGCCCAGAGCCAGACCCATTTTTTCCTGGTCAGCTTTGGTTTTTGGTTCAACTGCGATGGAGATTACCGGCTCAGGGAATTCCATACGCTCCAGAATGATCGGGTGATCCGGGTCACACAGGGTGTCACCAGTGGTCACGTCTTTCAGACCGATAGCTGCAGCGATGTCGCCCGCACGAACTTCTTTGATCTCTTCACGTTTGTTAGCGTGCATCTGTACGATACGGCCAAAACGTTCACGCGCCGCTTTCACGGAGTTCAGGATGGTGTCACCGGAGTTAACCACACCAGAGTAAACGCGGAAGAAGGTCAGGTTACCCACGAATGGGTCGGTAGCAATTTTGAACGCCAGTGCAGAGAATGGCTCTTCGTCGCTTGCGTGACGCTCAGCCGGAGTATCTTTACCGTCGTCCAGGATGCCGTTGATCGCAGGAACGTCAACTGGGGATGGCAGGTAGTCAACTACCGCATCCAGCATCGCCTGAACACCTTTGTTCTTGAACGCAGAACCACAGGTTACCAGGATGATTTCGTTGTTCAGAACGCGCTGACGCAGAGCTTTTTTGATCTCTTCTTCAGTCAGTTCTTCACCACCCAGGTATTTCTCCATCAGCTCTTCAGAAGCTTCAGCAGCGGATTCGATCAGGTTCTGGTGCCATTCGTCAGCCAGGTCCTGCATTGCAGCTGGGATATCTTCGTATTCGAAGGTAACGCCCTGGTCTGCATCGTTCCAGTTGATGGCTTTCATTTTCACCAGGTCGATAACGCCGGTGAAGCCTTCTTCAGCACCAATTGCCAGCTGCAGCGGAACAGGGTTCGCGCCCAGACGGGTTTTGATCTGGCCAACAACTTTCAGGAAGTTAGCACCCATACGGTCCATTTTGTTAACGAACGCGATGCGTGGAACTTTATATTTGTTCGCCTGACGCCATACGGTTTCAGACTGTGGCTGAACACCACCAACTGCGCAATAAACCATTACCGCGCCGTCAAGAACACGCATGGAACGTTCTACTTCGATGGTGAAGTCAACGTGCCCTGGGGTGTCGATGATGTTTACGCGATGCGGTTCGTACTGCTTAGCCATACCTGACCAGAATGCAGTAGTCGCTGCGGAGGTGATAGTGATACCACGCTCCTGCTCCTGTTCCATCCAGTCCATGGTGGCTGCGCCGTCATGAACTTCACCGATTTTATGGTTTACACCGGTGTAGAACAGAATACGTTCGGTAGTAGTGGTTTTACCGGCGTCGATGTGCGCACTGATACCGATGTTACGGTAGCGTGCGATGGGTGTTGTACGAGCCATTTGATTCCTCGTTTATATCTTTAGGCGTTCAGTTAAGTTACCCAGAGCGGGCGGCTTCTCTGAAGCGCCCGCCTGGTGACTAATACTCCGAAGGGATTACCAACGGTAGTGTGCGAACGCCTTGTTGGCTTCTGCCATACGGTGAACGTCTTCACGTTTCTTAACTGCAGTACCTTTGTTGTCTGCAGCATCAGAAAGTTCGTTCGCCAGACGCAGAGCCATGGATTTATCACCGCGTTTACGAGCAGCTTCAACGATCCAACGCATTGCCAGAGCATTACGACGAACCGGACGAACTTCAACTGGAACCTGATAAGTAGAACCACCAACGCGGCGGGACTTAACTTCTACGGTTGGGCGAACGTTGTCGAGAGCGACTTCGAAAGCTTCCAGTTCATTTTTACCAGAACGCTGAGCCAGGGTCTCAAGCGCGCTGTATACGATTGCTTCTGCAGTAGATTTTTTACCATCTACCATCAGGATATTTACAAATTTTGCCAGCAGTTCTGATCCGAATTTCGGATCTGGAAGAATTTTACGCTGACCAATGACGCGACGACGTGGCATGGGAATACTCCGTTGTTAATTCAGGATTGTCCAAAACTCAAAGAGTTTAGTTTGACATTAAGATAAATCAGTTTGGCCTTACTTAACGGAGAACCATTAAGCCTTAGGACGCTTCACGCCGTACTTGGAGCGAGCCTGCTTACGGTCTTTAACACCTGAGCAGTCGAGCGCACCACGAACGGTGTGGTAACGAACACCCGGAAGGTCTTTAACACGACCGCCACGGATCAGGATCACGGAGTGTTCCTGCAGGTTGTGACCTTCACCACCGATGTAGGAAGTCACTTCGAAACCGTTAGTCAAACGCACACGGCATACTTTACGCAGTGCGGAGTTTGGTTTTTTAGGAGTGGTGGTATATACACGAGTACATACGCCACGTTTCTGCGGGCAGGCTTCCAGCGCAGGCACGTTGCTCTTTGCAACTTTGCGTGCGCGTGGTTTGCGTACCAGCTGGTTAACTGTTGCCATTAAATAGCTCCTGGTTTTAGCTTTTGCTTCGTAAACACGTAATAAAACGACCTCATACAATATGAGGACGCGAAATTTTAGGGCTACGTCGAAAAGGTGTCAAGAAATATACAGCGATCTCAAATCACCAGTTCATTTGACTGGCGTGCGTCACAGTAAGATTGACGAAATCAGTATAGCCAACCACGTCAATTTTGGCTGAAATTTGACCAGAAAGACCCCGCGCATCCAGATCGTCCTTCAGCGCAGAGACTGTTATGGGGGCATTCGTGAGAATTTCAACGAAACGACTGCCGTCCAGTGCGGCAAGCACACCATCCTGAATCAGCAGCAGGTCATCACCTTCGCGCAGCATGCTCAGTAACGCATCGATATCACATTGCCACGGTGAATGGCTCAGAGTATGGAGCATGTCAGCCTCAGAAAGTCAGAACGGTGTCGTAGTGGGAAAGGTGTTCGCGCAGTGCAGCAGAAGACAGGACTGTCACATCCAGCACGAAAGGCGTTGCCTCGTTTAAACCGCGCGCGGCCAGGGAGTCGGCACAGACATAGAAGGTTTCGATATCGTAAAGCGGTAACACTTTGAACGTCGTGATGTAATCACGCGCCAGAATGGCCTGAGGCTGCTGCCCCGCCAGAAGCTGAAATACGCCGTCGCCCAAAAAGAAGACACCGATATCTTCGGTCAATGCTGAGGTCGCGAGCAGCGCATCCAGCCCTTCTCTGCCGGACGCATTGCCGTGCGGTGCGGAGGAAAAAACAAACGCGACACGCTTCATCAGAATTGCACCACTCTGTCGCAGGTTAATGCCGCCTGTGCCAGTGCACCCAGGCCACTCAACGAAAAGCCGGGCTGCAGGTTAGAACCCGATAAACCAAGACGTGCGGCTTCGGTTGCATCGGTCACCCCGCGGCGCAGTGCCGCCGCCACGCAGATGTGCAGTTCTACGCCCTGCTTTTCGTTTAATGCCTGCCAGGCGCGCACCAGATCGAATTCGTCGCTCGCCGGTGACGTAAACTGATTCGCGTTATACACCCCTTCCCGATAGAAGAAAACGCTCGCCAGCTCATGTCCGGCCGCCAGTAGCGCATGCGCAAACTGCAGCGCGCTGCTGGCCTGCTGAGTGCCGTACGCCGGGCCTGTCACCATTAACGCAAAACGCATTACTTGTCTTGTCCCTGGAAATCGCCGCTTTTGAACTGGCGAATATAGAGGTAGACCGTGTGCTTGGAGATGTTCAGACGATCGGCCACCTGATTAATGGCGTCTTTAATATCAAAAATCCCTTTTTCGTAGAGATTGAGCACGATCTGGCGATTCTTGGCGTTGTTCGAGACGTTGCGATCGGCATTCACCTCTTCAATCGTAAACTCAAGCGTCTGCGTCACCAGATCTTCAACGGAGGAGGCAAAGTTAACAGAAGAGCCAACGTCCGGCGTTTCTGGTGGAATAAAGGTGCTCATGATTTGCGAGAATGGCACATCAAGGTTCATGTTGATGCACAGCAGCCCAATAACACGATGCTCGCGGTTTCGAATCGCGATGGTTTCTGATTTCATCAGCACGCCGCTTTTGGCGCGGGTGAAATAGCATTTGGAGACGCTGCTGTCCGCGCCGGTCATGTCATGCAGCATACGCAATGCAAGGTCGGTAATTGGCGAACCAATTTTACGGCCAGTATGTTCACCATTCGCAATGCGGATGGCGGAACACTTCAGATCTTGCAGGGAGTGCAATACGATTTCGCAGTGGGAGCCAATGAGCATCGCTAACCCGTCCACTACCGCTTCGTAGGATTTCAGAATATCGAAGTCGGTCTGATCGAAAGGACGTTGATCCAGCAAATCAAGTTCACTGGTTTCGTTGGTTAAAAGCGACCTGGACATGAAAAAAACACTCCTTTTCAGGAGCCTGTCGTTAGGTTTTCAGGGCAGGCTCATTATCTACACGGACAACTAAATTAATACAGCGTGCGTAGCGCTTTCCAGTGTTAATTATATCTGCCCCACAATAAAAAAACCGCCGCCTGAAAGGCGGCGGTTTTTTTTCAACATTACTTCTTAGCAGCAGCGGCTTTATCGTCAGCCGGTGCGTCTGCTTTCGCATCCGCTTTCGGTGCCGGTTTGATATCCAGCAGCTCTACGTCAAAGACCAGCGTAGAGTTAGCAGGGATACCCGGAACGCCGGTTTTGCCATAGGCCAGATCCGGTGGGATAACCATCTTGATCTTGCCGCCTTTCTTGATGTTTTTCAGGCCTTCAGTCCAGCCAGGGATCACACCATCCAGACGGAAGGAGAGCGGCTCACCGCGGGTGTAAGAGTTATCGAACTCTTTACCGTCGATCAGCGTACCTTTGTAGTTCACAACAACGGTGTCGCTGTCTTTAGGCGCATCGCCGGTGCCTTCTTTCTCAACTTTGTACACCAGGCCGGTAGAAGAGGTTTTCACACCTTTCTCTTTGGCAAAGGTATCGCGGTAGGCTTTGCCTTTCGCTTCGTTGTCTTTAGCGTCCGCGTCCATCTTGGTCTGAGCGGCACCCTTCACGCGCGCTTCGAACGCCTGCAGAGTCTGTTCAATTTCCTGGTCAGACAGCTTGCTCTTATCTGCAAATGCGTCCTGAACGCCCGCGATCAGCTGAGCTTTATCCAGTTTGATGCCCAGTTTCTCTTGTTCTTTCAGAGAGTTTTCCATGTAGCGACCCAGAGATGCGCCCAGTGCGTAGGCGGATTTCTGGTCGTCATTTTTGAACGCCGCTTTGCTGTCTGCAGTGGCAGCAGGCTTCGCAGCAGTATCAGCAGCGAATGACAGCGGCGCGTTCAGCGCAACAGCCATCGTCGTCGCCAGCAGCGTTACTTTAAACAGTGATTTCATCCATATCTCCAGGGCCTGGGGACTCTCACCCCAGCGTTAAACGTAAATGAGTTACGTACTATAAAACGTTGCGGAAGAAATCTACAGACAGACACTTCCAATTCTCGCCACTTTTCAGACTATTTTTGTTTAAATAAGTTTCCTGCCAAAGGGATGCAGACTGTACTTAAGGATAAACTCAGTTAAACTGCGCCGCCGCAGGGCCATTATGGCGAATCTGAAATAAACGAGGTGAATGATGAAGGATACAGCAATAGAAGCGAGAATGGCTGAGCTGGAAAGCCGCCTGGCTTTTCAGGACATCACCATCGAAGAGCTAAACCAGACCGTGACCGCACATGAGCTCGAAATGGCAAAACTGCGGGATCATATGCGCCTGCTGACGGAAAAGCTGAAGGCTACACAGCCGTCAAACATTGCCTCTCAGTCAGAAGAGACGCCACCTCCTCATTATTGAGGCGTAAAAAAAGCGGGATTATCCCGCTTTTTTTGTGCCCGGTGGCGCGAAGCTTACCGGGCCAACATACCAAATACCCTATGGATTTCGAGTCGCAGGAAGGCGGCAAGCTTGAAAATCCCCGGGAGCATAGATAACTATGTGACCGGGGTTTGAAAGCGCAGCCAACGCACCTGCGGCTTGAAAGACGACGGGTATTAGTGGCAACCGCAGCCGCCGTTACCGCAACCACCTTTACCGTGGTCGTGACCATGGTCGTGATCGTGGCCGTGACCACCGCAGCAGCCGTCGTGGCCGTGATCGTGGTCATGGTCGTGACCATGCGCACCGTGAACGTGGCCATGAGCCAGCTCTTCTTCGGTCGCTTCACGGATCGCAACAACTTCTACGTTGAACTTCAGGTTCTGGCCAGCCAGCATGTGGTTACCGTCAACCACGACGTGGTCATCTTCCACTTCGGTGATTTCAACAGGAACCGGGCCCTGGTCAGTTTCAGCCAGGAAGCGCATGCCAACCTGCAGTTCGTCAACGCCCATGAACACGTCTTTAGGAACGCGCTGAACCAGGTTGTCGTCATACTGACCGTAAGCGTCGTTCGCGCCTACAGCAACGTCAAATTTGTCGCCAACTTCATGACCTTCCAGCGCGTTTTCCAGGCCGGAAATCAGGGAACCGTGACCATGCAGGTAGTCAAGCGGCGCACTCACCGGAGACTCATCAACCAACACACCGTCTTCTGTACGTACCTGATAGGCCAGGCTGACCACCAGGTCTTTTGCTACTTTCATGATATCTCCTGAGCGTGGGAAAATTGCTGGCGCAGATTGTAGCGGAAATCTGCACCCGTGTACCCTTTAGCTTAAAAAAACTCAGGGCATATCGCTAGTCCGGATGAAAAATCCCGATAACTTGCTCTTCTTTGCGAACGTGATCGCGGGCCTCTTTATCGGCCTCACGCATCTGGTGACCGCACTTAACACACTCAACAACATCAACATTATTTTCCCGCCACATCGCCAGGGTATCTTGCGCCTGACAGGTCGGGCATTTTGCACCCGCGATAAAGCGTTTACGTACAGCCATCTTTCGTTACCCTTTATTCAAATTCATCCCAGCCATCAAGCTGGCGTCGTTCCTGTTGCATCTCTCGCTGGAAGATCTCCTCCAGCTCGCGACGCGCTTCCCGCACGCGGGAGATCTGCGCCGTATCGGTATGTACCGGCATCAGCTCGCGCAGCATCCGCATATCCAGCCGGCGGAAGTGCATCTGGGCGCGCTGCGCCTGATGCGGATGCATGCCGAGCGAGATCAGCGCCTTACGACCCAGCTCCAGCGCACTGGAGAACGTCTCACGGGAGAAGTGTTTCACACCCGCCTGCAACAATTCGTGAGCTTCAACACGTCCCCGCGCACGCGCCAGAATATGCAGATGCGGGAAATGCTGCTGGCACAGATCCACCAGCTTCATTGTGTCTTCCGGATCGTTACAGGTAATTACGATGGACTCTGCCGCTTCCGCCCCCGCCGAGCGCAGCAGCTCAAGCTGGGTCGCGTCGCCGTAGTAAACCTTATAGCCATATTTACGCATCAGGTTGACCGCGCTGATATCACGCTCCAGTACCGTAATGCGCATTTTGTTCGCCATCAGCAAACGCCCGATAACCTGTCCGAAACGGCCAAAACCCACCACAATCACCTGCGGCTTATCGTCTTCTACCCACGGGGCTTCGTCTTCATCGTCCGTCGGGTTCAGGCGGCGCGACAGCAGTTTATCCACCAGCTTCATCAGCAGCGGCGTGGTCATCATAGACAGCGTGACCGTCACCAGCAAAAGCGCCATCTGATCGTCTTTAAACAGCTTCTGGGAGGATGCGGTCGAGAAAAGCACAAACGCGAACTCGCCTCCCTGGCTTAACACGCTGGCAAACTGCATGCGTTCCGAACTGCGCAGCCCGTAGATACGCGCTATGACGTACAGTACCAGCATCTTCACCGCCACCAGAATGGCGACGCTCACTATCACCCACAGCAGATGGGTATAGAGCACACCGAGGTTAAGCGCCATCCCCACAGAAATAAAGAACAGGCCTAACAGCAGCCCTTTGAAGGGATCGATGGCAATTTCCAGCTCGTGCCGATACTCGCTCTCCGCCAGCAGCACCCCGGCGATAAAGGTCCCGAGCGCCATCGACAGCCCCAGCGCGTCCATAAACAACGCCGATCCCAGCACCAGCAGCAGCGTCGCGGCGGTAAACACCTCGCGAACGCCCGACGCGGCAATAAAGCGGAACACGGGACGTAACAGGAAACGACCGCCAATCAGCATGCCCGCGAAGGCCAGCACCTTCATGGCGATTTTAGCCCAGTCGAAGTGATCGTCCCCGGACCCCGCCAGCAGCGGCACCAGCGCCAGCGCCGGGATCACCGCCAAATCCTGGAACAGCAGCACCGAAAAGCCCAGCTGACCGGCTTCGTTACGGTTCATCCCTTTGTCGCGCATCAGCTGTAGCGCCATCGCCGTCGACGACATCGCAAGGCCTATCCCTCCAATCACCGCCGCCTGCCATGAAAAGTGGGTCAGCATTAACAGGCCGCCCAGGATCGCGGCGCTGAATAACACCTGCGCGGCGCCCACGCCAAAGATAGAGCGTCGGAGCTGCCACAATTTCGAAGGATTCAGCTCCAGGCCGATGATGAACATCAGGAACACCACGCCCAGCTCGGAGAAATGGAGGATCTCATCGACATCGCTGATGAATCCCAGCCCCCAGGGACCAATCGCGATCCCCGCCAGCAGATACCCCAGCACCGCACCGATACCAATACGGGCTGCAAGCGGCACCGCGACGACGGCCGCAAATAAAAACAGCACCCCGGCGAGGAGTAAATTCGATCCTTCCATTAACGACCTCCTGCCGGAATAGGTGACGCCAGCCATTCACCGTAGGCTCTGGCGTGGCTTGCCAGCTCTTTCGGATCCTGACGCCGCGCCCAGTAGACAATAATCGGGCTCATCCAGTGCATACGGCACATCGCCGCCGTCAGCTCGAATGGCCTGAGGATATCGCTCATCGGATAGCGGTTCAGCCCGTCGTGGCGGTAAGCGCTTTCGGGTTCACCGGTCGTAATCACACTACGCCAGTACTTTCCCGCCAGCTGGTTGCCCCCCACCCCGCTGGAGAAGCCCCGGCTCAGCACGCGGTCCAGCCACTCTTTCAGCAGCGCCGGACAGCTGTAGGTATAAAGCGGATGCTGGAACACAATCACGTCATGCTGACGCAGCAGCTCCTGCTCGTAAGGGATATCAATAAAGAAATCAGGATAGTGCGCGTAGAGATCGTGCACCGTTACGTTACTAAGCTGTGTGGCCGGCTTAAGCAGCACCCGGTTTGCCACCGAGTCCTGAGATTCCGGATGGGCATACAGCAGCAGCACTTTTGCTGTCTGAGACATCATTCCCCTCCCGGTCTTGTTTCTGTTTTTGTGTATCGTCGCTGTTTTGGGCTACCATGGCGGCCCGGTGCGGAAAATGGCCCACACCTTACATTATCATAATGACAAATTAACATAGTCGGAACATACGGCGCTTCTATGATTGTTTTCTCCTCGTTACAAATTCGTCGCGGCGTGCGCGTCCTGCTGGATAACGCCACTGCTACCATCAACCCGGGCCAAAAAGTGGGTCTGGTCGGCAAAAACGGCTGCGGTAAATCCACCCTGCTGGCGCTGCTGAAAAACGAGATTAGCGCGGATGGCGGTAACTTTACCTTCCCGGGAAACTGGCAGCTCGCCTGGGTAAACCAGGAGACGCCTGCGCTGAGCGAACCGGCACTCGACTATGTTATCGACGGCGACCGTGAATACCGTAAGCTCGAAGCGGAACTTCATTCTGCTAACGAGCGCAACGACGGTCACGCCATCGCCACCGTTCATGGCAAGCTGGACGCCATCGACGCGTGGACCATTCGCTCCCGCGCCTCCAGCCTGCTGCACGGCCTGGGCTTCAGCAACGAACAGCTGGAACGCCCGGTCAGCGACTTCTCCGGCGGCTGGCGTATGCGCCTCAACCTGGCGCAGGCGCTGATCTGCCGCTCTGACCTGCTGTTGCTCGACGAACCGACCAACCACCTCGATCTCGATGCGGTTATTTGGCTGGAGAAGTGGCTCAAGAGCTATCAGGGCACTCTGATTCTGATCTCCCACGACCGCGACTTCCTTGACCCGGTGGTGGATAAAATTATTCATATCGAACAGCAAACGATGTTCGAGTACACCGGCAACTACAGCTCCTTCGAGCGCCAGCGCGCGACGCGTCTCGCCCAGCAGCAGTCCATGTATGAAAGCCAGCAGCAGCGCGTGGCGCACCTGCAGAGCTTTGTGGATCGCTTTAAGGCCAAAGCCTCAAAAGCCAAGCAGGCCCAGAGCCGCATCAAGATGCTGGAACGCATGGAGATGATTGCCCCGGCGCACGTGGATAACCCGTTCCACTTCAGCTTCCGCGAGCCGGAAAGCCTGCCGAACCCGCTGCTGAAGATGGAGAAGGTCAGCGCGGGCTATGCCGACCGCATTATTCTCGACTCCATCAAGCTCAACCTGGTGCCGGGTTCCCGCATTGGCCTGCTGGGGCGTAACGGCGCCGGTAAATCGACGCTGATCAAACTGCTGGCGGGCGAGCTTAACCCGGTCAGCGGCGAAATCGGCCTGGCGAAGGGCATCAAACTGGGTTACTTCGCCCAGCATCAGCTGGAATTTTTACGCGCGGATGAATCGCCGATTCAGCACCTCGCGCGTCTTGCGCCGCAGGAGATGGAGCAGAAGCTGCGCGACTATCTCGGCGGCTTCGGCTTCCAGGGCGATAAGGTGACTGAAAACACCGAGCGTTTCTCCGGCGGCGAAAAGGCCCGTCTGGTGCTGGCGCTGATCGTCTGGCAGCGTCCGAACCTGCTGCTGCTCGATGAACCGACCAACCACCTGGATCTCGACATGCGTCAGGCGCTGACCGAAGCGCTGATTGAGTTCGAAGGCGCGCTGGTGGTGGTTTCGCACGACCGTCACCTGATCCGCTCCACCACGGACGATCTCTATTTAGTGCACGGCGGCAAAGTCGAACCGTTCGACGGCGATCTGGAAGACTATCAGCAGTGGCTGACGGACGTGCAGAAGCAGGAAAACCAGCCGGAAGAGTCAGCGAAAGACAACGCCAACAGCGCGCAGGCGCGTAAAGATCAGAAGCGCCGTGAAGCGGAGCTGCGCACCCAGACGCAGCCCCTGCGTAAAGAGATTACCCGTCTCGAAAAAGAGATGGAAAAACTCAACGCCACGCTGGCTATCGTTGAAGAGAAGCTCGGCGATAGCGGCCTGTATGACCAGAGCCGCAAGGCTGAGCTGACCGACTGCCTGCAAACCCAGGCGAAGACCAAATCCAGTCTCGAAGAGTGCGAGATGGCGTGGCTCGACGCGCAGGAACAGCTGGAAGCGATGCTGCAGGCTGACTGACTTATTTACCCCGTTTGAAGAGCAGAATCCGTACCGGGTTCGGAAATCCAGCTTAAACGGGGTACAATTCGGAAAGTATCGTAAATTTCCGACAAGAATCAGCATCGCGCTTATGACCCAAATCATTCCATCAGACTTCGACATTGCGGCCGAAGACAGCACTGAGTTCGTGCCTATGCGCGGCGTGGCCAATCCGCATTTGCAGACCATGCTGCCGCGACTGATCCGCCGCAAGGTTCAGTTCACCCCGCACTGGCAACGGCTTGACCTGCCAGACGGTGACTTTCTGGATCTCGCCTGGAGCGAAGCGCCTGAACAGGCTCGCCATAAGCCGCGTCTGGTGGTTTTCCACGGTCTGGAAGGCAGCCTGCACAGCCCGTATGCGCATGGGCTAATTGAGGCGGCAAAAGCGCGCGGCTGGCTCGGCGTGGTGATGCATTTTCGCGGCTGCAGCGGTGAACCGAATCGTCAGAAACGCATTTATCACTCGGGTGAAACCGAAGACGGAACGTGTTTTTTACACTGGCTGCGGGAAAATTATGGCACCGTGCCAACGGCCGCCGTGGGCTACTCGCTGGGCGGCAATATGCTGGCCTGTCTGCTGGCCAAAGAGGGTGAAAGCGTACCGCTGGATGCCGCCGTCATTGTCTCCGCGCCGTTTATGCTTGAGCAGTGTAGCTACCACATGGATAAAGGCTTTTCCCGCGTCTATCAGCGCTACCTGCTCAACCTGCTGAAGGCCAACGCGGCGCGTAAGCTGAAGGCCTACCCGGATACCCTGCCGGTAAGCCTGCGCCAGCTGAAAAAGGTGCGTCGTATCCGCGAGTTCGACGACCTGATCACCGCGAAAATCCACGGCTTCGCCGATGCGATTGACTATTATCGTCAGTGCAGCGCCATGCCGCTGCTCAGCAAGATCACGCAGCCAACGCTGATTATTCATGCCAAAGATGACCCATTTATGGATCATCACTCGATCCCCGCTCAGGAATTCCTGCCCGACAACGTTCACTATCAGTTGACCGAGCATGGCGGCCACGTCGGGTTTATCGGCGGCACGCTGCGCCGCCCGAAAATGTGGCTTGAGGCGCGAATTCCTGACTGGCTGACCCCTTATCTGGACGGTGCAAAATGATTATTCCCTGGCAGGATCTGGCTCCCGAAACGCTCGATAATCTGATTGAAAGCTTTGTATTACGCGAAGGCACCGATTATGGTGAACAGGAACGCTCGCTTGAGCAAAAGGTCAACGATGTTAAGCGCCAGCTGAAAAGCGGCGACGTGGTGCTGGTGTGGTCAGAACTGCATGAGACGGTCAATATCATGCCCCGCAACGCGTTTCACGGCTGATCTTCCACCCTTTTCAGTCAGGGAGTTGCTATGTCTGCCAGACACCCGGTTATTGCCGTTACGGGGTCGAGTGGTGCGGGAACCACCACCACCAGCCTCGCATTTCGCAAGATTTTCGCCCAGCTGAATCTCCGTGCGGCGGAGGTCGAAGGCGACAGCTTTCACCGCTACACGCGTCCGGAGATGGACATGGCCATTCGTAAGGCGCGCGATTCGGGTAAACACATCAGCTACTTCGGCCCGGAGGCCAATGACTTCGGCCTGCTGGAACAAACCTTTATAGAGTACGGTAAGAGCGGCAAAGGGCAGTCCCGCAAGTATCTGCACACCTATGATGAAGCCGTACCCTGGAATCAGGTGCCGGGAACCTTTACCCCGTGGCAGCCGCTGCCGGAACCCACCGACGTCCTCTTTTACGAAGGATTGCACGGCGGCGTGGTCACGCCTCAACACGACGTGGCGCGCCACGTGGATCTGCTGGTCGGCGTGGTCCCTATCGTTAACCTGGAGTGGATCCAGAAGCTGACGCGCGACATGAGCGAGCGCGGCCATTCGCGAGAGGCGGTGATGGACTCCGTGGTGCGCTCCATGGAGGATTACATTAACTTCCTGACGCCGCAGTTCTCCCGCACCCATATCAACTTCCAGCGCGTGCCGACGGTGGATACCTCGAATCCGTTTGCCGCTAAAAGCATCCCGTCGCTGGACGAGAGCTTTGTGGTGATCCATTTCCGCAATCTCGAAGGCATTGATTACCCCTGGCTGCTGGCAATGCTGCAGGGCTCGTTTATTTCACACATGAATACGTTAGTCGTGCCGGGCGGAAAAATGGGGCTGGCGATGGAGCTCATCATGACGCCGCTGGTGGAGCGACTGATGGAAGGGAAGCAGATCGCGTGAGCATGTTCCCTCTCCCTGTGGGAGAGGGTTAGGGTGAGGGCATCAACACGCACGATGCCCCATCAATCACGCCTCGATCACTTCATACGAATGCGTGATTTTTACCGCTTTCTCCAGCATTAACGCCACCGAGCAGTACTTCTCCGCAGACAGGTCCACCGCACGCGAGACCGCCGCGTCTTTCAGCTCTTTACCGGTGACCACAAAGTGCAGGTTAATATGGGTGAACAGGCGTGGCGCCTCTTCGCGACGCTCTGACGTGAGTTTAACCTCACAATCCGTCACGTCATGACGTCCTTTTTGCAGAATCGACACCACATCAATTGCGCTGCATCCGCCTGCCGCCATCAGCACCATTTCCATTGGGCTGGGTGCTTTATCGCCGGAGTTACCGTCCATCAAAATCTGGTGTCCTGACGCGGACTCGCCCAGGAACGTTAAACCTTCAACCCATTTCACGCGCGCTTGCATATTCATTAACTCCAACGTTGCATTTTTGGTGACAGATTACGCGTGCGTTACATTTATCGCAATGGAAGGCGACCTGCATCATGCTGAAGCGAGACACCAGGAGACACGCGGCGAAAGCTATGCTAAAACACTCAGGATGCTACAGTAATACATTGACGTTACACGTGTATGCAGAGGACATCAAACTTTACTGGCTGCGAAACGTTACGGTAGCCGACTTCCCAGGGTATGGGTAAGAATTCGATTGCAACCCCAGAGTCCGGATGCATCTGATGACTCTGGTGACAGCTTATAACAGAGGATAACAGCGCATGGTGCTTGGCAAACCGCAAACAGACCCGACTCTCGAATGGTTCTTGTCTCATTGCCACATTCATAAGTACCCATCGAAGAGCACGCTGATTCACCAGGGTGAAAAAGCGGAAACGTTGTATTACATCGTTAAAGGCTCGGTGGCAGTGCTGATCAAAGATGAAGAAGGGAAAGAGATGATCCTTTCTTATCTGAACCAGGGCGATTTCATCGGTGAACTGGGCCTGTTTGAAGAGGGCCAGGAACGTAGCGCCTGGGTTCGAGCAAAGACAGCATGTGAAGTGGCTGAAATTTCTTACAAGAAGTTCCGTCAGCTGATTCAGGTTAACCCTGACATCCTGATGCGTCTTTCTTCCCAGATGGCGCGCCGTCTGCAGGTCACGTCAGAGAAAGTGGGTAACCTCGCCTTCCTGGACGTTACCGGCCGTATCGCACAAACCCTGTTGAACCTGGCGAAACAGCCAGACGCCATGACCCACCCGGACGGCATGCAAATTAAAATTACCCGTCAGGAAATTGGTCAGATCGTCGGCTGCTCCCGTGAAACAGTGGGCCGTATCCTGAAAATGCTGGAAGATCAAAACCTGATCTCCGCCCACGGTAAAACCATCGTGGTCTACGGAACGCGTTAATTCCGCTTAAACGGCGTGCCATCGCAAGGTGTCACGCCGTTTTTGTCTCTACTCCCCATGTGGCGCAGGCTGATCTATCACCCGGAAGTTAACTACGCACTGCGACAAACGCTGGTGTTGTGTCTTCCTGTGGCCATAGGCCTGATCCTCGGACATCTTCAACAAGGCCTGCTGTTTTCCCTCGTGCCCGCCTGCTGCAACATCGCCGGTCTGGACACGCCGCATAAGCGTTTTTTCAAACGCCTGATCGTTGGTGGCTGCCTGTTTGCGGGCTGTAGCCTCGCCGTACAACTCCTGCTTGCCCGGGATATCCCGCTGCCGCTGATCCTGACCGTACTTGCGATGACCCTTGGCGTCACGGCGGAAATCAGTTCGCTGCACGCTCGCCTGCTTCCCGCCTCGCTGATTGCGGCCATTTTCACGCTGAGCCTCGCCGGGAACATGCCGGTGTGGGAGCCGCTGCTGATCTACGCCTTGGGGACATTATGGTACTGGCTGTTTAACTGGTTTTGGTTCTGGCTGTGGCGTGAGCAGCCGCTGCGTGAATCCCTGAGCCTGCTCTATGTGCAGCTTGCGGATTACTGCGAAGCCAAATACACCCTGCTCACCCAGCATACCGACCCGGAAAAATCCTTACCGCCGCTGCTGACGCGCCAGCAGAAGGTGGTGGATCTCATAAGCCAGTGCTATCAGCAGCTGCATATGCTCGCCGCCAACAAGAACCACGAGTACAAGCGGCTGCTGCGCACCTTCCAGGTCGGGCTGGATCTACAGGAGCATATCTCCGTAAGCCTTCACCACCCGCAGGAGGTGCAAAAGCTGGTCGAGCGCAGCCACGCCGAAGCGGTGATCCGCTGGAACGCGCAGACCGTCTCGGCACGCCTGCGCGTGCTGGCCGATGATATTCTCTATCACCGTTACCCGACGCGCTTTAACATGGACAAGCAGCTGGGCGCGCTGGAGAAAATCGCCCGCCAGCATCCCGATAACCCGGTCGGCCAGTTTGCCGCCTGGCACTTCAGCCGCATCGCCCGCGTGTTGCGCACGCAGCGCCCGCTTTATCCCCGCGACCTGATGGCGGATAAGCAAAAACGGCTTCCGCTATTGCCCGCGCTCAAAAGCTATCTTTCTCTTAAATCGTCCGCTCTGCGCAACGCCGCAAGGATCAGCGTGATGCTCAGTACCGCCAGCCTGATGGGTATGGCGCTGCACCTGCCGAAACCCTACTGGATCTTAATGACCGTGCTGTTTGTCACCCAGAACGGCTACGGCGCCACGCGGGTGCGTATTCTGCATCGGGCTGGCGGAACGCTGGCCGGGCTGATCATTGCAGGCGTGACGCTGCACTTCCACGTGCCGGAAGGCTATACCCTGGCAGGGATGCTGGCGATTACGCTGGTGAGCTACCTGATTATCCGCAAAAACTACGGCTGGGCGATGGTGGGCTTTACGGTGACGGCGGTATATACGCTGCAGTTGCTCACGCTCAATGGCGAACAGTTTATTGTCGCCAGACTGATTGATACCCTGATCGGCTGCCTGATTGCCTTTGGCGGCATGGTCTGGCTGTGGCCGCAGTGGCAGAGCGGGCTGCTGAGGCAGAACGCCCACGACGCGCTGGAAGCCGACCAGCAGGCTATTCGCCTGATCCTGAGCGACGATCCGCAGCCCTCCCCGCTGGCCTATCAGCGGATGAAGGTCAACCAGGCGCACAACGCCCTGTTTAACTCGCTCAACCAGGCGATGCAGGAGCCGGGCTTTAACTCGCACTATCTGGCAGACATGAAGCTCTGGGTGACGCACAGCCAGTTTATCGTCGAGCACATTAACGCCATGACCACGCTGGCGCGCGAGCACACGATGCTGACGCCGGATCTGGCGCAGCGCTATTTGCAGTCGTGTGAAATTGCGTTGCAGAGGTGCCAGCAGCGTCTGGAGTATGACGCGCCGGGCGAGTCGGGCGACTCAAACATTCTGGAAGCGCCGGAGACGTTGACCCACGGGCCAATGAGCACCCTGGAGCAGCATTTACAGCGCGTTCTGGGGCATCTGAACACCATGCACACCATTTCGTCGGTGGCATGGCGTCAGCGTCCGCATCACGGCATTTGGTTAACGCGCCGGCTAAAGCGAACCGAGTATTAGCCTTTTACGATCTTCTCGACCGCTGCGGCAAAGCGGGTTAAACCGTCTTCGATGTCTTTGTCTTCTACCACCAGCGACGGCGCAAAGCGCATCACGTCAGGCCCGGCATTAAGCACCATCACCCCTTCGTGGGCGGCGGCGTGCAGGAAGTCGCGCGCCCGGCCTTTGTACTGCGGCTTCAGCTCGGCGCCAATCAACAGCCCCATCCCGCGAATTTCGCTGAACACATCGTACTGTTCATCAATCTTTTGCAGGTGTTTTACGAACAGCTCGCGCTTCGCGCTCACGGCGTTCAACACCTCCGGCGTGTTGATAATGTCGAATGCGGCACCCGCCACGGCACTCGCCAGCGGGTTACCGCCGTAGGTGGAACCGTGAGAACCGACGTGGAACGCGGAGGCGATCTCCTGCGTCGTCAGTACCGCACTCACCGGGAAACCGCCGCCGAGCGCTTTGGCGCTGGTCAGGATGTCCGGCGTCACGCCGTAATGCATATAAGCGAACAGATCGCCGGTACGCCCCATCCCGCACTGCACTTCATCAAAGACCAGCAGCGCCTGATGCTCGTCGCACAGCGCGCGCAGCCCTTTCAGGAATTCCGGAGTTGCCGCCGTCACGCCGCCTTCCCCCTGGATCGGCTCGACAACAACGGCGCAGGTATGGTCGTCCATGACCGCTTTCACCGCGTGCAGATCGTTAAACGGCACGTGGACAATGTCGGCCGGTTTCGGGCCAAACCCGTCGGAATACTTCGGCTGGCCGCCAACGGAGACGGTAAAGAAGGAGCGTCCGTGGAAGGCATTGTGGAAGGCGATGATTTTGGTTTTGTACGGGCTGTGGCGCGTTGTCGCGTAGTAGCGCGCCAGCTTAAACGCAGTTTCGTTGGCTTCAGTGCCGGAGTTCATAAACAGCACGCGCTCGGCAAAGGTCGCATCGATGATCTTGCGGCCCAGGCGCAGCGCCGGTTCGTTGGTGAACACGTTGCTGGTATGCCACAGGGTTTCGCCCTGGGTTTTCAGCGCCTCAACCAGCGCGGGATGGCAATGACCCAGCGCAGTGACCGCAATACCGCCCGCGAAATCCACATACTCTTTACCCTGCTGATCCCAGACGCGGCTGCCTTTTCCCTTCACCGGGATAAACTCAGCCGGTGCATAAATCGGCAGGATCACTTCATCAAATGTCGCGCGGGTAATTGCTGGTTGTTCAGTTGCCATGTCATGACCATCCATTTTTATGTCACAGTGATTGTGAAAATATAATCACAAAATATGCATAAAAAATCACAGCAAGGCAACAGATATTCAGCGATTGAGGAAATTTGCCAGCAGCGCGTGCCCCTGCTCGCTGAGGATGCTTTCCGGGTGGAACTGCACGCCTTCGAGGTCCCATTCGCGGTGGCGAATCCCCATGATCTCCTGCGTATCGCTCCAGGCGGTCACCTCAAAGCAGTCGGGCAGTGTAGACGGGTCAATCACCAGGGAATGGTAGCGCGTCACGGTTAACGGGTTATTGAGCCCCGTGAATACCCCGGTGCCGGCGTGGGTGACCGGAGAGGTTTTACCGTGCATCACTTTCGCGGCGCGCACGATGGTGGCACCAAACGCCTGAGCAATCGCCTGATGGCCCAGGCAGACACCCAGTATCGGCAGCTTGCCGGCAAAGTGCTGGATCACATCCAGAGAAATACCCGATTCCGACGGCGTACACGGCCCCGGAGAAATCACGATTTTCTGCGGAGCCAGCGTCCCGATATCGGCCAGTCCGATCTCGTCGTTGCGGCGGACAACCACCTCTGCACCCAGTTCACAAAAATACTGGTAAAGGTTCCAGGTGAAGGAATCGTAGTTATCAATCAGCAGAATCATGGCGGCCCCCGAAAAAAATGCCGCCCTATTCTACTCAGATTCCCGCGCTTCGCTCACTACTTTGGCAAAGATAGCGTTCAGCGCGGTTAAATCCCCCGTTGCGCCGCTTCGGTTAGCCGCCACCCACTGGTCGGGATCGATATCGCGCCAGTCCAATGCGTAGCCCGCGTGGAGCGCCAGCTGCTCGAAGAAAACGCGTTGGGCAATACCGTTGCCGCGCATAAACGGATGCAGCATGTTGATTTCGCAGTAATAGTGGCTAACCCGATCAACAAACGCCGCTTTCTCAAGACCCACGAGATACTTTTCGCTTTCCAGCGCCGCCATCAGCTCATTACCCATCTTCTCGATGTATTCGAAATGGCAGAAAGGAATGTCACCCTTAAAAATATCGTCAGTGCGTAACTCGCCTGCCCGCTTCATCTCGCTGCGGTACAAATGACGATGAATAAGGCACAGATGGGGCAACCCGGGCGCGGAAGGCCCAAGCTCCAGCGTCTCAATATGGGGCTCTGAGGGACCATTACCTTTTTCAAGGAGACAACTGGCCTGTAAATTGACGTTACGCTGCTGTTCCCAGAGACGGGATTTTTGCTTGTCGGTGAGCTTTTTCACTTAACGCCTCCCTGAATAGTCCGTTTGCCACAAGTATAAGCAGCAAAACGCGCTTTCGCAGGGAGGGTCATATAACGCGGGCAGAAGAAGCCCGCGTTCAGAAGAATTACGGCAGAACTTTTGCGGAGAGGATAACCACCGGTTTTGACGGCACATTCTGGTACGGACCGACGTCGTGAGTAGGCACCTGAGAAATCTTATCGGCCACGTCCATGCCTTTCACAATCTTACCGAAAACGGCATAGCCAAAGTCGCGCTGACCGTGGTCGAGGAAGGCGTTATCCGCCACGTTCAGGAAGAACTGGCTGGTCGCGCTATCTTTGTCTGCGGTACGCGCCATGGAGATGGTGCCGCGCTTGTTCAGCAGGCCGTTGTCCGCTTCGTTTTTGATTGGCGGGTTAGGCTGCTTCTGCTGCATCTGCTCGTTGAAGCCGCCGCCCTGCACCATGAAGCCTGGGATCACGCGGTGGAAAGTGGTGTTGTTATAGAAACCACTGTTCACATAGTCGAGGAAGTTTTTCACGGAAACAGGGGCTTTCTGGCTATTCAGTTCCAGCTCAATATTCCCGGCGGAGGTGGTCAGCAGAACGTGAGGGTCCCCTTTGGCTGCCAGCGCAGCAGGGGAAACGGCAGAAAGAGCAAACACAGCTGCGACAGCCGCCAGTGTTGATTTGAGCATGAGAATTCCTTAACAAAGCGCAGTATAAAAAGCGAATGGCTTGATTCTAAAGAGCAGTATGAACGGAGACCAGCCTTTTACCTAATTTTACGAAATTGAAACAATTATTACCGCGCAAACGATTGGTTACGCCGTCAATTAATGTGATTTAGATCACACTAAAACCTGCAATGACGTAATCATTACCCTTAAAAGATAGGAATAGATCACTTTAGCGACTAAAATCTGCCCGCTCTCAGCGCCCCCCGGGCGCTTTTCTTTTTCTGAACAGGCCAGACATGACTAACAGCAATCGCATCAAGCTCACATGGATCAGCTTCTTCTCCTACGCCCTGACCGGCGCGTTGGTGATCGTCACCGGGATGGTGATGGGGAATATCGCAGACTACTTCCAGCTGCCCGTTTCCAGCATGAGTAACACCTTTACCTTCCTCAACGCGGGGATCCTGATCTCTATCTTCCTGAATGCCTGGCTGATGGAAATCGTCCCGCTGAAAACCCAGCTGCGCTTTGGCTTTGTGCTGATGGTTGCCGCCGTGGCGGGCCTGATGCTGAGCCACAGCATCGCCCTGTTCTCCGCCGCCATGTTCGTGCTCGGTCTGGTGAGCGGGATCACCATGTCGATCGGTACGTTCCTGATTACCCACATGTATGAAGGCCGCCAGCGCGGCGCGCGTCTGCTGTTTACCGACTCCTTCTTCAGCATGGCCGGAATGATTTTTCCGATGCTCGCGGCGGTTCTGCTGGCGCGCAGCATTGAGTGGTACTGGGTCTATGCCTGCATCGGCCTGGTCTACGTGGCGATCTTTATTCTGACCTTCGGCTGCAAGTTCCCGGTGCTGGGCAAGAAAGCGCAAACCACCGCAGAGCCTGTTGCGAAAGAAAAGTGGGGCATCGGCGTGCTGTTCCTCTCCATCGCCGCGCTGTGCTACATCCTGGGCCAGCTGGGCTTTATCTCCTGGGTACCGGAGTATGCCAAAGGTCTGGGCATGAGCCTGAACGACGCGGGTAAACTGGTGAGCGATTTCTGGATGTCTTACATGTTCGGCATGTGGGCGTTTAGCTTCATCCTGCGCTTCTTCGACCTGCAGCGCATTCTGACCGTGCTGGCGGGGCTGGCGACCGTGCTGATGTACCTGTTCATCAACGGTTCACCGGAGCATATGCCGTGGTTCATTCTGACCCTGGGCTTCTTCTCCAGCGCCATTTATACCTCTATCATCACCCTGGGCTCCCTGCAGACCAAAGTGGCCTCGCCGAAGCTGGTTAACTTCGTCCTGACCTGCGGCACCATCGGCACCATGCTGACCTTCGTGGTCACTGGCCCGATCGTCGCCCACAGCGGTCCGCTGGCGGCGCTGCACACCGCAAACGGCCTGTATGCCGTGGTGTTTATCATGTGCTTCGTTCTGGGCTTCGTGACCCGCCACCGCCAGCACAACGCGGCGGCAGCGTCTCACTAACCCCTACGCCCCTTTGCGCTCGGCAGAGGGGCTGTTTCTGGCAAAACTTACCTCTTCTCCTCCGATATCCATCTGGATCCACGTCTGCGCCAGCTGCGTCGTGGCGATCACCCGTCCCTGACGAATCGACCAGCGCACAGGCACCTGACAGCGCACCGCTTCAAACCCGCTCTCGGCAGGCAGAATAATCAGGTTCGCCGGGTTCCCCGTGGCAATACCGTAATCGCTCAGGCCGAAGGTACGGGCGCTGTTATGGGTGATGAGATTCAGGCCGCTGTCGATTTGCGGATAGCCCATCATCTGACAGACGTGCAGCCCCATGTGCAGCACCTGCAGCATGTTGCCGGTGCCGAGCGGGTACCACGGGTCGAAGACGTCGTCATGACCGAAGCAGACGTTAATGCCCGCTTCCTGTAGCTCTCTCACCCGGGTGATGCCGCGGCGCTTCGGATAGTCATCAAAGCGCCCCTGAAGATGAATATTGACCAGCGGGTTAGCGACGAAGTTAATTCCCGACATTTTCAGCAGACGGAAGAGCCGCGAGGTGTAAGCGCCGTTGTAGGAATGCATGGCGGTGGTGTGGCTGGCCGTCACGCGCGGGCCGATGCCTGCCTCATACGCCAGCGTTGCCACCGTCTCGACAAACCGCGACTGCTCGTCGTCGATTTCATCGCAGTGGATATCCAGCGGACGGTCATACTTCTTCGCCAGTTCAAAAGCGATATGCAGCGACTGCACGCCATACTCGCGGGTGAACTCGAAGTGCGGGATCGCCCCCACCACGTCGGCCCCCAGCCTTAACGCCTCTTCCAGCAGCGCCGCGCCGTTCGGGTAAGAGAGAATACCTTCCTGCGGGAACGCGACGATTTGCAGCGTCACCCACGGGGCAACCTCCTGCTTCACCTCCAGCATCGCCTTCAGGGCGGTGAGCGTCGGGTCGGAGACATCCACATGGGTACGGACAAACTGGATGCCGTTGGCAATTTGCCACTTCAGCGTTTTCCAGGCGCGCGCTTTAACATCCTGATGGCTGAGCAACGCCTTGCGTTCCGCCCAGCGCTCAATGCCTTCGAATAGCGTGCCGGACTGGTTCCAGTTCGGCTCACCCGCGGTCTGGGTCGTATCAAGATGAATATGCGGCTCAATGAACGGCGGGATCGCAAGCCCGCCGCGCGCGTTCAATACTTCATAACTTTCGGCGTGGGTGTCGTCCATCGGGGTGATGTCACCAAATCGCCCGTTCTCAATGGCGAGCTGCCACAGCCCTTCCCGACCCGGTAAACGAACATTCTGAACAAGCCATAACGGTGCTGTAGACATACCCTTCCCCTAAAAAACGCCGCTGATATTCAGGCGTATCGATTTTGGCAAAACCGCCCCTGATTTGTACACAAATTCAACGAGCACGAAAAGCCTGCGATTTCCGCCACTTATAAAAATCCTGACAAATCAGTTATATACCACCTAAGGAGTAGGCGAAGACGTATTTGATTTGCATCAATAAGCGCCCCTGCTGAATCGTTAAGGTAGGCAATAATAGAAAAGAAATCGAGGCAATAATGAGCAAAGTCAGACTCGCTATCATCGGTAACGGCATGGTCGGCCACCGCTTTATTGAGGATCTTCTCGATAAGGCCGATGCTGAGCAGTTCGATATTACCGTGTTCTGTGAAGAACCCCGCAAGGCGTACGACCGTGTGCACCTGTCTTCCTACTTCTCCCATCATACCGCCGAAGAGCTCTCTCTGGTGCGCGAAGGTTTCTACGAGAAGCATGGCGTAAAAGTGCTGGTGGGCGAACGCGCTATCACCATCAACCGTCAGGAAAAAGTGATCCACTCCAGCGCCGGGCGTACGGTTTTTTACGACAAGCTGATCATGGCGACGGGCTCCTATCCGTGGATCCCGCCGATCAAAGGCTCGGAAACTCAGGATTGCTTCGTCTACCGTACCATTGAAGACCTCAACGCCATCGAATCCTGCGCCCGTCGCAGCCGTCGCGGCGCGGTCGTCGGCGGCGGCCTGCTGGGTCTGGAAGCGGCAGGCGCGCTGAAAAACCTCGGCGTTGAAACCCACGTCATCGAATTTGCCCCGATGCTGATGGCCGAACAGCTCGACCACATGGGCGGTGACCAGCTGCGTCGTAAAATCGAAAGCATGGGCGTGAAGGTTCACACCAGCAAAAACACCAAAGAGATCGTTCAGGAAGGGACTGAAGCGCGCAAAACCATGCGCTTTGCCGACGGCAGCGAGCTGGAAGTGGACTTCATCGTCTTCTCCACCGGTATTCGTCCGCGCGACAAGCTGGCGACCCAGTGCGGGCTGGCCGTGGCGCAGCGCGGCGGGATCATGATCAACGACGCCTGCCAGACCTCCGATCCGGATATCTACGCCATCGGCGAATGCGCCAGCTGGAATAACCGCGTATACGGTCTGGTGGCGCCGGGCTACAAAATGGCGCAGGTTGCCGTGGACCATATCCTCGGCAGCGAAAACGCGTTTACCGGTGCAGACATGAGCGCCAAGCTGAAGCTACTGGGCGTGGACGTGGGCGGTATTGGCGATGCGCATGGCCGCACCCCGAATTCCCGCAGCTATGTCTATCTCGACGAAAGCAAAGAAGTCTACAAACGCCTCATCGTCAGCCAGGACAACAAAACCCTGCTCGGCGCGGTGCTGGTGGGCGACACCAGCGACTTCGGCAACCTGCTCCAGCTGGTGCTGAACGCCATCGAGCTGCCGGAAAACCCGGACGCGCTGATCCTCCCGGCGCACGCGTCCAGCGGCAAGCCGTCTATCGGCGTGGATAAACTGCCGGACAGCGCGCAGATTTGCTCCTGCTTCGACGTCACCAAAGGCATGCTAATCTCCGCCATCAACAAAGGCTGCCACACAGTTGCGGCGCTGAAAGCGGAAACCAAAGCCGGTGCCGGCTGCGGCGGCTGTATTCCGCTGGTCACTCAGGTGCTGAACGCCGAACTGGCGAAACAGGGCATCGAAGTGAACAACAACCTGTGCGAGCACTTCGCGTATTCTCGCCAGGAGCTGTATCATCTGATCCGCGTGGAAGGCATCAAGTCCTTCGACGAACTGCTGGCGAAACACGGCCAGGGCTACGGCTGCGAAGTGTGTAAACCGACCGTCGGCTCCCTGCTGGCCTCCTGCTGGAACGAGTACGTACTCAAGCCGGAACACACGCCGCTGCAGGACACCAACGACAACTTTCTGGCGAACATCCAGAAAGACGGCACCTACTCCGTTATTCCACGCTCAGCCGGGGGTGAAATCACGCCGGAAGGGCTGGTCGCCGTGGGCCGTATTGCTCGTGAATTTAACCTCTACACCAAAATCACCGGCTCCCAGCGTATCGGCCTGTTTGGCGCGCAGAAAGACGATCTGCCGGAAATCTGGCGTCAGCTGATTGAAGCGGGCTTCGAAACCGGTCACGCGTACGCCAAAGCGCTGCGCATGGCGAAAACCTGCGTGGGAAGCACCTGGTGCCGCTACGGCGTCGGCGACAGCGTGGGCTTCGGCGTGGAGCTGGAAAACCGCTACAAAGGCATCCGCACCCCGCACAAGATGAAGTTTGGCGTCTCCGGCTGTACCCGCGAATGTGCGGAAGCGCAGGGTAAAGACGTAGGTATTATCGCCACCGAAAAAGGCTGGAACCTGTACGTCTGCGGCAACGGCGGGATGAAGCCACGCCACGCGGACCTGCTGGCGGCGGATCTCGATCGCGACACGCTGATTCAGTATCTCGACCGCTTCATGATGTTCTATATCCGCACCGCCGATAAGCTGACCCGTACCGCCTCCTGGCTCGATAACCTGGAAGGCGGCATCGACTACCTGAAAGCGGTGATCATCGACGACAAGCTGGGGCTGAACGAGCATCTGGAAGCCGAGATGGCGCGCCTGCGCGAGGCGGTGATCTGCGAGTGGACGGAAACCGTCAACACCCCGGCGGCGCAGACGCGCTTCAAACACTTTATCAACAGCACCCAGCGCGACCCGAACGTACAGGTTGTACCGGAGCGTGAACAGCATCGTCCGGCGACACCGTATGAACGTATTCCGGTCACGCTGGTGGAGGAAAACGCATGAGCCAGTGGATAAACATTTGCGATATTAACGACATCATCCCGGCCACCGGCGTATGCGCGCTGCTGGGCAGCGAGCAGGTTGCGATTTTCCGCCCTCGCCACGATGAACAGGTTTTTGCCATCAGCAATATCGACCCGTTCTTCGAGGCCAGCGTGCTCTCCCGCGGACTGATTGCCGAGCATCAGGGCGAACTGTGGGTCGCCAGCCCGCTGAAAAAGCAGCGTTTCCGCTTAAGCGACGGCTACTGCATGGAAGATGAGAGTCATTCAGTGAAGCACTATGACGTTCGCGTGAAGGACGGCAAGGTGCAGCTGAAAGGCTGATCCCCCGCCTTTTCAATACGAAAAGCTTATGACCCCTTATGGGTAACGGCAGGAAAAACCGTATGTTTTGTACGATTCCTGCTGTTATCCTGACGTCAATTCTTACCCCCTCCATGAAAGCTGCGAGGTAACGTCGTGGATCACCTGCCGATTTTTTGTCAATTACGCAACCGCGACTGCCTGCTCGTGGGCGGCGGCGACGTGGCTGAACGCAAAGCGCGCCTGCTGTTAGAGGCTGGCGCCCGGCTCACCGTCAACGCCCTCGCCTTCGCCCCACAGTTTGAGGTCTGGGCCCAGGAAGGGATGCTCACGCTGGAACAGGGTGAGTTTAATGAATCCCTGCTCGATACCTGCTGGCTGACGATTGCCGCAACGGACGACGATGAAGTGAACCAGCGCGTCAGCGACGCCTGCGAAGCGCGCCGAATCTTCTGCAACGTGGTGGATGCGCCGAAAGAGGCCAGCTTTATTATGCCGTCGATTATCGACCGCTCGCCGCTGATGATTGCGGTGTCGTCCGGCGGACGCTCGCCGGTTCTCGCCCGCCTGCTGCGGGAAAAGCTGGAAGCCGTGCTGCCGCAGCACCTTGGTCAGATTGCGCATTACGCCGGGCAGCTCCGCTCCCGCGTGAAGCAAACCTTCTCGACCGTGGGCGAGCGCCGTCGCTTCTGGGAAAAATTCTTTGTGAACGACAGGCTGGCGCAGTCGCTGGCGAATCAGGACACCAAAGCCGTTGAAGAGACGACCGAACAGCTGCTCAGCGAGCCGCTGGACCATCGCGGCGAAGTGGTGCTGGTGGGCGCAGGCCCCGGCGATGCGGGCTTGCTGACGCTGAAAGGGCTACAGCAGATCCAGCAGGCCGATACCGTGGTTTACGATCGCCTGGTCTCCGATGACATCATGAACCTGGTACGCCGCGATGCCGACCGCGTATTCGTTGGAAAACGGGCGGGCTATCACTGCGTGCCGCAGGAGGAGATTAACCAGATCCTGCTGCGCGAGGCGCAGAAAGGTAAGCGCGTGGTGCGCCTTAAGGGTGGCGATCCGTTTATCTTTGGGCGTGGCGGCGAGGAGCTGGAAACCCTGTGTGACGCGGGCATTCCGTTCTCCGTGGTGCCGGGCATTACGGCGGCATCCGGCTGCTCAGCTTACTCTGGCATTCCGCTGACCCACCGCGACTATGCCCAGAGCGTGCGTCTGGTGACGGGCCATCTGAAAACCGGCAGCGAGCTGGACTGGCATAACCTGGCCGCTGAAAAGCAAACGCTGGTCTTCTACATGGGGCTGAACCAGGCCGCGACGATTCAGGCGAAGCTGCTGGAGCACGGCATGGAGGCTGATATGCCGGTTGCGTTGGTGGAAAACGGTACGTCCATCAAGCAACGCGTAGTGGATGGCGTACTGACGCAGCTCGGTGAACTGGCGCAGCAGGTCGAAAGCCCGGCGCTGATTGTGGTGGGTCGCGTGGTTGAACTGCGCGATAAGCTGAACTGGTTCTCAAATCACTAACGCATATTCTTCCTTTGCGGAGTAGTCCTTATGCGGACTACTCCCCTCTTACCGCTGTCGATAACATACCGCCCCGAAGTGGAATTTCTCCCTTTATTCCCCTGAGTTACATCCAACTTTCGTTTTTAAGACAAGGAATGCGTATGTTCAAACTGGCAAAAGCCGCCGTTCTGGTTGGCCTGTTATCGACTCTGACTGCCTGTACCGGTCATGTACAGAACACCAAAAATAACTGCAGCTACGATTACCTGCTGCACCCGGCGATCTCCATTTCTAAGATCATCGGCGGTTGCGGCCCGGCGGCGGATCAGTAAGCGTTTTTCAGGCGTAAAAAAACCGGGATATCCCGGTTTTTGGTTGGCGTAGAGCATTTTTTTTATCGGGTGGCGGCTCCGCCTTACCCGACCTACACCTGATATTGTTTTAACTTGGATTTATATAAGGCGTCTTCTTGTTTCTTGTTACTTGATCTTGGCGGCTTTTCAACAAAGCCAATAGCTTTATATACTGCTTTCAGTGTCTTAGACGCACGTTTACTAGCTTTTTTCGCGCCGTCTTTCATCACTCTCTGCAGGAAATCTTCGTCGTTACGGTAGCGGTGATAACGCTCCTGCAGCTCGGTCAGCATGCCGGAAACGGCGTCTGCCACTTCACCTTTCAGGTGGCCGTACATCTTGCCTTCGAAGTGTTTTTCCAGTTCAGGAATGCTCTGGCCGGTCACGCCGGAGAGAATATCCAGCAGGTTGGAGACGCCCGCTTTGTTCTGCACGTCGTAGCGCACTACAGGCGGCTCGTCGGAGTCGGTGACCGCGCGCTTGAGCTTTTTGACGACGGATTTCGGATCTTCCAGCAGGCCGATAACGTTGTTGCGGTTATCGTCAGACTTGGACATCTTCTTGGTCGGCTCCAGCAGCGACATCACGCGCGCGCCGGACTTCGGAATAAACGGCTCTGGCACTTTAAACACATCGCCGTAAATCGCGTTAAAGCGCTGGGCGATATCGCGGCTCAGCTCCAGGTGCTGCTTCTGGTCTTCACCTACCGGTACCTGGTTGGTTTGATACAGCAGGATGTCCGCCGCCATCAGCACCGGATAGTCGAACAGACCGGCGTTGATGTTTTCAGAGTAGCGCGCGGATTTATCCTTGAACTGGGTCATACGGCTCAGCTCGCCGAAATAGGTGTAGCAGTTCAGCGCCCAGCCCAGCTGCGCGTGCTCCGGCACGTGCGACTGAACGAAAATGGTGCTCTTCTCAGGATCGATGCCGCAGGCCAGGTACAGCGCCAGGGTGTCCAGGGTGGCTTTACGCAGCTTCTCAGGATCCTGACGCGCGGTAATCGCATGGAGATCGACGATGCAGTAAATGCAATGGTACTCATCCTGCATGCTGACCCACTGACGTAACGCACCCATGTAGTTACCAATGGTCAATTCACCTGAAGGCTGTGCGCCACTAAAAACGATGGGCTTAGTCATTATTCAATTCCTGATGTTCACTGTGCGAAAGCCCGAGTGCGGGCAACAAATCTTTGAAGTGGTCGAAGACCACATCCGGCTCACTTAATGTGATGGCTTCACCGTAGTTGTAGCCATAGGTTAATCCGACGGAAGGACACCCAGCCGCTCGGGCAGCCAGAATATCATTGCGCGAATCCCCGACAAAGAGCAGCTCCGCAGGCGTTAAGGATAATTTTCCTGCCACCAGCAACAGCGGTTCCGGATGCGGCTTTTTGTTCTGTACGTCGTCGCCGCCCACAATCACGGAGAAATACTTCGCGATATCGAGCGCTTCCAGCAGCGGTGCAACAAACGGCGTCGGTTTGTTGGTCACCAGCCCCAGCGGAATGCCCTTCGCGTGCAGCGCGCTCAGCGTTTCCTGAACGTCCGGGAACAGGAAACTGCCCTCCTCGACGGTCTCTTCATAGAAACGATCGAACAGTTTGCGCAGAATCCGCAGCTGTTCATCCTTAGGGATGTCAGCGTGGTCAACGCTCGGTTTACCCTGCGCGGAACGCTGCGACGCGCGCTCCTGACGCGCCCACGTCAACGCGCGCTCCATCAGGACATCGGCGCCGTTGCCAATCCACGTTACCACGCGCTCTTCCCCCGCAACGGGGAGTTCAAGGGCGTACAGCGCCTGGTCTACGGCGCTCGTTAAGCCCGGCGCGCTGTCGACCAGCGTGCCGTCGAGGTCAAATGCGATACCCCGAATTGCCTGCAATTTATCCATGACTTACCTTCGCCAGCTCACGGCGCATTTCATCAATGACTTTTTTGTAATCCGGTTGGTCGAAAATTGCCGAACCTGCAACGAACATATCCGCGCCGGCTGCCGCAATTTCACCAATGTTATTCACTTTCACACCGCCGTCCACTTCCAGGCGAATATCGTAACCTGACTCATCAATACGACGGCGCACTTCACGCAGCTTATCCAGCGTGTGGGGAATGAACGACTGACCGCCAAAGCCCGGGTTAACGGACATCAGCAGAATCACGTCCAGCTTGTCCATGACATAGTCGAGATAGCTCAGCGGCGTGGCCGGGTTAAACACCAGGCCCGCCTTACAGCCGTTCTCTTTGATCAGCTGCAGCGTGCGGTCCACGTGTTCAGAGGCTTCCGGATGGAAAGTGATGATGCTGGCACCCGCTGCGGCGAAGTCAGGCACGATGCGATCAACAGGCTTAACCATCAGGTGAACGTCGATCGGCGCGGTAATGCCATAGTTACGTAATGCCTTGAGCACCATTGGGCCAATGGTCAGGTTAGGGACGTAGTGGTTGTCCATAACGTCGAAATGGACGACATCTGCGCCAGCCGCGAGAGCTTTGGCGGTGTCTTCACCCAGGCGGGCAAAATCGGCCGACAGAATTGAGGGAGCAATCAAAAACTGTTTCATCCGCTTCTCCTTGAAATGTGTTTACCGGCGGGCAAAACGGCTCAGGGGCGATAAAGAGCCAGAAGTTCGTCCACCTTTTTACGTGTGCCGCCGTTGCTGCTAATGCTACGCCGCACTTTGACCTGAAAATGCTTCGCGGCTTTATACCATTCGCGCGTATCAGGCGTGTCGTGATTCGAAATTAACACCGGAATTCTTTTGCTGACCAGCTTTTCTGCCATCTCCGCCAGACGGGCCTGTTCGGCCGGGCTGAAGCTGTTGGTGTGATAAGCGGTGAAATTCGCCGTTGCAGACAGTGGTGCGTAAGGCGGGTCACAGTAAACCACCGAGTTTACGCCTGCCAGCTCCATACACTCTTCATAGGAGAGGCAATGAAACTCTGCGTTCTGCGCTTTTTCGGCAAAGTGGTACAGCTCGTCCTGCGGGAAATACGGGCGCTTATAGCGACCAAACGGCACGTTAAACTCCCCGCGCAGGTTATAGCGGCACAGGCCGTTGTAACCATGACGGTTGAGATAGAGGAACAGCAGCGCCCGACGGAACGGATCCTGACTCTGATTAAACTCAGTGCGGAACTGGTAGTAAACGTCCGGCTGATTATTCTCCGGCGTAAACAGTTTGCGCGCCTCTGCGACATACTCTTCGGTACGCAGCTTAACAATGTTATAGAGGCTGATGAGGTCGTTGTTGATATCCGCCAGGATATAACGAGAAAAATCAGTGTTCAGGAACACCGATCCTGCGCCCACGAAAGGCTCGATTAGACACTCGCCTTTTGGCAGGTGCTTTTTAATATCATCGAGCAGGGGGTATTTCCCCCCTGCCCATTTCAGAAAAGCGCGATTTTTTTTCATGCTGACTAACTGATTACACCTTCTCCGGCTGTGGAGAAAGCTCCGACAGCATCCTGCGCTTTAAACATTACTTCAGATCGGCCTGAACCTGATGAATCGGCTTCGCCCAGGGATTTTTTGCCTGAACATCCGCTGGCAGTGCCGCTACGGCACGTTTCGCTTCATCTTTGGACGAATAAACGCCGCTGACCAGCACATACCACGGCTGACCGTTACGGGTCGTCTGATAAACAACATAGTCTTTCAGATTTGATTTCTTCGCCCAGCTGTTGAGGTTGTCATAGTTAGACGAACTGCTCAGCTGCAGCGTGTAGTTGCTGGATGGCGCAGACTTCATCGAGCCAACGTTACCTGCAGTTTTGCCTGCGGCGCTGCTGGAGGCTGTTGCCGTGGCTGCCGGAGCCGTTGCTGCAGGTGCAGCTGTGGTTGCCGTTGCTTTCGGCGCAGTCTGCGTGACTGGCGCTTTAGCAGGCTCGCTCACCGCAGCCGTTTCGGTGCGTTTCGGCTGTGCCGGTACCGCTTTCACTTCAGGCGCTTTTACGACTGCCTGAGGTTTGGTTTCACGCTTAGGCTCAATCACCGCCTGCTTACGTTCAGGACGCGTCGCAGTTTGCGTCTGGCGCGGTTTGGTTTCCGTCGCAGCCGTTTGTGGCTGAGCGTTACCACCGCGAATCGGGGCAACGGTTGCCGGCTCAGTTGGCAGCGTAGAGTTAACCACGACGTTATCAACCTGCTGCTGGTTCTGCGGCTGCGTCAGCGCATTGTTCAGATCTCCCTGAACTTCTACGCGCTGCTGGCCTTCAGGCGTAGCAGGTGCCTGACCCTGAGCAGGGGTTGAAGAAACGGGCGGCAGAGAAACATCCTGCGGCGCTGTGGTGTTACCTGCGGTCTGCTCTGCGGAAGTCGCACCCGGTGCAGGCTGTGCGCCATTCGCCTGATTGGTCGCATCGTTACCGGACAGGTTGATGCTCTTCTCAGCGGAAGCAGTTTGCTCGGTTGAGTTCGTTGACGGTGCTTTAAGCGCGGAGCCAATGCCGACAATCAGCAGCACAAGCACCAGAACGCCCAGGCCCATCATGATGTACTGGCGGGAAGCCGGTTTCGGCGCAGCGGCTTTTTTACGTTTACGCGGGCGACGCTCTACAGGCTGTTCGTCCATTGAATCTTCTTCGGACTCATAATCCTCTTCTGCTCGCTCTTCGTGCGCGTTGCGGCTGCGCGAAGGGCGACGATCGTCTGCATCCAGATCAACATCGTCAAAGTTGATCTGCGGCTCGTTATCACGTTCTGAAGATTGACGAGAACGACCAGTACGACGATCGCTGGGATCGGGTTTCAGCTCGTCTTCTGGTTTGAATTCATCCATTTAACACCCCACTCAAAGGCTTATGCTAACGACTTTGCATTTCACCTGAAGCTAAACGACCACCTGCGACAGTGGCCTGACCTTTCTAGTTGTTACGCCTGCTGACAATCAGCGATAGCGCCAAGAACGACATCGTGCGGCACTCCGCCGCGCACTTCACTCTTCCCTATTGCAAGCGGGAGTACAAGACGCATCTCACCTGCCAATACTTTTTTATCGCGCATCATGTGGGGTAAATACGCTTGCGCCGACATCTCCTGCGGCCCGGTTACCGGCAAACCTGCACGCTCAAGCAGCGCAATGATGCGTGCCGTCTCTTCAGGTTTAAACTGCCCCAGACGTTCAGAGGTGCGCGCTGCCATGACCATACCGGCCGCGACGGCTTCACCGTGCAGCCAGTTGCCGTAACCCATCTCGGCTTCAATGGCGTGGCCAAACGTATGCCCAAGATTCAGTAAAGCACGTAAGCCCGTTTCACGCTCGTCTGCAGCGACAACTTCTGCTTTCAGTTCACAACAACGACGAATGCAGTATGCCAGTGTAGCCTCATCCAGGCACAGCAGCGCATCCATATTCTCTTCAAGCCAGCTAAAGAACTCGCCATCGAGAATAATGCCGTATTTGATCACTTCTGCCAGACCCGAAGCCAGTTCGCGCTTCGGCAGGGTTTTCAGACAGTCGAGATCCACCACCACCGATGCGGGCTGGTAGAACGCGCCAATCATGTTTTTGCCGAGCGGATGGTTAACTGCCGTTTTGCCACCCACAGAGGAGTCGACCTGGGACAGCAACGTGGTCGGGATTTGAATAAAACGGACACCACGTTGATAGCTTGCGGCCGCAAATCCGGTCAGATCGCCCACAACACCGCCGCCCAGGGCAAGCAGTGTTGTATCGCGACCGTGCGGTTTTTGCAGCAATGCGGTAAAGACGGTATCCAGTACCGTCAGGCTTTTATACTGCTCGCCATCGGGGAGAACCACACTGTCGACTTTTACGCCCGCCTGCTCAAGCAGGTGGCGTACGCGGTCGAGATAAAGCGGAGCCAGCGTCTCATTGGTGACCAGCATCGCCTGATCACCCGCTTTCAGTGGTAAAAAGGAAGCTGGGTCGTTAAACAAACCAGCCGCGATGGTGATAGGGTAACTACGTTCCCCGAGAGTAACTGTAATCCTCTCCATGACGCGACATCCACCTTTAATGCTTTTACCCGCAGGCGAGTGTATATAAAGCCAGAATCAGTTGCTTTCCAGCATATGAATAATCTGGTTTGCAACCACTTTAGCGCTCTGGTCGTCAGTACGAATGGTCACGTCGGCAATCTCTTCATACAGCGGATTGCGTTCATCGGCCAACGCTTCCAGAACTTCGCGTGGTGGCGTTTCAACCTGCAGCAGCGGGCGCTTTTTATCGCGCTGCGTACGTGCCAGCTGTTTCTCAATGGTCGTCTCAAGATAGACCACTACGCCACGGGCGGAGAGACGGTTACGGGTTTCGCGAGATTTCACAGAACCGCCGCCTGTTGCCAGAACGATGCCCTGTTTTTCCGTGAGTTCGTTGATCACTTTTTCTTCTCGGTCACGGAAACCTTCTTCGCCTTCTACATCGAAAACCCAGCCCACATCAGCTCCGGTTCGTTTCTCAATCTCTTGATCAGAATCGTAAAATTCCATATTGAGTTGTTGAGCTAACTGACGCCCAATAGTGCTTTTGCCGGCACCCATAGGCCCAACCAGAAAGATATTGCGTTTCTCTGCCATTTTATCGGTACTACTAAGACTATTCGTTAATGGTAATTCCCGCTTCGCAGACACCCAGCGTAGCAGGACATGAACTGAAACCTCATATGCAATAGAGCGAGAGTCAGACTAAAAATTATCTCAATACTCCGGCTTGTTTGGCAACTGATTAAATCACCGCGCCGGGCGCATAAGGTAATAAGACGTAAGTCCAACTCAAATCGGTACTCCTTGTATGCTAATTCATGCCCCACGTCAAACATCTGCAACAAACTGAATGCAAAATCATTGCGGGGATCGTTACCCGTCAGCGAATACCGACCAGACGTGGTGTAATAAACACCACTAGCTCGCGCCGTTCATTATCCTTCCCATCGTGGCGAAAAAGCTGCCCAAGCCAGGGGATTTTCCCCAGCCCCGGCACGCTGTCGCTGCCAGTTTTGTTCTTCTGCGAAAAAATTCCCCCCAACGCCAGCGTTTCTCCACTTTTTACCTCCACCTGGGTTTCTATCTCCTGTTTGTCGATCGCCAGCGTTTCGCCGTCAGCCTGCTGCAGGACTTGTCCCGGCATATTTTCACTGATGTGCAATTTCAGGCGCACGCGCCCTCCCGGTAAGACCACCGGCGTGACCTCCATCCCTAATACCGCCTCTTTAAACTCAACGGAGGTTGCGCCACTTTCGCCGCTTGAGACCTGATACGGAATTTCACTCCCCTGCTTGATGCTGGCCGGTTGCATATGCGAGGCCAGCAGCCGCGGGCTGGCGATGATATCGACCTGCTGTTTTTGCTCCAGCGCAGAAAGCTCCAGATCCAGCAGCCGACCATTGATCCGTCCGATGTTAAAACCCACGTGGCTGGTGGCGCTGGCGACGGAAAGATCGCTGCCAAGCGTGGTGAGCTGGCCAACCTTTCCCGCGTCGGCGGCGTCGGCGAGATTCCATTTCACTCCCAGCTCACGCAGGCTTTTTTCATTAATGGTCACAATATGCGCCGCCAGCTCGACCTGTTCGACAGGAATATCCATCTGAGCGGCCCAGCGCTGCAGCGTCTCCACCACCGTCTGGTTATCGCGAATCAGCAGCCGGTTGGTGCGTTTGTCGAGAGACAAACTTCCCTTTGGGCTCAGGAGTTTTTCAGCGTCTTTTTGCAGCTCTCCGGCATCGGCATAGGAGAAAGCGAGGCTGTGAGAAACCAGCGGTGCCTCAAGCTGTCGACGCGTTCGCTCCTGTTCTGAGCGCTCCTGCTGTTCACGCTGCCAGGCCGCGGTATGCACATAAAAAATACCGCCCTCCTCTCGCAAAACGAGGCCAGCGCTGGTGACAACCGTCTGTAACGCTTGCCGCCAGGGGACGCGCGTCAGGTTGAGCGAAAGCGTGCCGCCGACGTCAGGCGATATCACCAGATTTCGGTTCTCCTGTGCGACCAGGCTCTGCAGCACCTGGACTACAGGCACGTCATCCACCACCAGCGTGACCGGTTTTGGCGCGGCGGCCCACAGCGGATGGCTGAACGCCAGCAGCCACAGCATTATCCGTAAATTCATTCTTATCCGTTCCTTCTCGTTGCCACGTCCATGTTCCTGGTTCACATGTGTCACCCACATCAACAACCAGTTCCGTTTCATTGATGGCTGTTATCGTCCAGCCCGCCGGGAAGCGTTCATGCGTTTTCAGCCGGTACCAGCGCTTTTGCCCATCCTGTAAAATGCCGATAGCCTGCTGTCCTACCACCATGCCGCGATAGCGCCACTGCGCCAGCTCGCCAATGGCACAGGGATCGTCCGGCGGGCGAAACGGATCGCGCATGCCGGTCAATAGCAGCGCTGAGCAAACCAGCAAATATCGCGCGCTATTTCGCATGTTCCAGCTCCAGCCGCAGGCGCAACGCTGTACCTTGTGGTGCAATCGCGAAAGCGGCGATCTGCACATCCCGCTGCGCCAGCCGGGAAAAAAGCGCCGGGAGAGCCTGCCACTCCACCTCCAGCATCAGTTCCCCTCCGTTTTGCAGCGGCTTCCAGTGAACCAGCGTCGCGTTATCACCCTGAAAATCGAGCGGGGAAAACGGCGTCAGCTCGCGTACTTCCGTTGTTTCCGTACGAAACGGCACCTTTCTGACGGCAGGCCATAACGCCGCGTTCGTCCTCGCGTCCTGAATCAGCTGTCGCTGTCGTTCAGCACACTGCCTGTCCAGCGGTCTGAGCAAGGTGCCCCATGCGGCCAGTCCTGCCAGGAGACTCCCCAGACACCAAAAAAGCACCCGATACCAGGGACGGCTTTCGCACCAGCGTTCTAACAGGGTATCCATGCGTTACCCCTCGCTTTTAAGATGGAGGGTGAACATCCAGCGCCCCTGGCTGTCCTGCCGAAGCTCACCCGCCGTTCCGGGCGTAAAACCCGCTATTTGGCCCAGCGCATCGCGCAGAGCAGACAGGGCTGGCAGGGTTATGGCATACCCGGTCAACATCAGAGCAGGAGGCTGATAGCGAAGCTCTGTCAGCCAGACCTGTGAAGGAGTGGCGCGGGAAAGGGATTCCAGCACCGGTTGCCATGCGCGTTGCTGACGTGTCTGCGCTGGCTTCTGCGCCTGTGAGGCGAGTTTCTGCCGGGAGGCAAGCGCGTGCTGCACGGTCTGCATTCCCGTCAGCTCCGTTTGCAGCGCGTGCAGCCTCATAACAGGGTTTATCCGCAGGCAGAAAATGACCGCGAACATCAACAGCACGGTGCCGACACACATTGCCCCCCAGAAACGCAGGCATCGTGCGCGCCGCTGCTGTCGCCAGGGCAGAAAGTTCATGAGGCTCATCCGGGCACCTCGCTCATGGCCAGCGCCAGCGCAACGGTATAATCAGCGCCGCAGTCCGGTAGCGGGGCATGGCAGCGTTCCAGGATTTCCCACGGGTCACGTCGGTTATCAAACAGCGCGATGTCATCCGGACCAAGCGCCAGCAGCGCCGCCAGCTCGGCCACGCTTTCGGCTTCTGTGGTAAAGCGGCGTCCCCACTGGTGGCGCATCGCCCACAGCCACTGCCGGTCGTCGCGCCAGGCGACGCACGTCGCTGGCGCCACCGCAGGAAGAAGATTCGCCAGCGCGCTGGCATCCGGCGTAATGGCCACCAGCCGCAAACGCAGCGTTTTCGCCAGCGCCAGTAGGGTGTCGATCTCGTTGTTTTGCGCGGCGGTCACGTGAAAGGTATTGCTGAAAGTATCCTGCGCGTAATCGAAACAGAGCGTATCGGCAGACATCTCCAGTTCACGCGCGAGCGCCGCGCCAAGCCATGAGAGCTGCTCGCTGTCACGCAGCGCAACGGTCGGGCGGGGGAGCGACCGTTGCAGGGTGCGTGCTGCCGGGAAAGAGAGGAACACCCGATGGTAGTGCGGCAGCGTTTTGCGCCAGTCGCGTAACGCATCAACCAGCTGTTCTGGCTGACAAATTTTGCCGTCACGAATGATGCCCTCGTCCAGAGGAATCGCCCACCAGCGGCGCAAGCACCAGCCCGACTTCTCCCGGGCCAAGGCGACGATCTGCACCCTATCCTGTTGAATATGAACGCCCGTTTGCCATGTTTTGAAAGCCATGCTTCACGATCTCCTTATCGCCCGTCGTCTTGACGGCTATATCAATGAATCAGGCTTGCCTTTATACTACCGCGCGATTGTTTAGAAACTGCCCAAGTGAAACCAAATGGGAAATCTCCGGTGAAGTTCGTAAAGTATTTATTCATCCTTGCAGTCTGTTGCATTCTGCTGGGAGCAGGCTCGATTTACGGTTTGTACAAATATATTGAGCCACAGCTACCTGATGTCGCCACGCTTCGCGATGTGCGCCTCCAGATCCCGATGCAAGTCTATAGCGCCGATGGCGAGCTGATGGCGCAGTATGGCGAGAAGCGTCGTATTCCGCTGACCTTAAACCAAATCCCCCCCGTGATGGTGAAAGCCTTTATCGCCACGGAGGACAGCCGTTTTTACGAGCACCACGGTGTCGATCCGGTGGGGATTTTCCGTGCCGCGAGCATTGCGTTGTTCTCTGGTCACGCCTCTCAGGGGGCGAGTACCATTACGCAGCAGCTGGCGCGTAACTTCTTCCTCAGCCCTGAAAAGACGCTGATACGCAAGATCAAAGAGGTGTTCCTCGCGATCCGTATTGAGCAGCTGCTGAGCAAAGACGAAATCCTTGAGCTGTACCTCAACAAAATCTACCTGGGTTACCGCGCCTATGGCGTGGGGGCTGCCGCACAGGTGTACTTCGGTAAGCCCGTTGAGCAGCTCACCTTAAGCGAAATGGCAACCATCGCCGGTCTGCCGAAAGCGCCGTCCACGTTTAACCCGCTCTACTCGCTCGATCGCGCCACCGCGCGCCGTAACGTCGTTTTGTCACGTATGCTGAGCGAAGGCTACATCAGCCAGAGCGAGTACGACCAGGCGCGTAACGATGTCATTGACGCTAACTACCACGCCCCTGAGATCGCCTTCGCGTCCCCTTACCTGACCGAAATGGTTCGCCAGGAGATGGTGAATCGCTATGGTGACAAGGCCTACGAAGATGGCTATCGCGTGTACACCACCGTCACCCGTAAAGTCCAGCAGGCGGCTCAGGAAGCGGTGCGGAACAACGTGATGGACTACGATATGCGTCACGGCTATCGCGGCCCGTCAAACGTGCTCTGGAAAGTGGGCGAAAGCGCGTGGGACAGTAAAAAAATCACCAGTACGCTGAAGGCGCTGCCAACCTATGGTCCGCTCCTTCCTGCCGTGGTGACGCAGGCCGATCCTCAGGAAGCCGTTGCGACGCTCGCGGACGGTACGTCCGTCTCCCTGCGTATGGACGGTATCCGCTGGGCGCGTCCTTACCGCTCGGATACGCTGCAGGGCGCAACGCCGCGTAAAGTGACCGATGCCGTCCAGACCGGGCAGCAAATCTGGGTGCGGAAAGTAGGCGAATCCTGGTGGCTGGCACAGGTGCCGGACGTCAACTCGGCCCTGGTCTCTATCAATCCACAGAACGGTGCCATCCTGGCCCTGGTCGGCGGGTTTGATTTCAACCAGAGCAAATTTAACCGCGCCACTCAGGCGCTGCGTCAGGTCGGTTCCAATATCAAACCGTTCCTCTACACGGCAGCGATGGATAAGGGCTTGACCCTCGCCAGCATCCTTAACGACGTCCCAATCTCCCGCTGGGATGCCGGTGCCGGTTCCGACTGGCAGCCGAAGAACTCCCCTGCGGAGTATGCCGGTCCTATTCGTCTCCGTCAGGGCCTGGGACAGTCGAAAAACGTGGTGATGGTGCGCGCCATGCGCGCAATGGGCGTCGACTATGCCGCAGAGTATCTGCAGCGCTTCGGTTTCCCGGCGCAGAACATTGTTCGCACCGAGTCGCTGGCGTTAGGCTCCGCCTCGTTTACGCCGCTTCAGGTCGCACGCGGGTACTCGGTGATGGCCAACGGCGGCTTCCTGATTGACCCGTACTTCATCAGCAAGATCGAGAACGATCAGGGCGGCGTGCTCTTCGAAGCGAAGCCGAAAATTGCCTGCCCTGACTGCGATATTCCGGTGATTTATGGCAATACGCCGAAATCCGAGGTGCTTGAAAACAAGGACATGGAAGACCCTGCCGTGTCTCAGGAGCAGCAGAGCGGCGTCGTGCCGCAGCCGCAGCTTGAGCAGGCTAACCAGTCGCTGGTGGCACAGACCGGCGCGCCGGAGTATGCCCCGCACGTGATCAACACGCCGCTGTCGTTCCTGATCAAAAGCGCGCTGAACACCAACATCTTCGGTGAACCGGGCTGGCAGGGCACAGGCTGGCGCGCAGGGCGCGATTTGCAGCGCCATGATATCGGCGGTAAAACGGGGACAACCAACAGCTCGAAAGACGCGTGGTTCTCCGGCTACGGTCCGGGCGTGGTGACGTCGGTCTGGATCGGTTTCGACGATCACCGCCGTGACTTAGGCCGTACAACGGCCTCCGGCGCGATTAAGGATCAGATTTCCGGCTACGAAGGCGGTGCGAAGAGCGCGCAGCCGGCCTGGGACGCCTACATGAAGTCCGTTCTTGAAGGCGTGCCGGAGCAGCCGTTAACGCCACCGCCAGGCGTGGTGACGGTTAATATCGACCGCAGCACCGGTCAACTCGCCAACGGCGGTAATAGTCGCGAAGAGTATTTCATCGAGGGCACGCAGCCAACCACGCAGGCGGTGCACGAGGTGGGGACAGAGATTATTGATAACGGCGAGACGCACGAGCTGTTCTGACAACAAAGCAAAACGGCAACCTCTGGTTGCCGTTTTTGTGTTTGCTCTCTCTCCCGTGGGAGAGGGTTGGGGTGAGGGCATCAGGCCACTACAGTCGCCCCTGCCCCTTCAACCACTCCCGTACCAGGAACAGCGCGCTCACGTTGCGAGCCTCATTAAAGTCAGGGTCTTCAAGCAGATCCATCAGGTGCGCTAGCGGCCAGCGAACCTGCGGCAGCGGCTCCGGCTCATCCCCTTCCAGCGATTCAGGATAGAGATCTTCAGCCACCACGATATTCATTTTGCTGGAAAAATAGGACGGCGCCATGCTTAGCTTTTTCAGGAATGAAAGCTCATTCGCACCGAAGCCGACCTCTTCTTTCAGCTCGCGGTTTGCCGCTTCAAAGACGGTTTCACCCGGGTCGATAAGCCCTTTCGAGAACCCAAGCTCGTAAGATTCCGTTCCCACAGCGTATTCGCGGATCAAAATCAGATGATCGTCGACAATGGGAACAATCATCACCGCTTCGCGCGAAGAGGGGCGCATACGTTCATAAACGCGACGCACACCGTTGCTGAACTCCAGGTCCACACTTTCGACATTAAACAGGCGCGATTTGGCGACAGTTTCAACATTCAGAATGGTGGGTTTTTGTAATGGTTTGCTCATCTTGATGGGTCTTAGCAGTGAGAACTGGCGTTATTGTGCGATATGCCGCACGGTTTCGGCAATGTCAATCGTTCTTTATTTACATTTGTGCAACGTATCAGGGATCAATCCTCAATTCAAAACAAATGTCAAGAGGTTGAAATGTTTCCAGGAATTTGCTGATATCGCGCCATAACAGGCTTTGCTATCATCACCGGTCACTGGGATGCGCTTCAGAATGCTCAAGTTCGACTCCATACTTGCCGATAGCCAGCCACAGACTCTCATTCAATGTAAAGGTGCTACTGACTACACCTGTAAGAAGATAAGTAAGATGGGGAAAGCATGAGCACCATTTTGATTGTTCTCGCTGCTATGCTGGCCGGCGCGTTGGTTGCAGGGTGGTTGTACAGGCGCCGCGTACAGCGCCGTTATCGTCTGCCTTTTTTAAACGCATTTGCGGGTGCGAGCACGCGTAAACTCACGCAGGACGAGCGCGATGCGGTTGAAAACTATCTCGAAATCCTGAACCGTACTCAGTTAACGCCTGGGCCAACGGGAGCCACCGCTGCGCCCGTCGCGCTAAAGCTGAATGCGCAAAGTGATACCGTGCTGTGCGTGACGCGCTCCATCACGCGCTATGGCATCACCACTGATGACCCCAACAAATGGCGCTATTACCTTGATTCCGTCGAAGTGCATCTGCCCCCGTCCTGGGAGCAATACATTAATGACGAAAACAGCGTTGAGCTGATTCACACCGATTCGTTGCCTCTGGTAATCACGCTTAACGGCCATACGCTGAATGAATACCTTCAGGAAGCCCCGCGTTTTGCGCTGGAGCGCGCGAGTTCAACGCAGGCGTCCATTCGTGGCGAAGAGACAGAGCAGATCGAACTGCTGAACATTCGCCAGGAAACGCATGAAGAGTACGCCCTGAGCCGCCCGGACGGCATCCGTGAAGCCATTCTGATCGTTGCTGCTTTCCTGCTCTTTTTTATCTGCCTGCTGACGCCGGATGTGTTTGTCCCCTGGCTGGCAGGCGGCGCGGTGCTGCTGCTGGCCGGCGGGCTTTGGGGTCTCTTTGCTCCACCGGCTAAAACCTCGTTGCGCGAGATCCACTGCCTGCGCGGGACGCCAAAGCGCTGGGGCCTGTTCGGTGAAAACGATCAGGAGCATCTCAACAATATTTCGCTCGGTATTATCGACCTGATCTACCCGCGCCACTGGCAGCCGTGGATCGCGCAGGACCTAGGGCAGAAAACCGATATTGATATCTACCTTGACCGCCACGTTGTGCGTCAGGGGCGCTTCTTATCCCTGCATGATGAAGTGAAAAATTTCCCGCTTCAGCACTGGCTGCGCAGTACGGTCATTGCCGGCGGCGCCGCGCTGGTCTTAGCCATGCTGCTGCTTTTCGTGCCGCTGGATATGCCCATTAAATTCACCCTGTCGTGGATCAAAGGGGCGCAAACCATTGAAGCGACAAGCGTCAACAAACTGGATGAAGCCGGTGTACGCGTGGGGGACACGCTGCGCCTGAAGGGAACCGGGATGTGTAATATTCACACCCCGGGGGCGTGGAACACGCGTCAGAGCTCGCCGTTCATGCCGTTCGACTGTTCGCAAATTATCTGGAACGACGCGCCGCCGCTGCCGCTGCCGGAATCCGAAGTGGTGAACAAGGCCACGGCTCTTACCCAGACGGTTAACCGCCAGCTGCATCCGAAACCGGACGATGATTCGCGCGTCAGCCCCGCGCTGCGCTCGGCCATTCAGAAATCAGGCATGGTTCTGCTGGATGATTTTGGTGACATCGTCCTGAAAACGCAGGATTTATGCTCCTCTCAGGATGAGTGCATACGCCTTAAAAACGCCCTGGTAAACCTGGGGAACAGCAAAGACTGGGACTCGCTGGTAAAACGCGCCGAAGCGGGACGACTGGATGGCGTTAACGTGCTGCTGCGTCCGGTGAGCGCGGAATCGCTGGATAACCTGGTCGCCACCTCGACGTCGCCGTTCATGATGCGCGAGACCACCCGTGCGGCTCAGGCGCTGAACAGCCCGGCGCCGGGTGGCTTTGTGATAGCAAGCGATGAAGGCAGCGATCTGGTCGATCAGCCCTACCCGCAGGTTGCGCTTTATGACTACCCGGCACAGGAGCAGTGGAGCCAGTTCCAGCGCCTGGCGCAGATGCTGATGCAAACGCCGTTCAGCGCCGAAGGGATTGTCACGAGTATTTATACCGACGCCAACGGCACTCGCCATATCGGCCTGCACCGGATGCCGGATAGCGCAGGCTTGTGGCGTTACATCGGCACCTCTTTGCTGATGACCGCGATGCTGATCGCCATTTTCTGGAACGGCTTTATGGCCCTGCGCCGCTACCAGCGCTCGCGCACCCGGCTTGCCGACATTCAGCAGTATTATGAAAACTGCCTCAATCCAAAGCTGATCCCCTCGTCTGAGAGCCTGATCTGATAACGTCGTTGCGCGACAAGATGTGCTACCCTGTCGCGCACGTTTCTTCTGGCTGGAGTTCCCCCTAATGCATCTTGATATCGCCTGGCAGGAGGTAGATACCGTTCTGCTGGATATGGACGGCACGCTGCTCGATCTCGCCTTTGATAACTATTTCTGGCAAACGCTGGTTCCAGAAACCTATGGCGAGCAGCAGGGGATCTCCCCGGCAGAAGCGCAGGCATTCATTCGTTCGCAATATAGTGCGGTGCAACATACGCTAAACTGGTACTGTCTTGACTACTGGAGCGAGCGCCTCGGTCTGGGTATTTGTGCCATGACCACCGCCCAGGGCCCGCGCGCCGTTCTGCGCGAGGATACCGTGCCCTTTCTGGATGCGCTGAAAGCGAGCGGCAAGCGCCGTATTTTGTTGACCAACGCGCATCCACATAATCTGGCGGTGAAGCTGGAGCATACCGGTCTGGCGTCGCACCTTGATTTATTACTTTCCACCCACACATTTGGTTATCCGAAAGAGGATCAGCGGTTGTGGCATGCGGTGAGGGAAGAGACGGGTTTGCAGCCAGAACGTACGTTGTTCATTGATGACAGCGAGCCCATTCTGGATTCCGCGGCAAGGTTTGGCATTCGCTACTGTCTGGGCGTGACCAATCCTGACTCTGGCCTGGCTGAAAAAAGCTATCTGCGCCACCCTGGGCTGAACGACTATCGCCAGATGATCCCCTCACTGACCGTGAAGGAGACGCCATGAAAGAAAAACCCTCTGACGGGGTAAGACTGGATAAATGGCTGTGGGCAGCGCGTTTTTATAAAACACGCGCCCTCGCCCGCGAGATGGTTGACGGCGGAAAAGTGCATTACAACGGCCAGCGCAGCAAACCGAGCAAGCTGGTTGAGCTGAATGCGACCTTAACGCTGCGTCAGGGCAACGATGAACGTACGGTGGTGATTAAAGCCATTACCGAACAGCGTCGACCTGCAGCGGAAGCCGTACTGCTTTATGAAGAGACAGCGGAGAGCATTGAAAAGCGCGAGAAGACCGCGCTGGCGCGCAAAATGAATGCGCTGACGATGCCCCACCCGGACCGGCGACCGGATAAAAAAGAGCGTCGCGATCTGATGAAATTTAAACACGGTGAGACTGATTAACCTCACCCGCACGAGAGATGAAAATGGCCCAACACGACCAATTACACCGCTATCTGTTTGAACAATTCGCCGTGCGCGGCGAGCTGGTCACCGTATCCGAAACCTGGAAACAGATTCTGGAAAACCACAACTACCCGCTGCCGGTGAAGACCCTGTTGGGCGAACTGCTGGTTGCCACCAGCCTGCTGACGGCGACGCTGAAGTTTGCCGGTGATATCACCGTGCAGCTGCAGGGCGACGGCCCGATGACGCTGGCGGTGATCAACGGCAATAACCAGCAGCAGATGCGCGGCGTGGCGCGCGTTCAGGGCGACGTGCCTGAAAATGCAGACCTCAAAACGCTGGTGGGTAATGGCTACCTGGTGATCACCATCTCCCCTGAGGAAGGTGAGCGCTATCAGGGCGTGGTGGGTCTGGAAGGCGATACCCTGGCAGCCTGCCTGGAAGATTACTTCATGCGTTCTGAACAGCTGCCGACGCGTCTCTTCATCCGCACCGGTGAAGTGGACGGTCAGCCTGCTGCGGGCGGTATGCTGCTGCAGGTTCTGCCTGCGCAGGACGCACAGACCAATGACTTTGAGCACCTGGCGACGCTGACCGAAACCATCAAAGCGGAAGAGCTGTTCAACCTGTCGGCGACCGACGTGCTGTGGCGTCTGTACCACGAAGAAGAAGTGACGGTTTACGATCCGCAGTCCGTGGAATTTAAGTGCACCTGCTCACGCGAGCGCTGTGCTGGCGCGCTGAAAACCCTGCCGGATGAAGAGATCGACAGCATCATGGCGGAAGACGGCGAAATTGATATGCACTGTGACTACTGCGGTACGCACTACGTGTTCAATTCGATGGATATCGCTGAGATCCGCAATAACGCCTCCCCGGCGGATCCGCAGGTTCACTAAACCTCTTTCCCCTCACCCTAACCCTCTCCCCAAAGGGGAGAGGGCTGGGGTGAGGGGTAAAAAACTCCCCCCAAGCTGAATCGTTTTCCTTATGTAACTCTTACGTAATTTTCTTACGTGTATGCGATTACATTCACATTCTTTCCGATAAAATCACCACTCTTTAACCTTTTCGGAACATTTTCCCCAACCAAAAAGCGATTCCTGCGATAATCCGCCTGCGCTGTGACTGGAGTCGCAGCGTTTTCCGTTAGTAAGGGTTTTGTCCAGATGCGTAAATCTATGAGCCCCGTCGCGGTTAACAACCTCAGAAAAACCCTACAATTTCAGGCAGTACATATTGGCTAAGGAGCAGTGATATGCGTGTTACTGGTTTAACCCCGCAAGATCTCAAGGCTTATGGTATTCACGACGTCCAGGAAATCGTCTACAACCCCGACTACGATATGCTGTATCAGGAAGAGCTCAATCCAGCACTGGAAGGATACGAGCGTGGTGTGTTGACGAATCTTGGTGCTATCGCCGTCGATACCGGTATTTTTACCGGTCGTTCGCCGAAAGATAAGTATATCGTCCGAGACGAAACCACCCGCGATACGCTGTGGTGGGCTGACAAGGGCAAAGGGAAGAACGACAACAAACCGCTCTCCCCGGAAACCTGGCAGCACCTGAAAGGGCTCGTCACCCATCAACTTTCCGGCAAGCGTCTGTTCATTGTCGACGCTTTCTGCGGCGCTAACGCCGATACCCGTCTCTCCGTGCGTTTTATCACTGAAGTGGCCTGGCAGGCGCATTTCGTGAAAAACATGTTTATTCGTCCAACCGACGAAGAGCTGCAGGATTTCACCCCGGATTTCATCGTGATGAACGGAGCGAAATGCACTAACCCACAGTGGAAAGAGCAGGGTCTGAACTCCGAAAACTTTGTGGCCTTCAACCTGACCGAACGTATCCAGCTGATCGGCGGTACCTGGTACGGCGGCGAAATGAAGAAAGGGATGTTCTCGGTCATGAACTACCTGCTGCCGCTGCGGGGCATCGCCTCCATGCACTGCTCGGCTAACGTCGGTGAAAAAGGCGACGTGGCGGTATTCTTCGGCCTGTCCGGCACCGGGAAAACCACCCTGTCCACCGATCCAAAACGTCGCCTGATTGGCGATGACGAACACGGCTGGGATGACGACGGCGTATTCAACTTTGAAGGCGGCTGCTACGCGAAGACCATTCGCCTGTCTGAAGAGGCCGAGCCGGATATTTTCCACGCGATCCGTCGCGATGCGCTGCTGGAAAACGTCACCGTGCGTGCCGACGGCTCCATCGACTTCGACGATGCGTCGAAAACGGAAAACACCCGCGTCTCTTACCCGATCTACCACATCGACAATATCGTGAAGCCGGTGTCAAAAGCGGGTCATGCCACGAAGGTCATTTTCCTGACCGCGGATGCGTTCGGCGTGCTGCCTCCGGTGTCTCGCCTGACGGCCAGCCAGACGCAGTATCACTTCCTCTCCGGTTTTACCGCCAAGCTGGCGGGTACCGAGCGTGGCGTGACGGAGCCAACCCCAACCTTCTCCGCCTGCTTCGGCGCGGCCTTCCTGTCGCTGCACCCGACGCAGTACGCTGAAGTGCTGGTGAAACGCATGCAGGCATCCGGCGCGCAGGCATACCTGGTGAACACCGGCTGGAACGGTACCGGCAAACGTATCTCCATCAAAGATACCCGCGCGATTATAGACGCCATTCTGGATGGTTCTCTGGACGACGCCGAAACCTTTACGCTGCCGATGTTTGACCTGGCGATCCCAACGTCGCTGCCGGGTGTGGATACGCATATCCTCGACCCGCGCAACACGTACGGTTCTCCGGAGCAGTGGCGCGAGAAAGCGGAATCGCTGGCGAAGCTGTTTATCGAGAACTTCGAGAAGTACACCGATACCCCGGCGGGTGCTGCGCTGGTGAGCGCGGGTCCGAAGCTGTAGGTAAAAGCAAAAAGGCAACGAAAGTTGCCTTTTTTAATGTTTTCTCCCTCTCCCCGTGGGAGAGGGTCGGGGTGAGGGCATCAGGCCGCACCTTTTTTTAACCCTCTTTCACCTGCCCCCGCGTCACCGGTACCGGCAGCCAGGCGCGAATGCTCAACCCACCCCGCTCGCTGGTGCCAATCTCCAGCAGTCCGTTGTGGTTATCGATAATACGCTGAACAATCGCCAGGCCTAAGCCCGTGCCGCTGGTGCTGCGAGCGCTGTCGCCGCGCACAAACGGCTGGAACAGATGCTTACGCTGCTCGGGCTTGATGCCCGGACCGTCGTCTTCCACCTGGAACCAGGCGCGGTTGAGTTCAGACCCGCTGCTGACTTTAATCCAGCCATTGCCGTAGCGCGCCGCGTTGACCACCATATTCGCCACTGCACGTTTGATGGAGAGCGGGTGCATGCGTACCTGAATTTCACCCGCCTGCAGGTCGGTATCAATCTCGCGCTCGTAGCCGCTTTCCGCCGCCACCACTTCGCCCAGCACCGCGTTCAGATCCGCCATCTCCATCGGCATCTCCTGCCCGGTGCGCAGGTAGTCGATGAACTGCTCGATGATGGCGTTACACTCTTCGATGTCTTTGTTGATGGACTCGGCGAGATAACCGTCCTCTTCCCCCATCATCTCCGTCGCCAGACGAATACGCGTCAGCGGCGTGCGCAGGTCATGGCTGACGCCCGCCATCAGCAGCGTACGGTCATCCGCCAGCTGCTTCACGCCTGCCGCCATATGGTTAAACGCGCGCGTCACCGAACGGACTTCCGAGGCGCCATACTCGCGCAGCGGAGGTGGAATAATCCCTTTACCGACCTGCAGCGCAGCGTGCTCCAGGTCGACCAGCGGTCGGTTCTGTATACGGATAAATAGCCACGCGCCGCCTATCGCCAGCAGCATAATCGCCAGGGTGTAGCGGAACAGCGGCGAGAAGTCGCCCTGATGGATTTCGGTCAGCGGAACGCGCACCCAGATATTGGGTGACAGCCAGGTTTTCAGCCAGACGACGGGCGAACTTTTGTTGACCTCAACGCGCACTTCCGTTGGGCCGCCCAGCTGCTGCGCCATCTGCTGGCTGAGGAATTCGTAGTGCTGCGCCCAGCGCAGGCCAGCGTCTTCCGCCGCTTCGTTGGAGTAGAGCGAAATGCCCAGCTCACGGTAGATTTCACGGCGAAACGCCGGGGGAACGACGAGCTGCGTGCCGTCCTCCAGCTGCAGTTTGTCGGTCATCAGCATACGGACTTCGTAGGCCAGGACCTTATTAAACTGCTGGAGGCTCGGCAGGATCGCAAAGTTCAGCACCACCAGATAGGTCGTCACCAGGCTGACGAACAGCAGGGTGACGATCAGCAACAGGGTGCGGGCAAACGAGCTACGCGGCGAGAAGCGCATTCGCCTCATGCTTTAGAGCCGTCCGGGACGAACACGTAGCCCAGACCCCATACGGTCTGAATATAACGAGGATGCGCAGGATCTTCTTCCACCATGCGGCGCAGGCGGGAGATCTGCACGTCAATGGAGCGTTCCATTGCGGAGTATTCGCGACCGCGCGCCAGGTTCATCAGCTTGTCACGGGAAAGCGGTTCACGCGGGTGGCTGACCAGCGCTTTCAGAACCGCAAACTCGCCGCTGGTGAGCGGCATTGGCTCGTCTTCACGGAACATCTCGCGCGTGCCGAGGTTCAGCTTGAACTTGCCGAAGGCGATGACGGCTTCTTCCTGCGACGGTGCGCCAGGCAGTTCGTTCGCCTGACGGCGGAGAACAGCGCGAATACGCGCCAGCAGTTCACGCGGGTTAAACGGTTTTGGAATGTAGTCATCCGCGCCAATTTCGAGGCCGACGATACGGTCAACTTCCTCACCCTTCGCCGTCACCATGATGATCGGCATCGGGTTGCTCTGGCTGCGCAGACGGCGGCAAATAGAAAGCCCGTCTTCGCCAGGCAGCATCAGGTCGAGAACCATCAGGTGGAAAGATTCACGGGTCAGCAGACGGTCCATCTGCTCAGCGTTCGCGACGCTACGAACCTGGAAGCCCTGCTCGGTCAGATAACGTTCCAGCAGCGCGCGCAGGCGCATGTCGTCATCCACGACCAGAATTTTGTAGTTCTCTTGCATTGTGTGTACTCCCAAAGGTTCGGATAGTCTTTGTAACAGCGTATTCTAAAAAAGTGCACGTATTCGACCAGTTAATTCTGGTATAAATTCTAGTCGAAATTGTTACAAAGCATATTTAACAGCAGCTTATCTGCTCATTTCATCACATAAATCATTTTTAATCCTGTCTGTTACACTGTGCGGTACGTATTGTGCGCAAGACAGTTAACCGGCAGGCAGCAAAGGCTTTACCATGAAAACGCCCCTGATCACCCGCGAAGGGTACGAAAAGCTCAAAAAAGAGATGGATTACCTCTGGCGCGAAGAGCGTCCTGAAGTAACCAAAAAGGTGACCTGGGCGGCAAGCCTGGGCGATCGCAGCGAAAACGCTGACTACCAGTACAACAAAAAGCGGCTGCGCGAAATTGACCGCCGGGTTCGCTACCTGACGAAGTGTCTCGAGAATCTCAAAATTGTCGATTACTCCCCGCAGCAGGAGGGCAAAGTGTTCTTCGGCGCGTGGGTGGAAATTGAAAACGACGATGGCGACACTCTGCGTTTTCGCATTGTCGGCTACGATGAAATTTTTGGTCGTAAGGACTACATCTCCATCGACTCCCCGATGGCTCGCGCGCTGCTGAAAAAGGAAGTGGGCGATCTGGCCGTCGTTCAGACTCCAGCCGGTGAAGCCAGCTGGTACGTCAATGAGATCGTCTACGTAAAATAGTCCGAGAGCGCCCTCCCCGGCTGGCATTTTGCCGTGTCAGCCCGTATAACTATCCCCTGATTTTTCGACTCAACAGATGATAAAGCCATGATGAAAGATTCGCTCTGCCGCATTATTGCGGGTGATATTCAGGCCAGAGCCGAACAGGTAGAAGCTGCCGTTCGCCTGCTTGATGAAGGGAACACCGTGCCGTTTATTGCACGCTATCGTAAGGAAGTCACCGGCGGTCTGGATGACACGCAGCTGCGTAACCTGGAGACCCGTCTGGGCTATCTGCGCGAGCTGGAAGAACGTCGTCAGGCGATCCTCAAATCCATCGGCGAACAGGGCAAGCTGAGCAGCGAGCTTGAAAGCGCCATCAACGGCACCCTGAGCAAAACCGAACTCGAAGATCTCTATCTGCCGTACAAACCGAAGCGCCGCACGCGCGGGCAGATTGCGATTGAAGCGGGTCTTGAGCCGCTGGCCGACCTGCTGTGGAACGAGCCGTCCCACGATCCGGAAACCGAAGCCGCCAAATTCATCGACGCCGACAAAGGCGTAGCGGACACCAAGGCCGCCCTTGACGGCGCGCGCTACATTCTGATGGAGCGCTTCGCCGAAGACGCCGCCCTGCTCGCTAAAGTGCGTGATTACCTGTGGAAGAATGCCCACATCGTCTCTACCGTCGTCGCGGGTAAAGAGGAAGAAGGCGCGAAATTCCGCGACTACTTCGATCACCACGAACCGATCTCTACCGCCCCTTCACACCGCGCGCTGGCAATGTTCCGCGGCCGCAACGAAGGCGTGCTCCAGCTCTCCCTGAACGCCGACCCGCAGTTCGACGAGCCGCCGAAAGAGAGCCACTGCGAGCAGATCATTATCGACCATCTCGGCCTGCGCCTGAACAACGCCCCGGCGGACAGCTGGCGCAAAGGCGTGGTGAGCTGGACCTGGCGCATCAAGGTGCTGATGCACCTCGAAACCGAGCTGATGGGCACCGTGCGCGAGCGCGCCGAAGACGAAGCGATTAACGTCTTCGCCCGTAACCTGCACGACCTGCTGATGGCCGCCCCTGCCGGCCTGCGCGCGACCATGGGTCTCGATCCGGGCCTGCGTACCGGCGTGAAGGTCGCTGTGGTTGACGGCACCGGCAAGCTGGTGGCGACCGATACCATCTATCCGCACACCGGCCAGGCAGCGAAAGCGGCCGTCGTGGTAGCGGCGCTGTGCGAAAAATACAACGTGGAGCTGGTTGCTATCGGCAACGGTACGGCCTCACGCGAAACCGAGCGTTTCTACCTCGACGTGCAGAAGCAGTTCCCGAAAGTGACGGCGCAGAAAGTGATCGTCAGCGAAGCGGGAGCATCCGTCTATTCCGCGTCCGAGCTGGCGGCCCAGGAGTTCCCGGACCTGGACGTTTCCCTGCGCGGTGCGGTCTCTATCGCACGCCGCCTGCAGGATCCGCTGGCGGAGCTGGTGAAGATCGACCCGAAATCCATCGGCGTGGGCCAGTATCAGCACGACGTGAGCCAGACTCAGCTGGCGCGCAAGCTGGATGCGGTGGTGGAAGACTGCGTAAACGCCGTCGGCGTTGACCTGAACACCGCTTCCGTTCCCCTGCTGACCCGCGTGGCGGGCTTAACCTGCATGATGGCGCAGAACATCGTCGCCTGGCGTGATGAGAACGGCCAGTTCCAGAACCGTCAGCAGCTGCTGAAGGTGAGCCGTCTGGGGCCAAAAGCTTTTGAGCAGTGTGCGGGCTTCCTGCGCATCAACCATGGCGATAACCCGCTGGATGCCTCCACCGTGCACCCGGAGGCGTACCCGGTTGTGGAGCGCATTCTGGCCGCCACCCAGCAGGCGCTGAAAGATCTTATGGGTGACAGCAGCGCCCTGCGCAACCTGAAAGCCGTTGATTTCACCGACGACAAATTTGGTGTTCCCACCGTTACCGACATCATCAAAGAGCTGGAAAAGCCGGGCCGCGATCCGCGCCCTGAGTTCAAAACGGCGACCTTTGCTGACGGCGTGGAAACCATGAACGACCTGCTGCCCGGCATGGTGCTGGAAGGCGCGGTGACCAACGTCACCAACTTTGGCGCGTTTGTGGATATCGGCGTGCATCAGGACGGTCTGGTGCATATCTCTTCCCTTGCCGACAAGTTCGTTGAAGACCCGCACACCGTGGTCAAAGCGGGCGACATCGTGAAGGTGAAAGTGCTGGAAGTCGATCTGCAGCGCAAGCGTATCGCGCTGACCATGCGTCTGGACGAGCAGCCGGGCGACACCAGCGCGCGCCGCGGCGGCAATGGCGGTGGCCGCGAGCAGCAGCGCCCGGCCGCAAAAGCGGCAAAACCGCGCGGACGTGATGCTCAGCCTGCAGGCAACAGCGCGATGATGGATGCGCTGGCGGCAGCGATGGGTAAGAAACGCTAAGGTTACAATGCCCCTCACCCTAACCCTCTCCTCAAAGGGGAGAGGGGATCGCACGGTGCGGTCTTTCCCCCTCGTCCTCATGGGTGGGGGAATAAAATCATATCGAAATATATGAAACCGATTGCATAGCCATATTTAAACCACGAATTATCACCCCGTTAACAAATACTCCCCTTTTCGTTTTCCTGGCAATTCAGCAAATATTGAGCCAGGTCAAACAGGCCGTAAATTAATACCGTAAACAACATTCCGTCACAGTTTTAATATTGCTGATAAAAACTATTCTCATTATCATCCCATAGTAGATAATTTAACCTTTCGTGGAATCAGGCGTTATGCAATTCACTCCAGACAGTGCATGGAAGATTACCGGTTTTACCCGCGAAATTAGCCCGGCCTATCGGCAAAAGCTGCTGTCGCTGGGCATGCTGCCCGGCTCGTCATTCCAGGTCGTGCGCGTGGCGCCGCTGGGCGATCCGGTTCATATCGAAACCCGCCGCGTGAATCTGGTGCTGCGTAAGAAAGACCTCGCGTTAATAGAAGTCGAAGCCTTATCCCGATAACAAGCCAGCGGTTTCAGTGAGTCTAAAAAAATGAAAAAGTTAACTATTGGCTTAATTGGCAATCCTAATTCCGGCAAGACGACGCTTTTTAACCAGCTAACCGGAGCCCGCCAGCGCGTGGGCAACTGGGCGGGCGTGACGGTTGAGCGTAAAGAGGGCCAGTTCACGACAACGGACAACCAGGTGACGCTGGTTGACCTTCCCGGCACCTACTCCTTAACCACCATTTCGTCGCAAACCTCGCTCGATGAGCAGATTGCCTGCCACTATATTCTTGGCGGCGACGCGGACCTGCTGATCAACGTGGTCGACGCTTCCAATCTCGAACGTAACCTTTATCTGACGCTGCAGCTGCTGGAGCTGGGCATCCCCTGCATCGTGGCGCTCAACATGCTCGACATTGCGGAGAAACAAAAGCTTCGTATCGACGTCGATGCCCTCTCCGCGCGCCTGGGTTGCCCGGTCGTTCCGCTGGTCTCGACGCGCGCTCGCGGTATTGATGCGCTGAAGCTGGCCATTGACCGTCACCAGGGAAATCATGACATTGAGCTGGTGCATTACGCGCAGCCTCTCCTGCGCGAAGCCAATGTGCTGGCGCAGGAGATGGACAAAAGCATGCCTGCGAAACAGCGCCTGTGGCTCGGCCTGCAGATGCTGGAAGGGGATATCTACAGCCGCGCTTACGCCGGGCATGCGGCTGATAAGCTGGACGCGACGGTGGCCCGTCTTAGCGACGAGCTGGACGACCCGGCGCTGCACATCGCCGATGCGCGTTACCAGGCCATCGCCTCGATTTGCGACGTTGTCAGTAACGCGCTGACGGCAGAGCCCAGCCGCTTTACGGCAGCGGTGGATAAGGTCGTGCTTAACCGCTTCCTCGGTTTGCCCATCTTCCTGCTGGTGATGTACGTGATGTTCCTGCTCGCCATTAACATCGGCGGCGCACTCCAGCCTATTTTCGACGCCGGTTCCGTCGCGGTCTTCGTCCACGGAATTCAGTGGGTGGGTTACACTCTGCACTTCCCGGAATGGTTAACCATCTTCCTTGCACAGGGGATCGGCGGCGGTATCAACACCGTTCTGCCTCTGGTGCCGCAGATCGGCATGATGTATCTGTTCCTCTCGTTCCTGGAAGATTCCGGCTACATGGCGCGCGCCGCGTTCGTGATGGATCGTCTGATGCAGGCGCTGGGTCTGCCGGGTAAATCCTTCGTCCCGCTGATTGTCGGCTTCGGCTGTAACGTACCGTCGGTGATGGGCGCACGCACCCTGGATGCGCCACGTGAACGTCTGATGACCATCATGATGGCGCCGTTTATGTCCTGCGGTGCCCGTCTGGCCATCTTTGCGGTCTTTGCCGCAGCCTTCTTTGGTCAGCAGGGCGCGCTGGCGGTCTTCTCGCTGTATGTGCTGGGCATCGTGATGGCTATTCTTACCGGTTTAATGCTGAAGCACACCATCATGCGCGGTGAAGCGTCGCCGTTTGTGATGGAGCTGCCGGTGTATCACGTGCCGCATCTGAAAAGCCTGGCGATCCAGACCTGGCAGCGCCTGAAGGGCTTTGTGCTGCGCGCCGGTAAGGTGATTGTCATCGTCAGCATTTTCCTGAGCGCGCTGAACAGCTTCACCCTCAGCGGGCAGGCGGCAGATAACATCAACGACTCTGCCCTCGCCTCCGTCAGCCGCGTCATCACGCCGGTCTTCAAACCGATTGGCGTGCATGAGGATAACTGGCAGGCAACCGTCGGGCTATTCACCGGCGCGATGGCGAAAGAGGTGGTTGTCGGCACCCTGAACACGCTTTACACCGCCGAGAACATTCAGGAACAGGAATTTAATCCGGCAGAGTTTCATCTCGGTCATGAACTGCTGGGTGCCGTAGAGGAAACCTGGCAGAGCCTGAAAGACACCTTCAGCCTGAGCGTGCTGGCGAACCCTATTGAGGCCAGCAAAGGCGACGGCGAAATGGCAACAGGTGCCATGGGCGTGATGGGCGAGAAATTTGGCAGCGCGTCCGCGGCCTACAGCTACCTCATCTTTGTTCTGCTCTACATTCCGTGCATCTCCGTGATGGGGGCGATTGCCCGCGAGTCCAGCCGCGGCTGGATGGGCTTCTCCATCCTGTGGGGGTTAAACATTGCGTACTCGCTGTCGACGCTCTTTTATCAAACCGTTAATTTCAGCCAGCATCCGCGCTACAGCCTGGTCTGCATTCTCGCGGTTGTGCTGTTTAACGTGATAGTGCTCGGTTTACTGCGGCGTGCGCGCAGCCGCGTCGACATCGACCTGCTGGCAAACCGTAAAACCGCCGCGACCTGCTGCAGCAGCCCGGCGGGCGACTGTCACTAAGGAGTAAACCATGGCATCGTTGATTCAGGTTCGTGACCTGCTGGCACTGCAAGGGCGAATGGAGGCGAAACAGCTGAGCCTCAGCCTGCATACGCCGCAGCCGATGATCGATGCCATGCTGGAAAGACTGGAAGCCATGGGGAAAGCCGTGCGGATTCAGGAAGAAGCGGACGGTTGTCTCTCCGGCAGTTGTAAAAGCTGTCCGGAAGGAAAGGCCTGCCTCAGGGAGTGGTGGACGCTGCGTTAACAAAGCCGGGCATCGCTGCCCGGCTTTATCGTATTACTTGTAGACGTCCGCCGTTGCGCGTACGTTTTTGGTCTGTTTTTCTGCACTGGTGACGACGTAGTACGTTCCGCCCAGCTCATCCGCTTTCTTCGACAGCTCTCTGCGAGCATCCATCGGCGCGGTGGTGTCAGACGTAGAAATCTCACCAATTTTCGTCAGATTCATGCCGGCAACTTTATCTTTTTCCAGCTCTTTTGCCGCAAAGACGCCAAATGACAGTGACCCAATAACCAGAGAAGTGACAATACCTGTAACAAGTTTCATAGCCTGACTCTCCATAGGATTGTTGTTTTGATTATCGTAGGCAGAACAACCGCAACGACATCTGGAGTATGGTTGCGGTGTGTTACTTTTTCCAGGCAGGATAGAAAATAATCAGTCGAAACGTTGACTTAACGCAATCAGCGCTGAACAAAATTCCGTCGGATGAGAGATAAACGGGGCATGTGCGGCTTTGGCAATAATCTGCGATTCACTCTCCGGCCAGAGTGAATCCAGCAGCGGAACCACTTTGCGCGGCACAATCCCGTCGAGGTAACCATAGATACGCAGGTGCGGTACCGTCAGCGCGGCCAGCGGCTCGCGCAGGTCAACCGTTTTCAGGAGCTCAAGTCCGCCGTTTAGCACCTCAACCTCCGGCATCGGCAGCGAAAGCACGGTCTGCTTCAGCGTTCGGGCATCCTTACGCGCGGTGTCAGTGCCCATTGTCTGCAATGCCAGGAACCGCTCTACGGTCCGCTGGAAATCTTCGCTCAGCTGCTGCTGGAAGCCCGCCAGCACGTCAGGCTTGATCCCCGGCCACTCTTCCTGCGCGCTAAAACAGGGCGATGACGCCACCGTCACCAGCGCTTTTACGCGTTCAGGCCGCGACAGCGCAATCTGGCTCGCCACCAGCCCGCCCAGGCTCCAGCCCAGCCAGACCGCGTTTTGCGGCGCAGCGTCCAGAACCTGCTGCGCCATTTCATCAAGCGACAACGCGCCATACCCGCGGCTGCGGCCAAAGCCGGGTAAATCCACCAGATGCAGCGTGAAATGCGAGGCAAGTTCCTCACGTATGCAATGCCATATCTCCGCATTCAGGCCCCATCCGTGCAGCAGCACAAGATGGCAATTTCCTGTCCCTACGGTCTGCCACCACAGCGTCTTCATCAGTTACTGTTCTCTTTTTTCACATGGAGGTTGCACATGCTAACAGTACCCGGCTTGTGCTGGCTATGCCAAATGCCGCTGTCGCTCAGCGGGTGGGGCGTCTGCTCCGTCTGCACGCGATCGCTGCAATGGCGTATCGGGATCTGTCCACAATGTGGTTTACCGGCCACGAACCCCTCGTTGCCCTGTGGCCGCTGCCTGAAAAAATCCCCGCCGTGGAGCGCGCTGGTGGCAGTGGATGATTATGTTCCGCCGCTGAACAGGCTGATCCACGCGCTGAAGTTTTCCGGGCAGAGCTCGCTGGCACAGCCCCTTGCCCGCCTGCTGTTGCTGGCGGTTTTGCAGGCGAGACGTCACCGGGCACTGCCGAAAATTGACATGGTGGTGAATGTCCCTTTATACCGACATCGGCACTGGCGGCGCGGCTATAACCAGAGTGATCTGCTCTGCCGTCCCCTCGCACGGTGGCTCGGCTGCCGGTATGAGGCCCGCGCGCTGACACGCGTTCATGCCACCGCCATCCAGCATCAGCTCAGCGCACGGCTTCGCAAAAGAAACCTCAAAAATGCCTTTCGCCTTGAATTGCCGGTTGACGGTCTCCATATCGCGATTGTGGATGATGTCGTCACCACGGGCAGTACCGTTGCTGAACTTTCCCGACTGCTTTTGCGAAGCGGCGCCGCGTCGGTTCAGGTATGGTGTCTGTGCCGTACCTTGTAGCCCTTCTTCAATGGGCGTATGATTATACCCAGGTAATTTAGTCAACTATTAGGCCAAAGCTATGATCCGTATTTCCGATTCTGCACAAGCGCACTTTGCCAAACTGCTGGCAAATCAGGAAGAAGGGACGCAGATCCGCGTGTTTGTGATTAATCCAGGCACTCCGAATGCAGAATGTGGTGTTTCTTATTGTCCTCCGGATGCTGTGGAAGCGACTGACACTGCCCTTAAATTTGAACAGCTCACCGCCTACGTTGATGAGCTGAGCGCACCGTATCTTGAAGATGCGGAGATCGACTTCGTCACCGATCAGCTGGGTTCTCAGCTGACCCTGAAAGCGCCGAACGCGAAAATGCGTAAAGTGTCTGACGATGCCCCGTTGATGGAGCGCGTTGAGTATCTGCTGCAATCCCAGATCAACCCACAGCTGGCGGGCCACGGCGGTCGTGTTTCCCTGATGGAAATCACCGACGAAGGTTTTGCCATTCTGCAGTTTGGCGGCGGCTGTAACGGCTGCTCAATGGTCGATGTAACGCTGAAAGAAGGGATCGAGAAGCAGCTGCTGAACGAGTTCCCGGAACTGAAAGGCGTGCGTGACCTGACCGAGCACCAGCGCGGCGAGCACTCTTACTACTAATTCAGTATCCGTCTGTATCGCCCGGTGGCGCTGCGCTTACCGGGCCTACAGAAATAGTGAGGTCTGATGCCCTCACCCCCGGCCCTCTCCCACGGGAGAGGGTGAAAACATTAAAAACGGTAACCTCATGGTTACCGTTTTGCGTTTACCTCCCATATGTTGACCTGCGTCTCATAATTCAAATTTAGCCTCCCAGGGTGATTCTCAATCGAGCCATGTTACCCGTATCATTCTCGTGGGCACTCAGCATCCTTATAACAGCCGACTAAACTTAATGGTTTCGAAGGCATCAGTATGAGTGCCGTTAACACTCTGTTCCCAGTTGGGACAATCGGAATTTGTCGTTGAAACAATGACGTTACCCATAACAATTCAAAGGCCAGGTAAATCATGCCATTAGTCATCGTTGCTATCGGTGTTGTGTTATTACTGCTCTTGATGATCCGTTTCAAAATGAACGGATTTATCGCTCTGGTTCTGGTGGCACTTGCAGTCGGTCTGATGCAGGGTATGCCGCTGGTTAAAGTTATCAGTTCCATCAAAGCCGGCGTCGGCGGCACGCTCGGCAGCCTGGCGCTGATCATGGGCTTCGGCGCCATGCTCGGCAAAATGCTGGCAGACTGCGGGGGCGCGCAGCGTATCGCCACCACGCTGATTGCCAAATTTGGCAAGAAGAACATCCAGTGGGCGGTGGTATTAACCGGTTTTACCGTCGGCTTCGCGCTGTTCTATGAAGTGGGCTTCGTGCTGATGCTGCCGCTGGTGTTCACCATCGCGGCTGCGGCAAACATCCCGCTGCTGTATGTCGGTGTGCCAATGGCTGCGGCGCTGTCCGTGACTCACGGCTTCCTGCCGCCGCACCCGGGTCCAACCGCTATCGCAACCATCTTCCACGCGGATATGGGTAAAACCCTGCTGTTCGGTACGATTCTGGCGATCCCAACCGTGATTCTGGCGGGCCCGGTTTATGCCCGCTTCCTGAAAGGCATTGATAAGCCGATTCCGGAAGGTCTGTACAGCGCCAAAACCTTCACCGAAGAAGAGATGCCGGGCTTTGGCGTCAGCGTCTGGACCTCTCTGGTACCGGTGATCCTGATGGCGATGCGTGCCGTGGCGGAGATGATTCTGCCGAAAGGTCATCCGTTCCTGTCCGTTGCAGAATTCCTCGGTGACCCGGTCATGGCAACGCTGATTGCGGTGCTGATCGCGATGTTCACCTTCGGCCTGAACCGCGGCCGTTCTATGGATCAGATCAACGACACGCTGACCTCTTCCATCAAAATCATTGCCATGATGCTTCTGATCATCGGCGGTGGCGGTGCATTCAAGCAGGTTCTGGTCGACAGCGGCGTGGATAAATACATCGCTGCCATGATGCATGAAACCAACGTATCGCCGCTCCTGATGGCCTGGTCTATTGCCGCGGTTCTGCGTATTGCGCTGGGTTCTGCGACCGTTGCAGCGATCACCGCGGGCGGTATCGTTGCCCCGCTGATTGCGACCACGGGTGTTAGCCCTGAGCTGATGGTTATCGCCGTCGGTTCCGGTAGCGTGATTTTCTCTCACGTTAACGACCCTGGCTTCTGGCTGTTCAAGGAGTACTTCAACCTGACGATCGGTGAAACCATCAAGTCCTGGTCCGCGCTGGAAACCATTATTTCGGTGTGCGGTCTGGTCGGGGTACTGCTGTTGAATATGGTGGTTTGATGTAAAAAAGCCGGGTGGCGCTGACGCTTACCCGGCCTACATTCTATTCCCTCTCCCAGAGGGAGAGGGTTAGGGTGAAACTACCGCTTCTTGCCCACCGCTCTTCTGCGCTTGTCTAAATCCTTAATCAGCTTGTTCACCCCGTCATCAGCAAACATCTTCTCAAGCGTTGTGGACAGCTTGCGACGCCAGTTCTTGTACTGATAGCTGGTGCCCGGAATGTTCACCGGCTCCGCCATATCAATCCAGTCTTCCGGCTGCAGGCCCAGCAGGGCGCTGTTGCTGTCGGCAATATAGCGCTGCAAGCCGCGATTGAGGGTAGCGGTCATCGACATCAATGACGCCTTATGTCCGGCACGTTTCGGCAGACAGCCCTGCTTGTGCAGCGCATCCAGCAGCCCCTGTTTGGAGAGCTCGCGATCCTGATACAGGCCGCGCAAAACCTCTTCATCTGGATACAGTCCCAGCGTTTTGCCGAGCGTCAGATCGCCGCTTTCCCAATAGCCACGAAGCGTAGGAAGGTCATGCGTCGTCGCGACTGCCATTGACTGTTCAGGGTACGCTTTCGGCGCGCGGAAGGTTTTCTCATGGTCGTTTTCAAAATAGAGCACTTTATAGGAGTAGACGCCGCTGTCGCGGAGCTTGCTGACAATTTCCACCGGCACGGTACCGAGATCTTCACCGATCACCATGCACTGGTGACGTTTACTTTCCAGGGCCAGGATCGACAGCAGATCGTCAACCGGATACTGCACGTACGCCCCGTGATCGGCCGTTTCACCGTACGGGATCCACCACAGACGCAGCACGGACATCACGTGGTCGATACGCAGCGCGCCGCAGTTCTGCATGTTCGCGCGCAGCAGGTCGATGAACGGCTCGTAGGCGCGCGACGCCATGACGTGCGGATCCATCGGCGGCAACCCCCAGTTCTGACCGAGCGGCCCAAGAATATCCGGCGGCGCGCCGACGGAAGCTTTCAGACAGTAAAGCTCACGGTCGCACCAGGTTTCCGCGCCGCCCTCTGCCACGCCGACGGCCAGATCGCGATACAGGCCGATCGGCATCTTATAGCCCTGGCTCACCTGCCAGCAGGCGGCAAACTGGCTGTACGCCAGCCACTGCAGCCACAGGTAGAAGTCCACTTCATCGGCATATTTTTTACAGAACGCTTTTACTTCAGGCGTGTCGACGGACTGATACGCTTCCGGCCAGACCGGCCAGCCCCAGCGCATTTCGTCCTCCTTCACCTGATACGCGTGCAGCGCATCAAACGCCGCCTGCCAGTACAGGCTCTCGCCCTCCTGCGTTACAAACTGGCGGAACGCGGCCATCTGCTCGTCATCGCGCTGCGAAAAGCCTTTCCACGCCAGACGCAGCGCGGCCATTTTCAGCGCCGTGACGGTGGAATAGTCCACCCAGTCCGCGTCGCGCGCCTGCTTCAGGGCCTGCTGCGTGGTGCTGAGTTTCCACCACGCCTGCGCCTCTTTGCTGTTTTTGAAATCATCTAACGCGTTAACGTCGATATAAATCACGTTCAGCCAGCGACGGGACGACGGGCTGTACGGGCTGGCGCTCTCCGGGTTGGCCGGATAGAGCGCGTGGATCGGGTTGAGCCCGATAAACGCGCCGCCGCGCTCGCCCACATCCACCAGCATCTTTTTCAGATCGCCAAAATCACCGATGCCCCAGTTGCTGTCGGAGCGCAGCGTATAGAGCTGCACGCAGGCGCCCCACAGCTTTTTACCCTCGAGCAACGCCTGCGGCTCGTAGCAGCGTTTTGGCGCGACGATCACCCGGCAGTGGAAACGACGATCGTCCTGGGTGAGCGTTAAGGTGTGATACCCCTCCGGCAGCTTCGCCGGAAGGTTTAACGTTTTGCCGCCGGTGGCGTGGCCTTTGTGCTGATGCCCCTCTTCGGTGGTAAGCAGCCAGCTAAACTCGCCGCGCCCCTCCACCGCCAGCGGCATCTTTTTGCCTGCGGTGAACACCTTCACGTTCGGCACCGGCGCAACCGACGCTTTCGCGTCGGCTTTGTGCATGGCATCCAGCAAACGTCTTTTGGTGTCGGCGCCAATAGACTGCGGTTTGCCGTGCGCATTAATGTAACTGAGGCTGATCCCCGCCGCCTGCGCGGCGCTGTCCAGACGTTTACTCTCCATCGCGCTTCCTTAGCGTTTTGCCTGCCAGATACGGGCCTGATAATCACGGATTGAACGGTCAGAGCTGAACATACCGCAGCGGGCGGTGTTCAGAATGCACGCGCGGGTCCATGCTTCCTGGTCGCGATACAGCACGTCGACCTGCTTTTGCGCTTCAACGTAGGCCGTGAAGTCCGCCATCACCAGATACGGGTCACCGCCGTGTTTGTCCATGCTGTGCAGCATCTGGTCAAACGCGTGCTTGTCGCCGTCGCTGTATTTACCGCTTTCCAGCTCCTTCAGCACCGCATCAAGCACTTTGTCTTTCTTACGCCATTTCACCGGGTCATAGCCTTTGGCCTTGATGGCCTTCACCTCTTCCACGGTATGGCCGAAGATAAAGATATTCTCTTCACCGACCTTCTCGGCGATTTCGACGTTTGCCCCGTCGAGCGTACCGACGGTCAGCGCGCCGTTCAGCGCCAGCTTCATGTTGCCGGTACCGGACGCTTCTTTACCTGCCGTCGAGATCTGCTCGGAAATATCCGCCGCCGGGATCAGCATTTCAGCCGCCGAGACGCAGTAGTCCGGCAGGAACACCACCTTCAGCTTGTCGCCCACTTTCGGATCGCTGTTGATCGCCGCCGCCACTTTATTGATGGCGAGGATAATGTTTTTCGCCAGGTAGTAGCCCGGCGCCGCTTTCGCACCGAACAGGAACACGCGCGGCACGCGGTCGGCCTGCGGGTTCTCGCGGATCTCTTTGTACAGCGCCAGAATGTGCAGCAGGTTCAGGTGCTGGCGTTTGTACTCGTGCAGGCGTTTGATCTGGATATCGAAAATGGCATTCGGGTTGATCTCAATCCCGGTACGCACTTTCACAAACTCCGCCAGGCGAACCTTGTTCTCCAGCTTGATCGCGCGGTACTGCTCGCGGAACTTCGCGTCGTCAGCCTGTTTTTCCAGGTTGATGAGCTGGTCCAGATCGTTGGCCCACTCTTTCTTCAGGGTCTTGTCCAGCAGACCGGCCAGCAGCGGGTTGCACTGCTTGATCCAGCGACGCGGCGTGATGCCGTTGGTCACGTTGTGGAATTTGGTCGGCCAAAGCTGGTGGTATTCCGGGAAGAGATCTTTGACCACCAGATCCGAGTGCAGCGCCGCCACGCCGTTCACCGCAAAGCCGCTGACCACGCACATGTTCGCCATGCGCACCTGCTTGTCATGCACAACCGCCAGCTTCGCCCAGACCGCTTTGTTGCCTGGCCAGGTTTTATCCACCAGGGTTTTAAACTGGTCGTTAATCTTGTTGATGATCTGCATGTGGCGCGGCAGCAGCGTTTTCACCAGCTTCTCATCCCAGCACTCGAGCGCTTCTGGCATCAGGGTGTGGTTGGTGTAGGCAAAGGTACGGCTGGTGATGGCCCAGGCGTCATCCCAGCTCAGCTGGTGCTCGTCGATCAGCACGCGCAGCAGTTCCGGGATCGCAATCGTCGGGTGCGTGTCGTTGAGCTGAATCACTTCGAAGTCCGGCAGCTGCGCCAGCTTGCGGCCCGCCAGATGATGGCGACGCAGAATGTCCGCCACGGAGCAGGCGCACTGGAAGTACTGCTGCATCAGGCGCAGCTTTTTACCGGCCAGGTGGTTGTCGTTCGGGTAGAGGACTTTGGTCAGCTTCTCGGCGTCGATGCCCTGCTGCTCGGCGCGCAGGAAATCGCCGTCGTTGAATTTGGTCAGGTTAAACGGATGCGCGTGCTTCGCCTGCCACAGACGCAGCGGCTGCGCCACGCCGTTACGGTAGCCGAGCACCGGCAGATCCCAGGCTTCACCGGTAATGGTGAACGCCGGTTCCCAGAGCCCCTGCTTTGTCACTTTCCCGCCAATGCCGACCTGCACATCCAGCTGCGCGTTGTGGCGGAACCACGGATAGGTATTGCGATGCCAGTCGTCCGGCGCTTCCATCTGATGGCCATCGGCAAACGACTGACGGAACAAGCCATACTGATAGTTCAGGCCATAGCCAATCGCCGACTGGCCGACGGTCGCCATGGAGTCGAGGAAACAGGCCGCCAGACGTCCCAGACCGCCGTTGCCCAGCGCCGGGTCAATCTCTTCTTCCAGCAGGTCGGTCAGGTTAATGTCGTGTTCTTTAAGGACGTCACCAACGTCCTGATACCAGCCGAGGTTCAACAGGTTGTTGCCCGTCAGGCGGCCAATCAGGAATTCCATTGAAATGTAGTTTACATGGCGCTGGTTCTTCACCGGCTTTGCCAAAGGTTGAGCATCCAGCTGTTCTGCGAGCGCACCGCTCACGGCCTGCCACCACTGGTGAGGCGTCATCTCGTTTGCAGCATGAAGGCCAAAACGCTGCCACTGACGCGTCAGGGCAGCCTGGAATTGAGCTTTGTTGAAGGTAGGCTGTGACATAGGGGATCGGCATCCTTTAGAAAGAAAACACAAGTTGGCGCTAGTGTGCCTGGCTCATTTCCCCTCTTCCTCCTCCTGTGGGGGATTAGACAGGGAGGAGTAGCGGGGATGAGCATAAAAGTGTGATCGAGGCCACTCTCAGAGCATAGTTCGAGTGTGCCCGGAAGATAAAAAAGTAACCGGGGAGAATGTCAAAGAAATGAAATGCAGTTTCGGGTGAAATTAATCCGTTCTGAAATGATTACTTACGTAGAATAATAATTTAGCCATCGGGACAGATCTCAAAAGACTATTACTCTCACTCAACTTTACCCGCACTTTATTAAATTTGACGTCATTATACCTTTCTGAAACCAGTTTCAGCGCAGCGGCAATGTATACAGACAAACCAGCAGTGACGCGGCGTTACGGCCCTTTCGAGAAAGTTCCAACATTTGCCTGAATGTTTTGTGACAGAGTGCAAATTCAGAACCACAAAACCCAGACATAACTTGCAATAGTTCTCTTTCTGTTCGACCTTATATCGTATTAATTACGAAGCGCAAAAAAAATAAAATCTCTCGTTCCCCACAGTGAAGTGAAACCTATGTTGATTCCGTCTAAATTAAGTCGCCCGGTTCGTCTTGACCATACAGTGGTCCGCGAGCGTCTGTTGGCTAAACTTTCCGGCGCGCATAATTTCCGACTGGCGCTGGTTACGAGCCCTGCAGGCTATGGAAAAACAACGCTCATTTCGCAATGGGCCGCGGGTAAAAGCGATCTTGGCTGGTACTCCCTCGACGAGGGCGATAACCAGCAGGAGCGTTTTGCCAGCTATCTGATTGCCGCCATACAGCAAGCCACCCATGGACACTGCGTCGCCAGTGAGGTGATGGTGCAAAAGCGCCAGTACGCCAGCCTGTCCTCCCTTTTCTCTCAGCTGTTTATCGAACTGGCCGAATGGCATCGCCCGCTCTACGTGGTGATTGATGATTACCATCTCATCACGAATCCGGTGATTCATGAATCGATGCGTTTCTTCCTGCGCCATCAGCCGGAAAACCTGACTTTAGTGGTGCTGTCACGCAACCTGCCGCAGTTGGGTATTGCCAACCTGCGCGTGCGCGATCAGCTTCTGGAAGTGGGCAGCCAGCAGCTGGCCTTTACCCACCAGGAAGCGAAACAGTTCTTTGACTGCCGCCTGACATCACCGATTGAGGCCGCCGAGAGCAGCCGTCTGTGTGATGACGTTGCCGGCTGGGCCACGGCGCTGCAGCTCATCGCGCTCTCTGCCCGACAAAACAACAGTCCGGCGCATCAGTCTGCGCGGCGTCTGGCGGGCATCAATGCCAGTCACCTTTCCGACTATCTGGTGGATGAGGTACTGGACAGCGTCGATCCCTCGACGCGTAATTTCCTGCTGAAAAGCTCGCTGCTGCGTTCCATGAACGATGCGCTCATCGTACGCGTAACGGGCTGTGAAAACGGTCAGCTGCAGCTCGAAGAGATTGAACGTCAGGGCCTTTTCCTGACGCGCATGGACGATCCCGGCGAGTGGTTTAGCTATCACCCGCTGTTTGGCAGCTTCCTGCGCCAGCGCTGTCAGTGGGAACTGGCGGTTGAACTGCCGGAGATCCACCGCGCCGCTGCCGAAAGCTGGATGGCGCAAGGCTTCCCGAGCGAGGCCATCCACCACGCGCTGGCCGCCGGTGATGCCAGCATGCTGCGCGATATCCTCCTCAACCATGCGTGGGGCCTGTTTAACCACAGCGAACTGACCCTGCTGGAAGAGTCCCTCAAAGCCCTGCCGTGGGAAAGCCTGCTGGAGAACCCGCGTCTGGTGCTGCTACAGGCCTGGCTGATGCAGAGCCAGCACCGCTACAGCGAAGTGAACACCCTGCTGGCGCGCGCCGAGCAGGAGATGGAAAGCGAAATGGATACCACCCTGCACGGCGAGTTCAACGCGCTGCGCGCTCAGGTGGCCATTAACGACGGCGACCCGGACGAAGCTGAACGGCTGGCGATGGTCGCGCTGGATGAACTGCCGCTGGCTAACTTCTACAGCCGCATCGTGGCGACCTCTGTGCACGGTGAAGTGCTGCACTGCAAAGGCGACCTCACCCGTTCCCTTTCACTGATGCAGCAAACCGAACAGATGGCGCGTCGACATGATGTCTGGCATTACGCGCTGTGGAGCCTGATCCAACAGAGCGAGATTTTATTCGCGCAGGGGTTCCTGCAGGCCGCCTGGGAAAACCAGGAAAAAGCGTTCCAGCTGATTCGTGAACAGCACCTGGAACAGCTGCCGATGCACGAGTTCCTGTTGCGTATTCGCGCTCAGCTGCTGTGGGCATGGTCGCGTCTGGATGAAGCAGAAAGCTGCGCCCGCCAGGGTGTGGATGTCCTTTCCAGCTTCCAGCCTCAGCAGCAGCTGCAGTGTCTGGCGCTGCTGGTACAGTGCTCGCTGGCGCGCGGCGATCTCGATAACGCCCGCAACCATCTGAACCGCCTGGAGAACCTGCTCGGCAACGGTCAGTATCACAGCGACTGGGTCTCAAACGCCGATAAGGTCCGGGTGATTTACTGGCAGATGACCGGCGATAAAAAATCCGCCGCCAACTGGCTGCGTCAGACGCCAAAACCCGAATTTGCGAACAACCACTTCCTGCAGAGCCAGTGGCGCAACATTGCCCGCGCGCAGATCCTGCTCGGTGAATTAGAGCCCGCAGAGATTGTGCTGGAAGAGCTGAACGAGAACGCGCGCAGCCTGCGTCTGATGAGCGACCTGAACCGCAACCTGCTGCTGCTGAACCAGCTTTACTGGCAGGCGGGTCGTAAAAACGATGCCCAGCGCGTGCTGCTGGAAGCGCTGCAGCTGGCTAACCGCACCGGCTTTATCAGCCACTTTGTGATTGAAGGTGAAGTGATGGCGCAGCAGCTGCGTCAGCTTATTCAGCTCAACACGCTGCCGGAGCTGGACCAGCATCGCGCCCAGCGCATTCTGCGCGAGATTAACCAGCATCATCGACACAAGTTCGCGCATTTTGATGAGAACTTCGTTGAACGTCTGCTGAACCACCCGGAAGTGCCGGAGCTTATCCGCACCAGTCCGCTCACCCAGCGCGAATGGCAGGTTCTGGGTCTGATCTATTCAGGCTACAGCAACGAGCAGATTGCCGGTGAGCTTGCGGTGGCGGCGACCACCATCAAAACGCATATCCGCAATCTGTATCAGAAGTTGGGCGTGGCGCATCGTCAGGATGCGGTGCAGCATGCGCAGCAGCTGTTGAAGATGATGGGGTATGGCGTGTAGGACCTCTGCGGTCTGATGCCCTCACCCCGGCCCTCTCCCACAGGGAGAGGGAGAACGGCTTTTCAACACAACTCTAACTGCAAATTATTATCTTTAATCACCTGCATCACGCCCGCCGGCGGCATCACGTCGGTATAAACAGCATCCACCATGCTGATGCTGCCCATGTTTACCATCGCATTTCGGCCAAACTTCGAATGGTCTACCACCAGCATCACGTGACGTGAGTTCTCAATAATCGCGCGCTTGGTGCGCACCTCGTGATAATCAAACTCCAGCAGCGAGCCGTCGCTGTCGATGCCGCTGATCCCGAGAATGCCGAAGTCGAGGCGGAACTGAGAGATAAAATCGAGGGTCGCTTCGCCGATAATCCCGCCGTCGCGGCTGCGCAGTTCGCCGCCCGCGAGGATGATGCGGAAGTCATCTTTCTGCATCAGGGTATTGGCCACGTTCAGGTTGTTCGTGACCACGCGCAGGTTCTCGTGATCCAGCAGCGCATGGGCGACCGCTTCCGGCGTGGTGCCGATATCAATAAACAGCGTCGCCCCGTTCGGGATCTGGCTGGCGACCTTGCGGGCAATGCGCTCTTTCTCTGCCGTCTGCGTGGCTTTACGGTCATGCCAGGAGGTATTGACCGAACTGGACGGTAGCGCCGCCCCGCCGTGGTGGCGAAGAATGCGGTTCTGATCGGCCAGGTCGTTCAGGTCACGACGGATGGTTTGCGGGCTGACGGCAAACTGCTCCACCAGCTCTTCGGTGCTGACGTATCCCTGTTTTTTTACCAGTTCGATAATAGCGTCATGACGTTGTGTTTGTTTCATCAATTATCCCTGAGAATTATGTTCGTTTTCGCGCATGGAGCGTGTCGGCAAAGGCCATCGCCAGCCCCACGGCCAGCCCGGCGACGTGTGCACCGTTGGCGATAGACATACCAAACAGATCAAACCATCCGGCAATTAGCCATATTAACGCAAAGGTTATTAATCCGCGCTGCAGATAGATGCCGCTTTCCGGATCGCGCTCCCCGCGAAGCCAGACATAGCCCATCAGGGCATACACGACGCCCGACAGCCCGCCGAACCAAGGCCCGCTGAACTTGTGCTGCACATAGCCGCTCAGCAGGGCGCTGATAAGGGTGATAACGATCAGCTTGCCGCTGCCCAGACGCTTTTCAACAGCGCCGCCGAGATACCACCACCAGAGCAGGTTGAAGAGGATATGCATCACCGAGAAGTGCATCAGCGCGTGGCTAAAGTAGCGCCAGACGTCAAACTCAAGAGACGGGTCATAGGGCCAGGCCAGGGCAATCATCACGCTCTGGTCGCCCACCACGTTCATGATAATGAAGACGATAATGCAGGCCGCCATCAGCAGCAGCGTAAACGGGCCCGCGCGTTCGCGGATGGTGGTAAGGAAGGGAAAACGGCTGTAGTGCAGTCCGCTGTCGGTCTGCCCGGACTGCCAGCTGGCCGCCAGATAGCGCGGGTCGCCGGGGTTCTCAAGAAAACGCGCCAGCTCTTCGTTTACGCGCGCGGCCTGGCTCTCGTCGGCCAGCCAGACGTCGGTCTGCGTATGTTGCTGAATGGTCAGAATAACGCCCTGCGTCGCCATATAGTCGACAAACGCCTGGGCGACGCGCGGGTTGGTAAAAGAAGTGATCATCAACATGGGCAGCGGTCGCTTATTTCCACACAAAAGGGGACAGTATAGCGGGATCAGCGCTCAAAAGCGTATTCCACTTCTGCCGGGAAATGACGATGCCAGGCATCGAAACCGCCGTCGACGCTGTATACCGCGTCGTAGCCCTGCTGAAGCAGATACTGCGCCGCGCCTTTGCTGCTGTTGCCGTGGTAGCACATGACCATCACCGGCGTCTCGAAGTCGTTATCGCGCATAAACGCGCCCAGCGTGTCGTTAGTGAGATGAAACGCGCCCGGCGTGTGGCCCATCGCAAAACTCTGCGGATCGCGGATGTCCACCAGCACCGCTTTTCCCTGGTGCATCTTCTGGTGGGCTTCTTCTACGTTAATACATTCAAACTGATCCATGGTGTTCTCATCTTATATTCAGGTGTGGTGCGTTTTTCCCCTCACCCTACCCTCTCCCGGAGGGAGAGGAAAACGGATCCCCTTCTCCCCGTGGGAGAGGGCTGGGGTGAGGGCATCAGACCGCACTATTTTACCCCGTAGTGTACGTCCTGGCGGCGGGTAAACGCCATTATGTTATCCATATCACTCTAAATTGTTTTTTTGATGTTACCAAAAGCGCGTTCCTTTGCTATTATGAGCGATATCGAACATTTCTGAGCTTTAACGAAAGTGCATGAGGGTGTTATGGAAACCAAAGATCTGATTGTGATAGGCGGTGGCATCAACGGTGCCGGTATTGCGGTCGATGCCGCAGGACGCGGTTTATCCGTACTGATGCTGGAAGCTAACGACCTCGCCTGCGCGACGTCGTCCGCCAGCTCCAAACTGATTCACGGTGGCCTGCGCTACCTGGAACACTACGAATTCCGCCTGGTCAGTGAAGCACTGGCCGAACGTGAAGTGCTGTTGAAAATGGCCCCGCATCTGGCGATTCCGATGCGCTTCCGCCTGCCCCATCGCCCGCATCTGCGTCCGGCGTGGATGATCCGAATCGGTCTGTTTATGTACGATCATCTGGGTAAACGCACCAGCCTCCCGGGTTCGACAGGTTTGCGTTTTGGCTCAGAATCGGTCCTTAAGCCTGAAATCGTGCGCGGTTTCGAATATTCCGACTGCTGGGTGGACGATGCGCGTCTGGTGCTGGCGAATGCCCAGATGGTCGAGAAGAAAGGTGGCGAGGTGAAAACCCGTACCCGCGCGACCGCTGCCCGTCGTGAAAACGGCCTGTGGATTGTGGAAGCGGAAGATATCGATACCGGCGAGAAATTCAGCTGGAAAGCGCGCGGCCTGGTGAACGCTACCGGCCCGTGGGTGAAGCAGTTCTTCGACGACGGCATGCATCTGCCTTCGCCGTACGGCATTCGCCTGATCAAGGGCAGCCACATTGTGGTACCGCGCGTGCATACCCAGAAGCAGGCCTACATTCTGCAGAACGAAGACAAGCGCATCGTGTTTGTGATCCCGTGGATGGACGAATTCTCGATCATCGGTACCACCGACGTGGAGTACAAAGGCGATCCGAAGAACGTCGAGATCGACGAGAGCGAAGTGAACTACCTGCTCAAAGTGTATAACGCGCACTTCAGGAAGCAGCTGTCACGCGACGACGTGGTCTGGACCTACTCCGGCGTGCGTCCGCTATGTGATGATGAGTCTGACTCACCGCAGGCGATTACCCGCGACTACACGCTCGATATTCACGACGTTGACGGTCAGGCGCCGCTGCTTTCCGTGTTTGGCGGCAAGCTGACCACCTACCGCAAGCTGGCCGAGCACGCGCTGGAAAAACTGGCGCCGTACTATAAAGGCATTGGCCCGGCATGGACCAAAGGCGCGGTACTGCCCGGCGGTGATATCGGCGACAATCGCGATGATTACGCCGCGAAGCTGCGCCGTCGCTTCCCGTTCATCACTGAAGGGATGGCGCGCCACTATGCCCGCACCTACGGCAGCAATACCGAGCTGTTCCTGGCCGACGCGAAGGACATTGCGGATCTGGGCGAACATTTCGGCCACGAGCTGTACGAAGCCGAGCTGCGCTACCTGGTTGAGCACGAGTGGGTTCGTCGTCTGGATGATGCTATCTGGCGTCGTACCAAAGAAGGGATGTGGCTCAACGCCGAGCAACAGTCTCGCGTGGCGCAGTGGTTACAGCAAAATGCGGGGAAGCGTGAGCTGTCGCTGGCGTCGTAATACGATCGGTGCGGGCTGATGCCCTCACCCTGACCCTCTCCCACAGGGAGAGGGAACAAACACTAAAAACGGCAACCGAGGTTGCCGTTTTGCTTTTACAACCTCACCGGATCAATATGCCAGATCGTCTCGGCATACTCCTTGATGGTCCTGTCGGACGAGAAATAGCCCATATTGGCGATGTTATACATCGCGGCGCTGGTCCACTTCTCCTGCTGACGGTACAGCTCGTCAACCTTATCCTGACAGTCCACGTAGCTGCGATAGTCCGCCAGCACCTGGTAGTGATCGCCAAAGTTAATCAGCGAATCGACCAGATCGCGATAGCGGCTCGGTTCATCCGGGCTAAACACGCCGGTCGCGATCTGCGTCAGCACCTGACGTAACTCTTCATCCTCTTCGTAATATTGACGCGGCGAGTAGCCTTTCCTGCGCAGCGCCTCCACCTCTTCCGTCGTATTACCGAAGATAAAGATATTTTCTTCGCCCACGTGCTCCAGCATCTCGACGTTCGCCCCGTCAAGCGTACCAATGGTCAGCGCGCCGTTGAGGGCAAACTTCATGTTACTGGTGCCGGATGCTTCCGTACCCGCCGTGGAAATCTGCTCAGAGAGATCCGCCGCCGGGATGATCATCTGCGCCAGGCTCACGCTGTAGTTTGGAATGAATACCACCTTCAGCTTGTCGCCAATATCCGGATCCTGGTTAACCACCTTCGCCACATCGTTGATGAGATGAATGATGTGCTTGGCCATGTAGTAGGCGGAGGCCGCCTTACCGGCGAAGATCTTCACGCGCGGCACCCATTCGGCCGTTGGATCGGCCTTGATGCGGTTGTAATGGGTGATCACGTGCAGCACGTTCATCAGCTGACGCTTGTATTCGTGGATGCGTTTGATCTGAACGTCAAACAGCGCTTTCGGGTTTGCCACCACGTTGAGGTGCATCGCCAGCCAGACCGCCAGACGCTTTTTGTTCAGCAGCTTGGCTTCGCGCACGGCTTTGTTCACCGTCGGGAAATCAATATGCTGTTCCAGCTCGCTCAGCTGGCTCAAATCGGTACGCCAGGTACGGCCGATATTCTCGTCCAGCACCTCAGAGAGCGGCTGGTTGGCCAGCGCCAGCCAGCGGCGCGGCGTGACGCCGTTGGTCACGTTGCAGAACCGCGTCGGGAAGATTTTCGCGAAGTCCGCAAAAAGCGACTGCACCATCAGGTTCGAGTGGAGCTCGGACACGCCGTTGACCTTGTGGCTGATGACGACCGCCAGCCAGGCCATGCGCACGCGGCGCCCGTTCGATTCATCAATGATGGATGCGCGGCTCAGCAGCCCGGTATCGTTCGGGTATTGCTCCTGCAGGGTCTTGAGGAAGTAGTCGTTAATCTCAAAGATAATCTGCAGATGGCGCGGCAGGATTTTGCCGAGCATGTCTACCGGCCACGTTTCCAGCGCTTCGCTCATCAGCGTGTGGTTGGTGTAGGAGAATACCTGACAGGTCACTTCAAACGCGTCATCCCAGCTGAACTTATGCTCGTCGATCAGCAGACGCATCAGCTCCGGAATGGAGAGCACCGGGTGGGTGTCGTTAAGGTGGATCGCGGTTTTCTCCGCCAGGTTGGCGTAGGTTTTGTGCAGCTGATGGTGGCGGCTGAGGATGTCCTGAATCGTCGAGGAGACGAGGAAATACTCCTGACGCAGGCGCAGCTCGCGGCCGGAGTAGGTCGAGTCATCCGGGTACAGCACGCGGGACACGTTCTCGGAGTGGTTTTTGTCTTCTACCGCCGCAAAGTAGTCCCCCTGGTTGAATTTACCGAGGTTGATTTCGCTACTGGCCTGGGCGCTCCACAGGCGCAGCGTGTTGGTGGCATCGGTGTCATAGCCGGGGATAATCTGGTCGTAGGCCACGGCCAGGATCTCTTCCGTTTCTACCCAGCGGGATTTTTTGCCTTCCTGCTGAATACGTCCGCCAAAGCGCACCTTGTAGCGCGTATTGTGGCGCTTAAACTCCCACGGGTTGCCGTACTCCAGCCAGTAGTCCGGCGACTCTTTCTGGCGTCCGTCGACGATGTTCTGTTTGAACATACCGTAGTCGTAGCGAATACCGTAGCCGCGGCCCGGCAGCGCCAGCGTCGCCAGCGAGTCGAGGAAGCAGGCGGCGAGACGCCCCAGGCCGCCGTTGCCGAGGCCCGGGTCGTTCTCTTCGTCGATCAGTTCTTCTAAATCTAACCCCATCTCTTCCAGTGCGGTTTTGACGTCGTCATAAATACCGAGCGACAACAGCGCGTTGGACAGCGTGCGGCCAATCAAAAATTCCATCGACAGGTAGTAAACCTGACGCGTTTCCTGCGAGAGCTGGGCGCGGTTTGAGCGCAGCCAGCGTTCAACTAAGCGGTCACGCACCGCAAACAGGGTGGCGTTCAGCCACTCGTGCTTGTTGGCGATAACCGGATCTTTCCCGATGGTGAACATCAGCTTGTAGGCGATGGAGTGCTTTAACGCCTCAACGCTGAGCGTGGGTGAAGAGTAGCTAAATGGAGCGTTCATATCAGTAACTTCGCCTCGTTACATCAAGCGTTGATAGAGATCGCGGTATGACTGCGCCGCAACATGCCAGCTAAAGTCCATGGACATCGCCTGACGCTGAACGTAACGCCAGAGCGATGGACGGGACCACAAGACGAAAGCACGCCGAATCGCCCGAAGCAGCGACCAGGCATTACTGTCCTCAAAGACAAACCCGCTGGCGATACCGTCCGCCAGGTTTTCCAGAGAGCTATCGGATACGGTATCCGCCAGTCCGCCCGTGCGGCGCACCAGCGGCAGCGTGCCGTATTTCAGGCCGTAAAGCTGCGTCAGGCCGCAGGGTTCGAAACGGCTCGGCACCAGGATGACGTCCGCGCCTCCCATGATGCGGTGCGAGAACGCTTCGTGATAGCCAATCTGCACGCCCACCTGCCCCGGATGTTCCGCCGCAGCGGCAAGGAAGCCTTCCTGCAGCACCGGGTCGCCCGCGCCGAGCAGCGCCAGCTGTCCGCCCTGCTCCAGTAAACCGGGCAACGCCTCCAGCACCAGATCCAGCCCTTTCTGGCTGGTCAGGCGGCTGACCACCGCGAACAGCGGCACTTTATCGTTAACCTTCAGGCCCATTGCAATCTGCAGCTGGCGTTTGTTCTCCGCTTTGTCTTCCACGGAATCACGGCCATAGCGCGCCGCCAGCAGGAGATCGGTTTCCGGGCTCCAGATCTGTTCATCCACGCCGTTCAGAATGCCCGACAGGCGGCCTTCGCGGTGGCGCTGTTGCAGCAACCCTTCCATGCCGTAGCCAAACTCCGGCTGGGTGATCTCACGCGCGTAGGTTGGGCTCACGGCGGTAATATGATCGGCGTAATACAGCCCGGCTTTCAGGAACGAGATCTGCCCGTTAAATTCCAGCCCGTGCATGTTATAGAACGATAATGGCAGATCGATTTCACTCATGTGATGGGCATAGTACATCCCCTGATACGCCAGGTTATGCACGGTAAAGACCGATTTCGCCGGGTGGCCGCGCGCCGCGAGATACGCCGGGGCAAGCCCGGCGTGCCAGTCGTGCGCGTGCACCACATCCGGGCGCCAGAACGGATCCAGCCCCGTCGCCATTTCTGCCCCGACCCAGCCGAGTAGCGCAAAGCGCAGCACGTTATCGGTGTAGGCGAACAGGTTCGTATCGTGATACGGGCTGCCCGGTCGATCGTATAAGTGCGGCGCGTCGATCAGGTAAATCCCTACGCCATTGTAATGTCCAAACAGCAGGGTGATGCGTCCGGCGAAGGTCTCACGGCGGGTCACCACTTTTGCATCGGGAATTCCACGCCGGATATCCGGAAAGGCGGGCAGCAGGACTCGGGTATCCACGCCTCCGGCGATTTGCGCCGCCGGTAATGCACCCAGAACATCTGCCAGACCGCCCGTTTTTAACAACGGGAACATCTCAGAACATACATGTAAAACCTGCATCATCGCTCCTGTTTGATCTGCAGCTTCCGCAACATTTCCCGTGTGACTAACACGATCCCCTCTTCCGAACGATAGAAACGACGCGCGTCTTCTTCCGCGTTCTCACCAATCACCATCCCTTCTGGAATGACGCAGGCACGATCGATAACACAGCGACGCAGACGGCACGAGCGCCCTACCCAGACATCAGGCAGTAAGACTGCCGAATCGATATTACAGAATGAATTTATCCGCACGCGGGGGAACAGCACCGACTGCACCACCACCGAGCCTGAAATAATGCACCCGCCGGACACCAGCGAGTTCAGCGTCATACCGTGGCTGCCGGAGCGGTCCTGCACGAATTTGGCCGGCGGCAGCGATTCCATATGGGTACGAATCGGCCAGTTCTGGTCGTACATATCCAGCTCAGGCGTGACCGACGCCAGGTCGAGGTTCGCTTTCCAGTACGCTTCCAGAGTTCCCACATCGCGCCAGTAAGGTTCCGCATTGGGGTCGGACTGCACGCAGGACAGCGGGAAAGGATGTGCATAGGCCATGCCAGCTTTCGTGATTTTCGGAATGATGTCTTTACCGAAGTCGTGGCTGGAGTTTTCGTCTTTGTCGTCTTCTTCCAGCAGCTCATAAAGATAATCTGCATCAAAGACATAAATCCCCATGCTGGCGAGCGATTTGGTGTCATCGCCCGGCATGGTTGGCGGGTTCGCCGGCTTTTCAACAAAGTCGATAATTTTGTCGTCGGCATCCACGTGCATCACGCCAAACGCCGTCGCTTCAGCAACGGGCACAGGCAGACACGCTACGGTGCAGCGCGCCCCTTTTTCGACGTGGTCGATGAGCATGTGGGAGTAATCTTGCTTGTAGATATGGTCCCCGGCGAGGATCACGATGTATTCCGCGTTATAGCGGCGAATGATGTCGAGGTTCTGCGTCACTGCATCCGCCGTTCCGCGGTACCAGTTCTCACCGTGGACGCGTTGCTGAGCGGGAAGGAGATCGACAAACTCGTTCATCTCTTCGCTGAAGAATGACCAGCCGCGCTGGATATGCTGAACCAGCGTGTGCGACTGATACTGCGTAATGACGCCAATACGGCGAATGCCCGAGTTAAGGCAGTTGGAGAGCGCAAAGTCGATGATACGGAACTTACCACCAAAGTGAACGGCCGGTTTCGCGCGCTTGATGGTCAAATCTTTCAGACGGGTACCACGTCCACCCGCAAGTATCAGGGCAACCGTTTTTAATGGTAGCTGGCGCGCCAACATTAAGGGATCGTTCTTCTCTAATCTAACCATGACTAACTCCTTTTTTATCATCTTTGGAATACGCACACTCCGTGCGCAGGCCCGTGCCAGACAGCCATTACTACCGGATTATCCGCTCCGGCAAAGGGGGGAACAGCTCGCCATTCCCCTTCAGGTAAAACAATCTCTGCGACGTCATCCGTCGCGTTCAGCGTGACCAGCCATTTATCCGACAGCAGGATTTGCAGGCGTGGTACGCCGTGTTGCCACTCTTGCGCGCTTAACGGTTGCGCGTCTTGATTCAACCAGCGAACGTTGCCGTCACCCTCTTCCCACCAGCGGTCGGCGGTCAGCGCGGGGATCTGCTGGCGAAGATGGATCAGCGCAGCGGTAAAATGAATCAGCCCGCTGTTGGCTTCACCCCAGTCGAGCCAGGTTAACGTGTTGTCCTGGCAATACGCATTGTTGTTACCGTGCTGGCTATGGCCGTGTTCATCGCCTGCCAGCAGCATCGGCGTGCCCTGCGACAATAAAAGCGTTGTCAGCAAAGCGTGAACGCTGGCGCGTCGCCGCTCGATGACGTCCAGGCTACCGCCTAACCCTTCTATACCATGATTAAAGCTATGGTTATTGTTAGTACCATCGCGATTCTCTTCGCCGTTTGCCTCATTGTGTTTCTGATTGAAACAAACGCAGTCCCTGAGCGTAAAACCGTCGTGTGCCGTCAACAGATTGACGGTGGCCGACGGGCGTTTGCCGTCGCGCTTAAAGAGATCGCTTGAAGCGGCAAAGCGTCCGGCGAACTCCCCCAGCGACAGATTCCGTTCCAGCCAGAAGCGGCGTGCGGCATCGCGGTAGTGATCGTTCCACTCGGCAAACAGCGGCGGGAAATTCCCGACCTGATAACCGCCTTCCCCGATGTCCCACGGCTCGGCAATGAGCTTCACCTGCGAGAGCACCGGACAGTTTTTTATCGCCTCAAACAGCGGCGCCTGCTGGCTGAACGCTGGCGTGCGCCCCATCACTGGCGCCAGATCGAAACGAAAACCGTCGACGTGGAACGTCTCCACCCAGTATTTCAGGCATTCATAAGCAAAATGCGTGACCGCCGGATGGCTGAGGTTGAGCGTGTTACCGCAGCCGGTCCAGTTCTCATAATCGCCATCCTGCCTGATCCAATAATAGCTACGGTTATCAATTCCGCGCATGGAGAGCGTCGGACCGTCGAGATCGCTTTCGGCACTGTGGTTCAGCACGACGTCCAGAATGACCTCAATGCCCGCCGTATGAAGCGCCCTCACCGCATCGCGAAACTCGTCACGCGCCTTTTCCGGATGGGCGGCATAGCGTGGCTCAAGCGCGAACATCGCCAGCGGGTTGTAGCCCCAGTAGTTGCTTAGCCCCAGCCGCTGCAGGCGCGGCTCGCTGGCAAAGTGGGCGACGGGCAACAGTTCCAGCGCGGTGATGCCGAGGTGTTTCAGGTAGGCAATCATGGTGGGATGCCCGAGCGCCTTATAGGTGCCGCGCATCTCTTTGGGGATCGACGGGTGCAGGTACGTCAGCCCTTTGACGTGGGCTTCATAAATGACGGTATTGCCCCACGGCGTCTGCGGCGGGGCATCGTCTTCCCAGTCATAAAGATCGTTCACCACCACGCTTTTTGGCGCGACGGGCGCACTGTCGCGGTGGTCGGGCTCGCCGTAGCCCACGTGGAAGAGCGGGTCGTCTTTAAATTCGCCGTCCACACGGTGCGCGCACGGGTCGATCAGCAGCTTCGCCGGGTTAAACCAGTGGCCCTGCGCCGGATCCCACGGACCGTGTACGCGAAAGCCATAGTGCATGCCTGGCCGTCCTCCGGCCAGGTAGCCGTGCCAGGTATCCCCCGTGCGCGCGGGTAAATCGTAACGGTGCTCGTTACCTTCCCCATCAAACACGCACAGTTCTACCCGCTCAGCGTGAGCGGAAAAGAGGGTGAAATTGACACCCTTTCCGTCAAAACGCGCGCCGAGCGGTTCGGGTTTACCTGCCGTAAGCTGCGTCATTCGCCCTCCCGCATCAGCCAGATGGTGCCAAGCGGCGGCAGCGTCAGGCTCAGGGAGTTGGGTCGCCCGTGGCTTTCGATGGCGTCGCTCTGGACCAGCCCGCCGTTACCGGCGTTGCTGCCGTGATAGTGCATCGAGTCGGTATTCAAGATCTCGCGCCATTTGCCCGGTTGGTTAATGCCGAAGCGGTAATGTTCGCGCGGCACCGGCGTGAAGTTGCTGGCGACGACGATCTCGTTACCCGCTTTGTCACGACGCACAAAGACAAACACCGAGCGCTCGTGGTCGTCCACCACCAGCCACTCAAAGCCGTACGGATCGAAGTCGAGCTCGTGCAGCGCTTTGTGGTGGCGGTAGGTCAGGTTCAGGTCGCGCACCAGACGCTGCACCCCGTGGTGCCAGTTGTCGCCGCCTTCCAGCAGGTGCCAGTCGAGACTGGCGTCGTGGTTCCACTCGCGTCCCTGGGCGAACTCATTGCCCATAAACAGCAGTTTCTTGCCCGGGAAGGCAAACATCCAGCCGTAGTAGGCGCGCAGGTTGGCAAACTTCTGCCACGCGTCGCCCGGCATGCGGTCGAGAATGGATTTTTTGCCGTGCACCACTTCATCGTGCGACAGCGGCAGCATGAAGTTTTCGGTGTAGTTGTAGAGCATCCCGAACGTCAGCTTATCGTGATGATACTTACGGTGAACCGGATCCAGCTTCATGTAGTCGAGCGTGTCGTGCATCCAGCCCAGGTTCCACTTGTACCAGAACCCCAGGCCGCCTAATGACGGCGGACGGGAGACGCCCGCAAAGTCGGTCGACTCTTCCGCCATGGTCACGGCACCGTCCACCTGTTCGCCGATAATGCGGTTGGTATTGCGCAGGAATTCAATCGCTTCCAGGTTTTCACGGCCGCCAAACTCGTTCGGGATCCACTCACCCTCTTTGCGGCTGTAGTCGCGGTAGATCATCGACGCCACCGCATCGACGCGCAGGGCATCAATGCCAAACCGCTCGATCCAGTACAGGGCATTCCCGACCAGGTAGTTTGCGACCTCACGGCGACCATAGTTGTAGATCAGCGTGTTCCAGTCCTGGTGATAGCCTTCGCGCGGGTCGCTGTGCTCGTACAGCTTCGTGCCGTCAAACTCTGCCAGCGCGAAATCATCCGCAGGGAAATGGCCCGGCACCCAGTCGAGGATGACGTTCAGCCCGGCGGCGTGCGCGGCATCAATGAAATAGCGGAAGTCATCGCGGGTGCCAAAGCGGCGCGTTGGCGCATACAGCCCGGTAGGCTGATAGCCCCAGCTGCCGTCGAACGGGTGCTCGTTGACCGGCAGCAGCTCAAGGTGGGTAAAGCCCATCCATTTGGCATAGGGCACCAGCTGGTCGGCAAGCTCACGATAGCTGAGCCAGAAGTTGTTATCGGTGTGGCGACGCCAGGAGCCAAGGTGTACCTCATAGACGGAGATGGGCGCGTCAAAACGGTTGGCCTGTTTACGCTCCTCCGTCTGGACGACCTTCTCCGGCAGGCCGCAAATCAGCGACGCGGTATCCGGGCGCATCTGCGCTTCGAAGGCATACGGGTCAGCTTTAATGCGCAGCTTGCCGTTGGCGTCGATCATCTCGAATTTATAAAGCTGCCCGGGGTGCGCTCCGGGGATAAACAGCTCCCAGATGCCGGTTTCCCGGCGCAGGCGCATCGGGTGGCGGCGACCGTCCCAGTAGTTGAACTGGCCGACAACGGAGACGCGCTGGGCGTTAGGCGCCCACACGGAGAATCGCGTGCCGGTAATGCCGTCCATGGTATCGGCATGGGCACCCAGGGTTTCATAAGGGCGAAGATGCGTTCCTTCGGAGAGCAACCAGGCATCCATCTCTTTAAGCAGAGGGCCAAAGCTGTAAGGATCGTCAATCAGGTTTTGCTGACCGTGCCAGAGAACGGCGAGCTGATAGCGAAAAGGGTTTTTACGGCGGGGCATCACGCCGGAGAAGAAGCCACGGGAATCGAGGCATTCAAGATTACCGACCTTGCGGCCGGTTTTGGGTTCAATCACCCAGACTTCTGTGGCATCCGGTAACAGTGCCCGAACTTCAAGGCCATCCTCAGTTTGATGCATCCCAAGCACAGAAAAGGGGTCAGCAAAATGACCCGCAATAAGCGCATTAATCACGTCTCTATCCACACGATCGGACATGGTATTCATCCTGTTTTTTATGTCGTCCTTTTTAAGCGCTCCGGGACGACTTTTAATGTGACCTGAACGGGACAGCACAAAAATGTGCATCCATTCTGCTCCGTTCGAACCTCAGGTAAGAAATGACTCTTCCTTAAAGCATAGCCAACGCTCTAGATCACTCCTGATAAAAAATAAGACATACGCGTGTTACTCCATGTAGTACGCAAAAAAAGGGGGTGAAAATCACCCCCGGTAGTAAACAAATTATTACGCCAGCTGGCGCAGCATGCGGCGCAGCGGCTCGGCGGCGCCCCACAGGAGCTGGTCGCCGACGGTGAACGCGGAGAGATACTCCGGCCCCATGTTCAGCTTGCGCAGACGGCCAACCGGCGTGGTCAGCGTGCCGGTAACGGCAGCCGGGGTCAGCTCGCGCATGGTGATATCGCGATCGTTTGGCACCACTTTCGCCCACGGGTTGTGCGCGGCCAGCAGCTCTTCCACGGTCGGAATAGACACATCTTTTTTCAGTTTAATGGTGAAGGCCTGGCTGTGGCAGCGCAGCGCGCCGATACGCACGCACAGACCGTCAACCGGAATGGTGTTCGCGGTCGCGAGGATTTTATTGGTCTCAGCCTGGCCCTTCCACTCTTCGCGGGTCTGGCCGTTATCCAGCTGTTTGTCGATCCATGGGATCAGACCACCGGCCAGCGGTACGCCGAAGTTATCCACCGGCAGCTCGCCGCTGCGGGTCAGCTGAGTGACCTTACGTTCGATATCGAGGATCGCGGACGCCGGGTTTGCCAGCTCGGTTGCGACGCTTTGGTGCAGCTGGCCCATCTGGGTCAGCAGCTCGCGCATGTGGCGCGCGCCGCCGCCGGACGCCGCCTGGTAGGTCGCCACGGAGACCCACTCCACCAGATCCTGCGCGAACAGGCCGCCGAGGGACATCAGCATCAGGCTGACGGTGCAGTTACCGCCGACAAAGGTTTTCACGCCGTTGTTCAGGCCGTCGGTGATGACGCCCTGGTTCACCGGGTCGAGAATGATGATGGCATCGTCTTTCATGCGCAGCGAAGAAGCCGCGTCAATCCAGTAGCCCTGCCAGCCGCTTTCACGCAGCTTTGGATAGATTTCGTTGGTATAATCGCCGCCCTGGCACGTCACAATAATGTCGAGTGCCTTCAGCGCTTCCAGATCGTAAGCATCCTGCAACGTGCCTGTGGTACCACCAAAGGACGGAGCAGCCTGGCCGAGCTGGGAAGTGGAGAAGAAGACCGGGCGGATAGCGTCGAAATCGCGCTCTTCAACCATGCGTTGCATGAGTACAGAGCCGACCATACCGCGCCAGCCGATAAAACCAACGTTTTTCATAGCATTTTTTTCCTGCTGAGGGTGTGTGCTGATTGTGCAAGCCAGTATTGAACTGGGATATGCTTCACATTACAAAATGCTGCCAAAGTCGCAAGCGAAATTAATCGATGATTGCCCAGCAATCAGAAAAAGCGCTAATCATCGGAATAACACTACTAAGTATCAGGGATAATTTAAAGATGAGTGAAATCATTTCCGCGGCGGTTTTATTGATCCTGATTATGGATCCACTGGGAAACCTGCCTATCTTCATGTCGGTGCTGAAGCACACCGAGCCGAAGCGCCGCCGGGCGATCATGATCCGCGAGCTGCTTATCGCCCTGCTGGTGATGTTTATCTTCCTGTTTGCCGGTGAAAAAATTCTCGCGTTCCTGAACCTGCGCGCCGAAACCGTGTCGATTTCCGGCGGGATTATTCTGTTCCTGATTGCCATTAAGATGATTTTCCCAAGCGCGGAAGGCAGCAGCAGCGGCCTGCCCGCGGGTGAAGAGCCGTTTATCGTGCCGCTGGCGATTCCACTCGTCGCCGGGCCGACCATTCTGGCCACGCTGATGCTGCTGTCGCATCAGTATCCGAACCAGATGAGCCATCTGGTGATTGCCCTGCTGATCGCCTGGGGCGGGACGTTTATCATCCTGCTGCAGTCGTCGCTGTTCCTGCGCCTGCTGGGTGAGAAAGGAGTGAACGCACTGGAGCGCCTGATGGGGCTGATTCTGGTGATGATGGCAACGCAGATGTTCCTGGACGGGATCCGCGCGTGGATGAAAGGCTAGGTAAACGCAAAACGGCAATCAAAGATTGCCGTTTTTAGTGTTTGCCCCCTCTCCCCGTGGGAGAGGGGCGGGGTGAGGGCATCAGGCCGCAGAGGACAGCCCATCTAACCCTTACGAATCAAATACCGGTACGGCAGCGCCTCGGTCTGCTGTGCCACCAGCTCATGCTCCATAAAGGTACAAAAGCCGGGAATATCGCGGGTCGTGGCCGGGTCGTCGGCAATAATCAACAGCGTTTCACCGGTCTGCATGTTGCGCACGGTTTTGCGTACCATCATTACCGGTTCCGGGCAGCGAAGGCCCTGGGCATCAAGAGTGTGGTCTGGGCTGGAAAACAGGTCGGTCATGGTCTTCTCGGTCTGGTAAAAACGGCTGTAGTTTACGCCCGGTTGCGATCAATGCAAACCAGGTTAACGATTGCGTAAAAACTAACCATTGCAATGTCCTGCCAAAGCAGTATCATGCTGCGGTTTTTATTGGGTTCCCTCACCCCAACGTATAAAAAGGTCACAATATGACGTCGTTTTCTGAATCACAGCGCGTAAAAGCGTTGTTCTGGCTTTCGCTTTTCCATTTGCTGGTGATCACCTCCAGCAACTATCTGGTGCAGCTCCCGATCTCCATCTTTGGTTTTCATACCACCTGGGGCGCATTCAGCTTCCCGTTTATTTTCCTCGCGACGGATTTGACCGTGCGTATCTTTGGCGCACCGCTGGCTCGCCGTATTATTTTTTCGGTCATGCTCCCGGCGCTGTTCATCTCGTACGTGGTTTCGTCACTGTTTTATATGGGAAGCTGGCAGGGCTTTGAGGCATTAACCCACTTCAACCTGTTTGTTGCCCGTATCGCCGCGGCAAGCTTTATGGCCTACGCGCTGGGGCAGATCCTCGACGTGCATGTATTCAACCGCCTGCGTCAGAATCATCGCTGGTGGATGGCGCCAACCGCCTCCACGCTGTTTGGTAACGTGAGCGATACGCTGGCCTTCTTCTTCATCGCCTTCTGGCGCAGCCCGGATGCGTTCATGGCCGAACACTGGATGGAAATCGCGCTGGTGGACTACTGCTTCAAGGTCCTTATCAGCATTGTGTTCTTCCTGCCGATGTACGGCGTGCTGCTCAATATGCTGCTGAAAAGGCTGGCAGATAAATCTGAAATCACGGCATTGCAGGCTGGTTAAGGGTTCGCTTTATCAGTTGTGATAAGATGAGCGAATGAGCCGTTATGGCCGTTTATCGAAAGGAAGAAGTCAATGCGCAATCTGGTTAAATATGTCGGGATTGGCCTGCTGGTTGTGGGTCTTGCAGCCTGTGATAACAGCGACACGAAAACGCCTGCTCAGGGCGCATCCGCAGAGAGCAACGCGACCGGCCAGCCGGTGAATCTGATGGATGGCAAACTCAGCTTCTCTCTGCCAGCCGATATGACCGATCAGAGCGGCAAGCTGGGCACCCAGGCGAATAACATGCACGTTTACTCCGACGCAACCGGGCAGAAAGCGGTCATTGTGATTGTGGGCGACGACACCAGCGAAGACCTGGCCGTCCTGTCCAAACGTCTGGAAGATCAGCAGCGCGGCCGCGATCCGCAGCTGCAGGTCGTGACCAATAAATCCATCGAGCTGAAAGGCCACACGCTGCAACAGCTCGACAGCATCATCTCTGCAAAAGGCCAGACCGCTTACTCTTCTGTGGTGCTGGGCAAGGTTGATAACAAACTGCTGACCCTGCAGATCACCCTGCCAGCCGAAGATCAGCAGAAAGCGCAGACGGCTGCTGAAAACATCATTAACACCATCGTGATCCAGTAACGCTTCACGACGATGACGTGGCCTCCGGTGCCTGCACCGGGGGCCATTTTTTTAGCCGCCACGTCAGCAGCAGCGCAATCACCACCAGGCCCGCCGCCGCAAGATAGATCACCGGAACCCCTGCCCAGGCCATCACCAGCCCCGCCAGCGGGCCGGTAATGCCTAAAGACATATCCATAAACACCGTATAGGTCGCCAGCGCCGCCCCCTGATTCTGCTGCGGCACGGCTTTTACCGCCACCACGCCCAGCGCCGGGAAGACCAGGGAAAAGCCTGCCCCCGCGAGGAACACGCCCACTTTCGCGACCCAGGGCACCATCGCAATTCCGGTCAGCAGCAGCCCGACAATCTCTATCGCAAAGCAGATCATCGCCACATTCAGCCCGCCAAGACGGTTGATGCCGTTAGGGAAAAGCAGGCGGGCGCCAACAAACGCACAGCTAAACAGGGTTAACGCAAAGGCTGCGCCGTCCCAGCCTTTGGCGTCGTAGAACAGGGTAATGAAGGTCGCAATCACGCCGAAGCCGGTGGTCGCCAGCGCCAGGGCCATGCCGTACGGCCAGACGCGCCCCAGCACCGCCCGAAACGGCAGCGGCTTGCCTTTGCTGGCCTTCACTTTCGGACGTGGCAGCGCAAAGAGGATTGCCAGCAGCGCGACCGCCATAATGGTGATGGAAAGCCCATACAGCCCGCCAAGCGCATAGCAGGCCACGCCGAGCGGCGCTCCGAGCGCCATCGCACCGTAGGTGACAATCCCGTTCCAGGAGATCACCCGGCCAATGTGCGGCGCGCCTACCACCCCCACGCCCCACAGCGTCGAGCCGGTTCCCGCCAGACTTTGCCCGATGCCAAGAATAACGCGGCCCAGGCAGAGCAGCGCCAGGCTGACCAGCGGCCAGTGGCCGGTGGTGGCAGCCAGCAGGTAGCTCAGGCCACTGAGGAAACAGCCGCACAATCCCACCACCACGATGCTTTTTGGACCGAACGCGTCCGCGTAGCGCCCGGCATGCGGGCGGCTGAGGAGCGTGGCGAAATATTGCAGGCTAATCACCAGCCCCGCCCAGAAGGCGCTGAAGCCCATCACGTCATGGACATAGCCCGGCAGGACCGCCAGCGGCAGGCCGATGGTCAGATAGCTGGCAAAGTTGAAAATCACAACGGAAACGATGCGCAGATTGAGGCGCAGTCCGCTCAGTGCCGGTTCAGCGGCAGGTTCGGGCATGGGGTTCTACCTGGATTTTTTACAACAGTGTTTCACTATTACCACGGCGCAATAAGAAAATCAGCCCCGACTTTCAGATTAACGGTGCCAGACGAAGCGAAGCCCGGGCACTACACTTATCGGGTCATCATATTAAGGAACACGCATGATCGCTAACCCGTCCGACAAAGCAGGACTCCACATCTTATTAAAACTCGCCTGTCTGGTGGTTATCCTTGCGGGTATCCATGCTGCCGCTGACATTATTGTTCAGCTCCTGCTGGCGCTCTTTTTTGCCATCGTGCTTAATCCTCTGGTCACCTGGTTTTTACGCCGGGGCGTCAGCCGTCCGGTAGCCATCACCATCGTGGTTATTGTCATGCTGATTGGCCTGACGGCGCTCTTCGGCGTGCTGGCGGCATCGCTGAGCGAATTCTCCACCATGCTGCCGCAGTACAACAAAGAGCTGACGCGTAAAATTGTCGCGCTGCAGGAGATGGTGCCCTTCCTTAATCTGCATATCTCACCCGAACGGATGCTGCGCAGGATGGACTCCGAGAAGGTCATGACCTACGCCACCACCTTGATGACGGGGCTTTCCGGCGCGATGGCCAGCATTCTGCTGCTGGTCATGACCGTTGTGTTTATGCTGTTCGAAGTCCGCCACGTCCCCTATAAGCTGCGCTTTGCGCTGAACAATCCGCAAATTCACATTGCCGGGTTACACCGGGCCCTGAAGGGCGTCTCCAAATATCTGGCGCTGAAAACGCTCCTGAGCGTCTGGACCGGGGTGATTGTCTGGCTGGGGCTGATGCTGATGGACGTGCAGTTCGCGCTGATGTGGGGCGTGCTGGCCTTTCTGCTGAACTACGTGCCCAATATTGGCGCGGTGCTTTCCGCCGTGCCGCCGATGATTCAGGCGTTTCTGTTTAACGGCTTCTACGAATGCATGCTGGTCGGCGCGCTGTTCCTCGTCGTGCATATGGTGCTGGGCAATATTCTTGAACCGCGCATGATGGGACACCGTCTGGGCATGTCGACGCTGGTGGTGTTTTTATCCTTACTGGTTTGGGGATGGCTGCTGGGCCCGGTCGGTATGCTGCTGTCGGTCCCCCTGACCAGCGTATGTAAAATCTGGATGGAAACCACCAAAGGCGGCAGCAAGCTGGCGATCCTGCTCGGGCCGGGGAGGCCGAAAAGCCGATTACCCGGGTAACCGACCTACCTGTACAGGTAGGTTTAAACCGTCAGTAATACACCGTAAATTACCGCGTCCCTAATCCGTCGCGGTATTTTTATTTGCGTTAAGGCGATACTCATTCTGTTTTTAATTACGCCGCGCGCATTACGTTCAAACGCAATTCATGATTTAACGCAAATTATAAAAAATGAAATTCTTATTTATTTTCCATGTTATTATGCCCGTCTTCGCGTCAACGTAATGTAAACATTAATATTGATTAAAAAATACACCCAGCGATAACAAAAAGCCGGATGAATATTATTTGTAAAAAACACTACCTTTAATTGTTATTATTGATATGGAGTTGTTGATGAAAAAGATCGTTAAATGGTGTGCTGCTGCCGTATTCGTTGGCGCACTGGCAGGCTGTGCGCGCACCGCCCCAATTGCTCAGGTTCACTCTATTGTAAGCGCGGGCCATACTGCCGATCAGGTAAAAACGGCAATTTTGAAAGCAGGCCAAAAACGCGACTGGATCATGACGGAAACCGGCCCGGGAATGATTAAGGGGCGTCTGCAGTCACGCGATCACTCCGTCCAGGTAAGTATTCCGTACACGGCCACAAGCTATTCAATCAACTATGAAAACAGCCTTAACCTGAAAGCGGCAGACGGTAAAATTCACAAAAATTATAACCGTTGGGTAAATAACCTCGACCACGATATTCAGCTGAACCTCTCCGCTGGCGCCGCGCTGTAATATTTTTCTAAAGTCGGGCCGCGTATGGCCCGATAACCTCTCTTTATTAGCTTCAAAGGTTACGCAGGAATGTACGAAAAGGACACACTCAGCGCACTGGATGCCATTACCGAAGCGCAACGCATCGCCTTTGCCCCGATGTTATTCCAGACTGCGCTTTGTCTGCGTAACTCAGGCGTTCTCGCCTGGCTCGATAAACAAGGTAAAAAAGGGGCAAGCCTCGAGGAAATAACCGAACACAGCACGCTCGGCAGCTATGGCGTCAGCGTACTGCTGGATATGGGATTAAGCGGTCGAATCGTTACCCAACAGAATGGACGTTATTTCCTGGCGAAAGTGGGCCATTTTTTACTGCACGACGAAATGACCCGCGTAAATATGGATTTCACCCAGGACGTTTGTTATCAGGGGCTATTTCACCTGGCGGACGCCCTGCAGGAGGAAAAACCTGCCGGATTAGCCGTGTTTGGCAACTGGCCAACCATCTACCCGGCGTTATCCCAATTACCTGCTCCGGCGAAAGAGAGCTGGTTCGCCTTCGATCATTACTATTCTGACGCCGCTTTTGACGCTGCGTTGCCATATATATTCGCAAGCTCGCCGACAAAATTGTACGATGTGGGCGGAAATACGGGTAAATGGTCGTTACGCTGCTGCCGCTATGACGAAAATGTTGCCGTGACGATCCTCGATCTGCCGCAGCAGATAGCGCTGGCGCAGGAAAACATCGCAAAAGCAGGTTTTTCTCATCGTATTGCATTCCATGCTGTCGATATGCTTAGCCCAGCAACATTGCCGGGTGACGCCGACGTCTGGTGGATGAGCCAGTTCCTGGATTGTTTCTCTCCGGATCAGATTGTCGCCATGCTGACGCGCGTCGCACAGGCCATGAAGCCAGGCGCACGTTTGTGCATCATGGAGCTTTTCTGGGATGCTCAGAAATTTGAAGCTGCCTCTTTCAGCCTGAATGCCACCTCGCTCTATTTCACCTGTATGGCGAATGGCAATAGCCGGTTTTACAGCGTAGAGAAGTTCTATCGCTACCTGGAGAGCGCAGGTTTCAGCGTTGAACAGCGGCTGGACAACCTTGGGGTCGGTCATACCCTGCTGATATGCACCAAACGTGAACAATAGAGCAGCTTAGCTGCCGGGTGGCCCAGTCTGCCCTTTGAATACGGTTTTTTTCGCGGACGCGCGTAGATGAAATTTTCACTGAACATTATCGACTGGCAGGCGAGAGCGCCAGGACTCAGCGATGCCACAGAGTGGCAGGCATGGTCGCGCCTGCAGTTGGCCGTTGACCCAGCGGCCCCGCTTCCCCGCCTGACCGCTTTACCCATGATGACCGCGCGCCGCCTCAATTCAGGCAGTAAGCTGGCGGTGGATATTGGTCTTGCCATGCTGCAAAACCACGCCATTGATGCCGTCGTCTATTCCAGCCGCCACGGCGAGCTGGAGCGCAACTACCGTATTCTGCATGCTCTGGCGACCGGGCAGTCCGTTTCACCCACCGACTTCGCGATGTCCGTGCACAATTCCGCGGTGGGCAATCTCACGATCACCGCACGACAGGCCATCGTCTCGTCATCCATTTCTGCCGGGCTGGACACCTTCCAGCAGGCTTTATGCGAAGTGCTGAGCCTGCTGCATGCGGGCTATTCCCGCGTCCTGCTGGTCGATTTTGACGGCGTGCTGCCGGAATTTTACCATCCGGCGCTACCGCCGCAGATGCCCACCTGGCCCTACGCGCTGGCGCTGGTGATTGAATCCGGCAACGGATTGCAGTGTGAAACCCGCAGCGGCAGCACGGGTGAAGAACCCGCCCTGCCGCAAAGCCTGATGTTCCTGCAGCGCTATCTCAGCGAGGAACGTCAGTTTGTGGTGCCCGGCGAACGTTTGCTGTGGCAATGGACGCGCGCATGAACCGCCTGGCTGCACGTATCAACTGGTTATGGCGTCTGGTGATGACCGGCTTCTGCTTCGCGCTGTTTGGCGTGGGCGGGCTGCTGCTGTCGCTGGTCTGGTTCAACCTGCTGCTGATCGTCCAGCGCGACTGCGCCAGCCGTCGCCGCCTGGCGCGTCGCAGCATTGCGGCCAGCTTCCGCTTCTTCCTGACCGTGGCGCGCGGCCTCGGCGTACTGGACTATCGCATTCACAATCTTGACGCGCTGCGCAGCGATCGGGGTTGTCTGGTGGTGGCTAACCACCCCACGTTAATAGACTACGTGATTCTGGCGTCGGTGATGCCCGAAACCGACTGCCTGGTGAAAAGCGCGCTGCTGCGCAACCCCTTTGTCAGCGGCGTTATCCGCGCGGCGGATTATCTGATTAACAGCGAAGCCGAGCCCCTGCTCGCGGCCAGCCAGCAGCGTCTGGCTCAGGGCGACACGCTGTTAATCTTCCCGGAAGGCACGCGTACCCGGTTTGGCGAGGCTATCTCCCTCCAGCGCGGCGCGGCAAATATCGCCGTGCGCTGTAACAGCGATCTGCGGGTGGTGCTGATCCACTGTAGCGAACACCTGCTGGATAAAAAAAGCCACTGGTATGATGTACCGCCAGAAAAACCTGTTTTCACCGTGGATGTCCGCGACCGCGTGAACATCGACGAATTTTACGATGCAAATGAACAAGAACCGGCGCTGGCGGCAAGGCAGTTAAACCGGCATCTGCAGCATCGATTAACATCAGGCCTTCAATCTTTGTCAGGAATTAATGATGCAAGCGCTTTATCTTGAAATTAAGAATCTCATAATCACCACGCTGAATCTGGACGAGCTTACCGCAGAGGATATTGATACCGATGCCGCGCTGTTTGGCGATGGGCTGGGTCTGGACTCCATTGACGCGCTGGAACTGGGTCTGGCGGTAAAAAACCAGTATGGCGTGGTGCTTTCTGCCGAAAGCGAAGAGATGCGCCAGCACTTCTTTTCCGTCGCCACGCTGGCGTCCTTTATCAACGCTCAACGCGCCTGAGATGTGAACGATGACTGAACAAGAAACCATTTATCAGGAAGTCTGCGGCCTTCTGACCAAGCTCTTTGAAATCGACCCGCAGGACATTACGCCCGAAGCCCGTCTTTACGAAGACCTGGAGCTGGACAGCATTGACGCGGTGGACATGATTGTTCATCTGCAGAAGAAAACGGGCAAGAAAATCAAGCCGGAAACCTTCAAGTCGGTTCGTACCGTTCAGGATGTGGTAGACGCCGTCGAACAGCTTCTGCGCGAAGAGTAAGACGTCGTGCGTGGTGGACGGACGTTCCCGGTCATCCCACTGCTGACGGGGCTGATGCTGCTGGCGTGGCCTTTCCTGATTGGATTTGGGCTGACGCACAACAGCCTGCAGTGGCTGTTGCCGGTGATGGCGCTGGTATTGCTGCTGCGGCTGCGCCAGGCGCGGCGGAACGCTGGCCCGATGCGGTATGTGGTGCAGTGCGTGGCGCTCGCGGGCATTGCGCTCTGCGCGGCAAGCTACCTGCTGAAAACCCACCAGTGGCTGCTGTTCTACCCGGTGGTCGTCAACCTTGTGATGCTGGCCGTGTTCGGCGGTTCACTGTGGACCGCGATGCCGCTGGTCGAACGGCTGGCGCGCCTGCGCGAGCCAAACCTGCCCCCGGAGGGCGTGCGCTATACCCGCAAGGTGACCCTCGTCTGGTGCGGCTTTTTCATCGGAAACGGCGCGATGGCGCTGTTCACCGTGCTCCACGGCGACATGCATCTGTGGACGCTGTGGAACGGTATGGTGGCCTACATCCTGATGGGAACGCTGATGGCGACCGAGTGGCTGGTGCGCCAGCGGGTGATAAAAAAAGAGATGCACAATGACTAACCCCCTTCCGCTGGGCCAGTGGTTAAACGCGCCCCGCCCTGACGACATGCCCGTTGCCTGGCTTGACGATCGCACCTGGACGCTTGGCCAGCTGCGCCACGACGTGACCCTGCTGGTCGACACTCTGCATCAGCAGGAAGGCGAGCGCTGGGCGCTGTGCTTTGAAAACAGCTACCTGTTTATCGTTGCGCTGCTGGCCTCGCTGCACGCCGGTAAAACGCCGGTCATCCCCGGCCATAGCCGCGTCTCGCAGCTTGAAGAACAGCATGCGTTGTTTAGCGGCGTTCTGAGCGATCGGACTCTCGATTTCCATGGCAAGCTGATAGTGGTGGCCTCCAGCCATCAGACCACTCGCCGCTGGGCGCCCCTGCCGGCCATTGACGAAAGCCGCTTCGTTGAACTGTTCACCTCCGGCTCAACGGGTACCCCGCGCCGGGTGATTAAGCACATCGTCAGCCTGGATCGCGAAGCCCGTCTGCTGGCTGACCGCTTCGGCGAGCGGCTGACCGGCTGTAGCGTTGTCGCCTCGGTCGTACCGCAACATCTGTACGGGCTGACCTTCCGCATCGTATTGCCGATGGCGCTGGGCCTCCCGCTGCATGCCGCGATGCTCTACTACGCCGAGCAGCTGGCCGCCCTTCCTCATGACCGGCATTATCTGTTCATTAGCAGCCCGGCGTTCCTGAAGCGCCTGGATACGGAACTGCCCGCGCCGCCCGTCAGAATGCTGATTTCAGCAGGCGGAATGCTGCCCTGGTGTGACGTCGCCACCACCGCGGGCTGGCTTAACATCTGCCCGGATGAAATTTATGGCAGCACCGAAACCGGCATCCTCGCCTGGCGCCATCGCCAGCAGGATAACGTCCCGTGGCTTGCCTTCCCCGGCGTTATCTTCCATCAGGAAGATGAAGCCTGTCGCGTCACGTCGCCACTGATCCACGAGGCTGAAGGACTCCAGCTGGACGATATCCTGCACTTCGACAGCGAGGGGCTGTTCAGCATCGCCGGTCGTCGCGGGCGGGTGGTCAAAATTGAAGAAAAGCGCATCTCGCTTAACGAGATCGAACGTCGCCTGCTGGAGCTCGACGGCATTTGCGAAGCGGCGGCACTACCGGTCACGCGCGGAGGCCGTCAGGGGATTGGCGCACTGCTGGTGCTGGACGAAGCGGTTCGCCAGCGCGGCTATATGCAGGATAAAAAAGCGCAGGAGTTCGCCTGGCGTCGCGCCCTGCTGCCGTGGCTTGAGCCGGTCGCCGTTCCGCGCTACTGGCGCATTGTCGATGAAATGCCGGTAAACAGTATGAACAAGCGTGTCTATGCGCAGCTAGAGGAGTTATTTCATGAAAATTCATGAACTTGAGCGCCACCAGACACAGCCGGAGAAGCTGGAAATCATTTTGCATCTCGACGCGGCGCTGTTCTGGTTTCAGGGCCATTTTGCCGTACAGCCGCTGCTGCCCGGCGTTGCGCAGCTTGACTGGGTGATGCACTACGCCACGACGTTACTGGCGCCGGGCTACCGCTTTCACAGCATTCAAAACGTGAAGTTCCAGGCGCCTCTGCTGCCGGAAACCACGGTGACGCTGGTGCTTGAGTGGCATGCCGAACGTCAGATGCTGACCTTCAGCTACCAGCGTCACGCCGGGGCGGAGCGCCATACCGCCAGCAGCGGGAAAATTCGGCTATGTCAGTAACCTTCCGCCCCTGCGTGCTGATCCCGTGCTACAACCACGGCGCCATGATCGCCCGCGTGCTGTCGCGTCTCGCGCCGTTCGGCCTGCCGTGCCTGGTGGTGGATGACGGCAGCGAAGCGAGCACCCGTCAGGAGCTCGAGCGCCTGGCGGCGGAGCAGCCGCAGGTAACGCTGGTCCGCCTGGCGCAAAACGCCGGAAAAGGTGCCGCGGTCATCAGGGGGCTGGAGGAGTGCGCGCGCGCGGGCTATACCCACGCCGTGCAGGTGGACGCGGACGGTCAGCACGCCATCGAAGATATCCCCAAACTGCTGGCGCTGGCGGAGCGCCACCCGGACGCGCTGATTTCCGGCCAGCCCATTTACGATGATTCCATTCCGCGCTCGCGGCTCTACGGACGCTGGGTAACCCACGTATGGGTGTGGATTGAGACCTTATCCCTGCAGCTTAAAGACAGCATGTGCGGCTTTCGGGTCTATCCGGTCTCGCCCACGCTGCGCCTGGCAGCGCGTGAAACGCTCGGCAAACGGATGGACTTTGACACCGAAGTGATGGTCCGTCTTTACTGGCAGGGTAACACCAGCGTCTTTCTGCCGACCCGCGTCACCTACCCGCAGGACGGGTTGTCCCACTTCGACGCGTTAAAAGATAACGTGCGGATCTCCCTGATGCATACCCGGCTGTTCTTCGGCATGCTGCCCCGCATGCCCGGCCTGCTTTTCCGTCGACGCCGCCAGCACTGGGCGCAGCAGGACGAGGTCAAGGGCCTGTGGGGCATGCGCCTGATGCTGCGCGTCTGGAAGCTGATGGGCCGCCGGGCCTTTACCGTGCTGCTGTGGCCGGTGATCGGCGTGTACTGGCTTATCGCACGTCCGGCGCGGCAGGCCTCGCGGCAGTGGATTGAGAGAGTGAAGCAAGAACTGCGTCAGCGGAACATGCCCGTTCCCCCGCGTCTCAACAGCTTTTTCCATTTCATGCGCTTCGGCAACGCGATGCTGGATAAAGTCGCCAGCTGGCGCGGTGAGCTGAAGTTTGATCGCGACGTGGTCTTTGCCCCCGGCGCGAGCGAAACGCTTAATATCGCGGCACCGCAGGGCAAGCTGCTGCTGGCCTCGCATCTTGGCGACGTTGAGGCCTGCCGGGCGCTGGCCCAGCTGGACGGCAGCAAAACTATCACCGCCCTGGTCTTCAGCGAAAACGCCCGGCGCTTTAAGCAAATCATGAGCGAAATGGCGCCCCAGGCGGGCGTGAATTTGATGTCGGTTACCGACATCGGCCCGGACACCGCGATTGCCATCAAAGAGAAGCTTGAGCGGGGAGAATGGGTCGCGATTGTGGGCGACCGCATCGCGGTGAATCCGCAGCGTGGCGGCGAGTGGCGGGTGATCTGGAGCCCGTTTATGGGCCAGCCAGCGCCATTCCCACAGGGGCCGTTTATCCTGGCCTCCATCCTGCGCTGCCCGGTGGTGCTGATTTTTGCCCTGCGCCAGCAGGGTAAGCTCGTCCTGCACAGCGAACCGTTTGCCGACCCGCTGCGCCTGCCGCGCGGCGAACGCCAGCAGGCGTTGCAGGAGACCGTCGATCGCTACGCGCAGCGGCTGGAGCATTACGCCCTCATGTCGCCGCTCGACTGGTTTAATTTTTTCGATTTCTGGCATCTGCCAGAGTCCAGAGAGAAGGAGTAAAGGGTGCTGACCGATCCCCGCTTTACGACTGAAGTTGAGATCACCGTTCCGTTCCACGACGTCGATATGATGGGCGTGGTCTGGCACGGTAACTATTTCCGCTACTTTGAGATCGCCCGCGAGGCGCTGCTCAATCAGTTTGACTATGGCTATCGCCAGATGAAGGCCTCCGGCTACGTCTGGCCCGTCGTCGATACCCGGGTGAAATACCGCGATGCGGTGACCTTTGAGCAGCGTATTCGCGTCCGCGCGCACGTTGAAGAGTATGAAAACCGCCTGCGCATTGCCTATCAAATTTTCGATGCGCAGACCGGCAAACGCACCACGACCGGCTACACCATCCAGGTAGCGGTGGAAGAAGCCACCCGCGAAATGTGCTTTGTGAGCCCGGCAATACTGTTTGAACGAATGGGAGTGACGCCATGAAATGGTGGCCTTTGCTGGCGCTTCTCGTCAGCCCGCTGGTCAGCGCCGTGACGCTGGATGAACTGCAGCAGCGCTTCACCGGGCAGCCCGTCGTGCGCGCGCACTTCGAACAGGTTCGCACCATAAAAGATATGCCGCAGCCGCTGCGCTCGCAGGGCGAGATGCTGATCGCCCGCGACAGCGGCCTGCTGTGGGATCAAAAAGCGCCGTTTCCGATGACGCTCCTGCTGGACGACAAGCGGATGGTTCAGGCCATTAACGGCCAGCCGCCGCAGACCGTCACCGCCGACAATAATCCGCAGATGTTCCAGTTCAACCATCTTCTGCGGGCCCTGTTCCAGGCCGACCGCAGGGTGCTTGAAGAGAACTTCCGCATCGATTTTAAAGACCTGGGAGCGGGCCGCTGGTCGCTGGTGCTTACGCCAAAAACGACGCCGCTGGACAAGATTTTCGCCACCCTCGATCTGGGCGGCGCGACCTATCTGGAGACGATTCGTCTCAACGACAAACAGGGCGACCGTACCGATATCGCCCTTTCACGCCACCAACTGACGCCCGCCAGCCTGACCGATGACGAACGCCAACGCTTTGCCGCACCGTAAATCCCTGCGCCCGGCGCTGCTGTGGGCCACGCTATGCCTGATTCTGCTGGGCGTGCTGTTGTCGCTGCTGCCCGGCGCGCGTCTGAACAGCAGCGTGCTGGCCATGCTGCCGAAGCAGACGCTGGGGGCGATCCCGCCGGCGCTCAACGACGGGTTTATGCAGCGTCTCGACCGCCAGCTGGTCTGGCTGGTCAGCCCTGGCAAAGAGCCCGATCCGCGCGTGGCGCAGCAGTGGCTGGCGCTGCTGCAAAGCAGCGATTCGCTCAGCGAGGTCAAAGGCCCGATGGACGCCGCCGGGCAAAAAGCCTGGGGAGAGTTCTTCTGGCAGCACCGAAATGGCCTGATCGATCCCGCCACCCGCGCCCGCCTGCAAAACGGCGGAGAAGCGCAGGCGCAGTGGATTTTATCTCAGCTCTATTCGGCCTTTTCCGGCGTCAGCGGCAAAGAGCTGCAAAACGATCCCCTGATGCTGATGCGCGGCTCGCAGCTCGCTCTGGCGCAAAACGGCCAGAAGCTGCGGCTGATGGACGGCTGGCTGGTCACACAGGATGAGGCGGGAAACTACTGGTATCTGCTGCACGGCGAGCTGGCGGGCTCGTCATTTGATATGCAGCAGACCCACCGGCTGGTGACGACGCTTAACGCGCTGCAGGAGACGCTAAAAGCCCGTTTCCCGCAGGCGCAGCTGCTTTCGCGCGGGACCGTGTTCTACAGCGATTACGCCAGCCAGCAGGCCAAACGCGACGTCTCGACGCTGGGCATCGCCACCCTGCTTGGCGTGTTCCTGCTCATCGTGGCGGTGTTCCGCTCTCTGCGCCCGCTGCTGCTGAGCGTGCTCTCCATTGCCATCGGCGCGCTGGCGGGTACGGTGGTGACGCTGCTGCTCTTTGGCGAACTGCACCTGATGACGCTGGTGATGAGCATGAGCATCATCGGTATTTCAGCCGACTACACGCTCTACTACCTGACCGAACGGATGGTGCACGGCGCGGAGCACTCCCCCTGGCAAAGCCTGGCCAAAGTACGCAATGCGCTGCTGCTGGCGCTGCTGACGACCGTCGCCGCCTACCTGATTATGATGCTGGCCCCCTTCCCCGGGATCCGCCAGATGGCGGTGTTCGCCGCCGTGGGGCTGAGCGCCTCCTGCCTGACGGTGATTTTCTGGCATCCGTGGCTGTGCCGGGGTTTACCGGTGCGCCCGGTTCCGCTGATGGTTATCATGCTGCGCTGGCTGGCCGCGTGGCGACGCAATAAAAAATTGTCCGTGGGTTTGCCCGTCGCGCTGGCGCTGCTCTCCGCCGTGGGGATGAGCACCCTGAGGGTGGACGACGACATCGCACAGCTGCAGGCGCTGCCGAAAAATATTCTGGCCCAGGAGAAGGCCATTACCGCCCTGACCGGACAGAGCGTCGATCAGAAATGGTTTGTGGTTCATGGCGCCTCGCCTCAGCAAACGCTGGAGCGGCTGGAAGCCTTTACACCGGCGCTGGCACAGGCGCAGAAAGCCGGAGAGATTGCCCGCTGGCGTACGCTGCCGCTGAACTCGCTGGCCCGCCAGAAAAGCGATCTTACGCTGCTGCGCGAGGCTGCCCCTGCGGTAACTAACGTGCTGAAAAGCGCCGGGCTCAACGCCGTATCCCCGAATCTCGACGCCATGCCGGTCAGCGTGGACGCGTGGCTTAAAAGCCCGGCCAGCGAAGGCTGGCGTCTGCTCTGGCTGACCCTGCCCAACGGGGAAAGCGGCGTGCTGGTGCCGGTGGACGGCGCGAAAAACAGCGCTTACCTCGGTGAACTGGCCGCGCGCCATGACGGCGTCGTCTGGGTCGATCGCAAAGCCAGCTTTGACAGCCTGTTTGCCCTCTACCGCACGCTGCTGACGGGGCTACTCTTTGCCGCGCTGGCAGTCATTGCCTGCGGGGCGATGCTGCGCCTCGGCTGGCGTAAAGGGCTGATAAGCCTGGTGCCGTCCGTGCTGTCGCTGAGCTGCGGCCTGGCGGTGCTGGCCGCAACGGGCCACCCGGTGAATCTGTTCTCACTGCTGGCGCTGGTACTGGTGCTCGGCATTGGCATTAACTACACGCTGTTTTTCAGCAACCCGCGCGGTACGCCGCTGACCTCGATGCTGGCGATTACGCTGGCCATGATGACCACGCTGCTGACGCTGGGCATGCTCGTCTTCAGCGCCACCCAGGCCATCAGCAGCTTTGGCATCGTGCTGGTGAGCGGTATTTTTACCGCCTTCCTGCTGGCTCCGCTGGCGATGCCGGATAAGAAAGAGAGAAAACGTAAATGAACGCTTTTTATCGCGCCGTTGCGCTGGCCGCGGCGCTGCTGCTGGCAGGCTGCAGCCATTCGACCGATACCAAAGAGACGCGGCCTCAGGCCTGGCTCCAGCCGGGCACCAGAGTGACGCTGCCGCCGCCCGGCATCAGCCCGGCGGTAAGCTCCCAGCAGCTGCTGACCGGCAGCTTTAACGGACAGACACAGTCCCTGCTGGTGATGCTCAACGCGGATGCGCATAAGGTCACGCTGGCCGGGCTCTCTTCCGTGGGCATTCGTCTGTTCCTGGCAACGTACGATGAGACCGGTATTCATACCGAGCAGTCGATCGTCGTGCCGCAGCTGCCGCCCGCCAGCCAGGTGCTGGCCGACGTGATGCTCAGCCACTGGCCGATTAGCGCCTGGCAGCCGCAGTTGCCGAAGGGCTGGACGTTAACGGACAATGGCGATCGGCGCGAGCTGCGTAACGCCAGCGGCAAGCTGGTGACGGAGATTGTCTACCTGCAGCGCAAAGGCAAGCGCGAGCCGATCAGCATCGAGCAGCACGTCTTTAAATACCACATCACCATTCAATATCTGGGTGACTGAGATGATTTATATATCCGCTGTTGGCATGGTCAACGCGCTGGGCAACTCGCCTGACGAGATTGCCGCGAACCTGACGGCAGGCGTGGCGCCGGGGATGCACGCCCGGACCGGCTGGTTGCAGGGTTTACCCGAAGCCGTTCTGGGCGGCGTGGAAGGCGAGCTTCCGCCCATCCCGGACGCCTTCGCCGCACACCGCACCCGCAATAACCAGCTGCTGCTGGCCGCGCTGTCGCAGATTCAGCCCGCCGTTGACGAGGCCATCGCCCGCGTCGGTCGTGACCGCGTGGCCGTGGTGCTGGGGACCAGCACCTCCGGGCTGGACGAAGGCGATGAGCACGTGCGCCACATGGCCCATGGCGAAGCGAGCACGCGCTGGCAGTATCCGCAGCAGGAGCTTGGCGATCCGTCCCGCTTCCTCGCCAACTGGCTTCAGCTCGAAGGCCCGGCCTATACGATCTCCACGGCCTGCTCTTCCAGCGCGCGGGCGATGATCGGCGGCAAACGCCTGATTGAAACCGGGCTGGTGGATATCGCCATTGTCGGCGGGGCCGATACCCTGAGCCGAATGCCCGTCAACGGCTTTAACAGCCTTGAATCCTTCTCCCCTACGCTCTGCGAGCCGTTCGGCCGCGACCGCCGGGGGATCACCATTGGTGAAGCCGCCGCGCTGATGGTATTGAGGCGGGAGCCCGCCGACGTGGCGCTGCTCGGAACGGGCGAATCCAGCGATGCGTACCATATTTCCGCCCCGCATCCGCAGGGTGAAGGGGCGATAAGGGCTATCGCGCAGGCGCTTAACGAAGCGGATATGCAGCCGCAGGATATCGGCTACATCAACCTGCACGGCACGGCCACGCCGCTCAACGATCAGATTGAATCGCAGGTGGTTCACGATCTCTTCGGGGAAAGCGTGCCGTGCAGCTCAACCAAACACCTTACCGGCCATACGCTGGGCGCCGCCGGTATTACCGAAGCGGCCCTGAGCTGGCTGATTCTGACGCGCGATCTGCCGTTGCCGCCGCAGGACTTCGCCCGCTACGCGCCGGACGACACGCTAGCGCCGTGCGGCCTGCTGCACCAGCGAGCCGCTCTGAAAAAACCGGTCATTTTGTCTAACTCGTTCGCGTTTGGCGGCAATAACGCCAGCATCCTGCTGGGGAGAGCCTCATGAGCTACTTATCACCCGAAGCCTATTTGCCGCACGAGGCGCCAATGATGCTGCTGGGATCCGTTGAGAACGTTACGGACGACACGGCGGTCTGCCGCGTTGCGGTCAACGGGCAAAGCGTGCTGGCGCCGTTTCTCAATGCCGATGGCGACCTGCCGGGCTGGTACGCGCTCGAGCTGATGGCGCAGACCGTCGGCGTCTGGTCAGGCTGGCATCGCCAGCAGCAGGGGCAGGATCATATCGCGCTGGGCATGGTGCTCGGCGCGCGCGAGCTGGTCTGCGCCAGCGGGCGTTTCGCCGCAGGCCTGACGCTGGACATCACCGTTAAGCTGCTGATGCAGGACGAACGCTTCGGCAGCTTTGAATGCGCGATTTCCGCTAATGAAGAGACGCTGGCCACGGGCCGGGTCAACACCTTCCAGCCGAGCGCAGAAGAATTAACATCGCTTTTTAATCAGGGATCTAACGCATGAGTCGTTCCGTACTGGTCACCGGGGCCAGCAAAGGCATAGGGCGCGCCATCGCTCGTCAGCTTGCCGCCGACGGGTTTACCGTAGGCGTGCATTACCATCGTGATGCCGCAGGCGCGCAGGATACGCTGGACGCCATCACGCAGGCGGGTGGCAACGGTCGTTTACTCGCCTTTGATGTGGGCAACCGCGAACAGTGCCGCGAGGTGCTGGAGCAGGAGATTGAAGCCCATGGCGCATGGTATGGCGTGGTCAGCAACGCCGGAATTACGCGCGACGGCGCCTTTCCGGCGCTGAGCGAAGACGACTGGGACAGCGTGATCCACACCAATCTCGACAGTTTTTATAACGTCATTCACCCCTGCATTATGCCGATGATTGGCACCCGTAAAGGGGGGCGCATTATCACCTTATCGTCCGTGTCCGGCGTGATGGGCAACCGCGGTCAGGTGAACTACAGCGCGGCCAAAGCGGGCATTATCGGCGCCACCAAAGCGCTGGCGATTGAGCTGGCAAAACGCAAAATCACCGTCAACTGCATTGCCCCGGGGCTGATTGATACCGGCATGATTGAGATGGAAGAGGCCGCGCTGAAGGAAGCCATGTCCATCATCCCAATGAAACGGATGGGCCAGGCTGAAGAGGTCGCCGGGCTGGCAAGCTATCTGATGTCGGATATTGCGGGCTACGTTACCCGCCAGGTCATTTCCATTAACGGAGGCATGCTATGACGCGTCGCGTGGTGATTACGGGCATGGGCGGCGTGACCGCCTTTGGCGAAACCTGGCAATCCGTTTCCAGCAGGCTGCTGGCGTATGAAAACGCGGTGCGTAAAATGCCGGAATGGCAGGTGTACGATGGCCTGCATACCCTGCTGGGCGCGCCGATCGACGATTTCACGCTGCCGGAACACTATACCCGCAAGCGTATTCGCGCCATGGGCCGCGTGTCGCTGATGTCGACCCGCGCCACCGAGCTGGCGCTGGAGCAGGCGGGGCTGATTGGCGAAGCGGTGCTCACCAACGGCCAAACCGGTATCGCCTACGGTTCTTCGACAGGCAGCACCGGTCCGGTCAGCGAATTCGCGACCATGCTCACCGAAAAGCACACCAATAACATCACCGGGACAACCTACGTCCAGATGATGCCGCACACTACGGCGGTGAATACCGGCCTGTTCTTTGGGTTGCGCGGCCGCGTGATCCCGACGTCGAGCGCCTGTACCTCCGGCAGCCAGGCGATTGGCTACGCCTGGGAGGCGATTCGCCACGGGTATCAGACCGTGATGGTCGCGGGGGGCGCGGAAGAATTGTGTCCGTCTGAAGCGGCGGTGTTTGACACGCTGTTTGCCACCAGTCAGCGTAACGACGAACCCAAAACCACCCCTTCACCGTTCGATACGCAGCGCGATGGTCTGGTCATTGGGGAAGGCGCAGGCACCCTGATTCTGGAAGAGCTGGAGCACGCCAGAGCGCGCGGGGCGACAATCTACGGAGAGATCGTGGGCTTTGCCACCAACTGTGACGCGGCCCATATCACCCAGCCTCAGCGTGACACCATGCAGATTTGCATGGAGCAGTCGCTGGCCATGGCGGGATTAAGCGCCCGGGATATGGGGTATATCTCCGCGCACGGTACCGCCACCGATCGCGGCGATATCGCCGAAAGTCAGGCCACTGCCGCCATCTACGGTGACAGCGTGCCGGTGTCCTCGCTGAAGAGCTATTTTGGCCATACGCTGGGTGCCTGCGGCGCGCTGGAAGCGTGGATGAGCCTGCAGATGATGCGTGAAGGCTGGTTTGCCCCGACGCTCAATTTAACGCAGCCGGATGAGCAATGCGGTGCTTTAGATTATATTATGGGGGAAGCCCGTCAGATTGACTGCGAGTATCTGCAGAGCAATAACTTCGCGTTTGGCGGCATCAACACCTCGATTATCATTAAACGCTGGGCGTAACTATGTACCAGTTTGTACTGGGAAAAATCTCCACCCTTTGCGCGGACCCGCTGGCGTCAGCGCTCGCAGACAGGGCGCCTCAGGGTGCCCGACAGGCCTCCTGGCTGGCCGGGAGGACGCTGCTCGCCAGAACGTTATCCCCTCACCCGCTCCCCGACATCATTTACGGCGAGCAGGGCAAACCGGCCTTTGCGAAGGGTCATCCGCTGTGGTTCAACCTGAGCCACAGCGGTGACGATATCGCCCTGCTGATGAGCGATGAAGGTGAAGTCGGCTGCGATATCGAAGTGATTCGCCCGAGGAAGAACTGGCAGGCGCTGGCTAATGCGGTATTCAGCATGACGGAGCATGACGAGCTGGAGCGTGAAGCGCCCGAGGAACGGCTTTCCGCCTTCTGGCGTATCTGGACGCGGAAAGAAGCGATTGTGAAACAGCGTGGCGGCAGCGCCTGGCAGATTGTCAGCATCGACAGCACGGCGCAGACGCACGCGGTCAGCCAGCTACAGGTCGGCTCGCTGAGCCTTGCCGTCTGCACATCGACCCCTTACACCCTGAACCACGAATCGATTATTCACGTTGGGACGTTCGGGGCAGAAAAATCACTAACACACCCAGAATAATAAATCCGACGCCCACCAGCCCGTGCCAGGAGAAGCGTTCTCCCCAGCCGGGCAGCAGGATCGCGGCGGCCCACACCAGAATATAGCTGAGGCTCAGCAGGGCATACGCTTTGCTGAGCGCCATGCGATGCAGCGCCAGATACCAGCAGCCCATCGAGGCCACGTACCCCGTCAACCCCAGCAGCAGCGCGCCCGTGCCGGACGAGAAGTGCCACAGCGCGGAAACAAACGCCAGGATCTCACTGACCGGTGGCAATGCCTGCATGGCATTGCGCAGCAACAGCTGCGCCGCGCTGACTAACAGCACGCTGCATAAGGCCCAGAACGCTCCTTTCACAGGCTCCCTCCCAGGATAACAATCCCAATGATGATGAACCCTACTCCCAGCCAGTGATGCGCAGCAACGTGCTCACGCCAGAACGCCTTCGCCGCCAGCGTCACCCAGACAAAATTGAGGCTCAGCATAGGATACGCGATGCCGACAGGCAGGCGTTGCAGCACCACCAGCCAGACCAGCATCCCGCAGCCCAGCGCCAGCAGTGCCAGGCCAAGCCACAGCGCGATGTGCGCCCCGCGCCGCCCGGCTTTCGCCGGACGGGTAGCCTGTTTCTGACACAGCTGCCCCGCGCAGCTGAGCAGGCTTGCCAGTATCAGCCAGATCCAGGTCATCACTTCGGCAGGTACTCCAGCAAGGCCAGACGCCCCTGGATATAGAGATTGTCCGGCTGCGGTAAATTCGCCCGTGAAATATCGTCGCGTTTTGACAGCAGCATGACCAGCGACACGCCCCCCTGCTGACGATGCGCTGCCAGCCACTGCGCGAAGTCGTCCTCACTGACAAAACGATCTTTCACATCGGGATAATCCAGCCCGTAGCGCAGTTCGCCGCTCTGACCAAACAGCGTGATGTCATTACGCTTCAGCTCCCACGCCAGGCCCGCGGCCACGCCCACGTTATTGGCCAGCACGAATCGGCTTTCCTGAAGCGGCTCGCGCACGGTATCGACCAGCGACTGCGGCTGTTTGGAATCCACCACCAGGTTAGGAATGGCAAAACCAATCAGCAGCGCCAGCCCTGCGGGGCACAGTGCCGCCAGCCACCAGCGCTGCTGGCTCTGTCTGAAGGTAAACCAGCCTACCGCGGCCCAGATGAGGAACGCCACCACCGCACAGAAGACTTTATACAGTTCGACCGACGTCCAGACCGGATGCTTAGACAGTCCCCACGGCGAGACCACCAGCGCCGCCACCACGCCGATAACGCCAAACGCCAGGTTAATCCCGCCGTTAATGCGTAACGCTCTGGCACCTTTTTCCGCCGCGAGGCAGGCATAGCGCGCCATCAGGATAGCCAGCGGGGCAAAGCACGGCAGGATATAGGTCGGCAGCTTGCCTTTGGCGATGCTGAAGAACAACAGCGGCATCACCACCCAACCCAGCAGATAGAACCCGCCACCCGCGTTTTGTCGGTCATTCCAGCCGAGACGAATCGCACCGGGCAAAAGCGCAAGCCACGGCAGGCTGCCCGCGATCAGGAACGGTATGTAGTACCAGAACGGGGCTTTGTGTTGCGCGTCGCTCTGGGCAAAACGCTGAATATGCTCAACCCAGAAGAAATAACGCCAGAAGTCAGGTTCACGCTGCGCAATAGCCAGCCCCCACGGCAGAACAATCAGCACACAGCTCAGGATCGCGAGCCAGCCAAAAATCAGCACCTCTTTCCAGCGCTTATGGGCGATCACCCACGGCAGCACGCCAATCACCGGTACCGCCAGCGCCAGGAAGCCTTTGGTCATCACCCCCATCCCGCAGGCCAGCCCAAGCAGCACATAGCCGCCCGCTTTTCCGGCAACGGTTTGGGCCTGTGAGGCCAGCCAGAAGCTGCACATCGCCGCCACCAGCCACAGGGTGATGATAGGATCCAGCACCGCATACGTGCCGATGCCATACACCAGGAACAGGGTCAGGAAGATAAGACCGGAGAAAATGGCGGTCCGCTTATCTCGCCAGAGACGCCATGCCATCCAGATGACCAGCAGCGCCGCTAACCCGGTGGAGAATATAGAACCGGCGCGCACGGCGAGGTTGGTGTGCCCGAACAGCAGCTGCCCGATGCTGTTGATCCAGTAGCCAGCAATCGGTTTTTCAAAGTAACGCAGCCCCAGAAAATGCGGGACTACCCAGTCTCCGGATGCCAGCATTTCGCGGCTGATTTCCGCATAGCGCGTTTCATCAGGCTGCCAGAGCAGACGAATATCGACCGGAATGAGGTAGTAAACGATAAACAGTGCGAGAAGCGCTAAGCCATAACGGGCTGTTTTCATGGGACCGGACTCACGGTTTGTTGATAGCCAAGCCAGCCTTCCCGGCCAGCCATTTCATTACGGACGACTTTGCCCACGGGCAGGGTGCTGAGATCGTCCGGCAGCAGCTCGCTCAACGGACAAAATTCAATGCCCTCCTGAGCGGCCATCGTCAGCAGTTCGTCGAAATCATGCTGATACGCAATCCCTTCCACTTCGGCATGGATGGTATACACCGGCGTGCCGGCGTCACGATGGATGCGGTCCAGAATGTAGCGATTGAACTCATCCGCCTTCACCTCGCGCCCGACCACTTCATCCCAGGTGGGAAGCGTAACCGGAATTTGCACCGTTCCGTAGCGATTTTCGCCTAACAGCGGCAAAAAGGGCCCGGTTCCGCGACAGTCGCTGTTGTAGCGAAACGCAAAGGCTTCTTTGGCCTTCACGACGCGCTGATCCGCACGCCATCCCGCCACGGCGGAGCAACGCACGGGCTGACCGGTAATGGCCTCCAGCTCCAGCATCCCACGCTCGACCTCACGGGACAGGCGCGGGATATCCCAGACGCCCGCCCAGGCTTGCCAGGCATGGTGGTCCCAGGCGTGCAGACCCACCTCATGATGCTGCGCCGCCTCACGGATAACGGCTTCATTACCCGCGCCGATACGTCTGCCGGGCCAGGCGGTGCCGGCCAGCAAAATATCCCAGCCGTAGAGGGATGCTGCGCGCGAACGCAGCATTTTGAACAGAAATGCCGGTTTAATCAGACGCCATAAATGGCGTCCCATGTTGTCAGGCCCCACGCTGAAGAAAATGCTGGAACGCACATCGTGTTTGTTCAGCAGTTCCAGCAGTTTGGGTACGCCGTCACGCGTTCCCCTGAAGGTGTCGACATCAATGCGTAAACCGACTTTTTTCATGAGACCTGTTCCGACAGCTCCACGGTACGCAGGAAGAAATCGAGCGTTTCGTCAATGGTCTGCTCCATCTTCACCGTCGGCGTCCAGTTCAGGCAGCGCTTCGCGTTGCGAATGCTTGGCTTACGGTGCTCAACGTCCTGATACCCTTTGCCGTAGTAGCTGCTGCTTTCCACTTCGCGGAAGCCGGCAAACGGCGGGAACTTGTCGCGCAGCGGATGGCGCTCAAAGCTGGCCAGCAGCATCTCTGCCAGCTCGCGAATGCTCGCTTCGTTGTCCGGGTTACCGATGTTGATGATTTCACCGTTGCAGCGGTTATCTTTGTTTTCGATGATGCGGAACAGCGCTTCGATACCGTCGCTGATGTCCGTAAAGCAGCGTTTCTGTTTCCCGCCTTCGATAAGCTTAATTGGCGAGCCTTCTACCAGGTTCAGGATCAGCTGGGTGATCGCACGGGAGCTACCAATACGCGCCGCGTTGAGGTTATCCAGACGCGGGCCCATCCAGTTGAACGGACGGAACAGGGTAAAGCGCAGGCCCTCTTTCTCGCCGTAGGCCCAAATCACGCGGTCCAGCAGCTGTTTGGAGACGGAGTAAATCCAGCGCTGTTTGTTGATCGGCCCGACCACCAGATTGGAGGTGTCTTCATCGAAGTTCTTATCGGTACACATGCCGTACACTTCAGACGTGGACGGGAAGATGATGCGCTTATCGTATTTCACGCAGTCGCGGATGATCTTCAGGTTCTCTTCGAAGTCCAGCTCGAACACGCGCAGCGGGTTACGGGTGTACTCGATTGGCGTGGCAATGGCGACCAGCGGCAGCACCACGTCGCATTTTTTAATGTGGTATTCAATCCACTCGGAATGGATGCTGATGTCCCCTTCCACGAAGTGGAAACGCGGGTTATCGAGGAAACGGCTGATGGCGTCAGAGCCGATATCCAGACCGTAGATTTCGTAGTTATCGTCTTTGAGCAGACGTTCCGTCAGGTGGTTACCGATAAAGCCGTTCACGCCGAGGATCAGCACGCGGGTACGGCGCTTGATGGCAACAACCGGTGCGCTGGTGATCAGCGCCCCGGCCACCAGACCCAGAGACTGCGCCAGCTGCGTGCCCTGAACGTACAGGCCGTTGTCGGTTTGTCCGGTGACGATCTCGAGCGCCTGCTCGCCGCAGCTCACAATCAGCGGAGAGACAGAGACGACGGTGCCCGGTTTGGCAGCCGGAATATCGTCACGCACGCGGGATTTCCAGACGATAAATTTGCTTACGCCCGCAAAGCTGTACGCGCCCGGCCACGGGTCGGTCACGGCGCGCACCAGGTTGTGCAGCTGGCGGGCAGGCTTGTTCCAGTCCAGACGACCATCTTCCGGCGCGCGGCGGCCAAAGATGCTTGCCTTGCTCTCATCCTGCGCGGTCTCGCTGAAGGTGCCATTGAGGATGCCTGGAAGTGCATCACGCAGCAGCGTCTGTGCCGTTGCATTCAGCTTTTGATGCAGCTGCAGCGCAGTTTCGTCCGCATCAATAGCGACCTTCTGCTGTGCCACGATAGCGCCCGCATCAGCACGGCGCACCATGCGGTGCAGCGTCACGCCCGTTTCCGTTTCACCGTTCACCAGCACCCAGTTCAGCGGAGCGCGGCCGCGGTAGGCGGGCAGCAGAGAACCGTGAAGATTAAAGGCGCCTTTTGCGGCCAGACCTAAGATCTCGTCAGAGAGCAGGTTGCGATAGTAGAACGAGAAGATTACGTCAGGCGCGAGCGCGCGGATGCGATCCACCCACAGCGGGTGGTTGACGTCGTCCGGTGCATAAACCGGGATCCCACGCTCGGCGGCGATACGCGCCACGGAGCCGAAAAAGTTGTTTTCTCCAGCCGTGTCCGGATGGGTAAAGATTGCCGCAATGTCATAGCCCGCTTCCAGCAGGGCCAGCGTGCCCGTGCACCCCATATCGTGATAGGCAAATACAACAGCTTTCATGGGTGAATTTCCTCTTGAGATGCTTTGTGTTCCTGACGGACAACACGTTGAATAAAGTAGCGCGGACGCGCGCGAACATCGTTATAGATACGGCCAATGTATTCACCGAGAAGGCCCATCCCGACAAACTGGGCGCCGATGAACATAAACAGCACGGCAAAGAGCATGAAGACCCCTTCCGCCGCCCACTGCGGGCCAAAGACCAGGCGCAGCACCACCAGCAGAACGGACAGCGCAAACCCGGCCACGGCGATGATGCTGCCGAACACGCTCAGCAGACGCAGCGGCGTGGTGGTCAGACAGGTGATGAGGTCATACATCAGGTTGATGAGACGCATAAAGCTGTACTTCGATTCCCCGTGCTCGCGCTCGGCGTGCAGAACCGGAATTTCCGTTGCCTTGCGGGCAAAGGTGTTGGCGAGGATCGGAATAAAGGTGCTGCGCTCATGGCAGTGCAGCATCGCGTCGACAATATGGCGGCGGTAGGCGCGCAGCATGCAGCCGTAATCGCCCATCGCTTTACCGGTCGTGCGCTGGATAAGACGGTTGATGGTGCGTGAGGCCAGCTTGCGAAACAGACTGTCCTGACGGTTCTGACGTACCGTGCCGACCACGTCATAGCCTTCATCGGCTTTGGCGACCAGGCGCGGGATCTCTTCCGGCGGGTTTTGCAGGTCAGCGTCCAGGGTGATGATCAGATCGCCCGTGACGTGGCTAAACCCCGCCATAATCGCCGAGTGCTGGCCGTAGTTGCGGTTGAGCAGCACGGCAACAATATGGCTGCCTTCGGCCTGCGCGGCCTCGGTCAGCATCAGCGCGGAATTATCGCTACTGCCATCATCTACCAGCAGAATTTCATAAGCCTTGCCCATCGTATCGCAGGCGGCGGTTGTACGACGGATCAGTTCGGGCAGGCTCTCCTGCTCGTTATAAACCGGGATTACCACGGAAACTTTTTGTACAGGCGGTGCACTGAACATATCAATGTCCTGCAAGCTGATGGAGTGCGGTAATGACGCGGGTTGTGTCGTCATGAGTCATGTCCGGGAAAAGAGGGAGAGAACAAATACGCGCGCTATTCCATTCAGAATTCGGGAGCGATACATCAGGAAAACGCTCGCGGTAGTATTTTTGGGTGTGTGCCGCGCGGAAGTGGAGGCCGGTACCGATGCCTTTCTCTTTCAGCGCCGCCATCAGGTTGTCGCGTGAGATCCCGCAGCGCGCTTCGTCAACGCGAATAATAAACAGGTGCCAGGCGTGCACGTGCGGCCATGACGGAATGGTGAGCGGCTGGAACGGCGTATCGGCAAGCTCACGCAGGTAGCGTTCAGCAATTTCCTGGCGGCGTCTGTTGGCCTCTTTCAGCTTGCCTAACTGCACCAGCGCCAGCGCGGCGTTGATGTCCGCCAGGTTGTATTTATAGCCCGGCGCGATCACTTCCGCCTGCGGCGCGCGGCCGTGCGTCTGGCGGTCATAGGCATCTACGCCCAGGCCATGGAATTTCAGGCTGCGGATCCGCTGTGCCAGCTGGGCATTATCCGTGACGACTAAGCCGCCTTCCGCGCAGGTCATATTTTTAATGGCGTGGAAGGAAAAAATCGCGGTCCCTTTCCATCCCACATGACGGTTCTTGTAGTAGGTTCCGGCGGCATGGGCCGCATCTTCAATAACCGGAATACCGTGACGTTCACCGATGGCATGAATGGCGTCGATTTCACACGGCGCGCCGGCATAATGAACGGGAATAATGGCTTTGGTACGCGGGGTAATGGCGGCTTCAACGGCTTCTGGCGTCACCATTAATGTATCTTTGTCCACATCAATCATAACCGGTGTGGCACCCAGCAACACGATCATATTCAGCGTGGAGACCCAGGTCTGGGAAGGGGTAATGACTTCATCGCCCGGGCCAATATCCAGCGCCATCAGCGTGACGTGCATACCCGCGGTGGCTGAACAGACGGCAATCGCATGCTGATTCCCGGTAAGCTGACAGAATGCCTCTTCAAGTTCCTGATTCTTTGGCCCAGTGGTGATCCAGCCCGACATCAAAACGTCCTGAAGCGCCGCAATTTCCTCAGCGCCCATCGACGGCCGCGAAAAAGGCAGAAAATCACTCATTATTAATTTCCTTGCAATAAAAATGGCATGTTTTTGATATTAACCAAATGCCAGCCCGTTTATTTCAACGAACCATAAACTTATATCAAAGTAGCTCTCTTTCCTTAGGGAAAAATTAAGACAACGTTTGCAACGTTATAAGACAACTAGCAGCTAGTTGAAAAACAACAAGTTAAATTAATATTAAATATTTTTAATGTGATTTTTCGCAACATTTTGAAATGGATTCATTTAAACCAATCATCAACAAACAAAAAAAATCCCGGCCATTTCAAAATAATATGAAATAGCCGGGAACTTTTCTTTTTAGTTAATTGTCGCGCTTATTAGAGATTATCTGGAAAGTTTTTCGGTAATTCACTGGCCGCACAGGCAATAACGCTTTCATTATTGGCACCGCAGTCGCGCACAAAGGTGATCGTAGCAAATTCATCAATCACTTCCGTTGGATACGCCGGACCCGCATCGCGATAGCTGTTCATCAGCGGAATATGGTCGTTCTGGAAGCAGACGGTTTTTTCCGGATTGTTCATGACCCAGCGTGGGAAGAAGATGGTGCCGTGGAACAGCTTGTCGCCCAGGTTCACGATCAGGCTGACGTCGGTACCGGTTGGTTCGGTCCAGGAAATTTTATAGATGCTCTCGCCTACCCGCACGATATAAGCCTGCTGATCTTTCACCCAACGGTTGGCCACAAGACCGCTGTGAATACGGTAATCAAGCGTGGTCTCATTTTTTACGTAAATCTCGTAGTTCCAGCCGTTATCGTAGGTATATACAAGATGTTTACCAACAAAGCCGCTTAAGTCGTGTTTGTCGAAGGTGTTCATAAGATGTCTCCTTTGTTTTGATGAGACGATCGTACCCCTTCAAAAAATGAATGAATAACGCTATGTTTTAATCAAATTCATCCAAATTTTAGATAAATTATGCATAAGACGACGCTGGAACAATGGGCTTTACTGGAAAGAGTGGTGGAAGCGGGCAGCTTTGCCAAAGCCGCGGAAGAAACCCACCGCAGCCAGTCCTCGGTGAGCTATAACCTGTCGCTGCTGCAGGAGAGGCTCGGCGTGGCGCTGCTGGTCCCGGAGGGGCGACGGGCGGTGTTAACTCCGGCCGGAGAACTTCTTCTCAACCAGGTTAAACCGCTGCTGAAAGCGTTTTCGTACGTTGAGACGCGCGCAGCGACCCTTCGCAACGGGATGCGAACGCGGTTAGATCTGGTGGTGGACTCCATTTTCCCGCGCCGCCGCCTGTTCGCTATTCTTCGTCAGTTCCAGCAGCAGTATCCGCAGACTCAGGTACGTCTGACCGAGGTGCTGGAAAATACCCGCGCCGATGCCATTAACGACGAAGCCGATGTGATGGTCTTAACCCGCCGCCAGGACATTACCGGGCTCGGAGAATGGCTGATGAATATCGACTTTGTTGCCGTGGCCCATTCCCGGCACCCCTTGTTTCACCTCGACGCGCCGCTAAATGATGAGATGCTGCGCCCGTGGCCGCTTATCCAGATTGCGGACAGCCAGCCCGCCGCGCGTGCTGCCGGCGAGTCGTGGACCTTCTCCACCATCGATGCCGCGATTGAAGCCGTCGTCTCTCAGGTCGGCTACGGCTGGCTGCCAGAGGAACGCATCCAGACCCAGCTGGATCAGGGTGTACTAAAACGGCTGCCGCTGAGCCACGGCGCGCGCAGGGCAACGCCGCTTCACCTGATTGTTAAACGTTCCCTCGCCCCGCTTGATGAACAGGTTGAGACGCTGTTGCGCCTTTTTAGCCAGGAGCCGTCATCCTCACCTGCTACGCTTTAAGGTCCGAACGTTAAAACGAGAAGGAGCAGATGATGAAAATCGACTTTGCGGGGAAAGTGGCGCTGGTGACCGCCTCAACCGGCGGGATCGGGTTCGCCATTGCCAGAGATCTGGCAGAAAGCGGTGCGGAAGTGATCGTCAATGGCCGCAGCACGGAATCGGTGAATAAAGGCATTCAGCAGCTCCAGCAGGTGGTGCCGGGCGTACAGGTGCGCGCCGCGATTGCCGATCTCAGCACGGCGGAAGGGGTCGAGTCGCTTCTGAAGGTGGCGAATAACGTCGATATCCTGGTCAACAACGCCGGGATTTACGGCCCGCAGGATTTCTATGCCACCGACGATGAGACCTGGGAGCGTTACTGGCAGACCAACGTGATGTCCGGCGTGCGTCTGTCCCGCGCCCTGCTGCCGGGTATGGTGCAGAAAGGCTGGGGACGCGTGGTGTTTATCTCGTCAGAGTCGGCCTGCAATATTCCGGCGGATATGATCCACTACGGCGTGACCAAAACGGCGCAGCTCTCGCTGGCGCGCGGACTGGCGAAGTTTGTGGCGGGGAGCGGCGTGACGGTGAACAGCGTCCTGCCGGGCCCGACGATGTCTGACGGTTTCGCAGAGATGATGAAAGATGAAATCGAAAAAACCGGTAAATCGCTGGAGCAGCTGGCGAAAGAGTTTGTGATGGCCAACCGCCCCAGCTCGGTTATCCAGCGCGCGGCAACGGTTGAAGAGGTGGCCAATATGGTGATTTATGTCTGTTCGACCCAGGCCTCCGCCACCTCGGGCGCGGCGCTGCGCGTCGACGGTGGCGTCGTGGATGACATCATCTGACGCTGTCAGGCCGCGCTGCCTGCAATGCGACGAGCGGTAATGTAGTGTGCCTGCCAGTAATCATCCGTCAGGGTTGAAACCGTTACGCCCTGACTGGTTGAGGCATGAATAAACTGGTTTTCGCCAATATAAACGCCAACGTGCTTGCGGTTCGGGCCCGTCTGGAAGAAGACCAGATCGCCGGCTCTCAGGCGGTATTGCGCCACCTGCACGCCGCGATGGATCTGTTCACTCGTCGTGCGCGGCAAATTAAGATGCGCCGCATCGGTGAACAGGTGCTGCATCAGTGCGGAGCAATCCACCCCGCGATGCGTGGTTCCGCCCCACCGGTACTGGGTGCCTTTCCATTTCTGGTATTGATCGAGAATACGCGAGCGCAGCGGACCTGTTTCCTGATGCACCAGCGCAGATTTCGCCGGTGATGCCGCCAGCTCGCTGTTCATCGATAACATCGACGCTGGAAGTTGAAAGCTGAACGCAGAAAACGAAGCAAAACTTAACGTGAGGATTGAAATAAGCGATCTAAGAGTCATATCAAGAAAGAAGTAGTGAGTGAGTTTTTCCTTACCTGTGGGGGCCAATGGTTCCCCTAAATATCTTGCGATGTGGCGATAATATAGACAGCTCGTTTTTTCACCAATTGTTATCGAGGCCAAAAATGGACTCACTTTGAGATCGCAAGATCGAGAAAAAAAGAGTGGTGATATAAGGACTGTCCAGCCAAAGCAGGTAAACTGATCCGCAGAATGTGTATTTCAGCTAAGACGTATTTATGACCAATATGATTGCCGACGAGACGGTGGCTAAATCCAGCGTGCTCTCTGTCTTCGACTTTGACGGGACATTAACGCACCACGACAGCTTTATTCCTTTCCTGCGTTTTGCCTTCGGCAAACGTTACTTCGCGGGCCGCCTGGTGCGCATGGCGCTGCCCACGCTCCACTGCGTGCGTCGCAAGCTGACGCGCGATGAGCTGAAGGAAGTGCTGATTAAAACCTTCCTGACGGGCGTGGATGAACACTGGTTACGCCAGCAGGCGGAAGCCTTTTGCGAAAAATACTGGAACAAGCTGATGCGCCCCGAAGGGGTTCTGGCGGTGGCGGCTGAGGTGAATTCCGGTGCGGAAGTGACCATCTGTTCCGCGTCCCCGGCGCTGGTGCTCCAGCCGTGGGCTGACAAACTGGGCATTAAGCTGATTGGCACGCAGCTGGAAGTGAAAGACGGCAAGCTGACGGGGCGCATCACGGGCAATAACTGCCGCTGCGCCCAGAAGGTGGCAAGGCTGGAAAAAGTGTATGGCGATCTGAACGCCTATCACCTGCGCGCCTGGGGAGACACCCGCGGCGACCACGAACTGCTGGCGGCGGCGCAGGATCCGCACTGGCGGCACTTCCATCACCCGCGAAAGCGTCGGAATTCACCGATTAAGGGTTAGGTGCGGTCCGGTGCCCTCACCCCGGCCCTCTCCCACAGGGAGAGGGAGAAAGGCGGTACATCAGGCCTCACGTTTCCCCGGGAACATCACGCTCGCAATAATCCCCAGCGCCAGCACGCCTAATACCACAAACAGACTGGCCGTGGCGCCAATGCTGTAACCGTGATGCCAGAAGTGATCGGTGGCATTTAACCCCAGCTTGAACGCCACGAAGAACAGCAGCAGAACCACGGCTTTCTCGAGGTGCACCAGATACTGCTTCAGCGCTTCCAGCACGAAGTAAAGCGTACGCAGGCCGAGAATGGCGAACATCATGGCGCTGTAGATAATCAGCGGCTCGCGGCTCACGGCAATAATGGCCGGCACGGAGTCAAACGCGAACATGACGTCAGAGAGCTCGACGACGGCTACGCAAAGCAGCAGCGGCGTCGCATAGCGCTTCGCCTTCTTCACGCGGCCAACCATCACGTCCTGGTTTTCCGGCTTTTCAAGCTCCGCATCCACCTCTTTCTGGGTCAGAATAAAGGCGTTGCTGCTGATTTTCGGCCAGACCGGATAGAAGCGCTTCACCAGGCGATAGGCGAGATGACCCGAGTAATCTTCCACTTCGTCGCTCTCTTCATTGCGCCTGAGCATCATCACCGCCGTCCAGCCGACGACCAGCGCGAAGATCACCTCAACGTACGGCCCCAGGCTTAACAGGCTGGTGCCGATAGCCACAAAGATGCCGCGGAAGACTATCGCCCCCAGCACGCCCCAGTAGAGCACGCGGTGACGGTACTTATCCGGCACGCCGAACCAGGCGAAGATTGCCATCATCACAAACAGGTTATCGACGGAGAGCACCTCTTCCAGCGCGTAGCCGGTGAGGAACAGGCTCGCCATCTCGGCGCCGTGGTGAACATACAGGAATCCGGCGAAGGCCATCGCCATCATGACCCAGAAAATGGACCACATCGCCGCGCTTTTCAGCGAGACGGGTTTATCGTGACGGTGCATAAAGAGGTCGATAAACATCGCCCCTACGGCCATCACCACAAAGACAACAACGGTTTCCGTCGGGAAACCGAGATGAGCAGCAGACATACAAAACCCTTTTGGCAGACAAAACACAACACCATGCAAACTGGCGTAAACCAGGAACAGAAAAGGGCGGGCCGTTAATCAGCCTCTTCGCCCTCAAAGTCGCGGCCTTCCGGCCACGCAAGGAGGAGTACTTTACCTTACCAGGCGGGGATCGCGCATCTGCCGTTTAGGCGCTCATGCCGCGCAAACGCTGCAGCACCGCCACCAGAACCGCGACAGACCAGCCCACCATCAACGCGCCCACCAGCCCTTCCACCCCGCCGATGAGCCGCCAGTGCTGGGGTAACGTGACGTCGCCGTATCCCACGGTAGCGTAGCTGACCAGTGAAAAATAGAAGCTGGTGTTCCAGTCATTAAACGCGTCGATGACAAAATAAAACGCAGCAAACAGTCCGGCCTCAAGGAGGTGGGCGAAGATCATGGAGATCACGATACCGACATTGCGTAAAACGATGCGTACCGCCGAATCGACTTCTAATTTGATGAACTTTAAAACGCCAAACATCCACAGCGAATGGATCACCACGGTAAGGGTAAGCAAAATAATAATACTGAGTAGCTGCATGATGCGTGCTCGACCAAAAGGAATCTGGCCCCGCGAACGAGGCGGGGCACCTGGTCGAAGCTTAGTTGAATGACGAGGAAAAGTTGGTGCAATAATTGCGTTGCGTGATTATCTCCCTTGCAGCGTGCCCTCTTTGCGGCTGGTTCGACTGCTGTGAGCGATATATCTGCAGCGCACTATCTGTGAGTCACCTCTTATTTACATCATTTAAACCTTCCATTAACTGGATAAAAATAACGCGCCGTCGCTATAGTGGTTTTGTTTAATAAAACTGAGTTGTACCTAATAAAACAAAGAACAAACCCTGCGAGGACACAATGACAGAACATTTACGTAACGGCGCTACCGCCACCGAGGACATAGAAAGAGAGACGATGCGGAAGGTGATCTGGCGTATTCTCCCGTTTCTGATTGTCAGTTACCTGGTCTCCATTATCGATCGCGGGAATATCGGCATGGCTTCGCTGCAAATGAATGAGGACCTTGGCCTCAGCAAAGCGGCCTTTGGCTTCGCCAGCAGCCTTTACTTCGTGGCCTATTTTTTGTTTGAGGTACCCAGCAACCTGGCCATGCAGAAAGTCGGCGCCCGGCTGTGGATCCCGCGCATTATGATCAGCTGGGGCATCGTCTCCATGTGTATGGCCCTGGTGCAGAACACCACGTCGCTCTATATCGTCCGTTTTCTTCTCGGTGCTGCAGAGGCGGGCTTCTTCCCGGGCGTCGTGCTGTATCTGACCTGGTGGATCCCGTCCCGCTACCGCGCACGCATTATTGCGTCCTTTATGGTCGCCATCCCGCTCGCTAACTTCATCGGCTCCCCGCTTTCCGGGTTGATACTGTCACTGGATGGCTGGCTGGGTCTTCGCGGCTGGCATCTGCTGTTCATTATTGAAGGCTTGCCGGCGGTGCTGCTGGGTATTGCAGCCTGGTTTATTCTCCGGGATCGCCCTCATCAGGCGAGCTGGCTCAGTGATGAACAGAAAAAGTGGCTGGAAACCACGCTTGAGACCGAGCGTAGCCAGCAAAAGAACATTGGACACCAGACGACGTGGCAGTTGCTAAAGCATCGTCAGATCTGGCTGATGGCGCTGATTTACGCGGGTGCATCTTCCGCGGGCACCACCATCAGCGTCTGGTCTCCTCAACTGCTGAAATCCTTCCATCTGGATAACCTTGAGACAGGTCTGTTTAACGCCATTCCTTACGGTCTGGCATCGGTTCTGATGATTGTATGGGGACGGAATTCCGATCGTACCAACGAACGCCGCTGGCATACCGCACTCACGCTGTTCATGATTGCCGCAGGTGTGTTCGCCGCCTTTGTAAGCGTCTCGCTGTCTGCCACGATCGTTATCCTGAGCATTATGCTGATAGGCGCTTATTCAATGAAAGGGCCTTTCTGGGCGCTGGCGTCCGGTTGGATGAGCAGTACCTCAGCGGCGGCGGGACTGGCCGCGATTGGCGCCATCGCAAACCTGATAGGTGGGGCGGTGATGGTAAACGCGTACGGCATTATCAATGAGCGGACAGGCAGCTACACGCTGGCAATGCTTCCGCTGGCCGCGCTGTGCGTGGCCGGGGGTATCGCGGTGCTCATTATGGGGCGGCAGGCCCGCCGCGCTCAGCTACACGAAAAACAGGTCACGCATTAACGATGACAGAAGCGGGACATTTGTCCCGCTTCTGCGTTTAAAGATTTTCTTCCGCCGCGTCGCTCGTTTCACCAAAGAACTGCTGACAGAAGGGCTTGCTGGCGCCCATTTTCTGCGACAGACGGCTTGCAGCCGCCTTCATCAACTGCCCTATTTCCTTCTCACGACGATCTTCCGTCAGCCGCGAGATGGGGCCGGTCAGGGCTAACGCCGCAACCAGCTTGTCGTGAACGCCGAAGACAGGCATCGCAAACGCAGCGGTATGGGGGTCGCGCGCGCCTGACGTGTAGAATGGGAGTTCAGCGTCTCCCTCCGGCAGGCTTTCATTGAGCCCCCAATGGCGTAATACCTTACTGATGGCCGAATTATCGAGCGGGAACTGGCTGCCGGGAAGATTGCTGTGTCGCAGGCCATGCGACGCTTCAGCGCGAAACAGGCAAAGCCGCTGCCCTCCCTCCAGCACATACCAGCTGGCACTCTCCTGAGACGCCAGGGATAAGGCCTGAAGCTCTGGCTGAACCACCCGGGAAAGATGGAAAGATTGTTCATACAGCTTGCCGAGGTAAAGCAGACGTGGGCCCAGCGCATAATTGCCGTCTTCATGCCTGACGACGTAATTCATCCGTTCAAGAGAATTCATCAAGCGGTAAACCGTGGTTTTGTGATAACCCGACAGCTGTGCCAGCGCGGTCAGCGTCAGGCTCTCATCTCCAGGACGGAAGCAATCCAGTAAAGCCAGCGCTTTTTCAACCGCTACAACGCCTTCATTCCCCATCATTATCTCCTTTTTAGCCCGGCAGTGAGTGTACCTCAAATTTTGTGAGTCACTTCGTGTTTACATCACAAACGCCACCTCGGGTCTGGCTAAAAGGAAAGCAACACCGCTATAGTTGTTTTGTTCTGTACACCTGCATTGTACTCAGTAAAACAATATGGAGGCATTTATGTCCGTTAATGAAAAAAAACCGATTAATCGCCATTTCGAGCGCGTTTCTGCCGAGGACGTTCGTCGGGCTGCCGAGTATCAGGCAGCTATTCTGGCCGACGTGGCCGGTCGCCGCGGTACGCTTCATGGCCGCATCAAACCGCTGGCCCCACACATGTCCGTTGCGGGTCCGGCCATCACCGTTGAAGTCCGTCCGGGTGATAATCTGGCGATTCATGCCGCGATGGCGGTGGCGCAGCCCGGCGATGTCCTGGTCGTCGATGGCAAAGGCGACCTGAGCTGCGCGCTGCTTGGCGAAATCATGGCCACTCAGGCTCAGGCGAGCGGCATTGCGGGCATTATTATTGATGGCGCTGTACGTGACGCCGACACCCTGAGCAAAGGTCACTACCCCGTCTTTTCTGCCGGTTTGAACCCCTGCGGCCCGACAAAGTTAATTTCTGGCCGGGTTAATCATCCCATTTCAGTCGCCGGGGCGACGGTTCAGGCCGGGGATCTTGTTGTCGCGGATATCGACGGCGTGGTCGTTATCCCGCGAGATGAGGTTCAGGAGGTTATCGCTCTGGCAAAAGAAAAGCTGGAGATGGAGACCCGGCGTCTTGCTGCCATCCGTGAAGGCGATTTACGTCCACACTGGCTTGATGACGCGCTTCGTAAGGCAGGTATGTTGAGCGACGAGGAGACGCTGTGATGGGGGGCAAAGACGTAGTGCTGGTTACCGGAAGCGACCTGGCGGAGCAGGCCATGGTGATGTTACAGGGCTTTGAGGTGGTGTTTGCGGGCCGCCAGCCCACAGAAGATGACCTGATCGCGCTGTGTAAACGACACAATCCTGTGGCGATCCTGGTACGTTACGGCAGGATCACCGAGAAAGTTATGGATGCCGCCCCGGCTTTGCAGGTTATTTCCAAGCACGGAAGCGGGATCGATGTGATAGACCAGACGGCAGCGGCCGAGCGCAACATCGCCGTCCGGTCTGCGCCAGGTGCAAACGCGGCGGCAGTGGCTGAACATACCTGGGCGCTGATCCTCGCCTGCGCAAAGTCAGTGGTGCCTCTGGACAAGCGGCTGCGAGACGGGCACTGGGATAAGGCGACGCATAAATCCATTGAACTGGAGGGCTTAACGTTAGGGCTAATTGGGTTGGGTGCTATCGGCTCGCGCGTGGCGACTATTGGTCACGCTTTCGGCATGAAGGTGCTGGCTTACGATCCCTATGCTAAGACTATGCCTGCCCTGTGCGAACGCGCAGAAACGCTGAACGGACTTCTTTCCCGTTCCGATGTCATCTCTTTGCACTGTCCGCTGAACGATGAGAATCGGGGGATGATCAATAGCGAAACGCTCGCACACTGCAAGCGGAACGCAATTCTGGTCAATACGGCACGCGGTGGGCTGATCCACGATGAGTCGTTACTGGCGGCGCTCAGGGATGGCACGCTGCACAGCGCCGCGCTGGACAGCTTTACCCACGAGCCGCTGACCGCGCCGCACCTCTGGCAGTCCGTAGAAAACGTGGTTATTTCACCACATATTGGCGGCGTTACCGCAGCGTCATATATCAGGATGGGGACCGTGGCCGCGAGCAATATTCTTGCTGTGACAGACGTCACCACCGTCAGCTCGTAAAGCCAACCGTGACGAGTGGCTGTGCTCTTATGTCACTTGTCTTCTGCTGTACACAGACATTAAAGTTGTCTCCTTTAACATGAAAAAGACTTTAAAGTTGTCTACTTCTTCAGATAGACCTACTTAACAGGATACTAAGTAGGTCATCTCCTTTCTCGCGTAGCATCTCTCGACGTTCACAGCAGAGGACACGTTTCAAAATGTCATCCAAAATTTTTTTCCATTATCTGACGTTGGGTGATTTTGATGGTCAGCGAGTAGAGGCTTTAACAATGTGGGTTGCCCTGAGCAAAGTAAGGGAAGTAGATGTACCAGAAATGTACGCGTTGCCTTGCATGAAGGGGGGCATCTTAAAGCTCATTGATTAAACAAACTCACTATGCCGCTACAAACAGCCCAAAACCGTCACTTGATAACGTGTTATTTAGATAAATTAATGCTCAGGGCTTTTAGCCAAACTGTCACTTGATGTAAGAATCCAGAACCTTCAGCACAACGTCCAGGTCTTCTTCTCGTTTCTGTTCTTCACTTTCATGAACAATATGTTCAGTCAAATGTCCTTTAATCACTTCACGCAATAAACCATTCACGGCACCACGTATGGCGGCTATTTGTTGCAGTACAGCGGCACATTCGTGAGGTTCATCAAGCATTTTTTTCAGCGCAGCAACCTGCCCCTGGATCTTGCTTGTACGTGCTTTCAGTTTTTGTTTATCGCGGATGGTATGTGACATGTGGGCTCTCACTCTCCTGGATATTTTATGTAACTATACCAGCGTTATTCTACTGGGGGGTAGTATATTTTACTGGGGGGGAGTAGAATCCGGCCTACACTTAATAACCAAGAATGATTCTCATGAACGAATTTACGACACTTCTTCAGCAAGGCAACGCATGGTTTTTCATCCCCAGCGCCATTCTGCTTGGCGCGCTTCATGGACTGGAGCCCGGGCACTCCAAAACAATGATGGCAGCATTCATCATTGCTATAAAAGGCACCGTACGTCAGGCCGTGATGCTGGGTGTCGCGGCAACATTGTCGCACACTGCAGTCGTATGGCTGATTGCTTTTAGAGGGATGTATATCAGTAATAAATTTACCGCAGAATCAGCCGAACCCTGGCTACAGATGGTCTCTTCAGTGATCATCCTTGGTACGGCTTTTTGGATGTTCTGGCGAACCTGGAGCGGTGAGAAAAACTGGCTGGAGGGAATGCAGGAGAATGAACATCATCACCATGACGAAACAAGGTTGATCGATACTGGCCATGGAAAAGTTGAACTGTCCATTTTTGAAGAAGGACAACTTCCCCACTGGCGGCTACGCACTCTTAGTGGCCAAAGATGGGCTTCTGAAGATATCTCATTAACCACACTTCGGGAAAACAGTACGATCTCTCAGACTTTTGAATTTGTTGATCATGGTGATTATCTGGAGTCAACATCTCCCATCCCTGAGCCTCACAGTTTCAACGTACGTCTGTCTCTGGGACATCGTGGTCATGTCCATGACTATGATGTGGCGTTCGCTGAACACGACCATGACCATGACCACTCTGAGCTTGATGGGCTGGATGTGAATTCGAAAGAGTATCAGGACGCTCACGAACTGGCTCATGCCAATGACATAAAACGCCGCTTCGACGGGAAAGAAGTAACCAACGGGCAAATCCTGATATTTGGACTGACAGGAGGGCTTATCCCTTGCCCGGCAGCTATAACTGTATTGTTGATCTGCCTTCAGCTTAAAGCGCTTACGCTGGGTGCCACACTGGTTGTTTGTTTCAGTATCGGCCTGGCATTGACCCTCGTAACGGTTGGAGTGGGTGCGGCGATCAGCGTTCGTCAGGTCGCCAAACGCTGGAGTGGCTTCAATACCATCGCCAGAAGAGCCCCCTATATTTCAAGCGCCCTGATTGCTGCTGTTGGGATTTACATGGGTATACATGGCTGGAATGGGCTGGTGCATTAACACCGGTACTGATGACACACACTCTGGGTACTTACAAAGTACATCCTAAGCGCCACCGTTGAGGTTATGAGCAGAAAAACCCGGAATATAAAGCTGCTCTTTCCGGGACTTGTTGCTGAGGCAGGGATTAAGTAACTGATTAAATCCATTCCCATAAGACTCAATGATAAATGAAAGAATAAAAAAAACGCTCCCGAATGGGAGCGTAAGCCAGTGACTTCGGCGTCAAATGAGGGTCTAACAAGTGGAGCTGCGGGTTAATTCTGGGTGATCTGGCTGCGATGCTTTTCAGCCTGCTGCTGATGAATAACGGAAGACTGACCATTATTCGCCTTCTCGTGCACAACAGCGGCTTTTTCATGCTCGTTCATTTCTGAAAATGACGTTGCTGATTCGTTGGTGGCCCCTGGTTTGCCTTTCATCATTTTTTTATGCATCTCCGCCATGTCCTGGTGGGCAGAAGCGTTGCCGTTTTGCATCATTTCATGGGACATTGCAGCCTGATCGTGTCCGCTCATATCCATCATTGTCATACTGTCTCCCTGAACAGCGCTTTTTTCAGAGGTTGACTGCATCTGATGGGCGGGTGCCTGGGCATTATTTACCTGGTCATGCATGTTCATTGTCTCTGCAGCCATGGCGGATGAAGCGACAGCCATAATGGCAACAAATGATACAAGGATCTTTTTCATGGTTGGGTCTCCGGTGTTTTCATACCCAAACAATCAACGGCTTATAACAGAGAAAGCATTTGATCTCAGGGCGGGTTATTCATCACTCCAGGAACCAGGCGATTGCGTTATCACTCTGCTCCTGATTTATGTATGATTATAAAAAACCGCCTCTGTTTATCGCGTGACTGAATGATGACAATTTTGTCACCTTCCGGGTTTCTCCTGAAGAACGGGATTAATCCATTAACAGGCGCACTTTGAACACAATTTCCCGCCCCTGCTGTTCTGCTGACAGCTCGCCGCCGTGAGCATGAATGATCGACCTTGTAATTGATAATCCCAGCCCCGCGCCTTCCGTGTTGTAGAACCTTGATGAGTCTGCGCGATAGAACCGGTCAAACAAACGTTCCAGATTAGCGGGAACCTGGCCGGACATCGTATTCGTAATCATCACGTTCACACAGTCACTGTCACGCTCAAGGTGTATCGCTGTACAGGTGTTATCGGGAGAATACTTGATTGCATTGGAAAGCAGGTTACTGAAAGCACGTCGGAGCATATCGCTGTCTCCGGCAACAACGCCCTCTCCTTCAACCGTGATTGTCTTTCCTGTTTCGTCTGCCAGGGGCTCGAACAACTCACGTAATTCATTCAGTTCGGCGGCCAGATCCACATCATGTTTATCCAGCCGCAGCAGACCATGCTCTGAACGTGCCAGAAAAAGCATGTCACTGGTCATTCGTGACAACCTTTTCAGTTCTTCCAGGTTAGCGAATAAAATTTCGCGGTAATGCGAAACATCCCTTTCCTTAGCCAGTGCAAACTGCGTCTGCATCATCAGATTACTGACTGGTGTGCGCAGCTCATGCGCGATGTCAGACGAGAAATCTGACAGTTTCCGGAATGCCCCCTCCAGGCGATCAAACATATTATTGAACTCCTGCATGGTCTCAGAGATTTCCGGCGGAGCCAGATCGGGATTTAGACGCTGATCCAGGCTGTGTACAGTCATGGAGGAAGCCAGACTGGTCATTTCCCGTAACGGTTTCAGACCAATACGTGTGGTCAGCCAGCCCAGAAAAACAGAAATAAAGACCAGACCGATATTGAACCAGAACAGCCAGGTACTGAGTTTGTCCATAAACAGGGTGTGATACCCGGTATCCGTGGCAACCGTAATGATGACATGTTTGCTTTTACCCTGTTCCGGCGTCACGGCAACCCGCCGCGAGATACTGCGGTACACGGTGTTATTTTCTTCCGTCTGGATCATATAGTCGAGAATATCACCCGACTTATTAAGCAGGACCGCTGGAACAACAGAATTTTTGGCATAGAGTTCAACAATTTTTTCATTTTCCATGTTTTTTATAGAAATGAATAAACCATTGTGCCCTACCATCGCATCGTTTATTTTTTCTGATAATGACTTAATATCCGTTTTGTTCCGGAACGTCTCTGTTTTAAGAAACTCTTCGGTGAGCTGAAGTTTACCTGTCAGAAAATCGCGGTCCTGATTATCGAAATAGCCATTAAGGGTGCTAATCAGGATAAAACTTGATAACCACCATACCGTAAGCATCACCGCAGAAAAAATCAGGCTCAGGCGTGTGGTCAGGGAAATTTTGAACCTCACTCTTCTCTGATCTCCAGGACATATCCGGCACCGCGAACGGTATGGATCAGTTTTGGCTCAAAGTCATCATCAATTTTACTTCTCAGACGTCTCACGGCGACATCAATCACATTCGTATCACTGTCAAAATTCATGTTCCAGACCAGGGACGAGATAAGACTCCTGGGTAACACTTCTCCGGTGCGTTGCAGCAGCAACTCAAGCAGAACGTATTCTTTACCGGTGAGATGGATCTTCTTCCCCGAACGGATCACGGTCCGGCGCACCATATCAACGGTCATATCGGCGATGGTGCAGACTGTTGCGGCCTGCGAGCGTGCCCGGCGCAGTAGGGTTCTTACACGTGCAACCAGCTCCGTAAAATCAAAGGGCTTAATCAGGTAGTCATCTGCGCCAAGCTCCAGTCCTTTCACTTTGTCCCGCACGTTGTCCTTTGCGGTTAAAAACAGGACCGGTTCTTCGTGCCCGGACTCCCTCAGTGCGCTGATGATTTGCCACCCGTCGAGGAAAGGCAGCATCACGTCCAGTATTATCAAATCATACTGTCCCTTCGACGCGGCCCCGAGACCATCGCGGCCATTATTAAAGAGATCGGCCTGATAGCCTTCCTCAACCAGTCCCTGCTGCAGGTAACGACCTGTTTTTTGTTCGTCTTCAACGATTAAAATACGCTGCATGGTCAACTCGCTGATATGAAAGTAAAAATCTCACGCATGAGCTTTGGCTGTCCCCTAGCTGACCTGAGACGGAGCAAGCATTCCGAGCCACGCTACGGCGCCCAGAATGATAATCGCAACAACGAATTCTGTCAGGATGCTGTTTCGCATCAGGGCAACGCTGCGATCATAATTCCCTTCCCTGACCATAACTTCAAGCCGGGGACCCAGGTGAAACCGGTTTGCTGCAGCCAGAAGAAGCATCAGAACAAACAGAGCCGTCTTGGCAAGCAATATCCTCCCCCAGGAACTGTTGAATAAGGGAGTTAAGCTACCCTCAGCAATATACAGATAGTTGACCAGCGCACTCAGGATCAGGGCTACAACAATCACCGTTCCTGCCGTGGCAAATTTTGCCAGGGAGTCAGATATCACAATGACGCTCTGTGCATTATGCTCGTTTCTGCGCATCAGCAGGATAGCAAATGCAACCAGAGCACCTGTCCAGGCACCTGCAGCACCGAGATGGGTCAGATCGCTCAGTAAATGGAGATAGTAATGCAGACCGTCATGCATAACGGCGTGTCCTCCCCAGGCAAGTGTAGCCAGCGCCACGCCCCCACTCATCGTCATCAGCAGGCAGGACAATACTCTCTTATTAGTGTAAAGGAACAAAGCACCGAGTGTGGTAAACAGGGCACAGAGCCTGACAATCCAGCTAATACCCACATCAGTTTCTTCTATCACCATCTCGATAACATGGATGGATAATTCTCTGAGGTCAGTTACTCCACTCATGGCATTAGATACCAGGAGCATATTAATGCCAGTAAGAATGATGCCTGTAACAACAGCAAAGGTTATAAACGACCTGAAATTAGTCAGGTTATAGGTTTCATGTCTGACACCGCTTATTCCATATATCTGAAAAAATGGCAATCCAAATATTACCATCAAATCCAGATAAAGAAGAAAACGAATAACAATCATAATCAGGTCGTTCATAATATTACTTCACTGTAAAGGTGTAATTACCGGTAATAGGGTGCGTATCTGAAGAAACCGCGCGCCAGTCAACACGATAAGTGCCAGCGGGTAAAGGCTCTCGCGGAATAATGACCATCGATTTAGGGTCAGCGCCTGGCGCCACTTTTGCCGCGACCGGCATCGGAGAATGTGATGACATGCCTTTCATACCCGTCATCGTTAATTTTGCACCTGAGAATTTCACGGTCAGATTTTCCGAGAAATTAAGCTGAATCTTTTCCGGGGCCGCTACGGCTGAATCAGCCTGTGGCACAGAGCTTTTTAATTCCGGATGGGCCATAGCAGAGAAAGCAACGCCCATAACGAGGCCACCTGTAAGAATGGCTTTATTTAAAATCGACATTTTATTTACCTGTTTAGTTGAGTGTTTTATATCAGTGCGTTAAAACCAGATTCTGGCTCCCGCCAGGAATACTACCTGATGGTCTTTCTCACCTTCTCTTTTCGCCATATCGGATGTTTTCCCGTAAAGTTGATTCCAGGAAACGCCTATATAGGGTGCAAACTCACGGCGTATTTCATAGCGCAGCCGGAGCCCCAGCTCTGTGTCAGTCAGTCCCCTGCCGCGACCCCGCGATTCATCATCCTGACTGTAGAAATTCACCTCATAGGATGGCTGGAGTATGAGCCGGTTAGTCAGTAAAACGTCGTATTCTCCTCCCAGACGAAGGGCTGCTTTTCCGCCATTACTGACAAAACCCGTAATTTCAGACTCAAAATTATAGAGTGCCAGCCCCTGAAAACCGACAGCAGCCCAGGTCCGGGCAGAAGCAGGTCTGAAATCCTGCCTGACACCCGCAACCAAATCCCACCATGGGCCAACCGCATGTCCCCAGAGTAACTGCGCTTCAGCCGCCTCCGTTTCCCCATTGCTTCGTTCACCTTCACTCTTTAGCCAAATCCGATCTGTGTCGCCTCCAATCCAGCTGTTAACACTCCAGCTGAAATTGTTGGTGTTATCCGACCGTTGCCATTCCAGTTGATCCAGCAGAACCAGATAATTAATCGCACTGTCGTGAATCGCATGCCCCTGTAAATTGCCGAATGCAGCCTTCCGGTCGGCATCGGTAACAGGCGGAATTGGCGTTCTGCTCTCAGTTACAATGGGCTCCATTGACGTCATCTCAGTGAAATTCTCATCTGCTGGCATCTGCATGGCAGACATGTCGTGCCCGGCGTGGGGATCTGCAGAGACGGAGCCCGCCGCAATAGAAAGCTGTGAGGTAAACAAACCGGCGACCAGAACAGGTATGGCCTTCAAATTTCTCTTCATTCGCATCATTCCTCCACCCGGACTTCACGAAACATTCCCATTTCCATGTGATAGAGCAAATGGCAGTGATACGCCCAGCGGCCAAGCGCATCTGCTGTCACTCTGTAACTGCGTTTTGTACCAGGGGGAACATCTATTGTGTGTTTACGAACCATGAAATTACCGTTTTCATCTTCCAGATCGCTCCACATACCATGCAGGTGAATGGGGTGAGTCATCATGGTATCGTTGATCAGCGTGATCCTGAGCCGCTCACCGTATTTCAGCAGCACCGGTGCGGCATCTGAAAACTTGATTCCGTTAAATGACCAGGCAAACTTTTCCATGTGGCCGGTTAAATGCAGTTCTATGGTACGGCCAGGTTCACGTCCGTCAGGATCCTCAAAGCGGCTTTTCAAATCCGCGTACGTGAGAACCTTTCTTCCGTTATTTCGAAGACCAATACCCGGATCATTTAATTTCGGAGAGACGCTCATCGCCTGCATATCAACCAGTGGGTTATCCGTTTCTGACGCAGGATGACTTTGCATACCCGGCATTCCGGCCATCCGGGAATGATCCATACCGGCCATGCTGCTGTGATCCATGGGCGCGGAGGATGTCCCGCTATCCGGAAGGTCAGCACCGTCCATAGACATCATCTCTCCGCTGTTATCCATGCCTCCCATCTGGCTGTGGTCCATTCCTGCCATATCATGTCCCATTCCCCCCATACCCATATCTTCCATGGTCAACAGAGGACGGGGATCGAGGGGGGGAACGGCAGCACTTAACCCCTCTCTCGTGGCCAGTGTCCCTCGAGCGTAACCGGTCCTGTCCATGGATTGTGCGAAGATGGTATAGGCCTCACCCTGAGGCTCCACAATGACATCATAGGTTTCGGCAACGGCAATCCTGAATTCGTCAACGGTAACCGGGTTTACATACTGGCCATCTGCAGCCACGACCGTCATTTTCAGCCCGGGGATACGGATATCGAAATAGGTCATTGCCGAGCCGTTGATAAACCGTAAGCGTATCTTTTCACCGGGACGGAACAGTCCGGTCCAGTTTTTCAGCGGGGCCTGCCCGTTCATGAGATAGGTGTAGGTGTAGCCACTGACATCCGCGAGGTCAGTCGGATTCATTTTCATTTCAGCCCACATTTTCCGATCGGCAATGGTGGCTGACAGCCCCCTGGTATTCACGTCGCGGAAAAAAGAGCCAACGGTTGGTTTATTGAAATTGTAGTAATCCGACTGTTTTTTTAATTTTTTCAGCAGGCTGTGAGGATTTTCATCGGTCCAGTCAGACAACATGACCACATGCTCACGATCGTAAGCAAACGGTTCTGGCTCCCTGGCATCGATGATAATGGCACCGTATACCCCCTCCTGTTCCTGCAGACCGGAATGGCTGTGGTACCAGTAAGTCCCGTTCTGCTTAACCTTAAAGGTGTAAACGTAGGTATCATCAGGCTCTATGCCCATAAAACTCAGCCCCGGAACACCATCCATATTGGCCGGAAGAATAATGCCGTGCCAGTGAATGGACGTCTGTTCATTAAGACGGTTTTTGACCTTCAGGGTAATGGTGTCACCTTCTTTCCAGCGAAGAACGGGCCCCGGCAGGCCTCCATTGATTGTTTTGGCCTGACGCTCACTGCCCGTGATATTGACGGCCGTTTCACCAATGGTCAGGTCAAACTGAGTACCCTGCAGGGATGCGGCAACTGGCAGGCTCAGACTGGAACGCGCATTGAAACTCCATACGCCAAGACTTCCGGCTACGCCAGAGAGGGTTAACCCCTTCAGGAAAGTTCGTCGAGACGTTTTCAACAGCATGCGCATTCCCTTATTTAAAGTATGGTTACTGACAGAATTCGAGAACCGATTTAAATTAAATTACTGGTTCATCCACTTACAATGAAATGAATCTAGCACACCTTAAGAAACAAATTCATTACAATCGTGTAATGTACATAGCTGTATTACATTTACGTCATCTTCCCCACAGGTTGATTATTTTTATATATGATCATAAGGACATCTTTTATGTACCTCAGAAGGTAATTACACATGAATATATTAATCACGACCACTGCGTTTACAGCTTTATTTTGTGGGGCAGCTTTTGCTCAGTCCAGTGATATTGCCCATGAAGCACATCGATTTGTTAATAATGCCTCAGCCGTCAGTCATGTGAATTCCTCGACGCATGAAAACTTACCGGACAGGGTTAATAAAAACAACACGCCCTCATTCTCTGAAATGAATGAACATGAAAGGGCCATTGTTGCTCATTCATTTATGAACAACAGCGCGTCCTATGCGCATCAGAAAATGATTGAGGAACATAAAAAAATGCTGTCCGGCAGTGATGCAAATTCAAAGACCTCGTCTTCTTCTTTTAACGAACTGAATGCCGGAGAAAAAGCCGCTCTCGTGCATGAGCAGGTCAATAATGCCGGTGCGGAAGCACATCAGACGCAGGCAAGAAAGCTTCGCGGGCTGTATTCGACCAGGTAACTGCAGGCGGGTTAGTGCTTAGCGTCAGGTGCGCAGCAGGGCTTTACTGACGGGTTACGTAGCAGGACATGAGCCCCATATTGCTCTGCCGTAACCTGTTTCAGTCCCGTTAATCATCACCGTCGGGCTGGTCATACAGTTCCCAGAGCTTCAGGAGCAAACGGGAAACAAGATATGTTACAAAAATGACGACCATCAACGGTGCTCCCGATTAACTGACAGATGACACGCCTCCTGAAAACCCCTAGCATACGCCGCAGTGTTCATGCTAACGGCGAATTCCAGTAAATGTATTCTACCGATGTCGTAAAAGAAAATGCCTACCTTTCAGCCACCCGCTCGGGGCTGGAATCGAACGAGATCGCTACTCTTCAGCGCTCCTTGCCTTCCCGGTTTAATCTGCGGCATTTGAAAAAAAATGAATCATTAAAACTCGTACTGCAAAAGAAAGCGGGAAAATCACGTGTCGTGGCCTATAAATTTACGTCCGGTTCATTTAATTACACGGCGTATCGTATATCAGATAAAAAGTTCTATAACCTTTCCGATACTTCCGGGAAAGGCAGTCTCGATTATCCGTTACCGGCCACAGCAAGACTCAGTTCGCCTTTCAATCCTGCAAGACTTAACCCGGTATCGGGAAAAGTGAGTCCCCATAATGGCATTGATTATTCCATGCCCATGAACACGAAAATAGTCAGCGTCATCGACGGAAAAATCACCCGGGCCGAATACAACAGTACCATGGGATATTTTGTTGAAGTAACGGGAAAAGCCGGTGTTAAAACTCGCTATCTCCACCTCAATAAAATACTCGTTACTAAAGGGGCCAGGGTTACCCGGGGAGACGCTATTGCGTTATCCGGTAACAGCGGACGTTCATCCGGTCCTCATCTGCATTACGAGCTGGTCATCAATAACAATCCTGTTAACTCACTGGCGTTCCGGGCAGCGGCACCCGCTGATAACAAACTTGAACAGCATGCCTTTGCGCATGCCAGAGACTACGAACGATACCTGGACTGATAACGGGGCCGCGACGCGGCCCCGTCTGCCGGATTAATTTTTTTTATCGTTTTCACTTCCTTGATGTTGATGATCTCCATGCCCTCCGTGGCCGTGGAAAAGATGCATTAGCGGGCAGACCAGCAATAACAGATATGGCCAGTAACCTGCCACATGTGACCAGTGTTCGCGCAGGAGGGCAAATGCCGCGATCGCGGCGACAGCAATAAGCGCATAGGTGGTACTTTTCATACTGGACTCCTTCTGTTCGTAACAGCCCCTTCACTCAGTGTTATTTCCCGAGCCTGACACTTTTCAGACGCAACGCATTCACAATGACGCTGACGGAGGAAAGAGCCATGGCCGCCGCCGCAATAACTGGCGACAGCAGTATTCCATACACAGGATAAAGCAGACCTGCAGCCACAGGCACGCCAAGTGCGTTGTAGATAAATGCAAAAAACAGATTCTGTCGGATATTTTTCATGGTGATTTCTGACAGATGACGGGCCCTGTTCAGTATCATCAAGTCGCCTTTGAGAAGGGTGACTCCGGCACTTTCAATTGCCACATCTGTACCCGTTCCCATGGCTATACCCACGTCAGCCGCTGCCAGCGCCGGGGCATCATTCACACCGTCTCCGGCCATCGCAACCACATGGCCAGACGCTTTCAGTCGGGTTATCACTGCTTTTTTGCCATCCGGCAGAATTCCGGCTTCAACCTCATCTATTCCCAGTTTCCGTGCGACTGCTTCAGCAGTAAGCTGGTTATCCCCGGTGAGCATAACAATGCGGATCCCCGCCTGACGCAAAGCTTTAAGCGCATCCGGCGTGGTTGTTTTCACGGGATCCGAGATAGCTATCAGGCCTGCAAGGTCCCCGTCTGTGGCCACATAGATAACGGTAGCGCCTTCCATCCGCAACGTATCCGCAACGGCCTTTTGATTATCAATAACGATACTGTTTTCCTGCATAGCCAGTTCATTACCAATAACAACCCGTTGACCTTCGACATCGCCTGAGACACCTTTACCCGACGGTGCATCGAAATGAGTGACTGCGGGTATTGCGATCCCCTTTTCCTGTGCTGCTTTAACTACTGCCATACCCAGCGGATGCTGCGAGCCTTTTTCCACTGCGGCTGTTACACGCAAAAGAGATGTTTCCCCACCCGGATTGAGACTGATAATCCCTGTCACCGTAGGCGAACCTTCCGTGAGCGTGCCTGTTTTGTCGACAACCAGCGTGTCCACTTTTTCAAGACGCTCAAGGGCTTCGGCATTCCTGATTAACACCCCGGCCTGGGCTCCTTTGCCCACCCCCACCATTATCGACATCGGCGTGGCCAGCCCCAGCGCGCAGGGACAGGCAATAATCAGGACCGACACAGCCGCAATGAGACCGTGCGCCATCCTGGGCTCGGGCCCCCAGACAGACCAGATCACGAAAGCAACAACCGCGATAAGTATCACCAGAGGAACAAACCAGCCTGAAACGCTGTCAGCCATTCTCTGGATGGGGGCACGCGAACGCTGTGCATCAGCGACCATCTGAACAATTCGTGAGAGCATTGTTTCATCACCGACTTTCTCTGCACGGATGATGAGACTACCTGTCTGATTAATGGTCCCCCCGATGACAGGGTCACCCTCCGTTTTGGTAACCGGCATAGATTCCCCGGTCACCATCGATTCATCAACGGTTGTTTTGCCTTCGATCACAATACCGTCGACCGGAATACTCTCTCCTGGTCTGATGCGGAGCTTATCGCCAGGCAGAACATCTTCCGCATTAATATCCGTTTCATGACCGTCATGATCCAGCCGCCTGGCGGTTTTGGGGGCAAGATTCAGTAGTGCAGTAATGGCACCTGAGGTTTGTTCCCGTGCCCGCAGCTCAAGAACCTGTCCCAGCAGAACAAGCACCGTAATAACTGCAGCGGCTTCAAAATAAACGGCCACCAGGCCATCCATGTTTCTGAACGATGCAGGAAACCAGGAGGGGAAGACGGTTGCAATGACGCTGTACACCCAGGCTACGCCGGTGCCCATTGCAACAAGGGTAAACATATTCAGGGAGCGGTTACGTAACGACATTCCGGCCCGGGCGAAGAATGGCCAGCCACACCACAACACGACAGGGGAGGCCAGAAGCAGCTGCAGCCATGTGTTGTACTGTGGCGGTACTGTATTCCTCAAGTCGGGAAACAGATGAGATCCCATTTCGAGTACCAGAACCGGAAACGCCAGCAACAACCCCAGCCAGAAGCGTCTTGTCATGTCGCGAAGTTCATCACTCGTCCCCGTGGATGCCGTAGCTACGAGCGGCTCCAGTGCCATTCCACAGACAGGACAGCTTCCGGGACCACTACGGCGTATCTCCGGATGCATCGGACATGTCCACACACCTTCAGAAATCTCTTTCTCCGCCTGGCGGTGAGACTGTTTTATCTTATCAGGGCTGACTTCATGGTGGTCGTGGTGATGGTGATGTTCACTGGCATCTTCGGTAAAATAATGATCGGGATGGGCTTTAAATTTGCTCTCACAGCTGGCGGAGCAGAAATAAAGCTGATGGTCCTGGTATCGAATGCTGCTGTGCGCCTTGTCAGGCAGGATGACCATCCCGCACACGGGATCTCTCACCTTATGCAATGCGTGACTCTCGTCCGGGGATGATGTCTGCTCAGAAGCAGTCTGGTTGTTATGTTCCACTGCATTGTCATTTTTCACAGTAACTCTCCTTATGCATATCTGAAGCATTTTCTGTCTTCAGGATATGTCATGGATGCGATTACCACGAATGCCGCCGGCATAAGAGTGCCTGCTGCCGGCGTCCCGTTATCAGCCGTTCCGCTGACTATTCGATTCGCTGGAAGACTTTTTTACTGCCCTCCGGTGAGAATGCGATAACATCGTAAGCCTCTTTTCGGGCCCCCATCTCCATTCCCGGACTTCCTGCTGGCATACCGGGGGTGGCGAGACCGTATATACCCGAACCAGACTGCATGGCCTTATGTATCGTTGCCGCAGGCACATGGCCTTCAATGATCAAATTACCTACAACCGCGGTATGACAACTTCGTAGTCCAGCAGGAACAGCATGCTTTTCTTTCAGGGCTGACAGCGCCTGATCATTCATGACGTGAGTTCGCACTTCGAACCCGTCTTTTTCCATCGCTTTGCCCCACAGGGAACAACAGCCACAGTTTTCAGATTTGTACATATCAATGACTTTTTCACTCGCCATTGCAGGCAGTGACAGGCCGAGAGCCAGGGCCATTAGAACCACTTTTTTCATACTCACCTCTGTATATTATCGATATAAACCCTGACGTCAGGGTGAATCAGTGCAGAAGGACGCCCACTGGGGGCGCCCTTTCAGGGTTATGACACGCTTTTTTTATGTCTGCGCAGCCAGATTAATTTGTAGGCGGCAGGAATAATGAACAGGGACAGCAGCGGAGCCGTGATCATCCCACCAATCATTGGCGCAGCAATACGGCTCATGACTTCTGAACCTGCGCCGGTTCCCCAGAGTATTGGCAGCAGACCCGCTATGATCACCGCCACGGTCATGGCTTTCGGCCGGACACGCAGTACGGCACCATGATAGAGGGCTTCATCAAGACCTTCCGGTGTGAACGTCTCTTTACGGGACAATTCCGGGTGCGCTTCAATGGCATGACGCAGATACATCAGCATGACCACGCCAAACTCTGCTGCCACCCCGGCCAGGGCGATAAACCCGGTTCCGGTCGCCACTGACATATGGAAGCCCTGCCAGTACAGGAACCATATTCCGCCAACCAGGGCGAACGGCAGGCTCATCAGGATCAGCAGGGCTTCGTCAACCCGGCGGAATGCCAGATACAACAGGATGAAAATGATCATCACCGTCATCGGCACCATCAGCTTCAGTTTCTTGTTGGCATGCTCAAGCAGTTCAAACTGTCCGGAGAATGCCACACTGGTTCCCGGTCTCAGTTTCACTTTCTCGCTGATGGCCGTCTTAATGTCGTTAACCACCGACACCATGTCCCTGCCGCGGGCATCAACATAAATCCAGCTGGCTGGCCGGGCATTTTCGGTTTTCAGCATGGTTGGTCCAGAAACGACTTTAATATCGGCAACATCGCCCAGTGTGATCTGCTGCTTCATCGGGGTCAGGATCGGCATCTGTTTCAGCGCCTGCGGACTGTTGCGGTAATCCTGTGGGTAACGAATGTTAATAGGGTACCGGGCCACGCCTTCCACCGTTTCCCCTACCGTCGCACCGCCGATGGCTGATGAGACGAACAGCTGCACATCGCCCACCGTCATTCCGTAGCGGGAGGCTTTTTCCCGGTTGATATCCACATCAATGTAGCGCCCGCCTTCCAGTCGCTCTGCGAGAGCAGACACTACGCCGGGTACGGTTTTGGCGACCGCTTCGATACTCTGCGCCGTTGCATCGATATCGGACAGAACCGTTCCGGACACCTTGATACCTATCGGGCTTTTGATCCCGGTTGAGAGCATATCAATACGGTTACGGATTGGCGGCACCCAGAGGTTTGCCAGCCCCGGTAAACGGACGGTCCTGTCGAGTTCTTCAATAATCTTGTCAATCGTCATGCCTGGACGCCACTGATCCTCAGGTTTGAGCTGGATCGTGGTTTCAACCATTTCGAGCGGTGCGGAATCCGTGGCGGTCTCTGCTTTACCGGTCTTGCCAAATACAGAGGCCACTTCAGGAACGCTTTTGATTAACTTGTCCGTCGTCTGCAGGAGCGCTGCAGCTTCAGCCGGAGAGACACCCGGCAGGGTCGACGGCATATACAACAGGTCGCCCTCGTTAATCTTCGGCAGAAACTCACCGCCCACCTGGCTCAGCGGCCAGATAACGGTGAAAATGGACAAGGCCGCAACCAGCAGGGTTGTTTTTGGCCAGTGGAGAACCCGCAACAGCAATGGATGATACGCTTTGATCAGTACCCGGTTCAGGGGGTTACTGGTCTCTGCAGGAATTTTCCCCCGGATCCAGAATCCCATCAGAATCGGAATGACGATGATGGCCAGCGCGGCCGCGCCCGCCATGGAGTACGTTTTCGTGAATGCCAGCGGGCCAAACAGACGTCCTTCCTGACCTTCCAGGGTAAAGATAGGAATAAAGGACAGGGTGATGATCAGCAGGCTGATAAACAGTGCGGGTCCCACTTCAACGGAGGCATCGGTAATCACCTTCCAGCGGGTGGCGTTGTCAATCTGCTCACCAGGATGCTGATGATCCCACTCCTCAAGCCGCTTATGCGCATTCTCAATCATCACAATGGCGGCATCCACCATCGCACCGACGGCAATCGCTATCCCTCCCAGCGACATGATATTGGCGTTCAGTCCCTGGAAGTGCATGACGATAAAGGCGATACACAGACCAAGCGGCAGAGAGATAATCGCCACCAGGGCAGAACGTACGTGCCACAGGAACAGGGCACAGACGATGGCCACCACGATAAACTCTTCCAGAAGTTTGGAACTGAGGTTATCAATCGCCCGGTCGATGAGCTGGCTGCGATCGTAGGTGGTCACGATTTCAACGCCTTCCGGCAGGCTGGCCTTCAGCGTCTCAAGTTTATCCCTCACTGCCGTGATAACGTCGCGTGCATTTTTACCCGACCGCAGGATCACCACGCCGCCAGCGACTTCGCCCTGGCCGTTCAGCTCGGCAATACCACGCCGCATTTCAGGCCCGGTCTGCACGCGGGCAACATCCCGCAGATAAACCGGCACGCCGTTCTCGCCTGTTTTCAGGACGATGTTATTAAAATCATCAATGCTCTGAAGATAACCGCTGGCACGGACCATATACTCAGCTTCGGCCATTTCAACGGATGAGCCACCGGCCTCCTGGTTAGACGATTCAAGGGCCTGTTTCACTTCGGGCAGGCTGATACCATACTGAGACAGTTTTACCGGATTGACCTGAATCTGGTACTGTTTCACCACGCCGCCAACCGAAGCGACCTCAGCCACGTTCGGGATGGTTTTCAGCTCAAATTTCAGGAACCAGTCCTGCAGAGAACGCAGTTCTGAAAGGTCGTGTTTTCCGCTGCGATCGACAAGGGCATATTCAAATATCCAGCCCACCCCCGTGGCGTCCGGACCGATTTCAGAACTCACACCGGCGGGCAGTTTTCCCTGTACCTGGTTCAGGTACTCCAGCACGCGGGAACGGGCCCAGTACAGATCGGTGCCGTCTTCAAAAATGACATACACATACGAATCACCGAACTGTGAAAAACCACGCACGGTTTTTGCGCCAGGCACGGACAGCATGGTGGTGGTAAGTGGATAGGTGACCTGGTTTTCTACAATCTGCGGGGCCTGGCCGGGATAGCTGGTTTTGATAATGACCTGCACATCTGACAGGTCAGGCAAGGCATCGACAGGCGTGTTAATAATCGTCCATGTGCCCCAGATGCTGAGAAACAGGGCCCCCATCATGACCAGGAAACGGTTGGCGACAGAGCGCCGGATAATCCATTCAATCATCGTCGTCTCCTCAGTGCCCTGAATGCATATTTACAGGCTGGTCAGACATTGCTGGCATACTGCTTTCTGTTTTTTCAGGGTGGCGCATACGTTCCAGTGCGCCCGTAATATTGGCTTCAGAGTCAATGAGGAACAGGCCACTGACCACCACGGTATCGCCTTCATTCAGGCCGGAGCCGATGCCGGACTGTTGCTGTGACTCATGCAGAACGTGGATCTGTTTCGGCACAAACTTGCCTTCATCATCAACAGTAATCACGCGCTGTTCTTTGCCGGTATCGATAACGGCCTGGCTTGGTATCAGCAGCATCTCCTGGCTCCTGGTATTCAGTTTCAGATAGGCATTCATGCCCGGCTTGAGAAACTCATCCTTATTAGAAACCTGGAGACGGACCTGAAGCGTACGGGTTGTCTGATCCACGCTGGGAAGAATATTCCATTTTTCGACATGGAATGTTTTATCCGGATAAGCCGGTACCGAAATTTCAAACTGCGACGTATCTTTCAGCAGATAGGCGATAGATTCTGGCACTGCAGCGCTGATCCAGACCGGGTCCATTCCCTGAATCTGAGCCACCACCTTATCTTTCGAAATATTCATGCCGGTGCGCAGGTCAAATGCAGTAATGACACCATCAATAGGTGCTTTAATGGTAAAACGGGTCTGAATGCTCCGGGTAGAACGCAGTCTCTGAATATCCTCTTCCGGCATACCTGCCAGGCGAAGCCGTTCCAGAACGCCTTTAATTTGCGTGGAAGTACCACCGGTGCTGGATAACAGAAGGAATTCACTCTGTGCTTCCACCCAGTCCGGAATGGTAATATCGATAAGTGGCGTCCCCTTCTTCACATGATCGCCAATCGTCATGGGGTAGACTTTTTCGACAAACCCGTCAGAACGCGCCTGCACAATAACAAACTGATACTCGTTATAGCTGACATTAGCCGGGATTGTCTGAGAATAATTCAGCATTCCTCGCGTGACTTTTTGCGTTTTTAATCCCAGATTCTGAACCTGGGTTGGGTCGATACGGATCCCGCCACTGCTTTTATCGCCACTGTCATCAGCATATTTTGGCACCAGGTCCATATCCATAAAGGGCGATTTTCCGGGTTTATCAAATTTGGTATCCGGTTTCATTGGGTCATACCAGAAAAGCACCTTTCGTTCCGGTGCCTTTTGTTCTGTTTTTTCTGTCTTTTGTGCTGAGTTTACATACTGCCAGGCAGTAACCGATATCAGCCCCCCTGCTATGAGGCTGCTGATAATTATTGCAGCATATTTTATCTTTAAAGAAGCCATACAATTTTCCGCTAAAAAATCAAAACACCTGGCATATGCGCCTGACGGTTAACTCACACATATACCTATGTGAATGTACAGGCGCACAGGATGTAATCGCTCCGGACAGCCAATCAGGACTGCGTCACGTTAATGCTTTTGAGTAAGGAGATATTGCCCTGCTGAATAAACGAGAAATCGACATGGTTGCCTGTTTTCAGGGCATTAATAGCATCGTCTGCATTAACAAAAGTAAAGCGCATGGTCATTGCAGGCCAGCCCACCGCTGGAATTGCTTCATGCGAAATGGTGATTTTCTTAGTATTCATATCAATGTCTTTAACGACACCGGTGCCCTTGATAACTTGCTGTACCGAAGCATCACTGGCAGTATTCATATCGCCATGCTGATGTGTTTCAGCATGAAGACCGGCAGAAAACATGACAGAGAAGGCACCAAATAAAACGGCTTTAAGTGAATTACGCATTTTAATTTCCTGATTAATTAAATAAATTTACTCTACCCAACCGCCACCCAGCGCGGTAAACAGATTAATTTCGTTAACCTGCCGGGAATAGGTAAGATCGAGAATGGTTTGCTGGGTAGCGAAGAGGGAACGTTCTGCATCCAGCACTTCGATGTAACTGACAGCACCACTTGCATACAATCCTCTGGCACGCTGGAGAGTTATCTGAAGTGAATCAAGATAACGCTGCTGTGACTCAAGTTGCTGGCTAAGGCTGTCGCGCAGCGCAAGCGTGTCGGAAACATCCTTAAAGGCTGACTGAATTTTTTGTTCGTAATTAACCACCGACTGTTGCTGGCGAATTTCAGCCAGCTTCAGATTGGCTTTATTCCTGCCAGCATTAAATATAGGAATTTCAATTTTAGGGATAAAATTCCACATTCCACTTCCTGACGTAAACAGGCTGGACAGCTCCGTACTGCTTGCGGAAAGACCACTGGTCAGGGTAATTGAGGGGAAAAAGGCCGCTCGCGCTGCGCCAATATTGGCATCAGCCGCTTTCAGCTGATATTCCGCTTCCATAATATCCGGTCGCTGCAGCAAAATTTGTGAAGACAGATTTGGTGGCAATTTTACTGGGGCTATCTCCCCGCCTTTCATCCCTTTTTCTGACGGAAGTGCGCGGTACGTTCCCAGCACCAGTTGCAGGGCATTGTTTGCCTGAGCCAGATCGCCTTCTCGTTTGGCTATTTCGGCGCGGGTACTTTCGATTTGTCCTCGCGCCTGTTCAAGTGCCAGAACGTTCGTACTCCCGGTCACGAGCTGCTGCTCAACGAAAGCATAGGACTGTTGATAATTTTTCAGCGTTTCCCGCGCAATACGAAGTTGTTCGTACGCCAGTTGCTGGCTGAAATAGCTTTGTGAAACGTTGGATACCAGCAGGATGTGTACGGCCCGACGGGCTTCTTCGCTGGCAAAGTAGTTCTGGCGATCAGCATCACTCATGTTCTTAAGTTTGCCGAAAAAATCGAGCTCATAACTGAACTCCAGACCTGCGTCGTACTCCTGTGTGGTCGGCTTGTCACCTTTCAGACCACCGCTGTATGTGATCCCGGATGAGGCATTCAGCTGGGGATAACGATCTGCATCCGTGACGTTGAACTGGGCCCGGGCCTCTTCAACCTTCAGTGCAGCCATTCTCAAATCACGGTTATTAGTCAGGGCTTCAGTAATCAGCCGGGTGACCTGGGGATCGACAAAAAAGTTACGCCAGCCCGTATCCTGATAGCCATTCACCGCTGGCGTCAGGCTGTTACGGGACAGTGAAAACTGCTGGGGTACCGGTGCTGCCGGACGCTGATATTCAGGCGCCAGAGAGACACAACCAGCCAGAATGAAGATTGTGCTGATGCTGAGTAGTTTTAATTTGAACATATTGCTTCTCGTCCAGGCAGACCTGGTAAATGGTTCAAATGAAGTCCAGAGTATTGATAGGGGTACTTTACCTAACGCTCTCTGTTTGCCGAGTGACAGGATAATGACAATGTTGTCATTTTTGCTGTAATCCGTTGATAACGATCGTGGGCGCAATAGAATGACATTAGCAGCCAGCCGGGGAGCAAGATGAAAATATTGATCGTCGAAGACGAAATTAAAACAGGTGAATATCTCAGCAAAGGGCTTACAGAGGCAGGGTTCGTAGTGGATCACGCTGATAATGGTCTTACCGGATATCATCTCGCCATGACAGCCGAGTATGATTTAGTCATTCTGGATATCATGCTACCTGATGTGAACGGCTGGGATATCATCCGCATGCTGCGCACTGCCGGAAAGGGTATGCCGGTCTTACTGCTGACAGCCCTCGGCACGATCGAACATAGGGTCAAAGGACTGGAACTGGGTGCGGACGATTATCTGGTTAAACCCTTTGCGTTTGCCGAACTGCTCGCCCGGGTGAGAACCCTTCTGAGGCGGGGAAACACGATGATCACGGAAAGCCAGTTTAAGGTGGCTGACCTCTCGATTGATCTCGTATCCAGAAAAGTCAGTCGCGCCGGAAACCGCATTGTGCTCACCAGTAAAGAGTTCAGCCTGCTGGAATTCTTCATTCGCCATCAGGGAGAGGTTCTTCCCCGCTCCCTGATTGCCTCTCAGGTCTGGGACATGAATTTTGACAGCGACACTAATGCGATCGATGTCGCAGTAAAGCGACTCCGCGCTAAAATAGACAACGATTACGGGACAAAGCTGATCCAGACAGTCCGGGGCGTGGGCTACATGCTGGAGGTCCCGGATGCATAGCAAACCTTCCAGACGCCCTTTCTCACTCGCTCTGCGGCTGACCTTTTTTATCAGCCTGTCCACGATACTGGCTTTTATCGCCTTCACCTGGTTTATGCTGCATTCTGTTGAAAATCATTTTGCCGAGCAGGATGTCAGCGATCTTCAACAAATCAGCACCACACTGAACCGTATACTGCAGTCCCCGGTGGATCCGGATGATAAAAAAATAAGCAAAATAAAGGAATCAATTGCCAGCTACCGCAACGTTGCCCTTTTGCTCCTCAATCCCAGGGGTGAAGTGCTCTTTAGCTCAGCTCAGGGGGCGGCACTACGCCCGGCAGTGAATTCAGCAGATTTTAGCGAGCACAGCCGCGCACGGGATGTCTTTCTCTGGACGGTGGAGGATCCTGCGGGACCGATGGATACCGGGTCCGAAATGAAGATGGAAACATACAGGATTATCGCCTCCTCTGGTCAGGCGATATTTCAGGGCAAACAGCAGAACTATGTCATGCTGACTGGCCTATCCATTAATTTCCATCTCCATTACCTCGATGCGCTGAAAAAGAACCTGATTGCGATTGCCGTCGTGATAAGCCTGTTGATTGTTCTGATCATTCGAATCGCTGTCCGTCAGGGGCACCTGCCCCTTCGTAATGTCAGCAATGCCATTAAAAACATCACCTCCGAGAATCTTGATGCGCGACTGGAACCGACACGCGTTCCCATTGAGCTGGAGCAACTGGTTATCTCGTTCAATCATATGATTGGAAAGATTGAGGATGTCTTTACCCGCCAGGCCAATTTCTCTGCCGATATCGCGCATGAGATCAGAACGCCCATCACCAATCTGGTGACGCAGACTGAAATCGCACTGAGTCAGGATCGAACACAGAGGGAACTTGAGGATGTCCTCTATTCCAGTCTTGAAGAGTATAACCGGATGACCAAAATGGTCAGCGACATGCTGTTCCTGGCACAGGCAGATAATAATCAGCTGATACCTGACAGGGTCATGTTTGACCTCAGAGCGGAAGTCATGAAAGTCTTCGAGTTTTTCGAAGCCTGGGCCGAAGAACGCAATATCACGCTCAAATTTAACGGGATGCCCTGTCTGGTCGAGGGAGATCCACAAATGTTCAGAAGAGCGATCAATAATCTGTTATCCAATGCCCTGCGTTATACCCCTGAGGGACAGGCAATCACCGTCTCAATAAGAAAACAGGGGAGCTTTTTTGACCTTGTGATTGAAAATCCGGGGAAACCAATCCCTGAAGAGCATTTATCAAGGCTGTTTGACCGTTTTTATCGGGTGGATCCGTCCAGACAACGAAAAGGAGAAGGCAGCGGCATCGGTCTTGCGATTGTGAAGTCAATCGTGGAAGCACATCACGGAAGAGTGCATGTGGAATCGGATATACGCTCGACACGTTTTATTTTATCCGTACCCAGACTGGAGAAAATGATTCCGGATCCCCAACACTGAGAATAAAGATTTAAATGACAAAGATGTCATTAGCCTGTCATGCAGCAAACAGAAGCCATTTGATATAATTAGTGCAACTTATCAGGAAGGCTGGATTGCTTCATCAATACCCGGCGTCAGAGTACGCCAGGAATGAATATCCAGCCATCTCCCGGAGAAATAATAACTGCCTAACCTGTTTAAGTTATGAAACTGAAAACACCGGTTGTACTTCCCCGGACATCACTAATTCAGAAATGGAGAGTTATCATGAAAAATATCGTATTAGCATCTTTGCTGGGCTTTGGTTTAATTTCATCGGCCTGGGCCACTGAAACCGTGAATATCCATGATCGCGTCAACAATGCACAGGCTCCTGCTCACCAGATGCAGTCTGCTGCGGCTCCTGTCGGGATCCAGGGGACTGCTCCTCGTATGACCGGTATGGACCAGCATGAACAGGCCATTATTGCTCATGAAACCATGACGAACGGCTCGGCGGATGCGCACCAGAAAATGGTGGAAAGTCATCAGAAGATGATGGGAAATAACACGGTATCCACGACCGTCCCGTCAACGTCTTACGCGGCGATGAATGAGCATGAAAGAGCAGCGGTTGCCCATGAATTCATGAATAACGGGCAATCCGGCCCACATCAGGCCATGGCCGAAGCGCACCGCCGCATGATCAATGCAGGCTGAATGCGACGGTAGTATCCGTGCTGTTACCTTTTCCCTGATAGATTTTCCTGAAACAACGTTGCTACATTTTTGCCCCCCGTCAGGGGGCTTTTTTGTCTGACTCAGCTACACTTAACCGGTACCTGTCTGAAAGGAATTATTATATGAAAATCAAAAACACCCTTTTTGTAATATTAATGTTATCCCTGCCAGCCATTTCTGCTGAACATTCGGAAATGAAAATGTCAGATATGCACTCATCGGCATCATCACAGGAATATATGGCTGGCATGAAAAATATGCATGAAAAAATGATGGCCGCCGTTAATGAATCCAATCCCGATAAGGCCTTTGCAAAAGGTATGATCGCACACCATGAAGGGGCAATCGCAATGGCTGAGACCGAGCTCAAATACGGAAAAGATCCCGAAATGAGAAAGCTTGCGCAGGACATCATTAAAGCTCAGAAAGGTGAAATCGAGCAGATGAATAAATGGCTTGGCAGTCAAAAATAAAGATTGCAAAAAAGCCATAATAAGCGTAATTTTAATTCACTCCCGGGCACGGGAGCCTGTTAAACGTTAAATAATTAAAACCCGATTAATTTCGGGTTTTTTATATACTATACTCCGGTCCTTTGCTGTGGACCGGAATATATGCAGCTGCGATAATTTTTACACATTATCTCGTCATGGCAACAATATCGCTCAGGATCTCAACCAGCTCAATCCTTTCCTGCATTCCGTCATGATAGGTTGATCTTGAGATGATTCTTTCCGCTGTCATCCGGGGCCAGAATTTATCAAGCACATTATCGGGTTTCATTCCCACCGCCCGGCCAATTATTTTTTTAGCATCACAGGTGTCCGTAAACGTGACGGCTACACCGGTCATTTCTTCAATCAGATCCGGGCAGAGATAGTTCTCTATTTCACGTTTGCGCGTGGCGAAGAATACCTTACCGGCATCCTCCACTTCTTTTTTACGTTTCTGAATGGACAGAACCTGTGCAGGGTCTCCCCCAATATCGGAGTCCAGAAATACGCACCAGGGAAGCCCCAGATCGTTGGCCAGATTCAATGTCACCCAGTGTTTGACGCTGCCACACCCTCCTATGAGGACTGGCACTATTTTCACGTCCTCCAGAGAGGCTGGCAACATACCTGACTGTTTTAATGAACTGGCCGCATGCCTCAGGAAAGTGACATCCGACTTTCCCTCTACCAGAACTATCCCCTGCGCCCTTTCCATACCGGTCTCTGGCAGCACCCCCAGGCTTTCAGTGGCTTCCTTCAGCACAGCGTCATCCGGCATTTTTACTACGGGTTCACCCGCCTCATTTTGGGTGACATAACGTACGCCTTCGACAGGGATCAATCCGGCCAGCGCCGGGACATGGGTGGTGACGATAATCTGACGGTGCGGCTGGCCTGCCAGTGCCAGTAACGCTTTCATCAGCATCATCTGATAGTTCGGATGCTGTGACGTTTCAGGCTCCTCTATGGCATAAATCACATTTCTGGGCGTCCCCGCGACATGCTTCTCGGCCTCAGCCCGGAAAAAATTCAACAGGATAAGCCTCCTTATCCCGCTGCCGCGCTTATTGATGGGGATGCCATTTTCCCCGTCCAGGGTGAAACTGAAGGTCCACTTGGGTTTCTCCTTAAATCGTGGAGTCAGTTCACTGGCGAGTTCGGGGGCCATTTCACGTAATTTATCCAGCGTTCTCTGTGCGACATCCAGTACGCTGTCCTGGATCTCATTTTCCAGCGCTGTAATTTTGTCCTGCAGCGCAGCCTGAGCGTCTTTTACGGCCTGCTGTAAGGGGTTTTTAGCTTCTGAATCCCCGTCGCTGCTTTCCCTGTCGGCTTTGAAAATCGCATACGTGGGCAGCAAATCGAGGATCTTACCCCATAATGATTTTGTGTCGGTTCCAAACTCTTTATCGACATCCAGCAACATTTCAGAACAGGTATAGGGAGCGGCGGCTTCCCTGATGGCCTGACGCCATAACGATGCAGTGCGTTTATCCGCCACATTTTTTTCAGCTTCTTTTCCCACCGCCCTGAGCTCGGAAATTTTCATTGCCAGTAAGTTTCTCAGGGGCTCCTCTTCGGGATGGATGCAGCGGATGCAGGTCTGCTCCGGTTTTCCTGAGGTCGTTGCTTTAAACGTTTTGACGATTTCAAAATTGCCGTCTTCATTCAGCAGATGTTCTGAGGCGAGCGTGGTCTGCACCCTGTCGTCGATCATGATAAAATCGGGCAGGTCATCAAATTCACAGGCTATTTCAAAACGGCCGTCCCCTTCTCTTAGGCTGAAACAGTTCATGTCATTCTTGTCAGCCTTCATTCCTTCTGTTTCAAAAAAAATAGCCAGCGCTTCCAGAATCGTTGACTTCCCAAAGTCATTACGACCGACAATACCCGTCATGCTTTCATCAATAATGATTTCAGTAGAGTTTCTGTAGCCTCTGAAGTTTTTCAGTTTTAATTTTCTGAGCCGCATATGAAGTCCTGTGTGTAAGAAAGCGTTTTGCTGCAACCTGAATACAAAATATATTTTCAAATGCCTGCCAACATGCAGGGATAACCGTTATTCAGAATATCTTAACGACATTTCTGGATTATGATCTGGTCGCGCTTTCTGAACTTTACTGCTCCTCAAAACACCGGAAGCCAACTTGTGGTTCGATACATGGCTAAGTTAAAACTCCAGAATGATGGGTAATAATTTCAATGCTCATTATATTTTTTGGAACTGACTCATGGCTTTTATGACTTAAATGATAATAATACACATTCTTTGATATTAATTATGTCGTACGGACATTGATAAATTTAAAGGTAGATAGATTTTCATTTACGGATTATTTCCTAAATTCATCGATAATGTGATCGACATAAAATTTTCATTTAAGAGTGAAGAGATAATTTATGGTTGTCCGAAACAGCTCAAACTGGTGTATTTAACATAACAGAAGAAACGAAAGGCTTCATAGCAACCTGATACTTCAGGCCGCTAAGGGGTTAATATTGCTGCAGACAATTAGACCGGGAAGCGCATGGCGTCACCATTTCTCCCGCCTGGCTGGAAGTGAAGAATCATTGTGCAAAGCTCCGTATTCGGGCTTTGCATCTGACAATGGTTCCCTGGATGAAAGTACGATCTCCACTCCAAGGACGCTGAACACTCTAAACAAACGCTCAAAACCCACACTTGCAGGGTTGGCCTCCAGTCGGGCATAAGTTTGCTGTGTTACACCCAAACGTTCAGAAACATCTCTTTGCGTCAGTCCATTGGCTTTGCGAAAGCCGATTAAAACAGGACGCAACTGATTCAAGGTCTTCAAAGCGTATTGAGTGTTCATAAGTGATCTTCCGTATCGACGGGTTAACAAGCACAACGAATGGATTTACAGCAGATAAGCTGTAATACTCATTAACAGACTATAGGCTGTAATACGCCTCTTGCCAAGATTCGGCATCTTTCAAAAACAAGGCCGTGTTGAGTAAGCAGTACTGGTATCTAGCACCCCTGACCACTTTGCTTGAGAGTGACCCAGTGACATTTATCGTGATCGTAGGTCTTTTAGACGTTGTTGCTAACCGGCATCATACTCAGGTGGTAACCCCCAGGGATACTCGGGAAGTGATAATTTATTCCCGCCCTAATCAAAATATATAACCCTATCTTATTAGCTTTCTTAGTAGTTTATAAATGAAGTAAAAATTAGCGAAGAAGCTTTACATTAAAAAGTGAGCAAAAATTTTTACCATTGAACCGGCAAAATTTGCAATCTGCGGCTTTTAGCCTGAGAAAATCCACATTAACAGAATAATCATCAAGTCCAACAGAGGCATAACTTACGTCCTCGAATAAATCGGTAATAAATGAGTTGAAATTACAAAAATTAACCTCACTCAATATCCTGAACACCGCAGAAATATAACTACTATGCATTATCCTGACTTCAATAACCTTTAATAAACTAGAATGCGATTTACTTTTAAAGAGGTCAAAGAGAAAGTAAACCAGCTCATTTTTATTGTCAGAAATCCATTTTAAAATTTTATCCCTGGCACATGGCAATAAATACACTGGAGTTTTGAAAGGATTTGAAATGTCAACCACAAGGGAACAATAACCATGAGGATTTATTCCACTTATAATTAAGTCACTAAGTCCTTTCACTGCATCCAAATAGTTGTCAAAACAAACCTCATATAAACAGGTACTATGAGCTGCACATTTAGATTCAAACAACCATCTATGACGAAGATAACCAATGCCTTTAGAGTGTATATCTTCAATAATACATTTATGGCAGTAACGAATCTTTGAGATGTTTACCAATGGATATGAATTAGTTATGTGTAAATTATTTCGACAGGCATCTTCAACAGCGTTGAAATACCCGTAAACACCAGAAGATAACGACACTATATTGGAAGTTAGTATATAACCATTTCTTGTGGCAAGAATGTCATATATATCCTGCAAACTATGCAATTTGTACATATCAATCAGTTCGAGCCGAGGAAAGGCATCGTACCTTAGTTCACCATGCTTAGATATTATGTTCCTGCAATTGGATAAGTTATACATTATCTGTGAACGCAGAAGAAAACTGTGCCACAATTCATTTTCGTAAACCATATCACTCCCTCTTATTTAATTAGATTCTTTTTCCTGAGAAGTGTCATTGTCATTGGTAGTTTATCTCTGTATTTCAAAAGCCAGTTATGCCCCCCCAGTAAAGCATCCAGGCTTGTAAGTGACATCGGGTATTGCCCCTGAGATAAAACAACATTTATTAATGATGATGAGATTATATCTCTCTCGCTCCAGTCTACTCTTTTATTTCTATAACATCGTACTGCTTTAGGAAGACAGGAATTAAGCCAGCCATTTTCATGTTTATTTAGCCAAAAGAAACTAGCATAACAACTTTCCTTGACTAACTTTCGCGTTACAGAAATGGATTGATTATGTATAAATCTTAATATTTTCTGCTTATGACGCCGTCTTAAAGAATCTTTTTTACATTTTTTACGCCATGAGCATAAACCGTAACAAGATGAAATTACAGAGGATACAGTTCCTTCCGATAATGAGTTTTTCTCAGCTATGGATGCCAGACTAAACCCCCTTACAGCCATAGACTTGATAAGCAATTCAGTGAATATATTAATTTTTGTGTTTCGCTTAAACGCCCTCAGGTATTTTTTATAAATAAGTGTTTTAATGTAACATCTGCTGCGATTAAATTCTCTCCCAAGGTTGCTAACACTAGTATTATTTTCAGCCATATGAAAGCTGTATTCCTTATGACTTTTAAAGATTTCTTTCTTTTTATTAGGACGACTTCCTGCATACGTTGGCCAGCAAGTATTTAACAAACAATAACAAAGCAAAAGGTGCTTTGTGGGATGCTGACAACATTTATCTTTGAGTATAGGCTCCCAGTAGTGATAATCAGTAAGGGATGTCGGTAGAAGCTCCGATGAACCCTCCCCAAATAACTGGCACTTAGCATAAACATGTGCGTAAAATACATTTTTCTTCAGATTCCCGTCCAATGATAATAAATTTAACTTTTTAAGTACATCCATGTAATTTGGGTGACAAATTTCTTTTCTTCTGATTATATTTATGGACTCATAACAAAATTTAGCAAAATCGAAGTCTGTCTCATTGCTGAGTTGTTCTGTATACGAAACAGGAGGCATCAGTCCAATACGTATGTGCGGTGCAGAAGGGACATTGATGCTTTCAAGCACTACCTGGTGCCGATGGCAGGTTGTAACCCCATGAAGTTGATGCGCCAGATGCCAATAAGTAACACCATAATGAAAAGTATCTTCACGAGCGCAAACCGGGCAAAACTTCAATAGTGTCCGCTGTCCTAGTGAAAAATTACTAAGGCGGCACAATCGATTAAGCCTGGCAGGGGTCGTGTTGAAATCCATAATTTCATTACGACTGATTGGTAGTGCCCAGGCAAACAGAGGGAGTAAAGTCTGTTCATGCCAGAGCTGGTCTGCACTTTCGGATGTATGAAGAGAAATAGCCTTTAATCCTGAATTGAGAATTGGATGGACGCTCATATCAGGTTTGTGGAAAATGATCGTTAACAGAGAAGATGGGGACATACCGTACACGGTAGCTGTCCGACAAAACCGACTGAACAAGGATTCATCAGGTAAAACAGACAACATTCTCATTTACCCCACCTCTCTTTGACCGTTACGAACTGATGACCTCATTACAATTTATTAAGTGGATCTGTATTTATAAGCCCGCAACGCTGAAGAGCATCGTAGGTATTTTTCTTTTCAGCTGTTCTGGTGATAACAAGATCATGGTCAAGAGACAGTATTTTCTCGTCGAAATTGCGCATAACCTCGTCTATTTTTCTTACGAATTCCTTGTGCTGTGGCCTGTCTATATCTCCAGGGATCAAAGCTTTTAAGGGCTTCTCTGACATGAACTTAGCCGAAGCATCACTTTCATTAGATGCAGAGAGCCATTTGGCTTCCTCGTCTTCAGTCGCTGCCCCCGGGAGTAAAGTATCCTTATATTCCTCCGTATGGCTTACGAGTACCGGTACAGAGGCCGACAAGACTGCACCAGTTATGATTTCATTACCGCTACCGATAACCTTTAATTGTGCCCCCCGATAAATCATCTGAGCCAATCCAATGTTGCCTTTAGATAAAATGAATAATTTTTCGTTTAACTCATCATTTAATGGTGTTTCAACATTTGTCCATTGTAATGGCCATAAATAATGAATAAACGATTGCCAGTCTTGTGAGTCGTATCTGACATTTGAAATTTTCATATAACCACCAGACTCTGCCCGCCTGGCAATTCTCATTTTCTTTGTCAGAGTCTCGTCAAAAGGATGATTTCCACAAAAAACCATAGATACCCCCATCGAATCTACAATTTCATGTAAAAAATCAATCAACTTACTCTCACCTCCAGTTCTTGAAAATTTTAGCCTCTGCATTTCATCAATAACAAGGATACCTAAAAATGATGATTTTATTCTTTGCGCAATCTGGCGAGCCAGAGCACCATTTCTAATCTCTGGTGTAGTTCGTTCAATACCAATTGCATCATCTAATTTTTGTAAAATCTCTTCACAAAGGTCTCTCACACTTGAGTTGTATGGACAATTAATCTTTACCCATACGATTTGCTTACTGAAGCCGGGAAAAACTCCTTTATAGCTGCTGTGTTCTATAATCTGAGGGAAATGATCCATGACTTGCTCGATCATGGTAGTTTTTCCAGAACCACTCATTCCAACTATCGTAATGGTTTCAGCCTGGGATTTAAAATATCCACTTTCGGGTTCAATATCAGGACGCTCAGTCCCATAGTAATGAAGATATTGAATAGTTCCGCTTTTTAAAGGATTACGGGCTGCATAGCTTTCCCTAAGTGCCCGTAAAATCATTTTATAAGCCTGGATAAGATTGGTTTGAGGGCAACGGAATTTCTTTATACGTTCGACATACTGCTCTCTAACATTCGCCGGGGCAGTCCAGCGGATTTTTTCGTCAATTTCGGGAAAATAACTCATTTCCAGAAGTACTTCATCTTCCGTAAGCGCTTCAGGAAGTGCTTCAATTAAGGGGTTGCCACGATACTCAGGTAACTCCTGTTCTTTATATATCGCTGAAACGCTCCGTATAAGGTTCATTATTCTGCGTCCTCAGTCTTCTTCTTACCTTTTAACCATCTTTGTTTCTCCTCCCGGCCAGGCAAAAGCAGAACCTTACTGGATGACGGAAGTAGGGGTTCAGGTCTTCCATTAGCAACATCAGTTCGCCCTAATGAATCAAGTTCATTTTTCCTGTTCTTTTTAATATCTTTACCATGTACCCGTCGAGATTCGTATATTTCATTTAATCTTTCGTTACCTTTCTTGTTAAAATCATCTTTATTATTGATATTGCTGAGTGAATCCAGAGTAAATAAATTAATTTCTTTTTGAGTATCTACCCAATCAGCCATTACATCTGTATCAAGATGAGCTTTACCTTTAAATATATCTCTTTTCTTAAGCAGGTAATGCTTTTTGAAAATGCTATTTTTGTCAAATCTTACATATATATAATCTACGCAATTGTCATCTATTCTTGCTTCACAAGTGGTTCTTCCAAATACTCTGGCACCTGATGCAATGTCTGGATCACATTCATAAAAAAGATTATTGTACTGAATCCCACCGGCGGTAATGTTAGCGTTCACAGGGATCAACAATCGTGCGATCACTTCGTCGGCCCCAACGGCTCTTGCGCTGAATCTCCCGTGCTTTAAGCTTATCATCCAACTATTTTTTGGTGATATTACGAGATCATTTTCAATCAGTAAGGGATTGATATAAGCCAGTTCTTCATATGTTCTCTGATTATGTGCAAGTATCTCCCGAATCAGTAAAGACGTGACCTCCTGAATCGTTAAACAAGCCCTGGATTGCGGTGTTGGCTCTCCTTTAACAATCTTACCCCTTCGTGTTGTTCCAATAAGCCTATGAATAACTTCATCATTTAGAATACCGAAACAGCGTTCAACAATGCTTTTTCTGTCGCCTCTACCGACTGGCGCAAACTCAAGTTTTGTCAGGGGGGTCATCTTTTCCTGAGGTTTAAGACCAATCATCTCCCCGTTGTCACACATCAATGTTAATGGAATATGAGAACAAGGCCAATCATCATTAGTAATAGAGATTCCAAATAATCTACAATATTCTTTTTTTGGCATAAAGCAATTTGCTAACGCTTGTCGGGCAGCTCGCCATGAAGCATGGTATAAAGAAACATGAAGGCCAACAATCATTCTTGTTGCGCGATCCACCACTGTATAAATAGTTGGGCGCCCAATGACTTTTCGTCTGTTTAAACTCGAAATAAGATGTACATCAGCGACAGTTGAGTCTATTTCGAAAACATCACCCGGTAAAACAGTTGTATTAGCCGCACTACCTAAAAGCGCCCGCATTTTGAGGTCTATTTCTTTTTTCGTGTTCTTCTTCTTTATCGAGAAATCTTTAGTGAAGAGTTTTTTATTCCAGTATGAAAATTGTTTTAAAGAAGGAACATATGGAGCTCTATTTTCTAAGTTCGCTGTTTTAATTTCATCCCTAAAATACAAATCAATATGTCTCTCTAATGTTTTCTTTATCGTATCTCCGTTAACTTTATAATGATACATAATGAGAGATTTTCTAATATTATTTATATCTCTTTCATTAAGAATGAAAACACGTGAACGTTCATTAGGTAATGCTCTGTTTTTCTTGGAATTCCCAAGTTTAATTTCATGTTTGATTCTACTTTTCCCAGCGGCACCACAGTTCGAGAATGCGGGTAGTAATGCATAAACATCCTGCCCATGTCGCCAGTACAACGCCAGAAGCGTTCTGATAGTATATTGTGATATTTTTTTATTTCTGGAGTAGTCCATTAAAAGGTGAGACTTTTTATGTAATGCATAGTCGAACAGAAACATTCTGTCATCTACAAGATCTTTAATGATATTGTAATTTTCATCTCGCCTTCCCCTGTCTTCATCTGTTATTTCTTTCTCATCTACTAACATATATGAAGGGTATATATAATCTTTACAAGTTATGCTATTTGATTCAATATAATATTTAAACAATGAAAATGAGAAAGGAATTGGCTTACCCGTTCTTTCTGATTTTATTTTAAACAAAATTAACAAATCAACCTTTTTGTCAAAATCCAAAACACGATAAAGCCCCTCTGCAAGCAAATCAGTGCCTTGAGAGAGCCAGACTGAATTTCTAATAATATCCATTTGCGTTCAGTCCTATATAGTGGCCATTGGATATTATCTTTATCAGACCGGTTTCGAGTATTGGATATGATAAATCAATTTTTATCATTTTTAATCCAATCATTGCCTGCAATAACATCATCGCTTCTTGTGCATCTACCCCAATGATTGATGAAATCATTGCACGTAGTCCCACTATGGGATAAACATCTGGTTTAAGCTTCCATAGGATTTTATCAAGAGGATATTTATCATAAAATACAGAACCATCTCTTAATACAGAAGTAACCCAACAAATATTTTTACCGACGACGTTATTGAGTTCCGAGCCAACATAAATTTGAAACTCAACATCAATCAACTGCCAAAACATCCTCTCTATTTCAAGTTTTTGGGCTTCGCGTTCAGGTATGCTCTCGTTTTGTTTTACTGCTACAGCTTTGTATCGAAGTCCGCCTTCAGGAGTTCTCAAGGTCAGTAAAAAATCGGTTGTCATAACATTCAGAACTTCGACAGGTACTCCTCTTACTCCCCTCACCATAGGATGTTGAAAATGTAGATGATTTGCTATTTGTTGGGTAAGCCGGAGAGGAAAGAGTGGGAATTGTTCCCGGATATCAATCACCGAGTCATTAAACTCAGCCAGATAGAAAAAGTTACTTTCGACAGAAGAAAGGAGATGATGGTTTCGAAACGTCTTAAGGCCAAAGACTATCGAACGGTTTCCACGGGATTTAACGTCCTGAGCTCTAAGCCAGGGCTGATAACTTTGGCCATAGCCCACTCCTATGCCGTCACCTAGCGCATTTTCATAATCCAAATAGGATTTGAGACGCCTACCCCTACCCATGATCGTACCCAAAAAACGACATTGATACGTACCTATATGTGCATTTTATAGTCTCCAACCCTATAACCACACATTCAGTAAGTATACAACATTAGCGTCGTTTTTTGAGAATGGTTACAACTTTAGTGCTTTGTGTACAACTTTATTGTCTTCGGACATCTGCCAGCGCCTGAGCGCACGCCCAGGCACTTGCCCATGCCCACTGGAAGTTGTACCCGCCGAGCCAGCCGGTGACGTCCATCACTTCGCCAATAAAATAGAGCCCCGGCACGTTGCGCGCTTCCATGGTGCGGGACGAGAGCTCATTCGTATCGACGCCACCCAGCGTCACTTCTGCGGTGCGGTAGCCTTCGGTGCCGTTTGGCTGAACGCGCCAGGCTGTCAGGGTCTCGACCAGCGTTTCCTGCTCGCGGCTGTTAAGCTGCTTGAGCGACACGTCCGGGATCTGCCCCAGCGCCTGCAAACATTCCACCAGACGTTTTGGCAGCTGCATTGCCAGGGTGTTTTTCAGGCTTTGATTCGGGTGCGCGGTACGCTGCTCGTTAAGGAACGCGTCGAGATCGCAGTCGGGAAGCAGGTTAACCGTGACAAACTCCCCAGGCTGCCAGTAGCTGGAGATTTGCAGTACCGCCGGGCCGGAAAGGCCGCGATGGGTAAAGAGCAGATTTTCGCGGAACACCGTCCCGTCTTCGGCGGTAATGACCGAGGGAACGGACACGCCGGACAGCGTCTGAAGCTGTTCGAGAAGCGGTTTATGCAGCGTAAACGGCACCAGCCCGGCGCGCGTGGGCAAGACTTTCAGGCCAAACTGTTCGGCAATCTTATAGCCGAACGGGGAGGCGCCCAGCCCCGGCATAGACAGGCCGCCGCTGGCGATCACCAGGCTATCCGCACTGACGGTTTCACCGTTCAGCTGCAGCGTATAGCCCTGGTCGTCGCGGGCGACCTCCAGCACTTCCGTGCGCAGGCGCATGACGACGCCGCCCTTCTCGCACTCGGCCACCAGCATATCGACAATCTGCTGCGCGGAGTCGTCGCAGAACAGCTGTCCCAGCGTCTTTTCATGCCACGCGATGCCGTGCTTACCCACCAGGTCGATAAAATCCCATTGGGTGTAGCGCGCCAGCGCAGATTTACAAAAATGACGGTTTTGGCTCAAATAGGCCGCGGGTTCAACATACAGATTAGTAAAGTTGCAGCGCCCGCCGCCGGACATCAGGATCTTACGGCCGGGCTTTTTACCGTTATCCAGCAGCAGCACGCGACGACCCGCCTGTCCGGCCATTGCCGCACAAAACATACCCGCCGCACCGGCGCCAATTACCACGGCATCAAACCTTTCCACGTCAAAACCCTCTTTGTTAACTGCCGCGGATTGTAAAGTTTCCTCTGTGGTCACACCAGCGTAAAAAGATATTACAAAGCCATTCCATTGAAATTTAAAGAATATCCTTTCTGGCTCTTTTCTCAAATCAGGTGGTATGTCAAAAAAAGTCTATATTTCACTTTGCCCGCCGCGCATTTGTCCTGGATAATGCGCCGCGTTCATGTCCTCAAAATGGCGTAACGTCCTATGCTACATTTGTTTGCCGGCCTGGATTTACATACCGGGCTTTTATTATTGCTTGCTCTGGTTTTTGTACTGTTTTACGAAGCGATCAACGGCTTCCACGACACTGCAAACGCAGTAGCGACGGTTATCTACACTCGCGCAATGCGATCGCAGCTTGCGGTTGTTATGGCGGCGGTATTTAACTTTTTTGGTGTTCTCCTGGGCGGGCTGAGCGTTGCGTATGCCATTGTGCATATGCTGCCAACGGATCTGCTGCTTAACGTTAGTTCTGGCCATGGCCTCGCTATGGTGTTCTCAATGCTGCTTGCTGCAATTATCTGGAACCTCGGTACCTGGTATTTTGGCCTGCCTGCATCCAGTTCTCACACCCTCATCGGCGCGATTATCGGTATCGGGTTAACCAACGCCCTGATGACCGGGACATCGGTTGTTGATGCGCTGAACCTGCCTAAAGTATTGGGCATTTTCGGCTCCCTGATCATCTCCCCTATCGTGGGTCTGGTAGTCGCGGGGGGATTGATTTTCATCCTGCGTCGCTACTGGAGTAACACGAAAAAACGTGCGCGTATCCACCTGACGCCAGCAGAGCGTGAGAAGAAAGACGGCAAGAAAAAGCCGCCGTTCTGGACGCGTATCGCCCTGATCATTTCTGCTATCGGCGTGGCCTTCTCTCACGGCGCGAACGACGGGCAGAAAGGCATTGGTCTGGTGATGCTGGTTCTGATCGGCGTCGCACCGGCAGGCTTCGTGGTGAACATGAACGCCTCGGGTTACGAAATCACCCGTACCCGCGATGCGGTCAACAACGTTGAAACCTATTTCCAGCAGCATCCTGATCTGCTGAAAAAAGCGACCGGCGTTGATCAATTGATCCCTTCTCCGGAAGCCGGTGCAACCACCGCGCCTGGCGAGTTCCACTGCCATCCGGCAAACGCGATTAACGCGCTGGAACGTGCGAAAGGCATGCTGGGCGATATCGAAAGCTACGACAAACTGGCTGTAGAACAGCGTGGTCAGCTTCGTCGTATCATGCTCTGTATCTCTGATGTGACCGATAAAGTCGCGAAGCTGCCAGAGGTGAATGGTGACGACAAACGTCTGCTGAAGAAACTGAAAAGCGATATGCTCAACACCATTGAGTACGCGCCAATCTGGATCATAATGGCCGTCGCGCTGGCGCTTGGTATCGGTACGATGATTGGCTGGCGTCGTGTGGCGACCACCATCGGCGAGAAGATCGGTAAGAAAGGCATGACCTATGCGCAGGGTATGTCCGCGCAGATGACGGCGGCAGTGTCTATCGGTCTGGCGAGCTACACCGGTATGCCGGTATCCACCACCCACGTACTCTCTTCATCCGTGGCAGGTACCATGATTGTTGACGGTGGCGGTCTACAGCGCAAAACCGTGACCAACATTCTGATGGCCTGGGTGTTCACCCTTCCGGCCTCAATCCTGCTGTCTGGCGGTTTGTACTGGATTTCGCTGAAGCTGATTTAATCGGTTGAAGGCGACAAATAAGCGGGTCAGGAAACTGACCCGCTTTTTTTATGGCTGTTGTTTTTACTCAACCCAGTGCTGTAATCAGGACAATCTGAACACTATCTGTTCAGATTTTTACTGCACAAATAACTATTATCCTCGCGAATGTTCTCAGTCCAAACAACACCCATGACGGAATAGACTATGCCATTCAAAACGGCTACTAAATGGATTCACTCCCTTGTGACGCTTTCGCTTCTGACTCTGGTCATTGGGTTTTTCTGGTTAAACCACCAGCCTAATCCGCGAAATAACGATGAACTACAGCGCGTTTATAAATTATCCGATAGCGTCTGGCTCTATATGACCGTGAACAATCAGGGCGGTGCAACCGTGCCCACAATCTACCGTTACTATCTCTCAGGGGAGATAGCAGGGAAAGATATCGACATTATCCATCAGTTGGCCATGAAGAATCCCGTCATTGAAGGTACAGGTACGATTACCGCGGCCAGCCTTGATACAAACGGAGAAGTCAAAATCACCTATAGCGGGAAAGTTATTTCGATTGAGAGCAATATCTCCGATCTCCGGTTCTCAGTTAAGCCGTGAGCCAGAGGAAAGAAGGCGGGGCTGACCCCGCCTGTTGCGGTGCTCAGTGCCAAATCATCAATGCAATCATACTGACTACGACCAGCCCGCACAGGGCACTGGTCAAAATGAACTGACGACGCAGGCGCTCGCAGCGACGAATAAACTCTTCATCGTGATGATCGCGGTAGCGCTGGTAGTAGATGTACCCCACTAGACGCATCTGCTTGCTGGGCTGTCCATGCGAGGTGAAGAACCCTCCACCGTCCACATACTGATAAAGCAACGGATCGCAACCACGAAGTACCACTAACAGCGCACGTAACGATGAGAAGTAGCGCGCCATATTCACTATGCAAACCACGCATAACGCCCAAAACAATGCGACGGTGCTAATCATACATCCTCCCCGGCGTCCGCCCACGAAGCAAGGCTCCTGAGCTACCGCACCCCAATGCCCTGACAGACAGTTCAGTGAAAGAATGACCAAAATCGATCCGGTTCGCGTTTTAATATCCGAACGGCTCATTTAACAGTGTAGGAGATCCGTTAATTTTTTTGCCACAAGGTTAATCGTTATCAACACCAAAGCTTGAAAAATATGTTTAACTGGGCCGTAATGAAAGTATCAGACGACGGCATTCTCACTTAGTCATCGATAACTTAAGGAAGGAGTAACACTATGGCTTACAAACACATTCTCATCGCGGTTGACCTCTCTCCGGAGAGCAAAGTGCTGGTTGATAAAGCGGTATCCATGGCACGTCCCTACAACGCGAAAGTTTCGCTGATTCACGTTGACGTGAATTACTCCGACCTCTACACCGGTCTGATCGACGTGAATCTTGGCGATATGCAGAAACGCATCTCCGAAGAGACTCACCATGCCCTGAGCGAACTCTCCACCAACGCGGGCTATCCGATTACCGAAACCCTGAGCGGCAGCGGCGACCTGGGCCAGGTGCTGGTTGATGCGATTAAGAAATACGATATGGACCTGGTGGTTTGCGGTCATCATCAGGACTTCTGGAGCAAACTGATGTCTTCAGCGCGCCAGCTGATTAACACCGTTCACGTGGATATGCTGATTGTTCCACTGCGTGACGAAGAAGACGAGTAAGTGCGTTAAACTCCCCTCACCCTAACCCTCTCCCAAAGGGAGAGGGGATAGATCGAGGACACAGGCCGGGTAAGGCAAAGCCGCCACCCGGCTTTTTTTATTCCGGCGTCCCCGGATAAATATCAAACCGGTGCCCTTTGGTGGTCACCGCGTTAGTGGTCGCAACGTCCGCCAGCGGCGGTGCATAGTCCGGGCGCTTTACCACCACCCGCTTCGTGGCAAGCTGACGAGCCGGCTCCAGCAGGCCATCGGCATCCAAATCCGGCCCCACCAGCGACTGAAACACCCGCATCTCTTTCTTCACCAGCGCGCTTTTCTGCTTATGCGGGAACATAGGGTCGAGGTAGACCACCTGCGGGCGCGGGGTGATGTCCGTTAATGCCGTCAGGCTGGAGGCGTGGATCAGCTGCAAACGATCCTGCAGCCAGGGGCCGATTTCCGGGTCCGCGTAGCCTCGCGCCAGCCCGTCGTCGAGCAGCGCAGCGACCACCGGGTTACGCTCCAGCATCCGCACGCGACAGCCGACGGACGCCAGCACAAACGCATCGCGCCCCAGCCCCGCCGTGGCATCGACCACGTCCGGGAGGTAGCTCCCTTTGATGCCGACCGCTTTGGCCACCGCTTCGCCGCGACCGCCTCCGAACTTGCGCCGGTGCGCCATCGCGCCGCCGACAAAATCGACGAAAATCCCGCCGAGCTTCGGTTCGTCGCGCTTGCGTAATTCGAGATGTTCCGGCGTCATCACCAGCGCCATCAGGTTTTCTTCATCGTGCTCCAGCCCCCAGCGGGCCGCCAGAACAGATAAGGCGCCGTCTCCGGCGCCTGTTTCATCTACTAAGCAGATCTTCACGTAACAATCAGCCTTTGATCCCGTAATGCTCAAGCATCGCATCCAGCTGCGGCTCGCGGCCGCGGAAGCGTTTGAACAGCACCATTGGCTCTTCAGACCCGCCGCGGGTCAGGATGTTATCGAGGAACGACTGGCCGGTTTCGCGGTTGAAGATCCCCTCTTCTTCGAAGCGGGAGAAGGCATCCGCGGCCAGCACGTCGGCCCACAGGTAGCTGTAGTAGCCCGCCGCGTAGCCGCCGGCGAAGATATGGCTGAAGGCATGCGGGAAGCGGCCCCAGGTTGGCCCTGGAATAACGGCAACCTGCTTTTTAATCTCGGCCAGGGTCTCAAGGATTTTCGCACCCTGCTCCGGGCTAAACTCGGCGTGCAGGCGGAAATCGAACAGGCCGAACTCCAGCTGGCGCAGAATGAACATCGCCGCCTGGTAGTTTTTCGCCGCCAGCATTTTGTCCAGCAGCGCTTTCGGCAGCGGCTCGCCGGTCTCATAGTGACCGGAGATAAACGCCAGCGCGTCCGGCTCCCAGCACCAGTTTTCCATAAACTGGCTTGGCAGCTCGACCGCATCCCACGGCACGCCGCTGATACCGGCTACGCCTGCGGTTTCGATGCGGGTCAGCATGTGGTGCAGACCATGACCGAACTCGTGGAAAAGGGTGATCACTTCGTCGTGGGTGAACAGCGCCGGTTTGCCGCTTACCGGACGGTTGAAGTTACAGGTCAGGTAGGCGACCGGTTTTTGCAGGGAACCGTCGGCTTTACGCATCTGGCCCACGCAGTCGTCCATCCACGCCCCGCCGCGCTTGTTCTCACGCGCGTAGAGATCGAGGTAGAAGCTGCCGCGCAGCTCGTTTTTCTCATCATACAGCTCGAAGAAGCGCACGTCCGGGTGCCAGACGTCGATATCGGTACGCTCTTTGGCGGTGATGCCATAGATGCGCTTTACCACTTCGAACAGGCCGTTAACGGCTTTGTTTTCCGGGAAGTACGGGCGCAGCTGCTCGTCGCTGATGCTGTAGAGGTGCTGCTTCTGTTTTTCGCTGTAGTACGCGATATCCCACGGCTGCAGCTCGTCCACGCCGAACTCGCCTTTCGCGAAGGCGCGCAGCTGGGCCAGCTCTTTCTCACCCTGCGGACGGGCGCGTTTCGCCAGATCGGTCAGGAAGTCGAGCACCTGCTGCGGGTTCTCCGCCATTTTGGTGGCGAGGGATTTATCGGCGTAGTTTTCGAAGCCCAGCAGCTGCGCCAGCTCGTGACGCAGGGCGAGGATTTCCGCCATTACCGGGCTGTTGTCCCACTTACCGGCATTCGGCCCCTGATCGGAGGCGCGGGTGCTGTACGCGCGGTACATCTCTTCGCGCAGGGCCTGGTTGTCGCAGTAGGTCATCACCGGCAGATAGCTCGGGATATCAAGCGTCAACAGGAAGCCTTCCTGCTCTTTCGCTTCGGCCTGGGCTTTTGCCGCCGCCAGCGCGCTTTCCGGCATACCGGCCAGCTCAGCTTCGTCGGTAATCAGCTTCGTCCAGCCCATGGTTGCGTCGAGCACGTTGTTGCTGTACTGGTTGCCCAGCTCGGACAGACGCGCGGCAATTTCGCCGTAGCGGGTCTGCTTCTCTTTTGGCAGGCCAATCCCGGACAGCTCAAAATCACGCAGGGCGTTATCGACCGATTTTTTCTGCGCCGTGTTCAGTTCGGCATAGTGGTCGCCGTCGCGCAGGTCGCGGTAGGCTTTGTACAGCCCTTCGTGCTGCCCGACCCAAGTGCTGTACTCAGAGAGCAGCGGCAGGGTCTGCTCGTAGGCTTCGCGCAGTTCCGGGCTGTTTTTTACCGAGTTTAGGTGGCTCACCGGGGAGAAGATACGCCCCAGCACGTCGTCCACTTCGGCCAGCGGCTGACACAGATTTTCCCAGGTGTACGGCGCGCCCTGCGCTACCACGCTTTCTACCGCCGCGCGGCAGTTGTCCAGCGATTGCGTAACGGCTGGAACAACATGCTCAGGGAGGATTTTAGAAAACGGCGGCAACGAAAAAGGCGTCAGTAATGGATTGGTCATAAACGCTGTCCTGTTGAAATAGGTGAATGAAGCGCGCATCCGGCGCTGTGCATATGAGATCTAGAATGGGGTTAAGTGTAGAGGATTTCAATGCCGGGCGTTGCGCTTTCGCGGCGGTGGAAACTTTTCTGTATACTGTGGCGATACGCTCTATTTTTGCCCGATGGCGTTACGCTTATCGGGCCTACGTTTACTACCTGGAACACATTCATCCATGCTCAGTTATCGCCACAGCTTCCACGCAGGCAACCACGCCGACGTCCTTAAACACACCGTTCAGAGCCTGATCATCGAATCGCTCAAAGAGAAAGAGAAGCCGTTTCTCTATCTGGACACGCACGCGGGCGCGGGCCGTTATCAGCTGAGCGGCGAGCATGCCGAGCGTACCGGTGAATATCTGGAAGGGATTGCCCGCATCTGGCAGCAGGACGACCTGCCTGCCGAGCTGGAGCCTTACATCGGCGTGGTGAATCACTTCAACCGCAACGGCCAGCTGCGCTACTACCCTGGCTCACCGCTGATTGCACGCCAGCTGCTGCGCGAGCAGGACAGCCTTCAGTTGACCGAACTGCATCCGAGCGACTTCCCGCTGCTGCGTTCCGAATTCCAGAAAGACAGCCGCGCCCGCGTGGAAAAAGCCGACGGTTACCAGCAGCTGAAGGCCAAACTGCCGCCGGTTTCCCGTCGTGGCCTGGTGCTGATCGACCCGCCGTACGAAATCAAAACCGACTATCAGGCGGTGGTAACCGGCATCCACGAAGGCTACAAACGCTTTGCTACCGGCACCTATGCCCTGTGGTACCCGGTGGTGCTGCGCGCGCAAATCAAACGCATGATCAAAGACCTGGAAGCGACCGGCATCCGCAAGATCCTGCAGATCGAGCTGGCGGTACGCCCTGACAGCGATCAGCGCGGCATGACCGCCTCCGGCATGATTGTGATCAACCCGCCGTGGAAGCTCGAAGCGCAGATGAACAACGTGCTGCCGTGGCTGCATAAAACGCTGGTGCCCGCCGGTACAGGCCACGCCACCGTCAGTTGGATCGTGCCGGAGTAATCGCAGTCATCGGTGGAAACTATTGATTTCAGGTATACAATCGCGGCAATTCACGATTAAGGACAAAAGCAATGACTAAGCATTATGACTACATCGCAATCGGCGGCGGCAGCGGCGGCATCGCCTCCATCAACCGTGCGGCCATGTACGGCCAGAAGTGCGCGCTGATTGAAGCCAAAGCGCTGGGCGGCACCTGCGTGAACGTGGGTTGTGTACCGAAGAAAGTAATGTGGCATGCGGCGCAGATCCGTGAAGCTATCCATATGTATGGCCCGGACTACGGCTTTGACACCACCATCAACCGCTTCGACTGGGACAAACTGATCGCCAGCCGTACCGCCTACATCGACCGCATTCACACCTCGTACGACAACGTGCTGGGTAAAAATAACGTCGATGTTATCCACGGTTTCGCCCGCTTTGTGGACGCGAAAACGATCGAAGTGAACGGCGAGACGATCACCGCCGATCACATCCTGATCGCCACCGGCGGTCGTCCGAGCCACCCGAACATCCCGGGCGTGGAATACGGCATCGACTCCGACGGTTTCTTCGAGCTGCCTGCCCTGCCAAAACGCGTTGCCGTTGTTGGCGCGGGCTATATCGCGGTGGAACTGGCTGGCGTGATTAACGGCCTGGGCGCGGAAGCGCACCTGTTCGTACGTAAACACGCGCCGCTGCGCAGCTTTGACCCGCTGATTGTCGATACGCTGGTTGAAGTGATGAACACCGAAGGCCCGACCCTGCACACCAACGCCGTGCCAAAAGCGGTGGTGAAAAACGCGGATGGTAGCCTGACGCTTGAGCTGGAAGATGGCCGCAGCCAGACCGTCGATTGCCTGATCTGGGCGATTGGCCGTGAACCTGCGAACGATAACTTCAACCTGGGCGTGACGGGCGTGAAAACCGACGAAAAAGGCTATATCGTCGTCGATAAATTCCAGAACACCAGCGTACCGGGCATTTATGCGGTCGGCGATAACACCGGCGCGGTTGAGCTGACGCCGGTCGCCGTTGCGGCGGGTCGTCGTCTCTCCGAGCGCCTGTTCAACAACAAGCCGGACGAGCATCTGGACTACAGCAACATCCCGACCGTGGTCTTCAGCCACCCGCCAATCGGCACCGTCGGCTTAACCGAGCCGCAGGCGCGCGAACAGTACGGCGACGACCAGGTGAAAGTGTATAAATCGGCGTTTACCGCCATGTACACCGCCGTCACCTCTCACCGTCAGCCGTGCCGCATGAAGCTGGTCTGCGTGGGCCCGGAAGAGAAGATTGTCGGCATCCACGGCATCGGCTTCGGTATGGACGAGATCCTGCAGGGCTTCGCCGTGGCGCTGAAGATGGGCGCAACCAAGAAAGACTTCGACAACACCGTGGCAATCCACCCGACGGCCGCGGAAGAGTTTGTGACCATGCGTTAATCCTGATGCCCCTCACCCGAGGGGCATTTTTTTAACATTCATAAATCGTTGCAAAACGAATGCTCCGAAAATAGTGATCTACCGCACATATCCCTCCCCATCTACCGAAGCGAATGTCTACGCTTATAAGACGCCCGGATAAACCTGTCTTTTGAACACACAACCGGAGGTCCCTATCACCATGTTCAACCAGAAACTACAGGCTACCGAGAACATCGAGTTCGAGATTGCAGAAGAGCTGCGCTACGAGACCGATCCCTGCGAGTTGAAACTGGATGAAATGATTGAGGCGGAGCCGGAACCCGAAATGATCGAGGGGCTACCTGCCTCCGATGCGTTGACGCCCGCAGACCGCTATCTTGAACTGTTCGAGCATGTGCAGTCGACGCGGCTGTTTGCGGACAGTAAAACTTTCCCCGACTGCGCGCCGAAGATGGATCCGCTGGATATCCTGATCCGCTACCGCAAGGTCAGACGCCACCGGGATTTCGACCTGCGCCAGTTTGTGGAGAACCACTTCTGGATGCCGGAAACGTACGGCACAGAATATGTCTCCGACCCGGGACTCTCCCTGAAAGAGCATATTGATAACCTGTGGCCGGTGCTGACGCGCGAGCCGCAGGATCATATTCCCTGGTCTTCCCTGCTGGCCCTGCCGCAGGCCTATATCGTCCCCGGCGGGCGATTCAGCGAGACCTACTACTGGGATTCCTATTTCTCCATGCTGGGGCTGGCGGAGAGCGGCCGTAACGATCTGCTCAAATGTATGGCGGACAACTTCGCCTGGCTGATTGAACGCTACGGGCATATCCCCAACGGCAACCGCACCTATTACCTCAGCCGCTCGCAGCCGCCGGTCTTTGCCCTGATGGTGGAGCTGTTCGAGGAGGACGGCGTGCGCGGTGCGAAACGCTATCTGGATCACCTCAAAATGGAATACGCCTTCTGGATGGACGGCGCGGAGTCGCTGCTGCTTAACCAGGCTTACCGCAGTGCTGTGCGCATGCCGGACGGTTCACTGCTCAACCGCTACTGGGACGACCGTGATACCCCGCGCGACGAATCGTGGATTGAGGACGTGGAAACTGCCCGCCACTCGGGTCGTCCGCCCAATGAGGTATATCGCGACCTGCGCGCGGGTGCGGCGTCCGGCTGGGATTATTCGTCCCGCTGGCTGCGCGATCCGTCGCGGCTCGCCAGCATCCGCACGACGCAGTTTATCCCCATCGATCTGAACGCCTTCCTGTTCAAGCTGGAAAGCGCTATCGCCAACATCTCGGCGTCGAAAGGGGATAAAGAGACGGCAGAGGCGTTCCGCCAGAAAGCCAACGATCGCCGCGCGGCGGTGAACCGCTATCTGTGGGACGAGGAGAGCGGCTGCTACCGCGATTACGACTGGCGACGCGAAGAGCTGGCGCTGTTTTCTGCCGCCAGCATTGTGCCGCTGTATGTTGGAATGGCGACGCACGAGCAGGCAGAACGTTTGTCGGATGCGGTCAAAGCGCGTCTGCTGACGCCGGGCGGAATTCTGGCGACCGAGTACGAAACCGGAGAGCAGTGGGATAAACCCAACGGCTGGGCGCCGCTGCAGTGGATGGCGATTCAGGGGTTCAAGCAGTACGGCAACGACTCGCTGGGCGATGAGATCGCCTGGAGCTGGCTGCATACGGTGAACCATTTTTATAAGACGCATCACAAGCTGATTGAGAAGTACCACATCGCCAGCAGCACGCCGCGCGAAGGTGGCGGGGGTGAGTATCCGCTGCAGGACGGTTTTGGCTGGACGAACGGCGTGGTGCGGCGGCTGATTGGGTTGTATGGGGAGCCTTAAGCGGGGTGCGGTCTGGTGCCCTCACCCCTCACCCTAACCCTCTCCCCAGAGGGGAGAGGGGACTGCACGGTGCGCTCTTCATCTCCCTCGCCCCTATGGGGAGAGGGCTGGGGTGAGGGGAAAAATTTTAGCGAATCACCTCATAAATGGCAGTCTGAATGGACTGCCATTTTTTCGTGGTGGCATCCGGCTGCGACTGCGCGCGGCGAGTGGCCATGTCGAGATCGTGCTGCTGGCGTTTCACCACGGCAGGCACGGTGCAGAACACTTTGAGATACTCTTTACGAACCGAGGTCAGAGACTCGCCGTTCGACATGGCGTGGCTGAGCGTGTTGATGAAGCGACGGCACGGCTTCTCTTCCACCATGTTCTGGCGGTAGCGTAGCATCAGCTCCAGCACATCGTCATAGCCTGCCGACATCGCCTCTTCGGTCCAGGAGAGCTTCCAGTCCATACCGCCCTGCAAAAATAGCAGGGTCACGCGGGTATCGTTGCGGTTAATGGCCGAGCGGAAATTATTCTCGTCCCAGGTGACCCCCATGCGCGTGAGCGTTTCGCGCGAAGAAGGCGTCTCGCGCATTTCCTGCGGAGGAGCCGCTTCAGCCGCGCTGGCGGTTGCAGGCTGCGGTTTGCTGCTGGTCACCAGCCAGAAGCCCCCCGCCACGATGGCAATCACCATGACGCCGACCGCCCCCCATAGCGCACCGGAAATGAGCTGCTCACGTTGTTCAGGGGTACGCGGCGCGCGCTGGGTCGGCTTTTCAATGGTGTCACGGACTTCAAACAGATCCCCCCCAGTGACCCGATCCATTTTCTGCGCCTTTTCCCAGAAGGTATGCAATTCGCTGGCATCTACCGCCATGAATCCGGCCGGATTGACGCGCGTTCTCCCCTCTTCAAACGCGCGCTGAACGGGCCGCGCGATCTGCGCGTAGTAGCTATCCAGCAGCTGAATTTGCGCCGAGCTTAGCGTTTTCTGAACGGTGATGCTGTTGCGGATTTGCCGGATGTCATCGAGGAAGGTTTGCAGCGTTTTGCGCGGTTCTACCAGCAGCGTCAGCATGGACGGGTCGCTGAACAGCGAAGCGTAATAGCGGCTGAACTCTTTTTTATCCACCAGCATCTGCGCCAGTTCACTGAACATCATGCCGCTGAGGACATCGTTGATCTCGCCAAGCTTCAGCCAGCGCCGCACGCGGTCAGCGTTAAACAGGGTCTTAAGATGGTTGTTCAGCCGTACCTGATCGGGCCAGGCCTGCTGGATGAGCCCTTTGATCATCAGCTCAATCGCGCGTACCTGCTTGTGCGCCTGCTGCTGCTGGAGTTCGCTTCCCGGTGCCAGGTCGGTGCTGTAGGTCAACAGCGGCTGCTGCAGGCGAAGATGTTCCAGCGCGGTCACAAACCGCATCGCCGCAATAAGCTGGTTTTCACTCACATCCTGTCCGCTTTCATACTGCGGAACGCGCTGCTGCAGCAGGCGCAGCTGGAGCGTAAATTCCGACATCTCGGCATCATTGAGGTTGAGTTTTTTCGCAACGGCTCCCCAGCCGCCCAGAGCTAATCGCGCGCTGTCGAGTTGTTCCAGAAACCAGCGTGGATCTTTTCCCTCAGAAGCATGTACATTCAGAAGGAGTAAAATTTCCACCGACGCATGGCGAATGACCGCCAGACAGTGTTCAAACTGTTCGCGAATATGATGTGATGTGCTGAGAGTCATTGTTTTCCTTAAGCGACAACGAAGACATCCGGAATGGGCACGAAATGCCCTTTATTCTTTTTATTTATACGCGGTTAACCATACCTGACTTTCTGTTGAAATAAAGTGACAACCCTAAAATGATTTAAAATGTTTCAGGAGAATCTGAATGCCGGTTTTAATTACCTCTCGCCTGACCTGTTCGCCCCTGCAGGAGCAAGACTGGCCCTTTTTTCTGGCGCTACAGCAGCACCAGGACGTGATGCGCTTTGTGGCGGAAGGCCGCCCCGTCGCGGCGATCCGCGAGGCGTTTGATTCGCGCCTGGCCCCATGGGCACCGGGCAGCGCGCACTGGCTTTGTCTCGTCGTGCGTGACATCGCCTCACAGGCCCCGCTGGGCGTTACCGGGTATATTCATCGGGAGGAAGACTGCGCCGAAGTGGGCTTCCTTTTCGCACCCGAGGCGCAGGGGAAAGGTTACGGCTTTGAATCCCTGAAAGCGCTTTGCGATTACGCTTTTGATCAGGGCGGTATACGGCGGCTCACCGCCACCGTCACCGCGGGAAATGTCGCGTCAAGACGCCTGCTGGAAAAAGCCCGCTTTCGTCTGGAAGGTGAATTACGCGAGAGCTATTACCTTGCGGGGCGCTGGCAAAATGACTGGCTATTTGGTTTATTACAGCAGGAATACCTGAATAATAATTCCTGACCAACCGCTTTTTAGCAGATATTTCCCGGACGTCGTTTCCTCTTTAGTGTCGCTATTAAGAGGAAACGAATATCAAACGTCATTCTCTGAAAATATTTTCTGCCGCCATTCCGTTAATAAATAAACATCAGGGTCTTTCTCTGGAGAAATATCGTGATGAAAAGGGGTTATCGGCTATGGCTGCCTGCGTTCTTTATCACTGTCAGTATGCAGACACATCCATACTAAGGGTTTCATTAAGGGGTTCCTTCCCCTTAAGCCCGTGCATCACAGGAACATACCGCCTGATACTTCAATACGTTGCGCATTCATCCAGCCCAATTTATCGCTGAGCAGTGCCGCAATGGCATCGCCAATATCGTCCGGCAGCCCCACCCGGCCCAGCGCCGTCTGCGAGGCCAGAAGTTGATTCAGCTCCGCATTGTCGCGCACGCGTCCGCCGCCAAAGTCGGTTTCAATCGCGCCCGGCGCAATGATATTGACGGAAATTCCGCGCGCGCCCAGCTCTTTCGCCTGATAACGCGTCAGCACTTCCATCGCTCCCTTCATGGCCGCGTAGGTCCCAGAGCCCGGCTGGGTAAAACGGGCCAGCCCGCTGGAGACGTTGAGGATACGTCCCCCGTCGTTAAGCAGCGGCAGCAGGCGCTGGGTCAGGAAGAAAGGTCCTTTGAAATGAATGTTCAGCGCTTCATCAAACTGGGCTTCCGTCGTGTCGGCATAGGGCGCATATAAACCCGTTCCGGCATTGTTCAATAAATAGTCAAAGGTTTCGCGCTGCCAGACGGTCTTAAGGGTTTCCTGAAGCTGTCGGGCAAAATGATCAAAACTCGTGATATCCCCGACGTTGAGCTGTAATGCCGCTGCGTTGACGCCTTTTTGCTGAATTTCATGCACAACATCCAGCGCTTCCTGCTGGCTACGGTTGTATGTCAGGACAATTCCCGTTCCGTCTGCCGCCAGCTTTAACGCAGCGTTTTTACCCAGACCACGGCTACCACCCGTCACTAATGCGATACGTTCACTCATCATAAACCTCGTTTTGGCTGTTAAGGAGATTGAGAAAGAGCTTATTAGGTGATAGAAAATCAATAAAGATGGGTTAAAACGCTTCACTGTTTCAGCAGAAACAACAATGAGCTTCCTCTATGGATAAAATTCACGCAATGCAGTTGTTCGTCCGCGTCGCGGAACTGGAGAGTTTTTCCCGCGCGGCCGAAACATTAACCCTGCCGAAAGGCAGCGTCTCGCGGCAAATTCAGGCCCTGGAAAACCGGCTTGGCACCCAGCTATTGCACCGCACCACGCGCCGCGTCAGCCTGACGCAGGATGGCATGGTCTATTACGAACGGGCAAAAGATCTGCTGGCAAACCTTGATGAACTCGACGGTATGTTTCAGCACGATCCCTCCAGCATCAGCGGTCGGCTCCGCGTGGATATGCCCGTCGGCGTTGCTCGAAATTTAGTCATCCCCAAACTGCCTGCTTTTCTGCAGCACTATCCGGGCATTGAACTCGAGCTCAGCAGCAGCGATCGTCTGGTGGATGTGATCCGCGAAGGGTTTGATTGCGTGGTGCGCGTCGGCACATTGAAGGATTCAGGGCTGATTGCCCGTCCGCTGGGCAAGCTGTCGGTGATTAACTGCGCCAGCCCGGATTATCTGGCGCGATTTGGCTACCCGGAAACGCTCGACGATTTAGGCTCGCACGCCGTTATCCACTACGCCGCGATGCTGGGAACCCGCCCGCAGGGCTTTGAGTTTTATAACGGCAGTGCGACGCAGTGGATAAAAACGGGCGGGGTGTTAACCGTCAACAGCACGGAAACTTACCAGGCTGCCTGTCTCGCCGGGCTGGGCATTATTCAGGTTCCGCGGGTTGGGGTGCGCGATTTACTGCGCGCGAAGAAACTGATTGAGATCCTCCCGCAATACCGGGCCGAACCGATGCCTGTCTCCCTGATTTACCCTCACCGCCGCAACCTCTCCCGCCGGGTCCATCTGTTCATGGAGTGGCTTACCGAACTCACAAAAGCTTACGTGGACTAGCCGCAAGCTATAATTCAAAAACACATCCAGCTCAACGAAAAGGAAAATGCGCGTGACGCCGGAAAACAACCCGCAACGACCCACCCAACATTTAGAGTATGAGCCCATCAAAAAGATGGAAACCGAGCCTGAAGCGCCCGCAACGCCGGGAACAGCCAGCAAAGCGCTGGGTACGGTTACCAGCATGGCAGAAAAGATCCAGCAGCTTCCCATGATTGCGCACCTGATACGCGCCACAGAACGGTTTAATGACCGCATGGGGAACCAGTTTGGTGCCGCCATCACCTATTTTTCCTTCCTGTCGATGATTCCCATCCTGATGGTGTCGTTTGCGGCAGCCGGTTTTGTGCTCGCGTCGCACCCGACGCTGCTGCAGGATATCTTCAGTAAGATCCTGAATAACGTCAGTGACCCAACCCTTGCCAGCACGCTCAAGAGCACCATCAATACCGCCGTTCAGCAGCGTACCACCGTCGGCATCGTCGGTTTGCTGATTGCCCTTTACTCCGGCGTTAACTGGATGGGCAACCTGCGCGAGGCCATTCGCGCCCAGTCGCGCGACGTCTGGGAGCGTAAGCCGCAGGACCAGGAGAAAATCTGGGTGAAGTATCTCCGCGATTTTGTTTCGCTGATTGGCCTGCTTGTCGCGCTGATCGTGACGCTTTCCATTACCTCCGTGGCGGGCTCGGCGCAGCAGATGATCATCTCCGCGCTTTACCTTGATTACATCGAATGGCTCAAGCCCGCCTGGCGCGGCATTGGGCTGGCCATTTCCATCTTCGCCAACTACCTGCTGTTCTTCTGGATATTCTGGCGCTTGCCCCGCCATCGTCCGCGCAAGAAGGCGCTGATTCGCGGCACGTTGATTGCGGCAATCGGCTTTGAGGTGATCAAAATCGTGATGACCTACACGCTGCCGTCGCTGGTGAAATCCCCCTCCGGCGCGGCGTTTGGCTCGGTGCTGGGACTGATGGCCTTCTTCTACTTCTTCGCCCGCCTGACCCTGTTCTGCGCGGCATGGATTGCCACCGCCGAGTACAAAGGCGACACGCGAATGCCCGGTAAAACGCACGGCTAGCCCCGCTCTCGGGCTGAAATTTCAGCCCGATTCATCATTTCAGCATATAAATCCAGTCCGTAACTTTTATTTAACTGAAAACCAGTTTAATTGACTGATATTTAAAATCTGTGAAGCATTTCATAGACGTGTTTTCGCTGGCCTGAAAATTATCCGCTTTTTGTTGCTTTTATCACCAGCGCGCGGCTTTGTTACAGATTGAAATGTCGCTTTTGCTGTGCGTAATATGGCCTTTCGTTCGACAAAAATAAGAAAATATTATGCAAGCAACAGCCACCACACTCGACTCAGGAACGGAAAACGTTCCGGTAAACTCGCGCAATAAAGTTGTCGTCGCCTCGCTGATTGGCACCGCCATTGAGTTCTTCGACTTTTATATTTATGCCACCGCCGCGGTCATCGTCTTCCCGCATATTTTCTTCCCGCAGGGCGATCCGACGGCGGCCACGCTGCAGTCTCTGGCCACCTTTGCCATCGCGTTTGTTGCGCGTCCGATTGGATCTGCGCTGTTTGGACACTTTGGCGATCGCATTGGCCGAAAAGTTACCCTGGTGGCCTCGCTGCTGACGATGGGCATCTCCACCGTGGCCATCGGTCTGCTGCCGACCTATGAAACCATCGGCATTCTGGCGCCGGTCCTGCTGGCGCTGGCGCGTTTCGGTCAGGGTCTGGGGCTGGGCGGTGAATGGGGCGGCGCGGCGCTGCTGGCCACCGAGAACGCCCCGGCGCGCAAGCGCGCGCTGTACGGTTCATTCCCGCAGCTGGGCGCGCCGATTGGCTTCTTCTTTGCCAACGGGACGTTCCTGCTGCTCTCCTGGCTGCTGACGGATGAACAGTTCATGAGCTGGGGCTGGCGTCTCCCGTTTATCTTCTCAGCCGTGCTGGTGCTGATTGGCCTGTATGTGCGTGTTTCGCTGCATGAGACTCCTGTTTTTGCGAAAGTGGCCGCGGCGAACAAGCAGGTGAAAGTGCCGCTGGGTACGCTGCTGACCAAACACGTCCGCGTGACCGTGCTGGGCACGTTTATCATGCTGGCAACCTATACGCTGTTCTACATCATGACCGTCTACTCCATGACGTTCAGTACCGCCGCCGCGCCGGTTGGCCTGGGCCTGCCGCGTAACGAAGTGCTGTGGATGCTGATGATGGCGGTGATCGGGTTTGGCGTGATGGTACCGATTGCGGGCCTGCTGGCGGACAAATTTGGTCGTCGTGCGAGCATGATTACGATCACCACGCTGATTATTCTGTTCGCGCTGTTCGTCTTCCCGCCGCTGCTGGGTTCAGGTAGCCCGGCGCTGGTGATGGCCTATCTGCTGATTGGCCTGAGCCTGATGGGGCTGACCTTCGGCCCGATGGGCGCGCTGCTGCCTGAGCTGTTCCCGACGGAAGTGCGTTATACCGGCGCGTCGTTCTCCTACAACGTTGCCTCTATTCTGGGCGCGTCCGTTGCGCCGTATATCGCCACCTGGCTGCAGGCGAACTATGGTCTGTTCTATGTGGGGGTCTATCTGGCGGCCATGGCGGCGCTGACGCTGATTGCGCTGCTGCTGACGCACGAGACGAAGCACCAGGCTCTGTAATTCACTGCGGCCTGATGCCCTCACCCCGCCCCTCTCCCACAGGGAGAGGGAGAAAGTCCCGTAGGCCGGGTAAGCGCAGCGCCACCCGGCAAAAACGGGCCGCACTTTACTTCTTCATCTGCGACAAAATAGTCCGGCACTGATTGGCCTCGCCTTCTGACGGCGAAATCAACGCCAGCAGCGCTGCGGCCGGGGTGACCAGCGTCGCCAGGGCCGCAGCCACCGCACCGCGCGCAATCAGCGGTCCGGGCTTCACGCCCGCCTGAGGGTTTTTGAAGGTCCCGCGCACGTAAAGCGGCGAGCGCAGGGTGATGATGCGGATCCCCTTACTTTCCGGGTCAATCGTCAAATCAAGCTGCTCCGAGGCCATGCTGGCGGTCCCGGTCACGTTAATCACCGCGTTTTCCGTGTCGAAGGCAAATATCTGCGGACGCGCCACGCCGTTAAGCAGATCCAGATTGGCCGCTGCGCAGTTCACCCGCACCTCGTCATCACCAAAAATTTGCCCGATGACGTAGTTACCGACGTTCAGCCCCAGGATCTCCATCAGGTTGCGGCTGACCAGCCCGTCGTTCATCAGCAGCTTCAGGTTACCATTGCCGCTGCCCAGCAGCGCCGCCACCGAGTTCCCCACGCCGCGAATGTCGGCATCACCGTTCATTTCCCCGAGGGTTTTCTGCATCAGCTCTACGTTCGGCATCAGCTCTTTCAGCTTCAATCGACGCGCCTGGATCTCCGCCCGTCCCTGCATCGGCTTCTTATCGCCTTCCAGATGAATGTTCGAAGAAATTGTCCCGCCCGCCATGCCGAACTTCAGCGGCTGCAGGCGCAGATCGGCATTTTTGAGGAGGATATGGGTCGAAAGATTGCTGATTGGAAGCATACTGCCATGTTCAATTTTTCCGCCTTTGAAGCGCACATCCGCATCCATCACGTTCCATTTGTCGGTTTCGAAGCGATCGTATGGCAGCACTTTGCCCGCAGGCTGAACATCCTTTTTGACCTCTTTCGACCTGGTACCTTTACCCGAATCCACGCCAATCAGCGGACCAAGATCGGCCAGACGCAGCTGACGGGACTCAACATCCCCTTCCAGTTTCGGGCGCGGTTTTCCGGTGGTGTAGGTCAGCGCGCCGTGGATGTCGCTGTCGCCGATACGGCCGTTGAAGTCCCGGTAGTCAAAAACGGACGATTTTTCGGTATCGATTTTGGCAACCAGATGCCCGTCCGTTTCGAACGGCGGGGTATCCGGCAGCAGCACGCCGGTCAGTTCATACAGTTCGCCCAGCGAATCGCCGGCAAATTTAAGCTGAAGATCGACGCCCCCCATATTCATCGGGTCGTTGACCGTGCCAACGAACGCCACGCGGGTGTTACCGGAACGGAAGTCCGCCTGCACCGGGAACGGCGTGCCTTCGCTCCGCAGCGCCAGCATGCCGCCTATTTTCCCTTTACCGCTGAGAGGCCGATCGTTGTAGCGTCCTTTTGCCGTCAGGCCGAAGACATAGTCACCCACGCTTGCCGCGTCGCCTTTTGCTTTCGTGCCCGTGACCTCGCTAAACGGCAGCGGTTTGCCCAGCGGATCGACGAGGATCTCCACATCCGCCTTGCTGACCTTATCGTCGATGGCGATCCGTCCGCGATCGAAAAGAATATTGTCGAGACGGAATGACCAGGAGGAAGGCCGGGCATTCGGATCTTTTTCGCTGTCGCTGGCAAGGTTAAACGTCCAGTTGTTGTTTTTTTCTGAGAGTCGGATCAGGCGCGCATTGGGCTGCTGAAGTTTGATCCACGGCAGATAGACCGTTTTGGTGAGGAGCGCCAGCGGAGCCAGCGTGGCCTCAACGCGCGGCAGGTGGATCATGGTGACGTCCGGGATATCCGGCGGGTTGCCGAGAATGATGTCGTCGGCATGGACGTGTGGCCAGGGGATCCAGCTGCGCCAGCCGGGCTCCTCTTTCTGACGCTCCCACACCACCCCTAAATCACCGCGTATGGCGAAGGGGCGGTTCAGTTCGGTTGAGACTTTCTGGTTGATGGTCGGCTTGAGACGGTTCCAGTCAAACGTCGCAATAATGATGGCGACGACCACGATCAACAACAAGAAAATCCCTGCTGTCCAGGAGATTACCCTGGTTGTTCTCGTCATTTTTATCCCCTTTCCTGATGACCTGTCCTGTAAAACTATAGTCCAGACAAAGGGAAGCGGGCTTATCAGAGGGTCGTTATCACGCTATCGAGGCGATCCATGGGTACCGGGCGGGAGAGATAATAGCCTTGCGCCGCCGCCGCGGGAGAGTTTTGCACATCACGCCACTCTTCCAGTGTTTCTACACCTTCAACAATCACGCCCTGGCAATAGCGGTTCATCAGCTGTAATAACAGCGTAAACAGATTCCGCCCTTCCGGGGTCTGACGCAGCATAATGAACAGGTCGCGGGCCACTTTGATGTAGTCGTAGCGCACCTCACTCAGGGCGGAGAAGTTCGCCATGCCGGTGCCAAAGTCATCCAGCCACAGCGGGCCGTATTCGCATATCGACGCAAACGAGGAATCCTGCGGCAGGCGGACATGCTCCACCAGCTCAAAGCGCATCCACGGCAGGGTGGCGATCAGCTCCTGCAATTTTGCGTTCTGACGCAGCGCCAGCAGGGTTGGACCATCGACGTTCACCGAGGCGAGGATATCGTGCCGTTCGAAAAAGGACTGCTTCGTCGCCAGCATGCGAAGCTGCTCTTCCAGCACGTCCAGACGCTGGCGAACGGCAACTTCGGCAAAATAGCGATCCGGCGCGATGCGCTGAGTAGGGTTTGAGGGATGCGTAACGACGGTCAAAATTTCAATTGCCATCAGTCGACCATCTGTTCGGTAGATCGGCTGATAGGTGTACGCACGCTCACATTGCAGCCAGTAGCGATGCTCCTGCAAGTTCTCAATACTTGCCTCAGGCGTAGTGCTCAGCCGCTGGATAACCTGCTCTGACTTCATTTCAGATGTCCTGTTGTTGGGATAGCCTTTCTGGACTCGTCACAGGATTATCGGCGCGACAATTGAGAACTTTATGTTCAATTCACCGGGAAAATGAAATTAAGATGACAGAAATGCGCGGGAACACGCGCTGGCTCAAATAAAATAATGGAACGTTGTTTTAATATAGTTGACCGGTTAATTCACTCAGCGCACACTGCTGATAATTCTTCTGTTCAGGTTCACGACTATGTCCAAAAAAATTGCCGTGATTGGCGAATGCATGATTGAGCTGTCACAAAAAGGCGCGGAAGTCAGCCGCGGATTTGGTGGCGATACGTTAAACACGTCCGTTTATATTGCCCGTCAGGTCGCGCCTGAGGCGCTCACCGTGAACTACGTGACCGCCCTGGGTACGGACAGCTTCAGCCAGCAAATGCTGGAGGCCTGGCAGAGTGAACATGTCGAAACGTCGCTGATTCAGCGTATGGAGAACCGCCTCCCAGGGCTTTATTACATCGAAACCGACAGCACCGGCGAACGCACGTTTTATTACTGGCGTAACGAAGCCGCGGCCAAATTCTGGCTGGAGAGCGACGCGGCCGCGGCCATCTGCGAAGAGCTGGCGACCTTTGATTACCTCTATCTGAGCGGGATTAGCCTGGCGATCCTGAGCCCTACCAGCCGTGAAAAGCTGCTCTCGCTGCTGCGCGAATGCCGTGCAAACGGCGGCAAGGTTATTTTCGATAACAACTACCGCCCGCGCCTGTGGGCCAGCCGCGAAGAGACGCAGCAGGTCTATCAGCAGATGCTGCAGTGCACCGACATCGCCTTCCTCACGCTCGACGATGAAGACGCTCTGTGGGGTGAGAAACCGGTAGAGGACGTGATTGCACGCACGCAGGCGGCTGGCGTGAGCGAAGTGGTGATTAAGCGCGGGGCGGATTCGTGCCTGGTCGCGGTGGCGGGCGAAGCGCTGGTTGACGTTCCGGCGGTGAAGCTTGCCAGAGAGAAAGTGATTGATACCACGGCGGCCGGTGATTCATTCAGCGCGGGCTATCTGGCGGTACGTCTGACGGGTGGAACGCCGGAAGCGGCGGCACAGCGTGGTCACCTGACGGCCAGCACGGTGATTCAGTATCGCGGGGCGATTATTCCGCGTGAGGCGATGCCTGTTTAAGGAGGGTGCGGGCTGATGCCCTCCCCCTAACCCTCTCCCACAGGCCTGAGGGTTCCCCACAAAATAATGCCAGCACGGACTACCCCCTCTCCCTTGAGGGAGAGGGCTGGGGTGAGGGGGAACATACGGCTCTGGTGGTCATTCCGTTCACTTTATGTTCCTTGCTACTCTGTAACGACATGACCGGTGAACGTGCCATGGTGGCTCAGTCGCCACCACCCGGGCAACCCGGGCTCCCGGCGGTAAATCGCCGCTTCGCGGTGCCCTCGGCTTATTCCTTCTGGCTTATCGGGTACGGGCAGAGGCAACGTCCCTGTAAAGCCCGCCCTCTCGGCGCATCCATGCGCCTCGCCCCGGCCGGAAGGCAAACGCCTCAGCGATTTACAGCCGGACCAGGGCATCGCTGTAAGTCATTCATTTACCTGAAGCAACATTCATCGCTTCAGGTAAAAAATTACTGGTAATTACTCTCCCCACAGGGAGAGTGGACGATGAACACCCCCTCCCTGTGGGAGAGGGAATGTTTAAGCATTACTGCCCTTGCGGAATATCCGTCGCGTCCGGATGTAAATCATCAGCCGTGGCGGCCTGCGCTGGCTGCGGCGCGGTAGCCATAATGGAATCCCAGGTCTTCTGAAGTTCCTTCATGTCATATTCCGGCTCGCCCTTCGGTTGCAGGAGGATCAACGCCATCTCCTGCGACAGCTGCTGACGAAGGTCCTGATTGAGCATCTCGACGGTCAGACCGTTCAGGAAGTCCTGACGCAGTTTCTGGTACTGTTCCGGCGCAATGTCCACCACCTGATTCTGCAGGGAGCGAATACGCTGGCTGATCAGAATGTCGGTATCGGCGCGAGCGTAGGTCGCAAACAGCTTCTGCAGCTCGAGTTTTTTCTGCGCCACGAGAGCGTTGAATTCCTCTTCGGAAAGCCCCTCTTTACGCACTTTTGCCAGCTCTTTTGCGACCACGCCCAGATTGGCATTCAGCTTATCGCCCGGCGACTCAACGTTGATGGCACACTGCGCACGCTGGAACAGCACGCGGCAGTCAAAGCCAAGACCGATATTCTTCACGTTGTTCTTGCTCAGCGTCTGCTGAACGTGCCAGAACAGCGCTTCACGCGCGAGATCGGCACGCCAGTAGCGCAACATCGCTGCGGACTCGCGGATTGGCTGCCAGGCGTTATCCCACATGACGGAGAGGCGATCCTGACGCACGGCGTCCGTCATAATGCTGACAGGCTCTGCACGCAGCGGAGAGAGCGTCGGGACAGGGGCTGGCGTTTCACGCTTGCCTTTCAAATCACCAAACGCTTTGTTGATCTGCTCCACCACCGCGCGGCTGTCCACGTTACCCACCACGATCAGCGTCATCGCATCCGGGGTGTACCACTTCTGGTAGAACGATTTTACCTGTTCGGCGTCCACCGGCTGTTTCAGCGGTTCGGCCGGGTCATGTCCCAGCAGCGTCGAGCCCTTCAGGCGGTAACGCCACCAGCCCTCTTTGGTATCCCCGGGCCAGGTTGCCACCATGTCGCTGTTGCTCAGCGCATAGTTGACGGTGTCCGGCGTAATCGCCAGATTGCCAGAGGCATCGGAGAGATACGTAAGCGCTTCTTTAAGGAGGTCGTTACGGTTATTAGGCAGGCTCAGGTTAAACATGGTGTAGTCATACGAGACCACAGCCGGAGGGAGCGGGCGTTTCGGATCGATGGCCTGCTGCCAAAGCGAACGCACCTGAACCGCTTGCAGGCTGCCGCTCTGCGTGAGCGCCAGCCGGGGAATAAAATGGCTAAAACCGGTTTGCTGAGTGCTTTCCGCGAGGGAACCGGTATTAATGGACAGACGGATTTCTACACGGTCACTGGGACGTTGCGGAGTGGCTAAAACCTGCCACTGAAAACCGTTCGCTAATGTCCCTTGTTGCCAGGCCGGGTCTGGCTGGAGCGCATCTGCCTGCACATAACTGGCTGCTGCCATCATCAGCAAACCGCCGGTTAAGAGTCGAATTTTTGTGCCCTGCATGTGAACCCCTGATCAACATTCCTGGTTAAAAAAGAGTGTTTCGCGACGCGCTTCACTCTTAAAGATGACGATGAAAACACGTCGATTAGACCGCGCGTTCGGCAAAACGTCACGGTCAGAAGTGAAATATACCCAAAAAAAATCTTGTCGAATTATGACAGGTACGAACAGTTATTATGCGCAGGAGCCCGCATCCCGACAAGGGAATACGGGCATTTGTGACAAGATTAAGAGGTTAAGCCAGGATTTTTGCTGTCAGTTGAACGGTTATTCAGAGTATCGTCGAGCTTTTTGTGATCCAGCTCTTTCACCCATTTCGCCACCACCACCGTTGCCACGCCGTTACCCACCAGGTTGGTTAACGCACGCGCCTCTGACATGAAGCGGTCGATACCGAGAATCAACGCCAGACCCGCCACCGGCAGGTGACCCACAGCGGAAATAGTAGCAGCCAGCACGATAAAGCCACTGCCCGTCACGCCTGCCGCGCCTTTAGAGGAGAGCAGGAGCACCACCAGCAGGGTAATCTGATGGAAAATATCCATATGGCTGTTGGTCGCCTGAGCGATAAACACGGCCGCCATCGTCAGGTATATCGAGGTGCCGTCAAGGTTGAAGGAGTAGCCCGTCGGGATCACCAGCCCGACCACCGATTTACGGCACCCCAGCTTTTCCATCTTGTCGAGCATACGCGGCAGCGCCGATTCTGAAGAGGAAGTCCCCAGAACGATCAGCAGCTCTTCGCGTATATAACGGATAAATTTGAAGATGTTGAAACCCGTCGCGCGCGCGATGGAGCCCAGCACCACGACCACGAAAAGGATACAGGTGATATAGAAGCAGATAATCAGCTGACCCAGCTGCACCAGCGTACCGACGCCATATTTACCGATGGTGAAGGCCATCGCACCGAAAGCACCGATCGGCGCCAGGCGCATGATCATATTGATGATGCCGAAGATCACCTGCGAGAAGCTTTCGATCACATTAAAGATAAGCTGGCCTTTGCTGCCCAGACGGTGCAGAGCAAAGCCAAACATCACGGCAAACAGCAGAACCTGCAGGATGTTTCCGCTGGCGAACGCGCCAATGACGCTGCCCGGAATCACGTCCAGCAGGAAGGCCACCACACCCTGATCCTTCGCCTGCTCGGCATATACCGCGACCGCTTTGGCATCCAGCGTTGACGGGTCTACGTTCATCCCCGCGCCCGGCTGCACCACGTTGACGATGATCAGACCGATAATCAGCGCAAGGGTACTGACCACTTCAAAATAGAGAAGCGCCACTGCACCGGTACGGCCGACCGCCTTCATGCTTTCCATGCCAGCGATGCCCGTTACTACCGTACAGAAGATCACCGGCGCGATGACCATTTTGATGAGCTTAACGAACGCGTCGCCAAGCGGTTTCATTTGCGCGCCCAGCTCAGGGTAATAGTGACCCAGCAGAATACCGATGGCGATGGCTGTCAGGACCTGGAAATAAAGACTTTTGAAGAGTGAGGTTTTCATAAGGTGTCCTTGGGAAGAAAAACCACAGGCTTTGTAAGGTTATGGTTAACCTGCGGCTTTAAAATAACACCCACATAACAGGACAGAAATAAACTCAGTTCAAATTTGAAACACAAATGTTAAGAACTTTGAGCTGGCTCGCACAAGCCAGCAACAAAATTACACTTTTGCGTTATTGTCAGCACCAGAAAGGTATCGTTCTTCAAAGACATCCGAAGGAACAGCAGGGGCAAAAAGGAAGCCTTGTCCGCTCTCCACGCCCGCCTCTGCCAGCCAGGCGCGTTGCGCTTCGGTTTCAATTCCCTCGGCAATAAGATGCAAATTGAGGCTGCGCGCCATCTGGATAATCGCCTGCACCATGCTGCTGTCGCCCGGCAGACCGTCGACAAACGCTTTGTCAATTTTGAGCACATCCACCGGAAGGGTTTTCATGTGCTGAAGCTGACGCAGCCCGGCGTATCCCATGCCGAAATCGTCCAGCGCAATGCGAATGCCGGCATTACGCAGCGGTTTCAGGATCGCGACCGCCTGATTAGGGTCGTCGATGCGTCGGCTCTCCGTCACTTCCAGAGTTAACGTATCAGGCTTGATTCGGTAACGATGGATCAGCTCCAGCATCTCTGAAACCATGGTTGGGTGCATCAGCTGTACGGCTGACAAATTGACCGACAGCGGCAGCGTCACGCCGCGCTCCTGCCAGGCGGCAAGCTGACGGCAGGACTCCTCCAGCACCCAGTAGCCGACGGTAACCATCAGGCCACAGGACTCAATGCGCTCAATCAGCCCTTCCGGCAGCTCCCATGAACCATCCGGCTGCTGCACGCGCAGCAGTGCCTCGGCGCTTTTCACTTCTCCCGTCAGCAAATTCACCTGCGGCTGTAGCCAGAGGGCAAACTGGCGGTTATCCAGCGCGGTCAGGATGTCGCTCTCTTCCGTCAGGCGCTGCTGCGCCTTTTCCATCTCTTCCGGCGCGAAGAACTGGATCTGATTTTTCCCTTTGCGCCGGGCGGTGAACGCCGCCGAGAACGCGCGATGATAAAGCTGCTCTGCCGTTAAATCGCCATAGTACATCGCAATACCGATACTGGCGCTTGGACGAAGCTGGATACCCTGAATGGGCAACCGCTCATTAATGACAGTGAGTACTTGCTGACCTAAAGTGATCGCATGCCAGGGCTCTTTTACGCCGTTGGCAATCACCACAAGGTCGTAACCGCTGACCTGGGTCAGCACCATGCGCGGGGCAAGGACAGACTTCACTTTTTCCACCAGGGTCAGCAGCAGCATTTCGCGCTGGCTCTCCCTGAGCACGCCAGCCGTATCCTGCAGGGTTTCACAGGCGATAACCATCAGCGCCGTGGTTTGCTGACGGGCAACGGTCTGCTCCAGCATCGCCATCAGGAAGGCTTTATTGGGAAGCTCCGACACCGGGAAGCGCGTGGCGCTGCTGTTTAACTCATCCTGCTGGCGCTGAATGCGCTGCTGGTTGAGGTTGTAGCTGCGCACCAGCATGCCTATCTCATCGTCATGATGCAGACGCGGCAGCTCAAGCTGATGCCCCATCTGATCCTGCGGCGCAAGCGTATTCAGCTCGCGGGCGATACGGCGCAGCGGATGAACAATCAGCCGGTTAATGCACCAGGTGAGCGCCACGCTGAGAATAAGCGTCATAAGTAAGCAAGTGGTCACTAACGTAACCACCCAGCTCATGACGAATTTATACATGCGGTAGGAATCCGCCTGTAATACCAGGTAGGCCAGCGGCTGCGGATTGGCAGGGCGTTCAAGCGAATAAACGGGCAGCGAAATCTGCACCGGCAGTTCAAACAGGCGCATCACCATCATCGGGACGGGACGCTCCGGGATAAAGCTCATCCGCAGCGCCTGAAACTGATTGGGCAAGACCACATCGGCGCGGCTAACGACGCCGGCAGGCTGAATGCGTTTTAAAATGGTTTCCGCTTCGGGAATATCCCCTTTCAGGATAGCGGCAGAGAGCGGGCCGCGCACCGATCGCGCGATACTTTCTAACTGCGAAGCCGTGTTATAGCGATTCTGCTGTACGGAATGAAACAGCAAAATTACGCAGAAGAGCAGTACAAACAGCATGGTGACGGCAGAAACCATCGCCATCTGTTTGATTGTTAAGGAACGGCTGACACGCAAAATGACTCTCCACAAAACTCGAAGCGCAGGGCGCGCCAGGGTGTAAACCTGGCGCGCCTGAGTATACCCGATTGCCGCGCTATTAAGAGAGACTTACAAATGGATTAAGGATAATCCGATTACCAGTCCGCGTAAGGGATGAGCGGCTGCGGCGGTAAGTCCATATCGCCCTGCCAGCCTGCAGCAGAGTAACGCACATAGATCAGCGCATGGCTTGGGGTATAGTCTTTCGCTTCCTGAATATCCACGCCCATGCCCACAAACCAGTTGGACGTTACGCGGCGTTCGATAATGGCCCGCGCGGTATAACCCGTGCCAGAGGAACTGCTGCCGGTTTCCATCACGCCCCGGTCGGTATAGCGGTCTGGCTCATCGGTCGGGATCAGATTCTGGATCGGGTAGCGCAGTTCGTCTTTGGTTTTCGAGTGAGACCAGGACACCGAGCCGCCCAGCTCCCAGGACCAATTCTCCGTGCGTTTACGCCAGGTCACCGGCAGCGCGAAGGAGACATACTCCTGCGGGCTGTAGTAGCCGCCCTGACCCAGGGTATAACCGCTCAGGTCTTTGTCATAGTGCCAGAGCATATTGGAGACGCCGACCGTCAGGCGCTCGTTGTTTTTATTAATGAGCTTGTAGTAGTAACCCGTCATCCAGCGGACGCGCCAGTTATCTTCCACATTTTTACCCGTCAGCGTTTCCGCGTTCAGGCTTGACCAGACGCCGTTCGCTTCTCCTTTGTCATAGCTCATGCTTACGCCGCCACCGGTGGCACGTACGCCGCCCCAGGTGGTGCCGGTGTTGGTATCTTTTTGTCCGGCGAACGCCAGTAGAGAGCTGGAGATTGGGCGGCGATGGGCGTTAACGGTATAGCCGATGGGGCCCAGATCGCTGCTGTAGCTGATGCCGCCCACCACGTCGACGACGTCAAAGCCCATTGGCGTAGTGCCAATATCCATCGCCCAGGTTTTATTCTGCCAGCCGACGGCGACGCTTGCGCCATTGTCGGACTGATGGGTGTTGCCGCTACACGGCGTTTCGTAACAGGTCCCCCATTTTGGATCGTAGGTCCCGTTATTGTTATCAAATGAACCGGCGTCCATGTTGACCAGATCGCTTCTGAAGAACATGCGCCCGTCAGACAGCGGAGCATCCACCTGCAGCATGGTAGTGTGCGCTTTCAGGTCAGAATAGCCGCCCGTGCCGCTGGAGCCCCAGTAGTCGTGCTGCAGCGTGACGTTAACATCCTGCTGACGGTACAAGTCACCGGCATCGCTGCGCACGCCGCGCTTCAGCCAGTCGTCTTTTTCATCGTTACGCGTCAGACGGGTGAAACTGTCGTTGTCCGCCGGACGCGTCGTGGTGATACCCGTCGACACCATCGCGTCTTTATAGGTTTCCAGCGCCTGCTGAGGCTGACCGTTTTGCGCCTGGAAACGCGCGGCATCACGTAACACCAGCGCGTTTTCCATGGAGCCGGGCTGCGATTTAGCCTGCGGAATGATTTTGTTGAAGGTCTGTTCTGCGGCAGCGGAATCGCCCAGACCTGCCTGCGCCATCGCGATCCGGCGCTGCATGTTGAGCGACAGCGGCTGGCCGTTTTGCGCGGCGGGCAGTTTCGCCAACTCTGCGCGCGCGGCATCTTTGTCGCCCTGCGCGCTGTAAATCTCGGTCAGGCCGAGGATCGCGTCTTCGTTCTGCGGTTCACGCTGCAGAACGGCGTTATACGTCGTTTTCGCCGACGCCAGATCGCCACGCTGCTGCGCCCAGTCCGCCAGCGTCAGGTCGATGCGGGTGGAGGTCGGCTGCTGACGCAGAAGGTTTTCCGCCTCCTGCTCTTTTCCGCTGTCGCGCAGACGGTTGGCGGTTTCCAGCACCTGATTGCTTTGCAGGCGGTCGGCAAGCTCCTGAATATTGCCGTTCCACTGGCTGCGCGGCAGCGTGTCCAGATGCGCCAGCGCGGCGCGGTCCTGATCGTTGCCGGAAAGATAGAGCCCGCTGGCGTACACCTGATCCGGATCGGTCGGTTTCTGGCTGGCAAGCTGACGCATAAGGGTATCCGCCTGGCTGCGCTGACCCGCGCTGTAGAGATCGCGCGAGAGACGATAGGTTATCCAAACGTCGCCGGGAGAGAGCGCCAGACGACGGCGCTGAATCTCTGCCGCCTGGGCGTATTTTCCCTGATTTTCTAGCTGTTCTGCCTGAGCGGAGAGCTGCTCGTTGGTCAGGCTACGTTCAATATCATCAATGCTTCGGCGCTGGCTGGCGGAGAGAGACTGGATAAACTGCGAGGCCTTCTCCGGGGACTGCGCGCGGTAAATATTAGCCAGGCCGCGGACCGCATTGCTGTTGCCGCTGTCCATACGCAGCGCCTGGCGATAGTAACGTTCCGCCGCGTCATTATCTTTACGCGCCGCGGCGGCATCGCCCAACCCCAGCACGGCATAACTGTCGGTATTGTCGATACCGCGTGCCTGCTGATAGTAACGCTCCGCCTGCGCAGGGTTATTCGCCTTCAGGGCCGCATCGCCCTGCTGGATCAGCAGCCAGTAGCGGTTGACCTTCAGCAGACTGTCCCATTTACCCCGGTTATCGCTCTGGGGATCGAGGGCAATCGCCTTTTCAAACTGCGCCACCGCGCGGGCGCGGTCGCCTTTCTGGGAATAGGCCTGGCCAAGGGCACCCACCGCTTCACTGTCGGCATGGTTGGCGCTGACGGCTTTTTGCAGCTCAGCCACCGCCTTACTTCCCTGCCCGGCATCCACCGCCGCCAGCCCTTCCGCTTTCGCGCGGAACGCCGGGTCAGCGAGCTGTTTTTGCTGTTCTTCGAGCTGGGCACGCGCCGCCGCGACGCTATCGCCGTCACTGAATACGCTCAGGTATTTTTGCAGCGCGCTGACGCTGGCGCTGCTGGCAGGCTGGCCTTTGATTTGGTCATACCACATATCAGACGCCTGGCTGCGCCCGTTGGTCGATTTAGCCATCTCCTGCAATACCGCAAAGCCTTCATCACGGCGTCCGCTCTGGAACAAAAGCTGGGACAGCGTCGCCTGCAGCTGTGTATTTCCAGGGCTGCTGGTGTTGATTTTCTTGAGCTGGTTAATGGCCGCATTCCGGCGAGCGGGGTCTTTCGCCACGACGTTCCAGTATTCCGTCGCCACGTCGCCGCCCGGCGGGTTGCCGTCAAACAGCTTGTCATAGGCTGCAATCGCCTCCTGCGTGTGTCCCGTGGTGGCGAGCAAACGCGCCTGCTGGAGCTGCTGGCGGCCATCCGGCGTGGACAGCAGCATCGTGTTGCGTGATGACTGGTATGCACTCGAGCCCGGCGCGATCCCTTTCAGACGATCCAGCTCTTTTTGCGCACCGGCGTTATCGCCCTGGCGCAGCAGGTAGCGAAAGCGTGCGGCAATGACGTCAGGGTTGTTCGGGTCAATCAGCTCAAGACGGTAAAGCGACTGACGAACCAAATCCTCACGCTGTGTCGATTCGCCCAGCCGAACCTGTTCCAGCAGCTGTTTCTGCTGCGGAGAGTTGGCGGCCTCAGCCATCGGCATCAGTGCCAGGCCAAGCGATAAAGTGAGTAGATTTACTGTGAACTTGCGCATTCCTGGCCCCAATCCGGTATTAATTCACCTTTTGCGGTGAAGCGAAAACGATGCTGATCCCATCCTTGCCCAAAGAGAGTCAGCACGTAGCTGTAATAGGCATTGTTATCGGGAAAATGGTCCGCAACGCGCTGGCGCTGAACCGCCTGGGCATCACGTTGTTGTAAAAACGGCAGCATGGCGGCAGAGAACCCGACCGGGCCATTCCCGGTGCGTTTACCCGTCGCCACATCCACTTTCTCCGGCGGCACACCCCGTTTCATTGTCTTTGCCGCCATCGGCTGGAAGCGCGTCAGCAGCCGGGCTTTCTGAGGATCTTTATCACTCATCATTCCCACCCAGAGATAAACGCGGATGGCGTCGTAGCCGCCCACCAGCGATTTATCCTGCTGTAACCGCCAGCCTTTGTTTTTCTGATACTGAACCCAGTCCGGCGAAAACCCTTTCGGCGCGCTCTCCAGCAGCAGACGCTGATTGGTTTCACGAAGCTGGGTCCACGGGGGACCAAAGCGCGTGAAATAACTCGCTAACTGCGGAGGAAGATAGCTGGGGTTAAAACGCCAGACGTTTTCATCGGCAAAACCGACTTTACCGGGAAGCAGCATTGCGCCGAGCCCCGGCACTTTCACCACTTCCTCACTGATAATGCGTTTCAGCAGCGCCTTACCCGTGCGGGTATAGTCCGGATGTTTCCACAACCGGCCCGCTTCGAGCAGAGACCAGGCGATCCAGACATCGGCGTCAGAGGCGGAGTTGGTATCAATCACCGCCCACGTCTCTTTATCTTTCTGGCCCCATAGCCAGGCGGGCAGATGGTCGTTGAGATTGCCGCTGGCAAGATTATCGCGCGTCCAGGTCAGCAGCTGGTCAAACGCGCTGCGATCGTTCGCCGCAAGGGCAAAGAACAAGGCGTAGCTTTGCCCTTCAGATGTCGTAATTTTGCGCGTGTCGCTGGGATCAACGACACGCCCGCCCTCACTGATGTAATCCTTTTTAAACTGCTCCCAGGCAGGCCAGGTACAGGCGGCGCGAAGAGGAAGCGCCGCCAGCATCAACGCTGCTAATGCACACCAGCGAAAGGCTTTCATCACATCTTACTCATCCGGGTTCAGGCGACGACGGCTGATGATACGCAGCAGACGCCACAGCACCCATGCCAGCAAGACCACGCTGACCGCCGCCAGGATGGCGAGCAGAACCGGATGGTTAGCCAGCGCATACCACAGGCGTTCGAACCACGGCAGATGGCCCACGTAGTACACGTCGCCCACGCGCAGGCTATTGACGCCGGACTCACGGATCACCGACACGGATCCAAACATCGCGGCACGTTTACCGCTGTCGTTCATGGCCGTATTGAGCAGTTCATACCCGCGCGGGCTGTCCGCCAGGAGAGCCACCACGCTACGCTGTTCGTTGTAAGGTGACTGGAAGCCCACCACCGCGGCCATTGCCCCCTGAGACGTTACCGTCGTCTGCGTGCTGGCCTGACGGTCGTTCATATCCGGCATAATGCTCGGGAACTCGGTCTGACGCAGCGGCGTGTTAACCCAGGACTGGGCCGCTTTCACCAGCAGATCGATACGTTTGTCATCCTTCAGCTTATCCGGAATGGTACCGATCACCATGATGTCAGCATCTTTGTTCTGGATCTGGCTGCCATCGTCCGTCAACGTGACGTTAATCGCCGGTAATCCCGTCTGTCCCCCAACGGTCGCCATGGTATCCAGCAGGGTCGTGACCTGCCCTTCGCTTGGCGCTTTTGGCATCACAACGATGGACTCAGAGAGATCGGCCATGCGGCTGAACGGGAAACCTGCGTTAGCAAAGGCGCGCAGATCCGGCATCGCCAGGAAGTGATAGTACTTCGAGAAGTCGATGGTCGACTCATCGCCAATCACGACGTGGTTCTGTACGGGCTGGAAGGTGATGCAGTTTTCCGCCGAACCGCCAGGCGTCGGGTTCATGTACTGGAAGTCAAAGCGCAGCTGGTTTATCGCGCCCAGCTTCAGTGCCGGAATGGAGACATCCGTTTTACCGTCCAGCAGCCCCTGCAACACCGGCAGGCGAAGCATCAGGCGGTTAGTATCCTGCGTGCTTTGCAGGCTGAACGATTGCAGGAACTGGTTATTCAGGCTGATATCCATGCGCGAGCTGTCTTTGGTCGCTGGCGCGGTATAACGGTAGTTCAGATTGATATCAATGCCGTTGGTACGCAGCAGATACAGATCCGGCGGCAGATTCAGTGACAGGCTAATCGGCGCTGGCTCAAGCCCCGTCGCCTGCAGCTGTTCTTCATAGGTTTTCAGTTCGCCAAATGTCACCGCACGGTCGGTACGCACCCAGTTTGGCGCATCATAAGGTTTACGCGCCAGCAGCGGTTTGACCTCATCCACTACAACGCTGTTGCCACGGAAAAGGACGTTGCCCTGGGCAATCGCTTTTGCTGCCTGCACCAGATCTTTATCATCACGGCCAAACACCACCAGCAGCTTCACGTACGGGTTTTCCGGGTGGCTTATCATCTCAACGGTCGGCGCTTTGACGTCCGGATGATCGCGCAGGAAGGCCGGGCGTTTCGCGTTGGTCGCAAACACAATGGCATTTCTGTCCGGCAGTTTGTCATACATCGCCGGGAAGCTCTGTCCACGCCAGCCAGCACGTGAACCAAACCAGGACGCCACAATGGTGGCCGCCAGCTGCTCGGTCACGTCCGGGGATGATGCAAACACCATCGGCAGCGTGAGCGGACGGTTATCACGCGGATCGAAGAACGGAACCGGGAATGCCGAGAGATCGTTTTTCAGCGCCAGCGACTGGTAGGTCATCTGCAGCGAGGAGTTACGCCCGACGTCCATCCACAGCGTGTTGCTGGCCGGGTTTTCGCAGACATCGCGATAGTGGCCGACAAATTCCAGACGGATACGGTTAAAGTCGGTGATGAACAGCGGGTTTATCGGCACCTGCGCCTGGGTTTTCTTGCCCAGCTGCTCTTTGGTGACCGGCAGTACGTCCATCAGCTCATCATTCAGGTAGACCTTCAGCTGAGACTGCGTCGGCAGCAGAGACGGCGACGGCGTGTATTCCAGGTTCAGCACCGCATTAGAAACGACCTCATCGCTACGCATGCCAAACTCAATGCCGCCGTTAGGGTTGATGCCGCGCAGCACCATACTGCCCGGAGGCGGTGCAATTTGCGCGAAGGTCAGCTTCACGTCCCGCGACGGCGCATTGTCCGCAACGACAGGCGCATTCGCCCCCCGGACGCCCGGCATCACCTGCCCGATGACCTGGCCGTCTGCCGGCAGGGTGTTCCCCTCCGTTGGCTGGTTCGGCATGATATTTTCTGTTTGACCAGGTGCCGCGGTGACAACCGGATCGGTTGCTTGCGCGACGACAGGTACCGTTGGCGCAGGGGTTGCCGCTGCGTTACCAGGAGCTGCGTTAGCCATTGTTGCGGGGAGGACATTCATCCCCATTGCCACTGCACATAACCAGGAAAGTTTTGTTTTCATCGCGTTATCATCATTGTTGAGCCATAACCGGGTCCGCCTGCTTCGCCTCATCCCGCTCAGGACGACGAGGAATGAACGACACGACCCAGGAAACCAGCGAAGTAAGTGACCGGAAAATTAATTTCACCGACGACGGGGCGAATTCTGCAAGGTGACGATAGCCACGGAACCCCAGCTTCAGAATATCCAGCAGGCTTTCCAGAGGTTTATCTTCCGGGAAGCTGTCCTGCCAGAGAGCCCACGTATCCGCGCGGGCAAACGTACACTGCACAAAATCGATATGTTGCTTTTTGGTCAACGGCATCAGCTGCAAACCGACTTCATTGCCCGCCACGCGCACAACCTGCGTCGGGAAGACATACTCCTGCTGACCGCGCTTAAGCAGCAGGTTAACTTTCTGGCCTTCCAGCACCTTCGCCTGGCCGTTGATTTTGATTCCCAGGCCACCGTCAGAGAAGTCGTGCACGGTACAGGAGAAGAGATGGCCATCTTCACGGGCGATCGCCGCAGGCATGCAGATTTCAACGCGATGCGCACGACGAACCTGCTTGCTCTCCACCGACACCGCCACCGCGCCGCCGAGGATAATCAGGTTGTAGAAGACCCAGGCCATACTCACAAAGACGGTCAGAATTTCGTTTTCCGGGCCGTAGAAGTAACGCCAGATACCGGCGATGACGCCAACGATATTCAGCAATACCAGGAAGATATACGGACGGGAGATCACCCAGTCGACGTACTCTTCTTCCACCAGGCCGCCCTTGGCGGTGACGTTAAATTTCCCTTTGTGCGGGTTAATCAGCGCCACCATCGTCGGCGGTGCGATATACCAGGCCAGCACCGTTTCGTAGATTTCACTCCAGAAGGAATGGCGGTATTTACCCTGTATCTTCGAGTTCGTCAGGCTCGCGTGGATCATGTGCGGCAGAACAAACAGCGCAATCATCAGCGCCGGGGCGTAAATGATATAAGCGTGAAGGAGCAGGAACGCCAGCGGCGCGGTCAGGAAGATCAGCCGCGGGATACCGGATAAGAAGTGGAACATGGCGTTGACGTAGCAGAGACGTTGCGCCAGCTTGAGCCCTTTACCAATCAGTGGGTTATCGAGACGGAAGATCTGCACCATGCCGCGCGCCCAGCGAATACGCTGACCAATGTGCGCCGACAGTGACTCCGTTGCCAGACCGGCAGCCTGCGGAATACGCATATACGCAGAGGTATAGCCACGACGGTGCAGGCGCAGAGAGGTGTGCGCATCTTCAGTGACCGTTTCGACGGCGATACCGCCAATTTCATCCAGCGGCTTACGGCGGATAACCGCACAGGAGCCGCAGAAGAAGGTGGCATCCCACATGTCGTTTCCGTCCTGCACCAGGCCATAGAATAGCGTGCCTTCGTTCGGGGTTTTGCGGAAGCGGCCAAGGTTACGTTCAAACGGATCCGGCGAGAAGAAGTGGTGCGGCGTCTGCATCATCGCCAGCTCTTTCTCCTTCAGGAACCAGCCCATGGTCATCTGCAGGAACGAGCGCGTCGGCACGTGGTCGCAGTCAAAGATCGAGACAAACTCCCCTGTGGCATACTTCAACGCGTTGTTGATGTTCCCGGCTTTCGCATGCTCGTGAGTCGGACGGGCGATGTACTCGACGCCGACCTCCTCTGCGAACTGGCGGAACGCCGGACGGTTGCCGTCATCCAGGATCCAGACCTTGAGCTTGTCTTTCGGCCAGTCGATGCCCAGCGCGGCATAAATGGTGTTTTTCACCACGCTCAGATCTTCGTTATAGGTCGGTACAAAGAGATCAACAGACGGCCACTGCGCGGTGTCTTTAGGCAGCGGAACCGGCTGGCGGTTGAGCGGCCAAATGACCTGGAAATAGCCCAGCACCAGCACGATCCAGGCGTAGGTTTCGGCAAACAGCAGCACCAGGCCGCACACCAGGCTGACCGGGTCGTCCCAGTTCAGGGTTGAGGTATAACGCCACCAGATATAGCGACAGGAGACGGTCAACGACAGCACAATCAGCATCAGCGCCGAGAAGCGGCCCGGAATACGGCGGACCAGCAGCGCCACGCCCCACAGCAGGATCAGGAAGGTGAACTGCGCCAGAGGGTTGAAAGGTTGCGTAATACAGACCAGCGCCAGAATGAGTGAGAACACGACGATCACGCCGAGGATAAAACGCCGGAGGCCCGGGTGAAGATGCCCGAGCTCTTTATGGTTATCCAGATGGCTGGTCTTATCGCTTACGCTGTTGGGCAGTTTATCCAGCCACTGGTGGTAGCGCTCACGTAACTGCTGGACGCGGGAGAAGCTGCGCCAGTGCGGCGTTATTTTCTCTGAGCGGGATGACGTGACCACCAGCCAGATGGCCTGAATGAGATATCGCGCCGGATCCAAAGGACGCGGCCGGTTGGGATTAATGTGCGGATATAGCTCACTGTGCCGGGCACGTATGCGCTGCCAGCGCGGGTGTTCGAGTGGAATAAACATCCAAGCCAGAATCATCCAGAAACAACCGAGCGCGGCGCTAAATGCCGAAGCACCGTGCCGGCGGAAATGCCGGTAATGTTCGCTCAAACGCGAACTGACCGGTGGGATGAGTAACCAGCTGGCGAGACGACTCATACAGAACTCCCTGCATGCTCCGCCCTGTTGGCGAAGTTCAGCAGACACCAGTTAGCCAGCGTCAGGATCTCTTCTGCCGCCAGTGAATCGCTGCGGTATTCGCCGAGCGGTTGCTTAGACGCAAGGCATTCCGCCATCCCCTCATCACGATGGATGACAATGGGAAGCAGACGGCGCTGGCTTTGCAGCCAGACCTGATACAGATCGTCCTGGATCTGGCTGCCAATGCGCAAATCGTTAATCAGAAGGTGAGCGTTCTGAGGCAATCCCTGCTGATGCAGGCGGATATGGCAGTTCGCATCGACGTTGACGATGGAAAGTATATGATCGCATTGGGCGATTAGCTGTCGGGTCAGCGTGCCGGCGCCGTGCGGCAGATCCAGCAAGATCCACTTGTAGTGCCCCTTTTCTTTCAGGGTTTGCAGCGCCAGCGTGAACTGCGAAAACAGGCGCTGATACGCGGCTTCATTCTCGCGTTCCGTGGTGCTTAGTTGTCCAAACGGCAGCAGATCGAGCTGGGAGGTATAGCGCATCCCTGCATCCTGCCAGTCTTTATCATCAAGCAGCGCGCGGGCCCAGCCCTCTTCACGAGAAAAGTCGACGTTAAACGACATACGCAACAAATTATCGGCGCAGGCGTCAATAACCAGCACCGATTCACCTAAAAGCTGTAATGACCACGCCAGCGCCGCGGTAACTGATGTGGTACCCACACCGCCACGGACACCCTGTAATCCGAGTATGGCCATCAATGGCTCCCTTATTGTTGATGGGCGAATTCAGCTAATAACGGCCAGCGTTTAATAGCCGCGGCCAACTGTTCCCGCTGGGAAATATCGGTGTAATCTATTTCAGGTAAAGAAAAGGCCTGCGTCAGCGCCAGAAAATCGTTTTGGAATGTGTAACCCAGAGTCGAGTCGACTGGGGTTCCAGGTTCGTTATTATCCATTCTTTTTCCATCCCTTTAAGGAAAATCGCACGCTAAAGAAGTTGCGGGGCTTCCTGCCCTGACAAATTTCATTTACATGCTAAATCTGATGTTCTTTAATTTCAATGTTAGGTTTATTTCTACGCTTTCGCTAGTAAACTGAGATACAGATAAATTAGACGAAAAGAGGGACACCGTGGACTCCATATTTTCTATTGGCATCCAGTCATTATGGGACGAATTGAGCCACATGCCAGTCGGAGGAGTCTGGTGGATTAATACGGACCGTAATGAAGATGCTATCAGTCTGGTAAACCAGACAATTGCTGCTCAGGATAAGGATTCCCGCGTGGCCGTCATTAGCATGGGCGAAGATCCGAAGAAAATTATTACGCTTGAAAGTGGTCGCGGCCCCCAGACGGTGCGATTATTTTCCATGACATCGGAAGCCGATAGTCTATACTTTTTGTCCCGCGACGTTCAGTGCTCTATTGATCCGGATCACTATTTAGTGATTCTGAAATGCGCAAATAACGTCCTGCAAAATATGCCCGCTGAAAAACTGCTGCCCTGGCTGGAAAAAATCAATAAATGGGCAAAATTTCAAAATTGCACGCTATTGATAGTCAATCCCGGCAGTAATAATGACAAGCTGTTCTCACTTTTAATGGGCGAATATCGCTCCCTGTTCGGTCTGGCAAGCGTTCGTGACCAGGCAGGCAGCTATCTCTACGATATTGCATTCTGGTGTAATGAAAAAGGCGTGAGCGCCAGGCAACAGCTTACGCTGAAACATATTGAGGGCGAGTGGCACCTGGCGCAGCAGGAAGAAACCGTGGTGCAGCCGCGCAGTGATGAAAAACGCATCCTGAGCCATATCGCGGTTTTAGAGGGGGCACCCGCCCTGTCGGAAAACTGGACGCTGTTTGAATCTAACGAAGCCCTTTTCCATGAAGCCCGCACAACCCAGGCGGCAACCCTTATTTTCTCGCTGATGCAGAATAACCAGATTGAGACGCTGGCACGACAAATCCACACCTTACGCCGCCAGCGCGGAAGTGCGTTGAAAATCATCGTGCGCGAAAATAATACCAGCCTGCGCGCCACCGATGAGCGCCTGCTTCTGGGCTGCGGCGCCAATATGGTTATTCCATGGAATGCGCCGTTGTCACGCTGCCTGACGCTTATCGAAAGCGTTCAGGGCCAGCAGTTTAGCCGCCACGTACCGGAAGATATTTCCACGCTGCTCTCCATGACGCAGCCGATGAAGCTGCGTGGGTACCAAAAATGGGATACCTTCTGCGACGCCGTGGGCAACATGATGAGCAACACGCTTCTTCCTGCAGACGGAAAAGGGGTCATGGTTGCCCTGCGTCCTGTACCGGGTATTCGCGTTGAACAGGCTCTCACCTTATGTCGCCCGAACCGTACAGGGGACATCATGACCATTGGCGACAATCGCCTGGTGCTGTTTTTGTCCTTCTGCCGGGTAAACGATCTCGATACGGCGCTTAACCACATCTTCCCTCTGCCTACAGGGGATATTTTCTCGAACCGTATGATTTGGTTCGAAGATAATACGATTAGCGCGGAGCTGGTGCAGATGCGTGCGCTCCAGCCTGAACAATGGGTTAAGCCGCTCGCTATCAAGAGCGATGCCAAACCGATCCTCAATGCCAGGCATGATGGACACGTCTGGCGTCGGGTTCCGGAACCCCTTCGCTTATTAACAGACAACGCGGAGAACGCATCATCATGAACATCAGCGATATCATTCAACTGGTTATATTCTGTGCGCTGATCTTTTTCCCGCTTGGCTACTATGCGCGCCATTCCATCCGCCGTATCCGTGATACGGCCAGAGTGCTGTTTATTAAACCTCGCTATGTAAAACCAGCCGGAACACTGACACGGGCATCACACGTCAAGGCAGACCGAAAACATGACTAATTCTACCTATACCGCTTCGTCACCCTCGCCGCTCTGGCAATACTGGCGCGGCCTTTCCGGCTGGAACTTCTACTTTCTGGTGAAGTTTGGCCTGCTGTGGGCAGGCTATCTGAATTTCCATCCCCTTCTAAACCTCGTGTTTATGGCCTTCCTGCTGATGCCGCTGCCGAATATCAGGTTACATCGCTTGCGCCACTGGGTCGCTATACCTGTCGGCTTTGCGCTGTTCTGGCATGATACCTGGCTACCGGGGCCGGACAGCATTATGAGCCAGGGGTCGCAGGTGGCGGGCTTTAGCGCCAGCTATGTCCTCGATCTGACCGAGCGTTTTATTAACTGGCAGATGATTGGCGCGGTATTTGTGCTGCTGGTTGCCTGGCTGTTCCTGTCACAGTGGATCCGCGTCACGGTGTTTGTCGTCGCGATTATGATCTGGCTTAACGTGCTGACGCTGGCTGGGCCGAACTTTTCGCTGTGGCCTGCTGGTCAACCGACCACCACGGTGACCACCACAGGGGGAAGCGCGGCGGCAACCGTCACAACGGCAGGCGATACGCCTGTGGTGGGCGATATCCCAACCCAGACCGCACCGCCTACTTCTACAAACCTGAACGCCTGGCTCTCCAGTTTCTATACCGCGGAAGACAAGCGACAGACTAAATTCCCGGATGCGCTGCCGGCGGATGCTCAGCCGTTTGAACTGCTGGTGATCAACATCTGCTCTCTCTCCTGGGCCGACGTGGACGCCGCCGGTTTGATGTCTCATCCGCTGTGGTCACACTTCGATATTCAGTTTAAAGATTTCAACTCTGCCACCTCGTACAGCGGCCCGGCGGCGATCCGCCTGCTGCGTGCAAGCTGTGGTCAGACATCGCATAAAAACCTGTATCAACCCGCCGGCAACCAGTGTTATCTGTTCGATAACCTCGCAAAACTGGGCTTTACGCAGCACCTGATGCTGGGGCATAACGGCCAGTTCGGTAACTTCCTGAAAGAGGTGCGCGAACAGGGCGGCATGCAGGCACCGTTAATGGATCAAACCGGTCTTCCCGTCTCTCTGCTGGGCTTCGACGGCTCGCCCGTTTATGACGATACTGCCGTCCTGCAGCGCTGGCTGCAGACCATCGAAAAAGACAGCAATCCACGCAGCGCGACGTTCTTTAACACCCTGCCGCTCCACGACGGTAACCATTTCCCGGGCGTGAGCAAAACGGCTGATTATAAAGTGCGTGCGCAGAAGTTCTTTGACGAGCTGGACGCGTTCTTCACGGAGCTGGAAAAATCGGGCCGTAAAGTGATGGTGGTTGTGGTACCTGAGCACGGTGGTGCGCTGAAAGGTGACAGAATGCAGGTCTCGGGTCTACGTGATATCCCAAGCCCGTCCATCACTAACGTGCCTGCCGGCATTAAATTCTTTGGGATGAAGGCACCGCATCAGGGCGCACCGATTGAGATTACACAGCCAACCAGCTATCTGGCGATCTCAGAGCTGGTTGCCCGCGCCGTTGACGGGAAGCTGTTTGTGGAGGATAGCGTGAACTGGGATCAGCTCACCAGCAACCTGCCGCAAACCGCAGAAGTCTCAGAAAACGCTAACGCAGTCGTCATTCAATATCAAAACAAACCTTACGTTCGCCTGAACGGCGGGGATTGGGTACCATATCCGCAGTAACACGGTATGACGTCCCTCTCCTCATCGGGGAGAGGGATAATGTCGACATTATTGCTGGGCGATCCACACCAGCATTTTCAGACTTGCCGAATAATAGTCGTCTTTAGAGGTGATTTCGGGTTCACCGGAAGACTGCCCCATAGTGAAATCACGTACAGCCAGCAGGCCGCCTTCCATCATGTAGGGCGCATATTCGTTGGTCGTCACGTTAACCCAGGCGGGCGTTTGTTCCCGGGGAAACTGTCCGAACCAGGCCTTCCACGGCGTCAGCAGCGGGCTTTGCTTATCAGACCAGGCAACGTACAGCGGAACACGAATCGCGTCATAGCTCATTCGCGGCGGCCAGCCTTTTGCGGGAGCCAGCTTTCCACCTGATGCCAGTGAAACCCAGTCAGTGGGCAGATTCGCTTTACCCGAGCCCATTTTCCCCAGCAGGCGTTTCCCGTCCTTAATCAAATCGCGCCAGACCGGCAAATGACTGCGTCTGGAGAAGGCCTGCCAGGCCGGAAACACGAAATAGGAAGGATTAAGGACCACTTCACCCTCAAGCTTAAACCCCTGGACGCCGGGCAGCATTACGCGGTAACCGGCATAGCGGATCACGCTGTGGTCAATCAGTGCTTTGGTAATTGCATCCGATGCAGCGCTGTAGCGCTTGTCATGCCAGCGGGCGTCGGCTTTCAGCAACGCCCAGGCAATCAGCACGTCGCCATCTGCAGCGTTGTTTTTGTCGGCGACCGGGTTGGACTCTGCGGGGTTATAGCGCCAGTAAAACAGACCATTTTCTTTGTTCTTCAGCTGACTGTCTGTCCATTGCCAGAGCTTATCGAACGTGGCTTTATCGTCGTTAGCCACCGCCATCAGCATGGCAAAACCCTGACCTTCCGTATGCGACACGCCGCCATTACCGGTATCAACAATGCGGCCTTCCGGTTTGAAAAAGCGGGCCTTGTAACTCTCCCAGGCCCGATCCGCATGAGAGAGAGGCGAAAACAGCACACTCATCATGACGGCCAGCGTTGCGCAGACGGGTTTTCGCATAATTAACTCGATCCGGTTATTCGGCACTTCGCAGTGAAATCTCACCGCCCATCCAGGGTTTGATCACGCCATCCTGCTCCAGGAGCAGCGCGCCCTGTGCGTCAATACCGCGCGAAGTTCCGTAGATCTCTTTATCACCAATCAGCAATTTCACCGGGCGGTTGATGAAGTTATCCAGCTTTTCCCAACGAGACAGGAACGATGCCAGCCCTTCCTGCTCAAAAAGCGTGAGTGAACTGCGCAACTCTTTAATCATACGCACGGCAAGGGTGTTGCGATCGATGACGATCCCCGCCTCCTGGAGGTTAGTCCAGGCCTGATTCACCACATCATTTTGTACATTGCGCATTACCATGTTGAGGCCTGCGCCGATGACGATTTGCGCCGCATCGCCCGTTTTTCCAGTCAGTTCGACCAGAATACCGGCAAGTTTACGATCGTTGAGGTAGAGGTCATTAGGCCATTTAACGCGTACTTTATCCGCCCCCAGATCGTGCAGCACTTCCGCCATGACGATGCCGATGACCAGACTCAGACCAATGGCAGCGGCCGGGCCCTGCTCGAGTCGCCAGTACATGGACAGATAGAGGTTAGCGCCAAATGGCGAAAACCATTTGCGACCGCGACGGCCGCGACCGGCCTGTTGATATTCAGCAACGCAGGCATCGCCGGATTTCAGCTCAGCCAGACGATCCAGAAGATACTGGTTCGTCGAATCAATCACCGGCAGCACCGCAACATTGCCGTGTCCGATCTGACTGCGGATCGCTTCTTCATTCAGCAATTGAATCGGCTCCGGCAGGCTGTAGCCCTTTCCGGGAACCGTGAACACATCAACACCCCAGTCGCGAAGCGTCTGGATATGTTTATTGATAGCAGCACGGCTCATGCCAAGCTGTTCACCCAGCTGCTCGCCAGAATGAAACTCGCCGTCAGCAAGGATGCTAATCAGGGTTAAGGGAACGGTATTGTCCTTCACGCGATAGCCTCCACGGCATTAACTTCACCTGTGCAGCCAATGAAGCGAACTTCTGGCTCCAGCCAGACGTTAAATTTTTCGCTCACACGCTGACGAACATAATGAGCCAGCTGTACAACATCATCGCTGGTCGCATCGCGCTGATTAATCAGCACAAGAGCCTGCTGCTGGTGAACGGCAGCACCGCCTACTGAAGTGCCTTTTAGCTGGCATTGATCGATAAGCCATCCCGCGGCAAGCTTCACGCTGCCATCCGCCTGAGGGTAATGTGGTGCGGCTGGCCATCCTTCAAGAAAGGCTTTTGCATTTTCGCTGCTGATAACCGGGTTTTTGAAGAAACTGCCAGCGTTTCCGTTTACTTTTGGATCGGGAAGTTTGGTCATCCGCATATGGCAAACGGAATCAAAAATGTCGCGGGCGGTTACGGTAGCCGGATCGAGACGCGTTAAATCCCCGTAGGTCAACACGGGCTGCCAGTCCTTCGACAGGCGCAGGCCCACGGCAACAATCACGTAGCGATCCTGATATTCATGTTTGAAAATACTGTCACGATAGCCAAACCGGCACTGTTCCGCCGTTAAACGCTTTGCCGTTCCGGTCGCCAGTTCGATGCAGTCGACATATTCGCAGACATGTTTCAGTTCGATGCCGTAGGCACCGATGTTTTGAATAGGTGACGATCCGGCGCAGCCTGGAATAAGCGCAAGGTTTTCCAGGCCCGGCATCCCTTTTTCGAGGGTGAATTGCACCAGATGATGCCAGTTTTCACCGGCCCCCACGTGCAGGTGCCAGCTGTCGGCACGCTCTTCCACATCAATTCCCATGATGCGGTTAACGATCACCGTTCCCGCAAAATCATCGAGAAACAGGACATTACTTCCTTCGCCCAGAATCAGTACGGGTTCGTTATTTTCAGTTGCGCTTTGCCATGCATCCAGCAGTTGCTGTGCAGTATCGGCACGTACAATTTGTTTAGCATTGCGTTGAATGCCAAATGTATTCCAGGGCTTAAGGGAGTGGTTCATAGACGCTATCCTGATGCAAAAACGCAGGTAGTTTACCGTATAAGCAGGGCGTTGGGGGATTAGTTTGTGCAGCGTATAAACGCAAAAAGGCCATCCTTGCGGATGGCCTCTCTACTTAATTTGATGCCTGGCAGTTCCCTACTCTCACATGGGGAGACCCCACACTACCATCGGCGCTACGGCGTTTC
>NZ_BAAKFX010000006.1:0-197524 GCF_057536195.1 Enterobacter sp. C3_dUdeg
CTCCCAAACCAAGGTTTTTGAGAACCTCAGCGCTTAACCCCGCATCGGCAATTTCTTTTAACGCATTGGCGATTAAAGGGTACTGTTTATGCGGATTATCAGCAGCAATATGCTTTTTCATCTGATCATCAGCGTAGCCCTTTACCTCAATAACTTTATCGTCAACGTACTGACGCGTTGCCAGCACAACCGACGGATCAATTTTCAGGGAAATTGATGATGTGCTCGACACAATAAGAATCATGCGGATGGTCTGCGTGCGGCCACTGCCTTCCTGCAGCTGAGGCTTATATGTCTCCGGGCAGTTAGCCACGGCGATCAGAATGCCGTCGTCGTCATAGAGACCGATCTCTCGGATCCAGAAACCGCCCTCATTCTCGGGAATAATCTGTTCAGCGATGATCTGGCTGGTATTGTTTGGGTCAACAGCGAGCAGGTTCAGCGGCGCTATGCGTTTTTGGTTGACGAGCTTCGTCTGCGCCGGGTCGGGGGTTGGCAACGTTCCGTTGGCGTCGCCTACCGCCATTTGCGTCAGGTTGAGTTGCGTACCAAGTGCCGTCGCGTTAGCTAGCCGCGCCGCGCCCTGATTCGTCAGTATGGCAAAATATTTTGCGGTCATGCGTTCACTCTCAGGTTATCAATCAAATGGATGGCCGAGGCCGGGTAATAATCACCACTGACAATAAGTTCCTCAGTGGTATAGGGGTAAACAGCCAGCGCATCGCCGTGATAGCATCCTGCGCCAACATAAAACTCTCCCGTTGAGCTCAGGCTGATAGCCAGCCCGGTCATGTGTCTACTTGCCGGTTTGGCATCCTCAATGAGCCGTTCAAGCTCCTGATACATTTCGTCAGTGATGCCGTTATCAAGCACACCGACAACCAGACGGAATGTGCCAGGCTCCTCACCGAGCTGCCACCACTCGCGCACCTCAATCAAAAAGCCAAGCGGTTCCACCACACGACGCAATGCGCTGATGGTTCCTTTGTGCTGATGGACGAAAAACGAGGACATAATGACGCTGCGCTTCGTGCTCTCCGGCCACGCCTCATCCCAACGGTCTACCGACAGCGCCCATGCCAGGTAGGGAAGTAAATTCACCGGGCACGCGCTGGGGTTCCATAAGGTGCGTAGCGGTACCGGCACTCGTTCAATATTCGAGAGCGCAGCGGCAGCGGCGACTTCCAGCGGCGAGGATCCAACGGGTAACAGCCTTTCACTCATCCGAACCCCCGATCGCTATCTGATACGAGGTACAGTTCGAGGCCTGCGACTTACTCAGTACAATGTCAGAGTGGGGAGATTCCAGTTCCACGCGCTGCACGCCTTCAACGTGAAGTGCTGCATAGATGGCCGAGAGACGAATATCGCGTCCAAGGCGATGCTGCGCGCTGATATAATTCTGCAGCTTCTGCTCTGCAGCTTGCCTGATGGGTTCAGCTTCTGGTCCGGGATAAACGTAGAGCGTTGCGTTTATCTTGTAAGGCACAATTTCTGCTGACTGGACAGTTACACGATCGCCGACCGGGCGGACGGTTTCAGCGTTAAGCGCTTTTTCAACAACCGCCAGTAGTTCAGGACGAGCGGTACCATCACCCTCACGGGATAACACCGAAATCGTCACGTATGCGGGCTGAGGGCTTTCAACTGAAACGTCAGCGACCCGTCCGTCGGCGCTTCGACCATGATATTCATAGGCTCCAACCGGTCCCGCGACGCTCAACCCTTCAAAGGCCTGCTGCGCACGCAGTCGCAGGTCAGCATCAGACTCCATGACGGCAGCCGTTGGCGGAATGGTAGTGTCATCGCCCGGGGTGATGGTCAGGCGTTCGGTATTATTGTTTCCCGCAATAACGTCCAGATCGTGACCGGAAGAATAGGCCAGCGTCACGGCCAGCGCAGCCTCATTAACCCGCTGGCGCCAGATAACTTCCCGGTAGGCATTCTCCTGCAGCAGCTTCACAATCGGCTCGGATTCCAGCGTCAGCGTCCGTGCAATCGCCTCTCGCTCCTCTTCCGGATAGAGGGAGACAAAGGTGGCCTTTCGTTCTGCCAACAGCGTTTCATAATCCACCTCCTCCACGACATCAGGCGCGGCGAGCTGGCTCAGATCAACAATAGCCATAGCGTTTAACTCAGTGAAATGGTGATAGAAAAGGATTGCCCGGAGGTCGGGCGCGTGCCGGTGATATCGACATACAACGTCCCGTCGTTCTCCGAACGCTCGAAAGTGATGGCCGTCAGGCTTATTCGCGGCTCCCATTTCTGGATGGCGGAATAACAGGCGGCCATGATTTGCAGACGCAGCGCCGGGCTCTGCGGCCTGTCGATCATCGCCGCCAGCAGCGAGCCGTAATCCCGCCGCATGACCCGCGAGCCAATCGGCGTAATCAGAATGTCGCGCACGCTTTGCCGGATGTGTTCCGCCTCTGAAAGGCTAAGCCCGGTCTGCCTGTTCATCCCCCTGTAACGCACCGTCATTGTGTCCCCTTAGTCCAGCTTCCGCCGCTTTGCACACTGCCGTGCGCGTGGTTATCCACCTGCACCCCGTTGGAGGTGAATTTACCGCCGGAATGCTCAATATTTCCGGCCATCACACCGCCCTTCTGCACTTCAAGAGAGGCGGTAATTAACTTGTTAGTGCACACCACTTCAGGCGTATCCAGCGTGATGCGGGACGTTGACGTCACCCTCACCTCCGGCACGGTGGCGGTCAGCGATTCAGAGGCGGTAATATCGGCCGTTTTAATGCCTGTAACCGTCAGCGCCCCGTGACCGGGTTCGTACTCGATGACCGCCCCGTCAGGAAACGAGACGTGGAACGCATCAGGCGACCCGGACGGCGCCGGATGGTCGTCAGAGAAAATGCCGGGCAGCACAAAAGCGGTATCAAGCTCGCCGCCGATGGCCAGCAGCAGCACCTGTTCCCCCTCGGAAGGGGCCCACCAGACGCGCGAACGTCCCGCACGACAGGTGAGCCAGTTCAGCCAGGTGGTTTTCATCCCGCCGGTCTGGACACGACAAAGTCCTCTGCTGAGGTCAACATCGGTCACAACACCGATACGAATAAGATTGCGGATCGCGCGAGCGATGCCGTTCATGGAAGTTAATGTATTCATGAGAAGAGAATGCCGTTCAGGAGGAACGGCAGCAACGAGACGGGGTTTTCTGCGGGATGATACAACAAGCGGTCCAGACGGCAGGCGGATGGCGGCCTTCAGCGCGGGGAAATTACTCCTCCCACTGGCTGACCAGCTCGCCGTTGACGTACAGCGCCTTCGGCCGCGTGACGGGCTCCGGCAGCGGCGGCTCGGGGGAATACGTCGCGTGCAGAGCGCCCTGCTCCTGGGAAACAAGAATACGCTCGGTTAATTGCACGCTGATGGTGATATCCATCGTATCGTCATCGTTTAAGACGATCGCGAAGGTGTAACCGTTTTTACGGCCTTCATCGAGGGTAAAAATATCCGGCTGGTTTTCCCGAAGCCAGGCCAGCACCGGGACGAAAAATCCCTCGCTGTCGCCGGTGAAGCCGCTAACCTTCACGTTCAGCGCATACCGCTTTTCAAAGGAGAGCGAGGAGGCCTGGCGGGCGTCAATATTGCCGCCTCCGACCGACATCTGCAGGCGCTCCGGGTTGGCATTGAGTTGGGGGATCGCGTCAATTAATGCCTGACGCAGGCTCTTGAGTTTGTGCATCGAGTTTATCCTGACAGTCTTTAATGGTTTCAACCTGCAGCGCGCAGGCGATAAGGGCGTATTCCAGCCTGCGAATATCCGCGCTGAGATCGCCGTTAGTGGCGGGTTCGCTTCCCGGCATCGGGCAAAGGCTCACCTTCGGGCAGGCGTTGTAAACAATGTGCTGCGGAGGCGCAGGCGGTGCGGGTGTGCAGCCTGCGGACAGCATCAGGCAGCTGAGCGGTATACCAGCGGCGTAACGCTTCATTTTCATTGAGTAATCTCCCGATAGTCGCTTCCCGTCTTGCCCCCTCCTCGCCCGCCGTGACAAGCTCCTCACGGAGCCTGACCTGGGCGTTTTCATTTGCTCTGGCCATCCGCTGCGACAGGGACAGCTGCTGATTAAGCGTGGCGAGGGCCGTTTTTTGCTCGCTGGCGACCCGATTGGCCGTAGCTAAGGAACGGGACAGGTTCAGATTGTCATGACGAAGCCACAGCGCGATGGCCAGCAGCCCGGCCAGCGCCAGCATGAGCGTTCTCATGGCAGCCCCTTCATGCACCAGGCCTTCTCGCGGACGCGACGGTTTTCCAGCCCGGCATTTTTGACGCCGTTGACGTACACCCAGCGGGTAAGCTGCCCGCATGCCTGCACCCACTGTTTACGTTTGATAAAGGACATCAGCGTCGAACGGCAGGCGGCGCCTGCGCCGACATTAAAGGTAAAACTCACCAGCGCGTCATAGACCCGGGGCGGCATCTCTACTGGCGCACACGCCGCCAGACGCCGCTCAACATTGAGCACATCAGCGACCAGATTTACCGCGGCCTCACGCTCGGTAATGTCCCGCGTCGGCACAACGTTTGCCGTGTGGCCAATGCCGGACGTCCATACGCCGGCGCTACACCGGTAGGGCGAGAGGCGACATCCTTCGAGATCGGCAATCAACGCCAATCCTTCCGGGGACGTTTTCAGTAATCGAAAGTCAGGCATCAGCACCGCCAGGGCCAGCACGCCGGCGACGCTGCAACGCTTAATGATTGAGTTCACGAATGCTCTTCTTATCGAGGCCAAGAGACTGGAGATAGCGCCAGGTTTTTCGCTTAAACCAGTAATTCGTTAATGCGGTAAAAATGGCGCAAAGACTCCCGACGTACAGCGCGACTTTTTCAGGAGACATCGCCCCGAACCAGGCCAGCGCCACGGCCAGCCAGTAGGCGATAAACGTGGTGATTTTCTCCAGGCTCAGTCCCATAGGTTTACGGATTCTTTTGTGGGGGCGCTATTCACCTCCGGCATCTCTACCGGCGTGCCGTGAGGCAAGATAACGCCTAACTCCGCGAGGCCAGGATTGGCCTTCAGAACGGCTTCAACGACGCCAGCCGTGCGCCCATAAAAGCGGGCGCAAACGGCATCAAGCGTGTCCCCCTGCATTGCATAGATTTTCATCAGACGCTCCCAACATCCGGTTTCCAGGTACTGTAGAGTTTCCCGGGCCAGCAGGCTTTTCGCTATCGCTGACGGATGGACAATCGCGGGCACAACAGATCGTCCGCGAGCGGCGAAGCGTGGTTCAACGGAAGCGCAAAACAGGAATGAGGGTGTTGGTACGGGTGATGACGCCGGGGCTAGCGCCAGCTCTCGTCTTCCCAGACTTCCCGGAGGATAGCGTCCAGCGCCTCGCGATCGGCTTCTTTTTCAAGCCCCTGGAGCTCGACACCCGTCACCGATCCTATTTTCACGTTCACCCGCGATGACGGAAACAGGTAGCGTATTCTGCGGGTCAGTTCGCACTGAAAGGCCTCAACGACGGCATGATCGATCTGCTGATCTTTATCGAGAGTAATGTTCACCCGAACGTTACCCTCTTTTTTGATTCGTTCCGGAACAGGCGATGCTGAGAACACAACGGTAAATGCGTTGTTCTTGATTAAATTTCCCCGCGCTATCTCAGCAATCAAATTCAGGGCAATCTCACGATCTCTTTCCTGACACGTTCCTTCCGTCGTCAGTCGCGCAATCAGCTCGACTCGTTCAATCATGACCTGCTCGTTCAACTCTCTGTCCACATAACCTCCACCACGAGATACTGTATAAACATACAGTAGCACGTATTCACAAAAAGAGTGAAGCGAAAAATCAGAACCCTTCACGGTATGTACATGATATGGATGGAGATTAGCGTGCCCTCTGAGCGAAGAGATCCGTTAAAAGCCCAATACGTTCAAGGATTTTCCGCGCCTTTTGCTGGTAAGAACACGGTGCCGGAAATAGCGATCCGTCAGCTGCGCCCCTGCACCATTTATCGTTAAAGCGGCTGATGCCTCCCGCCATAAGATGCAGGGCTTCTGCCCGGCTGATGGCTATCCCGGTGGCGAGCCGTATCTCATCGATCACCTTCTCCGGTACCCCGTTCTGCGGGTCGCTCGCGAAGACGACGGGCGCTGTCGCGCCAGGGCGGATGAATTTGATGCGTTCGGTTAACGCCCGCCTCGCACGTCGGCTGAGGGGTTGAGAAAGATCGGTCTGCGTACAGTTATTGACAGAACTCCGAGAGGATACGGGCGCGTCCTTAAGATCCGCGGCCCGCTTCGGCACAATTTTCCACTGCGTGAGCCGGGTTAAAACTGGGCTGCCCGCGCCAACGGCAGAATCGTACACGCCGCGGATGCGGACCGTTTCCTCGCCGTACTGGTTAAACCCGGCGCGCGGCTCATACAGCGTGCGCACCTGTAAATCATCGCGACGCACAAACGGCCCGCCCTGCGCAGTAACGTAACCCGCCCAGTCCCCGGCGTCGGCAGCCTCCTGGACGGCGGCAAACTCAACGCTCAGACCGCGCGCGGCATCGGTATCCACCAGACGCCGCAGCTCGCGGTAGACCGTAACCGGCGCGCCGCCGATGAACTGAAACTGGCGAATGTGCCAGCGCCCTGCCCAGGCCGACACGGCGGACGCCGTCTCCTTCAGCAGCCCGCCGCTTTCGCTATCGGTCTCGCCATCGAGCGCATAGCCGTCGATATTCTTTGAGATGTATTTGGCGATATAGCCGGTAGCGCTGCCTTTCTGCGGATCGATCGCGTCCGCGTGAAAGCGCGCCTGTCTGGCGCCTTCGCTCTGCAGCTCGGCAGCATCCTCCTGCCGGGCATAATCCCCGATAATCCGGCGAACGCATTCGACGTCTTCCGGCAGCATAAACATCAGCATGTGCCAGTGGGGTGTACCGTCGTGATGGGGTTCCGCAACGCGGATACCAAAGATACGGCGCCCGTCCCGGTGCAGTTTTGCCCTGATACGCGCCCACAGGCGGGTAAAGTAGATTTGCGTATCCGCCGGGCTGGCCCCGTTCCACTTCGCGTTGGGGAAGCCTGATTTCAGCGTCGCGTGATACTGCGCGGGCGCGGTTAAGGTATAGAACTCGCCCACGTAGCCCAGCGCCTCACAGATATTTTCAAACCCGCGGATGCGGGTCATCAGTTCACAGCGACGTATCGCCGGGTTGGCCGCCGAGCTGTCGTATTTTTCAATCAGGCTGATGCGGTTGCCCTCTTCATCTTCCAGCTCCATGCCCTTGAGAAATTCGCGCGTGCGGCGCTTCTGCTCGCGCCACTCGGTCACGCAGCGTTTGCTCGCATACGCCGTTCTCCGTTTGCTGACGTTGCCGAGGGCGATCTGCAAATGCTCGCGCCAGGCAGCCGCGACCCGACGCAGACGCCCGCGCCACCACGCCTCGGAAAACATGCGGATCACCGCCGCGGCAACGTCATCTTTGTTGAAAAACGTCTTCGACACCCGCTCCCAGTGCGGTGGCGACACGTTGAACTGCCGGGCAATCAGTCCGGCGCGCTGATACCAGACGTACAGCGTCTGGTATTCGCCCATCTCAGCATCATTAATATTCGCCAGCTCGCCGCGAATAAAGCTGGCGATATCTGCGGCCAGCAGGTCGATGTCCGCGCGGGACATATCAGGAAGGCGGTTATAGCGGGCAACCAGTTCGACCATCCGCGAGGCGAGGTATTGCAGAAGCAGAGTGTCGAAATGGCCGTCAAACACGGCCCTGGAGACCTCGTCGTGCAGGCCTGTGCAGGCATAGCGTTCAGAGACCCGCCTCAGACGGGGCAACATCCTTTTGCAGAAGCGGATCAAAAAGGCGTTAGCCTGCGGGCTGCCCCGATGCTGTTCGAGGGCGTCAACCGTGCGCCAGACCTCGAAGCGTACGCAGTCTGGCTGCTGTGAGAGGGCAATTCTTGCCTGCTGCAGCGCCGCGAAAAGGCGATCGCGGCGCTGCTGTTGGGCGTGGGTGAGATAAGGGCTGGCAATGGCCGACCGTGGGGCATTCCACGGATAAGCAAATGACGTAGCCAACTTATCCTCCCCGGACGTGTTTATTTTTCATCTCCGCGATCTCCTGGCAGGTCACGCACAGGGCTACGCCAGGCACCGCTATTCGGCGCGCCTCCGGTATCGGGGCCTCGCAGTCCTCGCAGAGGAAACGCGAAGGCGATGCGGGTCGTCTGCGGGCGCGATTAATGTAACGCTCTCTGTCCTCCTGCTCGCGCACCTGCGCAAGATCGATAAAATCGGCCATCAGTGTAGCTCCTGGGATTCACGCTCGTAGCGGGCCGCCTCGTGGCACAGCAGTTCGGCAACGTCTTCTCCGCTCATGCCGGTTTTGTAGATATGGCTCGCCAGGGCCTCCAGACGCAGGGAGACCGCGAGGGCTCGCGCGCATCGTTCCTCTGTTTTTGCCTCTGCCAGCAGGCGCTTCAGTTCTTCACTTCCGGTCGGATAAGGGCGGTTTTCACTGTTTCGCATCACGCGTTCTCCTTAAATTCAGGCAAAAGGATGCCCGGCGGGTTTACGCCATTAGTTTTTGGGTTGGGTTATATCGGCATGGTCAGCCGTTCAGGAAATAAACTCACGACAGCACGAAAATGATTCATGGCGTTAATCAGCGCCCTTTTCTCCTCTGTGGTTAGCTCACTGAGCTCGCACTCATGACGGGCGACGGGCAATCTCGCCAGGAAAAAGAGGGCGGCCAGCGCCCTGCTGTTCTCCTCAAAACAGGGATCGCGCTTATCGCGCAGCTCAGCCATAAACCGCGCCAGCTCTTTTCCGCTATCGCTCCCGTATCGGGCGCGCAGTTCAGCGATGTGGTTAAGCCCGCTAAGGCGAGCTCCCACGCTAAGTGGAACCCTTGCACGGGCAGCTTCTATCGCCATATCTCCCCTCGCGTAAACTCACGCACGCTAGTGCGCTGAAAACGGGCAGAGCACGGTTTTTTCCGCCGTTTGATGATTGCGATTTCAGATGCCATGCTGCATGATTCCCATTTTGATAATGTCTGCAATCATTAGCCTCTGTTTGCCAACGCCTGCCGCTGATTGCCCGAATTTGTAATGATACTAATACTCAATTGAGTATTAGTAAACACCCAAAGGAATATATTTTGATTTTAGATTCTCAAGTGAATAATGAAGAGTTACTCGATAGAATCTGTCAGGTATATGGTTTCACGCAGAAAATCCAGCTGGCCCGGCACTTTAATATCGCCGCCAGCTCGCTTCAGAACCGCTACGCGCGCGGTACCGTCTCTTACGACTTTGCGGTTCAGTGCGCGCTGGACACCGGCGCCAGCCTTCGCTGGCTGATGACCGGACAAGGTGCGCAGTTTGAAGGTCACCCCGCGCCGGGCGATCCGGTTTCGGTTTCCACATTCACACTGAGTGATGGAAAGCTGGAAGAAAATACCACTTTGAGTATTGACTCTGGTTTCTTTAGCAAACCGCTGGCTCGCGGCATCGCCGTTCGGGCGGAGGGAAAGCTGCACTTTATTGAAAAAGAGGCATCGTTAACCGACGGCCTGTGGCTGGTTGAGATTGAAGGCACCGCCAGCATCCGCGACCTCACGCTGCTGCCGGGTAAAAAACTCCACGTGGCGGGCGGCAAGGTTCCGTTTGAATGCGGTATCGACGAGATAAAAACGGTGGGGCGCGTGGTGGGGATTTACAGCGAGGTTAATTGAGGGTGGGTCGTGAGAATCCTACTGGCGGTTGGATTTGCGAGCCCTATCCAAACGGGGCAATAGGCAAACGTATCAAAAAGAAATTCGCCACCAAAGGCGAGGCGCTGGCGTTCGAACAGTACACCGTTCAAAACCCGTGGCAGGAAGAAAAGGAAGACAGGCGCACGTTAAAAGAGTTGGTTGACTCATGGTATAGCGCTCGTGGCATTACTTTAAAAGATGGCTTAAAACGCCAGTTAGCGATGTACCATGCTTTTGAGTGTATGGGCGAACCACTCGCACGCGATTTCGGTGCGCAGATGTTTTCCCACTACCGGGAAAAGCAGTTAAAAGGTGAGTATGCCCGTTCAAACAGGGTGAAAGAGGTATCGCCTCGTACGCCTAATCTTGAGCTGGCCTACTTCCGGGCGGTATTCAATGAGCTAAACCGCCTCGGAGAATGGAAGGGTGAGAACCCGCTGAAAAATATGCGCCCATTCCGCACAGAAGAAATGGAAATGGCCTGGCTAACTCACGACCAAATTTCGCAACTGCTCGGAGAGTGCAAAAGGCATGACCACCCTGATTTAGAAACAGTGGTAAGAATCTGTCTCGCCACTGGCGCACGCTGGTCTGAGGCCGAGAGTCTGAGAAAAAGCCAGCTCGCGAAATGCAAAATCACATACACCAACACAAAAGGCAGAAAAAACCGCACTGTCCCAATCAGCAAAGAGCTCTATGAGTCTCTGCCTGATGATAAAAAAGGCCGTTTGTTCAGTGATTGTTATGGCGCGTTCAGGTCAGCTCTAGAAAGAACAGGCATCGAATTACCGGCAGGGCAACTTACCCACGTTTTGCGCCATACCTTCGCCAGTCACTTTATGATGAATGGTGGTAATATTCTGGTCTTGCAGCGCGTACTCGGCCATACCGACATCAAAATGACGATGCGATATGCTCATTTTTCACCTGATCATCTTGAAGACGCAGTAAAATTCAACCCATTAAATATTAATAATGAAATTAAAGGAGATGAGTTTTGAATTCTATACCAAATTTATCAATTACTGAGTTATCATTTTCTGGTGGACAAACACTAAAACTCTCTAAGAGAGATAAGTTATTAATTGTTGGACCTAACAATAGCGGAAAATCACAATCAATCAGAGATATTGTAATCTTACAATCTGAGCATCAAGGCACCCCCATAGTCGTTACAAGTATAAAAACACAAAAGAATTTCGACAAAATATCACTCGAGAATTATCTCAAAGAAAATGCGGCATTAGTAAATGGAACGTATCATATAGGAGCCGCACAAGTGCACATGAATCATGTTTCAACTTATAGTGGACACGAAAAAATATATTCACTATCCAAATTATTCACTAAGCAAATAAATGCAAAAGACAGATTAAATATATGTGAACCCCAATCTAGCATTGATTTAACACAACCAAAAACAGTTCCACAGCATGTCCTTTATGACAATAGTGAATTGATGGATAAAGTTAGTGCTATTTTTAAAAAGGCGTTCAACAAAGAATTAGCTTTCGATTATCGCGCGGGAAAAACGATACCAATTCACCTTGTTGAGAAGAAAGATCTTGACCATATTGCTGATCGTGTAAGCAATGAATATGTTAATTTGTTGAGGGAATTTCCACGATTAGATAAACAAGGTGATGGAATTAAAAGTTATGCGGGAATTTTGTTTGAAACCATTGCTCATAACTACGATGTTACAATGATTGATGAACCCGAAGCATTTTTACATCCACCACAAATGCGGAGATTAGGGCAAACACTTTCAGAGGAAGTAAATGGGCAATTGATAGTTGCTACTCATAGTAGCGATATTCTCCGAGGTTTTCTTGAAGGAACAAAGGGAGACCTCAAAGTTATAAGAGTAAGAAGAGACAACAATGTTAATTATATACATGAACTAGATCAGACAATCGTAAAAGAACTATGGTCAAAACCAAATCTGAGATATTCAAATGCATTAGAGGCTATTTTTCATGAGCAGGTAATTATCTGCGAAGATGATAGCGACTGTAGATTATTCAATTATGTTGCAGATCATCTGATAAATGAACATAACCATATTTTTCCTGACACATGTTTTGTTCCAACAGGCGGAAAGCATGCTATACCAGGAATTGCAAATGCACTACGATTATCCGGCGTTCCTGTCAAATCAATTTTCGACTTTGATCTTATTTCAGAAAAAAACATATTGAAAAAAACTTTATTGGCTTTTGGTTGTGAGGTCGAGAAATTGGATAAAGTTTTAACTCTATGGGATCAGATAAATGCAGAGATAACGCAAAAATGCAAGGTAATTAGTAATGAGGATATCAAGAAAAATATTCTTGAATTTCTAGAAAAAACACCTGCAGATAAAGTTTCAAAGAATAAAATAGAAGAATTTTTCAAACAAAAGAAACCATGGAGTCATGTTAAGGATAATGGTATAACCGGATTACCTAAGGGTAATATACGTAAGATATTTCATGAATTCAATAATGAGCTAAAAGCCTTGGGAATATTTCTGATTCCAGTTGGTGAAATTGAGAATTTCAGTGCAGAAACTGGCCTTCATGGTCCTGCCTTTGTTGAGAAATTTCTCACTGAAAGGAATGTTGAAGATGACGATTTGAAGAGTCTTAAGGATTTCGTCTTTGAAGTTTTCAGCTCAAAAATTTCTAATCCAGTTTTAGCATTAAAAGAAACCATCATTGGTGGCGATAAAGTGGCGGTAGAAATGGCGAATAATGGGTAATCATTGGCAAATAGTGGCAATCTATGTCAATGATAAATAACGCAAAGCAATGATTTTCGGTTGTTGTGATAGGCACTCATAATCGCTTGGTCGCTGGTTCAAGTCCAGCAGGGGCCACCAAATTTTAGCTTTGCAATCATATAATTAAGCCACTCCAGCGAGTGGCTTTTTTCTATGTTACTGACAGCGGCCCTTTATCGTCCCCCTACTTCTTAACTGAGCCCGTTCCCAATCCAGACCCCAACTGTATGACGCAGAGCAGAACAGGCTTAACTTCGCCTCGACGACCACCTTGCGGGTCAGTTTTATGATTAGCTTTTGTATCGAGTGAAATGCCGGTAAATTTTTTTCGTTGCCAAAATGGCGAGTACGCCCAGGAGAATTGAAGCTAAGCCAAGGAAAACTAGTAAAGAAAGGAGATGACTGAACAAGCCACCAAAGCTAGTGAAATCACTCAATCGTGCAAACTGCTCCGGAGTGAGTACACGAACGACGATCTCTGGAATAGTTAGAAAGAAAATAATTACTACCAGAACATAAATTGCCACTCTACCGCTTTTTTTCATTATCTTCCTTGCCCCCTATGACAACGATGATCAATTATTGACAGGGTCATGTTACAACAAGGGAAATTACAATGGCAGAAGGCTATGCAAAAATGAAGCTGCAATCAGAAAGGAATTTAGCTCTGGCGCTTACCAAAGCATTGCGAGAAATACAAGCCACCAATATGAGCACTATCGAAAATCTGAAGCTTGGTACACAGCGTTTAATGAACTATGGCTCGTGCTTGATACCAGACGATTACTACCGCAATGCCTGTCGCGAGCTAATAAATGAGGACCGCCGTCTAACATTAGCACTTGCTGAAATTTATAATCGAAACGATGTTGCTCTTGATATGGTTGAGATTTACTTTCGGAAAACTCTCAAACGACTTGGAGAGCAAAAGAGTAGCAATCTCGCTGTCTTTCTTAAAAAGGAATTAGGCGATAAGGCTTATGAGTACGCCGAAAAATCCAGCAAACTAGCGCTGTCCTTAACTATTGCAAAGCTCATAATCAGTAGTGGTGATTTTCATCAGTCGCATATCAGAATGGTCAATTCATTATCATCAATGTATGTTAACGGCGCCATAATCTATTCGAAAGCGCAGGTAGCTGCATTAGCGGCTAATAAGCTCAAATTTCAGGATTCAGAATATTATCAGGCCTTGTACCAACAGAATCTTGAGATGCTTTATTTTCTTATTGAACCACAAATGACAAAAATAATTTATCAAGTTGAATCAGGTGGAAACAATGAGGAAATAATCGGCGATGCTTTATATGAGTTATTAAAAAGATGAAACGAGCAATATTATGGTTTCTGCAGTCTTATATTTATTACATCCCTATAGCACTCATCGTTGCTGGTGCTTATATATTCGCGCGTTTCCTGCCTGACTATTTTGGTATTCTTACCTTTGCAGGGATCATCATTGTTACCTATTTTTATGTAAAACATAATCGTTGGTTCTGATGGGAGTAGGGAAATCAACAGCCCTCACGCGCGCGCGCAAAAAAAGCCAACCCCGTACTCTCCAGGTGTTGGCCCTATCTTAAAGCTGCGACAATCTCACCATGTTAAAACACGTACGCATGTCCAGCGTAAATTCGTTAGAAACGACATGTGCCTTCAATCGATATACAGATGCTCAACTGGCGTGTAGCTACGCCTGCATCTAACGCGAAGTCAGATAACTTTACGCGAGCCGTATTCACGGCCAGGATTGTCCTGCCTGCTGCCTGAGTATTCCTTCTCTTACCTCCACACTGCCCGCCCCCCGGAAGGGAACTGGAATCCCTCTGGTATCCCTCTCTTTGGTCCACTGCCTAATCTACAGATATTTTACCGAACCGTAATGCCTTTACTTGCGTATTTTGCGTAGGGACCCGCCTTGCTTTAGAGATAATTACTCTATATTTCAATGAATTAGATTTAACCTCATAAAGCAACTCTCTTATTTTCCTGTTAAGCGCCCATCTTCACACTCTGTAAATTCTAAAGAAATCCCCCATCGCGCCGATCATCATCCGTGTGTATTATTTCCTGTAGCTTTTACAACAACTAACCTTAACTCAAATACTTAAGCGCCAAAGCGAAAGGCATCATGAGCACACCGATCAAACGGCTAGAAATCATTAAAAATGCCATTGAACTGGAAGATGACGACATCATCCAGAGCCAGCTGACACGCCTGAAAAATGAAGCGTTTGACGATGAGCTACAGGCAATCGTCGTGGCGCTTGAGGAGAAGAACTACACCGCTGCGATGGCGGCAATTACCGCCTGGCTGCAGGGCCAGCGCGCCGTAACCCAGTGGCGAGATCCGCAGGTGGCCGCCAGCAAGCTGGAGCTGAAGGCGCTGGAAGAGCGTCTACGCGATCTGATTGACCGGCGCAACGCCCGGGTGCAGCAGCTTGATGAGTTCAACGATCTCTATTTTTCTCGCCTCGGGCCGCTGATGCAGCAGATCCTCGCCCTGCGTAAAACGCTGGCCGAGCTCAATCTGCGCCGTCAGCAGGCGGAAGCGCGTCGTCGCGAGGAAGATTACCGTCGCTGCCAGCGCTATATGGCGCAGGCGGTAGAGGTGCTGGCGACGCTCACCCAGCGCTGGCGCGATCTCCCGGCCGACTCCGTGCAGGCCGCTGAGGCGCGTAAGCATCTGGAACAGCAAAGCAATCTGATTGCCAACCTGCTGGCCGAAGCGCTGGAGCTGGAGAGCGGCTTAACGCGCGAAGAGGAGCCTGCGCGTCAGGCGCGCGACGACGCTAACGAAGAGTACGAGAAGTATCGCGAGCAGCATCACGATGCCGAAGTGCGGCTGCGCAAGGGCAAGGATCTTTCGGAAGAGGATCGGAACGAGCTCAAGCGCCTCTGGCGGCAGGCGAGCAAGCTCTGCCACCCGGATCTGGTGGCGGACGACCTGAAAGAGGAAGCTAACGCGATGATGGTCCAGCTCAACCAGGCGAAGCAGCGTGGCGACGTTAAAACCATTCGCTCACTGGTGGCCCGGCTGCAGCAGGGCTTTGAGCCATTGATGGCAAGCGACAGGCTGAACGATCTGGAACGTATCCGCAAAAAAATGGCGCAGGTTCGCGAGCAAATCGACATTTTAGTGAACGAGCTGGCGGAGCTGGAGAAAGAGGAGTCCTGGCTTCTGGTCTCGTCGCTGAACAATATGGAAGCATACTTCGCTCAGCAGGAGAAAGCGCTGCACGAGGTCCGCGCCTCGCTCGAACATCAGGTGAGCGAAGCGCAGCTGGATTCCGCCGCCTGATTATTTGGCGTGCCAGTATGCGCTGGCACGCACCAGTTGAGGGTCAATCGCGTCGGTTTCAAACTGACGGCTCAGCGTCTTCACTACCTTCCCTTCCCCGGTCAGCCAGATGAAGTAATCTTCCCCTGGAACGGTCAGCGCCGCCAGATGGTCCGCTACCGCCTGCTCGCTGTGGCCCACCACCCAGGTGATTTCGAACTCGCTCAGGTGTGCCAGATAGTCTTTATAAGATTCGTCCCCGACCGTCACTACCGCATGAACCTGCGGGCGAACCGGCAGTTTAGCAATGCTTTCTAAGCGTCGACGCAGCGCGGGCATGCCGGACTCGTCGCACACGTACAGCTGCCAGGCGTAATCCTCCGGCACCACCAGCGAACCACGCGGACCGCCGATGGTCAGCCTGTCTCCCGCTTTCGCCTCGACCGCCCAGCGGCTGGCAATGCCGCCGTCGTGAATGAAGAAATCGAGTACCAGCTCATGGTTTGCCTCGTCGTACAGCGGCGTGTAGTCGCGCGTCTGAGGACGTACGCCGTCACCCCAGTCGATGCCTTCATCGGTGACCACCGGCGGTACAAATACCGCCCCAGGAGCCGGGAAAAAGACTTTTGTATGGTCGTCGAAACCGCGGGAGCTAAAGCCCTCCAGCTGCTCGCCGCCTAAAACAATGCGCTGGAAACCCGCGCTGGCGCGCTCAACGCGGAGCACCGTCAGCTCGCGAAAGCGCAGGTCATTACGAACACGCTGTGGGTAACGGGTAGATGCCATTTTTAGCCCCTTCTATGGTGAATACGATATATCTAAATCAATTATCCAAATGATAATGATTACTAGTAAGTAAAAATGCAAGATCTTTTAGATTGCATCTGAATATATCTTAGATATAGTTTAGATATATCAAATTGAGAGAGCTACTATGCGACACGAACACGACAGCGGCAGGCGCCGACCGCGCTTTTTCGGCCACGGCGATCTGCGGCTGGTGATTCTGGATATCCTGACCCGCAGCGCGAGCCACGGCTACGAGCTGATCAAAGAGATCGAGAACCTGACCCAGGGGAATTACACCCCGAGCCCAGGAGTGATCTACCCGACCCTGGATTATCTTCAGGATCAAACCTTTATCACCATTACGGAAGAAGAGAACGGTCGTAAGACGATTACGATTACCGCTGAAGGACAACGCTGGCTGGACGAAAACCGGGAACAGCTGGAACAGATCCAGGTGCGTATCAAAGCGCGTTCCGTCGGTTTTCAGCTGCGCAAAAACCCGCAGATGAAGCGGGCGCTGGATAACTTCAAAGCGGTGTTAGACCTGAAGGTGAATCAGGGAGAGCTCAGCGACGCGCAGCTCAAGCAGATTATCGGCGTTATTGACCGCGCGGCGCTCGAGATCTCCCAGCTGGACTAAGCCGGAGCGTGCTCGCTCACGCGGAAGACGCGTACCAGCTCCTTCAGGTGCATCGCCTGTTCGTTAAGCGATGCTGCCGCCGCGACGGACTCCTCCACCAGCGCGGAGTTCTGCTGGGTGGTGGCATCAATCAGGCCAATCGCGCTGTTAATCTGCGAGATACCTTCCGTCTGCTCGTGGCTGGCCTGGCGGATTTCGCGCAGGATCACGTCCATCTCTTCCACGTTGCCGACCATCCCGTTGATCAACGCACTCGCTTTTTCAACCAGGTTCATCCCGTCCTGGGTCTGGCTGGTAGAGCTCTCAATCAGCTCGCGGATTTCGCTGGCAGACGACGCGCTCTTCTGGGCAAGCTGGCGAACTTCACCCGCCACCACCGCAAAGCCGCGACCGTGCTCGCCGGCGCGCGCCGCTTCCACCGCCGCGTTCAACGCCAGAATATTGGTCTGGAAAGCAATAGCGTCGATCAGGTCGATAATGTCGGACATTCGGTTCGATGTTTCGTTAATCAGGCGCATTTTGCTGGTCACCTGCTTCATCATCTCGCCGTTGTTTTTGACCACCGTGGCGGCATCCGCCGAGAGGTTGGTCGCTTCCCCGGTATGCGAGGCGGTATTTTTCACCGTTGCGGTGATCTGCTCCATCGAGGCGGCGGTCTGTTCTACAGAACTTGCCTGCTCTTCCGTGCGCGCGGCCAGATCCTGGTTCCCGGCGACAATCTGCGCGGCTGCGCTGGAGATATTCTCCGAGCCGGTTTGCACCTGCTGCACGATGTCCAGCAGTCGCGTTTTCATCTCCATCAGCGCATGCAGCAGCAGACCCGTTTCGTCTTTACCATGTGGCGTGATGCTGCCCGTCAGATCGCCCTCAGAAATGGCTTTTGCAAAATGCACCGCCTCGCCGAGCGGACGAGTGATAGCGCGCACGATAAACCAGCCAATCAGGCTGCCTGCCGCAACGCTAAAAAGCGTGAGCAGGATCAGCAGCAGGCGGTTAGACCTGAAATCCCCTTCCACCTGCGCGCCGGCACTCTGCATCTCGCTGTTTTGAATGGTAATCAGCTCCTTCACCTTCGCTTTATAAGCCTGCTGCACGGCGAGGGTGGTGGTCATCATCTCCTGAATAGCGCCCGCACGATTGTTGTTCTGCACCGCCTGCAGAATGCGGTAGCGCGAGTCCAGATACTGCTGGCGCACGCTGCGGATCTCCGCCAGAACCTGCTGAGACTTTTGATCCTGCAACGCGTTGTTCAGCTCGCCCAGGATCACCGTGATGTGCTCGCTGATCTCTTTCAGGCGCTGCTGAGATTGCCCCGTATAGGTGCCCTGCTCGTCCAGCAGCATCAGCTGTTGAGTGCTAATAAATTCCTGGAAGTTATCGATTAACTGGTTCGCTTTTACCGTGGTCGGATAATCACTGGTAATAATCGATTGCATCCCGTTATTAGCCCGGTTCAGGCTCAGCAGAGACAGGCTCGCACTGATGGCCATCAGGACAATAAAGAACCCGAACGCCAGAAATAATTTCGTGCCGATCTTTACGTCATGTAAAAACATATTTTCTCCATCGATGTGATTATTTCTCAGACGATCGCTGTTATCGGTAACGATTTCGCTAACTTTATGAGTTTGATCGTTTTTTTATTTAATAACCCCCGCAATGCATAGGTGTAGGCTATTAATGTAGCCTCATCGATCGTTACCAGACCGTCAAACGGGGTATTTTCGAAATAGCATTCTGAAGAACTGACTTAGGCAGGAATAAATAACTGAGGCAATTTCTTTAGTTATTTAATATTAAATTAACAATAAACCACATTAATAGTCACAATCAGAAAAATAAAAAGCCGTTTATTCCCTACGGTATAAACGGCTTTTTTGGAACATTACTGACTCAGTGGAGCACAGTCACCGCATCCTTTAGGCGTCCGGCGCGGTGCTTCACCATTGCAGAAATGTGGGCGCTCTCCTCGACCAGGTCGGCGTTTTTCTGCGTGATGCTGTCGAGTTCGGCCACCGCGCGGGTCAACTCTGACAGCCCGGTTGCCTGCTCGGAGGTCGCGTGGCTGATCTGGGCGATAAGCTGCGTCACGTTTTTCACCTGCACCACGATATCATCCATCGTGCGGCCTGCGGCGTGAACCTGCTCAGAGCCGGACTGCACCTTGCTGGCGCTGGCATCAATCAGTTTACGAATATCATTGGCGGCACTGGCGCTGCGGCTGGCGAGATGGCGCACTTCGCCCGCGACCACGGCAAAACCTTTTCCCTGCTCTCCTGCCCTTGCCGCTTCAACCGCCGCGTTCAGCGCCAGAATATTGGTCTGGAAAGCGATGTCGTTAATCAGGGAGGTAATCGAGCCAATTCGCTGCGTGCTGTCGGCAATGTCATCCATGGTTTTGACCACGGTCTGCATCGCGTTGCCCCCTTTCGTTGCCGCGCTGCTCGCGGCCATGGAGAGTTTATCCACCTCGGCGGCGGTTTCAGAGTTACTCTGAACGGAAGCGGCCATCTGGTTCATTGTTGCGACGGTCTGCTGCACGTTCGCCACGGTCTGACGCGTGCGATCGTTCAGGTCTTCATTTCCCTGCGCCAGCCTGTCGCTGCCGTCACGGACGCTCACTACCTGGCTCGACACGTCATTGATTAACCAGCGGCACATCAGGCCCAGCTGCCCGACCGCGCGCAGCGTCAGCCCGAGCTCGTCGCTGCGGTTCAGATGCTGCACGCTGTTGCGCTCACCGGTTGCGACCTTCAGGGCCTGTTGCGCCACATTCTCTACCGGGCGGACAATCTGTTGCTCAAACAGCAGCGTTCCCAGCAGCATCACCACCGCGGCAGCAACGAGCGGCATCCACCCGGCGGAAGTCGCGACCAGCGTGGCGGCGAGTAGCGCAAAAAGCGCCGCCATCACGCTACGCACGCGCCAGCGCAGCGGCATTGCCGGCAGTTTGCCCAGCCAGCCTTTTCCAACCACCAGCCCCTTGTGCACGCGTTTCTTACAGCTCCCGTCGTTCAGCGCCCGGTAGAGCGGCTCCACGATCGCAATCTCTTCGGCTGTGGCTTTGGTGCGAATGGACATATAGCCCGTCACCTGCCCGCGGCGCACCATCGGCACCGCATTCGCACGCACCCAGTAGTGGTCGCCGTTTTTGCGCCGGTTTTTGACAATTCCGCTCCACGGCTCGCCCTGCTGCAGCGTGTACCACATATCGGCAAACGCGGCTTTTGGCATGTCGGGGTGGCGGACCAGATTGTGCGGCTGGCCCGTCAGCTCATCAAGCTGGTAGCCGCTCACCTGCACAAAGGTGTCGTTGGCGTGTGTAATGTAGCTGTGGACGTCTGTGGTAGACATTAAGGTGGTGTCATCGTCCAGAGGATATTCATTCTGGGTGACATAGGTTGGAGAGGACATCGTGGGCATCCCTTGCAGGTTATTTGAATGTTAATTTTGTGGGTCAATGTTTTTTCGGCGGTAAACAATTTATCTTTAGTTGTTAAACTTGATGAAGATCGCAGATTTCACTTAAACCATACTTTTTGTACGATTTTATAATTCATTGATTTCAAATAATTTCTCAAAGAAATTACCTATAAAGCATGACCAGTTAATGCCCACTTAAGTTGCAGCCAATGCACTTCTTTAGTGCAGATGCGCTTTTCCGGCCTCATTTACCCTTTTTGTCCTGTACCGCTAAATCCCGTTTCGGTTGCTCCGGCATGATTAAATATTGTGCAACATTATTTTAACCTGGCGTTTATCCCGATTTTCGTTAAGTCATCTGAAGTGGCGTAATCCCTGCAATACTTAAACCAGTATCATGTGATACGCGATCCCCGGGAGCACATTTTGAACAGGTTACCTTCCAGCGCCTCGGCTCTTGCCTGTACCGCGCACGCACTGAATCTCATTGAGAAGCGAACGCTCGATCATGAGGAGATGAAACAACTTAACCGAGAGGTCATCGATTACTTTAAAGAGCACGTCAATCCAGGTTTTCTGGAGTATCGCAAATCTGTTACCGCCGGCGGGGATTACGGAGCCGTAGAGTGGCAAGCGGGGAGTCTTAACACGCTTGTCGACACCCAGGGACAGGAGTTTATCGATTGCCTGGGTGGTTTTGGTATCTTCAACGTGGGGCACCGTAATCCAGTTGTGGTTTCCGCCGTACAGAATCAACTTGCGAAACAACCTCTCCATAGCCAGGAACTGCTCGACCCGCTTCGCGCCATGCTCGCGAAAACGCTGGCGGCCTTAACGCCCGGCAAACTGAAGTACAGTTTCTTTAGCAACAGCGGCACGGAATCGGTCGAAGCGGCGATTAAACTCGCCAAAGCGTACCAGTCGCCGCGCGGGAAATTCACCTTTATCGCCACCAGCGGCGCGTTCCACGGTAAATCTCTGGGCGCATTGTCTGCTACCGCCAAATCCACCTTCCGCAAACCGTTTATGCCGCTGCTGCCGGGCTTCCGCCACGTGCCGTTCGGCGACATTAACGCCATGCGCACCGTGCTGAGCGAATGCCGTAAAACCGGTGATGACGTGGCGGCGGTGATCCTGGAGCCGATTCAGGGTGAAGGCGGCGTGATCCTCCCTCCGCAGGGCTATCTGCCCGCCGTGCGTCAGCTGTGCGATGAGTTTGGCGCGCTGCTGATCCTCGACGAAGTCCAGACCGGGATGGGGCGCACCGGCAAGATGTTTGCCTGCGAGCACGAAAACGTTCAGCCGGACATCCTGTGCCTGGCGAAAGCGCTCGGCGGCGGCGTGATGCCGATTGGTGCGACGGTTGCGACTGAAGAGGTGTTCTCGGTGCTGTTCGACAACCCGTTCCTGCATACCACCACCTTTGGCGGTAACCCGCTGGCCTGCGCGGCCGCGCTGGCAACCATCAATGTGCTGCTGGAGCAAAACCTGCCCGCGCAGGCGGAGCAGAAAGGCGACATGCTGCTGGACGGCTTCCGTCAGCTAGGCCGGGAGTATCCGGACCTGGTGCAGGACGCGCGTGGGAAAGGGATGCTGATGGCGATTGAATTTGTCGACAACGAAACCGGCTATAGCTTCGCGAGCGAGATGTTCCGCCAGCGGGTGCTGGTCGCCGGAACGCTCAACAACTCGAAAACCATCCGCATTGAACCGCCGCTGACGCTGACGATTGAGCAGTGCGAGCAGGTGCTGAAAGCGGCGCGTAAAGCGCTGGCAGCGCTGCGAATAAGTGTGGAAGAGGCGTAATCAACGCCGGGTGGCGCTACGCTTACCCGGCCTACAAAATACTGCATGCAGGCCCGGTAAGCGTAGCGCCACCGGGCTGCTTTTTATCGGTGAAATTCCGCCACCGTCATGGTGAAGCGAAGCACGGTATCGCCTTCGTTCGCATATCCGTGCGCCGCTTCCGTTTTCGCCACCGCCGATGCGCCAGCGTTAACCTGGGTCACCGTCTCATCCACCGTCAACGTTAAAACGCCTTCGTTCACGTGCAGCAGCTCAAAGGTTCCCGCCGGGTGCCCCGGAGAGGTAAAGCGCTCTCCCGGCTGCATCTCCCACTGCCATAGCTCAATCATATCCGGGCCTGCGGTTCCCGCCAGCAGTCTGGCGCGTCCACCCTGTGCGCCCTGCCACAGCACCGGAATCGCGGCCTCTTCGATAACGTGCACCAGCGGCTCGCTGGATACGTTGACGATATCCGCTACGGAGATGCCGAGCGCGGCGGCCAGCTTGCACAAGATGGCGATACTGGGGTTGGCTGCGCCCTTTTCGATCTCCACCAGCATGCCTTTGCTAACGCTTGCCCGGCGGGACAACTCGTCCAGAGACAGCTTTTTCTCTTTGCGCCAGTTGCGTATGCGGTTTGCCACGGCCAGGCTTACCAGGGCAACATCGGCACCCTGCGAAGTCATTATATTGACTTTATCAGTCATTGGTCACTACCATGGTATAAAACAGTCAATACAGGATTATTTATGTCTCTCGTTACGCCGTCAATAGATTCGCATCTTGCCGGGATTGCCCCGGGCTTTCGGGCGCTGAGCATTCTGGTTGAAGCTGCGCCGATAACCCACCCCGAGGTTGCGCCCGCCGCGTTGGCGCAGTCCTGCCAGCAGATGTTGAATGATGATGTGCCATGGGCTGATGCACACCTTTCAGACTGGGATGAGGTGTTTAAAGCCTTCGGCGCGAAACCGAAACGCACGCCCTGCTCGGCATCTGCCCTGCGCAAGCGGGTACTGAAAGACGGTTCGCTGCCGTCGCTGGATCCGGTCGTAGATATCTATAACGCGGTGAGTATTCGCTATGCCATTCCGGTGGGCGGGGAAAATCTCGCGGCGTATTCGGGTGCGCCGCGTCTGACGCTGGCCGACGGCAGCGAGCCGTTTGATACCTTCAAAGAGGGACAACCAGTGATGGAACATCCGGAACCGGGCGAGGTTATCTGGCGCGACGATCTCGGCGTCACCTGCCGCCGCTGGAACTGGCGACAGGGGGTACGTACCCGTCTGGACAGGCAGGCACAATCCATGTGGTTTATTCTTGAAAGCCTGCCGTCGATGCCCCTTGCGGCACTGGAAGAGGCAGGAGAAGAACTGGTCAACAACCTGCAGCGGCTGATGCCGGGAGCCACGGCTCGGGTTCAGCTGCTGACGCTGTAGGAGGACAACACGATGTTTCACGGGTTAAGCGCGTTTCCGTTAACCCCCCTGAAAGAGGGGACGTTTGACGAGCACTCCTTCATCAATCTTCTGCGCCCCGTGGTCGACGCTGGTATGGATTCACTGGGCATTTTGGGCTCAACGGGAAGTTACGCCTATCTGACCGTTGAAGAGCGCGGTCGGATCGCACGCTGCGCGGTGGCGCATGCTGATGACATTCCGGTCATCGTCAGCATCGGCGCATTGCGGCTGGACGATATTCTGCGTCTAGCTGACGACGCGCAATCGGCAGGTGTCTCCGGCGTGCTGCTGGCACCCGTGTCGTACCAGCGATTAACGGAAGACGAAGTATTTAATCTGTATGAAACGGTGACCCGCCAGCTCTCAGTACCGCTGTGCATTTACGATAATCCCGCCACAACCGGTTTTTCGTTTAGCGATGAACTGTTATTTGCCGCCGCGGCCCTGCCGAATATAGGGTCCATTAAGCTTGGCCGCGTGCCGGAGGACCTGTTGCAGGTACGCGCTCGTCTTCCTGATACCGTCACGCTGGGCATCGCCGGTGACTGGCGAGCGGCCTCCGCCCTGCAGGCCGGGTTTGACGTCTGGTACTCGGTGGTCGGCGGGTTGTTTCCGCAAACAGCGCTGGCGATTGCCCGTTCGAAAGAGTCGGCACAATCCGAGCGGCTGGAGCCGCTTTGGGCGCTGTTCCGCCATTATGGTAGTTTGCGGGTGGTAGCGGCAGCGGCAGAAATGCTGGGGAAAGTGGAAACACCCGCGCTACCCTTCCCCCTTCAGGCTCTTCAGGGTGAGCCGCGCGAAGCGCTTGCTACGATACTTGCGGATCTGGCGCTGGCTTGAACAACGCCGGGTGGCGCTAGCGCTGACCCGGCCTACAAAACCTTTATAACGCCTGTTACTCCGGCAACAGCCCCACAAAACTGCGTTTCTTGCGCGGCTCCGACATCAGCTCCTCAAGCTTATCCACGCACGCTAGATAGTGCGGGGTTTGCTTGTGCGCCAGCACCGCCTCCTCGTCTTTATAGGCTTCGTAGATAAAGAACCGGGTCTTCACCCTCGGGTCCTGCAATACGTCAAAGCGCAGGTTTCCCGGCTCCTGGATTGCCCCCTCGTGGTTGGCGCGAAACACCTCCAGAAACTCGTCCACCCGCTCGGGCTTAATGTTGATCTCCACCAGCGTCACGTTCATTTTGCTTCTCCCTGTTTCTCATCCTGCCAGAACTGGAACGCATCGCGGGCGTTCCAGTTCTCGTGAACCACTTTTTTCACCGCCTTCAGCATGGCGAGCGGCGCGCTGGACTGGAAGATATTGCGCCCCATGTCCACGCCGGATGCGCCCTGATCGATAGCGCGCCAGCACATCTCCAGCGCCTCGTGCTCCGGCAGCTTTTTGCCCCCGGCGATCACAATCGGCACCGGGCAGCTGGCGGTCACTTTTTCAAAGCCCTCGTCCACGTAGTAGGTTTTGACGAACTGCGCCCCCATTTCGGCGGCGATGCGGCTGGCCAGCGAGAAATAGCGCGCGTCGCGCGCCATCTCTTTCCCCACGCCCGTCACCGCCAGCGTCGGCATACCGTAGCGCGCGCCCGCATCGACAAGCTTGATGATGTTGTTGATCGACTGATGCTCAAACTCGCTGCCAATGTAAACCTGCGCCGCCACCGCGCAGACGTTCAGGCGCAGCGCGTCCTCCATCGCCACCGCCACGCACTCGTTCGACAGTTCGCCCAGAATCGAGTTACCGCCGGACGCGCGCAGCACCACCGGTTTGTTCGTCGCGGCTGGCACCTGGCTCCTGAGGATGCCGCGGGTGCACATCAGCACGTCGGTTTCGCCAAACAGCGGCGCGATGGAGAGATCGATACGCTCAAGGCCGGTGGTCGGCCCCTGAAAGTAGCCGTGGTCAAAGGCCAGCATCACCGTGCGGTTGCTCTGCGGGTTGAAGATGCGCGCAAGCCTGGACTGCATGCCCCAGTCCAGCGAGCCGCAGCCCTTCAGGGTGTACGGCACATTCTGCTGCGGCGTGCCGATGCCAAAATCCTTGCCGTCTTTGATGTCGTCTAAATCAGCCATTTGCTCCCCCGTCAGAAATCGTATTTGCTGATGTTCTCTTTGGTGAACACCACGCGCTCCGGCAGCAGCACGATGCCGTTGCCCTTCGCCTCATACTGGTAGCCCTGCACGCTGTTCGGCTCGACCTTCAGCGCGCCGATATTTTTTACGTCCACGCTGTCGCCGACGTTAAGATCGCCTTTTTTCAGCAGGCGATCGGCGACGTTGACCGCAATTTTGCCCTGTTGTACGACATCCCACAGGCCGAAGGCTTTCACCGTGCCGCGCTCAACGTACGGGCGCATCACGTTCGGCGTGCTGAAGCCGACAATCGCCACCCCTTCCCGCTTCAGGTTTTCCGCCGCCTGCGCCGCCGCTGGAAGCGCGTTGGCGTCCGGGGCGATAATCGCATCCAGATCCGGATAGGCTTTTAAGATCCCTTCGGCGGTTTGCAGGGATTTGGTGGCGTCGTTATAGCCAAACTGGGTCGTCACGACCTGCCACTGGGGGTGATCTTTCTCGATTTTGGCCTTCGCCTCTTTCACCCACTGGTTCTGGTCGGTGACGGTCGGGCTGGAGTAGAAGAACGCTACTTTAGCGTTCGGTTTGGTGACCTGTTTGCCCGCCATCTCCACCAGCAGGCCGCCCAGCTGCTCCGGCGTCCCCTGGTTGATGTAGATGCTGCGGCACTCCGGTTTGGTGTCGGAATCCCAGGTCAGGACCTTGACGCCGCGCTGCATCGCGCGCTTGAGCGCCGGGCAGAGGCCGTCCGGCGACACGGCGGAGACGATAATGGCGTTATAGCCCTGGTTAACGAAGTTATTGATGAGCTGCACCTGCCCGGAGACGCTCGGCTCGGTCGGGCCATCGTAGGTCACGTCCACGCCGAGGTCTTTCCCCGTCTCTTTCGCGCCGTTGCCGCCGCTGGTGAAGAACCCCACGCCCACCAGCTTCGGGATAAAGGCAATGCGGTCCGCCGCCTGCGCCGAGGCGAAGCTGAGGGCCATTGCCAGGACTATCAGTTTTGTTTTCATCTTACGCTCCGGATAGTTTTCTAAAGAGAGAACGCACCCACTCGCGGTGCAGACTCAGCGAACGTCCCATCACCACCACAACCAGCAGCGCCCCTGACAGCGCGCTCGACACCTGGTTAGGGATGCCGACCATCTGTAAACCCTGCTGCAGGTAGCCCACCAGCAGCGCCGCCAGCGCCGTACCAACAACCGAACCTGACCCGCCGTAGATATTGGCCCCGCCGAGCACGGCGGCGGTGAGCGCAGGCATCAGCAAATCGCGCCCCAGATCCGAACGCGCGGAGCCGAAATAGGAGACCATCACCAGTGCGGCAATCGCCGAGGCCACGCCCACCAGGCCGTACAGCGCGTAGGGCATGCCGTTCACCGACAGCGCCGCATAGCGCGCCGCGCGCGGGTTTTGCCCAATCAAAAACAGATGACGACCAAAGCGCCCGCGGTGGGTAATCAGCCAGAAGAAAACCGTAATCACCGCGAACAGCACCAGCGGGATCGGCAGGCCCAGCACCGTGAGGTTAGCGAACGCCGTGAAGCCGTCCGGGAAACCGCCGATGCCCTCGTAGCCCGTCGCACCCGCCATGCCGGAGAGCAGCAGCGCGCCGCCGCCGTAGAGGTAAAGCGTGCCGAGGGTGATGACTAAAGGACTAATGCCGGTGTAGTGGATCAGCGCCGCATTCAGCAGCCCGCACAGCAGGCCGAGCAGCAGCGTCAATGGAATAGCGACCGCCATCGGCCACCCGGACTGCATCATCACGCCCAGCGCGATGGCGCACAGGCCGATAGTTGAGCCGAGGGAGATGTCGATCCCGCCGCTGATGATGACCAGCGTGAGCGGCAGCGCCACGATACCGATGCAGATGAAGTCGCTGGTGCTGAAAAGCAGCATGTTGACGTCGAGCATGCGCGGGTTGATGGCGCCAAAGAGCAGGATCTCCAGCACCAGTAAAATCAGCAGCGCGCTTTCCCAGTTAAGCCTCATTTACGCCACCTCTTTTTTGCGTTTGGGAAACGGGGTGACGTGCTTTCCCCCTTTGTTACCCGGCTGGAAGCGGCCGTACTTCAGCGCCCGCTGATGGCGCGCCAGCGCCTGGCGCAGACGCCCGTCGAGCACCAGCACGCCCAGCAGCACCAGCCCGGCGATAAAGTCGTTCCACCACGCCGGGAGCCTGAACAGCACCAGCACGGTGTCGATTTGGGTCAGGAAGAAGGCGCCGAGCAGCGCGCCAATCAGCGTGCCCGTGCCGCCCAGCAGCGAAATACCGCCGAGCACGCAGGCGGCGATGGCCTTCATCTCCAGCCCGCTGCCGGTCTGGTTGGGCACAAAGCCAATCTGCGCGGCAAAGACGATCCCGGCGCAGGCCGCCAGCATGCCGTTGAGGGTAAAGGCGATCATGCGGGTGCGGTTCACCGCCACGCCCAGCTGGCGCGCGGCGGCGAGGTTATCCCCCACCGCGTAGAAATCACGCCCGAACGCGGTGCGCGAGAGCGTCCACGCGCCCGTGACCGCGATAATCAACACCAGCATGCCGAGCGGCGAAATGCCGATGGCGGCAGGCTCAGAGAGGGATTTCAGCCCGGGTGGCAGTCCTTCAATCCACTTTCCGCCGGTCCAGAGCAGCATCGCGCCACGGTACAGCCCCAGCGTGCCGAGGGTGGCGACAATCGCCGGGATGCGCAGCCCCACCACCAGAAACCCGTTGAACGCCCCGGCCAGCGCGCCAACAGACAGCGCGAAGAGAATGGAAATGGGCAGGCTGTAGCCGCTGTTCAGCGCCACGCCGACGGCAATGGCGGACAGCCCGACGGTTGAGCCAACGGACACGTCGATATTGCGGGTCAGCATCACCAGCGCGGCACCGATGGCCAGCAGGATCAGGATCTGCGAGCTGGCGAAAATCATCCCCAGCGTCTGCAGGCTGAAGTAGGACGGATTCAGCGCCACCAGCACGGCGAACAGCGCCAGAATGGCGAGGAACGCGCTCAGCTCGCGGTTTTTCAGCAAGGTCTTCATGACTGCCCTCCGAATGCCAGCGCCATCATCCTGTCGAGGCTGACGGCGTGGCGCGGCAGCTCGCCGCTGAGCACGCCCTGATGCATCACCAGCACGCGGTCCGCAAGGCCCGGGAACTCGTCAAGATCGCTTGAGATCATCAGCACCGCCACGTTCTGCGCCGCCACGCTTTTTATCAGCTGATAGATGTCGGCGCGCGCCGAGACGTCCACTCCGCGCGTCGGTTCATCGACGATCAGCAATAAGGGGTTGGCCTCCAGACAGCGCGCCAGCAGCACCTTCTGCTGGTTGCCGCCGGAGAGCGTGCGCACGGTTTGATCCGCATGATTGAGCTTGATCCCCAGCGCCCGGTGATAGCGCTCCACCACCGCCGACTCCCGCTTGCGCTGCTGCCAAATCGACGGCTCGTTCAGCGCCACCGTGTTCCAGCGGATCGGCGCGTCGAGGAACAGGCCGGATACCTGCCTGTCTTCCGGCAGGTAGACCAGCCCTTTTTCCAGGCGTGAACTTACCGGCTCGGCGGTAAAGTCCTGATTCTCCAGCCAGACGCGTCCGCCGCGTACCGGCCGCAGGCCGTAGAGCGTTTCCGCAAACTCGGTGCGCCCGGATCCCACCAGCCCGGCCAGGCCGACGATCTCGCCGGCGAAGATCTCAAGGCTGAGATCGATAAAGCCTTCCCCGGTGAGATCCTCTACCCGCAGCACCGGGAAATCCTGCGCCTGGGTGCGGCGGTTGCCCGGCAGCGCCAGCCACAGCTTTTGCGTATCGCTGAGGGATTTCTCCCGGCTTACCGGCGTCATGGCGGCGATCAGGGCGCTGTCGTCAAACTGCGCGGTTTCACCGCTCAGCACCACCGCGCCGTCGCGCATCACCGAGACGTGGCTTGCCAGCTGGCGAATCTCCGGCAGCTTGTGCGAGATAAAGACAATCCCGACGCCGAGCGCCTGCAGGGCGCGGATCTGGCGGAACAGCCGCTCGGTTTCGCCGGGCGTGAGGGAGGCCGTGGGTTCGTCGAGGATCAGGATCCTGGCGTTGCGCATCAGCCCGCGCAGGATCTCCACCATCTGCTGATCCGCCACCTCCAGGGTGCTGGCAGTGGCGTCGAGGTTAAGCTGGCATTGGAGCTGCTGGAGCTTCTCCGCCAGGCGCTTTTCCAGATCGCGTCCGCGCGGCAGGCGGAACAGGATGTTTTCCCGCACCGTCAGGTTGGGGAACAGCAGCGGCTCCTGCGGCACCAGATAAATGCCTAACCCGTGCGCCTGAGCGGGCGTGAGCCGCGCATATGACTGCCCCTCGACAGAAAGTTCACCGCCGTCCGGCGTTTCGACCCCGGCGATGATCTTCATCAGCGTCGATTTTCCCGCGCCGTTTCCGCCCATCAGGGCGTGCACCTGGCCCGCAAGCAGCGTGAAATCAATGCCTTTTAAGACCGGCACGCCTGAGAACTGCTTGCTGATATTCCGCGCGTCGAGAAGTGGTGTCATCATCGCTCCGCTATTGAACAAATGATTTTTAGATTTAATAATGTTCAAAAGCGTAGACGGTGAACTATATTTACAACCGTGCAGGGATCACAGTTTTATCGATTGAGATACAGATAAACCAGAAACGATCTAAAAGATCCGTTTTGTCGCGTGGCTCACACTTTCCCTTCGCGCCATCACGAACATATGATCTAAATTTTTATAAGAGTTCAACTATGAGCGATAAACGCACTGCGGAAGAAGGACGGTTTGCCGGGCTGGCACTGGCGGAAGAGGAGCTGGTGGCGCGCGTGGCCTGGTGCTACTACCACGACGGGCTGACCCAGAACGACATCGGCGAGCGGCTCGGGCTGCCGCGCCTGAAGATCTCCCGCCTGCTGGAAAAAGGCCGTCAGTCCGGGGTGATCCGCGTGCAGATCAACTCCCGCTACGAGGGCTGCCTGGCGCTGGAGACCGAGCTACAGCAGCGCTTTGGCCTGAAGCTGGTGCGCGTGATGCCCGCGTTAAATACGCCGCCGATGAACGTGCGGCTGGGCATAGGCGCGGCGCAGTCGCTGATGGGCGTACTGGAGCCCGGCCAGCTTCTGGCGGTGGGGTTTGGTGAAACCACCATGAGCTGCCTGCAGCACCTGAGCGGCTTTATCAGCTCGCAGCAGATCCGCCTGGTGACGCTCTCCGGCGGCGTCGGGCCGTACATGACCGGTATTGGCCAGCTGGACGCGGCCTGCAGCGTCAGCATGATCCCCGCCCCGCTTCGCGTGTCATCCGCAGAGGTGGCCGGGATCTTAAAACGCGAGACCAGCGTGCGGGACGTGATCCTCGCCGCGACCGCCGCCGACGTGGCGGTGGTCGGCATTGGTTCAGTGAACCAGCGCCGTGACGCCACGATACTGCGATCCGGCTATATCAGCGAAGGTGAACAGCTGATGTACGCCCGCAAAGGGGCGATCGGCGACATTCTCGGTTATTTCCTCAATGCCGAAGGGGAATGCGTCGAGGAGCTGGAGATCCACAAAGAACTGCTGGGCGTCACGCTCGATGAACTGGCGCAGCTGCCCACCATCGTTGGCGTGGCCGGAGGGGAAGAGAAAGCCGATGCGATTTATGCCGCACTGAAGGGTCGCCGTATCAATGGCCTGGTGACGGAGGAGACGACAGCCCGCGCGGTGCTGGCTCTGGCCGACTAAGAGCCGCCCTGCGCTAACAACGAGGCAAGCTCATGAGTTACCTTTTAGCGTTAGATGCAGGGACAGGCAGCGTTCGCGCCGTGATTTTCGATTTACAGGGCAACCAGATTGCCGTCGGCCAGGCCGAGTGGAAGCACCTGAGCGTGGAGAACGTGCCGGGATCGATGGAGTTCGATCTGGAGACCAACTGGCAGCTGGCTTGCCGGTGCATTCATCAGGCGCTGGAACGTGCGCGCCTGAGCACGGCGGATATTCAGTCCGTCGCCTGCTGCTCGATGCGCGAAGGGATCGTGCTGTACGACCGCGACGGCGAGGCCATCTGGGCCTGCGCCAACGTCGACGCCCGCGCCAGCCGCGAGGTGGCCGAACTCAAAGAGATCCACGACGACCGTTTTGAATCCCAGGTGTATGAGGTTTCCGGCCAGACGCTGGCGCTGAGCGCCATGCCGCGCCTGCTGTGGCTGGCGCACCATAGTCCTGACATCTACCGTAAAGCCGCCACCATCACCATGATCAGCGACTGGCTGGCGGCGAAGCTCTCCGGCGAGCTGGCTGTTGACCCGTCTAACGCGGGCACCACCGGCATGCTGGATCTCTTCTCCCGCGACTGGCGTCCGGCGCTGCTCGATATGGCCGGGCTGCGCGCAGATATCCTCTCCCCGGTGAAAGAGACCGGCACCGTGCTGGGCGCGATTACCAAAGAGGCCGCGCAGCAGAGTGGCCTGCGCGAAGGCACCCCGGTGGTGATGGGCGGCGGCGACGTGCAGCTGGGCTGTCTGGGGCTGGGCGTGGTCCGCGCCGGACAGACGGCGGTGCTGGGCGGCACCTTCTGGCAGCAGGTGGTCAACCTGCCGCAGGTGCGTACCGACCCCGAGATGAATATCCGCGTGAACCCGCACGTTATCCCCGGCATGGCGCAGGCGGAGTCGATCAGCTTCTTTACCGGGCTGACCATGCGCTGGTTCCGCGACGCCTTCTGCGCCGAGGAAAAGCTGATTGCCGAGCGGATGGGGATGGACACCTATTCCCTGCTGGAAGAGATGGCGAGCCGCGTACCGGCAGGCTCCCACGGGGTGATGCCGATTTTCTCCGACGCGATGCATTTCAAGCAGTGGTACCACGCCGCGCCGTCGTTCATTAACCTTTCCATCGACCCGGAAAAGTGCAACAAAGCGACGCTGTTCCGCGCCCTGGAGGAGAACGCGGCGATCGTCTCGGCCTGCAACCTGGCGCAGATCTCGCGCTTCTCCGGCGTGACGTTTGAAAGCCTGGTGTTTGCGGGCGGCGGGGCCAAAGGCGCCCTGTGGAGCCAGATTTTAAGCGACGTCACCGGGCTGCCGGTGCGCGTGCCGGAAGTGAAAGAGGCGACGGCGCTCGGCTGCGCGATTGCCGCAGGCGCGGGCGCGGGGCTGTTTGCGGATATGGCCTCGACGGGCGAGCGGCTGGTGAAGTGGAGCCGCGAGTTCACGCCGAACCCGCAGCACCGCGAGCTGTACGACGGCATGATGCAGAAATGGCAGGCAGTGTACGCGGACCAGCTCGGGCTGGTGGACAGCGGGCTGACGACGTCGATGTGGCAGGCCCCGGGGTTAGTAAAAACCCACACCCCTCACCCTGCCCCTCTCCCCTGAGGGGAGAGGGAAAAAATCAGATCGAGCCAATTCTTTGAGACCGCACCAGCCAGTCCCCTCTCCCCTTTGGGGAGAGGGTTAGGGTGAGGGGCGAAGTTCTTTGAGATCTATCACAATCATTCGATCCTGCTTTTACCTTTCCGCTCCCGCTGGCTAAATTAGTAACTCATCCGACCACATAACAATAATTTTACACTGGAAGAGACTATGAGCCGCTACCCGTCGTTATTCGCCCCTCTCGATCTGGGATTCACCACACTCAAAAACCGCGTGTTGATGGGCTCGATGCACACCGGGCTGGAGGAGCATCCGGACGGGGCCGAGCGTCTGGCAGCCTTCTATGCCGAGCGCGCCCGCCACGGGGTGGCGCTGATTGTCACCGGCGGCGTGGCCCCTGCGCCTTCCGGCGTGGGCATGGAGGGCGGCGCGGTCCTGAACGATGCGTCACAGCTGCCGCACCACCGCATTGTGACCGACGCGGTACACCGCGAGGGCGGTAAAATCGCCCTGCAAATCCTGCACACCGGGCGCTACAGCTATCAGCCGAACCTGGTCGCGCCGTCGGCCATTCAGGCGCCAATCAACCGCTTTAAACCTCACGCCCTCAGCCACGATGAGATCCTGGCGCTGATCGACGACTTTGCCCGCTGCGCGGCGCTGGCGCGCGAGGCGGGCTATGACGGCGTGGAGGTGATGGGCTCAGAAGGCTATCTGATCAACGAGTTTCTCGCGGCCCGCACCAACCAGCGCGACGACGAATGGGGCGGCGACTATGCCCGCCGGATGCGCTTTGCCGTGGAGGTGGTGCGCGCGGTGCGCGAACGTGCGGGCGCAGACTTTATTATCGTCTTCCGCCTGTCGATGCTCGACCTGGTGGAAGGCGGCGGCACGTTCGACGAAACCGTGCAGCTGGCGCAGGCGATTGAAGCCGCCGGTGCCACGATTATCAACACCGGCATCGGCTGGCACGAGGCGCGCATCCCGACCATCGCCACGCCGGTGCCGCGCGCGGCGTTCAGCTGGGTAACACGGAAGCTGAAAGGCAAAGTCTCTGTTCCACTGGTCACCACCAACCGCATTAACGATCCGCAGGTAGCGGACGATGTGATTTCACGCGGCGACGCCGACATGGTGTCGATGGCGCGCCCGTTCCTGGCCGATGCCGAACTGCTCTCCAAAGCGCAAAGCGGCCGTGCGGACGAGATCAACACCTGCATCGGCTGTAACCAGGCCTGTCTGGATCAGATCTTCGTCGGCAAGGTCACCTCTTGCCTGGTTAACCCGCGCGCCTGCCATGAAACCAAAATGCCGATCGTTCCGGCGGTTAATAAAAAACGTCTGGCCGTGGTGGGCGCTGGCCCCGCGGGCCTGGCGTTTGCGGTGAATGCCGCCTCGCGCGGGCACAGCGTGACGCTGTTTGATGCGCTAGCGGAGATTGGCGGGCAGTTTAATATCGCCAAACAGATCCCCGGCAAAGAGGAGTTCTATGAAACCCTGCGCTACTACCGCCGGATGATCGACCTGACGGGCGTCGAGCTGCGGCTAAACCAGTTTGTGAATGCGGCGGATCTGGCCGGTTTCGACGAGGTGATCCTGGCGAGCGGGATCGTACCGCGCCTGCCGACGATCGAGGGTATCGATCATCCGAAGGTGTTGAGCTATCTGGATGTATTGCGTGACAAAACGCCGGTTGGCGAGAAGGTGGCGATTATCGGCTGCGGCGGGATCGGCTTTGATACCGCCATGTACTTAAGCCAGCCGGGCGAGGCCACCAGCCAGAACATCGCCGAGTTTTGCGTGGAATGGGGTATCGACACCAGCCTGAACCAGTCCGGAGGGCTACGCCCGGAAGGGCCGCAGCTGCCGAAAAGCCCGCGGCAGATCGTGATGCTGCAGCGCAAGGCCAGCAAGCCGGGCGAAGGGCTGGGCAAAACCACGGGCTGGATCCACCGCGCCACCCTGCTCTCGCGCGGGGTGAAGATGATCCCGGCGGTGAGCTACCAGAAGATCGACGACGAGGGTCTGCACGTCACGATCGGCGGCGAGCCGCAGCTGTTACGTGTGGATCATGTGATTTTATGCGCCGGGCAGGAGCCAAAGCGCGATCTGGCGGATCCGCTGCGCGAAGCCGGTAAAACGGTGCATTTGATCGGCGGGTGCGATGTGGCGATGGAGCTGGACGCGCGGCGGGCAATTGCGCAGGGGACGAAGCTGGCTCTGGCGATCTAGGGTATTGCCGGGCGGCCAGGGTAAAAGCAAAACGGCAACCCAGTTGCCGTTTTTAGCGTTTGCTCCCTCTCCCTGTGGGAGAGGGTCGGGGTGAGGGCATCAGGCCGCACATCCCCAATCTTAACGACGACGTCCCAGCTTCACCGCCTTCAGCACCACGAACTTATTGTTCGTCGCAACGGTGACGCAGTTGCCGAAAATCTTCTTCAGCTTGTGGAAGTAGTCCAGGTGGCGGTTCGCCACGATGTACAGCTCGCCGTTGATTTTCAGGCAGCGGCGCGCGTGGTGGAACATCTCCCACGCGACGTTATCCGTCAGGGCGTGCTTCTGGTGGAACGGCGGGTTGCAGAACACGGCATTGAAGCGGAAAGGCTCTACGCCGGACAGCGCGTTGTTGATCATAAACTCGCAGCGGTCCAGCGCTTCCGGCATGTTGGTTTCCACGTTCAGACGGCTGGAGGCCACCGCCATCGGCGACTCGTCGCTGAACACCACGCTGGCGTCCGGGTTCTTCGCCAGCAGCGTCAGGCCAATCACGCCGTTACCGCAGCCCAGATCGACAATCTCACCTTCCAGATTTTCCGGCAGATGTTCCATAAAGAAACGCGCCCCGATATCCAGCCCGGTGCGGGAGAAGACGTTCGCATGGTTGTGGATGGTCCAGTCGGTGCCTTCCAGCTTCCAGCTCAGGGTCTCCGGCGCGTCGGCCAGCTCCGGCGCGCTGAAGGTGCAGTTGATCAGGCGCGCTTTTTTCCAGGCCAGCGTCGTGGTGGTCGGGCCGAGGACTTTCTCGAACAGCTCGAGCGTCGAGGTGTGAATATCGCGCGCTTTAGCGCCCGCAATGATGCGCGTTTCCGGCGTCACGACCTTACGCAGCGCGCGCAGCTGTTGCTCCAGCAGCGCCATGGTTTTTGGCACTTTGATCAGCACCACGCCCGGCGCCTGCGGGTAGTCCGCGGTGCTGTCGAGGAACTTCACGCTGGACTCTTCGATGTCGTTATGGCGCAGGTTTTCACGCGTCGCCAGCTCGCTCAGGTAGGAATCGCCGATGCTGTATGGCGTGTGCTCCGCCAGGGCGCAGCCCAGCGCGCCAAAGGCGTCATTCAGGATCAAAACCGGGCCGCGGATTTCAGTCTCATCCAACTGCTGCAGCAGATATTCATCCGCCGCTTCCCACGCCATGAGCGGGTTAACGTCGTCCGTTTCCGGGAAACGTTTAAGGTTGAGTGAACGGAAACCGTTGTCTAAGTGGCTCATCGGCCCTCCTGAATGGTAAAATTTGGCGTATCCCTGAAAAGGGTGCGTGAGTATACCCGTTTTCGCATTAATTTGGGCTTTTGATGAACCAACTTACTTATCTCCAGGGCTATCCGGAGCATTTACTGACTCAGGTTCGCAGCCTGATTGCCGAGCAGAAGCTCGGCACGGTGCTGGAAAAACGCTATCCCGGCACGCACGATTTCGCGACCGATAAGGCCCTCTGGCAGTATACGCAGGATCTGAAAAGCCGGTATCTGAAGAGCGCGCCGCCGATCAACAAGGTGATGTACGACAACAAGATCCACGTGCTGAAAAACGCGCTCGGCCTGCACACCGCCATCTCCCGCGTACAGGGCGGCAAGCTGAAAGCGAAGGCCGAAATCCGCGTCGCGACGGTTTTCCGTAACGCGCCGGAAGCCTTTCTGCGGATGATCGTGGTCCACGAGCTGGCGCACCTGAAGGAGAAAGAGCACGACAAAGCGTTCTATTCCCTGTGCTGCCACATGGAGCCGCAGTACCACCAGCTGGAGTTTGATACCCGACTATGGCTTACGCATTTATCGTTAAATGGTAATGCGGAATAGCGCACGCGAATTGTCATGATGACGTGCTACAGTGGCTAAAGGTTCCCCGCTACGGAGTACGTAAACGTTTATGATACGTTTCGCAGTCATTGGTACGAACTGGATCACGCGCCAGTTCGTCGACGCCGCCCACGAAACCGGCAAACTTAAGCTTACCGCAGTCTATTCCCGCAGCCTTGAGCAGGCGCAGAGTTTTGCCAACGATTACCTCGTTGAGCATCTCTTCACTTCGCTTGATGACATGGCGCAAAGCGACGCCATTGACGCGGTGTATATCGCCAGCCCGAACTCCCTGCACTTCCCGCAAACGAAGCTGTTCCTCAGCCATAAAAAGCATGTGATTTGCGAGAAGCCGCTGGCGTCAAATATTGAGGAAGTGGAAGCGGCCATTGCGCTTGCCCGCGAAAACCAGGTGGTGCTGTTCGAAGCGTTCAAAACCGCCAGCCTGCCGAATTTCCTGCTGCTGCAGCAGTCCCTGCCGAAAATTGGCAAAGTGCGTAAAGCCTTTATCAACTACTGCCAGTACTCGTCGCGCTACCAGCGCTACCTGGACGGCGAGAACCCCAACACCTTTAACCCGGCGTTCTCGAACGGCTCGATTATGGATATCGGTTTCTACTGCCTGGCCTCTGCCGTGGCCCTGTGGGGCGAACCGCACGGCGTCAGCGCCACCGCCAGCCTGCTGGAGAGCGGCGTGGATGCGCACGGTGTTGCGGTGCTGGATTACGGTGATTTCAGCGTCACGCTACAGCACTCCAAAGTCAGCGATTCCGTGCTGCCGAGCGAAATTCAGGGCGAAGCGGGCTCGCTGGTTATCGAGAAGATCTCCGAGTGCCAGAAAGTGAGCTTTGTGCCGCGCGGCGGCAAAGCGCAGGAGCTGACGCAGCCTCAGCATATTAACACTATGCTCTATGAGGCAGAGGTCTTCGCCCGTCTGGTGGAAGACAACGAAGTGAATCACCCCGGCCTCGCGGTGAGCCGCACCACGGCGAAGCTGCAAACGGAGATCCGTCGCCAGACCGGCGTGGTATTCCCGGCAGACGGCGTGAGCGCGGAAGCGATCGCGTAAAGCTGTGTAATGAAACGGCGCAAACCATTGACGAAACCGATGGTCTGACATATTTTGTTACCTGCAAAGGGGAGTAACTTCTTCGCCGGTGGATCGTCATTACGATGCGTTAAACACGCATCCGGTCGCCGGGCAACCTTCGTGGTTGTAAGTGAGACCTTGCCGGAAGGCGAGGTCTATGCATAAAAAGCTAACGGCTATCGTCTTCTGACCATGGCCGTTTTTGTTTTTTATGTGTAAGGAAAATAGTATGCATTCTGTCGGCACTCCAATGTTGTGGGGCGGATTCGCGGTTGTCGTGCTCATCATGCTGGCGATCGACCTCTTTTTGCAGGGGCGTCGCGGCGCACACGGCATGAGCATCAAACAGGCTGCGGCCTGGTCTCTGGTGTGGGTCACCCTCTCCCTGCTGTTCTGTGCCGCCTTCTGGTGGTACCTGGCCTCGACCGAAGGCCGCGCGGTGGCCGACCCTCAGGCGCTCGCCTTCCTCACCGGTTATCTGATTGAAAAAGCCCTGGCGGTTGATAACGTCTTCGTCTGGCTGATGCTGTTCAGCTACTTTGCCGTGCCTGCTGCCCTGCAGCGACGCGTGCTGGTCTACGGCGTGCTGGGCGCGATTATCCTGCGTACCATCATGATCTTCGCCGGCAGCTGGCTGATTACCCAGTTCGAATGGCTGCTGTACGTCTTCGGCGCGTTCCTGCTGTTCACCGGGGTCAAAATGGCGCTGGCGAAAGAAGACGGCTCCGCGATTGGCGATCGCCCGCTGGTGAAGTGGATCCGTGGGCATCTGCGCATGACCGACAAGATCGAGAGCGAGCACTTCTTCGTGCGCAAGAACGGCCTGCTGTTCGCCACTCCGCTGCTGCTGGTACTGATTCTGGTTGAGCTGAGCGACGTGATTTTCGCGGTGGACAGCATTCCGGCGATCTTCGCGGTGACCACCGACCCGTTCATCGTCCTGACGTCTAACCTGTTCGCCATTCTCGGCCTGCGTGCGATGTACTTCCTGCTGGCGGGCGCGGCGGAGCGATTCTCGATGCTGAAGTACGGTCTGTCGGTGATCCTGGTGTTTATCGGCATCAAGATGCTGATCGTCGATTTCTACCATATCCCGATCGCCATTTCGCTCGGCGTGGTGTTTGGCATTCTGATCGTGACGCTGATTATCAATACCTGGGTTAACCGCCAGCACGATAAGAAGCAGCAGGTGGAGTAATCCCCCTCACCCCAGCCCTCTCCCGCAGGGAGAGGGTGAACACACTTTTGTAACGCAGCAGTTAAAAAATATGATGCAACACGTAAAATCCAGCATTTTACGCTTTCTTCCTTTCGCGCATTCCCTATACTCGACCAGGCAAACATTTACTTACATCCGGACATAAATGTGACTAAGAGCACATCCGGGATGGAACGCAATTTCACTCAGGAAATACGTATGAGCACACAATCAAGCGGACTGTTCGCGCGCCTGGCGCAGGGCAGCCTCGTTAAACAAATTCTGGTCGGGCTGGTGCTGGGTATTCTGCTGGCGATGGTGTCAAAACCTGCTGCGGAGGCTACGGGGCTGCTCGGGACCCTTTTCGTTGGCGCACTGAAGGCCGTCGCACCGGTACTGGTTCTGATGCTGGTCATGGCGTCGATTGCCAACCACCAGCACGGACAAAAAACCAACATTCGCCCCATTCTGTTCCTGTATCTGCTGGGAACCTTCTCGGCTGCCTTAACGGCCGTGGTGTTTAGCTTCCTGTTCCCGTCCACGCTGCACCTGACCAGCGCGGCCGGTGACATCACGCCGCCATCCGGCATTGTCGAAGTGCTTCGCGGACTGCTGATGAGCATGGTTTCTAACCCCATCACCGCGCTGATGAGCGGAAACTACATTGGCATCCTGGTCTGGGCGATTGGTCTGGGCTTCGCGCTGCGTCACGGTAACGACACCACGAAAAACCTGGTCAACGATCTGTCCAACGCCGTGACCTTTATGGTGAAGCTGGTGATTCGCTTTGCGCCAATCGGTATTTTCGGGCTGGTCTCCTCTACGCTTGCAACCACCGGTTTCGACGCGCTGTGGGGCTACGCGCAGCTGCTGGTTGTGCTGGTCGGCTGTATGCTGCTGGTGGCGCTGGTGATCAACCCGCTGCTGGTGTTCTGGCAGATCCGCCGCAACCCGTATCCGCTGGTGCTGACCTGCCTGCGCGAAAGCGGCGTGTATGCCTTCTTCACCCGCAGCTCTGCGGCGAACATTCCGGTTAACATGGCGCTGGCGGAGAAGCTGAACCTGGACCGCGATACCTACTCCGTGTCGATCCCACTGGGCGCAACCGTAAACATGGCGGGCGCGGCAATCACCATTACCGTTCTGACCCTGGCGGCGGTGCATACGCTGGGCATTCCGGTGGATCTGCCAACCGCATTGCTGCTGAGCGTGGTGGCGTCACTGTGTGCCTGTGGCGCATCCGGCGTAGCGGGCGGTTCGCTGCTGCTGATCCCCCTGGCGTGTAATATGTTCGGCATCCCGAACGAGATTGCGATGCAGGTTGTGGCCGTCGGCTTTATCATCGGCGTGCTGCAGGACTCCTGCGAAACAGCGCTGAACTCCTCTACCGACGTGCTGTTTACCGCAGCGGCCTGTCAGGCGGAAGACGCGCGTTTAGCGAAGAACCCCCTGCGAGGCTAACAGCAAAACGGCAACCCTGAGGTTGCCGTTTTTAGTGTTTGTCCCCTCTCCCCGTGGGAGAGGGTCAGGGTGAGGGCATCAGGCCGCACCGATTAAAGCGTCACACCACTCTTAAAGATCGCCAGCTCGCGGAAGTCGTTCTTCTCGTTACAGGTCTGCCTGCCGTTAGCAAATTCCACGATAGTATCCACGAACTCCGTCAGCAGCTGCGGCATCGCTTTGCCGTGAATCAGCTGGCCCGCATCAAAGTCGATCCAGTGCTTTTTCTTTGCCGCCAGCTCGCTGTTGGTAGCGATTTTCACCGTCGGCACAAAACCACCGTACGGCGTACCGCGACCGGTACTGAACAGCACCATATGGCAGCCGGCACCCGCCAGCGCGCTGGTGGCGACCGCATCGTTGCCCGGTGCGCTCAGCAGGTTCAGACCGTGAGTTTTCAGGCGCTCGCCGTAGCGCAGAACGTCGGCCACCTGGCTCGCGCCCGCTTTCTGAGTGCAGCCGAGGGATTTCTCTTCCAGCGTGGTGATCCCGCCCGCTTTGTTGCCCGGCGACGGGTTCTCGTAAATCGGCTGATTGTGGGCGATGAAGTACTGTTTGAAGTCGTTCACCATGGTGACGGTCTTCTCAAAGGTTTCTTCGTCGCGGCAGTGGCTCATCAGAATACGCTCCGCGCCGAACATTTCCGGCACTTCGGTCAACACCGTCGTGCCGCCGTTGGCAATCACGTAATCCGAGAAGCGGCCCAGCATCGGGTTAGCGGTAATGCCGGAAAGGCCATCTGACCCGCCGCACTCCAGCCCAAACTTCAGCTCGCTCAGCTTGCCCGGCTCGCGCCTGTCGTGGCGCATCACCTCATAAAGCTGGTGAAGCTGTTCAACGCCCGCTTCCACTTCGTCGTCCTGATGCTGGCACACCATAAAATGCACGCGCTCGGGATCGAACTCGCCCAGCGTGTCGCGGAAGGCGTCCACCTGATTGTTCTCGCAGCCCAGACCGATCACCAGAACCGCGCCCGCGTTCGGGTGACGCACCATGTTTTGCAGCATGGTGCGGGTGTTAATGTGGTCGTCACCGAGCTGGGAACAGCCGTAGGTGTGGCTGAAGAGATGCACGCCGTCAGTCCCTTCGGCGTTGTTGGTCTCTTTCAGGAAGCGCGTCTGGATCTGGCGCGCAATTCCGTTGACGCAGCCGACGGTCGGGAGGATCCACAGCTCGTTGCGGATCCCCACGTCGCCGCTGGCGCGACGGTAGATCTGCACCTCACGATCCGCCGCCTGACGCTCTTCCGCCGGTAAATCAGGTTGATAGCTGTACTCGTCCAGATCGCTCAGATTGGTGCGGGTATTGTGTGAGTGAATGTATTCACCCGGCGCAATATCCGCCAGCGCATGGCCGATGGGCAAACCGTACTTCACCACGTTCTCCCCTTTCGCAATGGGGATCAGGGCAAACTTGTGTCCACGGACGATCGCCTGACGCAGGGTGACGCTCTGGTTATCAACGGTCACCACGTCGCCTTCAGCGAGATCCGTCAGCGCGACGGCCACGTTATCCAGCGAATGGATTTTGATGTATTGCATATCAACCTCAAACGGCCTTAGTTCAGTTCAATGGCGAAGTAGTCACGCGCATTGTTAAAGCAGATGTTTCTCACCATTTCGCCCAGCAGCTGGATATCCGCTGGCGCTTCGCCCGCGTGTACCCAGCGGCCAATCATCTGGCACAGAATGCGTCGGAAATATTCATGACGGGTATAGGACAGGAAGCTGCGGCTGTCGGTCAGCATGCCGACAAAGCGGCTCAGCAGACCCAGCTGCGCGAGCTGCGTCATCTGACGCTCCATGCCATCTTTCTGATCGTTAAACCACCAGCCGGAACCGAACTGCATCTTGCCCGGCATCCCTTCGCCCTGGAAGTTGCCGACCATGGTACCCAGCACTTCGTTATCGCGCGGGTTCAGGCAGTACAGGATGGTTTTAGGCAGCAGGTTTTGTTCGTTCTGTTTGCTCAGCAGTTTTGACAGCTCTTCCGCCAGCGGACGATCGTTGATGGAGTCGAAGCCCACGTCAGCACCGAGCAGTTTGAACTGGCGCTGGTTATTATTGCGTAGCGCGCCGATATGGTACTGCTGTACCCAGCCGCGACGCGCGTATTCCGCACCGAGGAATACCAGCACCGCCGTTTTGAACTGCGCCACTTCGTGCTCGCTTAAGCCTTCGCCAGAGAGACGACGCGCCAGAATGCTGTCCAGCTCGGCTTCGTTTGATTCCGCAAACAGCACCACGTCCAGCGCGTGGTCAGACACTTTACAGCCGTGCGCCGCGAAGTGATCCAGACGTTTGGTCAGCGCGGTTTGCAGGTCAGCGAAACGACGGATGTCGGTATCCGACACTTCCGCCAGCTTCGCCATGTAGTCGGTGAAGGTGGCCTGCTCAATGTTGAAGGCTTTGTCCGGGCGCCAGCTTGGCAGCACTTTGATATCAAAAGAGGTGTCTTTCGCGACAACGGCATGATGCTCCAGGGAGTCGATCGGATCGTCGGTGGTGCCCACCATCTTCACGTTCATCTGCTTCATGATGCCGCGCGCGGAGAAGTTATCCTGCGCCAGCAGCGCGTTGCAGCGATCCCAGATTTCATCCGCGGTCGTTGGGGAAAGCAGCTTGCCGGTGATGCCAAACGGACGGCGGAGTTCAAGATGGGTCCAGTGGTAGAGCGGGTTGCCGATGGTGTGCGGAACGGTTGCCGCCCAGGCGTCAAACTTCTCGCGGTCGGTCGCATCGCCGGTACACAGGCGCTCAGCCACGCCGTTGGTGCGCATGGCACGCCATTTATAGTGGTCACCCTTCAGCCAGATGTCATACAGGTTTTTGAAGCGATAATTTTCGGCAACCTGCTGCGGCGGTAAATGGCAGTGGTAGTCGAAAATCGGCTGGTCTTTTGCGTAGTCGTGGTACAGGCGGCGAGCAAATTCGGTATCTAACAGAAAATCTTCGGTCATAAACGGCGTCATTATCGTCTTCCTCATTACGGGAGCGCAGAAAGCGTATGTTCATATGCTGCAAAGTTATCACACCAATTTCCACCAACCGAAGCTTTTTTCGTGAGTGAGATCAATAAACGCCAACAAATAAATTACCCTCAATGAAGCAAACCCTTCTGCAGGCCGCGCCAATACTGGCTTTGCGCGCGACGATTAATGTCCCCACAAAGAATCATACATTTGTGATGTCACTCACCTTTTAAAGTTGTATGACAAGTTATCTTTTCGCCGTCGCAAACACTCAGCCGACGGAATGCATTACCGGTGTGAGAGACATCGGGTTTAACGGTACGGATACCGACTTATGCACGCTTACTTATGGCAAGGTTCGGGCCGTTCCGGGACATGCTCCTGGTTACGCCCCTCCCGTTACACAACTGCTCCCGGAAACGGTTGAGAGGTTGCCGTGCTCTGGCGCGGAAATAACATAACGATGAGGTTTTAGATGCGTAAAATTAAAGGGTTACGTTGGTATATGATCGCACTGGTGACGTTAGGCACCGTGCTGGGCTACCTGACGCGTAACACCGTGGCAGCAGCAGCGCCAACGTTGATGGAAGAGCTGCATATCTCCACGCAGCAATACTCCTACATCATTGCCGCCTATTCCGCGGCTTATACCATCATGCAGCCTGTTGCGGGCTATGTGCTGGACATTCTCGGTACCAAAATCGGTTATGCCTTCTTCGCCATCGCCTGGGCGGTGTTCTGCGGTGCAACCGCGCTGGCAGGCAGCTGGGGTGGACTGGCGCTGGCGCGCGGTGCGGTCGGTGCGGCTGAAGCCGCGATGATCCCGGCGGGCCTGAAGGCCAGCTCCGAGTGGTTCCCGGCGAAAGAGCGTTCCATTGCGGTCGGCTACTTCAACGTGGGCTCGTCCATCGGGGCGATGATAGCGCCGCCGCTGGTGGTGTGGGCTATCGTGATGCACAGCTGGCAGATGGCGTTCATTATCTCTGGCGTGCTGAGCTTCGCCTGGGCGATGGCGTGGCTGATTTTCTACAAACACCCGCGCGATCAGAAAAAGCTTTCCGAAGAAGAACGTGAATACATCATTGGCGGTCAGGAAGCGCAGCATCAGACCAACAACGGCAAAAAAATGACCGTCTGGCAGATCCTGGGTACCCGTCAGTTCTGGGGCATCGCCCTGCCGCGTTTCCTGGCTGAACCGGCCTGGGGTACCTTTAACGCGTGGATCCCCCTGTTCATGTTTAAAGTCTACGGCTTTAACCTGAAAGAGATCGCGATGTTCGCCTGGATGCCAATGCTGTTCGCTGACCTGGGCTGTATCGTGGGCGGCTACCTGCCACCGCTGTTCCAGCGCTGGTTTGGCGTGAACCTGATTGTTTCCCGTAAGATGGTGGTGACCATGGGCGCGCTGCTGATGATCGGCCCAGGCATGATCGGCCTGTTCACCAGCCCGTACGTCGCCATTGCCCTGCTGTGCATCGGTGGCTTTGCGCACCAGTCCCTGTCCGGCGCGCTGATTACGCTCTCGTCTGACGTCTTTGGTCGTAACGAAGTGGCAACCGCCAACGGTCTGACCGGCATGGCCGCCTGGACCGCGAGCACCATGTTTGCACTGGTGGTCGGCGCGCTGGCGGATACCATCGGCTTCAGCCCGCTGTTCGCGGTGCTGGCGATCTTCGACCTGATGGGTGCGGTGGTTATCTGGACGGTGCTGAAAAGCAAATCGGCAGAGGAGCTGGCGAAAGAGTCACTCGGGAAACCGGCGACGCAGAGTTAGCGAAAATGCGTTTCGCCGAAGCCGCCTCCGGGCGGCTTTTTTAATGGCAAAATCTGGAGAGTGGCACGCAAAAGTGGTATAACAAATCATCTGCCGTACCCTGCCTGGAGCGCATATGGAAATCACCGAACCACGTCGTTTATATCAACAACTTGCTGCGGAGCTGAAAGATCGCATCGAGCAAGGCGTCTATCTTGTCGGTGATAAACTTCCCGCCGAGCGCTTTATCGCGGATGAAAAAAGCGTCAGCCGCACCGTGGTGCGTGAAGCAATTATCATGCTGGAAGTGGAAGGCTACGTTGAGGTACGCAAAGGCTCCGGCATTCACGTGATTTCTAATCTGCCGAAACACTCTCCCGTCGCGGACGAAAGTCTGGAATTCGCCAGCTATGGCCCGTTTGAGCTGCTCCAGGCTCGCCAGCTGATCGAAAGCAATATTGCTGAGTTTGCGGCGACGCAGGTGACCAAGCAGGACATCATGAAGCTGATGGAGATCCAGGAGAATGCCCGTAAGGAGAAATGTTTCCGCGATTCAGAGTGGGATCTGCAGTTCCACGTTCAGGTCGCCCTGGCAACCCAAAATACGGCCCTGGCGGCAATCGTTGAAAAAATGTGGACTCAGCGCGTTCACAACCCGTACTGGAAAAAACTGCACGACCATATCGATTCCCGTACCGTCGACAACTGGTGCGACGATCACGACCAAATCCTTAAGGCGCTGATTCGTAAAGATCCGCATGCCGCTAAGCTGGCGATGTGGCAGCACCTGGAAAACACCAAGCAGATGCTGTTCAACGAAACCAGCGATGACTTCGAATTTAACGCTGACCGCTATCTTTTTGCCGATAATCCGGTTGTTCATCTCGATACGGCCCCCAGTGCCGCAAAATAGATGACCTTTCTGCTGGCAGGCGCTACGTCGCGCCTTCCGGCTTACAGGAGTAAGCAAAACATATATAGTGTCAGCCTTTGTAAATCCCCTCGCTCACTTCCTGGGCTTACGCCAAAATCAACTCACCCCTGCAAATTCTGTGACGCAGAACGTTGGGCTTTGTTACAATTGGATTCAATTCCTTATTTTGTAAGTTAGTGCTTGCTAACCAGCCAATTAACAGGGAACAGTGTTGGCCACACCGCAATGTGTCCGCGAGCGACCATAATGAAATCACAACAATGTCGCCGTGCTGTTTGTCCCGGATAACAGGCGTGACGTTAACCGATTTCCAGGAACACTGAATGGAACTTTTGACCCAACTACTGCATGCCCTCTGGGCGCAGGATTTTGAAACGCTGGCCAACCCTTCCATGATTGGCATGCTCTATTTCGTCTTGTTTATGATCCTGTTCCTTGAGAACGGTTTGCTGCCTGCTGCTTTCCTGCCCGGTGACAGTTTGCTGGTGCTTGTCGGCGTGCTGTGTGCCAAAGGGGCGATGGCGTTTCCACACACCATTTTATTACTGACCGTTGCGGCCAGCCTCGGCTGCTGGGTGAGCTATATCCAGGGACGATGGCTGGGCAATACCCGGATCGTCCAGAACTGGCTCTCTCATCTTCCCGCGCATTATCACCAGCGGGCGCACCACCTTTTCCACAAGCACGGGCTTTCCGCGCTGCTGATTGGCCGCTTTATCGCCTTTGTTCGCACCCTGCTGCCGACCATTGCCGGTCTGTCGGGGTTGAGCAGCACGCGCTTCCAGTTCTTTAACTGGATGAGCGGCCTGCTATGGGTGCTTATTCTGACGACGCTCGGCTATGCGCTGGGTAAAACGCCGGTCTTTATGAAATATGAAGACCAGCTGATGTCCTGCCTGATGCTGCTGCCTGTGGTTCTGCTGGTCTTCGGCCTGATTGGCTCACTGGTTGTCCTGTGGAAAAAGAAATACGGAGCCAGAGGCTAACGATGGCTATCTCACCGCTCGCCCTGCGCCGTTTTGCCGTTGCCGTGATTACGCTGATCGTCCTCAGCGCCATGCTGCTGGCATGGAGCGCGCTTTCGCATCAGGAATCGACGCTGGCTATTCGCCCGGTAAACCAGGGCGCCAGCGTGCCTGACGGTTTTTCTGTCTGGCATCATCTGGACGCGAACGGGATCCGCTTTAAGAGCATTACCCCGCAGGACGATGTTTTACTGATCAAGTTTGATTCCCGTGCGCAAAGTGCCGCCGCGAAAGTGGTTCTCGACCGTACCCTGCCGCACGGGTATATCATTGCCCAGCAGGAAGATGACAGCCAGCCTGCAGCCTGGCTGTCATTGATTCGCGATACGTCGCATCGGTTTGGATAACTTCCAGGATTCCGAATCTTTTCACTCACTTTGGTGAATCCCCCGTTTACTTACTATGCTTAAGTACGCGGAGCACCCCTCGATGTACTCCGCATAACTTTGGATAGCGGCTAACGCCGCAACACAATGGAAGGTTTCGATAATGAAATTCCGCATGACTCTGGCTCTGGCCCTTTTTTCTTTAAGCACAGCATCCTTCGCAAACTCTCTCTGTCAGGAGAAAGAACAGGATATTCAGCGTGAGATCGGTTATGCCGAAAAGCATAACAATCAGCACCGTGTTGATGGTCTTAAAAAAGCGCTGAGCGAAGTGAAAGCGAACTGTTCAGACAGCAAGCTTCGTGCCGATCACAAGAAGAAAATCGCTGAACAGAAGGACGAGATAGCCGAGCGCCGTCGCGACCTGCAGGAAGCGAAAGAGAAAGGAGATGCGGAAAAAATTGCTAAGCGCGAGAAGAAGTTGAAAGAAGCGCAGGATGACCTGAAAGCGCTGGAAGCTCGCGATTATTGAGTTAACGGAAATCTCAACAGGAGAGAGAATCATGTCAAAAGATACGACGTCTGAACATCTGCGCGCTGAACTGAAATCCCTGGCCGATACCCTTGAAGAGGTGCTGAACTCCTCTGCTGACAAGTCAAAAGAAGAGGTCAGCAAGCTGCGCAGCAAGGCGGAGCAGGCGCTGAAAGAGAGCCGCTATCGCCTGGGTGAAACCGGTGATGCGCTGGCGAAACAGACCCGCGAAGCGGCTGCGCGCGCGGACGAATATGTGCGTGATAATCCATGGACGGGTGTAGGGATTGGTGCCGCAGTGGGTGTGGTACTGGGTGTCCTTCTGACGCGGCGTTGATATGGAAGATCCTCGTCACGCACAAGGGCCTGCTAACAACGTCCTCGGCATCGGCCAGCGTATTTTAACGACGCTGGTCGGGATTGCCGAAACGCGCGTCCGGCTGGCAGTGGTGGAGCTGGAAGAGGAGAAAGCGAACCTCTTCCAGATGCTGCTAATGCTCGGGCTGACCATGCTCTTTGCCGCGTTTGGTCTGATGAGCCTGATGGTGTTAATCATCTGGGCCATCGATCCGCAGTATCGTCTTAACGCGATGATTGCCACCACCGTCGTTCTGCTGGTCGCCGCGTTGATAGGCGGTATCTGGACGCTGCGTAAAGCGCGCAAATCCACTTTCCTGCGCCATACGCGTCAGGAACTGGCGAACGATCGCGCTCTGCTGGAGGATGACTAGCCGTGAGCGATAAAGCCGAACGTCAAAAGCGAAAAGCGTACCTGTTAAGCCAGATCCAGCAGCAACGGCTGGATCTGTCAGCCAGTCGTCGCGACTGGATCGACGCGACGCGACGGTTTGACCGGGGCTGGAATACCGTCCTGAGCCTGCGTTCGTGGGCGCTGGTCGGCAGCAGCGTAATGGCGATCTGGTCCGTTCGTCATCCGAACATGCTGATCCGCTGGGCTCGTCGTGGATTCGGCGCCTGGAGCGCCTGGCGTCTGGTGAAAGCAACGTTACGGCAGCAGCAGCTGCGGTGATAAAAGCAAAACGGTAACTCAGGTTACCGTTTTTTGTTTTTGCGCCCTCTCCCCGTGGGAAAGGGTTGGGGTTATGGCACCAGCGCGCACGTTCCCTTACTCAATATCTTTGAAGAAGATTGACAGTTTTCCTTGCTAACAATTACCACCCGCCCCGTTTATTATCCTCTCCATCGACAGCAACGCCGCGGTATCTACCCGGAATTGCAGACAAATAATGTTCAGCCGCTCATGTGGTTTCCTGGAGAGTAAAATGAAAAAATTAGAAGATGTTGGTGTACTGGTCGCGCGTATTCTGATGCCAATTCTGTTCATCGTGGCAGGTTGGGGAAAAATCACCGGTTATGCGGGTACCCAGCAGTATATGGAAGCCATGGGCGTTCCGGGATTCCTGCTGCCGCTGACCATTCTTCTTGAGTTCGGCGGCGGCCTGGCGGTACTGTTCGGCTTCCTGACCCGTACTACCGCGCTGTTTACCGCAGGCTTCACCGTGCTGACGGCGTTCATCTTCCACAGCAACTTTGCGGAAGGCGTGAACTCTCTGATGTTCATGAAAAACCTGACCATCGCGGGTGGCTTCCTGCTGCTGGCCGTCACTGGCCCGGGCGCATACAGCATCGACCGCGTTCTGAATAAGAAGTGGTAAGCACGCTATACTGAATGAACACAAAGCGAGGAGACATCTCCTCGCTTTTGCTATCTGACGGAGGAGAAAAAATGGGACAACTCGTAGACGGCGTATGGCAGGATGTCTGGTATGACACCAAATCCACCGGAGGTCGCTTCAAGCGCTCAGTTTCGGCCTTCCGTAACTGGCTGACTGCCGACGGCGCGCCAGGCCCGAGCGGCGAAGGCGGCTTCGCGGCTGAGAAAGACCGTTATCATCTTTATGTTTCGCTTGCCTGCCCGTGGGCACACCGCACGCTGATTGTGCGCAAGCTTAAAGGTCTCGAATCCTTAATTCCGGTTTCGGTCGTGAACCCGCTGATGCTGGAAAACGGCTGGACGTTTGACAGTGATTTCCCCGCGGCGACCGGCGACGATCTCTACCACCACGATTTCCTTTACCAGCTCTATCTGCGCGCCGATCCGCACTACACCGGGCGCGTTACCGTGCCGGTGCTGTGGGACAAGAAAAACCAGACGATTGTCAGCAATGAGTCTGCGGAAATCATTCGCATGTTCAACACCGCGTTTGACGCTCACGGCGCCCGCGCCGGGGATTACTATCCGGTTGAACTGCGCGAAAAGATTGATGAGCTGAACAGCTGGATTTACGACAACGTCAACAACGGCGTCTACAAGGCCGGTTTCGCCACCAGCCAGGAAGCGTATGACGAAGCGGTTGGAAAGGTGTTTGAATCGCTGGAGCGTCTGGAGCAGATCCTGGGCCAGCATCGCTACCTGACGGGCGATCGCCTGACGGAAGCGGACATCCGCCTGTGGACCACGCTGGTTCGCTTCGATCCGGTCTATGTCACCCACTTTAAGTGCGACAAGCACCGCATCAGCGATTACCTGAACCTGCATGGTTTCCTGCGTGACATCTACCAGATGCCGGGTATTGCCGACACGGTCGACTTCGACCATATCCGCACCCACTATTTCCGCAGCCACAAAACCATCAACCCGACGGGCATTATCTCCATTGGGCCGTGGCAGGATCTGGATGAACCTCACGGGCGCGACGTCCGATTTGGATAAATACGAAGGGCATCACCAGATGCCCTTTTTTAATTCACAATCTCCATCTATCCTTACCTCGATCGCTTAGAAAACAAGTGATTGACTGACTAATGAGGCAAGGAAAAATGGACTGGTATTTAAAAGTACTGCGTAACTACATTGGATTTGGTGGCCGTGCCCGCCGCAAAGAGTACTGGATGTTCGTTCTGGTGAACTTCATTCTCATTATGGTGCTGGGTATTGTGGATAAAATTCTTGGCTGGGAGCGGGCTGGCGGTGAAGGCGTGCTGACCACCATTTATGGCCTGTTAGTCCTGCTGCCATCGTGGGCGGTGCTGTTCCGTCGACTGCACGACACCGATCGTTCAGCGTGGTGGTTATTGCTGCTGTTGATCCCGATTATTGGCTGGATCGTGATTTTGATCTTCAACTGCCAGAGCGGGACGCCGGGCGAAAACCGCTTTGGTCCGGATCCTAAGATCGGCGCATAAAAAAAGCCCGGTGGCGCTTCGCTTACCGGGCCTACCAATTACGATTTTATTTATTGTATTGCGTGAAAAGCTTCGGAATTTCGCGTAAACACCATGATTTGGCTTCGCCCATGCTGTCACGGCGCCACGCCATAATGATATCAACCTCGTGGCTATATTCCGGGCTGACTACGCGCAGCCGCCCTTCTGCAATGTCTTTTTCGACAAACGGGTACGGCATGGTCGCCACGCCCAGACCGGCCAATAGCGCCTGCCGTTTGTCTTCCAGCGAGGTCACCGTCAGACGAGGCTGTTTATCCAGCAGCTGCACCGTCAGCACCGGACGCTCGCGCGCGGTATCCGCTACCGCCACGCCGCGATACTTCACGCGCGTCACTTCAGAGAGCGGCTCCGGCTCCTGGTGAATCGGGTGATTAGGTGCGGCAACATAGACGTTCATCACGCTGTAGAGCTTGCGCGAGTTGATTTCCGATGAGGAACGGAAGTGCATGTCCGGCGCAATCACAATATCCGCCCTGCCCGTTTCCAGACGTTCCCACGCGCCTGCCAGCACCTCGGTGATGATTGACAGCTGCGTATTGGCCTTCGCCGCCAGGCGGTCCACCAGCGGGAACAGCGCTTCTGTCGGCACCAGCGCTTCGGTAACTAACGTCAGATGGGTTTCCCAGCCGCGCGCCAGCGCTTCGGCGTCCGTTGTGAGCTTGTCCGCCGCTTCCAGCAGCACGCGGCCGCGCTCCAGCAGCATTCGCCCCACGTTGGTGAATTTTGTTCGATGACCGGAGCGGTCAAACAGCACCACGTCCAGCTCTTCTTCCAGCTTCTGCATGGTGTAGCTTAGCGCAGACGGAACGCGCCCCAGCTCATCTGCCGCCGCCGCAAAACTGCCGCGCCGGTCAATCGCGTCCATGACGCGAAGCGCCTCAAGCGTCAATGCTCTCTCTTTAGCCATCTCGTTCTCATTCAGTAAATTTGAACATACCGGGCAGAATATCTGGCTAACAATGCAGCGTCCATACCTTTACCATTGTTTTAGTGTAAAGAGAGGTCAAGTTTATGATTACGACAAGAACAGCTAAACAGTGCGGACAAGCCGATTTCGGTTGGCTGCAGGCCCGCTACACCTTTTCCTTTGGACACTACTTTGACCCTAAACTCCTCGGTTACGCTTCACTGCGCGTGTTGAATCAGGAAGTGCTCGCCCCGGGCGCCTCCTTCCAGCCGCGTACGTACCCGAAAGTCGATATCCTGAACCTGATCCTGGAAGGCGAGGCAGAATACCGCGATAGCGAGGGCAATCATGTCCAGGCAAAGGCTGGCGAAGCGTTGTTAATTTCCACGCAGCCGGGCATCAGCTACAGCGAACATAACCTCAGCAAAGACAAAACGCTGACCCGTATGCAGCTGTGGCTGGACGCCTGCCCCGAGCGGGAAAATCCGCTGGTACAGAAGTTAGATTTAACGGGCGATAAGCAGCAGCTGATTGCATCGCCGGACGGCAGTAAAGGTAGCCTGCAGCTGCGCCAGCAGGTGTGGCTGCACCATATCGAACTGAAGAAAGGTGAACAGGCGAGCTTCCAGCTTCATGGTCCGCGCGCCTATTTGCAGTCTATTCACGGTACGGTACATGCGGTGACGCACACGGAAGAGAAAGAAGCGCTCACCTGCGGCGACGGGGCGTTTATTCGTGATGAAGCGAATATCACCCTGGTGGCGGATACGCCGCTGCGCGCGCTGCTGATTGATTTGCCGGTTTAGAGAATGCTCTCACCCTAACCCTCTCCCAATGGGAGAGGGAACCGATCGAGCCACGGCAGAATCATCCGGCGCCGTAAGAAATCACTCTGCCAGCGCGTTAGCCATATCGGTTCTAATCTGCTTACGCTGTTCCGGCGTCAACACCTGGCTGACGTCGAAGTAATATTTCACGCGGTAATAGCGGGTCTGCTCTTCAATTTTGCTAAAGGCAGCAAGCTGGCTTTTCACCGTGCTTTCGTCCCATTTACCCGCCTGGAACATGTCGATCAGCGCGCCGTCCTTCACCCCCGTCATGGGGATCTTGCTGACATTTTGTTCCAGCTGCTTATGCAGATCCTCAATCTTTTTAACCTGCTCATTGCTGAGCTTCAGGTGCTGTACCAGCGGATCCCGCGAGGGAGACGGGGCAGCCTCAACGTTCGCGGCCTGTGCCGTTAAGCTGCACGCTGCCAGCGAGGCGGCGGCCAGCGCAATACGGGTCATTTTCATCATCTTACTGTCCTTACATGCTGTGATAGGGAAAAGCAGGCGTATTGTTTTTCAAGAGCGGATGAATATGTGTGAGTAATTATATAAACAATTTTGTATGTTTAGCGGGCAAAAAAATGCCCCCAGGGTGAGGGGGCATGAGACCTGAATGTCATCAGATAGATTGCGTAAACGTCCTCGAAATCACATCCTGCTGCTGCTCGCGCGTCAGGGCGTTAAAACGCACCGCATAGCCTGAAACGCGGATCGTCAGGTTCGGGTAATTCTCGGGATGCGCGATGGCATCGAGGAGCATTTCCCGGTTCATGACGTTGACGTTCAGATGCTGCCCGCCCTCAATGGACGCTTCGTGATGGAAGTACCCGTCCAGCAGCCCCACCAGGTTGGTTTTGCGCACCAGCTCGTCCTTGCCCAGCGCCTGCGGCACGATGGAGAAGGTGTAGGAGATCCCGTCTTTCGCGTAGGTGAACGGCAGCTTGGCCACCGACGTTAGCGAGGCCACGGCCCCTTTTCTGTCGCGGCCGTGCATCGGGTTCGCGCCAGGCGCAAACGGCGTGCCGCCGCGGCGTCCGTCCGGCGTGTTCCCGGTCTTCTGGCCGTAAACCACGTTGGAGGTGATAGTCAGAATCGACTGGGTTGGCACCGCGTTGCGGTAGGTTGGCAGCGCCTGAATTTTCTTCATAAAGCGCTCCACCAGGTCGCAGGCGATGCTGTCCACGCGGTCGTCGTTGTTGCCGTACTGCGGATAGTCCCCTTCAATCACGAAATCGACCGCCAGACCGGTGTGGTCGCGCACCGGCTTCACCGTGGCGTATTTAATGGCCGACAGGGAATCCGCTGCTACCGACAGCCCGGCAATGCCGCAGGCCATGGTGCGATAGACGTCGCGGTCGTGGAGCGCCATCAGCGAGGCTTCGTAGCTGTACTTATCATGCATGTAGTGAATGAGGTTCAGGGCGCTGATGTACTGCACCGCCAGCCAGTCCATAAAGTGGTCGAGGCTCGCCATCACGGTATCGTAATCCAGCACGTCGTCCAGCAGCGGCTCGGTTTTCGGGCCGACCTGGATCTTCAGCTTCTCGTCCACCCCGCCGTTGATCGCGTACAGCAGCGTTTTGGCGAGGTTGGCGCGCGCGCCAAAGAACTGCATCTGCTTGCCGATCACCATCGGGCTGACGCAGCAGGCAATGGCGTAGTCGTCGCTGTTGAAGTCCGCACGCATCAGGTCGTCGTTCTCATACTGCAGCGAAGAGGTGACGATCGACACCTGCGCGGCGTATTTCTTGAACGCGATCGGCAGTTGTTCAGACCAGAGGATCGTCAGGTTCGGCTCCGGCGCAGGCCCCATGGTGTGCAGCGTGTGCAGATAGCGGAAGCTGTTTTTGGTCACCAGCGTGCGCCCGTCCAGCCCCATGCCGCCGATCACTTCCGTCGCCCAGATCGGATCGCCGGAGAAGAGCGTGTCGAACTCCGGCGTGCGCAGGAAACGCACCATGCGGATCTTCATGATGAAGTGGTCGATCAGCTCCTGCGCCTGGACTTCATTCAGGCGTCCCGCCTGCATGTCGCGTTCAATGTAGATATCGAGGAACGAGGCCGTGCGCCCCAGCGACATCGCCCCGCCGTTCTGGGATTTCACCGCTGCAAGGTAGGCAAAATAGACCCACTGCACCGCTTCCTGGGCGTTCATCGCCGGACGTGAAATATCAAAGCCATAGTTCGCCGCCATCTGCTGGATCTGCAGCAGCGCGCGCCTGTGCTCCGCCAGCTCCTCACGCAGGCGGATCGTGGCCTCCAGATCTTCACCGCGCTCCAGCCTGCCCTGCAGATCGGCAAACTGAAGTTCGCGCTCGCGCACCAGATAAGCGATCCCGTATAGCGCCACGCGGCGATAGTCGCCGATGATGCGTCCGCGCCCGTAGCCGTCCGGCAGACCGGTCAGCACGCCGGATTTACGGCAGCGCATCATCTCCGGGGAGTAGACGTCAAACACGCCCTGGTTGTGGGTTTTGCGCAGGTCGGTAAACAGATATTCGAACTGCGGATCCATCTCCCGGCCATAGGCTTCGAACGAGCTGCGGATCATGTTGATCCCGCCATACGGATGCAGCGCGCGCTTGAGCGGCTTATCGGTTTGCAGACCGACGATCGTCTCCAGATCCTGGTCGATGTAGCCCGGCCCGTGGGCCGTAATGGTGGTGGCAATGTTGGTGTCAAAATCCACCGGGGCGTGGGTGGCATTCTCCTGGCGAATGCCGACCATTACCTTCTGCCACAGCGCCGTCGTTGCTGGCGTCGCCTGCGCGAGGAAAGCTTCATCGCCTTCATAAGGGGTGTAGTTATGCTGAATAAAATCGCGGACGTTGACGGCGTTTTTCCATTCTTCACCGCGAAACCCGGCCCATGCGTCGCTGTAGGGCGCGACGCCCGTATCGATTGTTACTTTCATGTGATTCTCGCTTTATCAGGCGTAAGCCGCGGCCGGGGTAACCTTTCCAAGACGGAGGGCGTCCAGCGCGATCATTTTTTCTTCGTTGGTAGGGATAACCGCGCAGGCCACGCGGGACGATTCGGTGGAGATCACGCGCTCACCCGCGCTCCCCGGCAGGGCATTTTTGGCGTCGTCGAGGATGATGCCGAAGACTTTCAGATGTTCCGCCACCAGCGTGCGGACAAGCTTCGAGTTTTCGCCAATGCCGCCGGTAAAGACCACCCCATCCAGGCGGTGCAGCGACGCCGCGTGGCCGGCAATATGTCGCGCAATGCGGTGAACAAAGGTGTGTATTGCCAGCTGCGCCCGCTCGTTGCCTTCGTGCCAGGCTTTCTCCAGCGCGCGTAAATCGGAGGAGATACCGGAGATCCCCAGCAGCCCGGACTCTTTATTGACCACGCGCTCCAGATCCTCAAACGACTGGCCGGTCTGCTGGGCAATCCACGCCATCGCGCCGAAGTCCACATCGCCGCAGCGCGTACCCATCACCAGCCCTTCCAGCGGCGTCATCCCCATCGAGGTGTCGACGCTTTCGCCGTTGCGCACCGCGCAGATAGACGCCCCGTTGCCGAGATGGGCAATCACCAGGCCGCTGTCGTCGGCGGACAGCCCGAGAAGCGTATGCGCCTGCGCGGCCACGTAGCGGTGAGAGGTGCCGTGGAAGCCGTAGCGGCGCACGCCCAGCTCTTCAAAATAGCGGTACGGCAATCCGTACAGATACGCCTGCGGCGGCAGCGTCTGGTGGAAGCTGGTATCAAATACCGCGACCTGCTGCACGCCCGGGAACAGGCGCTCTGCCGCTTCCACGCCGCTCAGGTTGGCGTAGTTATGCAGCGGTGCCAGCGGGGAGACCTGGCGAATCTGCGCGATCGCCTCTTCCGTGATCAGGGTCGACTCGCTGAAGAGATTTCCCCCATGCGCAATGCGGTGGCCAATTAAGGCCACGCTGCTCATCAGGTTACGCTTCTCCAGCTCCAGGGCGATGGCAGCCAGCGCCCCTTCGTAGTCCTGATGAGCCAGTCTGGCTGGCTCACCCCCGTTCACGGAAATAAAGGCCTTCTCGGTGTTGATCCCGTCTGCAATGCCCGTCATCAGGGCATCGCAGCTGCTGGCGTCGAGCACCGAAAACTTAACAGAGGACGATCCGCAGTTAATAACCAGTACAACCGGAAACTCAATCATCATGTGACTCCGCTCTTCCTGAGCAATGGGTTAGAACAGTTTGTAAACGATATTCAGAATGGTCAGCAGGCCGACCGCGGTAACGAAGATGTTCTCGGTACGCCCTTTGTATTTCGCCAGCGCCGGTGCTTTGCGGATGGCATACATCGGCAGCAGGCACAGCAGAGAGGCGATGATTGGTGCGCCCATGGCTTCAATAAGGTCCAGAATGTTCGGGTTGGCGTAGGCCACAACCCAGGTGGAGCCCATGATGAACACCATGCTGATGGTGTTCAGCTTGCCAACGGAGACTTTCTTCTTATCGCCCTTGTAGCCGAACTTGAGGATCAGGCCGTTCAGCCCTTCCAGCGTGCCCAGGTAGTGACCGAAGAAGGATTTGAAGATAGCCACCAGCGCGATGATGGAGGCACCGTATTCCAGTACCGTCGCGAACGTCGACTTGGTTCCGGACATTGACGCAAAGTGGTTCGCCAGGTAGGAGAGCACCGGAATGTTCTGCGCCTTGGCGTCCGCCATGTTCTGCGGAGAGAGCGTAAACAGGCAGCTAAAGGCGAAGAACATCACCACGGCCACCATCAGCAGGCTGGCGCGACCGATGATTTTGGAACATTTCTGCTCGGTGAATTCTTTACCGAACTCCGGTTCGTACTCTTCGCGCTTGGAGACCACAAACGAGGAGACGATAGGCGAGAAGTTAAAGGAGAAGACCATGATGGAGATACCCAGCCACACCGTAACCAGAATGCCGTCATGACCGGTGAAAGCGATATCGCTCAGGTTGACCTGGTCAATCACCGCCGAGTTCCAGTAAGGGATCAGCGACAGGGAAATCAGCACAAGGCTGGCGATAAACGGGAACACCAGGAAGCTCATGACCTTTACCATCAGGTCTTTACCAAACCAGATAACAAAGGCCATCAATAGCAGCAGGAACAGCGCCACCACGCCGCGGTTCAGCGCAGGCAGCTGGAGCTGGTTTTCCCAGAAGGTCATAAAGGTGTTGGTAATGGTGACGCCGTAAATCCACAGCAGCGGGCAAATGGCGAAGAAGTAGAGGAAGGTGATCACCACCCCACCGGTTTTGCCAAAGTGCTCTTCCACCGTTTCGGTGATGTTGCCGGAGACGTTGCTGCCGGAGAGGCACAAACGCGCCAGCGCGCGGTGGCAGTAAAACGCAATCGGGAACGCAAGAACCAGCATCAGCAGGATAGGGATCAATCCACCAAAGCCTGCGCGAATGGGGAAGAACAGCACGCCTGCGCCAATGGCGGTACCAAACAGGCCGAGCGTCCATGTGGTATCAGACTTACGCCAGGAGGACGTTTTTGTCTGGCCAACGATAATGCTTTCAGTGTTGCTCATAGGTCACCTTTATGCGTCAACGAAGCCGGTAATTTGGGAAACACGGGAGAGATCGATATTGCCGCCGGAAATAATGCAGACGGTTTTACGACCCTGAATATAGTGGTCAAGCTTGCCGCTTAATAACGCGGCGCAGGCCAGCGCGCCGGCACCTTCCGTCACCACTTTATTTCGCTGAATAAGCGCGATCATGCTGTCACGAATGTTGTCTTCGCTGACCAGCACAATGTCATCAACCAGCTCGCGAACAATTTCGAACGGTAAATTACCGGGGCGAGAAACGTCACAGCCGTCGGCCAGCGTGCCACTAACGCGATGGCTGATTATTTCCCCGGCCTGATACGATGCCGCCATGCCGTGAACATTTTCTGACTGCACGCCGATGATATTAATGGTGGGGTTAATGGATTTAATTGCCGTCGCAATCCCGGCAATTAAACCGCCGCCGCCGATAGGCACAATAACGTTATCCACATCGTATAAATCTTCGAGAATTTCCAGACCGATGGTGCCCTGCCCGGCGATCACTTTGGCGTCATCGTACGGCGGAATAAAAATGCGCCCTTCCATCTCGACGATTTCGCTGACTTTAGCGATGGTGTCGTTGAAGTTCTCGCCGTGCAGCACCACTTCGGCGGAGTAGTCGCGCGTCGCGGCCACCTTAGACTTCGGTGCGCCCATCGGCATCACCACTTTGCCGTCGATGCCAAGCATCGCGCAGGAGAGGGACACGCCCTGCGCGTGGTTTCCCGCGGAGCAGGCGACAACGCCTTTGCGTTTTTCAGCGTCGGTCAGCGAGCTTAATTTGTTAAACGCGCCGCGGATCTTAAACGAGCCGGTACGCTGCATGTTCTCAAACTTCAGGAATATTTCGCCCTTGCAGCGTTCGCTAAGATAATTCGAGCGCGGCATACCTGTTTTATATATTTTTCCTGCCAGTCGTTTTCTGGCGTCCTGAATATCTTCAATCGTTACCGGGAGATCGTAGGTAATATGCATAATATCCTCGTTATAATAATTCATTCTTTTCGGGCAAAGTCAGGGTATCAGAGCGTTACAGAGATAAGCTCTGGGTGTTTTTAAAATGATTACTCATTATTCATCGTCGTCTTTCGATATTCATCGACGAATACTGTTTTGCCAGCTCAACTAATACTGACGCCGATTTTTTAATCCTGTAATTTTTTGACCACACGGCGGCATAACGCGCCACGGGTAATTCATCTTCTACGGGCAGCACAATAAACTGGTCAGAACCGAACGGCGCAATCATGTCGCGGGGAATGACCGTCAGATAATCGGCATTCAGCACGAGGTTATAAATGGTGACGACGGAATCGGTCTGGACGATGTTTTCGATGCTGATGTGGTTGTCTTGCAGGGTAGTCAGAAGTTCTTTGTAGTAGCCCATATCGGTTTGCGGCATCACCCACTGCTCGTGCGTGAGCGATGCCAGTGTCGTCGGGCCGGTGCACGTTCGCGTTTTGCTGGCGACCAGCACAAACTCGGACTCAAACAGCGGTTCGACGTGCAGATCCTGCAGCAGCATTTCATCACTCAGCGTGCCGATAGCGAAATCCAGACGACCGTCGCGAATGGCCGGAAGGAAAGAGGAGAGCTGGGCTTCATACATCGAGACGCGTGCTTTCGGGAACACTTCCTTGAATTTTTTGATCATCTCGGACAGGAAGGTAAAGCCGATCAGCGACGGGTAGCCAAAGGAGACGTCCATAACGGTACTGAAGCTCAGGCTGTTAATCTCACTCACCATGTTTTTCATTTCGCGGGTGATCGACTCAGAGTACGAGAGCAGAACCTGGCCCGCGGCGGTGAGTTTTACGCCGGTGTTTTTACGCACCATAACTTCCACGCCGAAGTAGGACTCAATATCGCTGATGATTTTGCTGACGGCGGGTTGCGTCAGGCCAAGCTGTCTTGCTGCAGAACCTATGGAGCCACTTTTAATGACTTCCTGAAATACCACGAGGTGCTGTGTTTTCGGTAGAATAATAGTGTTCATAATATTCTGCGCTTATTTCCCTATGACGGAGAGAATTCTACCTAATAGTGTTTAAGGGGGTATGTGCTGTCACTCACAATTTGCTTTTCCGCACGCTTCACAGGAACAACGACAACCAAAAAATTCATTTATCATCAATAAGATGAACAAGTAAGGCCACACCATTACGCTGATATCGATCAATAAAATCAGTAGTAATAAATTTATTTTATGGCGATAACCTTGATAAATTTCTCAGCGTTAAAAAAATCAATAAAGACGATCTTTCAGGCAATTAAAGCCCAATAAATAACCGCTATTTGTTTGAAACATTCTTTCAATTTATTAAATTTTTCCGATGCAAATTTTCAGGTTTGCGGAAAAGAGTGGAATTCGTCACATATTCACGGGAGAAATGTATTTGATTTCAATATATGCATATCAAACGAGAAAAGATTCTCGATCATATAGGTAACAAACATTACAAATTATCAATACTGAAAATCACCTGTTTTTTAGCGTGAAATTTTGTGATGGCGATCGTCTACAGATACAGGAGCGATACTGATGGGATAAAAACAGTGAAATGTGCTTAATGTCGCAAATATGAGAATTGATGTCGTTTGTTCGGCGCTGCGCTTACCCGTCCAGCAGCACCCGGAAAGCAAAAACCCCGCCGAAGCGGGGTTTTTTAAGAAGTTGAAGCTGACCGATAAGCCGGGTTCTGTCGTGGACAGTCATTCATCTAGGCCAGCAATCGCTCACTGGCTCAAGCAGCCTACCCGGGTTCAGTACGGGCCGTACCTTGTGAACCCCTATTTGGCCTTGCTCCGGGTGGAGTTTACCGTGCCACGGACTGTTACCAGCCGCGCGGTGCGCTCTTACCGCACCCTTTCACCCTTACCTGATCCCGCTTGCGCGGGCCATCGGCGGTTTGCTCTCTGTTGCACTGGTCGTGGGTTTCCCCCCCAGGCGTTACCTGGCACCCTGCCCTATGGAGCCCGGACTTTCCTCCCCTCCGCCCGTCTCCCCCGAAAGGGACGACGACGAAGCGGCGACTGTCTGGTCAGCTTCGGCGCGCAGTATAGAGGGTTTGCGCGCCGCTGTCACCCTCAGGTGTGGGCAAGGCGTGATTAACGCGCCACTTCCACCTTCGCCAGTTTTTCGTAGTAGCACGCAATCGCGCTGTGATCGGCCGTGCCCAGGCCATCCGCACGCAGCGCCTGCATCATCTCCATGACCGCCGCGGTCAGCGGCAGCTGCGCGCCTACGCCGTGTGACGTATCCAGCGCGTTCGCCAGATCTTTAATGTGCAGGTCGATGCGGAAACCGGGTTTGAAATTACGATCCATCACCATCGGCGCTTTGGCATCCAGTACGGTACTGCCCGCCAGACCGCCGCGAATGGCCTGATAGACCAGGTCCGGATTAACGCCCGCTTTGGTTGCCAGCGTCAGCGCTTCGGACATGGCGGCAATGTTCAGCGCCACAATCACCTGGTTGGCCAGCTTGGTCACGTTACCCGCCCCGATGTCTCCGGTATGCACCACCGAGCCCGCCATGGCTTTCATCAGGTCGTAGTATCTATCGAAAATGGCTTTATCACCGCCGACCATCACCGACAGCGTGCCGTCGATCGCTTTCGGCTCACCGCCGCTGACCGGCGCATCCAGCATATCGACGCCCTTCGCTTTTAACGCCTCGCTGATTTCACGGCTTGCAAGCGGCGCAATAGAACTCATATCAATCAGCACCAGGCCCGGCTTCGCACCGTCGATAATGCCGTTCTCACCCAGCGCAACCTCTTTAACATGCGGGGAGTTGGGCAGCATGGTGATGATGACATCGCACTGCTCGGCAATGGCCTTCGCGGTGGTGGCCGTTTCAGCGCCCGCCGCTATCACCTCTGCCACGGCCTGCGGATTGTGATCGGATACCACCAGTGAGTAACCCGCTTTGATGAGGTTCTTACTCATTGGTTTACCCATGATCCCCAGGCCAATAAAACCCACTTTCAGCGTCATAATCTGTTTCCTCAATGATGGTTATTTTTTAAAAGCGTCGGCTAATTTCTGCGTGGCCGAGCGGAATACCCCGAGGTCGCTGCCGACGGCAACAAACGTGGCTCCCCACTCCAGATAGCGACGGGCGTCAGCCTCAACCGGCGCCAGAATGCCGCACGGTTTGCCGTGTGCTTTAGCGCGGGCAAAGATGTGCTGGATCGCGCGCTGCACGTCAGGGTGGCCGGCGTTACCCAGATGGCCAAAGGCGGCCGCCAGATCGCTTGGGCCGACGAAGATACCGTCCACGCCGTTTGTGGCTGCAATCGCGTCAACGTTATCAACGCCCTGCTGGCTCTCGATCTGAACCAGAATAGTGATGTTGTTATTGGACTGCGCGAAGTAGTCCGGCACGGTGCCAAACATATTGGCGCGATGCGAAACGGAAACGCCGCGGATCCCTTCAGGCGGATAGCGCGTTGAGGCTACGGCCAGGGCCGCTTGTTCTTCCGTCTCCACAAACGGGATCAGGAAGTTGTAGAAACCGATATCCAGCAGGCGCTTGATAATTACCGGCTCGTTAGTTGGCACGCGCACTATCGGGGCGCTGGGGCTGCCTTTCAGCGCCATCAGCTGCGGAATAAAGGTGCTGATATCGTTCGGCGCATGTTCGCCGTCCAGCACCAGCCAGTCAAAACCGGCCAGGCCCAGCACTTCGGTGCTGATAGGGTTTGCCAGCGCGGACCAGCAGCCAATCTGAATCTGGTGTGCCGCGAGGGCCGCTTTAAATTTATTCGGGAAGATATCGTTACTCATCGTATTTACCTTTTTAATTCGCAGCCTATATCAGCATCATTTTATTTATCCAGACACCGCACCAGCATTATATTTATTATTCTGACGTATTTTGGCGTTATAAAATCGTCATTCAGTATAAAACGCAACCCACGACCGCACATTGTTTTAATGCTCAAGCATTGCGTAACATTTCAAAGAATTTTTTTGCATATGCACAAGGCGCTGGGCGCTAATGCACAGAATCAGGCATTACCGGTTCTGGAGCGATCGCGATCACATTTTCATATCCCCTATGCTGACATGCTTTAATTCTGAAAGCCGCGTATTTATTTCTACCATTAGAAAATTGGCTGAATTTATTATCAGACACTTTGCTGGAGAATACTGAACAATGGCCGACATTGAAATTCGACAGGCATCGCCGACGGCGTTTTATATAAAAGTCCACGACACCGATAATGTGGCGATAATTGTCAACGACAATGGCTTAAAAGCGGGCACCCGCCTCCCGGACGGGCTGGAACTGATTGAGCATATTCCGCAGGGACATAAGGTCGCCCTGGTGGATATCCCTGCTAACAGCGAAATCGTACGTTACGGTGAAGTCATCGGCTATGCCGTTCGCTCTATACCGCAGGGGAGCTGGGTTGAGGAGTCGCTGGTGGCGCTGCCGGAAGCGCCGCCGCTGAACACGCTTCCGCTGGCGACCCGCGTGCCGGAACCGCTTCCTCCGCTGGAGGGCTATACCTTCGAAGGCTACCGCAACGCGGACGGCAGCGTCGGCACCAAGAATCTGCTCGGCATTACTACCAGCGTGCACTGCGTGGCGGGCGTAGTGGATTACGTGGTGAAAATCATCGAACGCGATCTGCTGCCGAAATACCCGAACGTCGACGGCGTGGTGGGCCTGAACCACCTCTACGGCTGCGGCGTGGCGATTAACGCACCCGCTGCGGTAGTGCCGATCCGCACCATTCACAATATTGCCCTCAACCCGAACTTTGGCGGCGAGGTGATGGTAATTGGTCTGGGGTGTGAAAAATTGCAGCCAGAGCGCCTGCTGCAGGGCACCGAAGATGTCAAAGCCATTCCGGCAGACGAGGCCAGCATCGTGCGCCTGCAGGACGAACGCCACGTGGGTTTCCGCTCAATGGTCGACGATATCCTGCAGGTGGCTGAACGCCATCTGGACAAGCTCAACAAGCGCCAGCGCGAAACCTGCCCAGCGTCTGATTTGGTAGTGGGAACACAGTGCGGCGGCAGCGATTCCTTCTCCGGCGTGACGGCCAACCCGGCGGTGGGCTATGCGTCCGATCTGCTTGTTCGCTGCGGCGCCACGGTGATGTTCTCCGAGGTGACCGAAGTGCGTGACGCCATCCATCTGCTCACGCCACGCACCGTTAATGAAGAGGTCGGCAAGCGCCTGCTTGAGGAAATGGCCTGGTACGATAGCTATCTCGATATGGGCAAAACCGACCGCAGCGCCAACCCGTCTCCGGGGAACAAAAAAGGCGGCCTCGCGAACGTGGTGGAAAAAGCCCTTGGTTCGATTGCCAAATCCGGCCAGAGCGCGATTGTGGAAGTGCTCTCTCCGGGCCAGCGCCCGACCAAACGCGGCCTGATCTACGCGGCAACGCCGGCCAGCGATTTCGTCTGCGGCACGCAGCAGGTGGCGTCCGGCATTACGGTACAGGTCTTTACCACCGGGCGCGGCACGCCGTACGGCCTGATGGCGGTGCCGGTGATCAAGATGGCGACCCGTACCGAGCTGGCAAACCGCTGGTATGACTTAATGGACATCAACGCGGGCACCATCGCCACCGGAGAAGAGAGCATTGAGGACGTGGGCTGGAAACTGTTCCACTTCATTCTGGATGTCGCAAGCGGGCGGAAGAAAACCTTCTCCGACCAGTGGGGGCTGCATAATCAGCTGGCGGTGTTTAACCCGGCACCGGTGACGTGATTTTTCGCACCACATCTATCCCGCATTTAGGTAACCCGCCGGACACGCCGCAAACCTTCCAGGTTGAGGCGATACCTGTTGGCTAAATGACGCATAACGACCTGCAGGCCGGGTTAGGCGCAGCCGCCACCCGGCAAAACAGGCGGCAGGGGCTTACTCCCCCTGCTGCTCCAGCGCATGCTTATACAGCGCATTTTTCTTCACGCCGTGAATTTCCGCCGCCAGCGCAGCGGCCTTCTTCAGCGGCAGTTCCGCTTGCAGCAATGCCAGCGTGCGCAGCGCGTCGGCAGGGAGCGCGTCTTCCTGCGCCTTATGCCCTTCGACGATCAGCACCATTTCACCCTTGCGGCGGTTTTCGTCTTCCTTCACCCACGCCAGCAGTTCACCCACTGGGGCACCGTGAATGGTTTCCCAGGTTTTGGTCAGCTCGCGCGCCAGCACCACGTAGCGGGCTTCTCCCCAGACTGTCACCATATCTTCCAGGCTTTCCAGCAGGCGGTGCGTGGATTCGTAGAAAATCAGGGTGCGCGGTTCCGCTTCCAGATCTTTTAACACGTCACGGCGGCCTTTGGATTTGGCAGGCAGGAAGCCTTCATAGCAGAAACGGTCAGACGGCAGACCCGCGGCGCTCAGCGCAGCAATGGCGGCGCACGGCCCCGGCAGCGGCACAACGCGAATACCGGCTTCACGACAGGTACGCACCAGGTGATAGCCGGGATCGTTGATCAGCGGCGTACCGGCGTCGGAGACCAGGGCAATGTTCTGCCCCTCTTTCAGCTTCGCCACCAGCGTTTCGGCTTTTTGTTGCTCATTGTGATCGTGCAGAGCAAACAGACGAGCGTTAATCGCGAAATGTTGCAGCAGCAGACCGGTGTGGCGGGTATCTTCAGCAGCAATTAAATCAACAGCTTGCAGTACAGTGAGCGCACGTTGGGTAATATCAGACAAATTCCCGATAGGAGTAGGTACAATATAAAGCTGGCCTTGAGAATTATCTGCCGTTTCGTGTTGTTTCATTGTTTCGTCCGTATTGCCGATTTAATATTGAGCATTGCGTAAAAAAAATCACTGGATACAGTATGGTACCGTTAACGTTTCTTCGAAAAAAAGCCACGCGCAGCGTGCCGCTTCTGCTGGCAGCCCTGATCTTTGCAGGCTGTGGCACCCAGGCACCTGACCAGAGCACCGCCCATCTTCAGGGGTCTGCTCAGGCTGATTCTGGCTTTTATCTGCAACAAATGTCGCAGAGTTCAAATGATACCAAGACCAACTGGCAATTACTCGCCATTCGTGCACTGCTGAAAGAGGGTAAAACCCAGCAGGCAGCCGAACTGTTTAACCAGTTGCCAAAAGATCTTAACGACGCCCAGCGTCGTGAGCAGAGCCTGCTCTCTGCCGAGCTGAAGGTCGCGCTGAAAGATTACGCCGCCGCGAAGAAGATCCTCGGTGACATTGACGTGAGCGCGCTGGATAAAAATCAGCAGGCTCGCTTCTGGCAGGCGGGCATTACCGCTGAGCAGGGGCGCCCTTCTCTCACGCTGCTCCGCGCCCTCGTCGCGCAAGAGCCGCTGCTCGGCGGTGCCGATAAGCAAAAAAATATTGATGCAACCTGGCAAGCGCTTGCCTCGATGACTCAGGAACAGGCGCAGGCGCTGGTCATCAACGCCGATGAAAACGTCCTTCAGGGCTGGCTGGATCTGCAGCAGATGTGGTTTAACAACCGCAGCGATCCAAAGATGCTGAAGGCCGGTATTACGGACTGGCAGACGCGCTACCCGCAAAACCCGGGGGCGAAAATGCTGCCAACCCAGCTGGTAAACGTGCAGAACTTTAAGCCAGCGTCCACCAGCAAAATCGCCCTGCTTCTGCCGCTCAACGGCCAGGCGGCGGTGTTTGGCCGTACCATTCAGCAGGGCTTTGAAGCCGCGAAAAACGGTACCACTTCGGTAACCGGCAGCGCGGTTCCCGCGCAGGCGGCCCAGTCGGCTAACGTGAATGATGTGGTCAGCCCGTCCGTAGCGGAGACCAGCGATCTGACCACGGCGCAAGCGCCGGCGCAGGGTACGATGCAAAACCCGGTGACGGCCCCGACGACGCCTCCGGCTACAGCAACTCCGGCTACTACAGCACCAGCGACTCAGGCTCCGGCCGAAACGCAAGTGGCACCAGCACCTGAAGCGACAGCAGAACAGCCTCAACAGCAGCCTGCGCAACCCGCAGCCCAGCCTGCCGCTCAGCCGCAGGCCGTGGCAACCACCAGCGCCAACCCGGGCGCTGAGGTAAAAATTTACGACACCAGCTCGCAGCCGCTTGACCAGGTTCTGGCGCAGGTTCAGCAGGACGGGGCCAGCATCGTTGTCGGTCCGCTGCTGAAAAACAACGTGGAAGAGCTGATGAAGAGCAATACCACGCTGAACGTGCTGGCGCTCAACCAACCTGAGCAGGTTCAGAACCGGGCCAATATTTGCTACTTCGCGCTTTCCCCTGAAGATGAAGCCCGCGATGCGGCGCGCCATATTCACGAGCAGGGTAAGCAGGCTCCGCTGCTGCTCATCCCACGCAGCGCGCTGGGCGATCGCGTGGCCAATGCCTTTGCCGATGAGTGGCAGAAGCTCGGCGGCGGCGTGGTGTTGCAGCAGAAATTTGGTTCCGCCTCTGAACTGCGCGCGGGCGTAAACGGTGGAGCGGGTATCGCGCTCAACGGCAGCCCTGTCACCGCGAGCCTGCCGCAGCAGCAGGGCGTGACGATTGGCGGCCTGACGATCCCTGCCCCGCCTACCGACGCGCAGATTAGCGGTGGCGGTAAAGTGGATGCGGCCTATATCGTTGCCACGCCGCAGGAGATCGCCTTTATCAAACCGATGATCGCGATGCGTAACGGCAGCCAGAGCGGCGCAACGCTTTACGCCAGCTCACGCAGCGCGCAGGGCACCGCAGGCCCGGATTTCCGTCTGGAAATGGACGGTCTGCAGTACAGCGAAATTCCGATGCTGGCAGGCAGCAACCCGGCGCTGATGCAGCAGGCGCTGAGTACCGTACGTAACGATTATTCGCTGGCGCGTCTGTATGCGATGGGTGTCGATGCATGGGCGCTGGCGAACCACTTTACCCAGATGCGTCAGGTGCCGGGCTTTGAGCTTAACGGCAACACCGGCGATCTGACCGCGACTCAGGACTGCGTGATCAACAGGAAGTTATCATGGCTCAAATACCAGCAGGGGCAAATCGTCCCGGCCAGTTAAGCCGTAAAGAGACCGGCGATGCGTGGGAGTTAAAGGCGCGTCGCTGGCTTGAAGGCAAAGGACTGCGCTTTATCGCCGCTAACGTCCGCGGGCGCGGCGGCGAAATTGATCTGATCATGAAAGAGGGTCAGGTCATCGTGTTTGTAGAAGTCCGTTTTCGACAGTCCTCCCGTTTTGGCGGTGCTGCCGCCAGCGTGACGCTCGCCAAACAACATAAATTATTACAGACTGCCCACTTGTGGCTTGCCCGCCATAATGGGAGCTTTGATACTGTGGATTGCCGGTTCGATGTGATAGCCTTCACCGGAAATGAGATCGAATGGCTTAAAAACGCTTTTGGCGAAGACGCATAATTAAGATTTAAAAGGGATAACGTGCTCGAAAGAATTAAAGTGTGCTTCACAGAAAGCATCCAGACTCAGATTGCCGCGGCGGAAGCCCTTCCGGATGCTATCTCGCGTGCCGCAATGACGCTGGTGCAATCCCTGCTTAATGGCAACAAAATCCTCTGTTGTGGCAACGGCACGTCAGCCGCCAACGCACAGCATTTTGCTGCCAGCATGATCAATCGCTTTGAAACAGAACGCCCGAGTTTACCCGCCATTGCACTTAATACCGATAATGTGGTCTTAACGGCGATTGCTAACGATCGTCTGCATGACGAAATTTACGCAAAGCAGGTGCGAGCCCTGGGTCATGCGGGAGATGTGCTGCTGGCCATCTCCACGCGCGGCAATAGCCGGGACATTGTCAAAGCCGTTGAAGCCGCCGTCACCCGCGACATGACCATCGTGGCCCTTACCGGCTATGACGGGGGTGAGCTGGCGGGTCTGCTTGGGCCGCAGGATGTGGAAATCCGCATTCCTTCTCACCGAAGCGCGCGTATTCAGGAGATGCATATGCTCACGGTGAACTGCTTATGTGATTTGATCGATAACACGCTTTTCCCTCACCAGGATGATTAAGGAGTTCTTATGAAGGCTTTATCGACCCTCGCAGTCCTTATGTCTGCATTACTGCTTCAGGGATGTATCGCTGCGGCCGTTGTGGGTACCGCCGCGGTAGGCACCAAAGCGGCAACCGATCCACGCACCGTGGGGACACAGGTGGATGACGGTACGCTGGAGCTGCGCGTCAACAGTGCGCTGTCGAAAGACGAACAAATCAAGAAAGAAGCGCGTATCAACGTGACGGCTTATCAGGGCAAAGTCCTGCTGGCAGGCCAGGCGCCAAATCTGGAGCTCGCCTCGCGTGCGAAACAGATTGCGATGGGCGTAGAAGGGACCACAGAGGTGTTTAACGAAGTGCGCCAGGGCAAGCCAATTGGCCTGGGTGACGCCTCTTCCGATACCTGGATCACCACCAAAGTGCGTTCCCAGCTGCTGGGCTCGGACCAGGTGAAATCCTCCAACGTGAAAGTGACGACTGAAAACGGCGAAGTGTTCCTGCTGGGTCTGGTGACCGACCGTGAAGGGAAAGCCGCGGCCGATATCGCCAGCCGGGTGAGCGGCGTGAAGCACGTCACCACCGCGTTTACTTACATCAAATAAAAAAATCCCCTCGCTTGAGGGGATTTTTTTGTAGGCCCGGTAAGCGCTAGCGCCACCGGGCTTTTTTTAGATCAACGCAATACTCCCCACCATCACCCCGCTCAACGCCACCAGCCCTGCGGTCAGCCACAGCGCTTTCGCCGGGAACGACTTACGCAGCATGATAAGCGACGGCAGGCTGATCGCCGGCAGCGTAATCAGCAGCGCCAGCGCCGGCGCGGTGCCCATACCGGCCAGCATCATGGTCTGAACAATCGGGATCTCCGCCGCCGTTGGGATCACAAACAGGCAGCCCGCAACGGCCATCGCAATGACCCACATCAGCGTGTTGTCGATAGCGCCATCCGCATGCGGGAAGAGCCAGACGCGCGCCGCCCCCAGAACCAGTACCGCCAGGATATAGACCGGGATGGTGCTCCAGAAAAGCTGCCATAGCGCCCTGCTCCAGCGCGCAAAGAAGCCCCCCTGCGGCTCGCTGACGTCCAGCTCAACGGCTGCGGGTTCTGCGGCAGTATCCTTGACCAGTTTTTGCACCAGCGTCGCCACCACCAGCACGGTCAGCAGCCCGGCAACCAGGCGGATGAACGCGAAATGCCAGCCCAGCACAAAGCCCATAAACACCAGCGTCGCCGGGTTGAGCAGCGGGTTCCCCATCCAGAACGCCAGCGCGCCGCCCATCGACACGCGCTGACGGCGCATCCCTGCAGTCACGGGCGCGGCGCAGCAGGAACACATCATCCCCGGCAGGGAGAAAATCGTCCCCAGCAGCGTGCCCTGAAAACGCGGCTGCCCAAGGGTTTTCACCAGCCAGTTACGGGGGATAAGCACCTGAATCAGCGAGCCCAGAATGACGCCTAAAACGGCGGCCTTCCAGACGGCAAGGAAGTAGACCATGGCATAGTCCCACGCCGCCTGCAGCGGGCTGGAATCAGCCTGAGCGAGAATAGATTTACCGATGCTGTGCGTTTCGGCGGCGGTGAAGGCTTTGCCGTAGTACGGCTGCCATTTCACGTACCAGAGGCCCACAATGACCACGAGAAAGAAGAGTGCGGGCTTCCACCACTGAACAGGTGTTGCCGCCTGAGATGAAGACTGACCAGCCATAGCATTCCCCGGAGAGTATTAGGTTATTAGCCGGGGGAGTTTACGCCTCGCCCTGCGCGATTTCACGCAGTTTTGCCGAAGGGATAATGTTAACACCCGCTTTCGACGGGGCCAGCCCCTCTTTTAGCATCGCGCGCGCGACGTCCCGCGCCTCGATGGATTTCCAGTTGCCGGGAAGAATGCGAAACAGCGGGGCAAATATCGACTCGTTAAACCGGCGTTCATCCCGGTGGCCGATCAGCATCGAAGGGCGCACAATCGTCAGCTGCTCCCATTTCTGCGCAATCAGCGCATCCTCCATCTTGCCCTTCACCTTGTTGTAGAAGAAAGGCGATCCGGCACTGGCGCCGAGCGCGCTGACCACCAGAAAATGTTTGGCCCCCAGCTTTTTCGCCGTGAGCGCGGTATCCACCACCAGCGTGTAGTCGGCGTGGATAAAGGCCTCTTTGCTGCCCGCCTCCCGCCGCGTGGTGCCCAGACAGCAAAAGGCGATATCAATGGGATCCTGCACCTGCGCCAGCGCGTCGGTCAGCTGAGGATCGTGCGGATTAAAGACGCCGGATAAGTCCGCCAGCGGTCGACGCGTCGGGGCGGCGATATAGTTCACGCGGCGATCCTGAATCAGCAGCCGCAGCAGATGATCGCCCACTAACCCGGTAGCACCCGTAATCAATACCTGACTCATCTTTTCCCCTTTACAGAATTGTCCGTTTGCGAACTCAGCGTCGTCGACCACACTTAGAAGTCTGTTAAAGGTAAGTATTTACCACAAGCGGAGAAAAATCAGTCTGAAGCCAAAACAACGGAGGAAGCATGGGCAAGAAAATCGCAGTCTTGATTACCGACGAGTTTGAAGATTCAGAATTCACCTCTCCAGCAGAGGCGTTCCGCAAGGCGGGACATGAGGTCATCACCATTGAGAAAGAGGCGGGTAAAACGGTGACAGGCCATAAGGGCGAGGCGACCGTGACCATCGATGAGAGCATTGATAACGTTAGCCCCTCAGATTTCGACGCTCTGCTGTTACCCGGCGGCCATTCCCCGGATTCCCTGCGCGGGGACGAGCGCTTCGTGACCTTCACCCGGGATTTTGTCTCGACCGGCAAACCGGTCTTTGCCATCTGTCACGGCCCGCAGCTGCTCATCAGCGCAGAAGTGGTCCGCGGGCGAAAGCTTACCGCCGTGAAACCGATCGTTATCGATCTGAAAAACGCGGGGGCCGAGTTTTACGATCAGGAGGTGGTCAACGACAAAGACCAGCTGATCACCAGCCGAACCCCGGACGATCTCCCGGCGTTTAACCGCGAAGCGCTACGCCTGCTCGGCGCGTAACCAGTGCAGCTTCTTGCCAAAGCCCAAGGTGTTGTCGGTAAATTTCAGCTCATCGAGGCGGATTTCCCACACCGGGGCTTTTAGCGCAGCGGCAACGGGAAAGCGGCGCGTGTAGAGCTTACGGCGCGCGTCGCTCTCTTCACCATCCAGACGACGGATCTCCCCTTTAAACTGCACGCCGCGGATCAGCGCGACCGTTTTCGGCTGGCCGTTTACCGTGCCTGCCACCTTTGCCTGCTGGCCGCTCATCTGCGCATGACGCGTTTTGTCTTCACTCATGACATAAAAAGCCACGCGCTCAGGGTCATAGTAGTAAAACGCATTTGCGCACCACATTTCACCCTCGTTACAGACGCACCAGGTGACAACATGCTGCTTCGCCAGCCAGCGGTTAATGGCGGCCAGTGTTTCCATTTTCGTTCTCTCTCATGCTATGGTGCGTTCACCTTAACATACTGAATCCGTTTACCGTGTGCTGGTTTCTCTATCTTGTCCGAACCGCTGATAACGCCCTCTACACCGGGATCACCACCGATGTGGCGCGGCGTTTTTTACAACATCAAACGGGGAAAGGGGCAAAAGCGCTGCGGGGGAAAGGGGAATTACAGCTCGCCTTCTCAGCGGCCGTCGGCGACCGATCGCTGGCGCTCAGGCTGGAATACCGCATCAAGCAGCTGACGAAGCGCCAGAAAGAGCGCCTCGTGACCGGAGACGGCTCCTTTGAGGCGCTGCGCGAGAGCCTGATTAAAAGCGATTGAAATGGTCGTGATACTCGACCAGGCCATTGACGCCGTTGAGCGCGTCGTCCGCCAGTCGATGGACCTGGAAAGCAGATTCCGTACCCGGCCAGCGACAGCGCAGATCGTAATGCGCGGCCTGCTCAAAGCCTAAACGGCCATAGAACGCCGGATCGCCCAGCGTGACCACGGCGGCATAGCCAAACTCGTTGAGCGAGTCCAGCCCTTCATAGACCAGCTGGCGCGCCAGACCTTGCCCGCGATAGCTTTCATCTACCGCCAGCGGCGCCATGCCTACCCACTGCAGCTCTTCGCCCTGGACGATGACCGGACTGAAGGCAACATAGCCCACCACCTGACCTTCGTCATCGGTGGCAACCAGCCCCAGCGTAATCAGGCCGTCTTCGCGGAGGTCGTGGACCAGTTGGGCTTCGGCATCGCTCGCAAAGGCGCGGCGTAACAACGCATCGATCCCCGGCGCATCAATCCCAATTTCGACTCGAATCAGCATGGCTCACCTACTGAAGTGTGTTTACCGTCCGGCGGGGTTTTCAGCCCGGCCTCAACGAAATCTGCCATTTGCATTAACATCACGCGCAGCGCTTTTGGCATCTGCTCCAGCTCAATGGCATCCATTAAATTCTTCACGTACAGGCCCAGCTCCGTGTCGCCTTCAATTACCAGACGGCGCTGGAAGAAGAGCGTATCCGGATCCTGCTTGCGCGCGGCGATCATCAGCAGATCGCTGGCGTTGGCGCTAAAGCTCACGTCCGCGTCGGCGGATTCGCGTACGATCAGCTGGTCATTCTCAACGGAGGTAAACCAGCGCAGCCCGATGTCGCGTACCTCAATGCTTAACCAGCGGCCTTCCAGGAACTCCAGCTCGCCGTCCTGCAGCGCCTGGCGGAACTGCCAGCTCAGGACCTGTTCCAGCACCTGGCGTTTTAGCGCGAACGGCGCCAGCTTGACCGGCACGCTCAGCATTGATGGACCAAATTGTACGAGACGTGAACGCAGTTTATCCAGCACGAGCTTTACTCCCTGATATCTATAGTCCTGCTATTTTGCCATATCCGAAGCGCAACATAGCGGCGTAAATCAACAAACCGTCGCCCGCCGTACCTCATTATTGGTGTCATCAATACGCCATTAGCTGCCTTAAATCAAAAATTGTCGCGTATGGGTTAATTAAAATCCCAGCTCGTTAACAATTTTGCGATCGACTACATCAGGATAAATTATGGAGCTGCTCTGCCCTGCCGGAAATCTTCCGGCGCTTAAGGCGGCCATCGAAAATGGGGCCGATGCGGTCTATATCGGGCTGAAAGATGACACCAACGCCCGCCATTTTGCTGGCCTCAACTTTACGGAGAAAAAGCTTCAGGAAGCCGTTAACTTCGTTCACCAGCACCGCCGCAAGCTGCATATCGCCATCAATACCTTTGCTCATCCTGACGGCTACGCCCGCTGGCAGCGCGCGGTGGATATGGCAGCACAGCTGGGTGCCGATGCGCTGATCCTGGCCGACCTCGCCATGCTTGAGTATGCGGCAGAACGCTATCCCCATATTGAGCGCCACGTCTCTGTTCAGGCATCTGCCACCAACGAAGAGGCGGTGCGTTTTTATCATCAACACTTTGACGTGGCCCGCGTGGTGCTGCCGCGCGTGCTCTCTATTCATCAGGTTAAGCAACTCGCGCGCGTCACGCCAGTGCCGCTGGAAGTTTTTGCCTTTGGCAGCCTGTGCATCATGGCCGAAGGCCGCTGCTATCTTTCCTCTTATTTAACCGGAGAATCGCCGAATACCGTCGGGGCCTGTTCCCCTGCCCGCTTTGTTCGCTGGCAGCAGACCCCGCAGGGGCTGGAGTCTCGCCTGAATGAGGTGCTGATTGACCGCTACCAGGACGGGGAAAACGCCGGTTATCCCACCCTGTGTAAAGGCCGCTATCTGGTCGACGGCGAGCGCTATCACGCGCTGGAGGAGCCGACCAGCCTCAACACGCTGGAGCTGCTGCCGGAACTGCTGGCGGCCAATATTGCCTCGGTGAAAATTGAAGGACGTCAGCGCAGCCCGGCCTATGTGAGCCAGGTAGCGAAAGTGTGGCGTCAGGCCATCGACCGCTGCATGGCGGACCCGCAGAACTACGCACCACAGCAGGCCTGGATGGAAACGCTTGGTTCGATGTCCGAAGGCACGCAAACCACGCTTGGCGCGTATCACCGTAAATGGCAGTGAGAAAATCATGAAATATTCATTAGGACCGGTGCTCTACTACTGGCCAAAAGAGACGCTGGAAGATTTTTACCAACAGGCCGCGACCAGCAGCGCCGACGTGATTTACCTCGGCGAAGCGGTGTGCAGCAAGCGCCGCGCCACCAAAGTGGGCGACTGGCTGGATATGGCAAAGAGCCTTGCCGGCAGCGGCAAACAGGTGGTGCTCTCCACGCTCGCGCTGGTGCAGGCGTCTTCCGAACTGGGCGAGCTGAAGCGCTACGTCGAAAACGGCGAGTTCCTGCTGGAAGCGAGCGATCTAGGCGTGGTGAACATGTGCGCTGAACGCAGGCTGCCGTTCGTCGCGGGTCATGCCCTCAACTGCTACAACGCCGTCACCCTGCGCCTGCTGCTCAAACAGGGAATGACGCGCTGGTGCATGCCGGTGGAACTCTCCCGCGACTGGCTGGCAAACCTGCTTAACCAGTGCGACGAGCTGGGCATTCGCAATCAGTTTGAAGTGGAAGTGCTGAGCTACGGCCATCTGCCGCTGGCCTACTCCGCCCGCTGCTTCACCGCGCGCTCGGAAGACCGCCCGAAAGACGAATGCGAAACCTGCTGCATCAAGTACCCGAACGGACGCAGCATGCTGTCGCAGGAGAATCAGCAGGTGTTTGTCCTCAACGGTATTCAGACCATGAGCGGCTATGTCTATAACCTCGGCAACGAGCTGGCGTCGATGGACGGGCTGGTGGATATGGTTCGTCTGTCGCCGCTGGATACCGGCGTGTTCGCGATGCTGGACGCCTTCCGCGCCAATGAAGACGGCGCCGCGCCGCTGCCGCTGACGGCAAACAGCGACTGCAACGGCTACTGGAGACGGCTCGCCGGGCTGGAGCTGCAGGCGTAAAAAAGGCTCACTTTGTTAACAACGGTTATCATTATTTAATACAGTATTAAAGATTGACCGTCGACAAAGTGAGCTGTTATGACTGACAAAACCATTCCGTTTTCGGTGCTGGATCTAGCGCCGATCCCACAAGGCTCCTCGGCAAGAGAAGCCTTTTCGCACTCTCTCGATCTCGCTCAGCTGGCCGAAAAGCGTGGCTATCACCGCTACTGGCTGGCCGAACACCACAACATGGTGGGCATCGCCAGCGCCGCGACCTCGGTACTGATTGGCTATCTGGCAGCAAATACCACCACCCTGCACCTGGGCTCCGGTGGCGTAATGCTGCCAAACCACGCCCCGCTGGTGATTGCCGAGCAGTTTGGCACCCTGAATACCCTCTATCCTGGGCGTATTGATTTGGGTCTTGGTCGTGCACCCGGCAGCGACCAGCCAACGATGCGCGCCCTGCGCCGCCATATGAGCGGCGATATCGACAACTTCCCGCGCGACGTGGCCGAGCTGGTGGACTGGTTCGACGCGCGCGATCCGAACCCGCACGTGCGCCCGGTACCGGGCTACGGTGAGAAGATCCCGGTGTGGCTGTTAGGCTCAAGCCTCTACAGCGCACAGCTCGCCGCACAGCTGGGGCTGCCGTTTGCGTTTGCCTCCCACTTCGCGCCGGATATGCTGCATCAGGCGCTGCATCTTTACCGCTCGAACTTTAAACCGTCCGAGCGTCTGGAGAAGCCGTACGCGATGGTGTGTATCAACATCATTGCCGCCGACAGCAATCGCGACGCGGAATTCCTGTTCACCTCAATGCAGCAGGCGTTTGTGAAGCTGCGCCGCGGTGAGACGGGCCAGCTTCCGCCGCCGGTGGAGAATATGCATCAGCTGTGGTCCGCCTCCGAGCAGTATGGCGTGCAGCAGGCGCTGAGCATGTCGCTGGTAGGCGATAAATCGAAAGTGCGCCACGGGCTGGACGCGGTGCTGCGCGAAACGCAGGCGGATGAGATTATGGTTAACGGCCAGATTTTCGATCACCAGGCGCGTTTGCATTCGTTTGAACTGGCGATGCAGGTGAAAGAGGAACTGGTGGGGTAGTTTTTTGCTTTTCTCCCTCTCCCTATGGGAGAGGGCCGGCGTGAGGGGTTCAACCCCTCGTTTTACTGATAAACGGGCAACAGGTTAAAACTCGACAGCACGTGTACCAGTGCGTTACCAACGCCGAATACCAGAATCAGCGCAATCATCGGCTTACCGCCCCAGACGCGGAATTTCGGGCTGCCGAAGCGTTTACGTGATTTGCGCGCCAGCAGCGCCGGCACAATCGCCGCCCAGATAGTTGCCGCCAGCCCTGCATAGCCGATGGCGTACAGGAAGCCGTTCGGCCACAGCAGGCCACCCACAATCGGCGGCAGGAAGGTCAGCAGCGCGGTTTTTAAACGCCCCATCGCAGAATCATCAAAGCCGAACAGATCCGCCAGATAATCAAACAGGCCCAGCGTCACGCCCAGGAAAGAGCTCGCCACCGCAAAGTTAGAGAAGATAACCAGCAGCAGATCCAGACTGCGGCTGTTCAGCACGCCGCTCAGCGCCTGCACCAGCACGTCGATGTTACCGCCCTTCTGGGCAATGCCGATAAATTCCGGACGCGGGATGTTGCCCATCGTCCCCAGCAGCCAAATCACATACAGACCCAGCGCCAGCAGCGTGCCGTAGACCAGACACTTCACAATGGTGCGGGGATCTTTGCCGTAGTACTTCATCAGGCTCGGCACGTTACCGTGGTAGCCAAACGACGCCAGACAGAACGGCAGCGTCATCAGCAGGTACGGCGTGTAGGAGGTGTTCACTTCGGCGACGTTAGACAGCGTGGCGGGCGTCACGTGCCCCAGCAGGCTGCCGAAGGTCAGGAAGAAAGTGATGACCTTCGCGCCTAATACGATCGCCGTCATGCGGCTCACCGCTTTGGTACTCATCCAGACGATAAACGCCACAGCCAGCGCAAAACATAACCCTGCCAGACGCGCCGGAACGTTCAGCGACATCTCCGAGAAGGTGTGATGCAGAATCGAGCCGCTCGCCGAAATATACGCGTAGGTCAGGATATAGAGCACAAACGCGATGGACAGGCCGTTCACCAGGTTCCAGCCTTTGCCCAGCAGATCTTTGGTGATGGTGTCGAAGCTGGAGCCAATGCGGTAGTTCAGGTTTGCTTCAAGGATCATCAGCCCGGAATGGAGCATGCAGAACCAGGTGAAGACCAGCGCGGCCAGCGACCAGAAGAACCACGCACCGGACATGACCACTGGCAGGGAAAACATCCCGGCACCAATGATGGTTCCGCCGATGATCACCACGCCGCCAAGCAGCGAAGGTGACGTTTGGGTGGTGGTTAGTGTCGCCATACAGCCTTTTCTCCAGTCAATCATGCGGTTCTGCATTTTAATGTGACGCACTGTACCAGTACAAGAGTACAAAAGGAATAAAAAAAGCCCCGATAGCGTGTATCGGGGCTGTATATTTTACTTTACGTCAGAAGAGTGAGGCTTACGCGTCACCGAAACGGCGACGGCTGGTGCCTTCTTCACGACGTGGGCCGCGGTTTTCGCGACGCTCGCCGGAGAAACGACGACCTTCACCACCGCGACCTTCGCTGCGGCCGCCTTCACGACGCTCGCCACCGAAGCTGCGACCACCGCCACGACGTTCACCACCGCGGTCTGGACGTGGCTGTGCATCGCCCATCAGCTGCATGTTCATCGGTTTGTTCAGGATGCGGGTACGCGTAAAGTGCTGCAGCACTTCGCCCGGCATGCCTTTTGGCAGCTCGATGGTAGAGTGGGATGCGAACAGCTTGATGTTACCGATGTAACGGCTGCTGATGTCGCCTTCGTTAGCGATCGCGCCAACGATGTGACGAACTTCAACGCCGTCATCACGGCCCACTTCAATGCGGTACAGTTCCATATCACCCGCGTCACGACGTTCACGACGTGGACGGTCTTCACCACCACGCTCTGGACGGTCACCACGTGGGCCACGGTCATTGCGGTCATTACGGTCGCCACGACGTTCGAAGCGATCGTCACGGTCACGGAATTCACGCTTAGGACGCATCGGCGCATCTGGTGGCACGATCAGGCTACGTTCGCCCTGAGCCATTTTCAGCAGTGCTGCAGCCAGGGTTTCCATGTCCAGCTCTTCGCCTTCAGCAACAGGCTGAATCTGCGACAGCAGCGCACGGTACTGGTCCAGATCGCTGCTTTCCAGCTGCTGCTGTACTTTCGCGGCGAATTTTTCCAGGCGGCGTTTGCCCAGCAGATCTGCGTTTGGCAGGTCAGCTTCTGGAATGGTCAGCTTCATGGTGCGTTCAATGTTACGCAGCAGACGACGCTCGCGGTTCTCAACGAACAGCAGCGCACGACCCGCACGACCCGCACGACCGGTACGGCCGATACGGTGAACGTAAGACTCGGAATCCATCGGGATGTCGTAGTTCACAACCAGGCTGATACGCTCAACGTCCAGACCACGTGCTGCCACGTCGGTTGCAATCAGGATATCCAGACGACCGTCTTTCAAACGCTCCAGAGTCTGCTCACGCAGGGCCTGGTTCATGTCGCCGTTCAGCGCTGCGCTGTTGTAGCCGCTACGCTCCAGGGCTTCAGCCACTTCCAGAGTCGCGTTTTTGGTACGCACGAAGATAATCGCCGCATCAAAATCTTCCGCTTCCAGGAAACGTACCAGCGCTTCGTTTTTGCGCATGCCGTACACAGACCAGTAGCTCTGGCTGATGTCCGGGCGAGTGGTTACGCTGGACTGAATACGCACTTCCTGAGGATCTTTCATGAAGCGCTTGGTGATACGACGAATCGCTTCTGGCATGGTGGCAGAGAACAGCGCGGTCTGATGACCGTCCGGGATCTGCGCCATGATGGTTTCGACGTCTTCGATGAAGCCCATACGCAGCATTTCATCTGCTTCATCCAGTACCAGGCCGCTCAGTTTAGAGAGGTCCAGAGTACCGCGCTTCAGGTGATCCAGCAGACGGCCCGGCGTACCGACAACAATCTGTGGGCCCTGGCGCAGGGCGCGTAACTGCACGTCATAACGCTGGCCGCCGTACAGGGCTACCACGTTTACGCCGCGCATATGTTTAGAGAATTCCGTCATGGCTTCTGCAACCTGAACAGCCAGTTCACGGGTTGGAGCCAGGACGAGGATCTGCGGTGCACGCAGGTCCGGATCAATGTTGTTCAGCAGCGGCAGCGAGAATGCTGCAGTTTTACCGCTACCAGTCTGGGCCATGCCCAGCACGTCACGACCAGAAAGCAGGTGTGGGATACACTCAGCCTGGATCGGAGATGGTTTTTCGTAACCCAGATCGTTAAGGGCTTCAAGGATAGGAGCCTTCAGGCCCAGATCTGCAAAAGTGGTTTCGAATTCAGCCATGTAGTACAAGTGCCTCGATATTAATGGCGGCCAGTCTACTTAGCTCATCGTGAAAATGATTAGCAATTTTCATTGAAAAGTGTGAACCGGCTCAAAGTAGGTGTATTGACGAACAACAACGCCCTCACCAGTTAAGGTGATGGCAATCAAAAGATTACGGGCTGATGTTTATGTCGTCAGCTATTGCTGGTCCGATTCTGCCAGGTCGTCATGCTCCTGGCCCAAGAGCGATAATTCCAACAATGCATAACGGTGCTCAACGAAGTTGTGTACGTTGTTAGCAACCGCTAATTTGAACAGTGCCGTAGCGCTGTCCATATCCCCCAGACTTAGGTAGTACTTACCTAAATAGAAGTTGGTTTCACTGAGATGCTCAGCGAGCGAGGTGTTATCCGTTGCGTCCGCCTTGAGGCGTTCCATCAGCGTTGCTTCGCTAATGTTGCCCAGGTAGAACTCGACAATGTTCCATCCCCACTGTTCCTTGTCCGATTTATCGAAGCGCTGTTTCAGTGCCTCTTTTGCCTGCTTCTCATCGAGTTTCCGCTCAACGATGTAAAGCCACAGGCTACGGAAAGGATCATTAGGATCGTCTTGATAAAACGCCAGCAGATCATCTTGCGCTAACTTATCACGACCGCCGTAATACAATGCGATACCGCGATTCAAGTGCGCGTAGTTGTAAGTTGGATCAAGCTCAAGTACAGAATCAAACGCTTCATAGGCAGCATCAAAATTGCCTGCCTGCGTTAAATAAATGCCTAAGTAATTGAATACTTCAGGCATATCAGGTCGGATAGCCAGCGCTTGTGAAAAATCATTTCGCGCCAATGCCCTCAGACCGAGACTATCATACAACACTCCGCGCTCATATAAAAGCTGTGCGCGTTCTTCATCGGTTAAAGCCCGACTGGCAAGTATTTGTTCCATGCGTGCCAGAATCACTTCCTGCTGCAAAGTCGGTTGCAATGGCACTGCGAGGACTTCGCTCTTACGCCAGGCAGAGTTGCTGCATCCTGCCAGCGTTAAAGCTGTCGCAACGAAACACCAGCGCAAAAAAGGCTTCATTTCCCACTCCCGAAGACAACTATTGGATGAACGTCCTGTCCCCCGGCGGCTTAACAAGGCGTCCTGCCTGATAATAGGCCCTCCGCAAAGCGGAGGGCAAATGGCAACTTATTCGCCTTGCTGTTCTGCTGCCTGTGCTTCTGGCGCAGCAGCTGGCTGAGACTGCTCGGTTGCTTCTTTAATGCTCAGACGGATACGGCCCTGGCGATCAACTTCCAGAACTTTCACCGGTACTTCCTGACCCATCTGCAGGTAATCGGTCACTTTCTCAACGCGCTTGTCAGCGATCTGAGAGATGTGAACCAGACCTTCTTTACCGCCACCGATGGCAACGAACGCGCCAAAGTCAACGATACGGGTCACTTTACCTGCGTAGACGCGGCCCACTTCGATCTCTGCCGTGATTTCTTCGATGCGACGGATCGCGAATTTCGCTTTCTCGCCGTCGGTTGCTGCGATCTTCACAGTACCGTCATCTTCGATTTCGATCGTGGTGCCAGTCTCTTCGGTCAGCGCACGGATTACGGAACCGCCCTTACCGATAACATCTTTGATCTTGTCTGGATTGATCTTGATGGTGTGGATACGTGGAGCGAACTGAGAAATGTCGCCACGCGGCGCGTTAATCGCCTGTTCCATCACGCCCAGGATGTGCAGACGCGCACCTTTAGCCTGGTTCAGAGCAACCTGCATGATCTCTTTGGTGATACCTTCAATTTTGATATCCATCTGCAGCGCAGAGATACCTTCGCGGGAACCCGCTACTTTGAAGTCCATATCGCCCAGGTGGTCTTCGTCACCCAGAATGTCAGACAGAACAACGAAGTTGTCGCCTTCTTTCACCAGGCCCATTGCGATACCCGCAACGGCGGCTTTGATTGGCACGCCTGCATCCATCAGCGCCAGAGAAGCACCACACACGGAAGCCATGGAAGAAGAACCGTTGGATTCGGTGATTTCAGAAACCACACGAACGGTGTACGGGAACTTGTCAGCTTCTGGCATTACTGCCAACACGCCGCGCTTCGCCAGACGACCGTGACCAATTTCACGACGCTTCGGCGAGCCAACCATACCGGTCTCACCTACGGAGTACGGAGGGAAGTTGTAGTGGAACAGGAAGCTGTCAGTGCGCTCGCCCATCAGTTCGTCGATGATCTGTGCGTCACGTGCAGTACCCAGGGTCGCGGTTACCAGCGCCTGCGTTTCGCCACGGGTGAACAGCGCGGAACCGTGAGTACGTGGCAGAACGCCAGTACGCACATCCAGACCACGGATCATGTCTTTTTCGCGGCCATCGATACGCGGCTCGCCTGCCAGTACGCGGCTACGAACAACGTTTTTCTCGATTGCGTGCAGGATGTCGCTCAGTTCGTTAGCGTCCAGCGTTTCGTCTTCAGCAACCAGCGTCGCGATAGTTTCAGATTTGATCACGTCAACCTGAGCGTAACGCTCCTGTTTGTCAGTGATGCGGTATGCATCGCTCAGACGAGATTCTGCCAGAGCTGCAACGCGTGCGTTCAGCGCGTCGTTTGCTGCTTCTGGCTGCCAGTCCCAACGTGGTTTACCGGCTTCTTTCACCAGGTCGTTGATGTTCTGGATAACGATCTGCTGCTGGTCGTGGCCAAATACCACAGCGCCCAGCATCTGGTCTTCGCTCAGCAGTTCAGCTTCGGATTCAACCATCAGCACAGCCGCTTCAGTACCTGCAACAACCAGGTCCAGCTTACTTTCTTTCAGCTCTTCCTGGGTTGGGTTCAGCACGTACTGGTCGTTGATGTAGCCAACGCGCGCGGCACCGATTGGGCCATTGAATGGAATACCAGACAGTGACAGGGCAGCGGATGCGCCGATCATGGCAACGATGTCCGGGTTAACCTGTGGGTTAACGGAAACAACGGTCGCGATAACCTGTACTTCGTTAACGAAGCCTTCCGGGAACAGCGGACGAACCGGGCGGTCAATCAGACGCGCAATCAGGGTTTCGCCTTCGCTTGGACGGCCTTCACGACGGAAGAAACCACCCGGGATTTTACCGGCAGCGTAGGTACGCTCCTGGTAGTTAACGGTCAGCGGGAAGAAGTCCTGACCTGGTTTAGCTTTTTTCTGGCCAACAACGGTAACGAATACCGCAGTGTCATCCATGCTTACCATAACGGCAGCAGTAGCCTGACGTGCCATCATGCCGGTTTCCAGCGTGACGGTATGTTGACCATACTGGAATTTACGAACGATCGGATTCAGCAAAGTTCTGTCCTTTCTTAAATGTTTGACAGCACACCACCGGTGTGCTGTCGATTTAACCCGACCTTCTTCGCATCCTCGCGACTAATGACAACCAACACCCCCATGGGTGAAGCCTCTCATTAGCCGCGCGAACCTCTGCAATGAAGATCATTTATAGCAACAATACAATAGTTTCCAGTGAATTGCTGCCGTCTGGTTGAAAAAAGGGGCCATCAGGCCCCCTTTTCTGAAACTCGCAAGAATTAGCGACGCAGACCCAGACGCTCGATCAGCGCGGTGTAGCGTGCAACATCTTTACGTTTCAGGTAGTCGAGCAGTTTACGACGCTGAGAAACCATACGCAGCAGACCACGACGGCTGTGGTGATCTTTTTTGTGCTCTGCAAAGTGACCCTGCAGGTGGTTAATCTGTGCAGTCAGCAGTGCAACCTGAACTTCGGTAGAACCGCTGTCGTTAGTACCACGACCAAACTCAGAAACGATTTTAGCTTTAGCTTCAACGCTTAGAGACATTTTCAAACTCCAAAGTATAAAGAATGTAAGGATGCCGATCTCTAATTCAGCAATCCCATGTACGCCCCGCAGATTGTTAAACAATTTACCAGGCGTTAAGCGGCGATATTCTACTCGTCTCCCCTGCTTATCGCAAGGTGAGCCGTTATCACCGTCACGCGTCGACCGGATATTCGACAACCAGACGACGCGGCGCAACGCGCCCTTCGCCATCCATTTCGCCCATACCGATGAATTTCCCTTCGTCACCTTCGGTCACGCGTACCAGTCCTTCCAGCGGCGCTTGTGCCGTACGAACCGGGTTGCCGTTCTTAAAGTAAACGGACGATGTTAAAGGAAGATTAACAACCGGGAAGTCCGCTGCCGGACTGTCCATCGGCATCAGCAAAGGATCCAGCAAATCTGCCGGCGCAATCCCCTGCGCTTCCGCCTGTTCTACCAGCTCGCGCAGATATTCCAGGGTCACCATCCGCTCCACCGGGTACTTGCTCACCGCCAGGCGGCGCAGGTAAATCACATGCGCGCCGCAGCCCAGCTTTTCACCGAGGTCGTCGATGATAGTGCGAATATAGGTCCCTTTCGAACAGTGTACTTCCAGCTCCAGTTCATCACCTTCGTGGCGAATAAACAGCAGCTCATACACGGTTATCGGACGGGCTTCACGCGGAACGTCAATGCCCTGGCGCGCATATTCGTAGAGCTTCTTGCCCTGATATTTCAGCGCCGAATACATCGACGGCACCTGCATCGTGTCTCCACGGAAGCTCTCCAGCGCAGCATCAAGCTGTTCCGCGCTGAACGTCACCGGACGCTCTTCCACCACCTGGCCATCCGCGTCGGAGGTATCCGTGCGCTGGCCCAGTTTAGCGATAACGCGGTAGCGCTTATCGGAGTCGAGCAGGTACTGGGAAAACTTTGTCGCCTCTCCCAGGCAGACCGGCAGCATGCCGGTTGCCAGCGGATCGAGCGCGCCGGTGTGGCCCGCACGGTTGGCGTTATAAATACGCTTAACTTTCTGCAGCACGTCGTTGCTGGAAGCGCCCTGGGGTTTATCCAGCAGCAGCACACCATGCACGTCGCGACCGCGACGACGAGGACGACTCATTAGTCCTCCTTGCTGTCGTCCGCCGGGTTAACACGACGCTCGTCGTCATGTTTAACCACGCTGGTCACCAGGTTGGACATACGCATACCTTCAACCAGCGAGTTGTCGTAGAAGAAGGTCAGCTCAGGCACGATGCGCAAGCGCATCGCTTTGCCGAGCAGGGAGCGGATGAAACCAGAGGCTTCCTGCAGCGCTTTAATGCCGTTTTTCACTGCCGCTTCGTCCTGATCGTTCAGGAAGGTGACGAACACTTTTGCATAGGCCAAATCGCGGGACATTTCGACACCGGAAACGGTGGTCATCATGCCGACGCGCGGGTCTTTAATTTCACGTTGCAGAATGAGTGCGATCTCTTTCTGCATTTCCTGCGCTACGCGCTGAGGGCGACCAAATTCTTTCGCCATAATAAATTCTCCAGACAAAAAAGGGGCTAAAAGCCCCTTTTAAAATTATTGCCGGGTGGCGCGAGGCGATCCCGGCTTACAATCGGTAATTAAGCGATGGTACGCTGAATTTCGATGATCTCGAACACTTCGATCATATCGCCAACGCGAACGTCGTTGTAGTTCTTCACGCCGATACCACATTCCATGCCGTTACGGACTTCGTTAACGTCATCTTTGAAGCGGCGCAGGGATTCCAGCTCGCCTTCGTAGATAACCACGTTGTCACGCAGTACGCGGATTGGGTTGTGACGCTTGATGTTACCTTCGGTAACCATACAGCCCGCGATCGCACCGAATTTCGGTGATTTGAACACGTCACGTACTTCAGCCAGACCGATGATCTGCTGTTTGAGCTCAGGAGACAGCATGCCGCTCATCGCTGCTTTCACTTCGTCGATCAGGTTATAGATGACGGAGTAGTAACGCAGATCCAGGCTTTCGGCTTCAATTACTTTACGCGCAGATGCATCCGCACGAACGTTGAAGCCAACCAGGATAGCGTTGGAGGCAGCAGCCAGGGTCGCGTCGGTTTCGGTGATACCACCTACGCCAGAACCGATGATCTTCACTTTCACTTCGTCGGTAGACAGTTTCAGCAAGGAGTCGGAGATCGCTTCCACAGAACCCTGAACGTCAGCTTTCAGAACGATGTTCACTTCGTGAACTTCGCCCTCGGTCATGTTGGCAAACATGTTCTCGAGTTTAGATTTCTGCTGACGAGCCAGTTTAACTTCACGGAATTTGCCCTGACGATACAGCGCAACTTCACGCGCTTTCTTCTCGTCACGCACAACCGTCACTTCGTCACCGGCAGCCGGAACACCGGACAGACCCAGGATTTCCACTGGAATGGACGGACCCGCTTCCAGAACTTCCTGACCCAGTTCGTTACGCATCGCACGAACGCGGCCGTATTCGAAGCCACACAGAACGATGTCGCCCTTGTTCAGGGTACCTTCGCGTACCAGAACGGTTGCAACCGGACCACGACCTTTATCCAGGAAGGATTCGATTACCGCGCCGCTCGCCATACCATTACGGATCGCTTTCAGCTCCAGTACTTCAGCCTGCAGCAGGATCGCGTTCAGCAGGTCATCGATACCGGTACCCGCTTTCGCAGATACTGGGATGAACTGCGCTTCACCGCCCCACTCTTCCGGCATAACGCCGTACTGAGACAGTTCGTTCTTCACGCGGTCCAGATCGGCTTCTGGCTTATCGATTTTGTTGACTGCAACAACCAGAGGCACCTGCGCCGCTTTCGCGTGCTGGATAGCTTCGATGGTCTGTGGCATCACGCCGTCGTCTGCGGCAACAACCAGTACAACGATATCCGTTGCCTGAGCACCACGAGCACGCATTGAGGTAAACGCTGCGTGGCCTGGAGTATCCAGGAAGGTGATCATGCCGTTTTCGGTTTCTACGTGGTAAGCACCGATGTGCTGGGTAATACCACCCGCTTCACCAGAGGCAACCTTAGTAGAACGAATGTAGTCAAGCAGAGAGGTTTTACCGTGGTCAACGTGACCCATGATGGTCACAACCGGTGCACGCGGTTCAGCCGCAGCGCCAGTATCACGGTCGCTCATTACTGCTTCTTCCAGCTCGTTTTCACGACGCAGGATAACTTTGTGGCCCATCTCTTCAGCAACCAGCTGTGCGGTTTCCTGGTCGATGACCTGGTTGATGGTCGCCATGGCGCCCAGTTTCATCATCGCTTTGATGACCTGAGAGCCTTTAACCGCCATCTTGTTCGCCAGATCGCCAACGGTGATGGTTTCGCCAATCACGACGTCACGGTTAACGGCCTGAGCAGGCTTCTGGAAGCTCTGCTGCAGAGCGGAACCTTTACGCTTACCGCCTTTACCGCCGCGAACAGCAGCGCGTGCTTCTTCACGGTCAGCTTTGGATTCAGCGTGTTTGTTGCCTTTTTTCGCCGGACGCGCTGCTTTTGCATTACGGCCACGGCCACGACCGCCTTCAACTTCACGGTCGTTATCATCTTCAGCCTGACGCGCATGCTGAGAAGTGGTCACGTGATAGTCGCTGGTGTCTTCAGTCGGCTCAACGGTATTCACACCATTCTTCTCGTTTTCTTCTGCCATACGGCGCGCTTCTTCGGCGACGCGGCGAGCTTCTTCTTCCAGCTTACGGCGGGCTTCTTCTTCCGCTTTACGCTTCAGCTCGGCAGCTTCATTTTCACGGCGGGCTTTTTCAGCCTGGGCGGTTTTGGTCATTTCGTCTGTCTGTTGATTGCTCACTTTGTCTTTTTCCGCAGCGTCACGCTTCACTTTATCACTTGCGTCGCGTTTCGCTTTTTCTGCGGCCTCACGTTCAGCTTTTAATTCTGCTTCACGTTTGGCGGTTGCTTCCGCCTCACGCTGAGCTTGTTCTTCCGCTTCACGCTGTGCCTGCTCTTCCGCGGCAAGGCGTTCTGCCTCTTGCGGATCACGTTTTACAAAGGTGCGCGTCTTGCGGACTTCAATTTGTACCGATTTGCTTTTGCCACCGGTACCAGGGATATTTAACGTGCTACGCGTTTTGCGCTGCAGCGTTAACTTGTCAGGAGTAGAACCGTGTTCACGGTTCAGGTGCGTTAACAAGGTTTGTTTTTCTTGCGCGGTCACCGAGTCATCAGCGGACTTCGGGATCCCTGCATCAGCAAATTGCTGTACCAGGCGGTCCACGGAGGTCTGAATCTCAGCAGCCAGCGATTTTACAGTTACATCAGTCATGCTGTTCCTTCCTGCTACAGTTTATTACGCTTCGTCGCCGAACCAGCAAATATTACGTGCGGCCATGATGAGCTCGCCGGCTTTCTCGTCGGTTAAACCTTCGATATCAGCCAGGTCATCAACGCCTTGCTCAGCGAGATCTTCCAGCGTACAAACACCACGGGCAGCCAGCTTGAACGCAATCGCACGATCAAGACCTTCCAGATTCAGCAGGTCATCAGCCGGCTTCTTATCGCCAAGGCTTTCTTCCTGAGCCAGTGCCAGGGTGGTCAGTGCGTTTTTAGCGCGTTCACGCAGGGCTTCAACGGTTGGTTCATCCAGACCGTCAATTTCCAGCAGCTCTTTCATTGGCACATAGGCCAGTTCTTCCAGCGTAGAGAAACCTTCTTCAACCAGAACAGTGGCGAAGTCTTCGTCAATATCCAGGTATTTAGTGAAGGTATCGATCGCCGCATGGGCTTCAGCCTGATGCTTAGCCTGCAGGTCATCAACGGTCATTACGTTGAGTTCCCAGCCGCTCAGCTGTGACGCCAGGCGTACGTTCTGGCCGTTACGGCCGATTGCCTGCGCCAGGTTGCCCGCTTCAACAGCGATATCCATGGTGTGTTTGTCTTCGTCAACAACGATAGACGCCACATCAGCTGGAGCCATTGCGTTGATCACGAACTGCGCCGGGTTGTCATCCCACAGAACGATATCAATACGTTCGCCGCCCAGCTCAGTCGAAACTGCCTGAACGCGCGCACCGCGCATACCGACGCAAGCACCGACCGGGTCGATACGCTTGTCGTTGGTTTTCACCGCAATTTTCGCACGGGAGCCCGGATCGCGAGCCGCCGCTTTAATCTCGATAACTTCTTCACCGATTTCCGGCACTTCGATACGGAACAGTTCTACCAGCATTTCTGGTTTAGAACGGGTCACGAACAGCTGTGCACCACGCGCTTCAGGGCGAACGGCGTACAGAACACCGCGAATACGGTCACCTGGGCGGAAGTTTTCACGCGGCAGCATATCTTCACGCAGGATCACGGCTTCAGCGTTACCCGGCAACCCTTCGGATTTGATCTCCAGGGAGATGTTGTCGCGGTTCACTTTCTTCACCACGCCGGTGATGATTTCGCCTTCCTGATCGCGGAACTGATCGACAACCAGCGCGCGCTCGGCTTCGCGCACTTTCTGCACGATAACCTGTTTAGCGGTCTGGGTCGTGATACGGTCAAAGGTGACAGATTCAATCTGATCTTCAACGTACTCGCCCACGTTCAGACTTTCGTCTTCAAAACGGGCAGCTTCCAGCGTGATCTCTTTGGTCGGCTGGGTCACTTCTTCAACGATTACCCAACGACGGAATGTATCGAAGTCACCGCTTTTACGATCGATTTCTACGCGAACATCGATCTCTTGTTCGTATTTTTTCTTGGTTGCTGTAGCCAGTGCACTTTCCAGCGCTTCGAAAATCTTCTCACGCGGCAGTGATTTCTCGTTGGAGACGGCTTCAACAACAGCCAAAATTTCTTTGTTCATCGCGGGCTTTTCACCTCAATCCAGACTGTTAAAAGTGGGGAACCAGGTTCGCCTTCTGGATATTACTCAGCGCGAACACTTCATCTTTGCCTTCGACTGTCACCGTGATCATTTCACCATCAACGGCTTTGATAATTCCCTGCCATTTACGGCGGTTCTGTACGGCCATACGCAGAACGAGAGCCACTTCTTCACCGGTAAAGCGCACATAGTGCTCGGCCGTGAACATCGGGCGATCGAGGCCAGGTGAGGAAACTTCCAGGTTGTACGCAACGGTAATCGGGTCTTCAACATCAAGAACCGCACTCACCTGGTGGCTGACATCAGCACAATCATCAACATTGATGCCATCTTCACTATCAATATAGATGCGCAGCGTCGATGTACGGCCGCGAACGAATTCGATGCCGACCAGTTCGTAGCCCAGTGCTTCGACCGGTGCAGTAATCATCTCTGTTAATTTTTGCTCTAATGTGGACAAGCCCACCCCCAAGACATAAAAAAAGGGCGTAAAGCCCAGTTATTCTGTAGTCAGATAACAAAAAACCCCGATAAATCGGGGCTTTAGATAACTGAACCCTATAGCCACAACTGTGGCCTGGAGCGCTTTCCGAAAGAATTTTTTCAAATCCAGCTACGAAGGCTCTAAGTCTTCACAGTATATTTGAAAAAGAACTTTATGGGAAAGTGGTTGCGGGGGCCGGATTTGAACCGACGACCTTCGGGTTATGAGCCCGACGAGCTACCAGGCTGCTCCACCCCGCGCCTGAAACGTGGCAAATTCTACGCGTTTTGGACAGAATTTGCAAATAATGCTGGGATTTGGTACCGAAGACGGGACGTAAAATCGGCGTTTAGTATATTGATAGATGACCCCACCTGTCAACCCAACTTCCGCCAGATCAATTAGACCAAAATTTTTACAAAAAACGCACGACTCTCTTCCGGTCTTCGCCAAAAGATGATTAAATGAATACTCACTTATTTTGCATAAAAATGCACAAGAGAGCGAAAGCGGTCTCTAATCAGTCAATCAAGCAGGGTTTTATTCTATGACGACGATTCTCAAGCATCTTCCGGTAGGACAACGTATTGGCATCGCTTTCTCAGGCGGCCTGGATACCAGCGCTGCACTGCTGTGGATGCGCCAGAAGGGAGCGGTTCCGTACGCCTATACTGCGAACCTGGGTCAGCCGGATGAGGACGACTACGATGCCATTCCTCGTCGCGCTAAAGAGTATGGTGCAGAGAACGCGCGCCTGATTGACTGCCGTAAGCAACTGGTCGCTGAAGGTATCGCGGCTATTCAGTGCGGTGCGTTCCATAACACCACCGGCGGCCTGACCTATTTCAACACTACCCCGCTGGGCCGTGCGGTCACCGGCACCATGCTGGTTGCAGCGATGAAAGAAGACGGCGTGAACATCTGGGGTGACGGTAGCACCTATAAAGGTAACGATATTGAACGTTTCTATCGTTATGGCCTGCTGACCAACGCCGAACTGCAGATCTACAAGCCGTGGCTGGATACCGACTTCATCGACGAGCTGGGTGGCCGTCATGAAATGTCCGAGTTTATGATCGCCTGCGGCTTCGACTATAAGATGTCAGTCGAGAAGGCCTACTCCACCGACTCCAACATGCTGGGTGCGACGCACGAAGCGAAAGACCTGGAATTCCTGAACTCCAGCGTGAAGATCGTTAACCCGATCATGGGCGTGAAGTTCTGGGACGAGAACGTCAAAATCCAGGCTGAAGAAGTGACCGTGCGTTTCGAACGCGGCCATCCGGTTGCGCTGAACGGTAAAACCTTCTCTGATGATGTTGAGCTGATGCTGGAAGCTAACCGTATTGGCGGTCGTCACGGTCTGGGCATGAGCGATCAGATTGAAAACCGTATCATCGAAGCGAAAAGCCGTGGCATCTATGAAGCCCCGGGAATGGCACTGCTGCACATCGCTTACGAGCGTCTGCTGACCGGCATTCACAACGAAGACACCATCGAGCAGTATCACTCTCATGGCCGTCAACTGGGTAAACTGCTGTATCAGGGCCGCTGGTTCGATCCACAGGCGCTGATGCTGCGTGATGCGCTGCAGCGTTGGGTGGCAAGCGCGATCACCGGTGAAGTGACGCTGGAGCTGCGTCGCGGCAACGACTACTCCATCCTGAACACCGTGTCTGACAACCTGACCTATAAAGCAGAGCGTCTGACCATGGAGAAAGGTGAATCCGTGTTCTCACCGGACGATCGTATTGGTCAGCTGACCATGCGTAACCTGGACATCACCGATACCCGCGAGAAGCTGTTCAACTATGTTGAGAATGGCCTGCTCTCCGCCAGTTCAGGTAACGGTCTGCCGCAGGTTGAAAACCTGGAGCACAGCGATAAGAAGTAATCGCTGATGTAACGTGCAAAAGGCGCCCACAGGGCGCCTTTTTTATTTTGATTTTCGCAGGCCCGGTAAGCGCAGCGCCACCGGGCAACATGGCGGTTGACGCATGCGCTTACCCGCCCTACAAAAGATCGGAGATCTCGCAGTCTACAGACGAAAAAAAAGACGTCTTTCGACGTCTTTCTTCTGGAATATTGGTACCGAGGATGGGACTCGAACCCACAAGCCCGTTAGGGCACTACCACCTCAAGGTAGCGTGTCTACCAATTCCACCACCTCGGTACAGAATACTTAGTGCGGGATATCGCTGGTTGGCTTAGCCGGTGCAGCTGGCTGAGTTTGCTCAGTTTTCGCTGGCGCGCTCAGATTTTCCCACTCGCTTCCTTTGCTGGTCTTGTTGCTGTTGATATTGCCAAGCACAAGGCTGATGATGAAGAACAGCGTAGCCAGAATCGCCGTTGTGCGGGTCATGAAGTTCGCAGAACCACTTGAACCGAACAGCGTACCGGAAGCGCCTGCTCCGAAGGAGGCTCCCATATCAGCGCCTTTACCTTGCTGCAGCATGATCAGCGCTACGAGAGCGATGGCTACAATAAGGAAAATAACTAAAAGAGCTTCGTACATAATCAACCTGTTCCTTGCGGATTTGCCGCATACCAATGCTTCGACCAATTAGCAGGATTTTTGTTTCCCACTGAAGCGGGTGTGAATACTAACCAAAGCGAATGACCTTCGCAAGGGCATTTTTGACGCATTGTATCAACTGCGGAAAAAAACAGCAAAAAGCCATTAATTGCTTAAAACAAAGGCGACAAAAGCCGCCTTTTTATACATTTAGCGTGCACGATTATGCAGCTTTCACAGCGTCCGCAATACGGTGTGCAAATTCGGTTACCTGCGCTTCGTCTTCACCTTCCACCATCACGCGGATCAGCGGTTCAGTACCGGACTTACGCAACAGCACGCGTCCACGATTGCCCAGGGCCGCTTCAACGTCAGCCATCACCGCTTTGACGTTCTCGTTTTCCAGCGGATCGCCTTTACCGGCAGTGAAGCGTACGTTTACCAGGATCTGTGGGAACATTTTCATCCCGCTGCACAGATCGTGCAGGCTCATATGGTTGCGCGCCATCGCGGCAACCACCTGCAGCGCGGCCACGATACCGTCCCCGGTGGTAGTTTTGTCGAGCAGGATCACGTGACCCGAGTTTTCTGCACCGATGCGCCAGCCCTTCTCCTGCAGTTTTTCCAGCACATAGCGGTCACCCACTTTCGCGCGGACAAACGGAATACCGAGCTGTTTCAGCGCCAGTTCCAGGCCCATGTTACTCATCAGCGTGCCCACCGCACCGCCGCGCAGCTGGCCCTGACGCAGGCCCTCACGGGCAATGATGTAGAGGATCTGATCGCCGTCTACCTTGTTACCTTCGTGGTCGACCATGATCACGCGGTCACCGTCGCCGTCCAGCGCAATGCCCAGGTCGGCTTTCTCTGCCAGAACACGCGCCTGCAAGGCACGAACATCAGTTGCCCCCACCTGCTCGTTAATGTTCAGACCATCCGGCTCGCAGCCAATGGTGATGACTTTTGCACCCAGTTCGCGGAAAACATTCGGAGCGATGTGATAGGTCGCGCCGTTTGCACAGTCCACCACAATTTTGAGGTGAGCCAGGCTCAGCTCATTCGGGAAGGTACCTTTACAGAATTCGATATAACGGCCCGCCGCATCAACGATACGGTTCGCTTTACCCAGCTCTGCGGAATCTACACAGGTGATCTCTTTTTCCATTTCGGCTTCAATCGCTTCTTCCACGTCATCCGGGAGCTTGGTGCCGTCAATGGAGAAGAATTTAATGCCGTTGTCGTAGAACGGGTTGTGAGAAGCTGAGATGACAATCCCCGCTTCCGCACGGAAAGTGCGCGTCAGATACGCGACAGCAGGCGTTGGCATTGGGCCCGTAAAGGAAGCGGACAGTCCAGCCGCCGCCAGACCCGCCTCCAGCGCGGACTCCAGCATATAGCCGGAAATACGGGTGTCTTTACCGATAATGATCTTACGGGAACCATGACGCGCCAGCACTTTGCCAGCAGCCCAGCCGAGCTTCAGGACAAAATCAGGGGTAATGGGAGCATCGCCTACACGCCCACGGATACCATCGGTACCAAAATACTTACGATTACTCATAGCGTTTGTTTTCCTTCGCTGCCAGTGTGGCTTCCACCACACGCATGGCTTCTACTGTTTCTTTGACGTCATGGACACGAATAATGTGCGCGCCCTGCATCGCCGCAATCACCGCGCAGGCCAGGCTGCCGCTCAGGCGTTCGCTCGGCCCCACGTTCAGCAACTGCCCAATCATCGACTTTCTCGACATCCCCACCAGCAGCGGCAGGTCAAAGTGATGGAATTCCGATAAGCGCGCAAGCAACGCATAATTGTGGGAGAGATTTTTACCGAAACCGAACCCCGGGTCGAGCAGCAATTTCTCTTTTGGGATACCTGCACGTTCACAGAGCGCAATATGTTCAATAAAGAAGCGATTCACGTCGGCAAAGACATCGTCGTACTTCGGTGCTTCCTGCATGGTTTTTGGTTGACCCTGCATGTGCATCAGGCATACCGGTAACCCCGTCTCTGCCGCGGCTTCAAGGGCGCCAGGCTCGGTAAGTGAACGAATATCATTGATAATGTGAGCGCCCACTCTCGCCACTTCACGAATCACTTCGGGTTTAGAGGTATCAACGGAGATCCATACTTCAAACCGCTGCGCGATAGCTTCAACCACCGGCACCACGCGCGCCAGCTCTTCTTCCACAGACACGTCAGCCGCACCAGGACGCGTCGATTCGCCGCCCACGTCAATAATGGTGGCACCCGCATTAATCATTAGATTCGCGTGTTTAACCGCCTCGATAAGCGTGTTATGCGTGCCGCCGTCAGAGAAGGAGTCAGGGGTAACATTCAGGATCCCCATCACATGGGGATGTGAAAGATCGAGATGCGAGTCCTGAGCGAATAATTTCATGGCGAAATCCCTGGTATCTATATCGTTAAACAGAAATGAAAAACCCCGGAGCAAGCTCCAGGGTTTGAGGTACAGACAAACGTTTCAACAGCAGTGACTTACTTATCGCCCAACTGTTCTGACATGGTGTTGCCCGGGTTTGGCGTACGCGGTTCATCAACCGGACGCGGCGCACGCGGGGTGCCATTGTTGTCAGAATTATTGGAAGCGCCTGGGTCTTCCCAGCCCGCTGGCGGACGCACTTCACGGCGCGCCATCAGGTCGTCAATCTGCGGTGCATCGATGGTCTCATATTTCATGAGCGCATCTTTCATCGAATGCAGGATGTCCATATTGTCGGTCAGGATCTGGCGTGCACGTGCGTAGTTACGCTCTACCAGAGATTTTACTTCCTGGTCGATGATACGAGCCGTCTCATCGGACATATGTTTCGCTTTAGCCACAGAACGGCCCAGGAATACTTCACCCTCTTCCTCTGCATACAGCAGCGGACCGAGTTTGTCGGAGAAGCCCCACTGCGTCACCATGTTACGCGCCAGGTTTGTCGCAACTTTAATGTCGTTGGACGCACCGGTAGAAACATGTTCCACACCGTAGATAATCTCTTCTGCCAGACGACCGCCGTACAGGGTCGAAATCTGGCTTTCCAGCTTCTGACGGCTGGCGCTGATCGCGTCGCCTTCAGGCAGGAAGAAGGTCACACCCAGCGCACGACCGCGCGGAATAATCGTCACTTTATGCACCGGATCGTGTTCCGGCACGAGGCGACCGATAATCGCGTGACCCGCTTCGTGGTATGCCGTGGACTCTTTCTGCGCTTCCGTCATCACCATGGAGCGACGTTCCGCACCCATCATGATTTTGTCTTTCGCTTTCTCAAACTCCACCATCGATACGACGCGCTTGTTACCGCGAGCGGCAAACAGAGCAGCTTCGTTGACCAGGTTCGCCAGGTCAGCACCGGAGAAGCCCGGGGTACCGCGCGCAATGATTGCCGCGTCGATATCTGGCGCCAGCGGTACGCGACGCATGTGAACTTTCAGAATCTGTTCACGACCGCGAACGTCCGGCAGACCCACAACAACCTGACGGTCGAAACGGCCTGGACGCAGCAGCGCGGGGTCAAGTACGTCCGGACGGTTAGTCGCCGCGATAACGATGATACCTTCGTTACCTTCGAAGCCGTCCATCTCAACCAGCATCTGGTTCAGCGTCTGTTCACGTTCATCGTGACCACCGCCCAGACCTGCGCCACGCTGGCGGCCCACGGCGTCGATTTCATCGATGAAGATAATGCACGGTGCTGCCTTTTTGGCCTGCTCGAACATGTCACGCACACGAGATGCGCCGACACCCACGAACATTTCGACGAAGTCAGAACCTGAAATAGTAAAGAACGGCACCTTCGCTTCGCCCGCGATGGCTTTCGCCAGCAGGGTTTTACCGGTACCCGGAGGGCCAACCATCAGCACGCCTTTCGGGATCTTACCGCCCAGCTTCTGGAAACGGCTCGGTTCACGCAGGTATTCAACCAGTTCACCCACCTCTTCTTTCGCTTCGTCACAACCGGCGACGTCAGCGAAGGTGGTCTTGATCTGGTCTTCCGTCAGCATACGCGCCTTGCTCTTACCGAACGACATGGCACCTTTGCCACCGCCGCCCTGCATCTGGCGCATAAAGAAGATCCAGACGCCGATAAGAAGCAGCATCGGGAACCAGGAAATGAAGATAGAAGCCAGCAGGCTTGGTTCTTCTGGCGGCTCACCTACCACCTTGACGTTTTTGGTCAGAAGGTTATCAAGCAGCTTAGGATCGTTCACCGGGATGTAAGTCGTGTAACGGTTACTATCTTTCTTGGTAACGTTGATCTCACGTCCGTTGATACGCGCTTCGCGAACCTGGTCCTGATTGACCTCCTGCAGGAAGGTAGAATAATCCACCTTGCGGCCATTCGACTCGCTGGGCCCAAAGCTCTGGAATACTGACATCAGCACAACGGCAATGACCAGCCAGAGTATTAGGTTTTTCGCCATGTCACTCAAGGGATTAACCTCATATTACAACTGTGTTAAAAACAGCGTCAGGATACTCTATATCCAGTTTCATTCAAACTTTCGCCTGAAATCTACCGGTTATCATTTTCGCCCGGTCGCTACAATATACACTTCTCGGGAACGGGCCCGGGAAGAGTCCGGCTTACGAACTTTAACCTTCGCAAACAGGGAGCGAATTTCCTTAAGATACTCCTCGAAACCTTCGCCCTGAAACACCTTCACAACAAAACTACCACCAGGCGCTAGTACATCACGACACATTTCTAACGCTAGCTCCACCAGATACATGGCGCGGGGGATATCCACCGCCGGTGTTCCGCACATATTTGGTGCCATATCAGACATGACAACCTGGACCTTACTATCACCTACACGATCAAGTAACGCTTTCAGCACTAATTCATCACGAAAGTCGCCCTGAAGGAAGTCGACACCGACGATGGGATCCATTGGTAAAAGATCGCACGCGATGATTCGGCCCGTTCCGCCGATCTGCGTTACCGCATACTGGGACCATCCGCCAGGTGCCGCACCGAGGTCAACAACCGTCATCCCCGGCTTAAAAAGTTTGTCACTTTGCTGTATTTCATCAAGTTTAAACCAGGCACGGGAACGTAACCCCTTTTTCTGTGCCTGTTGAACATATTTATCGCTAAAGTGTTCCTGAAGCCAGCGGCTGGAGCTGGCAGAACGCTTTTTACCTGTCATTTAACATTTCCGTCCTGGTTCATCGTTACCTGCCTGTGACGTAAATTTCTACGCAGCTATTTGGCGATATAAGGGAGATGGCGGTAGAATGAACCGTTTTCAATCCCAACGTAAGCAAAAATATACGATGAATCTGAGTACTAAACAAAAACAGCACCTTAAAGGTCTGGCACATCCGCTCAAGCCTGTAGTGATGCTTGGCAACAATGGTTTGACCGAAGGGGTGCTTGCCGAGATTGAACAAGCGCTGGAACACCACGAGCTGATCAAGGTGAAAATCGCCTCTGAAGACAGAGACACTAAAAACCTGATCGTGGAAGCCATCGTGCGCGAAACCGGCGCCTGTAATGTACAGGTCATCGGTAAAACGCTGGTGCTCTACCGCCCATCTAAAGAGCGTAAAATCTCGCTGCCACGCTAAGGATATCCTGAATCAAACACATTTTCTGTGTGAAACGAGGGATTTCTGTCAGCAGGCGAGCAAAATGCCATGCTCCTTGAGTTGATAAAAGGCCGCTATGCGGCCTTTTTCTTTTCTTTACAATGTATCAACATCTTAGTAGAGAAGCGAATTACAGGTATTCAACCTTAATAATTTCGTATTCCACTTCACCGCCAGGGGTGCGAATGGTGACAACATCGTCCTGCTCTTTGCCAATCAGGCCGCGAGCAATCGGGGAGTTCACTGAAATCAGGTTCTGTTTGAAGTCTGCTTCATCATCACCCACGATGCGATAGGTCTGCTCTTCGTCGTTGTCCAGGTTCAGCACGGTCACGGTAGAACCAAAGATCACACGCCCGTTGTTAGGCATTTTGGTGATATCGATAACCTGTGCATTGGACAGTTTTGCTTCGATATCTTTAATACGCCCTTCACAGAAGCCCTGCTGCTCACGCGCGGCGTGGTATTCAGCGTTCTCTTTCAGGTCGCCATGCTCGCGCGCATCCGCGATAGCGGCGATGATTTCAGGACGACGCACGGATTTCAGGAAATCCAGCTCTTCGCGCAGTTTTTCGGCACCACGTAAGGTCATCGGAATAGCTTGCATTTGTTATACCTCTTAAACATTCCTGTTGGGAGCAGTGTTCCCTGCTCCTGCCCCCCTAAGCGGGCAAGAAGCAAAAAGAAAACCGACCCGGGAGCAATGCCCCAGGTCAGCAGCAATTTTTCAATTTGATATGCATTTTACCGCGAAGTTCACTATGGGTCATCGTTTACTTTGCAGTGCCATGCACCGTAGTATGACGGTTTGTTTTCGGGTTGTTAGCGCGAGATTATGCGATTTTCCAGATTTATCATCGGATTGACTACCAGTATAACGTTCACCGCCCAGGCCGCGAATGTTGATGAGTATATTAATCAGCTCCCCGCAGGCGCGAACCTTGCCCTGATGGTGCAGAAGGTTGGCGCACAGGCTCCCGAGATTGACTATCACAGTCAACAGATGGCGCTGCCTGCCAGTACCCAAAAGGTGATCACTGCCCTCGCCGCCCTGCTCCAGCTCGGTCCTGACTTCCGTTTTACCACCACACTCGAGACCAAAGGTAACGTCGAGGGTGGCGAACTGAAAGGCGATCTTATCGCCCGTTTTGGCGGCGATCCGACCTTTAAGCGCCAGGATATCCGCAATATGGTTGCGGTACTGAAAAAATCTGGCGTACAGAAAATTGATGGCAATGTGCTGATCGACACGTCCATCTTTGCCAGCCACGATAAAGCCCCAGGCTGGCCGTGGAACGACATGACCCAATGTTTTAGCGCCCCCCCCGCCGCCGCGATTGTTGACCGTAACTGCTTCTCGGTTTCGCTTTACAGCGCGCCAAAGCCAGATGATTTAGCGTTTATCCGCATAGCGTCCTACTACCCGGTCACAATGTTTAGCCAGGTCCGCACGCTGGCGAAAGGCTCCCCAGATGCGCAATATTGTGAGCTGGACGTCGTGCCGGGCGATCTTAACCGCTTCACGCTTACCGGCTGCCTGACGCAGCGCGCCGATCCGCTGCCGCTGGCCTTTGCGATACAGGATGGTGCAAGCTATGCGGGTGCCATTCTGAAAGATGAACTGAAACAAGCGGGCATAACCTACACCGGCACTCTGCTTCGCCAGACGCAGGTCAACCAGCCCGGCACGGTCATCGCCAGCAAACAGTCTCCGCCGCTGCACGATTTACTGCGAATCATGCTGAAAAAGTCGGACAACATGATTGCCGACACCGTGTTCCGCATGATTGGCCACGCGCGTTTCGGCGTGCCGGGCACCTGGCGCGCGGGTTCAGACGCCGTTCGTCAGATCCTGCGCCAGCAGGCCGGGATCGAGCTGGGTAATACCATCGCCGTCGATGGCTCAGGATTATCGCGTCATAATTTGATCTCTCCGGCCACGATGATGCAGGTGCTTCAGTACATTGCACAGCATGACACTGAGCTAAACTTTATTTCAATGCTGCCGCTGGCCGGGCATGACGGTTCGCTGCAGTATCGCGCCGGGCTTCACGCTGCCGGCGTGGATGGCAAAGTATCCGCTAAGACAGGCTCGCTGCAGGGGGTTTACAACCTTGCAGGCTTCATCACTACCGCCAGCGGACAACGCATGGCATTCGTGCAGTATCTTTCCGGCTATGCCGTCGAACCGACCGACCAGCGCAATCGCCGTATTCCGCTTGTTCGCTTCGAAAGCAGGCTTTATAAGGACATCTACCAGAATAACTAGCGATGAAACTACTCATAGTTGAAGACGATCTGTTATTGCAGGAAGGGCTGGCGCTGGGGCTGGCTAATGAAGGGTATGCCCTCGACTGTGCTGGCACCGCAGCGGAGGCGGACGCCCTGATCCAGAGCGGCGAATACAGTCTGGTGATCCTCGATTTGGGCTTGCCTGATAAAGACGGCGCCACGCTGCTCAGCCAGTGGCGACGCCGCGGTATCGCCAACCCAGTGTTAATCCTGACGGCACGCGATGCCATTGAAGATCGCATCACCGGCCTCGACGCAGGCGCAGATGATTACCTGGTGAAGCCTTTTGCGCTTGCGGAGCTGCAGGCGCGAGTGCGGGCGTTGATTCGCCGCTATCAGGGCCATAGCGATAACTTACTCACCGACGGCGATATTACGCTGAATCTGCAAACCCAGCAGGTACTGCGCCGGGACCAGGCGGTAGAGGTGACGCCAAAAGAGTTCGCCCTGCTTACGCGTCTGATCATGCGCAGCGGACAAACGGTGCACAGAGAGACGCTCCAGCAGGATATCTACTCCTGGCAGGACGATCCGGGGTCAAATACCCTGGAAGTTCACATCCATAACCTGCGTCGCAAGCTCGGCAAGGACAGAATCAAAACCGTCCGTGGCGTTGGCTATCGCCTTGAGAGCCAGAAATGAACAGCATGCGTCGGCGTTTAATGGTGCTGCTGGCGGTCATTCTCTTATTTTTCCAGCTGATAAGCGTCATCTGGCTGTGGCATGAAAGCCGCGAGCAGATCGGTTTTCTGGTGAATGAAACGCTGTCGGCAAAAGCCCGTAATAACCATGTCGAAAAAGAGATCCGCGAAGCGATTGCTTCCCTTCTCGTCCCTTCTCTGGTGATGGTAGGCTTTACGCTGTTTTTCTCTTTCTGGGCAGTCACCTGGATAACCCGACCGCTGAATAAACTGCGTGACAGCCTGGCTAACCGTTCGGCAGATAACTTAACTCCGCTTCCTATGTATTCCGACATGGAAGAAATCGGCGCGGTGACAACCTCCCTGAACCAGCTGCTCGCCCGGCTGGACAATACCATTCAGCAGGAGCGTCTCTTCACCGCTGACGCCGCGCACGAGCTTCGAACGCCCCTTGCCGGTATCCGGCTCCATCTGGAGCTCATGGCGCAGTCAGGCGCACCACAGGCCGCGACGTTAATTAGCCGTATCGATCAGCTCATGCATACCGTTGAGCAACTGCTGATGCTGGCCCGTGCCGGACAGGCAATGGCCAGCGGACACTACGAAACCGTGAGCTGGACGGAAAATATCATTGAACCTCTCGGCCTGGGCCATGAAGCCAAAGAGCATACGGTGATTTGGCCCGCTAAAAGCGCGCTCACGGTTCAGGGAGACGCCGTGCTCCTGCGTCTGATGCTGCGCAACCTGCTGGAGAATGCCGGACGCTACAGCCCGGCAGGGACAACGATTACAGTGACATTAACCGGGGTCGACGGGGGGACGCAGATCGGCGTGATCGATCAGGGGCCCGGTATTGATGACGCGCACCGACAGTCAATTACCGAGCCATTCCGCCGTCTTGACCAGCGCTACGGTGGCAGCGGTCTTGGGCTGAGTATCGTGCAGCGCATCGTGCAGCTCCACCACGGCAGGTTGACGCTTGAGAATGGCGCTGAAGGTGGTTTGATCGCCAGCTGCTGGCTACCCGCAACGCTGGAATAAAAAAAGCCCCCATAATGGGGGCTCTCGACAGATATTAGTGCTTGTAGATGAACTCGACGCCTTCTTCGTCGTCTTCATCCCAGTCATCGTCCCAGTCTTCATCATCATCTTCCGCTTCCAGTTCTTCAAGCTGCTGGCGGTGGTAGTCATCCCACATGAATTCGACTTTTTCAGGCTGTTTCGCTTCTTCTGCCTGAACAACTGGGTTCTCAATGATGAAGGTCATCACATCCCAGCACAGATCTTTCACGCCAACCTGGCTTGCCGCAGAGATCAGGTAGTATTTATCTTCCCAGCCCATCGCTTCAGCAATCGCTTTAGCTTTCGCTTCCGCTTCAGCTTTGTCCATCAGGTCGATCTTGTTGAAGACCAGCCAGCGTGGTTTATTCGCCAGTTTTTCGCTGTATTTTTCCAGCTCACCGATGATGATGCGGGCGTTTTCTACCGGATCGGAACCGTCGATAGGATCGATATCGATAAGGTGCAGCAGCACGCGGCAACGCTCAAGGTGTTTCAGGAAGCGAATACCCAGACCCGCGCCTTCCGCAGCGCCTTCAATCAGACCCGGAATATCGGCAACCACAAAGCTCTTCTCGTTATCCATACGGACAACGCCCAGGCTTGGTACCAGCGTGGTAAACGGATAGTCCGCCACTTTTGGTTTCGCCGCAGAAACGGCGCGAATGAACGTCGATTTACCGGCGTTTGGCATACCCAGCATGCCCACGTCTGCCAGAAGCATCAGCTCCAGCTGCAGATCGCGCTTATCGCCCGGCGTACCCATCGTTTTCTGACGCGGAGTACGGTTAACGGAGGATTTGAAACGGCTGTTACCCAGACCGTGCCAGCCGCCTTTCGCCACCATCAGGCGCTGACCGTGTTTGGTCATGTCACCCATGGTTTCACCGGTCCCCTGGTCAATCACACGCGTACCGACCGGAACCTTAATGGTGACGTCTTTACCGCGTTTCCCGGTACAGTCACGGCTCTGGCCGTTCTGGCCACGTTCAGCGCGGAAGGATTTTTCGAAACGGTAGTCGATCAGCGTGTTGAGGTTCTCATCCGCCTCCAGCCACACGTCACCACCATCCCCGCCGTCGCCGCCGTCAGGACCGCCACGTGGGATATACTTTTCACGGCGGAAGCTCACGCAACCATTGCCGCCATCACCAGCCACGACCAGGATCGTCGCTTCATCAACAAACTTCATTTTACTCTCCGTAACTCATTCGCCTGAGCGGGGGACTACTACAACCGCTTCATTTTTGCGCCAACGTCCCCAAAGACGATGACCAATGGCGGAATACATCGCGCCCGCAACCACGACAAACGCACCGAGATAACCCAACAGGTTGAGCATCGGTCTGACGAAGACATCGGGCCAGGCCATTGATAACAAATCTGAAAATAACAGCGTAAACAGCGGAGTAAGCGTAATTAACGCGCTCACCTGTGCCGCCTGCCAGCGCGCCATCGCTTCGGCCAGCGCGCCATAACCGACCAGCGTGTTCAGCCCACAAAAAATGAGGCACGCCAGTTGCCAGTCGCTAAGCTGGGAAATCACACCCGGCTTTGCTAATGGCAGCAATGCTATTGTACACAAAGTGTACAATAAAAAGAGGATCTGCTGTGAGGCAAGACGACGCAATAACACCTTTTGTGCGACGCCATAGCTCACCCAAACCGTTGCTGCCCCCACACCAAAAATTACACCCCATGTGTAATCCGTCAGGCGGGTGAAAATCTCAATCAGACTGGTGTTGAAGAACATCACCAGACCGCACAGCAGCATGCTCGCCCCGATAATCTGCGTAACGCGCATCTTTTCCTTGAGGATAAAGACGCTGGCGACCATCATGCCCACCGGTGAAAGCTGACCTATCACCTGCGACGCCGTGGGGCTGAGATATTGCAGGGAAGAGCTGAACAGGATGAAGTTACCGAACAGACCGCCCGTCGCGATAGCCAGCAATACCAGCCAGCGCGGTTTGCGGAAGAGCCGCAAGGGTGGAAGCTTACCTTTGATAGCCAGAATGGCCCCGAGGCCGATGCTTGCCATCAGAAAGCGATAAAAGACCACCGTAGGCGGCTCCATCACTTCCAGTACCTGCTTCATTGCAATTGGCAGCGCACCCCAGCACATTGCGGTAGTGAGCGCCAAAAGAATACCAATGCCGGCCTGCTGCTTCATGCCCGTTTTCCCTACAGAAAAAATTACCGGGTTTCCAATGTAAAAAGCCCCGCAACAGGTTGCGGGGCTTTAATCCGTTTCCGGACCGAGAAAACCTTACTCAGCAACGATGCTGATGTATTTACGGTTGTTCGGGCCTTTAACTTCAAATTTCACTTTACCGTCTGCTTTAGCAAACAGAGTGTGGTCACGACCGCAACCTACGTTGTTGCCAGCGTGGAATTTGGTACCACGTTGACGAACGATGATGCTACCCGCCAGAACGGATTCGCCACCGAAACGCTTAACGCCAAGGCGTTTAGCTTCTGAATCGCGACCGTTACGTGTGGAGCCGCCAGCCTTTTTATGTGCCATTTAAATCTCTCCTCAGGTCTTAGGCGCTGATGCCAGTAATTTTCACATCAGTGAACCACTGACGGTGGCCCTGCTGCTTACGGTAGTGCTTACGACGACGAAACTTAACGATTTTAACTTTCTCGCCACGACCGTGTGCAACAACTTCAGCTTTGATAACGCCGCCATCAACGAAAGGAACGCCGATTTTGACTTCTTCACCGTTTGCGATCATCAGAACTTCTGCGAACTCAACAGATTCGCCAGTTGCGATGTCCAGCTTTTCCAGGCGAACGGTCTGACCTTCGCTTACTCGGTGTTGTTTACCACCACTTTGGAAAACCGCGTACATATAAACTCCGCTTCCGCGCACGTCCTCGTATGAATCAGAGTGCGCTATAAATATTCACAATAGGGCGCGAATATTACGCAAAACGCGAGCCTTTGACAAGTGCTACCGTCAATACATGAAGAAAAAAAACACAACACGTACGGTAACGTTTATCTGTGCCGTTTTTTCAGTACAATCAGCACTACTATTGATAAACCGAAACCCTTCGTTACCCCATTGAAGATGGGATCAACAGGATAAAAAGCCCGGCTTTTGCGATGAATTTAGAAAAAATCAACGAGTTAACCGCGCAAGATATGGCGGGTGTGAATGCAGCAATCCTGGAGCAACTCAACTCTGACGTTCAGCTGATCAATCAGTTGGGCTATTACATCGTCAGCGGCGGCGGTAAACGCATTCGTCCGATGATTGCCATTCTGGCTGCCAGAGCCGTTGGCTATCAGGGAAATGCTCACATCACTATCGCAGCGCTCATCGAATTTATTCACACGGCGACGCTTCTGCATGACGATGTTGTGGATGAATCGGATATGCGTCGTGGCAAAGCCACGGCAAACGCCGCTTTCGGAAACGCAGCCAGCGTCCTGGTGGGGGATTTTATCTATACCCGCGCCTTCCAGATGATGACCAGCCTGGGCTCCCTGAAAGTGCTGGAAGTGATGTCCGAAGCCGTAAACGTCATTGCTGAAGGCGAAGTGCTGCAGCTGATGAACGTCAACGACCCTGATATCACCGAAGAAAACTACATGCGCGTCATCTACAGCAAAACGGCGCGCCTGTTTGAAGCGGCTGCCCAGTGTTCCGGCATTCTGGCCGACTGTACTGAAGCCCAGGAAAAAGGCCTGCAGGACTATGGCCGCTATCTGGGTACGGCCTTCCAGCTGATTGATGATTTGCTGGACTACAGTGCGGACGGCGAGACGCTCGGTAAAAACGTGGGCGATGACCTGAACGAAGGTAAACCCACCCTGCCGCTGCTTCATGCTATGCGCAACGGAACAGCCGACCAGGCGAAAATGATCCGTGAAGCGATTGAGCAGGGAAATGGCCGCCATCTTCTGGAACCTGTACTGGAAACTATGGCTATCTGCGGATCGCTGGAATGGACGCGTCAGCGCGCGGAAGAAGAAGCCGACAAAGCCATCGAAGCGCTTCAGGTCATTCCAGACAGCCCGTGGCGCGAGGCACTGATTGGTCTTGCCCACATCGCCGTTCAGCGCGACCGTTAATCCTCTTGTTTCTCCCCGCAGCGATAGCGGGGAGATTCCAGTACACACCTGTAAATTCCGTGTTCATGTAAATTCATCGGTTTAGAGACCGCATGAATAAAGCCGTGTCTTATTCTGAATATCCCTTCAAGTAACGCGAACTTTTTAGAACAAGAAGTTGAAATGGGTATAGTAACCGCGTCGTTTCAGAAGAAACGGCGTAGGTGAATCCGAACTTAAGGACGGCGTTATGGATACGAAATTTATCGACTGGCACACGGCTGATATTATTGCCGCGCTGCGCAAAAGAGGCACTTCACTGGCAGCAGAGTCCCGCCGCCATGGACTGAGTTCTTCCACTCTGGCAAACGCCCTCACCCGCCCCTGGCCCAAGGGAGAATTAATTATCGCGACGGCGCTGGATACGCATCCGTGGGTAATTTGGCCTTCACGCTATCACGATCCCATCACCCATGAATTTATCGACAGATCGCGCATGATTCGCCAGAGAAAGGTAAAAAGAGAACCGCAGGAATAACGCATTTTTGACAGGAACAGCAACCCCCCGGTCATTGCTGGCAGGGGGCTGCCGGAACGATTACTCGCCCTTCACACGCTCGATGTTGGCACCCAGCGCGCGCAGTTTATCTTCGATACGTTCATAACCACGATCGATGTGATAGATACGATCCACGATCGTTGTACCTTCCGCGATACAACCCGCCAGCACCAGGCTTGCAGACGCACGCAGATCGGTTGCCATCACCTGAGCACCTGACAGTTTCTCAACGCCGTGGCAAATCACGGTATTACTTTCGATCTCAGCATGCGCGCCCATACGGATCAGCTCCGGTACGTGCATAAAGCGGTTCTCGAAAATGGTTTCTGTGATGAAGCCAGTGCCTTCGGCAACCAGGTTCAACAGGGTGAACTGTGCCTGCATGTCCGTAGGGAACGCCGGATGCGGCGCCGTACGCACATTGACCGCTTTTGGACGCTGACCGTGCATATCGAGGCTGATCCAGTCTTCACCGATTTCGATATCCGCACCCGCATCGCGCAGTTTCGCCAGCACCGCATCCAGGGTATCTGGCTGCGCGTTGCGACAAACAATCTTCCCGCCAGAAATCGCCGCAGCGACCAGGAAGGTACCGGTTTCGATACGGTCCGGCAGAACGCGATAGACACCACCGCCCAGACGCTCAACGCCTTCGATGGTGATACGGTCGGTACCCTGACCGGAAATCTTTGCCCCCAGCGCCACGAGGAAGTTGGCGGTATCCACAATCTCCGGTTCGCGCGCGGCATTTTCGATGATGGTGGTACCTTCTGCCAGCGTCGCCGCAGACATAATGGTGACCGTTGCGCCCACGCTCACTTTGTCCATGACGATGTGCGCGCCTTTCAGACGACCATTAACGGACGCTTTAACGTAACCTTCTTCCAGCTTAATCTCGGCGCCCAGTTTTTCCAGACCGAAGATGTGCAGATCAACCGGACGTGCACCGATGGCGCAGCCGCCTGGCAGAGAGACCTGTCCCTGACCAAAACGCGCTACCAGCGGGCCAAGCGCCCAGATGGATGCACGCATGGTTTTCACCAGATCGTAAGGGGCTGAGAAGTTGTTCACCTTGCTGGCGTCGATCCAGACGGAACCGTTACGCTCAACTTTCGTGCCCAGCTGGGTGAGCAGCTTCATGGTGGTGTCGATATCTTTCAGCTTCGGTACGTTCTGAATTTCTACCGGCTCTTCAGCCAGCAGCGCAGCAAAGAGGATTGGCAGCGCGGCGTTTTTAGCGCCAGAAATTGTGACTTCGCCCTGGAGACGCGTTGGCCCCTGTACACGAAATTTATCCATTGTGTGCTCTCTTATAAATTCAACCGTGCTGCGGGCCTGTCGCCCTCAGCTCAAAAACCGTTTAGTTTGCGATCGCGTGCCCACTCTTGCGGGGTGAACGCTTTAATCGACAGGGCGTGGATGCGGTTATCCGCAATATATTCCATCAGCGGCGCGTACACAGCCTGCTGTTTCTTCACGCGGCTCATACCGTCGAACATCTCACCCACAGCAATAACCTGGAAGTGACTGCCATCGCCAGTGACGTGGGCTTCCTGGAGGGAGAGTGCATTCATCAGCACTGTCTGGATTTCATGATTTTCCATGGGCTCTTAATCATCTGATAGTGAAAACAAGCCCAACATCTTAGAGCAAAGTGGCGTTGTCTTAAACAAGCAAAAAGCCCCGACGATGAAACAGTCAGGGCTTTCGGAAGTAACGCACTGAAAATATTAACGAGGCAGTACGTCCTGAGGGAGATTGTAGAGCTGCGCAAGGGTCACGACATTATCGCTCGCGCCGTGAAGCGTGACGCTTGTCCCCTGCTTTTTCCCCACGGCAATCAGATGGGCAAGCAGCGCAACACCTGCCGTATCTACCCGCGTGACGTCGGTTAAGTCGATAAGCGTCACGCCCTGCATCGCTTCGTGGCGTTTGTCCCACAGTGGGTTCAGCAGATCCTGATCCAGTTCACCGGACAGCTTTAATGTCTCGCCTTCACGCGACCAGCTGAGTTGCTGTGACATTACTTCTTCTCATCCAGAGTAATTTTCTGGCGAGAGATAGACTGCAACTGAGCGGTCAGGCCATCAATGCCTTTGGTGCGCAGCAGGTCGCTCCATTCGTTCTGTTTGGTGGTGATCATGCTTACCCCTTCGGCAATCATGTCATAAGCCTGCCAGTGACCGGTCTGGCTGTTTTTACGCCACTGGAAATCCAGACGAACCGGCGGACGACCGTTAGGATCGATGATCGTCACACGGATAGGGACGATGGTCGCATCGCCCAGCGGCTGCTCAGGCGCAATCTGATAGGTCTGGCCGTGGTACATCGCCAGCGCCTGGCCATAAGCCTGTTTCAGGTATTCACGGAACGCGGCAAAGTAGGCATCACGCTGCGCAGGGGTCGCGTCTTTGTAATAACGTCCCAGCACCAGCGCACCCGCATATTTAATCTGCACGTACGGCAGCAGTTCCTGGTCAACAACGTCACGCAGATAATCAGGATTAGCACGAATTTTAGGCTGTTCGTTTTTAAGACGGTCGAATGTCTTCTTCGCCGCTTCGTCCATCAGTTTGTACGGGTTACTCTGATCCGCAGCGTGGGCGGCGGTTAGAGGGGCGATGACCAGCATGGCAACCATTAACAGTCGTTTAAACATGAATGACTTCTCCTGATATTAATTCGCAGCACCTGGCGTCGGTGCGACGTCGGTATGATCTTCGCTCTGCGCAGGGGCAGCGTCGGATTTTTTCTCATCCCCTTTACTGTTGTAAAGGAACTGACCAATCATATCCTCCAGAACCATCGCGGATTTCGTATCCTGAATGACGCTACCGTCTTTAAGGATAGTCGTTCCCAGCTCGGGATCTTCAAAGCCAACGTTAAGCGCCAGATATTGTTCGCCCAGCAGGCCGGAAGTACGGATAGAAAGGGAACTGGTGTCCGGGATATGGTTGTAACGCTCTTCGATATCCATCGCGACGCGTGGCAGGTAGGTTTTCTCATCCAGCGTAATGTCAGATACGCGTCCGATCACCACGCCGCCGATGCGGACCGGTGAACGCGCCTTCAGCCCGCCGATGTTATCGAAGGTGGCATAGATGCGATACGTCGGCTCGGTGCGTACAGACGTGATATCCGCCGCTCTCAGGCAGATAAACAGCGCGGCCAGCAGCGCCAGCAGCAGGAATACACCGACCCAAATTTCATTTTTTCTCGTTTGCATGAACTCAATTCCCAAACATCAGTGCGGTGAGCACAAAATCCAGACCCAGTACGGCCAGCGACGAATGTACGACTGTACGTGTAGTTGCGCGGCTAATGCCCGCCGACGTCGGGATGGCATCGTAACCATTGAACAATGCAATCCAGGTGACCGTAATGGCAAATACCACGCTTTTAATCAGGCAGTTAACCAGATCCATTCGCAGGTCGATGGCGTCCTGCATCGCGGACCAGAAGAAACCGGCATCAATGCCTTTCCAGTGCACACCAACCAGCGAACCGCCCCAGATACCCACGGCGACAAACAGAATAGTCAGTAACGGTAAAGAGATCACCCCAGCCCAGAAACGCGGCGAGATCACGCGACGCAGCGGATCGACCGCCATCATCTCCATGCTGGAGAGCTGCTCGGTCGCACGCATCAGGCCAATTTCAGCCGTTAATGCCGACCCCGCGCGCCCGGCGAACAACAGCGCCGCCACAACCGGCCCCAGCTCGCGCAGCAGCGAGAGCGCCACCAGCATCCCGAGGCTGGTTTCCGCACTGTAGGTTGTCAGAACCAGATAGCCCTGCAGCCCAAGCACCATACCGATAAACAGACCGGAGACAATGATGATGAGCATCGACAGCACGCCGACATTATAAAGCTGCCGCACCAGCAGCGGTGCGTGCTTACGGAATTCCGGCTTGCCGACCAGCGCGTTGAATAACATCAATCCGGCACGCCCGAACGTCCTGATGGTTTTTATGCCACGGTGTCCGAGAGCGGCCAACGCATTTAACAGCATGAGTGGCTTAACTCCCTATTCCCAGTAAATCGTCACGATAGTCGCCCGCCGGGTAGCGGAATGGCACAGGGCCATCGGCAATACCGTCAAGGAACTGCCGCACGCGCGGATCGCAATTTTCCTGCAGCGCCTGAGCGCTACCGTGTGCGACGATCTTTTTGTCCGCCACAATATAGGCGTAATCGGCAATGCTCAATACTTCCGGTACATCGTGAGATACTACAATGCAGGTGACGCCAAGCGCGCTGTTCAGTTCAGAGATGAGCTTCACCAGCACGCCCATCGTGATGGGATCCTGTCCAACAAACGGTTCGTCGAACATGATTAAATCAGGTTCTAATGCAATGGCGCGTGCCAGCGCGGCGCGGCGCGCCATCCCGCCGGACAGCTCCGAAGGCATCAGCTTTGCAGCGCCCCGCAAACCGACGGCTTCGAGCTTCATCATCACCGTGCTTTTCAGCAGTTCTGGCGGCAGGCTGGTATGCTCACGCAGCGGATAGGCCACGTTATCAAAGACATTCATGTCGGTGAACAAGGCTCCCGACTGAAAGAGCATGCTCATGCGTTTGCGGACAGTATACAGACGCGAGCGTGACATCTCCGGGATGTTTTCGCCATCAAAGAGGATTTCACCGCTATCAGGTGGGATCTGCCCACCAATAAGGCGCAGCAGGGTCGTTTTACCGATCCCGGACGGCCCCATGATGGCAGTGATTTTGCCACGCGGTACGGTCAACGAAATATCATCAAATATCAATCTGTTGGCGCGAGAAAAACTCACGCCGCGAACATCGACTAAATTCGCCATCGTTTGGCTCATTTATGGTTCCTTTATTACCCTGCTCACGTTAAGGCATGCCGCCTGAATCAGCCCTCAACTCCGCATTTTTACAGAATAATAGCCGTTGAGGTTAGCGAAAGCTGGCATTTGTTTTACTTTTCCGGCGCATAAAGTCAAAATTAGGAATTCGTTACGCCTCAGACTGTATGCAGTCCAGCCATTCCCGTGCGATGGACCGACGAGTATACCTGAAGAAAGGACTTTTGATGCTTTTAGCAACAGCACTGTTAATAATTGGTTTACTTTTGGTGGTCTACAGTGCTGACCGTTTAGTGTTTGCTGCATCTATCCTGTGTCGCCTGACCGGCGTACCGCCTGTCGTCATCGGGATGACCGTGGTGAGTGTTGGAACGTCACTTCCTGAAATCATCGTCTCTGTCTCGGCATCGCTGCATGGTCAGTTAGACCTGGCAGTTGGTACCGCGATTGGCTCCAACATCGTCAATATACTCTTGATTTTGGGCCTGGCCGCACTGCTCCATCCATTTCGCGTGCATTCTGATGTTCTGCGCCGTGAATTGCCGCTAATGTTAATCGTAAGCCTGCTGGCAGGCTGCGTATTTTACGATGGTGTGCTGAGCTACAGCGACGGCATTTTCCTGCTGGCGCTGGCCGTCATCTGGCTGCTGTATAGTGTTAAAATCGCCCGTCTGGCTGAGAAGCAGGGTCAGGATAGCCTCACGCGGGAGCAGGTCGCCGAACTGCCGCGAGAAGGCACGCTGCCTGTTGCCCTGCTCTGGCTTGGCGTTGCGCTGATCATCATGCCGATGGCAACGCGCATGGTCGTGGATAACGCGACCGTGCTGGCGAACTATTTCGCCATCAGTGAACTGACCATTGGCCTGACGGTGATTGCCATCGGCACCAGCCTGCCGGAGCTGGCCACGGCCATTGCGGGGGCACGGAAAGGTGAGGATGACATTGCCATTGGTAATATCATCGGTTCCAACATATTTAATATCGCCATTGTGATGGGCCTGCCGGCCCTGATAACGCCAGGGCCCTTTAATCCCCTGGCGTTATCACGCGACTACGGCGTGATGTTATTGGTCAGCGTGATATTTGCCCTGCTCTGCTGGCGGCGGCAACGACAGATCGGCAAAGGCGCAGGCGCGCTGCTGACGGGTGGATTTATCGTATGGATGGCGATGCTGTACTGGCTCTCGCCTCTTCTCTCTGGGTAAACGGAAACGCATTATGTCGCAAATAGAATTGCAGCCGGGTTTTGACTTTCAGAAAGCAGGCAAAGAGGTTCTGGAGATTGAACGTGAAGGTCTGGCGCAGTTAGATCAGTACATTAATCAGGATTTTAGTCTGGCATGTGAGAAGATGTTCTACTGTGCCGGCAAAGTCGTGGTGATGGGGATGGGTAAGTCCGGCCACATTGGACGCAAAATGGCGGCAACGTTTGCCAGCACCGGAACCTCTTCCTTCTTTGTACATCCGGGGGAAGCCGCGCACGGTGACCTGGGTATGGTCACGCCGCAGGATATCGTCATCGCGCTGTCCAACTCCGGGGAGTCCAATGAAATTCTGGCGCTGATCCCGGTACTGAAGCGACTGCAGGTGCCGCTTATTTGCATGACCAGCCGTCCGGAAAGCAGCATGGCGCGGGCAGCCGATATTCACCTGTGCGTGAAAGTGCCCAAGGAGGCCTGTCCGCTCGGCCTGGCGCCGACGTCCAGCACCACCGCCGCACTGGTGATGGGTGATGCGCTTGCCGTCGCGCTGCTCGAAGCCCGCGGTTTTACGCCGGAAGATTTCGCGCTTTCCCACCCGGGCGGCGCGCTGGGGCGCAAGCTTCTGCTTCGGGTAAACGATATTATGCACACCGGGGATGAGATCCCTCACGTCAGTAAAGAAGCCTCCCTGCGTGATGCGCTGCTGGAAATCACCCGTAAGAATCTGGGTATGACGGTCGTGTGCGACGATCTGATGAAAATTCAGGGGATCTTCACCGATGGCGACCTGCGCCGCGTGTTCGACATGGGTGTAGATGTCCGCAAGCTCGGCATTGCCGATGTGATGACGCCGGGCGGTATCCGCGTCCGTCCGGGTACGCTGGCCGTGGATGTGCTGAACCTGATGCAGTCCCGCCACATTACCTCAGTGATGGTTGCCGATGGCGACCAGTTGCTGGGTGTGGTACATATGCATGATCTGCTGCGCGCAGGCGTAGTGTAATGAAGGATAAGACAATGAGTAATGCGGGTGCATCCCTTGCAACCTGTTATGGACCGGTCAGTACCCAGATGATGGCAAAGGCGGAAAACATTCGTCTGCTCATCCTGGACGTGGATGGCGTACTTTCCGATGGCCTGATTTACATGGGCAATAATGGTGAAGAGCTGAAAGCGTTTAACGTTCGCGACGGCTACGGTATCCGCTGCGCGCTCACCTCGGGTATTGAGGTGGCTATCATCACCGGGCGAAAAGCTAAACTGGTAGAAGACCGCTGTGAAACCTTAGGAATTACCCATCTGTATCAGGGTCAATCCGATAAGATGGCGGCGTATAAGGATTTACTGGGTAAACTGGCTATCGCGCCGGAAAACGTAGCCTACGTCGGGGACGATCTGATTGACTGGCCCGTGATGGCTGAAGTCGGGCTGAGCATCGCCGTTGCCGATGCGCATCCGCTGCTGATCCCGCGCGCTGACTACGTTACCCACATCAACGGGGGCCGTGGTGCCGTACGTGAAGTCTGCGATCTGCTTTTGCTGGCGCAGGGCAAGCTTGATGAGGCCAAAGGGCAATCGATATGAGTAAAACCAGACGCTGGATTATCATTTTGCTTTCGCTTGTCGCACTGGTATTGATTGGCGTGAACCTTGCCGATCGCGACGATCCGCAAACGGAAGTGGTCAACAATAACGATCCAACCTATAAAAGCGATCACAGCGACACCGTGGTCTACAGCCCGGAAGGCGCGCTGAACTATCGCCTGATTGCCCAGCATGTTGAATATTTTTCAGATGACGGTATTTCGTGGTTTACCCAACCTGTCATGACCACATTTGATAAGGACAAAGTGCCAACGTGGTCAATTAAGTCAGATCGGGCAAAACTGACAAATGACCGTATGCTTTATCTGTATGGCCACGTTGAAGTCAACGCCCTGACCGCTGACTCGCAACTGCGAAAAATTACGACGGATAATGCCCAAATTAACCTGGTAACCCAGGACGTGACCTCGCAGGATCTGGTCACACTGTATGGCACAACATTTAATTCCAGCGGTTTGAGAATGCGCGGGAACTTACGCAGCAAGAACGCCGAGCTGATTGAAAAGGTTAGAACCTCCTATGAAATTCAAAACAAACAAACTCAGCCTTAAAGTAATTATCGCCAGCGCGATGCTGGCGACCAGTCTCCCCGCGCTTGCTGTAACGGGCGATACCGACCAACCGATCCATATCGAGTCTGATACCCAGTCTCTCGATATGCAGGGCAACGTCGTCACCTTCACGGGTAACGTCGTCATGACTCAGGGCACCATCAAAATTAACGCCGACAAAGTGGTCGTGACCCGTCCGGGTGGCGAGCAGGGCAAAGAGATCATTGATGGTTACGGCAACCCGGCCACCTTCTACCAGATGCAGGACAACGGCAAGCCGGTGAAAGGCCGCGCTTCGCATATGCACTATGAGCTGGCGAAGGACCTGGTCATCCTGACCGGAAACGCGTATCTGGAACAGCTGGACAGCAACATTACCGGCGACCAGATCACCTATCTGGTGAAAGAGCAAAAAATGCAGGCCTCCAGCGAGAAAGGCAAACGCGTCACGACCGTCCTGGTTCCGTCGCAGCTGCAGGACAAAGGCAAAGGCCAGGCCCCGGCACAGAAGAAGAGTAACTAATTCGTTATGGCAACATTAACTGCAAAAAATCTCGCGAAGGCCTACAAGGGCCGCCGTGTCGTAGAAGATGTCAGTCTGACCGTCAACTCCGGCGAAATTGTAGGGCTGCTTGGCCCTAACGGTGCGGGTAAAACCACCACCTTCTACATGGTCGTTGGCATTGTGCCGCGCGATGCCGGCAACATTATCATTGACGATGAAGACATCAGCCTTCTGCCGCTGCACGCGCGCGCGCGTCGCGGGATCGGCTACCTGCCGCAGGAAGCCTCCATTTTCCGTCGTCTTAGCGTTTACGATAACCTGATGGCGGTCCTGGAAATTCGTAACGATCTGACCAGCGAACAGCGTCAGGATCGTGCCAACGAGTTGATGGAAGAGTTCCACATTGAGCATCTGCGCGACAGCCTCGGTCAGGCACTCTCCGGGGGTGAACGCCGTCGTGTTGAGATTGCACGTGCGCTGGCCGCAAACCCGAAATTTATCCTTCTGGATGAACCGTTTGCCGGCGTTGACCCGATCTCGGTTATCGACATTAAACGCATCATTGAACACCTGCGTGACAGCGGGCTTGGCGTACTGATCACCGACCACAACGTCCGTGAAACGCTGGCCGTGTGTGAACGCGCGTATATTGTCAGCCAGGGCAATCTGATCGCCCACGGTACGCCGCAGCAGATCCTCGAAGACGATCATGTTAAGCGCGTCTATCTTGGGGAAGACTTCAGACTCTGATAGGGTAGAGGTAACGTAACGCCGAACCGGAGAAAAATGCTCTGAACATGAAGCAAGGTTTGCAATTAAGGCTCAGCCAACAACTGGCAATGACGCCGCAGCTACAGCAGGCAATTCGCCTGTTGCAACTGTCCACGTTAGAACTTCAGCAGGAGCTCCAGCAGGCGCTGGACAGCAACCCCCTGCTGGAACAAACCGATCTTCATGACGAGGTAGATACTCAGCAGTCACAGGATACAGAAGCGCTCGACACCGCGGATGCACTCGAACAAAAAGAGATGCCCGACGAGCTACCGCTGGATGCCAGCTGGGATGAAATCTACACCGCCGGAACCCCTTCCGGTACGCGTGCAGACTACCAGGATGATGAGCTACCGGTCTATCAGGGAGAAACCACCCAGTCGCTGCAGGATTACCTGATGTGGCAGGTGGAACTTACCCCCTTCTCCGATACCGACCGCGCGATTGCCACCTCAATTGTCGATGCCGTTGACGACACCGGCTATTTGACCGTCACGCTGGACGATATCCTGGAAAGCATGGGCGACGAAGAGATTGAACTTGAGGAGATCGAAGCCGTTCTGAAGCGCATCCAGCGTTTCGATCCGGTAGGCGTGGCCGCAAAAGATCTGCGCGACTGCCTGCTGATCCAGCTTTCTCAGTTCAGCAAAGAGACGCCATGGCTCGACGAGGCGCGCTTAATCATCAGCGATCATCTGGATCTGTTGGCCAACCACGATTTCCGCAGCCTGATGCGCGTCACGCGCCTGAAGGAAGAGGTGCTGAAAGAAGCGGTGAATCTGATCCAGTCACTCGATCCGCGCCCGGGACAGTCGATCCAGACCAGCGAGCCCGAGTACGTCATCCCGGACGTGCTGGTGAGAAAACACAATGACCGCTGGGTCGTTGAACTGAATTCAGACAGCATCCCTCGCCTGCAAATCAACCAGCAGTATGCCTCCATGTGCACCAGCGCGCGTAACGACTCCGACAATCAATATATTCGTAGCAATCTTCAGGAAGCGCGATGGCTGATCAAAAGTCTGGAAAGCCGAAATGATACGCTGCTGCGCGTCAGCCGCTGTATTGTCGAACAGCAGCAGGCGTTCTTTGAGCAGGGCGAAGAGTATATGAAACCGATGGTACTGGCGGATATCGCCCAGGCCGTCGAGATGCATGAATCAACCATTTCCCGTGTCACCACGCAGAAGTATCTGCACAGTCCACGCGGTATATTTGAGCTTAAGTATTTCTTCTCCAGCCATGTGAATACCGAGGGCGGCGGCGAAGCGTCGTCAACGGCCATTCGTGCCCTGGTGAAGAAGTTGATCGCCGCGGAGAACCCCGCGAAGCCACTAAGCGACAGTAAGTTAACCACCATGCTGTCCGATCAGGGTATTATGGTGGCACGTCGTACTGTTGCGAAGTATCGAGAGTCTTTATCCATTCCGCCGTCCAACCAGCGTAAACAGCTGGTCTGACACAACCGATAAGGAAGACACTATGCAGCTCAACATCACTGGACAAAACGTCGAAATTACTGAGGCTTTACGCGACTTCGTGAACGCGAAGTTTGCAAAACTCGAGCAGTATTTCGAAAGGATCAATCAGGTCTATATTGTGTTGAAAGTGGAGAAAGTGACTCATATCTCGGATGCCACCCTGCATGTTAACGGGGGTGAACTGCATGCCAGTGCGGAAGGGCAAGACATGTACGCTGCTATCGACGGCTTGATTGATAAGCTTGCACGACAGCTCAATAAACATAAAGATAAACTGAAACAACACTAATTGTCCGGGCAGTTAACGGGTGCAAGACGGCCTGTTGTGAAACACAACAGGCCATTTGTACAGTTAGCGCTTAGGTGAAATTATGATGAACAACGATTCCGCTCTTCAACTGAGCAATGTCCTTAACCAGGAATGTACCCGCAGTGCGGTTCACTGCCAGAGCAAAAAACGTGCGCTGGAGATCATCAGTGAACTGGCTGCCAAACAGCTGGGCCTGCCGCCGCAGGTGGTGTTCGAAGCGATTCTGACCCGTGAAAAAATGGGCAGTACCGGTATCGGCAACGGCATCGCGATCCCGCACGGCAAACTGGAAGAGGATACCCTGCGTGCCGTTGGTGTGTTTGTGCAGCTTGAAACACCCATCGCCTTCGATGCCATTGATAACCAGCCCGTCGATCTCCTCTTCGCGCTGCTGGTGCCTGCCGACCAGACGAAAACCCATCTGCATACGCTGTCGCTGGTCGCAAAACGTCTGGCCGATAAAACCATTTGCCGTCGACTGCGCTCGGCCCAAAGTGATGAAGAGCTCTATCAAATTATCACTGAAGCAGAAGGCAATCAGGATGATGCATAACCAGGAGATGGCCTTCACATCTGTTGTCCTGAGGAGAAACGGAACATGGTGCTGATGATTGTCAGTGGCCGTTCAGGGTCGGGGAAATCCGTTGCTCTGCGCGCCCTGGAAGACATGGGTTTTTACTGCGTCGATAACCTGCCGGTCGTGTTGTTACCCGACCTGGCACGCACGCTGGCGGAGAGACAAACCTCTGCCGCCGTCAGTATCGACGTTCGTAACATGCCTGAATCGCCAGAGATCTTCGAACAGGCCATGAGCAACCTGCCTGACGCGTTCTCGCCTCAGCTGCTGTTCCTCGATGCAGACCGCAATACGCTGATCCGCCGCTACAGCGATACCCGTCGTTTGCATCCGCTTTCCAGCAAGAACCTCTCTCTGGAGAGCGCTATCGATGAAGAGAGCGACCTGCTGGAGCCGCTGCGTTCTCGTGCCGACCTGATTGTCGACACCTCTGAGATGTCCGTTCACGAGCTGGCGGAAATGCTGCGTACCCGGCTGTTGGGTAAACGCGAGCGCGAACTGACGATGGTGTTCGAATCCTTCGGCTTTAAGCACGGTATTCCGATTGATGCGGATTACGTTTTCGACGTGCGCTTCCTGCCGAACCCGCACTGGGATCCAAAACTGCGTCCAATGACCGGTCTGGATAAGCCGGTGGCGGCGTTCCTCGACCGGCACACAGAAGTACACAATTTTATCTACCAGACGCGAAGCTACCTTGAGCTATGGTTACCTATGCTGGAGACAAACAATCGTAGCTACCTGACGGTGGCGATTGGCTGTACCGGCGGTAAACATCGTTCGGTTTACATCGCCGAACAGCTGGCCGACTATTTCCGCTCGCGCGGGAAGAACGTTCAGTCCCGTCATCGCACGCTGGAAAAACGTAAAACATGACCGTAAAACAAACCGTTGAGATCACCAACAAGCTGGGTATGCATGCACGCCCGGCGATGAAGTTGTTTGAGCTGATGCAGGGTTTCGATGCAGAGGTTCTGCTGCGGAATGACGAAGGCACCGAAGCGGAGGCGAACAGCGTGATTGCGCTGCTGATGCTGGATTCCGCCAAAGGGCGCCAGATTGAAGTAGAAGCCACCGGCCCTCAGGAAGAGGAAGCGCTGGCGGCGGTGATTGCCCTGTTTAACGCAGGGTTCGACGAAGATTAAGGTCTGCTATTCAGGCGGGTAGCGCTGCGCTTACCCGCTCTACATAAGATTATTACGCTGCATAAACTCCTCTCCACCCAGCTGATTCATCTGGCGCATAATCCACGCCTGACGGCTTCGCACATAACCTGATGGGGCACTGGCCTTAAAGCGGATAGGGTTCGGTAACACAGCGGCCAATAGCGCCGCTTCTGACATGCTCAGACGGCTGGCTGGCTTATTGAAATACCGCTGTGCGGCAGCTTCCACGCCAAATATACCGTCGCCAAACTCAGCGACGTTGAGATAGACGGTCAGAATGCGTTTTTTGCTCCAGACCGTTTCCATCCCCAGGGTCAACCCTGCTTCCAGCCCTTTTCGCACCCAGCTTCGACCATCCCACAGAAACAGGTTTTTGGCCGTCTGCTGCGACAAGGTTGATGCCCCGCGCACGCGGTTTTCATGGCGTTCGTTATGGGCTAGCGCCTTCTCAATGGCCGCCACGTCGAACCCCCAGTGCTCCGGGAATTTCTGGTCCTCCGCCGCGATGACCGCCAGCCCCATGAACGGGGAGATCTCGTCCATGCTCACCCAGTCAGAGTGGGCAACGTAGCTGAAATCGCCGCTGAACCACGCGCTAAGCTGGCGCTCAACCATAACGGCAGAGAACGGAACCGGCATAATGCTGAATAAAGCCAGCCCGCCTCCCCAGAATACCGCCAGCACAAGTACGATGCGCAAGAGAAAACGTTTCACCCCTGCGCCTGCGGCAAATTTACGCCTCATTCAGTCAGCACCAGCACGCGAGCCACCAGCTTTTCAATACCTGAGGCCGCCTCAGCGATATTATTCGCCAGCATATAAGCCGGCGTGGTGACAATTTTGTTATCTTCATCAACCACAATGTCATCAACCGGGCACGGAACGTGTTCGCCCCCCATTTCCTCGACGATCTCTGCGGTATCAATATCCGTCCCGATAGTCAGGCGCAGCGGGAAATCAAAAATCCTGGGCAGCATTGCCGGCGCGATGCAGATAAAGCCCTGCGGTTTTCCTGCCGCGTGCATGGCCTGCGACAGCGCCTTTAAATGAGGATCGACCTGACACTCCGCTCCCTGCGCAGCAAAGGTACTGAGATTTTTGGCCGCGCCAAACCCACCCGGCACAATAAGCGCATCAAGCTCTGTAGGGTCTGCCTGAATAAGAGGATGGATATCACCTCGCGCAATACGCGCGGCTTCAATCAGTACATTGCGGGTTTCTGCCATCGGCTCGCCGGTCAGATGATTAATCACATCCGCCTGATTTTTGTCCTGCGCAAAACAAATAACCTCTGCTCCCTGCTTAGCCAGGGCCAGCAGCGTGATTACGGCTTCATGTATTTCAGAACCATCGTAAACACCGCATCCGCTCAGCACGACACCAATCTTTTTCATCATGACAATCCTTTTCTGCAACTTGCTGAAGCACATTAATAATTTTGATTAAAACGCTATGCTTCACACATTTCACTGATTCATGTAACAAACCATTTAAGATTTGCTATCTTATCTGCGTGCGGCCTAAATTTTTCAGGCAGCGCCCTTTCGAAAATAACTTTATAAAACAGGCGCAGCCACGATTTCCCTGGTGTTGGCGCAGTATTCGCGCACCCCGGTTAATCCGGGGTCATTTTTTTCTGGCGTCTACCCAGGCTTTAAGCACCGCCACATCGTTTTGCCACTCTTGTTTCATCTCTTCAACCCAATCACCCACGTTATCTTCCCATGCAGGTAAATCAGGCGACTGAATCTGTTGACCCAGCTGCTGCAGATGGCGTAAGCCGACCGAGCCGGCGGCGCCTTTGATTTTATGTCCTTCTTCGACGATGCCCTTCTGGTCACGAGCCGTCAGGTTTGATTCCAGCACGCTCAGATAGCCCGGCATCATTTTTTCGAACACCGCCAGACCATCGGTAATCAGTTTCGGACCCACCAGATCGATGTACTGCTCCAGCATTGCGGTATCGAGTATCATTTGGGCTTTTGCGCTATCAACAGACGTCATGGTGCTCTCCTCTTCATCACGGGTATCCCAGAACTTCTTAATCATGGCGGTCAGAGCAGGCACCGCCAGCGGCTTGCTGAGTACATCGTCCATACCGGCATCGAGATACTCTTTTTTGTCTTTCAGCACGTTCGCCGTCAGCGCCACCAGCGGCGGCAGCTCGTCGGCCACGTACTGACGCGTCAGCTCACGAGAGATATCCAGCCCGGTCATATCCGGCAGCTGGATATCGAGCAGAACAAGATCGTATTCGCCCGGTTTAAACATCTCCAGCGCGGCCTTACCGGTCATCGCGACATCCACGCTATTGCCCAGTTTTTCCAGCACCGAGCGCGCCACAATCACGTTCAGCTCAATGTCTTCCACCAGCAGGACGTGCAGCGCGGGCAGCGGCATGTCGTCGTTTTCAAAGGTGTCTTCAACCTCCTCCGCCACCGCCGGCGCATGGACCGTTAGCGTGAAGGTTGATCCTTTGCCCGGCTGGCTGACAACGGTGATATCGCCCCCCATGCTCTTCGCCAGCCGCTTAGACACCGCAAGACCAATGCCCGTTCCTGTGGCCGGTTTCCCGCCGTTGCTGTCCTTCACCTGGTAGTACATCGCGAAAATTTTGTCCTGCTCCTCCTGCGGAATACCCATCCCGGAGTCTTCCACCTCGAAGTGCAGCATATCGCCTTCGTCATAGCGGATGCGCACCGCCACCTGCCCCTTCTGGGTAAATTTCACCGCGTTGCTGATGAGATTCCACAGGATCTGACGCAGACGCGTGCCGTCGGTCACCACTTTATGCGGCAGCGGCAGGGTGGGATCCATGACAAAGCTCAGTCCCTTCTGCTGCGCCTGCAGGCCGGACAGGTTTTCTAGGTCGGCAAGGAAGCTGGTGAAATCAACAGGCTGATTATCAAGCTGAACTTTACGGCGCTCCATCTTATCCATATCAATAATATCGTTGAAGATATTACCCAGCGTGACCGCAGAGACATGGATAGTCTTGAGGTATTTTTCCTGCTCTGCTGTCAGGTCGGTATCCAGCAGAATACGGCTCAGCCCGACAATGCCATTAAGCGGCGTACGCAGCTCGTGGCTGATGGTGGAGATAAAGGTAGTCTTATCGCGGCTGGCGCGCTCCAGGGCATCCTGGTAGCGCTTACGCTCGGTGATATCGCGGCCAAACCCCATCAGGCCGTGGCGTTTCCCCACGCGGTCATAGTAGGGCACCTTACGGATCTCAAAGCAGGCTTTGCGTCCGTCCGGGTAATCCAGCCACTGTTCATAGGTCAGCGAGACGTTATGGCGGAATACTTTTTCGTCCGTCTCCATGACCTTGGCCGCCGCCTCTTCAGAGTAAACGTCCTGCGGCTTCAGGTTAATCAGCTGCTTCTCGCTTTTCCCGGTGAGCAGCTCCATCGCCCGGTTACAGCCGGAAAATTCTTTATCTTCATTACGGTAAAACACCAGATCCGGCGAAGCATCAAGGAACGACCGCAGGAAAGAGGATTGCTGCTCAAGCTGGATCTGCGTGACCTCGCGCTCTTTCATTTCGATTTTCAGCTGCTCCAGCGTGGCCTGACGCTCGGCTTCCGCCTTCTCACGATCGGAAATCTCCTGATTCAGCTGCGCAATATTGTCTTTAAGCTGGACGTTGAGCTTCAGGTCGCGCTCGCGCATCTCTTCCAGTTTATCGACCAGTTTTGACAGACGCTGACGGGACTCTTCCAGCTGTTCAACCACTACGGAAAGGAAATAGACCGCCCAGGGCGTAATGAGCAAGCCAAAGAAGATGGAGCGGATGACGTCGATACTCTCGACCTGACCATGCAGAACCATGGTGACGGCCATTTGTACGACAATGGCCAGAACGACCAGCGCCAGCGCAAGCAGCATGGAGAAACGCACCAGCCCAAGCTTCATCATCAGGTCGACGTAATACTGGGCAAGCATTCGAATTTGCTTCATAGAGGATCCCTTCACGACTTTATCGCTCAATAATACTCAAATTCAGGGCGAGGCGTTGAAGGTTGTGAGAAAAAGTGCGGGGTGAAACAGGAGATTAGCCTCGCTCCCGGTTAACCGGAAGCGAGGAGAGGTCAATCAGGAGCGTTTCAACAGCAGCCAGAGGCTGATCAGGAGGAAACTGGCGCTTGGCAGCAGCGCACCAATTATCGGCGGAATGCCATAAACCAGCGTCAGCGGACCGAAGATCTGATCGAGCACGTAGAACACAAAGCCGAAACTGATACCGGTCACGACGCGCACGCCCATCGGCACGCTGCGTAACGGGCCGAAGATAAACGACAGCGCCATCAGCATCATCACCGCCACGGACATCGGCTGGAAGATCTTGCTCCACATGTTGAGCTGATAACGTCCTGCGTCCTGTCCGCTCGACTTCAGGTATTTCACATAGTTGTGCAAACCGCTGATGGAGAGCGCGTCAGGATCCAGCGCCACAACACCGAGCTTATCGGGCGTCAGGTTGGTTTTCCACGTACCGATTACCGTCTGAGAACCCGTAATCTGTTTCGGATCGGTCAGGTTAGACTCATCGACCTGGGACAAACGCCACTGTTTATGTTCGGCGTCAAATTTTGCCGAAGAGGCGTGGCGGACTGACTCCAGACGGCGCTGGTCATCGAAAGCATAGATGCTCACCCCACCCAGCTCATCATTCCCCTTCACCCGTTCGATGTAGACGAAGTTTTTACCGTCTTTCGCCCATAAACCTTGTTGGGTCGAGAGCAGCGAGCCGCCGTACATGGCCTGCGCACGGTAGTTACGCGCCATCTGTTCACCCTGCGGCGCGACCCACTCGCCAATCGCCATGGTCAACAGCACCAGTGGGATCGCGGTTTTCATTACCGACAGCGCAACCTGCATGCGGGTAAAGCCCGAGGCCTGCATAACGACCAGCTCACTGCGCTGCGCCAGCATCCCCAGCCCCAGCAGCGCGCCCAGCAGGGCCGCCATCGGGAAGAAAATCTGCACATCTTTCGGCACGCTGAGCAGGGTATACATCCCCGCGCCCATCGCGTCATAGCTCCCCTGGCCGGCTTTTTTCAGCTGATCGACAAATTTGATAATGCCGGAGAGTGACACCAGCATGAACAACGTCATCATGATGGTGGTAAAAATGGTTTTACCGATATAGCGATCAAGAACGCCAAACGCCTGCATTAGATGGCTCCTTTACGCGAGAATCGGGCACGTATGCGGCGCACAGGCACCGTATCCCACAGGTTTAATCCCAGCGCCAGTAAGATGTACAGGCTGTTGACGAACCATGTCCAGACCATAGGGTCCAGCTTCCCCTTCGCGCCGTTAGAACGAATCGAGGTTTGCAGCAGGAAATAGATCAGGTAAAGCAGCATCGCCGGCAGCATAGAGAGCACGCGGCCCTGGCGCGGGTTCACCACGCTCAGCGGAACGACAATCAGCGCCATCATAAACACGGTGAAGACAAGCGTAATACGCCAGTGGAACTCAGCACGCGCTCTGTCGGTATCGGTATTCCACAGGGTACGCATGTCCATTTGCTCGGTATCCGTTGGATCGAGCGCCACCGCCTGATGGCCGATAATGGCCTGATAGTTCTGGAAATCCGTAATACGGAAGTCGCGCAGCATGGCGGTGCCTTCGAAACGGGTGCCTTTGTTCAGCGTCACGATCTGAGAACCATCTTTGCGCTGAGCAAGCTGGCCGGAGTCTGCAACCACCACGGAAGGACGCGCGTTACCTTTGGGACGTAACTGCGCCAGGAATACGTCGTTGAATTTACTGCCGTCAACGCTCTCAATGAACAGCACGGAGTTGCCGTCGGTCGCCTGCTGGAACTGCCCCTGGGCTAAGGCTGCCATGCCGGGGTTGGCTTTCGCTTCGGCCAGCACTTCGTCCTGATGACGGGAAGACATGGGACCCGCCCACATCACATTCACCGCCGCGACAATACCCGTGAACAGCGCCAGTATCATGGCCGCTTTCACCAGTACCGCTTTGCTCAGGCCACAGGCATGCATCACCGTGATTTCACTCTCGGTGTAGAGTTTCCCAAGCGTCATGAGCAGGCCAAGGAAAAGACTTAGCGGCAGGATGAGCTGCGCCATTTCCGGGATCCCTAAACCAAGCAGGGAAAGCACCAGATTTGTTGGAATTTCGCCGTCAACGGCCGCACCGAGGATCTTAACCAGCTTCTGACAGAAAAAAATCAGCAGCAGGATGAAGAGAATCGCCAGTTGGCTTTTGAGCGTCTCCCGCACCAGATATCTTATGATTATCACTTTAAATACGCCCGTAAAAACCCGTCTCTTTGCTGGAAAATCGCTTGTTTCATGGCTTAAACGTCATTTATTCTCTTGAGTCGTCGAAATCATCGCTAAGATTAAAACATCCGGCGGATTCACGCTTCAGGACTTTTTCTGACGTGTCGAAACCGTAGTAACGTAAGATTAACACGAAGTCACCACAACAGCGGACATGAGTTACGAAAGGTTTCAATTCTATCCGTAGCTGCCGCCGTTGTCTTTAAGATTCAGGAGCGTAGTGCATGGAGTTCAGTGTAAAAAGCGGTAGCCCGGAGAAACAGCGGAGTGCCTGCATCGTTGTGGGCGTCTTTGAACCACGCCGACTCTCCCCGATCGCCGAGCAACTCGATAAAATCAGTGACGGCTATATTAGCGCCCTGCTGCGCCGTGGCGAACTGGAAGGCAAACCTGGGCAGACGCTGTTACTGCACCATGTTCCGAACGTGCTGTCAGAACGTATTCTGCTGATTGGCTGCGGCAAAGAACGCGAGCTTGATGAACGTCAGTATAAGCAGGTGATTCAGAAAACAATCAATACGCTGAATGATACCGGCTCAATGGAAGCCGTCTGCTTCCTGACGGAGCTGCACGTTAAAGGGCGTAACACCTACTGGAAAGTGCGTCAGGCGGTTGAAACGGCAAAAGAGAGCCTGTACAGCTTCGATCAGCTGAAGACCAATAAAAGCGAGCCGCGTCGTCCGCTGCGTAAAATGGTCTTTAACGTGCCAACCCGTCGCGAGTTGACCAGCGGCGAACGCGCGATCCAGCACGGTCTGGCGATCGCAGCCGGCATTAAAGCGGCCAAAGATCTCGGCAACATGCCGCCTAATATCTGTAACGCGGCGTACCTGGCCTCTCAGGCACGTCAGCTGGCCGACGCCTACAGCAAAAACGTCATTACCCGCGTCATCGGCGAACAGCAGATGAAAGAGCTGGGGATGCACTCTTACCTTGCGGTCGGTAACGGCTCGCAGAACGAATCCCTGATGTCCGTCATCGAGTACAAAGGCAATCCGTCCGAAGACGCGCGCCCGATTGTGCTCGTCGGTAAAGGCCTGACCTTCGATTCCGGCGGTATCTCCATCAAGCCTGCCGAAGGCATGGATGAGATGAAGTACGACATGTGCGGTGCGGCGGCGGTTTACGGCGTGATGCGCATGGTCGCGGAACTGCAGTTGCCTATCAACGTGATCGGCGTACTGGCGGGCTGCGAAAACATGCCTGGCGGGCGCGCCTATCGTCCGGGTGACGTTCTGACCACCATGTCCGGCCAGACCGTTGAAGTGCTGAACACCGACGCCGAAGGCCGTCTGGTGCTGTGTGACGTGCTGACCTATGTTGAGCGCTTCGAGCCGGAAGCGGTGATTGACGTCGCTACCCTCACCGGAGCCTGTGTGATTGCGCTGGGTCACCATATCACCGGCCTGATGTCGAACCACAATCCTCTGGCGCACGAGCTTATTGGTGCCTCAGAGCAGGCCGGGGATCGCGCATGGCGTCTGCCGCTGGGTGACGAGTATCAGGATCAGCTGGAGTCTAACTTTGCGGATATGGCGAACATTGGCGGACGTCCTGGCGGGGCGATCACCGCGGGCTGCTTCCTGGCACGCTTCACCCGCAAGTACAACTGGGCACACCTGGATATCGCGGGCACCGCATGGCGCTCCGGTAAAGCCAAAGGCGCAACCGGCCGTCCAGTGGCGCTGCTGTCGCAGTTCCTGCTGAACCGCGCAGGTTTTAACGGCGACGAGTAAGTCAAAACGGCAGTAAACCGTAGGCCGGGTAAGGCGAAGCCGCCACCCGGCTTAAGCATTTAAAGTGAGCACAAGAAGCCCCATATATGAAGAATGCAACGTTCTACCTTCTGGACAACGACACCCATCAGGATGGCCTCAGCGCCGTAGAACAGCTGGTGTGTGAAATTGCCGCAGAACGTTGGCGCGCAGGTAAACGCGTTCTGATTGCCTGTGAAGATGAACAGCAGGCGATTCGCCTGGATGAAGCGCTGTGGGCGCGCCCCCCGGAGAGTTTTGTGCCGCATAACCTGTCGGGCGAAGGCCCGCGCGGCGGTGCACCGGTTGAAATTGCCTGGCCGCAAAAGCGCAACAGCAGCGCGCGCGATATTCTGATTAGCCTGCGGATAGATTTTGCAGATTTTGCCACCGCTTTCACAGAAGTGGTAGACTTTGTCCCTTACGAAGAATCTTTGAAACAACTGGCGCGCGAACGCTATAAAGCGTACCGCCTGGCTGGTTTTAACCTGAATACGGCAACCTGGAAATAATGGAAAAGACATATAACCCACGCGATATCGAACAGCCGCTTTACGAGCACTGGGAACAGCAGGGCTATTTCAAGCCTAACGGCGACGAAAGCAAAGAGTCCTTCTGCATCATGATCCCGCCGCCGAACGTCACCGGCAGTTTGCATATGGGTCATGCTTTCCAGCAGACCATCATGGACACCATGATCCGCTATCAGCGTATGCAGGGTAAAAACACCCTGTGGCAGGCGGGGACTGACCACGCGGGTATCGCGACCCAGATGGTGGTTGAGCGTAAAATTGCCGCTGAAGAAGGAAAAACCCGCCACGACTACGGTCGCGACGCGTTCATCGACAAAATCTGGCAGTGGAAGGCGGAATCCGGCGGCACCATTACCCGTCAGATGCGCCGTCTCGGCAACTCCGTGGACTGGGAGCGCGAGCGCTTCACCATGGACGAAGGCCTGTCCAACGCCGTTAAAGAAGTCTTCGTCCGCCTGTACAAAGAAGACCTGATTTACCGCGGCAAACGCCTGGTAAACTGGGATCCAAAACTGCGCACCGCCATCTCTGACCTGGAAGTGGAAAACCGCGAGTCTAAAGGCTCCATGTGGCACATCCGCTATCCGCTGGCCGATGGCGCAAAAACCGCCGACGGCAAAGATTACCTGGTGGTCGCAACGACCCGTCCGGAAACCCTGCTGGGCGATACCGGCGTGGCCGTTAACCCGGAAGATCCGCGTTATAAAGATCTGATCGGCAAATTCGTGGTGCTGCCGCTGGTAAACCGCCGTATTCCGATTGTGGGCGACGAACACGCCGACATGGAAAAAGGCACCGGCTGCGTAAAAATCACCCCGGCGCACGACTTCAACGACTATGAAGTCGGCCGTCGTCACGCCCTGCCGATGATCAACATTCTGACCTTCGACGGTGATATCCGCGAAAGCGCAGAAGTGTACGACACCAAAGGCAACGAATCCGACGTTTACTCCAGCGACATCCCGGCTGAGTTCCAGAAGCTGGAGCGTTTTGCCGCGCGTAAAGCCATCGTGGCAGCCGTTGACGCGCTCGGCCTGCTGGAAGAGATCAAACCTCACGATCTGACCGTGCCGTACGGCGACCGTGGCGGCGTGGTTATCGAGCCAATGCTGACCGACCAGTGGTACGTGCGTGCCGACGTGCTGGCGAAACCGGCTGTGGAAGCGGTTGAAAACGGCAGCATTCAGTTCGTGCCGAAGCAGTACGAAAACATGTACTTCTCCTGGATGCGCGACATTCAGGACTGGTGTATCTCTCGTCAGCTGTGGTGGGGTCACCGTATTCCGGCGTGGTACGACAACGAAGGCAACGTTTACGTTGGCCGTAGCGAAGACGAAGTGCGTCAGGAAAACAACCTGAGCGCGGACGTTGCGCTGCGTCAGGACGAAGACGTGCTGGACACCTGGTTCTCCTCCGCGCTGTGGACCTTCTCCACCCTCGGCTGGCCAGAAAACACCGACGCGCTGCGTCAGTTCCACCCAACCAGCGTGATGGTGTCCGGCTTCGACATTATCTTCTTCTGGATTGCCCGCATGATCATGATGACCATGCACTTCATCAAAGACGAAGACGGCAAGCCGCAGGTTCCGTTCCATACCGTCTACATGACCGGTCTGATCCGCGACGATGAAGGCCAGAAGATGTCCAAGTCCAAGGGTAACGTTATTGACCCGCTGGACATGGTTGACGGTATCTCTCTGGAAGATCTGCTGGAAAAACGTACCGGCAACATGATGCAGCCGCAGCTGGCTGAGAAAATCCGCAAGCGTACCGAGAAGCAGTTCCCGAACGGGATCGAGTCTCACGGTACCGACGCCCTGCGCTTCACCCTGGCGGCACTGGCCTCAACCGGTCGTGACATCAACTGGGACATGAAGCGTCTGGAAGGTTACCGTAACTTCTGTAACAAACTGTGGAACGCCAGCCGTTTCGTGCTGATGAATACCGAAGATCAGGATTGCGGCTTCAACGGCGGCGAGATGACGCTGTCTCTGGCAGACCGCTGGATCCTGGCGGAATTCAACCAGACGGTGAAAGCGTTCCGCGAGGCGCTGGACAGCTACCGCTTCGATATCGCGGCGGGCATCCTGTATGAATTCACCTGGAACCAGTTCTGCGACTGGTATCTGGAGCTGGCGAAGCCGGTGATGAACGGCGGCACTGAGGCGGAGCTGCGCGGCACGCGCAACACGCTGATTACCGTTCTGGAAGGTCTGCTGCGCCTGGCGCATCCGGTCATTCCATTCATCACCGAAACCATCTGGCAGCGCGTGAAGGTGATTGCGGGCATCAACGCCGATACCATCATGCTGCAGCCGTTCCCGGAATTCGATGCGGCCAAGGTTGATGAAGCGGCGTCCGCGGATACCGAGTGGCTGAAACAGGCGATCGTTGCGGTACGTAACATCCGTGCTGAAATGAACATCGCCCCAGGCAAACCGCTGGAGCTGCTGCTGCGTGGCTGCAGCGAGGCTGCCGTTCGTCGCGTCAACGAGAACAACACCTTCCTGAAAACCATGGCGCGTCTGGAAAGCATCACCGTGCTGCCTGCGGATGACAAAGGTCCGGTTTCCGTGACCAAAATCATCGACGGCGCCGAGCTGCTGATCCCGATGGCGGGCCTGATCGACAAAGACGCCGAGCTGGCTCGTCTGGCGAAAGAAGTGGCAAAAGTCGACGTGGAAATTGGCAAAATCGAAAGCAAGCTGGCGAACGAAGGCTTTGTCGCCCGCGCGCCGGAAGCGGTCATCGCGAAAGAGCGCGAGCGTCTGGTTGCCTTCGCCGATGCGAAGACCAAGCTGATCGAGCAGCAGGCGGTTATCGCAGCCCTGTAATGCTTTTACCCCTTACGCTTCAGGGCGTAAGGGGTATCCTTCCTGAAAACTCCTCGCTTGCACTCCCCTTTCTGCGGTGCTATTAACAGCAGTTATGTGTCAATTTTTGTAATGAGTAATGCTATGAGCGTGATTACCCCCGTCGCGACGACGATGCGCCGGATCGCTGAGCAGGATAACCCGGCAATCGCCGCCGTTATCCGCACCGTTTCTGCCGAATATGGCCTGACGGCTGACAAAGGCTACACGGTTGCCGACCCGAACCTGGACGAGCTTTACCAGCTCTACAGCCAGCCAGGGCATGCCTACTGGGTAATCGAGCAGAACGGTCAGGTTGTGGGCGGCGGCGGCGTGGCGCCCCTCAGCTGCAGCGAGCCGGATATCTGTGAGCTGCAGAAAATGTATTTTCTGCCAACGGCGCGCGGGCAAGGGCTGGCGAAAAAGCTGGCGCTGATGGCGCTGGACCACGCGCGCAAGCAGGGTTTTACCCGCTGCTACCTAGAAACCACCGCTTTCCTCAAAGAGGCCATCGGCCTGTATGAACATCTGGGCTTTGAGCATATCGATGCGCCGCTGGGCTGTACCGGCCACGTTGATTGCGAAGTCAGAATGCTGAAAAGTCTGTAACTTTCGTTCCTGCCCTCTTCTGTTAAGCGGCTGTAAACTGAATGCTCTACACTCTCAGTTCACACCACAACGGGGGAAACACGATGTCGAAGATAAAAAGCTACGCCGCACCGCAGGCGGGTGCAGAACTTGAGCTGTACGAGTACGATGCGGGCGAACTAAAAGCAGAAGACGTCGAAGTACAGGTTGATTACTGCGGGATCTGCCACTCGGATCTCTCGATGATCGATAACGAATGGGGCTTCTCGAGCTATCCGCTGGTTGCCGGGCACGAAGTCATTGGCCGCGTCGTGGCGCTCGGTAGCGCCGCGCAGGACAAAGGGCTGAAGGTAGGCCAACGCGTGGGCATTGGCTGGACGGCACGCAGCTGTGGTCACTGTGACGCCTGTATCAGCGGCAATCAGATCAACTGCCTCGAGGGCGCCGTTCCCACTATTCTGAACAAGGGCGGTTTTGCCGACAAACTGCGCGCCGACTGGCAATGGGTGATCCCGCTGCCGGACAGCATTGATATCGAATCCGCAGGTCCGCTGCTGTGCGGCGGTATCACCGTCTTCAAACCTCTGCTGATGCACCACATCACCGCCACCAGCCGCGTGGGCGTCATTGGTATTGGCGGCCTGGGGCATATCGCCATCAAGCTGCTGCACGCGATGGGCTGTGAAGTCACGGCGTTCAGCTCCAACCCGGCGAAAGAGAAAGAAGTGCTGGCGATGGGTGCGGATAAAGTGGTGAACAGCCGCGATCCTGACGCGCTGAACGCGCTGGCTGGGCAGTTTGACCTGATCATCAACACCGTTAACGTCGATCTCAACTGGCAGCCGTACTTTGAGGCGCTGGCCTACGGCGGTAACTTCCACACCGTAGGTGCCGTAATGAAGCCGCTGCCGGTTCCGGCGTTTACCCTGATCGGCGGGGATCGCAGCGTGTCAGGCTCCGCGACCGGTACGCCGTTTGAGTTGCGCAAGCTGATGAAGTTTGCCGGACGCACCAAAGTGGCGCCGACCACCGAACTGTATCCGATGTCGAAAATCAACGAAGCGATCCAGCACGTGCGTGACGGCAAAGCCCGCTACCGCGTGGTGTTGAAAGCGGATTTTTGATGTGACATTGGCGGGGAATGTGCGGCCTGATGCCCTCACCCCAACCCTCTCCCACAGGGAGAGGGCGCACACACTAAAAACGGTAACGATCGTTACCGTTTTGCATCTACCATGGCCTTAAACACCTCAGCCACCGCGACCGCACCGGGATCCATTACCCCATCCAGATTCTCTTTATTCACATACGATGAACGTCCCGCGCCGGCTTTCGCCATTTTCGCCGTTGCTTCGGCACCGTGCTGTGCGGCCTGCGCCGCTGCCTGAAGATCGCCATTCTTCAATGCTTCAAGCGCCGGCTGCAGCGCGTCGATCAGGGTACGATCGCCGAGATCTGCCCCACCGTACTGCTTCATCTGCGCCAGCCCGCTGAGCAATGCCTCGGGCAGCGGTTGACCATCGTGAAGCTTTTGCCCGGCCGCGGTGAAGAAGATCGACATCAGCACCCCGCTCGATCCGCCCATCACCGTCGCCAGCCGCTCGCCCACCAGCAACAGCAGCGTCGATAGGTTATCAAGCGGGAGCTTGCGATCCTCCAGACGCTGCGCAATATCCCGCGCCCCTTGCGCAAAAGTGGAGCCGGTATCGCCGTCGCCCACTTTGGCATCCAGCGCGTTCAGTCGGTTTTCCAGCTGGAGCAGCGTTTTCGTCACCGAGGAGACATACTCGCCCACCCGCAGATTGTCCGACGGAGTGTATTCCACGCGATCGTGAATGGCGGTATGCGCCACGGTGCGCAGTGGCGCAAACGCCACGGGCTTCTGCCAGCCCAGCGTTTCGACCTCGGCGTGAATCGCCTTTTCAAAGAAGTCATTAAGCTTCAGCAGCGTGAGCGAAAAGCCCTTCATGTCCAGCGCGCTCACCAGCGGCGCGGGGCCTATCAGGTACGCGATCTCCTCTTTCAGCGCCGAATGCGCCAGCTCTTTGGTCAGCAGCGCCATCTCCAGCGCCGATACGCCGCCGAGATTGTTAATCAATACCGCAAACCGCCCTTCTCCCGCCTGCGCGCGTAACGGCGTCACCAGCGTGTCGATAATGGCTTTACTGTTCTGCGTATCCACGACGGAAGCACCGGGCTCGCCGTGAATGCCCAGCCCCAGCTCGACATGGCCCTGCTTAATGCGCCCCTCTTCCTCGTCGCTGCCCGGCAGGTTGCACGTTTGCATCGCAACGCCCAGGCTCCAGAGGTTATCGCAGGCCTGTTGCGCAATATCCCGCACCTCGCTTAGCGATTTACCGTGCTCCGCCGCATAGCCCGCAATCTTGTGCACCAGTGCCGTACCGGCAATACCGCGCGGCTGTTTGTTATCCGGCAGCGCGATATCGTCCGCCACGATCGCCATCTCCACCTTCAGGCCGTAGCGTTTGGCCTTTTCTGCCGCCAGACCAAAGTTCAGGCGATCGCCGGTGTAGTTTTTGACGATCAGCAGACAGCCGCGATCGCCCGTGACCGCCACAATGGCGTTCAGCACCGCATCCACGCTCGGCGAGGCAAACAGATCGCCACACACTGCCGCCGTCAGCATCCCTTTGCCAACAAACCCGGCGTGCGCGGGTTCGTGGCCTGAGCCGCCGCCGGAGATCACCGCCACGCGGCTTTTATCCCAGTCGCCGCGTGCGACGATCCTGATGGCCGGATCGATATCAAGTTTGACGAGATTTGCGTGTGGCGCAGAAAGCAGTATGCCTTCAATGGCATCGTTGACCAGCTGTTTGCGATCGTTAAAGAAGAATCTGGACATCGTTTCCCACTATTTTTGTGAACCGTATGCAAAAGCATAGTCCGCGCTGGATAATGCGCCGCAAAGTCAGGAATTTACTCAACCAAATTGCGGCCAGATTGCCTATACTCCCCCCAGGACAAAGAGAGGAAGCGCATCATGAGTACACCATTGTTAATTGCCAGGACGCTGGAAAAAGAGCTGTATTTACTGCCCTCGATGGCGAACCGCCACGGTCTCATCACCGGAGCGACCGGGACGGGGAAAACCGTCACCCTGCAAAAGCTGGCGGAGTCGCTTTCGGAGATTGGCGTACCGGTCTTTATGGCTGACGTGAAAGGCGATTTAACCGGTGTGGCTCAGGAAGGAACGGCCTCTGAAAAACTGCTCGAACGGCTGAAGAATATTGGCATTACGGACTGGACGCCGCATAACAATCCGGTAGTAGTGTGGGATATCTTTGGTGAGAAAGGCCACCCGGTGCGCGCCACCGTCTCCGATCTCGGCCCGCTGCTGCTGGCCCGTCTGCTTAATCTCAACGACGTGCAGTCCGGCGTGCTGAATATTATCTTCCGCATTGCCGACGATCAGGGGCTGCTGCTGCTTGATTTCAAAGATCTGCGCGCCATTACCCAGTACATCGGCGATAACGCCAAATCCTTCCAGAACCAGTACGGCAATATCAACAGCGCCTCGGTGGGTGCCATTCAACGCGGGTTACTGACGCTGGAGCAACAGGGCGCAGAGCACTTCTTCGGCGAGCCGATGCTGGATATCAAAGACTGGATGCGCACCGACAGCAGCGGCAAAGGCATCATCAACATTCTGAGCTCCGAGAAGCTCTACCAGATGCCAAAGCTCTACGCCGCCAGCCTGCTGTGGATGCTCTCCGAACTGTACGAACAGTTACCCGAAGCGGGCGATCTGGAAAAACCGAAGCTGGTCTTCTTCTTCGACGAAGCGCACCTTCTGTTTAACGACGCGCCGCAGGTCTTGCTGGATAAGATTGAACAGGTCATTCGCCTGATCCGCTCCAAAGGCGTTGGCGTCTGGTTTGTCACGCAAAACCCGTCGGACATTCCGGATAACGTGCTCGGCCAGCTCGGTAACCGCGTGCAGCATGCCCTGCGCGCCTTTACGCCGAAGGATCAGAAAGCGGTGAAAGCCGCCGCGCAAACCATGCGCGCCAATCCTGCCTTTGATACCGAAGCGGCGATTCAGGCGTTGGGCACCGGTGAAGCGCTGATCTCGTTCCTGGATGCGAAGGGCAGCCCGTCCGTGGTGGAACGCGCCATGGTGATCGCGCCCTGCTCGCGCATGGGGCCCGTTACCGACGATGAACGTAACGGCCTGATTAACCACTCTCCGGTTTACGGGAAGTACGAAGACGAGGTGGATCGCGAGTCCGCGTTCGAGATGTTGCAAAAAGGGGTGCAGGCGACAACGGAGTCGCAGGATGCGCCTGCCGCTAAAGGACAGTCCGTCGCCGTGGATGACGGTATTCTCGGGGGGCTCAAAGACATCCTGTTCGGCAGCACCGGGCCGCGCGGCGGCAAGCGCGACGGCGTGGTACAGACCATGGCGAAAAGCGCGGCGCGGCAGGTCACCAATCAGATAGTGCGCGGCATGCTGGGAAGTCTGTTAGGCGGCCGTCGCCGGTAGACGGGGAACCCACGGGCGGCCAAGCGCTGAACCCTGCACACCGTTCTCCTGCAGATAGCGGTCGATTTCCACCATCCCCGTCCAGCGGTTCTCACACCATAGCGGTGCCAGAAGCGTTGGACGGCGGGCGCTGGCCGAGATGCGATGGTAGACAATTTCCGGCGGGGTGTGGCGAATCATCTCCCCCGCCGTCACCGTATAGTCCTCAAGCTCAATATCGCTTAACCGTCCGGCTTCCCAGGCTTTCGCCATAATGCTTCCCGTAACGATATGCAGCGGGTGCAGCTTAATGCCGTCCACGCCGGTCTCAACCACCTTTTCCAGCGTCTCCAGGCCGTGCTGCTGCCCTTCACCCGGCAAGCCGACAATCAGATGCGAGCAGACCTTCAGCCCGCGCTCGCGGGCCAGGCGCGTGGTACGCTGGTAGCAGGCGAAATCATGGCCACGGTTAATACGGTGCAGGGTTTTGTCGTGCGCGGTCTGCAAGCCCAGCTCCAGCCAGATCTCGTAGCCTTGTTCTTTGTACTCGCTGAGCAGGTCCAGCACCGCGTCCGGTACGCAGTCCGGGCGCGTGCCCACGCACAGCCCAACGATGTTAGCCTGGCTGACGGCCTGCTGATACATAGAGCGCAGCACCTGCACCTCCGCCCACGTGCTGGTGTAGGCCTGAAAATAGGCCAGATACTGCTTCGCGCGGTTCACCTGGCTTGCCTGATGGACAAGCTGTTCAGCGATAGATTTATGCTGCTGGGCTTCGTCAGCAAAGGACGCAACGTTACAGAAGGTGCAGCCGCCGCGCCCGATGGTGCCATCGCGATTCGGGCAGCTAAACCCGCCGTGCAGCGTCAGCTTATGAACCTTTTGCCCGTACCGCTGCAAAAGATCCCCACCAAACATATTGACTAATTTCTGTAACTGCATAATCTGATAGACCGTCCCGGAGAAAGGGGACAAGCCTGCCACTTTTAGCCTCTGTCGGCGATGACCTGGATCAATCGTCCCGGACGGCCTTTATCTATATGAATAAATACTCAGGATTACTGCAATTTCATTCACGCCATTCGTGATTACTTTTCCTTATGTTCTGATTGTTTTTTTCACTTATAGCGCCACCACTGAAAAACAGTGGGTTTATGCGGGTTTGCAGCCGATACCAGATTATTATTCTGCTATAAAACTGCTATTCAGCACGCTACATTGATAATACCGCTTTCATATAGTGAGTCAGATCACACTCCGCTGCGTCCTGCCAGGGCATACATTCAATGTAAAAATAGTTAAATAACATTTACTTTCAAAGACATAAACGCTCTTTAGCACATTTTTGTATAAATAAGATTGCCATTTGACCTGTGTACCAATTCCCGATAAGTTGGAAATCCGCTGGAAGCTTTCTGGATGAGCGGCCTGCTCATCATATTTATGCAGTAATTGAGATTCCCTCTGAAGCAAGTCCTCAAACTTGTTTACCTGCGCGAAAGGATGAAAAAGAGGGCGAATGCGAGGTCCGCGTATGAAACGCAAACCCCGTCGCCATGCTCTTTCTGTGCCTGTGCGCCACGGTAAAGTTCAGTGGGAAGCCCGACGAGCCTGGGGAGGTTCACTGATATGTTGTACGATAAATCCCTTGAGAAGGATAACTGTGGTTTCGGCCTGATCGCCCACATAGAAGGCGAACCTAGCCACAAGGTAGTGCGTACTGCTATTCACGCACTGGCCCGAATGCAGCACCGTGGCGCTATTCTTGCCGATGGTAAAACCGGCGACGGTTGCGGCCTGCTGCTGCAAAAACCGGATCGTTTCTTTCGCATCGTGGCGGAAGAGCGCGGCTGGCGTTTAGCCAAAAACTACGCTGTCGGCATGCTGTTCCTGAATCAGGATCCTGAAAAGGCTGCTGCCTCACGCCGCATCGTCGAAGAAGAACTTCAGCGTGAAACCCTGTCGATTGTCGGCTGGCGCAATGTGCCAACCAACGAAGGGGTGCTCGGTGAAATCGCCCTCTCCTCGCTGCCTCGCATTGAACAGATTTTCGTCAACGCGCCTGCGGGCTGGCGTCCGCGTGATATGGAACGCCGTCTGTTTATCGCCCGCCGCCGCATTGAAAAACGTCTCCAGGACGATAAAGAGTTCTACGTCTGTAGCCTCTCTAACCTGGTGAACATCTATAAAGGTCTGTGTATGCCGGCTGACCTGCCGCGCTTCTACCTGGACCTGGCGGACCTGCGTCTGGAATCGGCCATTTGCCTGTTCCACCAGCGCTTCTCCACCAACACCGTTCCACGCTGGCCGCTGGCTCAGCCGTTCCGCTACCTGGCGCACAACGGCGAGATCAACACCATCACCGGTAACCGCCAGTGGGCCCGCGCACGTACCTATAAGTTCCAGACGCCGCTGATCCCCGATCTGCACGATGCCGCGCCGTTCGTGAACGAAACCGGCTCTGACTCCAGCTCCATGGATAACATGCTGGAACTGCTGCTGGCGGGCGGGATGGACATCGTGCGCGCCATGCGTCTGCTCGTGCCACCGGCCTGGCAGAACAACCCGGATATGGACCCTGAGCTGCGCGCGTTCTTCGACTTTAACTCCATGCACATGGAGCCGTGGGACGGCCCGGCGGGCATCGTCATGTCCGACGGTCGCTTCGCCGCCTGTAACCTGGACCGTAACGGCCTGCGTCCGGCACGCTACGTCATCACCAAAGACAAGCTCATCACCTGCGCCTCTGAAGTCGGTATCTGGGATTACCAGCCTGACGAAGTGGTCGAGAAGGGCCGCGTCGGCCCGGGCGAGCTGATGGTTATCGACACCCGCGGCGGGCGCATTCTGCACTCAGCCGAAACCGATCACGATCTGAAAAGCCGCCATCCGTACAAAGAGTGGATGGAAAAGAACGTGCGTCGCCTCGTGCCGTTCGAAGATTTATCGGATGAAGAAGTGGGTCGCCGCGAACTGGACGACGATACGCTTGCAAGCTTCCAGAAACAGTTTAACTACAGCGCGGAAGAGCTGGACTCAGTGATTCGCGTGCTCGGTGAAAACGGCCAGGAAGCGGTCGGCTCCATGGGTGACGATACCCCGTTTGCCGTGCTCTCCAGCCAGCCGCGCATCATTTACGATTACTTCCGCCAGCAGTTCGCGCAGGTGACCAACCCGCCGATCGACCCGCTGCGCGAAGCGCACGTGATGTCGCTGGCTACCAGCATCGGTCGCGAGATGAACGTCTTCTGCGAGGCCGAAGGCCAGGCGCACCGTCTGACCTTTAAATCGCCGATCCTGCTGTACTCCGATTTCAAACAGCTCACCACCATGAAAGAGGAGCACTACCGCGCCGACACGCTCGATATTACCTTCGACGTGACCGAAGTGAGCCTCGAAGAGACGGTGAATGCGCTGTGTGACAAAGCCGAACAGATGGTGCGTAACGGTACCGTTCTGCTGGTGCTGTCCGACCGCAATATTGCGAAAAACCGTCTGCCGGTGCCTGCCCCGATGGCGGTTGGCGCTATCCAGACGCGTCTGGTCGACAAGAGCCTGCGCTGCGACGCCAACATCATTGTTGAAACCGCCAGCGCCCGCGACCCGCACCACTTTGCCGTGCTGTTAGGCTTCGGTGCGACGGCGATCTACCCGTATCTGGCCTACGAAACGCTGGCACGCCTGGTGGATACCCGCGCGATCGACAAAGATTACCGCGCGGTGATGCTGAACTACCGTAACGGCATCAACAAAGGCCTGTACAAGATCATGTCCAAAATGGGCATCTCGACCATTGCCTCCTACCGCTGTTCGAAGCTGTTTGAAGCGGTTGGCCTGCATGACGAGGTCGCCAACCTCTGCTTCCAGGGCGTGGTCAGCCGCATCGGCGGCGCCGGTTTTGCTGACTTCCAGCAGGATCTGGTGAATCTGTCCAAACGCGCCTGGCTGGCACGTAAGCCGCTGGATCAGGGCGGTCTGCTGAAATACGTTCACGGCGGCGAATACCACGCCTATAACCCGGACGTGGTGCGCACGCTGCAGCAGGCGGTTCAGAGCGGTGAATACAGCGATTACCAGCAGTACGCTGAGCTGGTAAACAACCGTCCGGCGGCAACGCTGCGCGACCTCATTGCCCTCAATCCGGGCGATGAAGCGGTCAGCATTGACGACGTTGAGCCTGCATCCGAACTGTTCAAACGCTTCGACACCGCAGCGATGTCCATCGGCGCGCTGAGCCCGGAAGCCCACGAAGCGCTGGCGGAAGCCATGAACAGCATCGGCGGCAACTCCAACTCCGGCGAAGGCGGTGAAGATCCGGCGCGTTACGGCACCAACAAAGTGTCCCGTATCAAGCAGGTGGCATCCGGTCGCTTTGGCGTGACGCCTGCGTACCTGGTCAACGCCGACGTGATCCAGATTAAAGTCGCTCAGGGTGCTAAACCGGGCGAAGGCGGCCAGCTGCCGGGTGATAAAGTTACCCCGTACATCGCCAAACTGCGCTATTCCGTGCCGGGCGTGACGCTGATCTCCCCGCCGCCGCACCACGATATCTACTCTATCGAGGACCTGGCGCAGCTGATTTTCGACCTCAAGCAGGTCAACCCGAAGGCGATGATCTCCGTGAAGCTGGTTTCCGAACCGGGCGTCGGCACCATCGCGACCGGCGTGGCGAAAGCCTATGCGGACCTCATCACCATCGCCGGCTATGACGGCGGTACCGGTGCCAGCCCGCTCTCCTCCGTGAAATATGCGGGCTGTCCGTGGGAACTTGGCCTGGTGGAAACCCAGCAGGCGCTGGTGGCGAACGGTCTGCGTCACAAGATCCGTCTGCAGGTGGACGGCGGCCTGAAAACGGGCCTCGACATCATTAAAGCGGCGATCCTCGGCGCGGAAAGCTTCGGCTTCGGTACCGGCCCAATGGTTGCGCTCGGCTGTAAATACCTGCGTATTTGCCATCTGAACAACTGCGCAACCGGCGTGGCTACCCAGGACGAGAAGCTGCGTAAGAACCACTATCACGGTCTGCCGTTCAAAGTGACCAACTACTTTGAGTTCATCGCCCGCGAAACCCGCGAGCTGATGGCGCAGCTGGGCGTGAAGCGTCTGGTGGACCTGATTGGCCGCACTGACCTGCTGAAAGAGCTGGAAGGCTTCACCGCGAAGCAACAGAAGCTTGAGCTGTCTAAGCTGCTAGAAACCGCGCAGCCGCACCCTGGCAAAGCGGTCTACTGCACCGAGAACAACCCGCCGTTCGATAACGGCGTGCTGAACGCGCAGCTGCTGCAGCAGGCGAAACCGTACGTGGACGACAAGCAGAGCAAAACGTTCTGGTTTGATATCCGCAACACCGACCGCTCCGTGGGTGCCTCCCTCTCCGGTTATATCGCGCAGACGCACGGTGACCAGGGGCTGGCAGCGGATCCGATTACCGCGCACTTCAGCGGTACCGCGGGTCAGAGCTTCGGCGTATGGAACGCAGGCGGCGTTGAGCTGTACCTGACCGGCGATGCCAACGACTACGTCGGTAAAGGCATGGCGGGCGGTCTGCTGGCGGTGCGTCCTCCGGTTGGCTCAGCCTTCCGCAGCCATGAAGCCAGCATCATCGGTAACACCTGCCTGTACGGCGCGACCGGCGGTCGTCTGTTTGCAGCAGGCCGTGCGGGCGAGCGTTTTGCGGTGCGTAACTCCGGTGCTATCACCGTGGTGGAAGGCATTGGCGATAACGGTTGTGAATACATGACGGGCGGGATTGTTTGCGTTCTGGGTAAAACCGGCGTGAACTTCGGCGCGGGCATGACGGGCGGTTTTGCGTATGTCCTGGATGAAGACGGTGAGTTCCGCAAACGCGTGAACCCGGAGCTGGTGGAAGTGCTGGACGTTGATACGCTGGCTATCCATGAAGAACACCTGCGCGGTTTGATTACCGAACACGTGCAGCATACCGGTTCTTCGCGCGGCGAAGAGATCCTGGCGAACTGGCCAGCGTTCTCTGCGAAATTCGCGCTGGTTAAGCCGAAGTCCAGCGATGTTAAAGCCCTGTTGGGTCACCGTAGTCGTAGCGCAGCAGAGCTGCGCGTGCAGGCGCAGTAAGGAATTCAGATGAGCCAGAACGTATACCAGTTTATCGACCTGCAGCGTGTTGATCCGCCAAAGAAACCGCTGAAGATCCGCAAAATTGAATTTGTTGAAATCTACGAGCCGTTTTCAGAAGGCCAGGCCAAGGCACAGGCAGACCGCTGCCTGTCCTGCGGGAACCCTTACTGCGAATGGAAATGTCCGGTACATAACTACATCCCGAACTGGCTGAAGCTGGCTAACGAAGGACGTATTTTTGAAGCCGCCGAGCTGTCTCACCAGACCAACACCCTGCCGGAAGTGTGCGGCCGCGTGTGTCCTCAGGACCGTCTGTGCGAAGGCTCCTGTACGCTGAACGACGAGTTCGGCGCGGTGACCATCGGCAACATTGAGCGCTATATCAACGATAAAGCCTTCGAGATGGGCTGGCGTCCGGATATGACCGGCGTGAAGCAAACCGACAAGCGCGTGGCAATCATCGGCGCGGGCCCGGCGGGCCTGGCCTGTGCGGACGTGCTGACCCGCAACGGCGTGAAGGCGGTGGTCTTTGACCGCCATCCGGAAATCGGCGGTCTGCTGACCTTCGGTATCCCGGCCTTCAAGCTGGAAAAAGAGGTCATGACCCGTCGCCGTGAAATCTTCACCGGCATGGGCATTGAGTTCAAACTGAACGTGGAAGTGGGCCGCGACGTGCAGCTCGACGACCTGCTGAAGGATTACGACGCCGTGTTCCTCGGCGTGGGCACCTATCAGTCCATGCGCGGCGGTCTGGAGAACGAAGATGCGCCGGGCGTGTACGACGCGCTGCCGTTCCTGATTGCCAATACCAAGCAGATCATGGGCTACGGCGAAACCGCCGATGAGCCGTTCGTCAGCATGGAAGGCAAACGCGTGGTGGTGCTGGGCGGCGGTGATACCGCGATGGACTGCGTGCGTACTTCCATTCGTCAGAATGCGGCACACGTGATCTGCGCCTACCGTCGTGACGAAGAGAACATGCCGGGCTCCAAACGCGAAGTGAAAAACGCGCGTGAAGAGGGCGTGGAGTTCCAGTTCAACATCCAGCCTCTGGGTATTGAAGTGAATGCCAACGGTAAAGTAAGCGGCGTGAAGATGGCGCGCACTGAGATGGGCGCACCGGATGCGAAAGGCCGTCGTCGCGCCGAGATCGTCGCCGGTTCTGAGCACGTGATCCCGGCCGATGCCGTGGTGATGGCGTTCGGTTTCCGTCCTCACAGCATGGAATGGCTGGCGAAGCACAGCGTTGAGCTGGATTCGCAGGGCCGCGTGATTGCGCCAGAAGGCAGCGACAACGCATTCCAGACCAGCAACCCGAAAATCTTCGCCGGTGGCGATATCGTTCGTGGTTCTGACCTGGTGGTAACGGCGATTGCCGAAGGCCGTAAGGCGGCTGACGGGATCCTGAACTACCTGGAAGTGTAAAAAAAAACAGGCCCTATTGGGCCTGTTTTTATTTCACGACGCGAAGAGCCGGACGACCACCGCGCGGAGGCGGATCGTCATCAGGATCATTGTCGTCATGACGATCGGGTTTATCGCCATCAATAAGTGACATCACCGTGTCGCTTTCGCGCTCATCGGATGCGTTGTCATCATTCAGGCTGGCAACATCTTCATCATACGCCGCTTCCGGCTCGAACATGGTACCCGCACCGTTTTCACGCGCGTAGATAGCCAGCACGGCTGCCAGAGGTACGGAAACCTGACGCGGCACGCCGCCGAAACGCGCGTTGAAGCGCACTTCATCGTTTGCCAGCTCCAGGTTACCCACCGCACGCGGCGCAATGTTCAGTACGATCTGCCCGTCACGCGCGTATTCCATTGGAACCAGCACGCCCGGCAACGTCACATCCACAACCAGGTGCGGCGTGAGCTGGTTATCCAGCAGCCATTCATAGAAGGCGCGCAGCAGATAAGGACGGCGTGGGGTAAGTTGTGACATTTCCACAGTCATTAGCCTCGGCCGAGACGCATTTCACGTTCCGGTTCAGTTAAAGATGCCAGGAAAGAGTCGCGTTCAAATACGCGAGTCATATAGCCCTTCAGCTCTTTCGCGCCAGGACCGCTGAACTCTACGCCCAGGGTTGGCAGACGCCACAGCAGTGGTGCCAGGTAGCAATCCACCAGGCTGAACTCATCGCTCAGGAAGAATGGTTTCTGACCAAACACAGGAGCGATCGCCAGCAGCTCTTCACGCAGTTGTTTACGTGCAGCGTCAGCTTCAGAAGCAGAACCGCTGGTAATCACGTTCATCAGCGAGTACCAGTCTTTTTCGATACGCTGCATGTACAGGCGGCTTTCACCACGCGCGACAGGGTAAACAGGCATCAGTGGCGGATGCGGGAAACGCTCATCCAGATATTCCATAATGATACGGGATTCCCACAGGGTCAGCTCGCGATCCACCAGCGTCGGTACGCTTTGGCTCGGGTTGAGATCGATCAGATCCTGAGGCGGGTTATCCTTTTCCACATGCTCGATCTCAAAACTGACACCCTTCTCGGCCAGCACGATACGAACCTGATGGCTATAAATGTCAGTAGGACCAGAAAACAGCGTCATTACCGAACGTTTGTTGGCAGCGACAGCCATGAAAACCTCCAGGTATATTCAGAATTTTTACTGCTACCAGCCCAACAGGGGCCAGCCAGATGTTGTATCGCCCATCCCAGAGAAAACACATTGTTCAAGAAACGAACAAAAATCGAGTATTCACCGATATTTGGGCAGAAAATTGGATGATAGTTTACCAGATTTTGATGGCTTTGTGGTGAGGGGATTCTGGAAATGTGGAAAAAGAAAAGATATATGCATGGATATTGTGGATAACCTGCGCATTATCCATAAAAAAACCCGCCGAAGCGGGTTTTTCGCCAATCGTTCTGCGTAAGCAGAATGGATTAACGTTTGGAGAACTGTGGACGACGACGTGCTTTACGCAGACCCACTTTCTTACGTTCAACCTGACGCGCGTCACGAGTAACGAAGCCAGCTTTACGCAGTTCAGAACGCAGGGATTCGTCGTACTCCATCAGAGCGCGGGTGATACCGTGACGGATCGCACCAGCCTGACCGGAGATACCACCACCTTTAACGGTGATGTACAGATCCAGTTTTTCTACCATATCAACCAGTTCCAGCGGCTGGCGAACTACCATGCGGGCAGTTTCGCGACCGAAGTATTGTTCCAGAGAACGCTGGTTGATTACGATTTTACCACTGCCCGGTTTGATGAAAACGCGAGCTGCGGAACTTTTGCGGCGACCAGTGCCGTAGTATTGATTTTCAGCCATTGCCTATAATCCCGATTAGATGTCAAGAACTTGCGGTTGCTGTGCCGCGTGGTTGTGCTCGTTGCCTGCGTAAACTTTCAGTTTACGGAACATAGCACGACCCAGCGGGCCTTTTGGCAGCATGCCTTTAACCGCGATTTCAATCACACGCTCAGGACGGCGGGCAATCATCTCTTCAAAGGTCGCTTCTTTGATACCACCGATGTGGCCGGTGTGGTGATAGTACACTTTGTCAGTACGCTTGTTGCCGGTTACAGCAACTTTATCAGCGTTCAGAACGATGATGTAATCACCGGTATCAACGTGCGGAGTGTATTCCGCTTTATGCTTACCGCGCAGGCGACGAGCCAGTTCAGTAGCCAGACGGCCCAGAGTTTTACCGGTCGCGTCAACAACATACCAGTCGCGCTGTACGGTTTCTGGTTTAGCTGTAAAAGTTTTCATTAAAAGCTTACCCAAATAAATAAGTTACACGTTGGTGAACACCCAAACGTTTAGTCAGTTGAGGCTCACACGACAAAGTCCGGCAAACCTACCCCTTCGAATAGCACATGCCGACACATAGAAAGTTTTGGGAAAAAAACCTTCTCGTAACGTGGGGTCGCAAGATTATAGAGAAGTTGAGGTCAAAGATCGACCCTTAAATGCGTTTTGGAATGGGTTTTTCGGGGGTGTCGAAAATGCCGGGTGGCGGCTGCGCCTTACCCGGCCTACAAGGTTCCCTTCTCAGGGAGAGGGGGCATTTATGGCATATGTTCCAGCTTCAGGTATTCCTCGCTCTGCATCTCCTGCAGGCGCGACAGGCAGCGCTGGAACTCGAACTTCAGCCGCTCGCCCTGGTAAATCTCATATAAAGGTACCTCGGCGCTGACCACCAGCTTGACGTGGCGCTCATAAAACTCGTCCACCAGCGCAATGAAGCGCCGTGCTTCGCTCTCCATCAGCCGCGTCATCACCGGCACGTCCAGCACCATCACGGTGTGGAACAGACGCGAAAGCGCAATGTAGTCGTGCTGGCTGCGGGCATCCACGCAGAGCGTCGTAAAGGAGACCGCCAGCGTTTGGTTTTCGACGCCGAGTGTGGGCAGCGGTCGATGGTTAATCTCGAGCTCCGGGGCGTGCTCGCGTTTTGCTCCCGCCAGCGCCAGCCAGAGTGTATCCATCTCGCGGGTGGTCTCTGCATTTAACGGCGAAAGCCACAGATGCGCCTGGGTCAGCGTGCGCAGACGATAATCGACACCGGCATCGACGTTCATGATGTCGCAGTGCTGCTTGATGGCATCGATGGCGGGCAGGAAGCGTGCCCGCTGCAGGCCATTACGATAGAGCTCATCCGGCGGGATATTCGACGTGGCCACCAGCGTGATCCCGCGGGCAAATAGCGCTTTCATCAGGCCGCCTAACAGCATGGCATCGGTGATGTCGGACACAAAAAACTCGTCGAAGCAGAGCACGTCCGTTTCCGCCTTGAACCTGTCGGCCACAATCTCCAGCGGATCGCTTTTGCCCTGCAGTGCGGTCAACTCTTCATGCACCCGCAGCATAAAACGATGGAAGTGCAGACGCTGTTTACGTGCGCCAGGCAGGCTCAGATAGAACATGTCCATCAGCCAGGTTTTTCCGCGACCGACCCCGCCCCACATATATAAACCGCGCACCGGCGCGTGAGCCTGTGGCGCTTTTTTACCGAGCAACCGCCCAAACGCCGCCTTTAGCCCACCGTTCTGTTCGACTTCAGCGGGTTTTGCCGTGAGATCCTGGTAAATCATCTCCAGACGGTTTACCGCCTCACGTTGAACGTCATCAGGCTGATGAGTGCCCTCGTTAAGGGCCAGTTGATATCGCGATGCAGGGGACAGGTTTTGCATAATCTTATTGTTATTCCTTCAATTAACGCTCACCAGCAGACGTGACTGATGAAAAAAAGGCCGTTCTACACTACGCGATGATACGTCAGGATTCCACTTCTGCAGAAATAGCGGTTATAGTGGCATTATCAGGCACAGGCAGGAGCCGAGCCAACACCCTACGGAACAACAAGACAACGGGAGAAGTTCATGACCTGGGAATATGCGCTAATCGGTTTAGTCGTCGGCATCGTCATCGGTGCTGTGGCCATGCGTTTCGGTAATCGCAAATTGCGTCAGCAGCAGTCACTGCAGTACGAACTGGAAAAGAACAAAGCCGAGCTGGAAGAGTATCGTGAAGAGCTGGTCAGCCACTTTGCCCGTAGCGCCGAGCTGCTGGACAACATGGCAACCGACTATCGTCAGCTTTATCAACATATGGCAAAAAGCTCCAGCAGCCTGCTGCCGGAAATGACCGCGGAAACCAACCCGTTCCGCAACCGTCTGGCTGACTCTGAAGCCGGTAACGATCAGGCGCCCGTTCAGATGCCTCGCGACTATTCCGATGGCGCGTCCGGCCTGCTGCGCGGCGGTGTAAAACGCGATTAATCGCACAACCTGAATATATTTTACGGGCGCAGCGATTGCGCCCGTCCTTTCCTGATGACCCCAGCTATCATTTAGTTAAACACCTCATTGTTCAGCGGTTTAAAATTCAATAACATCAACGTGTTTTTAGGGCCGTTTTTCCTTTATTCCAGGTTACGAGAGTCAACATCGATGAAGAAAAAAAACCAGCTGTTGAGCGCTATCGCGTTAAGTGTCGGGTTATCTCTCTCGGCGTCCGTCCCTGTATTTGCCGCCATTCCCTCCCAGGTGCCTGGCCAGGCGGCCATTCCAAGCCTCGCGCCTATGCTGGAAAAAGTGTTGCCGGCGGTCGTCAGCGTTCAGGTTGAGGGCACCGCAGTACAAAGCCAACGCGTCCCTGAAGAACTGAAAAAATATTTTGGCGATGAGTCTCCCGACCAGCAGGCTCAGCCTTTTGAAGGCCTGGGTTCTGGCGTCATTATTGATGCGGCAAAAGGCTATATCCTGACCAACAACCACGTCATCAGCCAGGCCGATAAGATCAGCGTCCAGCTGAACGATGGCCGTGAATTTGATGCCAAACTGATCGGCGGCGATGACCAGAGCGACATCGCGCTGCTGCAGGTGCAAAATCCGAGCAACCTGACCCAGATTGCCATCGCGGATTCCGACAAACTGCGCGTCGGCGATTTTGCCGTCGCCGTAGGCAACCCCTTTGGCTTAGGGCAGACCGCCACCTCCGGGATCGTCTCGGCGCTCGGGCGCAGCGGCCTCAATCTGGAAGGGCTGGAAAACTTTATCCAGACCGATGCCTCAATCAACCGGGGTAACTCCGGCGGAGCGTTGCTCAACCTTAACGGCGAGCTGATTGGGATTAACACGGCGATTCTGGCCCCGGGCGGCGGCAGCATCGGGATCGGTTTTGCTATCCCCAGCAATATGGCCAAAACCCTGGCGCAGCAATTGATCCAGTTCGGTGAAATCAAACGCGGGCTGCTGGGTATTAAAGGTATGGAGATGAGCGCGGATATCGCAAAAGCGTTCAATATCAACGTACAGCGCGGGGCGTTTGTCAGTGAAGTGCTGCCAAACTCCGGCTCGGCAAAAGCGGGCGTGAAATCGGGGGATGTGATCGTCAGCCTGAACGACAAACCGCTGAACAGCTTTGCAGAACTGCGCTCACGGATTGCCACGACGGAATCTGGCGCCAAAGTGAAGCTGGGCCTGATACGTGACGGTAAGCCGCTTGACGTTGAAGTGACGCTGGATAAGAGCACTTCATCCTCGGCCAGTGCGGAGCTTATCGCCCCGGCGCTACAGGGGGCTACGTTGAGCGACGGGCAGCTGAAGGACGGTACGAAAGGCATTAGCATCGACACCGTCGAGAAGAGCAGCCCTGCCGCACAGGCAGGATTGCATCAGGATGACGTGATTATCGGTGTAAACCGCAACCGCGTGCAGTCTATTGCCGAACTGCGCAAGGTGCTGGAAAGCAAACCAGCGGTTATTGCCCTGCAGGTCATGCGTGGCAATGAGTCCATCTATATTCTGTTGCGCTAAGCATTTGCGACCCGGACATCACCGCTGCGTGTGATGTCCGGATAACTCATGTTATGCTGCAAATCGTTCCTTTTTTAACGACACGCGCATCATGCTTTTAAAGCTCTTACGTTCTACTGTCATCGGTTTGATTGTCGCTGGCCTGCTGCTGCTGGCGCTGCCGTCTTTACGTCAGTTCAATAAACTGTCGGCTCCCCAGTTCGATAGCACGGATGAAACGCCGGCCACCTATAACCAGGCCGTCCGCCGTGCCGCACCTGCCGTGGTTAACGTCTATAACCGTGGTCTGAATACCTCAGCCCATAACCAGCTGGAGATCCGTACCCTCGGCTCCGGCGTAATCATGGACGAGCGCGGCTACATTATTACCAACAAGCACGTGATTAACGATGCTGACCAGATCATCGTCGCCCTGCAGGATGGCCGCGTGTTTGAGGCGTTACTCGTTGGGTCTGACAGCCTGACCGACCTGGCCGTTCTGAAAATTAACGCCACGGGCGGTTTGCCGGTCATCCCGATCAACCGTAAACGTACCCCGCATATTGGTGACGTCGTACTGGCTATCGGTAACCCTTACAACCTGGGCCAGACCATCACCCAGGGGATTATCAGCGCGACCGGTCGTATCGGTTTGAACCCCTCCGGGCGGCAGAACTTCCTGCAAACCGATGCCTCCATCAACCACGGTAACTCCGGCGGGGCGCTGGTCAACTCGCTGGGCGAGCTGATGGGTATCAACACCCTCTCGTTCGATAAAAGTAACGACGGTGAGACGCCGGAAGGGATCGGCTTTGCCATTCCGTTCCAGCTGGCGACCAAAATTATGGATAAACTGATCCGCGACGGACGTGTGATCCGCGGCTATATCGGTATCGGCGGGCGCGAAATTGCACCGATGCATACCCAGGGCGGCGGTATCGATCAGATTCAGGGCATCGTGGTTAACGAGGTGGCACCGGGTGGTCCGGCGGCTAACGCGGGGATTCAGGTAAACGATGTCATTGTGTCGGTCAACGGCACGCCAGCGGTCTCCGCGCTGGAGACGATGGATCAGGTGGCAGAAATTCGCCCGGGTTCTATCATCCCTGTTGAGGTCATGCGCAACGATAAGAAACTGACGCTGCACGTGACGATTCAGGAATACCCGGCCACTAACTGACAGGCATAAAAAAACGGAGCGATAAGCTCCGTTTTTTTTACCGGGAGACGGTTCGTATTACTTGTTAACGAACTCTTCGCCCAGAGTGATATCTTTCTTTAGCGTATCCAGCATGCCTTCCATCGCGTGTTGTTCAAACGCGCTCAGCGTACCAATGGATTTACGCTCTTCGATACCGTTTTTACCCAGCAGCAGCGGCTGAGAGAAGAAGCGAGCGTGTTCGCCATCGCCTTCAACGTAAGCGCATTCAACAACGCCTTTCTCGCCCTGCAGAGCGCGAACCAGTGACAGACCAAAACGCGCAGCCGCCTGACCCATAGACAGGGTTGCAGAACCGCCACCCGCCTTCGCTTCCACCACTTCGGTGCCCGCGTTCTGGATGCGTTTAGTCAGGTCAGCCACTTCCTGCTCGGTGAAGCTCACGCCTGGGATCTGCGACAGCAGAGGCAGGATGGTGACGCCAGAGTGACCGCCGATTACCGGTACTTCCACTTCTGTAGGCTGCTTGCCTTTCAGCTCAGCAACAAAGGTGTTGGAACGGATGATATCCAGCGTGGTTACGCCGAACAGTTTGTTTTTGTCGTAAACACCCGCTTTCTTCAGCACTTCTGCCGCGATAGCCACGGTGGTGTTCACCGGGTTAGTGATGATCCCGATGCATGCTTTCGGGCAGATTTCTGCAATCTGCTGCACCAGGTTTTTCACGATGCCCGCGTTGACGTTGAACAGGTCTGAACGATCCATGCCTGGCTTACGCGCCACGCCTGCAGAAATCAGCACCACGTCGGCACCCTGCAGCGCAGGACGTGCATCTTCACCGGAGAAGCCTTTGATTTTTACAGCAGTCGGGATGTGGCTCAGGTCAACCGCCACACCCGGGGTTACCGGAGCAATATCGTACAGGGAGAGTTCTGAGCCTGAAGGCAGTTGGGTTTTCAGTAGTAGGGCAAGCGCCTGGCCGATACCACCAGCAGCGCCGAGGACTGCGACTTTCATCCTAAACTCCTTATTATGGTTAACTTAAGTATCTGTAAATCCGTTGCGGCGACCATAATTCAGCAAGTAAATAATTACAATTTTCGTAGCTAAAGAATTTGAGGTCACGCGACTTTATCTCTCACCAGAAGACTATCTGACGACAGAGGGCAACGCATTAAGAGGTGGTTACAATACACCCTGCCCCGCCACCAAAACAACATCATTTTGATAACATTTAATTTACTTTTAAGCTTATTTGCGCGGCGTGACCCAGGCATGTTTTCTGATAACGAAATCTGATAAAATCACTCCCTTTCATAACATTATTTCAGCCTGGCGCTGAGTAGATAATTTGCATAAAAATTCATCCACATGCATAATAATGTTGTTTCTATCGTCATATTCCGGGTGACTTATGCGAAGCTCGTCTAAGCAAGAAGAATTAGTAAAGGCCTTTAAGGCGCTACTCAAAGAAGAGAAATTCAGTTCTCAGGGAGAAATTGTTCAGGCGCTGCAGGAACAAGGCTTCGATAACATTAACCAGTCGAAAGTCTCCCGCATGTTAACGAAATTTGGCGCGGTGCGTACGCGTAACGCCAAGATGGAGATGGTCTATTGCCTGCCGGCAGAACTTGGCGTGCCGACCACCTCCAGCCCGCTCAAAAACCTGGTTCTGGATATCGATCATAACGACGCCGTCGTGGTGATCCACACAAGCCCGGGTGCCGCGCAGCTCATTGCCCGCATGCTGGACTCGCTGGGTAAAACGGAAGGTATCCTCGGGACTATCGCCGGTGATGACACCATCTTTACCACACCGGCTAGCGGTTTCTCCGTGAAAGATCTCCACGAAGCCATTCTGGTACTGTTCGAACAGGAACTCTAATCCCCTCTCCCCGTAGCGCCGCTGCGGGGATCGTTCTGCTTCCGCTGCGTTCTCCCCTCTTTTCTACTGCCCTTCACTTTGACAAATAGTGCTTTTTACCACCTATTAACATTCATCTGGTGAATGCTAAATCAAAAAATCGCACAAAAAATCAAAAGCTGATATCCATATGATTTTATTAGATATAACCAACTAAAATGAACAAAAAACGCCCAATATTATGCGATTTGGTTATAAAAAACAGACTGGTTAACACGTAATAACAATAGAAACCATTAGTCTGGTATTAATTTTTACCGTTATTAGTGTATACTTGATTTTGTGATGAGGGTCACGAAACAAGACCCCACTAAAAAATTCGACGAGGTAAAAATCATGAAAATCAAATCAACTGTAGCGGCGCTCAGCGTCCTGTCCGTCCTGTCATTCGGTGCTTTCGCAGCTGACTCTATCAATGCTGACCAGGCGCAATCCCGTCAGGCCATCGGTACGGTTTCTGTCGGCGCGGTCGGCACATCGCCAATGGACATGCATGAGATGCTGAACAAAAAAGCGGAAGAACAGGGTGCGTCATCCTATCGCATCATCGAAGCGCGTGCCGGTGACCACTGGCACGCCACCGCTGAGCTGTACAAATAAGTTTTAGTAATAACTGAAGACGTAAATCTCCACTCAACGGCACCAGGCATAAAAATAGCGGTTCAACCCTTCTCGCCGTTGAGTAAAAACCCTATTCAGGAGTAAAGACTATGAAAACCAAATTGATCATCGCAACCCTCGGTCTGGCATCCGTTCTCTCTTTCGGCGCGAGCGCAGCCGTACAGCAGGTAAATGCCGACCAGGCACAAAATCTACAGCGTATGGGCAGCGTCTCCGTAACGTCTGTCACCGGTTCACCGATGGATATTCGTCACGAACTTGCCGCCAAAGCTGAAAAAGCAGGCGCCAGCAGCTATCGCGTCACCGAACTGAATCAGGGTGACCACTGGCATGCAACGGCAGAACTGTATAAATAAACCCTCGTCGTATCTCATCATACGACTTGCCCCTGGCCTTATGGTCAGGGGCTTTTTTCATTCAATGCCGCGCGTTAAAGCGCAGCTGCCCTTCAAGCTCTTCTTCCGCTTCATCGAACAGCAAGATCAGCGCGCCAAAACGTCTTCGCAGCTTATCGGGCAAATGGATGAACTCAATTTCCAGCGGTAGCGGCAACTGACTGCCGGTGACCACGTCCCACAGCGTATCCAGATTCGTCACGCTTTCCCGTTCAAGATCAAACGCCCGGATAAATTCACGGTAGAAGTCTTCCTGACTGTCGATCTCGTCAAAATCAAACGTATAGGTTTTCATTGCCAGCCACCCAGTCCAGGCGAGCGGCAGATGCCGCCCTGTCTTTTATAATCCCCCAATATGCAGGGTTTTAACTTCCAGATACTCTTCCAGCCCCAGCACGGAGCCCTCTCGTCCAAGGCCTGACTCTTTTACGCCGCCAAAGGGCCCAAGCTCCGTGGAGACGGCGCACTCGTTGATGCCGATCATCCCGCTCTCGATGGCCTGTGAAACGCGGAAGACCCGTGAGAGATTCTGGGTATAGAAGTAAGCCGCCAGCCCATAGGGCGTGTTGTTGGCGCGCTGGATGACTTCATCTTCCGAGGTGAAACGGAAGCACGCCGCCACCGGGCCAAACGTCTCTTCTTCTGCCAGCTTCATGCCTTCATGGCAGTCGCCCAGCACGGTTGGCATCCAGAAATTCCCGCCAAGCGGATGGGGCTTACCCCCAGCCAGTACGGTTGCGCCCCGGGCAACGGCGTCGTCGATATGTTCACGCACCTTGTTGACCGCAGAAGGTTCAATCAGCGGCCCGACGACCACCCCCTCCTCAAGACCATTACCCACCTTCAGCGCCTTCACCGCATCGGCGAGTTTATTCACAAATTTGTCGTAGACGGTTTCCTGAATATAAAAACGGTTCACGCTGACGCAGACCTGCCCGGCATTGCGGAACTTGTTGGCGATCGCGCCCTTAACCGCTGCGTCGATATCCGCATCCTCAAAAACGATATACGGGGCATTTCCCCCCAGCTCCATCGAGACTTTTTTCATGGTTTCTGCGGCGTTACGCACCAGCGTTTTGCCGACGGAGGTTGAGCCGGTAAAGGAGATTTTACGCACGTCGCGGCTTGCCATGATCGCATCGCTGATTTCATGCGTATTCCCGGCGACGGCGTTGAGAACACCGTCGGGCACACCGGCCTGTTTCGCCAGCGTAAGCAGCGCAAATGCGCTGAGCGGCGTGTTATTGGCCGGTTTAATGACCCCGGTGCATCCTGCTGCCAGCGCCGGGCCTAACTTGCGGGTGAGCATGGCCATCGGGAAGTTCCACGGCGTAATCGCCGCGACCACGCCAATGGGTTCACGTGTCGCCAGAATGCGTGAGCCGGGTTTGATCGGCGGAATAATTTCACCGTTCGCGCGTTTGGCCTCTTCGGCAAACCACTGGATAAAGCTGGCGGCGTACTCGACTTCTCCCTCCGCTTCTTTCAGGGGTTTGCCCTGTTCTGTGGTCATCAACCGCCCGAGCCAGCTTTTATTCTCAATAATCAGTTCGTACCAGCGGTAGAGAATCGCCGAGCGTTCTTTCGCGGTTTTGGCACGCCATGCCGGGAAGGCCTGGGTAGCCGCTGCAATAGCGTCTTCGGTTTGCGCTTTACCCGCTTTTGCGACTTTAGCAATGACCTCGCCGGTCGCGGGATTCAGCACATCAAAGGTTGTATCCAGCGTTTTCCAGATTCCGTTGACCAGATAACCGGTCTGAAAAAGGATGTGGTCCTGAAGCGCCTGGGTCGTCATGTGTTCTCCCTTTCTGAAATGTAAGAACGTGCTGGGATAAGTATAGCCACAAAAAAACCGACGCTTTTGGCGTCGGTTTTTTTACTTCAGTCAGTTATCCGTGAGGGCATTCTGGTAGCGATGCAGCATAAACACCAGCCGTCCTACCGGCTCGGTCACCTGAGGCGGCGCCTCCCAGTGCTTGAGCTTTTCCTGATAGGTATCGAGCTCTTCAAGCAGCTGCGTAAAGTAGCGACGCCGTTTGTCATCGCTGCTGGCAGAAAGCACGTGATCGGCGGTACGACGCAGCTGGCGGTGGTATGCCGACAAATCGTCGTTGATCGGCACGGGCGCGTTACGCAAACGCTGGTGCGCAATGATCATGGTTAACGCCAGGCGGAACTTCGCGATATCGCCCGGGAACTTGTTCAGCAGCAAAAACAGCTGCTGGTAGAGCGCGGGCAGGTGGTTCTCTTTACGGCGCGCGGTATTGGTTGTCAAAGACGACACGGCAGCCGACACGAACTGGTTCAGCAGCACGCGGCCCGTTCTTGCCTGCGAGTTATCCCGCACCAGCAGTATCACCATCATGGCCAGGAAGCAGCCCACCAGCTGGCCTAACGCGCTGTCGAGGAACTGGCTGAAATGGAAGGTCATCGGGTTATCGAGCACGATGATGTTAATCGTACTCGCCAGCGCCCCCAACGATCCCAGACGCCGCTTTTGCACTTCAATGCCGATAAAGAACGCCATTACCGCCAGGCTAATACAGAGCAGCAGCATGCTCTGTTGCGTCGACGGGATGATGACCAGGAAATAGAGCGCGCCTATCGGCAACGCGGCAATCGTGCCGTAAAGGAAATCAATGGCGACCATACGCGGGTTAGGCAGACGCATCGCCAGTGCGGTCACAACGGCAATCATCACCATCGCGCCGCTGCCGGACGTCCAGCCCGTCCACAGCCAGAACAGCGTGCCGAGCATGCAGGCAAGCGTCGTACGCCAGAAATTGACCATGGCGTGATGGCGCTCGGCGGATTCCGCCTTGATCACCACTTCACCCTGCAACACCTCTTCTTCCGCCGCGCTGATTTTGGTGTTACCGATCACGCCGCGCTTCAGAAGCAGATAGCGCGTCGCGGCGCCGACCCAGGTGTAGATGGTTACCGGCGTGTCGCGCTCCCCGGTCCAGGCAATCACCCGGCGCATGCGCTTAAGCTGCTTATGCACGTCCTGTACGGTTTCCACCGGCTCGGCAAACAGTTCGCGGAACGTATCGGTGACCACTTCCGGCCGGGTGTTCTGAATCAAATAGGTTTCACAGGCCTGGGTAATCAGCGTCAGAGATACGGTGTTGAGGGCTTTCAGGCGACGATTCGCGCGGGCCCAGCGCGACGACTCCATATTAAGGTTGCTGCGCATTCCTTCCAGCGCCTGCGTACGACGTACCAGCCCGCTCCAGGCTTTATCCACCTCTTCGCTGTCGCCATGCTTAATGCACAGCTGCATCAGCTGATACTGGGCAACAATCAGCGCGTCGAGCTCACGGTCGACTTCCTGCTTGATGGAGCGCGGGGAGAAAAGCAGGTCAGCGACGATCGCGCTGACAATACCAATCACAATCTCGCTGCAGCGCTCAACCGCAAACTGCGGGGCGAGCAGCGGTTCACTTTGGATAGTGATGACAATAATCAGCGCGGTATAGCCCGCCAGTCCCCAGGCGTAGGAGTTCTCCACTTTCACCAGAGACGAGAGCCAGGTGCAGAAACCCGCCCAGATACAGCACACCATCAGCATCAGCAGCGGGGTGCGGATCATCAAAATAATAATGGTCAGCGCCGCGAAACAGCCGATAAACGTCCCGATGATACGCAGCATCCCGCGATAGCGGATCGCGCCAGAATAGGGCTCACCGCCCGCGGCAAAGGCCGGGCCCGCTGCAACAATCGCAGCCGTCAGCACTGCCCAGCGAGGGGTTTCAAGCTGGAAGTGAAAGCCAACAAACAGCGCCAGCACGATGGCGCACGCCAGCTTCACGGCGAAGCGAATGTGCTGGCTGGCGATGGAAAAGATACCCATGGCGATTAACCAAACTCGCGCAGGCGGTGGGCAATTTTACGGAAGAACGAGTCCTGGCTGGCATCCCGGTCCTTTTCACCGGTGATCACCACCGTCGCCGTGGTACCCGCAGGCCACAGATTTCCCTGCTGTTCATCCAGATGAATACGTACCGGCACGCGCTGGGCCAGACGCACCCACTCCAGGTTGGAATCGACCGTCGCCATCCCTTTGGCATCGTTAGAACTGCTGGAATTAGTCACCCCTGCGGCAACGCTGTCGACGGTGCCTTTAAAGACGCGGTTGCTGCCGAGCGGCGTGATTTCCGCCCGGTAACCTGGGCGCACGCCTTCCAGCTTGGTCTCTTCCATATAGGCGAGCACGTAGAAGGAGTTCTGTTTAACCAGCGCCACGGCGGTAGAGCCACGGGTAATGAATTCCCCGGCATAGACGTTAAGGTTGGTGACCCAACCATCGGATGGCGCGCGGATCACGGTGCGCTCGAGATCGAGCTTCGCCAGATCGCGCGTTGCCTGCGCTTTCGCCAGCTGGTGCAGCACGGTTTGCAGCACGTTGTTGGACTGGTCAATCTCTTCGCGGGACATTGCCTGAACGCCCAGCTGATTACGGCGACCTGCCTCGCGGCGTTTCTCCGCAGCCAGCGCCTGATAATAGGCCACGTCCGCTTCCGCCTCTTCCAGCGCTTTCTGGTAACGAGGCTGGTCGATGGTGAACAGGACCTGATCTTTTTTCACCAGCTGGTTATCGTGGACGTTGACCGCCGTGATAAGGCCGGCCACGTCAGGGGCTATTGCCACCACATCGGCGCTGAAGCGTGCATCACGCGTCCACGGTGATTCGGTGTAATAAACCCAGGCGCGGAAAATAGCGATGAAGGCGAGGATAACCAGCGCCATTGTGATGGCAGTGCGGGAGATTTTTCTTGTTAGCGTTTTCACATCAACCTCAGACAAACATGCGCGATATCAGATAAAACAGGCAGCAATACAGCGCGGTATTGAACAATGCAGGGTGCCAGACGAAATCGTAGATCCCGGTAGGGACCAGCACCTTGCGCACCAGCCAGAAGATCGCCAGTGATAAAAGAAGCTCGAAAAATATCGGTGGGAACGACAGACCGAACACCACGATAACGGGAAACAGACTCATGTTGACCTTGATAAGAGAGAGTGCAGGCTTCAGAATTTTTTAGCGCACGCCACCGCAGGAGAGCAAGAAACGCCGGGCGAGAATGGCGCAGCCGTTATGTAATTAATAATATATTAACGTAACTGTTATGCTGTTATCTATAATATGTGATCTAAATCACTTTTAAGCCAGAGTGAACAATGGAACGTTTAAAACGCATGTCGGTCTTCGCCAAAGTGGTTGAGCTGGGCTCGTTTACCGCCGCTGCCCGCCAGCTTCAGATGAGCGTCTCATCCATCAGCCAGACGGTGTCCAAACTGGAAGATGAGCTTCAGGTCAAGCTGCTCAACCGCAGTACCCGCAGCATTGGGCTGACCGAAGCGGGTAAAATTTACTATCAGGGCTGTCGCCGCATGCTGCTTGAAGTGCAGGATGTTCACGAACAGCTGTATGCCTTCAACAACACCCCTATCGGCACGCTGCGCATCGGGTGTTCTTCAACTATGGCACAAAATGTTCTCGCTGCCATGACCGCGGATATGCTGAAAGAGTACCCCGGTCTTACGGTCAATCTGGTGACGGGTATCCCGGCGCCGGATCTGATTGCCGACGGGCTGGACGTGGTGATCCGCGTCGGCGCGTTGCAGGATTCCAGCCTGTTCTCGCGACGGCTGGGCAGCATGCCGATGGTCGTCTGCGCCTCGAAAAGCTATCTGGCGCAGTACGGCGTTCCGGAGAAACCCGGCGATCTCACCAACCACTCGTGGCTGGAGTACAGCGTGCGGCCCGATAATGAATTTGAGCTGATTGCCCCGGAAGGGATTTCTACCAAACTGCTGCCGGAAGGGCGGTTTGTCACTAACGATCCGATGACGATTTCACGCTGGCTGGTGGCCGGCGCCGGGATCGCCTACGTGCCGTTAATGTGGGTGATCAACGAGATCAACAGCGGCGTGCTGGAGATCCTCTTCCCGCGCTATCAGTCCGATCCGCGTCCGGTGTACGCCCTGTATACCGAAAAAGACAAACTCCCGCTCAAGGTTCAGGTGTGTATTAACTATCTGACCGAATATTTTGTGGACGTGGCGGAGCTGTTTCAGGGGATGCGGGGGAGAAGGAAAGAGTAGGCCTTTTTCCATAAGGACGAGGGAGAAAAGACAGCGCGGAGCAGCCCCCTCTCCCCTTTGGGGAGAGGGTCAGGAAATTACGCCGTGCCGCCCACCGTCAGGTTGTCCACCTTCAGCGTTGGCTGGCCCACGCCAACCGGCAGGCTCTGGCCCTCTTTACCGCAGACGCCCACGCCGTTATCCAGCTTCAGATCGTTACCGACCATGGAGATCTGCTGCATGGCTTCAATGCCGGAGCCAATCAGCGTCGCACCCTTCACCGCTTTGGTCACTTTGCCTTTCTCGATCAGATACGCTTCTGACGTGGAGAAAACAAACTTACCGGAGGTGATGTCCACCTGGCCGCCGCCAAAGTTTGGCGCAAAGATACCGTAATCGACGGATTCGATAATCTCCTGCGGCGTCGATTTGCCCGGCAGCATGTACGTGTTGGTCATGCGCGGCATCGGCAGATGCGCGTAAGATTCACGGCGTCCGTTGCCCGTCGGCGCGACGCCCATCAGGCGCGCATTGAGTTTGTCCTGCATGTAGCCTTTCAGCACGCCGTTTTCGATCAGCACATTGTACTGGCCTGGCGTACCTTCATCGTCGATAGCCACCGAGCCGCGACGATCGCGCATGGTGCCGTCATCCACAACGGTGCACAGCTCAGAGGAGACAAGCTGCCCGATCTGACCGCTGAACACGGACGTCCCGCGACGGTTAAAGTCGCCTTCCAGGCCGTGGCCTACGGCTTCGTGTAACAGTACGCCCGGCCAGCCGGCGCCCAGCACCACCGGGAATGAGCCCGCCGGCGCCGCGACGGCATTCAGATTCACCAGCGCCATGCGCACGGCTTCTTTCGCCCACGCGTCGGCGCGTGCTTCACCGTCAACGTCGCCCAGGAACCAGTCATAGCCGAAACGACCGCCGCCGCCGCTTGAGCCGCGCTCGCGTTTGCCGTCGTCATCGACCTGCACGCTGATAGAGAGGCGCACCAGCGGGCGAACGTCTGCCGCAAGGGTACCATCCGTTGCCGCAACCAGAATCAACTCATACACGCCGCTCAGGCTGGCTGAAACTTCCTGCACGCGTTTATCCGCCGCGCGGGCGACTTTGTCCACCCGACGCAGGATATCCAGCTTCTCTTCACGGCTCATGCTCTGCAGCGGATCGATGCTGGTATAAAGCGCTGAGTGCTGCACTTCTCCCAGGGTTTTCACGCGACCATCGCCGGTATCACGCACAATGGTACGTGCGGCCTGCGCGCTCTGCTCGAGTGCGGTGAGGCTAATCTGATCGGCATAGGCAAAACCGGTTTTCTCGCCGCTGACGGCACGGACGCCGACGCCCTGGTCAATGTTGTAGGAGCCATCTTTGATGATGCTGTCTTCTAAAACCCAGGATTCGTGATAGCTCGACTGGAAATAAAGGTCGCCGTAGTCGAGACGGCGTTCGGTCAGTTGACCAAGAATGGAGAACAGGTCCTGATGGCTCAGGCCGTTCGCTGCGAGCAAATGTTCACTTACCAGGTTCAGACTCATCGTATTGCTACTCGTTCGTTGCCGCCCGTGGCGGTATAAAGATCGTATTTATTGAGAGTGAGGCAATTACCTGCCCACGTCAAATCATTGCTGTGCATCTTTGCGCGGCTGGCGCAGCACCTCGTTAATCTGCGGTTTATCTACCGGACCGGTAATGCGGTAGCGCAGAATGGAGACCTTGCTCCACAGCGGCCCCAGCACTTTGCTGGCGGCAAACACTGCCGCACCGACAATCGGGTTCACCACAAAGGCCGCCGCCACGCCCACGCTCGCGGAAATTTCCGGCGCCACCACGGCTTCCATATCCAGCTCGCGACGCACGAGGTTAACGGAGCCTTTCATAGCGATATCCGCTTCCAGGCCATCCACCAGCGTGTCGTCCGTATGCAGAACGCCGTCCTTGATCCACGCCGTGCTGCGGATGGAATCGTAGTAGAAACCTTCGCTGAAGGTATCGCTGAAATCGAAGCGCAGCTTGCGCAGCAGCGCATCAAAACTCAGCAGGCGCAGGATCTGCCCGGCGCGCCCCGTGCTCACGTCGGCAATTTCACCTTTGCCGAAGCGGGTTTTCAGAATGCCGTTCAGCGAGGCCTCATCCGGCTTCCACGGGGCGTCACGCCAGTGAAGATCGTAATCGACGTCAAACGACGAGCCGCGCAGCGGCGTGCTGATTCCAAAGAAATTGGCTGCCGCATCCAGCTTGTTGCCTTTAATGTCGCCCTTCAGGGACGTTCGCTGCTCGCCCGGGTTGTTCACCCATTCCCCTGCGGCCGTCATGCGGCCAAAACCGGTATCAACCAGGCCGCCGGAGAGCGTAAGCGTGTTGGCCTGAATAGTGAAATCACCGTCAATACGGCCGTATTTCTGCCCCCACAGCCAGCACTCTGCACAGCGTAACTGGAGATCGGGCCAGCCGCTAAAATCGACGCGGGAGACATTACTCAGCGGCGACGCTTCTGCCGGTTTATCTTTCCCGCTCGCGGCGCTTGCCGGGTTGTAGTAGAGGTAGCGGATCGCCGCCTGCCACGGCGCGTGATTGCGCATGGTCAGCGTGCCGTTGATCTCCCTTCCCTGGGCCTCCACCTTCGTGCCGTTAGCGCCAGGCTGTGAAACCAGGCTCAGGTTGTTCCACTGCTGCCCGCCCAGCATCAGTGACGGCGTGCGTACGGTAATGGCTTGCGGGAACTGGGCGGTTTCATCAACGTTTTGCCCAACGCCTTTCTGGAACAGCGCCAGCCACTCTGCACCGTCCATCGGCGGGAGATTCAGCTCAATGCCCGCCTGCTCCGGCAGAGGCGGCGTGGAGCGGCTATCCGTTGTCCAGATGGCTTTGTCGAGGGTGAGCTTGCGGTTAAGCAGCCAGCGGCTGTTGAAGTGGTTTGTCCCGCCCGCGCTTCCGGTCAGCGCGAAGCTGTTCAGGTTGCCATCGACGTTCAGCTTTACCGGCAGCGGCTGTCCGGCCTGTTTATCCAGCGGCGCAGGCAGCTGGCTCTGAAGGTTTTTCAGATCGCCCGTGATGTCGACCTTATACTGGGCACCCGCGTGATAAGGCAGGTCGATTGCCACTTTACCCTGCCAGGCGACTGCGCCCTGCACTGACGCCTCAATGGGTTTCGGCAGGACCTCCATGCGCGCTGGCTGCCAGTTACCGTCCAGATTGACGGCTACCTGATAAGCCTTTTCACCCTCGGTGGTCGTGAAGTCGATATTAACGGGCTGATTAAACCAGCTGGCCGTAAGCGGCTCGCTCTTCAGGTTTCCGTTGTCAAAGCTGAACTGCCCGCTGAGATTTTTCAGCGTGCTCTCAAGGGGTTTGATGAACAGGCTGTTGTTCTTAAGGCGGACGTCGCCTTTGGCGGTGGTCATCTCGCCGTCCAGCGGGATATCAAGATGTAAGCGAGCATTCACATCGCCATCAAGCTGTAGCTGCTGGAGCGTCGCCGCCAGCGAATCTTTCAGGGGCGTCTCCTCAAAGTACGGCCCCACCGCTTTGCCCGGGCCATTGATGTCGGCATCAATCAGCAGCTTCTCTTTGGAGTAATCCGGGATGTTGGCCGTCAGGTTGCTGGCCGTCACGCCGCCCAGCGCCACGCTGTCGGACTTCATCCATAGTCCGTCATTGAGGAAGTTGAGCTCGATATCCAGGTCTTTCAGCGCGGGCCAGCCGGGCTGGAACGCAAATGTCGCGTTATGCAGCGGCACCAGCACCTGGAACTGGCCTTCATTATGTTTGTACGGGAAAAGATGCGGGTTACCGCCGTACACCAGCGTGGCATTGTCCGCCTGACCGCCCTGAATCGCGCCGCTGAGATAGTCCACCAGGGCTTTTCCCATCAGGTTTTCCGGGAAGTAGCGCCAGGCCTGAGAGCCGTCATCGGTGCTGATCCCGGCCAGAATGCCCAGCCACGGCTCGTCACCTACAGGCTGCAGATAGCGGAAATCGCCGCGCGCGTGCACCGCTTTGGCTTTCACGTCGATATGGCGGCCATCAAGCTGGAAGCCCTTGTCGTTACGGAGCCAGTTAAGCACCGCGCTGCCCTGTTCGATTTCCAGCGGCGCGCGGAAGACCGTCTCGTAAGGCATTTTGGCATCGTGCATATCAACCGTTAGCCTGCCGTTTTCCACGCTGCCTTCCAGCTTGCCGCTAAAGTGCTCCGCCCCCGGCAGCAGCTTCCACTGCTTCCAGGCAAGATCTTTCCACGTTGCCTGGAAGCGGGTTTTTTCCGTCGCCTGGAGCGGGATATCCAGCGCCAGAGCGTCTATTCTCCCGCTCGGCTGCGTTGCCAGCCAGATCTCGCCCAGATCCGGAGAGAGTTTTGCCGCCATCGAGCGCAGGCCTTCAATGGCAGCCAAATCGAGGTTGCTGGCGCGGATGCGCAGCTCGTCGCTGCGTTTACTGGCCGTGCCGCCGACGTCCTGCTCCGGCATCCAGGCCAGCGTCAGCGCACCGCGCGGCCACGGCTTGCCGTCCATGGTGATGCGCGTATCCGGAATGGCAAACTGCCAGCCCTCTTTCTCCTGCGTCACGTGCGCGGTGAGGTTATCGACGGAAAGCTGATGCTGCTGTTTTTCGCCTTTCCAGCTGGCCCCCCCCTGCTTAAGCCAGATATCGCCGCTGGCAAATTCGCCTTTGGTCAGGGTCAGCCAGCCTTCAAGGCTGAAGCGGGCAGTCTCCAGCTGCATATTTTGCTGGAGCCAGTCGCCCAGCCACGGCTTCACGTCCACATCATCGGCCTGCAGCCAGACTTTGCCGTTGTTTAACAGGCCGTCATCGTCCCGCAGATCCATGCGCACCTGCATCACGCCGTGCTGGCCGTTCAGGCTTGAGAGATTGACCTGCCCCTCGGCGCGGTGACGTTCTTTACCGTTGAGCCATGTCAGCTGGGGGATCGCCAGTTCGGCGCGCTGGCCGGAGAGGGTAATGAAGCTCACTTCGCTGTCGCGCAGATCGAAGTGATCGAACTGACGGAGGAAAAGATCGCTGAAGCGGTTGGCTTCCAGACCCTGACCGCTATCGCCGCCGGACAGAGGCGTATTGGTCAGGAACTGGAGTTGATAAAAGGTGAGATCGCGAAACTGCCAGCGCAGATGCAGCAGGCTTTGCCAGACGTCCAGCGCCAGGGTCACGCGTTTGATTTTCAGGTGGCCGCCATCTTTGAGGCTGGCGTTGATATCCCGGACATCGAGCGTCGGGCCAAAATTCTGCCAGTTAGCGCTAATCTGGCTTACGTTCACCGGCACGCCGGTGGTGGATTCGATTTTAGCCAGCAGCTGTGGACGCCAGCTGTCCAGATGCGGTAATACGAGGCGTAGCCCGCTCACGAGCAACGCGACAATCACGACCAGCGTTGCCCCTGTAAGCAATAAAATCCCCGGCAATCGCCTCACGCATCTCTCCTTGTCAGCTTTCGTCACGCAGCGTACTGCGTCTTACATCATCACGACGTCAAACTGCTCCTGGTTATAGAGCGGTTCAATTTGTACTTTTACCTGTTTGCCGACAAAGATTTCCACTTCCGCCAGCGCGTGTGACTCTTCGCCTTTCAGCGCTTCAGCCACCGCAGGGGAAGCATAGACCAGAAAACGATCGGAGTCGTAGGCATGATGAACACGGACGATTTCGCGCATAATTTCATAGCAGACGGTCTCAACCGTCTTTACCGTTCCGCGCCCATGGCAGGTTGGGCATTCATTACACAGCACATGCTCAACGCTCTCGCGGGTACGCTTACGCGTCATTTCCACCAGCCCCAGCTGCGAGAAGCCGTTAATGCTGGTTTTCACGCGGTCTTTGCTCAGCGCCTGCTCAAGCGAGTGCAGCACGCGGCGACGATGGTCTTCATTACTCATATCGATGAAGTCGATGATGATAATGCCGCCCAGATTGCGCAGACGAAGCTGGCGCGCAATCGCCTGCGTGGCTTCGATGTTGGTGTTGAAGATGGTGTCATCGAGGTTACGATGGCCGACGAACGCGCCGGTGTTGATATCGACGGTGGTCATCGCTTCGGTCTGATCGATGATCAGATAGCCGCCTGACTTCAGCTCAACCTTACGCTCCAGCGCGCGCTGGATCTCGTTTTCGACATCATAGAGATCGAAGATCGGCTGACGCCCTGAATAATGCTCCAGCAGGCCAGGCATCTCCGGGATGTACTCAGCGGTAAATTCCAGCAGCGCTTCATAGGTCAGGCGCGAATCCACGCGAATGCGGTCGAGCTGGGCATCGGCAAAGTCGCGCAGAACGCGCTGAGCAAGGGCCAGCTCACCGTAGAGCTGGTAGCGGGTCTGGTTGCGTTTTTTACGCTCCATCACCTTTGTCCAGACGCGCTTCAGGTAAGCCGCATCCGACGCCAGGTCTTCTTCGCTGATCCCTTCCGCAGCGGTACGGATGATAAACCCGCCCTGTTCATCGCAGTAGGCGCTGACCACTTTCTTCAGACGCTCGCGCTCGGTTTCGCTCTCAATACGCTGCGAAACGCCCACGTGCGACGCGCCGGGCATAAAGACCAGATAGCGGGAAGGTAAGGTGATGTCGGTGGTCAGACGGGCGCCTTTGGTACCGAGGGGGTCTTTCACCACCTGCACCATCAGATCCTGTCCCTGACGCACCAGTTCAGAAATATCGCGCACGGCAAACTGTTTTTGCTCTTCGCCCGCGACGCACTCGGTGTGCGGCATGATATCGGAGGCATGTAAAAACGCCGCCTTATCCAGTCCAATATCTACAAAAGCCGCCTGCATACCCGGTAGTACACGACTGACACGACCTTTGTAGATATTGCCTACTATTCCGCGCCGCGCTTCACGCTCAATATGAATTTCCTGAAGAATGCCACCATCAATATAGGCCACACGGGTTTCCGATGGCGTTACGTTTACCAACAATTCAGCCGTCATAATTATCCCTTCCCTCACGCAGTGAGTTAAAATTGCTCAGCAACTCATACGTTTCCACCAGCGGTAAGCCGACTACGGCGTGATAGCTGCCATTAATCTTCCTGACAAAACAGCCACCCAGCCCCTGAATACCGTATGCACCTGCTTTATCCATTGGTTCACCGCTGGCAATATAAGCGGCAATGTCGTCGTCGGTAAGTACTCTGAACGTCACTTCGGTCACCACCAGGCAATCCAGCACGTGCTGGCGGTCAGCCAGCGCGACGGCCGTCATCACCTGATGCGTTTGTCCGGACATTTTGTGCAGCATGCGCGCCGCATGATCGGCGTCGCGCGGTTTCTCAAGCACTTCACCGTTCAGAATAACGATGGTATCTGCTCCCAGCACGGGAAGATCGCGTGGCACACTGGCCACGCCCGCCTGCGCTTTCTCGCGCGCCAGGCGAGACACATACTGTTGAGCGCTTTCGCCCTCAGCACGTTTTTCTTCAATGCCGGTAACGATGCGTTCAAAAGAGACGCCTAGCTGCGTCAGGAGTTCCTGACGGCGCGGGGAGCCGGAAGCGAGATACAAAGACGTCATAGAAACCTTTTATTGCACAGCAAACTGCTGGCGAACCTTACGCATCAGCAGGAATAACCAAGGCCAGAGCACACCGTTTACTACACTACTCCAGAACACTTCCGGTCGGAAAGAGACGTTGATCACTAAAAACTCAGCCCAGAAAACAACGATATCCGCAGCGAGCGACAATAGCATCACTACCAGGGCCTGTTGCCAGAGCGCAAGGTTACGAAAGAGCTGGAATTTGAGTGCGACGAGGTACGCAATAATGCTCATGGACAAGGCGCGCACGCCAAGCGTAGAGCCGCTAATGAGATCCAGTATGGCACCCATCACGAAACCTGTGCCGACATTTACGCGATGCGGCAGGGCAAGGATCCAGTAGAGTAAAATGAGCAATACCCAGTTTGGCCGGAAAACGAGAATGTCATCCGGCCAGGGCATCACTTGCAGTAACAGTGCAATGAGAAACGAGAGCCAGATGACCCAGCGTCCCTGGCTACGATAGCTTGCCACTACTGCCCTCCCGAAGAGAGTTTAGGCGGTGGCGGCGCATCCGGCAGCGGCTGCGTTAACCCGGTTGCCGGCGCCGGTACTGGCGCAGGCGGCCCCATGGAATCCGCAGGTGGGAGAACCTGCGGCATCATCTGCATCAGGCGCTCGTTCGCCACGCGATGCACCTCTTCAGGCGTCATCGGATTAGAACCGTTACGATCGGCGCCCCACAGCAGCAGCAGATAGCGCAGACGCTGCAAACCGGCGGTTGGACGGGCCTGAATCACGGTATAGGCACGCTGGGTGTCCAGCTTGACCGAAGAGACCACCGCAACCGGATAACCTTCAGGGAAGCGTCCACCCAGGCCGGACGTCACCAGCACGTCGCCCACGCGGATATCCGTGTTAGCCGGCAGGTGTTCCAGCTGCAGGTCGTCCGTACAGCCGTTACCGGCCGCAATCACGCGGATGTCGTTGCGCAGAACCTGGATCGGCAGCGCATGCGTGGCATCGCAAATCAGCAGCACGCGGCTGGTCAGTTTAGCCACGGCAACAACCTGGCCCACAACGCCTTTATCGCTGATAACAGGCTGACCTTCATACACCCCGTTCACGCTCCCTTTGTCGATCACAACCTGATCGCTGTAGGGGTCGTTCACGGTGGAGATCACCTGCGTGACCATTTTCTGCTCATCCTGACGCAGCGGCGAGCCGAGCAGTTCACGCAGACGCGCGTTCTCCTGCTTGTATTGCCCCAGCATCAGCAGTTCGCTGTTTTTGAGCAGCAGTTCCTGACGTAATGCCCGGTTTTCGAGTTCGAGTTGGTCACGCGAAGACAGCGTTTGAGAAACGGAGTCGAGCAGTTCACGGGGACCATTTGAAACAAAGTAGAAAGGACTGACGGCGGTATCCATGTACGTTCTGATCTGGCTGAACGTACCGAGGCGGCTATCGGCAATAATGACCCCAAGCGCAACCAGAACCGCCAGAATAAGGCGAAACTGTAGCGATGGGCCACGGCTAAAAATTGGCTTCATAGGCTATGCGTATTCTCGCGTCAGAGAGAAAGGGTAGCAAATTGCTACCCTCTCAAACTCGACTACTCTTCGCTGAACAAATCGCCGCCGTGCATGTCGATCATTTCCAGCGCCTTGCCACCACCACGGGCGACGCAAGTCAGTGGATCTTCTGCAACTACGACAGGAATACCTGTCTCTTCCATTAACAGGCGGTCGAGGTTACGCAGCAGCGCACCACCACCGGTCAGAACCATACCGCGCTCGGAGATATCGGATGCCAGCTCTGGTGGACACTGTTCCAGCGCAACCATTACCGCGCTCACGATGCCCGTCAGTGGTTCCTGCAGAGCTTCCAGAATTTCGTTGGAGTTCAGGGTGAAACCGCGTGGAACACCTTCAGCCAGGTTACGGCCACGAACTTCGATCTCACGCACTTCATCGCCCGGATACGCAGAGCCGATTTCGTGTTTGATACGCTCTGCGGTGGCTTCACCAATCAGAGAGCCGTAGTTACGGCGCACATAATTAATGATGGCTTCATCGAAGCGGTCACCACCGATACGTACGGAAGAGGAGTACACCACGCCGTTCAGAGAGATAACGGCCACTTCAGTGGTACCACCACCGATATCCACCACCATAGAACCGGTAGCTTCGGAAACAGGCAGGCCCGCACCGATGGCCGCAGCCATTGGCTCTTCAATCAGGAACACTTCACGTGCACCTGCACCCTGGGCAGATTCACGGATTGCGCGACGCTCTACCTGGGTTGCGCCAACCGGCACACACACCAGAACACGCGGGCTTGGACGCATGAAGCTGTTGCTGTGAACCTGCTTGATGAAGTGCTGAAGCATTTTTTCAGTCACGAAGAAGTCGGCGATAACGCCGTCTTTCATTGGGCGAATGGCGGCGATGTTGCCAGGGGTACGACCCAGCATCTGCTTCGCGTCATGACCCACTGCAGCAACGCTTTTCGGCGAGCCTGCACGATCCTGACGAATGGCCACAACGGAAGGCTCATTCAATACGATGCCTTGTCCTTTTACATAAATAAGGGTATTCGCGGTACCCAGGTCAATGGACAGGTCATTGGAAAACATGCCACGAAATTTTTTCAACATACTAAGGGATAATCCTGAAAGCTGGGGCGGAAAACAAAATCCGCTTACTTTACCAACCACACGCAGCAGCGACAAGGCGCAAAAATCATCTGCAACGGTGAAAATTTGTGCAGTACGTTTCCTGATGTTACAAAATCATCCCCTGATTCCCTCAGGGCTGAGTAAACAGTAGCGTTCCCCACTGACGTTTGTAACCCGTTACAGGTCGTTCACTGGCTTTTTGCTCGACATACTCAAAGCTACAGGCGCGATATTCTACGTGAAAACAGCGTAAACGGCAGGTCAAACAGAGTATCTTTGCAAATATTTTTTCACGTTGGTGTCAAGCGGTTGAGAGGCAGCAAAAAAATCCCCCTGACCGCCCATCACGCCGCGCGCTGTTAACATCTGCCATTCGCTTCTGGAGCGCACGCCCGTGGCGAATACTTGTGTTCGCGTACCCTTGCACGCTTCTACCAGACTCTGTACCAGCAGCTGGTTTTCCGTACGCTTCTCAATATTCCTTACCAGCCCCGGATGTAGCTTTAATAACTCCACATCCAGCTCCTTGATCCAGTTGGTGCTGACCAGCGTTAAACCTGCCTGCGTCACAGCGATACGAGCACCGAGCGCATTGATCAAACGTACCACCGGACGTAACCGGCTGATGTGTTGACCTACATCGGCCTCAGCAAGTTCAAAAATAATGTGTTTACGTTGCGATTTTTCGCATTGCATTAACGTATCACGTAGCCAGCGCTGAAAACGTGGGCGTATTAACGACTCCACGGTGACCTGTAACGCCAGGTTTTCTTCAGGCCAGAAGGATAAAAACGGAATCAGTCGGGTAATTTGCTGGCGGTCATACTCTTCGGACAGGCCAAATTGCAGCACCATCGGCAGATATTCCGCAGATATAACCTCTTCGATACCGTCAAAAATACGACACATCAGTTCACGGTGATGAACGTTGCCGTTTTTCATGACCGCGGGTTTTTGATAAATACGTGGCCCGCCGCGGCTAAGCATTTGCTCAATCAGCGTGCGCCAGCGCACGTTGCCGCGCCCTTTTTCCGGCAGCGAGTCATCGTAAACCGCCCATCCGTTGGCCCCCTGCAACACGGCGTTGCGGGTAGCGGCTTCCGCGTGCTCCATCACCTGTTCAGTCGATTGTCCGCCACGCCAGGCGCAGATCCCCATGTGGACCATATCGTCCCTGTCGAGCATTTTGCTCTGCGGCAGCGCATCTACCGCCTTCAGCAGCTGGCTGGCGATGCTTTCGGATTCCTTCAGCGTACGATGAGGCAACAGCACGGCAAAGTCGCTGCGGTGATAGCGGGCCAGCAGCGCGCCCGGGTAGCGCATAATAAAGGTGGAGAGCAGGTTGATCAGCGTAAAGAGGTTTTCTTCCGCGGCACGCTGTCCCCAGGTGTCGCGCAGGAGATCGAAATCGGGCAGGCGAATCATCATCACCACCCCGTGTGTCCCCACTTTTTCTGAATCGTCGAGCAGCGTGGCGAGCTGATTATCAAAGAAAAGACGGTTGTTAAGGCCAGTTTTATTATCCTGCGCCGCATAAGAGCGGATCAGCGTATCCATACGGCTGCGCTGGTCGCTGGCAAACTGGATTTCGGAGAGCAGGGTATCGAGCGCGCTGCTGGCGCGTGACGGCCACTCGTGGACAGAGCCACGCACCTGCGGGCCGCGTTCACCGTTCAGGATACGTACGGATCGCATCTCCAGCAGCTCCTGACCGGAAAGCTGGCGGCGCAGCCAGCGGACCGCGAGAAAGATCAGCAGGACGATAAACGCAACAGCGATGGTGAGCGGTGCGGTGGTCATCATGGAACGGAAATAGCTGGCCATCGGATCGAGGTAGACCATGTGTATGGTCATCCCCGGATTTTTAAGGGAATGCACCGTCACTTCCCGATACTGGCTTACCACGCCCGCGGGGCGATAGCTTCCCGGTCGTTCATGGCTTAAAACACGATGATTTCCCTGCAGAATGTCGATCTGAACGATATCAACAGGTACCATCAACTCATCAAGCTCACGGGAGAGCGCCGGTAGGGGCGTCGTCAGCAGACGCGTATCAATCACCGAGGCAACAGACTGTACCCGGTTGACCAGCTTGTCCTGAATGGCGGTGTAAAAACTCAGGGAACAGCCCAGAAGCGTGACAAAAATGGTAAGCCCCGTCAGCAAGGTGATAAAAGCTGAGAACTTCGTCGTTAATCGCATCCTTGAGATTACTCCGTGGGTTGATGGGGTAGCGAGTAAGCGCTAACTTGCATTTCAAATGCGGCATACTACCAAATCGGGCGTATCTGGCAATTTATTGCGTTAAATCGGCACTGCGTTTCCCTGAGCGAGTATAGTCTTCAGAAATTATTTTCCAATCATCTGAGTCGTGAGGACCCCGTATGCAGGCTTTGATCTTAGAACAGCAGGACGGCAAAACGCTTGCCTCAGTGCAGGCGGTTGAAGAGAGTCGCCTGCCGGAAGGCGACGTAACCGTCGACATCGACTGGTCCAGTTTAAATTATAAAGATGCGCTGGCTATTACCGGTAAGGGTAAAATCATCCGAAATTTCCCTATGGTGCCGGGGATCGATTTCGCTGGCCGGGTTCATACCAGCGAGGATCCGCGCTTCCATCCAGGCCAGCAAGTACTGCTCACCGGCTGGGGCGTGGGTGAAAATCACTGGGGTGGGCTGGCAACGCAGGCGCGCGTGAAGGGCGACTGGCTGGTGCCTGTGCCGAAAGGCATGGATGGCCGCAAGGCGATGATCGTCGGCACGGCAGGCTTTACCGCCATGCTGTGCGTGATGGCGCTGGAAGATGCGGGTATTCTCCCTGAGTCAGGGGAAATTGTCGTCACCGGCGCGAGCGGAGGCGTGGGCAGCACGGCAGTCACGCTGCTCCACAAGCTGGGCTATCAGGTCGCTGCGGTTTCCGGCCGAGAAAGCACCCATGACTATCTGCGCCAGCTCGGCGCCAGCCGCATTCTCAGCCGCGACGAATTTGCCGAAACCCGTCCGCTGGAAAAACAGGTTTGGGCTGGGGCGGTGGATACCGTCGGTGATAAGGTGCTGGCAAAAGTCCTGGCGCAGATGAACTACGGCGGATGCGTGGCAGCCTGCGGTCTGGCGGGCGGATTTGCCCTGCCAACCACCGTGATGCCATTTATTCTGCGTAACGTACGCCTGCAGGGTGTGGATTCCGTAATGACCCCGCCGGCCCGTCGTCATGAAGCCTGGGAACGGCTGGTGCGCGATCTGCCGGAATCTTTCTATACCCAGAGCGCAACGGAGATAACCCTCAGCCAGGCGCCGGAATACGCCAGTAAGATCATGGACAACCAGTTCCACGGCCGCGCGCTGGTGAAAATCGCCTAATCTTCAAATTTTCGTGACATATTCGCGCGAATCCCTCTCCTCCGTCATGCTTAGAAAAACGCATGACGGAGGATGCCATGAAAAACCGAAAACTGACGGAAGCCGACGTAACGTCTGAGTCTGTCTTTATGTTACAGCGCCGCCAGATCCTGAAAATGCTTGGCATCAGCGCCACAGCCCTGACGCTCTCTCCCGCGGCACACGCCGACCTGCTCGACTGGTTTAAAGGCAACGATCGGCCAAAAGCCCCATCCGGCGCCCCGCTCACCTTTACGAAACCGGCCGAATGGCAAAACAAGCTGACGCTCACGCCGGAAGATAAAGTTACCGGCTACAACAACTTCTACGAATTTGGTCTCGATAAGGCCGATCCTGCCGCCAACGCGGGGAGCCTCAAAACCGATCCGTGGACGCTGAAAATTGATGGCGAAGTGGCGAAACCCCTGACGCTGGATCACCACGATCTTACTACCCGTTTCCCGCTCGAAGAGCGTATCTATCGCATGCGCTGCGTGGAGGCGTGGTCGATGGTGGTGCCCTGGGTCGGCTTCCCGCTGCATAAACTGCTGGCGATGGTTGAGCCCACCAGCAATGCAAAATATGTCGCTTTCCAGACGCGCTATGCGCCGGACGAGATGCCCGGGCAGAAAGATCGGTTTATCGGCGGCGGGCTTGAATATCCGTATGTGGAAGGGCTACGTCTCGACGAAGCTATGCACCCCCTCACCCTGCTGACCGTTGGCGTATATGGCAAAGCGCTTCCGCCGCAGAACGGTGCCCCTATCCGTTTAACCGTACCGTGGAAATATGGTTTCAAAGGGATTAAATCTATCGTCAGCATTAAGCTTACCCGCGAACGTCCGCCAACCACCTGGAATCTGGCGGCTCCGGACGAATACGGCTTCTTCGCCAACGTTAACCCGCACGTGGATCATCCGCGCTGGTCGCAGGCAACCGAGCGGTTTATCGGTTCCGGCGGTGCGCTGGACGTGAAGCGCCAGCCGACGCTGCTGTTTAACGGCTATGCGGATGAAGTGGCCTCGCTTTACCGTGGTCTCAACTTACGGGAGAATTTCTGAGTGCGTTTAACGGCAAAACAGATTACCTGGCTGAAAGTGCTGCTGCACCTGGCCGGGATGCTTCCTTTTATATGGCTGTTCTGGGCCGCAAGCCAGGGGCTCTTTAGCGCAGACCCGGCGAAGGATATCCAGCATTTTACCGGTCGGATGGCTCTGAAATTTTTGCTGGCCACCTTGCTCGTCTCGCCGCTGGCGCGCTACGCTAAACAGCCCTTATTGATACGCACCCGTCGCCTGTTAGGGCTATGGTGTTTTGCCTGGGCGACGCTGCACCTCACCAGCTACGCCCTGCTGGAACTGGGAATTAACAATCTGGCGCTGCTTGGCCGCGAACTGGTGACACGTCCTTATCTGACGCTGGGTATCGTGAGCTGGGTGGTTTTACTGGCGTTAGCGCTGACATCCACGCAATATGCGCAGCGAAAACTGGGCAGGCGCTGGCAGCTTCTGCATAACTTCGTCTATCTTGTCGCGATCCTCGCTCCCATTCATTACCTGTGGTCGGTGAAGATCCTCTCGCCGCAGCCAATCCTTTATGCACTGGCGGCCGTGGCGCTTTTGGCATGGCGTTACAAGAAGTTCCGCCAGTGGTTGCGATAGTTCGCGAAACTGTGCGTTTTCCCGCAGATTACCCGTCAACCGCAAATCTTTTTCGGATAGCGGTTGATAATCTTCCCTGATAAGACCAGTATTTAGCTGCTAAATGCTACGAAATCGTTATAATGTGCGACCTTGGTTCGCCTGACAGCGGTTTTAAGCCTCTGAAAAGGTGACATTTGCGTTTCGAAGGTATATTTTGTTTTTTACCCGAAAATCGCAGGAGATAGCGGCATAATGACTGATAAATTCCATATCTTAGTTTTGAACGGACCGAACCTGAACATGCTCGGCACCCGTGAGCCAGAGAAGTACGGCACGCTAACATTGAGTGAAATTGTTAACCGTCTGGGAACGGAAGCAGCGTCACTGAATGTGGATTTGGATCATTTTCAGTCGAATGCGGAGTACGCACTCATCGACCGTATTCATCAGGCTAAAGACAATGTGGACTATATCCTGATCAATCCGGCCGCGTTTACGCACACCAGTGTTGCTATCCGCGACGCACTGCTCGCGGTGAGTATCCCGTTTATCGAGATCCACCTGAGTAATGTGCACGCCCGAGAGCCGTTCCGTCACCATTCGTATCTGTCAGATATCGCTGCTGGCGTTATCTGTGGACTGGGCGCAGACGGCTATTCATACGCTTTACAGACAGCGGTAAAACGCTTGTCACAATCACACTAAACAAGAGTACGGAACCCACTCATGGATATTCGTAAGATTAAAAAACTGATCGAGCTGGTTGAAGAATCAGGCATCTCCGAACTGGAAATTTCTGAAGGCGAAGAGTCTGTACGCATCAGCCGTGCAGCCCCAGCCGCTAGCTTCCCGGTAATGCAGCAAGCTTATGCTGCGCCAGTGCAGCAGCCTGCGCTCTCTGCAGCCGTTGCGCCAGCAGCTGAAGCCGCACCTGCCGCTGCAGCAGAAATCAGTGGTCACATCGTACGTTCCCCAATGGTTGGTACTTTCTACCGCACCCCGAGCCCGGACGCGAAGGCGTTCATCGAAGTGGGTCAGAAAGTCAACGTAGGCGATACCCTGTGCATCGTTGAAGCGATGAAAATGATGAACCAGATCGAAGCAGACAAATCAGGTACTGTTAAAGCGATTCTGGTCGAAAGTGGTCAGCCGGTTGAATTTGACGAGCCGCTGGTCGTCATCGAGTAACGAGGCGTACATGCTGGATAAAATTGTTATCGCCAACCGCGGCGAGATCGCACTGCGTATTCTTCGTGCCTGTAAAGAACTGGGCATCAAGACCGTCGCTGTGCACTCAAGCGCGGATCGCGATTTAAAACACGTATTGCTGGCGGATGAGACGGTCTGTATTGGCCCGGCTCCGTCCGTAAAAAGCTATCTGAACATCCCGGCTATCATCAGCGCCGCTGAAATCACCGGCGCGGTGGCAATTCATCCGGGTTACGGCTTCCTCTCTGAGAACGCCAACTTTGCTGAGCAGGTTGAACGCTCTGGCTTCATCTTCATCGGCCCGAAAGCCGACACCATCCGCCTGATGGGCGACAAAGTGTCTGCAATCACCGCGATGAAAAAAGCCGGTGTTCCAACCGTACCAGGCTCTGACGGCCCTCTGACCGACGACATGGATGCTAACCGTGCTCATGCTAAACGCATTGGCTATCCGGTTATCATCAAGGCGTCCGGCGGCGGCGGCGGTCGCGGTATGCGCGTTGTGCGCAGCGATGCTGAACTGGCGCAGTCCATCTCCATGACCAAAGCAGAAGCGAAAGCCGCTTTCAGCAATGACATGGTGTACATGGAAAAATACCTGGAAAACCCACGCCACATCGAAATTCAGGTGCTGGCTGACGGTCAGGGTAACGCGATCTATCTGGCAGAACGTGACTGCTCCATGCAGCGTCGTCACCAGAAAGTGGTCGAAGAAGCACCAGCACCGGGCATTACCCCGGAACTGCGTCGCTACATCGGCGAGCGTTGCTCCAAAGCGTGTGTCGATATCGGCTATCGCGGTGCAGGTACCTTTGAGTTCCTGTTCGAAAACGGCGAGTTCTATTTCATCGAAATGAACACCCGTATTCAGGTTGAACACCCGGTTACCGAAATGATCACCGGCGTTGACCTGATCAAAGAACAGTTGCGTATCGCTGCAGGCCAGCCGCTGTCCATCAAGCAGGAAGAAGTTGTGGTGAAAGGCCATGCGGTAGAGTGCCGTATCAACGCCGAAGACCCGAACACCTTCCTGCCAAGCCCGGGTAAAATCACGCGTTTCCACGCGCCGGGTGGCTTTGGTGTGCGCTGGGAGTCTCATATCTACGCCGGTTACACCGTACCGCCGTACTATGACTCAATGATCGGCAAGCTTATCTGCTACGGCGAAAACCGTGACGTGGCGATTGCCCGCATGAAAAACGCCCTGCAGGAGCTGATCATCGACGGTATCAAAACCAACGTTGATCTGCAGATGCGTATCATGAGCGACGAGCACTTCCAGAATGGTGGAACTAACATCCACTATCTGGAGAAAAAACTCGGTCTGAACGAGAAGTAAGAAACCTGTGTTGCTAAAAGGCCGGATTATCCGGCCTTTTTTATTTCTGGGGCCTGGAAAGCCTCATCATGTACAATCCCCGCTTTCTTCATCCACAAGGGACAAAAAATGGACAAACGTTTTGTTCAGGCCCATAAAGAAGCGCGCTGGGCGCTGTGGCTGACCCTTCTCTATCTCGCAGCATGGTTAGTAACTGCTTACTTACCTGACTCCGCTATTGGCATCACTGGCCTGCCGCACTGGTTCGAAATGGCGTGTCTGCTGGTACCGCTGGTCTTCATCCTGCTGTGCTGGGCAATGGTGAAATTCATCTATCGCGATATTCCGCTGGAGGACGATGATGCAGCTTGAAGTCATTCTGCCGCTTATCGCTTACTTGTTAGTGGTGTTTGGTTTATCCGTTTACGCCATGCGTAAAAGAACGACGGGCACCTTCCTGAACGAGTATTTTCTGGGCAGCCGCTCGATGGGCGGCGTCGTGCTGGCCATGACGCTGACCGCGACCTACATCAGCGCCAGTTCGTTTATCGGCGGACCCGGTGCGGCCTATAAATACGGGTTAGGCTGGGTGCTGCTGGCGATGATCCAGCTTCCTGCCGTCTGGCTCTCGCTGGGCATACTGGGTAAAAAATTTGCCATTCTGGCGCGCCGTTATAATGCCGTGACGCTCAACGATATGCTGTTTGCCCGCTATCAGAGCCGTTTACTGGTGTGGCTGGCCAGCTTAAGCCTGCTGGTGGCCTTTATTGGCGCAATGACGGTACAGTTTATCGGCGGGGCACGCCTGCTGGAAACGGCAGCGGGTATTCCCTACGAGACAGGCTTGATCATCTTCGGAGTCAGCATTGCGCTGTATACCGCGTTTGGCGGATTCCGCGCCAGCGTGCTGAACGATACGATGCAGGGCATGGTTATGCTTATCGGCACTCTTGTCCTGCTGGTCGGCATCGTCCACGCCGCGGGCGGCCTGAGCCATGCGGTTGAAACGCTCGAGACGATCGATCCAAAACTGGTTTCGCCGCAGGGCGCGGATGACATCCTTTCGCCAACCTTTATGACCTCGTTCTGGGTGTTGGTGTGCTTTGGGGTGATTGGCCTGCCGCATACCGCCGTACGCTGTATCTCTTACAAAGACAGCAAAGCCGTGCACAGAGGTATCATTATCGGCACTATCGTGGTTGCGATCCTGATGTTTGGTATGCACCTGGCGGGCGCGTTAGGTCGGGCAGTTATTCCTGACCTTACCGTACCCGATCTGGTTATCCCAACCCTGATGGTTAAAGTGCTGCCGCCATTTGCCGCCGGGATCTTCCTCGCCGCACCGATGGCCGCCATTATGTCGACCATCAACGCTCAGCTGCTGCAAAGTTCCGCTACGATCATAAAAGATCTCTATTTGAACCTGCGTCCTGAGCAGGCAGAGAATGAACGGCGCCTGAAGCGCATGTCGGCCGTTATTACTTTGGTGTTAGGGGCATTGCTGCTGTTAGCCGCGTGGCGCCCGCCAGAGATGATCATCTGGCTGAACCTGCTGGCATTTGGTGGGCTTGAAGCGGTATTCCTGTGGCCGCTGGTGTTAGGGCTCTACTGGGAGCGCGCGAATGCCGCCGGTGCGCTGAGCGCGATGATTGTCGGCGGCGTGCTTTACGCCGTCCTCGCAACGTTTAAGATTCAGTACCTGGGCTTCCATCCAATTGTGCCTTCGTTACTGCTAAGTTTACTGGCGTTTGTGGTGGGGAACCGTTTCGGTCAGCCCGTCCCACAACCCGCTATGATTTCTACTGATAAATAAAGAGTTTTGCCATGCCGTGGATCCAACTAAAACTGAACACAACCGGCGCGAACGCCGAAGAGCTGAGCGATGCGCTGATGGAGGCCGGTTCGGTCTCTATCACCTTCCAGGACACGCATGACACGCCGGTCTTTGAGCCGCTGCCGGGCGAAACCCGCCTGTGGGGTGATACCGACGTTATTGGCCTGTTTGATGCCGAAACCGATATGAAAGAGGTTGTCGCGATTCTGGAGAATCATCCTCTGCTGGGCGCGGGTTTCGTGCATAAAATCGAACAGCTGGAAGACAAAGACTGGGAACGCGAGTGGATGGATAACTTCCACCCGATGCAGTTCGGCAAACGTCTGTGGATCTGCCCGAGCTGGCGCGATGTCCCTGATGAAAGCGCAGTCAACGTGATGCTCGACCCGGGTCTGGCGTTTGGTACCGGTACTCACCCAACCACGTCTCTGTGCCTGCAGTGGCTGGATGGTCTGGATCTGGACGGTAAGACAGTGATCGACTTCGGCTGCGGATCCGGGATCCTCGCGATTGCAGCCCTGAAGCTGGGCGCGGCAAAAGCCATCGGGATCGATATCGATCCGCAGGCGATTCAGGCCAGCCGCGATAATGCCGAGCGTAACGGCGTCTCCGATCGTCTGGAGCTGTATCTGCCGGATGCTCAGCCAGAAGCCATGAAAGCCGATGTGGTGGTCGCTAACATTCTGGCGGGCCCACTGCGCGAACTGGCTCCGTTAATCAGCGTGCTGCCCGTTGAGGGCGGTCTGCTGGGGCTTTCCGGTATCCTGGCAAGCCAGGCCGACAGCGTGTGTGAAGCCTACGCCGATCTCTTTGCCCTCGACCCGGTGGTGGAAAAAGAAGAGTGGTGCCGCATCACCGGCCGTAAAAAATAAGAATCTGGCGTGGTCATCTGACCACGCCTCTCACCCTCTGATAATCCTCTCTCCCCCGTTCATTCTTCGGTAAAATAACCCTACAAATCATGTTGATTTGTATTACAAAAATTCACCGGAAGAATATGATGACACACGTTACAGGCAAGGCAGCGCTGCTGGCGCTGAGCATGATTTCGGCTTCAGCATTTGCATCACACTGGAGCTATGAAGGGGAAGGTTCACCGCAACACTGGGGCGAGATGGACGAGGCATATAAGACCTGTCAAAGCGGTATGAACCAGTCTCCTGTTAATATTGATTCGACCACTAACGCCCATCTCTCCCCGCTACAAACCCACTACGTTGATGGCCCTGTTACACTGACGAACAATGGCCATACCATTCAGGCAGGTGAACAGGCGAACACCCGCGATACCCTTACTCTCGATAAGCAAACCTGGACGTTACAGCAGTTCCATTTCCACGCGCCGAGCGAAAACACCGTACATGGCAAGAGATACGCGATGGAAATGCATCTGGTTCATAAAAATGCCAGTGGGGAACTGACGGTGGTGGCGGTCATGTTTGATAAAGGGGCCGCAAACCCGGAGCTTGAAAAACTGTGGCGCGTTATGCCTCAGCAGGCCGAGCAGAACGTCTCCATCAAACAGGATCTCAACCTGAACAAACTGCTGCCAAAAAATAAAACGTACTGGCGCTTTAGCGGTTCACTGACCACTCCACCGTGTTCAGAAGGCGTTACCTGGATTGTACTTAAACAGCCCCTGACGGTTTCTGCAGAACAACTTGCCAGATTCACCCGGACAATGCATCACGATAATAACCGTCCGGTACAGTCGCTGCATGGGCGCGTCGTGGTCGAATAACAGGCATTTTTCGCATGACGATCATGTTCTAAAATGCGACGCAGATCGCAAAGAAGAAGGGAAATCTGCTGTTAAAAACAGCAGATTATCCCGCTTCAGCGACGCATTTATTCAGAAATGATGAGAAGTTACGGGAAATTGTAAGCGCCCATAAAATAACCATTATCATATAACTTAATGATTTAAATAATGAATAATTTTTAACGAGAAGATTGGGCGGCGATTCCTTGATCTACAACAGTGGATTGTTCAAAGTTTGGCCTTTCATCTCGTGCAAAAAATGCGTAATATACGCCGCCTTGCAGTCACAGTATGGTCATTTCTTAACTCATGCGCATCGGACACCACCAGCTTAGAAATCGCCTGATCGCAGCCCCAATGGCAGGTATTACAGACCGGCCGTTCAGGACGCTGTGCTACGAGATGGGAGCCGGTTTAACCGTATCCGAGATGATGTCGTCTAACCCGCAGGTTTGGGAAAGCGATAAATCCCGCCTTCGGATGGTGCACGTTGATGAACCAGGTATTCGCACCGTGCAAATTGCCGGAAGCGTGCCTGAAGAGATGGCAGATGCCGCGCGGATTAACGTGGAAAGTGGTGCCCAGATTATTGATATCAATATGGGGTGCCCGGCCAAAAAGGTGAATCGCAAGCTTGCAGGTTCAGCCCTTCTGCAATACCCCGACCAGGTGAAAGCTATCCTGACGGCGGTTGTCAGCGCGGTGGACGTTCCTGTTACGTTGAAGATTCGCACGGGTTGGTCGCCGGAACACCGTAACTGTGTAGAGATTGCCCAACTGGCCGAAGACTGTGGCATTCAGGCCCTGACCATCCATGGACGCACTCGCGCCTGTTTGTTCAACGGTGAAGCTGAATACGACAGCATTCGGGCAGTTAAGCAGAAAGTTTCCATTCCGATTATCGCGAATGGCGACATAACTGACCCGCTTAAAGCCAGGGCTGTACTCGACTATACGGGAGCTGATGCTCTGATGATAGGACGTGCAGCTCAGGGAAGACCCTGGATCTTCCGGGAAATCCAGCATTATCTGGACACTGGGGAGCTGCTTGCCCCGCTGCCTTTGGCAGAGGTTAAGCGCTTGCTTTGTTCGCATGTTCGGGAACTGCATGACCACTACGGTCAGGCAAAAGGGTACCGAATTGCGCGTAAACACGTCTCCTGGTATCTCCAGGAGCACGCTCCAGATGACCAGTTTCGGCGCACATTCAACGCCATAGAGGATGCCAGCGTACAGCTGGAGGCGTTGGAGGCATACTTCGAAAATCTTGCGTAATGAAATAAAGAGCTGACAGAACTATGTTCGAACAACGCGTAAATTCTGACGTACTGACCGTTTCTACCGTTAACTCTCAGGACCAGGTAACTCAAAAGCCCCTGCGTGACTCGGTTAAACAGGCACTGAAGAACTATTTTGCTCAACTGAACGGTCAGGATGTTAATGACCTGTATGAGCTGGTACTGGCTGAAGTTGAACAGCCACTGTTGGACATGGTGATGCAATACACCCGCGGTAACCAAACCCGCGCTGCGCTGATGATGGGTATCAACCGTGGTACTCTGCGTAAGAAACTGAAAAAATACGGCATGAACTGATACTAATCAGTTAAATGCTTGTTTAAAAAGGCGCTCTTCGGCATGGGGAAGCGCCTTTTTTATTACCTGCGCTTCTCCGTCAACGCATTGTAAACCTTCGCCTCTCCTGCTTTTCAACCCCGGTTTTTCGTGTATATTTCCCCCACCTTAGTGGCGATCTTCCTGCGGAATGACACAATGATTCGTAAATACTGGTGGCTGGTTGTTTTTGCAATCTCCGTTCTCATTTTCGATGCACTCCTGATGCAGTGGATTGAACTGATGAGCACCGAAACCGATAAGTGTCGCAATATGAACTCCGTCAATCCGCTGAAACTCGTGAACTGCTCAGAGCTCGACTAACCGCCCGATTGCGCAAATCACCCCGTTATTACCCACTAAAAACGGGGATTTAAATCCCTTTGAGCCATTACCTGACGGTGATAATGTCTCGCCCTTCTCAACCGCTCTAGCGTAACCCCACACTCGAGTAGAACCGTCCATGCTGGTCAGCCAATACAACCCTATCCTTGTCGTCCTCTCCTTTGTTGTTGCCATTCTTGCTGCGTATACCGCGCTGAACATGGCTGCACGCGTCGCCGGGAGTCAGGGTGTCGCTGCCCGCGTCTGGCTGGCTGGCGGCGGTATTGCTATGGGGATTGGCGTGTGGGCCATGCATTTTATCGGCATGCTGGCGATGGATCTCTCCATGAGCATGAGCTACAACGCCACCCTGACGGTTTTATCTATGGTCATCGCCGTGGGTTCGTCGCTATTTGCGCTATGGCTTGTGAGCTGCGAGCAACTACGCCTGCGTCGACTGCTGCCCGGCGCGCTGGTGATGGGAAGCGGTATTGTTGCCATGCATTACACCGGCATGGCGGCGCTGGAGGTGATGCCCGGGATAATCTGGGACAAGGTCTGGGTGGCCATTTCGATCGTGATTGCGCTTGCCGCTTCGCTCGCGGCATTATGGCTGACCTTCCGCCTGCGTCGCGAAGCCGCGCAGGTCGTGCTGATGCGCATGGGTGCCGCCATCACGATGGGCATTGCCATTGCCGGCATGCACTATGCCGGGATGAAAGCGGCGCAGTTTCCGATGTCCACAATGGTTCACCATGAGGGTATCAACGGGAGCTGGCTGGCGGTTCTGGTCAGCGTGGTCGCGCTCTCAATTCTTGGGATCACCCTGCTGGTGTCGATGCTGGATGCCCGCCTTCAGGCACGCACCGCCCTGCTGGCCTCGTCGCTGGCAGAAGCTAACCGGGAACTCGCTCAGCTGGCGCTACACGATACCCTGACGCGTCTGCCCAACCGTATCCTGCTGGAAGACAGACTCGATCAGGCCATCAGCAAAGCCGATCGTGAAGGGAATCACTTTGCCCTGATGTTCATGGATCTTGACGGCTTTAAAGCCATCAATGATGCCTACGGCCATGATGTCGGTGACAGGCTGCTGGTCGCCGTTACGCAGCGCCTGCTGCTTCTCCTGAAGGGCCAGTTCACCCTTGCACGTATCGGCGGTGATGAATTTGTTCTGCTGGCAGAGGGAGAAGGTCCGGACGACGCGGCATCGCTGGCGAATTCGCTGGTGCGCGCGATCGATAGCCCGTTCAATCTTAGCCCCTATGAACTGGTGGTGACCCTCAGCATTGGTATCGCGCTGTACCCTCACGACGGCAAAACCGAGCGTGAGCTGATGTTTAACGCCGACGCGGCGATGTATCACACGAAGCATATGGGCCGTAACGGTTATCACTTCTTCCAGCCCTCCATGAACACCCTGGCGCAGACCCATCTCCAGTTAATGAACGATCTGTGGATGGCGATCGATCGCAATGAGCTGCGCCTGCTGTATCAGCCAAAATTTCACGCCCCGGCGGGCCCGGTCCTCGGATTCGAGGCGCTGTTGCGCTGGCAGCATCCTAAGCAGGGGTTACTGACGCCGGACCTTTTTCTGCCGCTGGCGGAAAAAACGGGGCTGATCGTCCCGATTGGCAACTGGGTGATTAATGAAGCCTGTCGCCAGCTGCGGGAATGGCATCTTCAGGGACATCAAAGCTGGTCAATGGCGGTAAACCTGTCGACACTGCAGTTTGAACAACCTTCGCTGGTTAAAACGGTTCTCGACTGCCTGGCACTTCACCAGGTGCCACCGGAAATGTTGATCCTCGAAGTGACGGAAACCACGGCGATGAGCAACCCGGATGAGAGCATACGCGTGCTGACAGAGCTGACGAATGCGGGGGTGAAGGCCTCCATTGATGATTTTGGCACCGGATATTCGAGCCTGCTGTACCTCAAGCGCTTACCGGCCTGTGAATTGAAAATCGACAGGGCGTTTGTGCAAGAGCTCAGCGGCGAGAGCGAGGATGCCACTATTGTCTCTGCGATTGTGGCTCTCGCTAAAACACTTAACCTGAAAGTAGTGGCTGAAGGTGTGGAAACCGAAGCGCAGCAAGCCTTTTTAACCGAGCTGGGCTGTAACACCCTTCAGGGTTATCTGTTAGGTAAACCCGTCAGCGCGCAGACCATAGAAGCACTTTGTGCCCGAGGGGAAATGTTACCTGGCGCTGAACAGTAAGCACCCTCATCTGGCGACACGCGAATAACCGGGAGTGTCGCCAGTATGCTATCGACCAGAGCGGGAGCCTGCTGATAAAGATTAAAACTGTCGTTATTCATTAACCAGTTTTTAATTATTCCGCTAAAAAAACCGTGGAATACAATCAAGGTGAGATCAACATTCACCTGTGGCGAAATGATGTTTCGCGAAATACAGGTCTCCAGCGCGGCGCGTAGCGTGTCATCGTTGAATCCGATACGCTTTCTAATTTCACGTTCAGAAATCATATCGCTGCTAAATTCACACTTATGATACAGAATTTGTAAAAGCGCACATTGCCGGGGTTCATGGGCAATATACTGCAGCGCAGTAATAAATTGCTCACGAAGTTTTAACAATGGATCGTCACTATCGGAAAAGGAAAGCCTGTCGTGAATAATCTCGCGAAGCGGTAATTGCTGTTCCCAGATGGCATTAAATATTTCAGATTTACTGGTGAAGTGCCAGTAGATCGCGCCGCGCGTCACCTTAGCAGCATCAGCGATATCCGTCAGCGTCGTGCTGGCTACGCCCCGCGTCGCAAACTGTTCAATAGCCGCCTCAATCAGCTGCTGCCGGGTTTGTTGAGCCTCTTCTTTCTTTTTACGCGCCATAGGCAACTACTCGTTACTCACAAGGTTTAAAAGTAATATTGCGTTCATGCAAATGTAAGTATTCACTAAAATCCGTTTTAATTTTGCACAAAAAAAGTCACCCCTCTTAATTTATAATCAATATAAATATATCGCTCCAATTAAATTGGCGGAGTGAATAATTAAAAACATTAAACTCATTTACCTGATTAACATGCCTGAAGTATATCCCTGAATGGACCCGGTCTGATTCTGATTTTTTCTACGAGCATGGTCATTCGCACTTATAAATTAAAAAACATTAAATACCCTCATTATTATACGCAGCTACATTTTATTTTTATCCCTCTGCCCCTGCTACCGATTCGCGGCATATATCGGTGAATGGGTATTTAAAGGAACAGTAATGACGAATCATTTCAGACGCTTGCCCTTATCCGGTTTCATTGTCTGCGCGGTACTGCTCACTGGATGCGATGGTCAGGAAAATCAACGGCAACACCAGCAGGCGCCTCAGGTCAGCGTGCATATTGTGAAAAGCGCGCCTCTGGCGGTCACCACTGAACTCCCGGGCAGAACAGATGCATTTCGCGTTGCGGAGGTTCGTCCTCAGGTTAGCGGCATTATCCTGCGCCGTAACTTCGCGGAGGGTAGCGATGTAAAAGCGGGCGAGTCACTTTACCAGATTGATCCTGCGCCCTATCAGGCAGCCTATGACAGCGCGAAAGGCGAACTGGCGAAGGCTCAGGCGGCGGCCAATATTGCGCACCTGACGGTGAAACGTTATCTCCCTCTGGTAGGCACCCAGTATGTCAGTAAGCAGGAGTATGACCAGGCCGTGGCGACGGCTCAGCAGGCAGATGCCAGCGTGGTTGCCGCAAAAGCGGGTGTTGAGAGCGCACGTATCAACCTTGCCTACACCAAAGTGACCTCTCCGGTTGATGGTCGTATCGGAAAATCCAGCGTGACCGAAGGGGCGCTGGTGACGAACGGGCAAGCCGCAGCGCTGGCAACGGTCCAGCTTCTCGATCCGATTTATGTTGATGTCACCCAGTCCAGTAATGATTTTATGCGCCTGAAACAGACAAGCCTGCAAAAAGGTGATATCGCCAGCAACGTTGAGCTGCTGATGGAGAACGGGCAGCCCTACCCGCTAAAAGGCACATTGCAGTTCTCTGACGTCACGGTCGATGAAAGTACCGGCTCGATTACCCTGCGCGCCATTTTCCGGAACCCTCAGCATCTGTTGTTACCCGGCATGTTCGTTCGCGCCCGCATTGATGAAGGCACCCAGCCGGAGGCGATTCTGGTACCACAGCAAGGCGTGACCCGTACACCGCGAGGCGATGCAACCGTCCTGGTGGTGAATGATAAAAATCAGGTTGAGCCGCGAACCGTCGTGGCCCCTCAGGCAATTGGCGATCGCTGGCTGGTGACGGAAGGGCTGAAAAACGGTGACCGCGTGATTGTCAGCGGGCTACAGAAAGTCAGACCCGGGGTAACCGTCGTCGCCACGCCTGATATCACCACGACGCCAGCCGGTTAAGGGACGACGACATGGCTAATTTCTTTATTCAAAGACCGGTTTTCGCCTGGGTACTTGCCATCATTTTGATGATTGCAGGCGGGCTGGCCATTCTCAAACTTCCCGTCGCACAGTATCCGACCATTGCCCCTCCCGCGGTGGCGATATCCGCGACCTACCCGGGAGCCGACGCTCAAACGGTGCAGGATACCGTGACCCAGGTTATCGAACAGAACATGAACGGTATCGATAAGCTGATGTATATGTCCTCCACCAGCGATTCAGCGGGTAACGTCACCATCACCCTGACCTTCGAGTCAGGAACCGATCCGGACATCGCCCAGGTGCAGGTGCAGAACAAGCTGCAGCTCGCCATGCCGCTGCTGCCGCAAGAGGTACAGCAGCAAGGGATTGGCGTGGAGAAATCCAGCAGTAGCTTCCTGCTGGTCGCCGGCTTTGTTTCAGACAACAAAAATCTCACGCAGAATGACATCTCTGACTATGTCGCTTCGAACGTCAAAGATGCCATCAGCCGAACGTCTGGCGTCGGTGACGTTCAGCTGTTTGGCGCTCAATATGCGATGCGCATCTGGCTCGACAGCAATGCGATGAACAAATACCAGCTGACGCCGCAGGATATTATCAACCAGCTGAAAACGCAGAACGACCAGATAGCGGCAGGCCAGCTGGGCGGAACGCCGTCCATTCCCGGGCAGCAGCTGAATGCCTCGATCATCGCGCAAACCCGCCTGAAATCACCGGAGGAGTTTGGCCGCGTGACGCTCAAGGTGAATCAGGACGGCTCGATGGTTCATCTGAAGGACGTGGCTCGTATTGAGCTGGGTGGCGAAAACTACAACATGGTCACTAAAATCAACGGGCAGGCGGCAACCGGCCTGGGGATTAAGCTGGCAACCGGGGCAAATGCGCTGGACACCGCGGCAGCCATTAAGAGCAAGCTGGCGCAACTGCAGCAGTTCTTCCCGCAGGGGCTGAAAGTTGTCTATCCCTACGACACCACCCCTTTTGTGAAAATCTCCATTCACGAAGTGGTGAAGACCCTGTTTGAAGCGATCGTTCTCGTCTTCCTGGTCATGTACCTGTTCCTGCAAAACCTGCGGGCGACGCTCATCCCGACTATCGCGGTGCCGGTCGTTCTGCTGGGTACCTTTGCGGTTCTGGCGGCATTCAGTTTCTCCATCAACACCCTGACGATGTTCGGTATGGTGCTGGCGATAGGTCTGCTGGTCGATGACGCTATCGTGGTCGTTGAGAACGTTGAACGCGTCATGGTCGAAGACAAACTGCCGCCGAAAGAGGCCACGCAGAAGTCGATGGAGCAGATCCAGGGTGCACTGGTGGGGATCGCCATGGTGCTCTCGGCGGTCTTTATTCCGATGGCCTTTTTTGGCGGCTCGACGGGGGCGATCTATCGCCAGTTCTCGCTGACTATCGTTTCCGCTATGGCGTTGTCCGTACTGGTTGCGCTAATCCTTACGCCCGCACTCTGCGCAACGTTGCTTAAGCCCGTATCCGGCGACCATCATGAGAAGAAAGGTGGCTTCTTCGGCTGGTTTAATGCGCTCTTTGATAAAAGCGTGGAGCACTACAGCAACAGCGTGAGCGGTATTTTGCGTAAGACAGGGCGCTATCTGGCGGTGTACATCATTATCGTCGGTGGGATGGCGGTGCTCTTCCTGCGCTTGCCTACCTCCTTCCTGCCCGAAGAGGATCAGGGGGTGTTTATGACGATGGTTCAACTCCCGGCGGGTGCAACCCAGACGCGTACTCAGCAGGTCCTCGATCAGGTTCAGGACTACTATCTGAACAACGAAAAGGCGAACGTGGAATCCGTCTTTACCGTAAACGGCTTTAGCTTTAGCGGCCAGGGTCAGAACGCTGGTATCGCCTTCGTCAGCCTGAAGCCCTGGGAGGAGCGCCCGGGGGCGGAAAACGGCGTTGAAGCCATTGTGGGTCGCGCGACAAAAGCCTTCAGTCAAATTACAGATGGCCTCGTGTTCCCGTTTAACCTGCCTGCAATTATCGAACTGGGTACCGCCACGGGCTTCGATTTTGAATTGATCGATCAGGCCAACCTGGGGCATACCCAGCTGACGCAGGCGCGTAACCAACTGCTCAGCATGGTGCATGAGCACCCTGACCTGCTGGTTCGCGTGCGCCCTAACGGACTTGAAGATACGCCTCAGTTCAAGCTTGATGTCGATCAGGAGAAAGCGCAGGCGCTGGGCGTCAGCCTTTCTGACGTCAACCAGACGATTTCGACGGCCTTAGGTGGCACCTATGTGAATGACTTTATCGATCATGGCCGAGTGAAAAAGGTCTACGTACAGGCCGACGCAAAATTCCGTATGTTGCCGGGAGATATTAACAACCTTTACGTACGCAGCGCGAATGGGGAAATGGTCCCGTTCTCCGCCTTCAGCAACGCTCGCTGGGTGTATGGTTCACCTCGTCTGGAACGCTATAACGGGATGCCCTCTATGGAGATCCTGGGTGAATCAGCCCCGGGTAAAAGCACCGGTGAGGCCATGGCTATGATGGAAAGTCTCGCGGCAAAACTGCCTTCCGGCATCGGCTATGACTGGACGGGGATGTCTTATCAGGAGCGGCTCTCGGGTAACCAGGCGCCTGCCCTGTACGCCATTTCACTGATCGTGGTGTTCCTGTGCCTGGCTGCGCTGTATGAAAGCTGGTCCATTCCGTTCTCCGTTATGCTGGTTGTGCCGCTTGGGGTCATTGGGGCTCTTCTCGCAGCGTCGCTGCGCGGGTTAAACAATGACGTCTATTTCCAGGTCGGCCTGCTGACGACGATTGGTTTATCGGCGAAAAACGCCATCCTGATCGTCGAATTTGCTAAAGACCTGATGGATAAAGAAGGCAAAGGCATTATTGAAGCCACGCTGGAAGCTTCCAGGATGCGCCTTCGACCGATCCTGATGACATCCCTGGCCTTTATTCTTGGCGTCATGCCGCTGGTGATCAGCACCGGGGCCGGGAGCGGCGCGCAAAACGCCGTCGGTACGGGCGTTATGGGGGGAATGCTTTCCGCAACGCTTCTGGCGATTTTCTTCGTGCCCGTTTTCTTTGTGGTTGTTCGGCGAGGGTTTACTCACCATAAAGGTTAATGTTTCCCTGAAAAGGCACCTCTGGTGCCTTTTTATTTTTAACTTAAACAACGAATTAGGTTTTACATAAAGGAAGCATTAAGAATATGATGATTTGCATTAAGTGAAAACAGTCTCTTACAACTCCATAATTTCTCCATTAATTCCTCCTGAAACCGACTTTTCTCCACGATTTTTACAAACTACATAATTTGAGATTATTCCTCGTGTAACGAGGACTTACCCCGGTGGTAAAATAACCTCCAGTTCGTTAATAGCCCTCCTGGCTTTATAGCGGATGAGAAATAATACTGAGGTAACATCATGAAAAGATTCATTTCCGTTGCACTTCTCGCTGCGCTGCTTGCTGGTTGCGCGCACGACTCTCCATGTGTACCGGTTTACGACGATCAAGGCCGACTGGTTCATACCAATACCTGTATGAAAGGCACCACCCAGGATAACTGGGAGACTGCGGGTGCTATCGCCGGCGGTGCTGCCGCAGTAGCGGGTCTGACGCTGGGTATTGTTGCCCTGACGAAGTAACATCTGTTGAGAAAGCGCGGCTCTGGCCGCGCTTTTGCTTTTAATGAGTGCAATATTTTCAAATAAGTAAAAAATTAGCCCTGTATTTATTCACTAAATTAATCTAAGCCTGAAGTCAGTCACAGCTTTTTCGCATATTCATTCAAATTACTTATTCTATCGTGATGATTTTCACACATTAAGATTATTGAATACCCTGCCAATATTCACGCTGAAAACTATCTCTTCTTTTTCCTGACCCGACTCGCAACTTTTGCTCCGATTTGTGGCACAGGTTGTAATTTCGCACCGTTTCGGGGCGCTCGTTTTATTTAAGCCTGTCTACACTCAGCATTGAGCGTTCACTCGTCTCTTATTTTGTCGAACGCAAAACTGGCATTACGTTTGCTTTATAAACGTTGGCCAAAGCCACAGACAGGTAAAGCGTTTAAAAACGCCTCTATAACGATAAATTTCGCCACACAGGATGCATTATGAAAAAGACGATGATAGCCAGCCTGGCCGCTGCAGGCATGTTGTTTGCCGTAGCCGGTCAAGCCCATGCGGGAACGACACTGGATGCCGTTAAAAAGAAAGGTTTTGTTCAATGTGGTATCAGTGACGGTTTGCCTGGCTTCTCTTATGCCGATGCGAACGGCAAATTTACCGGTATTGATGTGGATGTCTGCCGTGGCGTTGCAGCCGCCGTTTTTGGCGATGACAGCAAAGTAAAATATACCCCGCTGACGGCGAAAGAACGCTTTACGGCGCTGCAGTCCGGTGAGGTCGACATGCTCTCCCGTAATACCACCTGGACTTCCTCCCGTGATGCCGGCATGGGGATGTCATTTACGGGCGTGACCTATTATGACGGCATCGGCTTCCTGACCCACAATAAAGCGGGCCTGAAAAGCGCCAAGGAACTGGATGGCGCCACCGTTTGTATCCAGGCGGGCACCGATACCGAGCTGAACGTCGCGGATTATTTCAAAGCAAACAACATGAAATACACCCCTGTGACATTCGACCGCTCGGATGAATCGGCCAAAGCGCTGGAATCCGGCCGTTGCGACACGCTGGCCTCTGACCAGTCACAGCTGTATGCCTTACGCATTAAGCTGAGCAACCCGGCAGAGTGGATTGTCCTGCCTGAAGTCATCTCCAAAGAGCCTCTCGGCCCCGTCGTTCGTCGTGGCGATGAAGACTGGTTCTCCATCGTTCGCTGGACGCTGTTTGCTATGCTGAACGCAGAAGAGATGGGCATCAACTCTAAAAACGTTGATGAGAAAGCCGCTAAGCCATCCAACCCGGATATGGCACACCTGCTCGGTAAAGAAGGTGATTTCGGCAAGGATCTGAAGCTGGATAACAAGTGGGCTTACAACATCATCAAACAGGTGGGCAACTACTCTGAGATCTTTGAGCGCAATGTGGGATCGGAAAGCCCGCTGAAGATCAAACGCGGCCAGAACAATCTCTGGAACAACGGCGGTATTCAGTACGCACCACCAGTACGTTAAGTCATAGCTGTAACGGGCACTGCTCCGGCAGTGCCCACTCCAGAGTCATGGTTACTGAGGTTTCTTTATGTCCCATCGCCGCTCAGCCGTAAAAGGATCGCTATCCTTTTCTCATCCCGCGGTCCGCGCCTGGCTATTCCAGATTATTGCTATTGTTGCGGTTGTTCTCATCGCCGTGTATCTCATCCATAACACCATCACCAACCTGAATAACCGCGGCATTACTTCCGGTTTCGCGTTTTTAGATCGCAGCGCGGGGTTCGGTATTGTTCAGCACCTTATTGATTACCAGGAAGGTGACACGTACGGACGCGTGTTCGTGGTCGGTTTACTGAATACGCTATTGGTATCGGCGCTTTGTATCGTCTTCGCGTCGATACTGGGCTTCTTTATTGGCCTGGCGCGTCTTTCTGAAAACTGGCTTCTGCGGAAACTGTCGACTGTTTACATCGAGACGTTCCGCAATATCCCCCCGCTCCTGCAGATCTTCTTCTGGTATTTCGCCGTACTGCGTAACCTTCCCGGTCCCCGCCAGGCCGTCGACGCGTTTGAGCTGTTTTTCCTCAGTAACCGTGGGTTGTCCATTCCTTCTCCTCAACCGGGTGAAGGACTGTACGCTTTTATCGGCGCGATTGTGATAGCGCTTGCGCTCTCTGCGGGGGTATTCCGTTTTAACCGCAAGCATCAGATCAAAACCGGTCAGCTTCGTAGGACCTGGCCCACGGCAGCTGTCCTGATCGTTAGCCTGCCACTAATAGCACACTGGCTGTTTGGGGCAGCGCTGCACTGGGATATTCCACATCTGCGGGGCTTTAACTTTCAGGGCGGGATGGTATTAATTCCCGAGCTGGCAGCCCTGACGCTGGCGCTGTCGATTTATACGTCCGCCTTTATCGCAGAAATCATCCGTGCAGGGATCCAGGCCGTACCTTATGGACAGCACGAGGCGGCACGCTCGCTGGGATTGCCCCATACCGTGACGCTTCGCCAGGTCATCATTCCGCAGGCTTTACGGGTCATCATTCCCCCCCTGACCAGCCAGTATCTCAATATTGTCAAAAACTCGTCGCTGGCCGCTGCCATTGGTTACCCGGATATGGTGTCACTCTTCGCCGGAACCGTGCTTAACCAGACCGGACAAGCCATTGAAACCATCGCCATCACGATGTCTGTCTATCTGATCATCAGCCTGGTGATTTCACTGCTGATGAACCTTTATAACCGCCGTATAGCACTGGTCGAGCGCTAAGGATCTATGATGACAAAAGCGATACTGTCGCACTCCTCGCGCCCTGCCAACTCGACAGGTGGGCGTTTCATTCTGTGGGCGCGTAAGAATCTGTTCTCCAGCTGGAGTAACAGCCTGCTGACGATTGTCTGCCTGTGGCTCATGTGGGAATTGATTCCTCCCCTGCTGAACTGGGCGTTTTTACAGGCCAACTGGGTCGGTTCAACCCGAGCTGACTGTACAAAAGCCGGCGCCTGCTGGGTGTTTATTCATGAGCGTTTCGGTCAGTTCATGTATGGATTGTATCCCCATGAACAGCGCTGGCGGATAAATCTGGCGCTGGTTATCGGCCTGCTCTCTGTCGCGGCTATGTTCTGGAAAAAGCTGCCTCAGCGTGGACGCTATATTGCTGCCTGGGCTGTAGTTTATCCGATTATTGTCTGGGTACTGTTGTATGGCGGTTTCCTGGGACTGGAACGCGTTGAAACACGCCAGTGGGGCGGGCTGACGCTGACGCTGATTATCGCTTCAGTGGGGATAGCCGGTGCTTTACCGTGGGGGATTTTACTGGCCCTGGGACGGCGTTCAAAAATGCCGATCGTCCGCGTGCTCTCCGTTATCTTCATTGAGTTCTGGCGCGGCGTACCGCTTATCACCGTTCTGTTTATGTCATCAGTCATGCTGCCGCTGTTTATGGCAGAGGGAACAACCATCGACAAGCTGATCCGTGCCCTGGTGGGGGTGATTCTCTTCCAGTCCGCCTATGTCGCTGAAGTTGTACGTGGTGGTCTGCAAGCGTTACCTAAAGGTCAGTACGAAGCGGCTGAATCACTGGCTCTCGGTTACTGGAAAACGCAGGGACTGGTCATTCTTCCACAAGCACTCAAGCTGGTCATTCCGGGTCTGGTCAACACGATCATTGCCCTCTTCAAGGATACCAGCCTGGTGATCATTATCGGATTGTTCGATCTCTTTAGCAGCGTGCAACAGGCAACCGTTGACCCTGTCTGGCTGGGCATGTCCACCGAAGGATATGTCTTTGCTGCCCTGATCTACTGGATCTTTTGTTTTAGCATGTCGCGCTACAGCCAGCATCTGGAAAAGCGCTTTAACACCGGGCGTACACCGCACTGAGGAAATTATGAGCCAAATAACTATGACACCCGCCGACGCGATGATTACGCTGGAAAATGTGAATAAATGGTACGGACAATTTCATGTCCTGAGGGACATTAATCTTAAGGTAAAGCAGGGAGAACGCATCGTCCTTTGCGGCCCTTCGGGCTCCGGAAAATCCACAACCATTCGCTGTATTAATCATCTTGAAGAACATCAGCAAGGACGCATTGTGGTTGATGGTATCGAGCTGAATGAAGATATCCGCAATATCGAACGCGTACGTCAGGAAGTAGGAATGGTATTTCAGCACTTTAATCTGTTTCCGCACCTGACCGTTCTGCAGAACTGTACGCTTGCGCCGATTTGGGTACGAAAGATGCCGAAAAAGGAAGCGGAGGCGTTGGCAATGCACTACCTTGAACGCGTACGTATCGCAGAGCATGCCAATAAATTCCCTGGCCAGATATCGGGTGGCCAACAGCAGCGTGTGGCTATCGCCCGTTCGCTGTGTATGAAGCCGAAAATTATGCTGTTTGATGAACCGACATCTGCCCTCGATCCAGAAATGGTGAAAGAGGTTCTGGACACCATGATTGGGCTGGCACAATCCGGCATGACCATGCTGTGTGTGACGCATGAGATGGGGTTTGCGCGAACCGTGGCCGACCGGGTGATCTTCATGGACCGCGGGGAGATTGTTGAGCAGGCGCCACCGGATGAGTTCTTTGCGCATCCTAAGTCAGAACGTACGCGAGCCTTCCTGTCGCAGGTGATTCATTAATCTGGTGTCTTGCCCGGTGGCGCGTTGCCTGCCGGGCCTCTGGGCTATGTAGGTCGGGTAAGGCGAAGCCGCCACCCGACTTTTCAGACCGCACAAAGCAAAAAACCCCGCACCTTACGGTACGGGGTTCTTCTTATTTGATGTCTGGCAGTTCCCTACTCTCACATGGGGAGACCCCACACTACCATCGGCGCTACGGCGTTTCACTTCTGAGTTCGGCA
>NZ_BAAKFX010000007.1:0-180791 GCF_057536195.1 Enterobacter sp. C3_dUdeg
GCTCGAGCAGGTGCGAAAGCAGGTCATAGTGATCCGGTGGTTCTGAATGGAAGGGCCATCGCTCAACGGATAAAAGGTACTCCGGGGATAACAGGCTGATACCGCCCAAGAGTTCATATCGACGGCGGTGTTTGGCACCTCGATGTCGGCTCATCACATCCTGGGGCTGAAGTAGGTCCCAAGGGTATGGCTGTTCGCCATTTAAAGTGGTACGCGAGCTGGGTTTAGAACGTCGTGAGACAGTTCGGTCCCTATCTGCCGTGGGCGCTGGAGAATTGAGGGGGGCTGCTCCTAGTACGAGAGGACCGGAGTGGACGCATCACTGGTGTTCGGGTTGTCATGCCAATGGCACTGCCCGGTAGCTAAATGCGGAAAAGATAAGTGCTGAAAGCATCTAAGCACGAAACTTGCCCCGAGATGAGTTCTCCCTGACCCTTTAAGGGTCCTGAAGGAACGTTGAAGACTACGACGTTGATAGGTCGGGTGTGTAAGCGCAGCGATGCGTTGAGCTAACCGATACTAATGAACCGTGAGGCTTAACCTTACAACGCCGAAGCTGTTTCGGCGGATGAGACAGACACGATTTTCAGCCTGATACAGATTAAACAGAATTTGCCTGGCGGCTTTAGCGCGGTGGTCCCACCTGACCCCATGCCGAACTCAGAAGTGAAACGCCGTAGCGCCGATGGTAGTGTGGGGTCTCCCCATGTGAGAGTAGGGAACTGCCAGGCATCAAATAGAAGAACCCCGTACCGTAAGGTGCGGGGTTTTTTGCTTTGTGCTTATCCTCTCTGGCCTTTCTCTTAATCCCTTATCCTGCTAATGGAATGTGTGATCCCTGTCGCAATGTTATTTATAACAAAATTATAACATTTCATTTACGAGGTAATTGAGTCTCCTGGCTCAATACGCCGCTGTTTATGGCAGGAGCATAATCACAATGACAGAAAGCATTACATCAAACGGGACGCTGGCTAACAGTGATACCCGAAGAAGGGTATGGGCAATCGTCAGCGCCTCTTCAGGGAATCTGGTTGAATGGTTCGACTTTTACGTCTACTCATTCTGTTCACTCTACTTCGCTCATATTTTCTTCCCATCCGGCAACACCACAACGCAGCTGCTACAAACAGCGGGGGTTTTTGCCGCAGGGTTTTTAATGCGACCCATCGGGGGTTGGCTGTTCGGTCGCATTGCGGATCGTCGCGGCCGAAAGGCTTCTATGCTGATCTCGGTGTGCATGATGTGCTTTGGTTCTCTGGTGATCGCCTGCTTGCCGGGATATGAATCGATTGGTACCTGGGCACCGGCGCTACTTTTACTGGCCCGCTTATTTCAGGGATTATCGGTGGGCGGAGAATACGGTACCAGTGCGACCTACATGAGTGAGATTGCACTGGAAGGCCGTAAAGGTTTTTACGCCTCATTCCAGTATGTCACGCTGATTGGTGGTCAACTGCTGGCCATTCTTGTGGTGGTGATCCTGCAGCAAATCCTGACGGACGAACAACTTCACGCCTGGGGATGGCGAATTCCTTTCGCGATGGGTGCAGTACTGGCGGTGGTCGCACTTTGGCTACGCCGTCAGTTAGATGAAACCTCTCAGAAGGAAGTCAGAACGCTGAAGGAGGCTGGAACATTCAAAGGGTTATGGCGTAACCGCAAAGCTTTCCTTATGGTGCTGGGCTTTACTGCGGGCGGCTCTCTTAGTTTCTACACGTTCACCACCTATATGCAGAAGTACCTTGTGAACACCACCGGCATGCACGCAAACGTTGCCAGCGTAGTCATGACCGTGGCGCTGTTTGTCTTTATGCTCATACAACCTATTATCGGTGCGCTCTCGGATAAAATCGGTCGACGAACGTCGATGCTGATTTTTGGCGGGCTGTCGGCGTTATGTACCGTACCTATTCTGTCTGCCCTTCAGCATGTGACTTCGCCATATGCCGCGTTTGCGCTGGTGATGCTGGCGATGGTGATTGTCAGTTTCTATACCTCTATTAGCGGAATACTGAAAGCCGAAATGTTCCCGGCGCAGGTACGTGCTTTAGGGGTAGGGCTCTCTTATGCGGTAGCTAATGCGTTGTTTGGCGGATCGGCGGAGTACGTTGCGTTATCGCTTAAATCATGGGGAAGTGAAACGACATTCTTCTGGTACGTAACGATAATGGGCGCACTGGCCTTTATTGTTTCCCTGATGTTGCATCGCAAAGGGAAAGGCATTCGACTTTAATAGCGCGCCATCTGCCACACGGCATAGCCGGTCGTTGCGCCGGCGACATCCCAGGCGAAATCTTTCCAGCTCCAGCCGCTCCCTGCGGGGCGGCTATCCCACAGTTCTTTTGATGCTCCAAGACTGACTGAGAACATCAACCCTATCGCCGCGCTACGATCCCGGCTGTATCCCTGATGCTGCGCATATTCATTGCCGGCTGCGGACAACATCGCGGAAGCGAGGAAATGCTGGGCTTTATCCTGTCCGGACCAGTTATCGTTGGCCATATGGCTACAGCCAGTCAGAAAGAGGACGCTAAGTAACAGAGGAATACGCATCAACGGCTCCATAAAAAAGCCCTGCGGGTGGCAGGGCCTGGACATTACAGAATGCGGCTGATAAGTCGGTCGATACGGATACGACGTAAGCGGCGGATAAGCTTGCGGACTTTTACCGGATAATCGGCAATGCTCTGCAGTTCGCGGTAATGATTAACTACAGTGGTATGCGTGCGAATCAGCTCCAGCTCACGTTCACGTTTTGCGGCTAACTCGTGCTGCGGGTCATGGATTAGGATAGCGTTTTCCAGATCCAGTCGCCACGCGCGTGGGTTCAGGTTATTACCGGTCAGCAGCATCCACTCATCGTCGACCCACATTCCTTTCAGATGGTAAGTGTTGTCCTCATCTTTCCAGAGACGCACAACCAGCTGGTCAGTGTTTACGTAATACTGTAAACGGCTCAGGAAACGGCGCAGGTTGATCTCATAGAGATAAGGCAGCGCACCGATGATTTTGAACGGCTGATCTTCAGGAATGAAAAAGTCGTTTGCGGTTTTATCACCAACGATGATTTCCACTTTTTTACCGTCGCGCAGCAGCTGAATGATATTACGCACCAGCACGGCAGGAAGGTTGAAGTACGGCGTACAGATGGTGAGTTTCTGCTCCGCGCACGGCATCAGATGGAATATCGTTTTGTTCAGCAGGCTTGATTTACCGAGCCCTACCAGCGGGGTAACGGATAACTCTTCGTTGTTCGCATCACCCTGGAAATGATAGACCGCATCACGCAGCTCCTGGCGGAAGGCGCGAACATCGTTTTTGATTTCCGGGCTTTTAGGACGCTCAGGATCGTCAAGGCGATTAACACCGCGGCCATGGACCAGATTTTTATCAACCCAGTTAAACATGATATCGGCCATCTGCGGATTACGGATCAGATGGTAGCGGTCGTAGCGATATTTATCGAGCTGATGAAGGTAAACATCATTCAGACTTGCGCCGCTGTAAAGCACGCTGTCATCAATGATGAATCCCTTGAAATGAAGGACGCCGAGCGCTTCACGGGTATTAACCGGGACGCCATAAACAGGCACATCAACGCCAGGATTTTCCTGCGCCGTGCGGCAATACCAGTCAGCATTGGTGTTTGAGGCGGCAGCGCCAATACGGCCACGCTGAGCGCGATGCCAGTCTACCAGCACGCGAACATCAAGTTCCGGACGCTGACGTTTGGCTTCATAGAGCGCGTTCAGGATCGCGCGCCCACCTTCATCCTGTTCAAGATAGAGCGCTACAATGCAAATGCGTCGCGTGGCGCTGGCAATCTTTTCCAGAAGCGTCTCCCGAAAATGAGCGGGAGCGTAAAAGAACTCTACATCATCAACTGACTGAGAAATCTTCGGTAGTTGAGCAAGGTGTTGTTGATGTTTATTACGCTTAAATTTTGACAACATCACAGTGCGTTTCTTCTCTGTTCATTGAAGGGTTGTCTGTACCATGCAAACAACATAAGCGGACAATGATACCACCAGTCCCGTCCAAAGTGGGTAACATTTCCAGTAGCTTACTCGCGTTTGTCTGCTGATGTCAGACTGAGGGACAAGGCCACAATACCTTCGTCCAGCTGAATATCAACGTCAAACCCAAGTTTTCGCGCAAGGGTCACCATACCGCGATTGTTAGGCATAGTAATGCCATTGAGGCGTAACAATCCGTGATCTCGCGTATAACTGATAAGTTTTTCCAGCAGCCGTCTGCCCAGACCCAGGCCTTTAAGATCGGAGCGCACCAGCACCGCAAACTCCGCATCGACGTTATCCGGGTCAGAAATAGCACGCGTGACGCCGAGGATCTCATCCCCCTTATCGGAGCGACGAACGGCAACAAACGCCATTTCTCGATCGTAGTCGATCTGGGTCATATTGGCTAAATCATCGTGGGTAAATTCGTTGATTTCGCTAAAATAGCGATAATAAAGATCCTCTTTCGTGACCTGAGAGATAAAGGCCCGCAGCTGGGGCTCATCTTCCGGCAGAATAGGGCGGAACAAGGCGCGTTCCCCATTCTTCATCTCAACCCACTCTTCCAGCTGCAGGGGATACGGGCGGATCGCCAGACGGCTCTCTCTGTCTCCTTCGAATGGCGCGATATCCAGGGTCACGTCCAGCGCCGTAAACTCATTGCCCGAGGCGAGCAGCGGATGAATGTCCAGCCGCTGGATTTCGGCACAATCCACAATCAGGTTAGACACCTGCACCAGGAACTGACTTAACCCGGCTATATCAAGCGGGCGCAGCGCACTCCGGCCACGGATCTTTTTACTTTTAATCGCCTGGATGATCATATAACGCGCCAGGTTCATGTTCAGCGGCGGTAACGCCACCACGGCCTGCTCCTCCGGACGCCACTCAACGCCACCCTCTCCCAGCATGATGAGCGGGCCGAAGACGGGATCGTGTTCAACCACCACCCGTAATTCCTGAGCCCCTGCGCGGTTTGCCATGCTTTGCACCAGCAATCCGTGGATCCTTGCCTGCGGCCAGGCCATTTTGACCCGATCAAAAATGGCATCAGCTGCCTGCTGCACCTCAGTCGCCGTACGCAGGTATAACATAACCCCCTGAACATCAGACTTATGCGGGATATCCGGGGAGCGGAGCTTCAGGGCCACCGGATAGCCAATCTGTTCAGCAATATGCACGGCCTCAGCGCTGTCGCTGGCGATCCAGGTCGGCAGGGTTTGCATCCCGTAGCTGCCCAGAATGGGCTGCACTTCATGCGTATCAAGCGAGGTCGCGCCCTCTTCGATAGCCTGCTGCAACAGCCGGTGAACGTCGACGGTGTTCGCCGTCAGATTCCCCGGCAAAGCCGGCGTCTCACGCAGCTGTTTCTGGTTGCGGCGATATTCCACCATATGCATAAACGCGGTGATGGTGCCTTCCGGCGTGCGGTAGGTTGGCAGCCCGGCCTCGCTGAACAAGCGCCGCGCCTCCTGAGAGGAAAACTCACCGCACCAGTTGGTGAGCAGGGTAACGTATTTACCTCGCGGATGGTTGCGCACGGCGTCAATGAGCGCGCGCGCGCTTTCACTGCCCGGCGCGACCGCGCTGGGGGAGTGGATAATCATCAGCGCATCGAAATCCTGGCTATCCAGCAAAATGGATATCGCCCTGATGTAGTGGTCGCTGCTGGCGTCATCGCGCAAATCAAGCGGATTGCCGGGCGTCACGCTGGTCGGAAGCGCTTCTTTCAGGCGCTGCAGCGTCTCTTCACTCAGCGTTGCCAGCTTGCCGAAGCGCCGCCACAGCTCGTCCAGCGCGAGTGCGGCAGGCGCCGCACCGTTACTGACAATCATTAGCTTCTCACCGCGCAACGGGCGCATATGGCTTAACGTCTCAACGGCGGAAAAAAGCTCGTGCGTATCCTGTACCCGCAGCAACCCCGCGCGCTGAATGGCGGCGTCCCAGGCGGGATCCATGCCGGAATGAGAATGCAGCAGACGCTGTGCCGCAGGGCTGCGTCCGCTTTTGATCACCAGGATCGGCTTATTACGCGAAGCGCTTCGCGCAGCCGAGACAAAACGACGCGCGTCGCTGAGGTGCTCAAGATAAAGCAGGATCGCGCTGGTTTTGCCGTCACGCGCCAGAAAATCCAGCAGCTCATCAACGTCGATATCCAGGCTGTCTCCCAGGGCAATGAAGTAGGAGAATCCCATTTCACGCTGCTGCGCCCAGTCGAGGATGGTGTTCGATACCGCAGCCGACTGCGAGATAAACGCCAGTTTGCCTTTGCGGATCGGGACCGGGGAGAAACTGGCATTCAGCCCCTGCCAGGGGGCGAGCAGGCCCAGACTGTTTGGCCCAAGAATGCGCATTTGATAGCGGCTGGCGCAGGCCAGAAGCTCGGCTTTCTGTTCAGGCGGAGACGAGAGAATTATGCAGGTTTTACACCCTTTCTTGCCGAGTGATTCCAGCAGTTCCGGGTTGCGCTTCGCGTTTGTACAGAGTACGGCAAGATCCGGCACGAAAGGCAGGCTTTGTACATCAGGCCATGCAAGTACCCCCTGAACGGCCTTATAGGACGGCGTGACGGGCATGACGGGGCCATTAAATCCCCCGGCCAGCAGATTACGCATCATCAGATAGCCAGCACGATCCGGCTTCATTGATGCGCCGATAACGGCAATGGATTTAGGACGAAGTAGCGCTTCTAACCCTCGCTGGCTCATGCAGGCCTCCTGTGAATGCAAGCGACCTGATGATTTTAAACGCTTTCTGGCTCGGGCGCTGTGACGCTGCCCTTATGAACGGTTTTTCCCGCCAGATAGCGCTCCCGGAAGCATGAGAAATGGTTGCCCAGAGCCCCAGCCGCAGCGGTATCTCCCGCTAAATCCAGAAGCGCAATCGCCACTTCGGCGGTGCAGTATTGCCCGTCAGCATGCGCTTCACGCAGGCGGTAGGCGGAGACGCGGGAAAGATCGACAGAAATCACCGGCAGCGCGTCGAGATAGGGGCTTTTGCGAAACATTTTTCGCGCTTCGGTCCAGGTACCGTCCAGCATGATAAACAGCGGTGGTTTACCGGATGGCGGCGTTGAAAGCACCTGGCGCTCCGCGCCTGCATAAGACGCGGGGAAAACGACCATAGGCTGATAGTCCGGGCTGGCCACTAAATCGAGCAGGGCCTGAGGCGGCTCCGTACGGGACCACTGAAACGCGGCGGTATCCGGCAGAATATCGGCGATAAGACGCCCCGTATTGCTGGGTTTCATCGGCTCGGTATCGAACATGACCAGACAAAAACGGCTCTGTGCCGTACTCGGTGCCAGCGTCTCGCACAGACAAACCTTCAGCGGCAGCAGGCAGCGCTGACAGCGGCGAATACGGTTGCCTCGTGCGAGGAACGGTCGGGTGGCGCGCGCAAGGCGTTCGGCGCGTAATTTAAGAACGGCGTTATCAGTCATGGGCGAAATGCAGGAAAAACGCTATTTTCGCAGAGGCGGGAGCGGGGCACAAGACGTGCCCCGTGAATGTTACAGCGACTCGTTTAACCAGCTTTCAAAAGGTGCTTTTGGAACCGCGCCGTTAAGCATATCGATCACTTCGCCATTTTTGAAAATCATAATGGTCGGGATGCTGCGAATACGAAAACGTGCGCTCAGTTCGGGTTCGGCTTCGGTATTGACCTTAACGAACCGCATTTTTCCGCTGCGCTCTTCGGCCACATCTTCGAAAATCGGCGCGAAGCTACGGCATGGGCCGCACCATGGCGCCCAGAAATCGATCACGACAGGAAGATCGTCCTTGAGGAGTTTGTCCAGCGTAGCACCCGTCGCGTTAATGACATCGCCATCAAATAATTCATGGCCACAACGTCCGCATTTCGCACCATCTTCCATCCGATCGTCCGGAATGCGATTAAGAGCCTGACAGTTGGCACATACGGTATTCATAACTAACCTCTGATAGAGCCGTGGGACAGCGGCACAACGCCGATAATGTTTCTAATATGTTACATATTATCAATGAGCCTGTTTGAAACAACAATGCGTTTTATTCAATGAGAACAATAGTCACAGGCTTTTGTACGAAATTATGGCTATGCGCTGGCACATCGGGTAATCTGCGCGCTTCGCGCAGCGCTGGTGGAGAAAAGCATGAACGACGAAATGAAAAACAAAAGCGGCAAGGTCAAAGTGATGTATGTCCGCAGTGATGATGACTCTGATAAACGCACCCAAAATCCGCGTACCGGAAAAGGTGGCGGGCGTCCGGCGTCTTCTCGTGCAGACGGTGGCCGTCGCCCCGCCCGCGATGACAGAAATAACCGCGGTGATGACCGCAAACGTGACGATCGCAAACGCGATGACCGTCCGCGTTCCGACCGCCCACGCAGTGACCGTTCACGCGACGATCGTCCGCGTGATGACTTCTCACGTGATAACGCCTCACCGTGGCGCACCGTTTCTCGCGCCCCTGGCGATGAGACGCCGGAAAAAGCCGATCACGGCGGTATCAGCGGTAAAAGCTTTATCGACCCGGAAGTGCTGCGCCGTCAGCGTGCGGAAGAGACCCGCGTGTATGGCGAGAACGCCTGCCAGGCGCTGTTCCTGAGCCGTCCTGAGTGTATCGTCCGCGCCTGGTTTATCCAGAGCGTGACCCCGCGCTTCAAAGAAGCGCTGCGCTGGATGGCCGCGAACCGTAAAGCCTACCACGTGGTTGATGATGCCGAGCTGACCAAAGCGTCCGGCACTGAACACCACGGCGGCGTCTGCTTCCTGATCAAAAAGCGTAACGGCACGACCGTGCAGCAGTGGGTCAGCCAGGCGGATGCCGATGACTGCGTGCTGGCCCTGGAAGATGTGGGCAACCCGCACAACCTGGGCGCAATGATGCGTAGCTGCGCGCACTTTGGCGTGAAAGGCGTGCTGTTGCAGGATGCCGCGCTGCTGGAATCCGGTGCCGCGATCCGTACTGCGGAAGGCGGAGCCGAGCACGTACAGCCGATCACCGGCGACAGCGTTCTGGACGCACTCGAGCAGTTCCGTAAAGCGGGTTATTCCATCGTGACCACCTCAAGCCATGCCGGTACGCCGCTGTTTAAAGCGACGTTGCCGCGCAAAATGGTGCTGGTGCTGGGGCAGGAACGTGATGGTCTGTCTGACGCGGCGCTCTCCAGTGCGGATCTGAGCGTCTCTATCGACGGAACAGGCAATGTGGAAAGTCTGAACGTATCCGTTGCGACCGGCGTACTGCTGGCCGAATGGTGGCGTCAGAACAAGGCATAAGCCATTATGCTTTTTGTATGCCCGGTGAGCCGGGCATACAAACTCAAACTACTCGCTCTCTGCCGGTAATACAGGCATCCAGTCAATCGGCTTTTCGCCACGTTTTTCCAGCCATTCATTCGCCAGAACAAAATGATTACTGCCAAAGAAACCGCGATGTGCAGACAGCGGTGACGGGTGCGGTGCTTTCAGCACGTGATGACGCTGACGGTCAATAATCGCCCCTTTCTTCTGCGCGTGAGAACCCCAGAGTAAAAACACCACCCCTTCACGATGCTCGTTGATAAGGCTGATGACTTTATCGGTAAACGTCTCCCAGCCCAGACTGGCGTGCGAGTGCGCCTGACCCGCCCGTACGGTAAGCACCGTATTCAGCAACAGCACGCCCTGGCGCGCCCAGCTTTCCAGGTAACCGTGGTTTGGCCGGGTAAAACCGGGCACGGTTGCTTCAAGCTCTTTATACATGTTGAGCAGAGAAGGGGGGATAGCCACGCCCGGACGAACGGAAAACGCCAGCCCATGCGCCTGCCCGGGGCCGTGATAGGGATCCTGGCCCAGAATGACCACTTTCACATCGCTCAGTTCGGTGTAGCGAAAGGCGTTAAACACGTCTTTCTGCGGCGGGTAAATCGTCTGTCCGGACTGACGCTCAGCGGCAACGGTGCTGAGCGTATTGATAAAATAAGGCTGCTGCTTTTCTTCTGCCAGCACGTCATGCCAGGTTAAAGGTGTCGTCATCTCGCTCTCCTGCGAATCTCAATCTCTGACTAGCTTACCTGTTTCACCCCGGTGAGCAAAATTACGCGCTGAAATACGTGCTAAGTGGCTAAATTTATTTTGAAAAGATACAGGGTAAGTTGAATTGGTAAGGCTGTTAAATTGATCTAAAACAATAAATTCAAACCACACTCTTTATGTGGTTGGTGTTTTTGTTGATTTAAATCAATAAATCGCCGGGGTGTGAATGTTATATATACACACAAGAAACAATGGTTTTACCAATTGGCCGCGAGAGGCCGACACGAGTTAATGTAGCCTAAGGGAGGCAACACATGATTACAGGTATCCAGATTACTAAAGCTGCAAATGACGATCTGCTCAATTCTTTCTGGCTGCTGGACAGCGAGAAGAACGAAGCGCGCTGCGTCGTTGCGAAAGCGGGTTTTGCTGAAGATGAAATCGTACCGGTAAACAAATTGGGCGAAATCGAATACCGTGAAGTTCCTATGGAAGTGCAGCCGGAAGTGCGCGTGGAAGGGGGTCAGCACCTGAACGTTAACGTGCTGCGCCGCGAAACGCTGATGGATGCCGTTGAGCATCCAGAAAAATACCCACAGCTGACTATCCGCGTGTCTGGCTATGCGGTTCGCTTTAACTCACTGACTCCAGAACAGCAGCGCGACGTTATCGCCCGTACCTTTACTGAAAGCCTGTAACGGCTTCAGCAGGGGGGAATAAAAAAGCCGGGGATTTCCCCGGCTTTTTTTACTCTTCAGTTTTCGTCTCTGATGCGGCAGAGCTTGGCTTACGGCGCTTACCAATATTTTTGGTATCGCGGTGGCGCTGCTTCACGCGCGGTTTCTCTTTTTCTTTCTCTTTTCTCTCAGCACGTTTTGCGAGCGCTTTCTTGGACGGTTTACCCGTCATCTTTTCACTCGGCGCACGCGTGGTCGGGCGGAGTTCGTCAATAACACGCGCTTTCAGCGGCTCATCAACATAGCGGCCAATCTTCTGCAGCAGCAGGTAGTCATGCGCTTCGACCAGTGAAATCGCAATCCCTTTGCGGCCCGCGCGGCCGGTACGGCCAATGCGGTGCAGGTAGGTATCTCCGCTGCGCGGCATATCGAAGTTAATGACGTGGCTGACGTCCGGGATGTCGATCCCACGTGCGGCAACGTCAGTCGCAACCAGCACGTTAACGCGACCATCGGTCAGACGCTTAATCCCTTCGGTACGCTTAATCTGCGCCATCTCGCCTTCAAGATAGCAGTTGTTGATCCCGGCGTTACGCAGCATCTCAGCCAGCTCGTGCACGCGCTCGCGCTTACGCACAAATACTATTGTGCGCAGAGCATCTTCCTGCTTCAGCAGGTGTTTCAGCAATTCGACCTTGTGCTCAAGGTTGTCCGCGCGGTAGTACCACTGGTGGATCTTCTTACGCTCACGGGTGGACGGCGTCGCCGAGACTTCCACCGGATCTTCCAGCAGACGCTCTGCGAAGTCTTTGATCGCTTCCCCTTCGAGGGTGGCAGAGAACAGCATCGTCTGGTTACGCCAGCGCGTTTCCCCTGCAATGTGCTCGATATCCTGTGCGAAGCCCATGTCCAGCATGCGGTCGGCTTCGTCGAGGATCAGCGTTTCAACCGCGCGGCAGTCGAAGTTCTCTTCTTTAATGTACTGCAGCAGGCGGCCCGTCGTCGCAACGACGATGTCCTGGTTTTCGCTGAACACTTCGGCGTGGTTCATGTACGCAACGCCGCCGGTGATGGTGGCGATATCCAGATGAGTATTTGCCGCAAGTTCACGCGCGTGATCGGCAACCTGCATTGCCAGTTCGCGCGTAGGCGTCAGGATCAAAATACGCGGCGGGCCAGATTTTTTACGCGGGAAGTCGAGCAGATGCTGCAACACAGGCAGCAAATAGGCTGCTGTCTTCCCCGTGCCGGTTGGCGCAGAACCGAGCACATCGCGGCCCTCAAGCGCAGGCGGAATGGCCGCTGCCTGAATGGCGGTCGGGCGTGTAAAGCCTTTGCTCTCAAGTGCATTGAGCAGGCTTTCATCGAGTTCAAGTTCGGAAAAAGTCGTTACAGTCATGTTCTACCTCTGTGTGGGGCGCTGATTATAGACGTTACGGCTGTAATCTTCATCTGTTTGTATGGATATCGCTTTTCGGCCACTTCGCTTTCCCCTATGCTACTCCAGTTTCACTTAGAAGGTTGCCCTGACATGTCTCAACTCAAAGCGCAGCTGCGCCGCGATGGTTTTACGTTTAAACAATTTTTTGTCGCGCACGATCGCTGTGCCATGAAGGTCGGTACAGACGGTATTTTACTGGGAGCGTGGGCGCCTGTCGCAGGTGTTAAGCGTATTCTTGATATCGGTACCGGCAGCGGGCTGGTGGCGCTGATGCTGGCGCAGCGTACGGAAGAACATGTCATCATTGATGCCGTCGAACTGGACGCGCAGGCCGCAGAGCAGGCGAGTGACAATATGGCCGAATCCCCCTGGGCAGCGCGAATGAAGGTGGAATGCGCAGATGTGCTCGCCTGGGCGCCTGAACAAACCGCGCGTTACGATCTGATCGTCAGCAACCCTCCCTACTACGAGCCCGGCGTTGAGTGCGGGACACCCGAGCGTGAACAGGCGCGTTATACCGGCTCCCTCGATCATAAAGCGCTGCTCACCAGCGCGGCAGAACTCATCTCCGAAGAGGGTTTTTTCTGTGTGGTCCTGCCAGAGAGTACCGGCTACACGTTCATCGGTATCGCGCAGGAGATCGGCTGGACGTTACGTCTGCGTACCGATATTTCGGATACGGAAGGTCGACTGCCGCACCGCGTGCTGCTGGCGCTCTCGCCAAAAGAGGGTGAATGCTTTAATGACCGAATGGTGATCCGTGGGCCAGACCAGCGCTATTCCGAAGATTACACTGCCCTGACCCAGGCATTTTATCTGTTTATGTAAACCTGCGGGGCGAGTATCGACGGGCCGGATTCAGCAAGCTGATCCGGGTAGTCCAGGGTATAGTGCAGCCCGCGGCTCTCTTTACGCATCATCGCGCAGCGAACAATCAGCTCGGCAACCTGCACCAGATTGCGCAGCTCCAGCAGATTATTGGATACGCGGAAATTAGCATAATACTCATCAATTTCCTGTTGCAGCATGGTGATGCGGCGCAAGGCGCGTTCCAGGCGTTTCGTGGTGCGCACAATCCCTACGTAGTCCCACATAAACAGCCGTAGTTCATGCCAGTTGTGCTGGATCACGACCAGCTCGTCCGGATTATCCACGCGGCTTTCATCCCAGGCTGGCAGGCGCTCTGTCTCGCGGGCGTAAGGCATGCGCTTCGTGATGTCTTCCGCCGCCGACCAGCCGTACACCAGACACTCAAGCAGCGAGTTAGAGGCCATACGGTTCGCGCCGTGAAGTCCGGTATAGCTGACCTCACCGATAGCATACAGACCGTCTACGTCAGTACGCCCATGATCGTCAACCATCACGCCACCGCAGGTATAGTGGGCCGCTGGCACAATGGGCACCGGGTCACTCGTTAAATCAATGCCAAGGTTGAGCAGCTTCTCGTAAATCATCGGGAAATGCTGGCGAATGAACTCTGCTGGCTTATGGCTGATATCGAGATACATGCAGTCCACGCCAAGACGCTTCATTTCATGATCGATGGCGCGGGCAACGATGTCACGCGGGGCCAGTTCACCCCGGGCGTCAAAGTCGGGCATAAAGCGGGAGCCGTCAGGGCGTTTCAGATACGCGCCTTCACCGCGCAGGGCTTCCGTCAGCAGGAAGTTGCGCGCCTGGGGATGGAACAGGGCGGTTGGGTGAAACTGATTAAACTCGAGGTTCGCCACCCGGCAGCCAGCGCGCCAGGCCATAGCGATACCGTCTCCGGAGGCTATGTCCGGGTTCGTGGTGTATTGATACACCTTGGAGGCGCCGCCCGTCGCCAGCACCACTGCCTTCGCCTGACAGGTCTCCACCTTCTCTTTATTACGGTTCCAGACCCAGGCGCCCACCACGCGACGCGTGCCGGGCAGGCCAATCTTGTCAGAGATAATCAGGTCAACGGCATTGCTTCGCTCGAGAACCCGAATATTAGGATGGTTCAGCGCTTTGCTGACCAGCGTGGTTTCCACTTCTTTTCCGGTGGCATCCGCTGCGTGCAGGATGCGGCGGTGACTATGGCCGCCTTCGCGAGTCAGGTGGTAGCTCTCTTCACCGTTGGGTTGAACCTGAGTATCGAATAAGACGCCCTGGTCGATGAGCCACTGAACGCAGTGACGGGCATTGCTGGCGACAAACTCTGCGGCGTGTGCATCCACGATCCCTGCTCCGGCAATGAGCGTATCCTCGACGTGGGATGCAATGCTGTCTGTCTCATCAAAAACGGCGGCAATGCCGCCCTGGGCATAAAACGTGGAACCTTCACTTATCGGTCCTTTACTCAGAACGATAACGTTTTGATGCTCGGCCAGGCGCAGCGCCAGAGAGAGACCGGCAGCGCCGCTGCCGATGATCAGTACATCACAATGGAGTTCAGGTGTTGTGTTCATGATTGTTGTTTAATTTACTAAACAGTGTTGGGTCAGAATAGCACCTGAATGCGATATATCGCACGTATTTTTTTAGAGGCTGTCGCAATGGCTAAACGCGTAAGCGGAGGTAAACGGAGGGTAAATGAGTGAAATTATTTTGCGAAGCAGATCGTTAGCGTCAGATTTTGTGGTGAAATAAAGCCTGTGTTGCGTTACTCTTCTGGCGGGAAAAAGATGTTTCTTGTCATAAAGTGGTGCGTATCGTGAACAGACTTATAATGAGAGAAAATAAACGGTCTGCGGCGCGATGAACAAAAACAAAGGCGTTACGGAACTTATTGAAGATCAGACACTCTAAATGGTGCTTGCTCAAAGTGCGGTATTTTTAGAGTGGCGTTTCGATAACGCGTGGAATTTAGGTTTGGGGAGACATTACCTCGGATGAGCGAGCAGTTAACGGACCAGGTCCTGGTTGAACGGGTCCAGAAGGGAGATCAGAAAGCCTTTAACCTACTGGTGGTCCGCTACCAGCATAAGGTGGCGAGCCTGGTTTCCCGCTATGTACCGTCAGGCGATGTGCCTGATGTGGTGCAAGAGTCTTTTATTAAGGCCTATCGCGCGCTGGATTCTTTCCGGGGAGATAGTGCTTTTTATACCTGGCTGTACCGTATTGCGGTCAATACGGCAAAGAATTATCTGGTCGCTCAGGGCCGTCGTCCGCCTTCAAGTGATGTGGACGCAATCGACGCCGAAAACTTTGAAAGCGGCGGCGCATTGAAAGAAATTTCGAACCCTGAGAACTTAATGTTGTCAGAAGAACTGAGACAAATCGTTTTTCGCACGATCGAGTCGCTCCCGGAAGATTTACGTATGGCAATTACGTTACGGGAGCTGGATGGTCTGAGCTATGAAGAGATAGCCGCTATCATGGATTGTCCGGTCGGCACGGTACGTTCACGAATTTTCCGTGCGCGAGAAGCTATTGATAATAAAGTTCAACCGCTTATCAGGCGTTGACGATAGCGGGATACTGGAAAAGGTATTAGGCATGCAGAAAGAAAAACTTTCCGCTTTAATGGATGGTGAAACGGTGGATAGTGAGCTGCTCAACGAGCTGTCTCATTCACCCGAAATGCAAGAGACCTGGGAGAGTTACCATCTCATCCGTGACACCCTTCGCGGTGACACCGGCGAGGTTCTCCATTTCGATATCTCAGCCCGCGTCATGGCGGCGATCGAGAATGAGCCTGTTCATCAGACCACTCCGCTGATTCCTGAAGCTCAACCCGCGCCTCACCAATGGCAGAAAATGCCGTTCTGGCAAAAGGTGCGTCCGTGGGCCAGCCAGCTTACCCAAATGGGTGTGGCTGCATGCGTATCGCTTGCAGTTATTGTTGGCGTCCAGCACTATAATACTCAGTCTGAAACTAATCAGCAGCCAGAAGCGCCAGTGTTTAACACACTGCCGATGATGGGCAAAGCCAGCCCGGTAAGCCTGGGCGTACCGGCTGATGCATCCGCCAGCGGCGGTCAGCAACAGCAGGTTCAGGAGCAGCGCCGTCGCATTAATGCGATGTTGCAGGATTACGAGTTGCAGCGTCGTCTGCACTCTGAACAGCTTCAGTTTGAGCAGGCGCAGACACAGCAAGCTGCTGTGCAGGTGCCCGGAAACCAAACTTTAGGAACGCAATCGCAGTAATGAAGCAACTTTGGTTCGCCATGTCTCTGATGGCGGGTAGCCTGTTCTTCTCTGCCAACGCCTCGGCTGATGTTTCATCCGGGGCGTTGTTGCAGCAAATGAATCTGGCCAGCCAGTCACTCAATTATGAGTTGGCATTTATCAGCATCAATAAGCAGGGCGTCGAGTCGTTACGCTATCGTCATGCCCGTCTTGATAAGCAGCCGCTCGCCCAGCTTTTACAGATGGATGGCCCGCGTCGGGAAGTGGTCCAACGTGGTAATGAAATCAGCTATTTCGAGCCAGGCCTGGAGCCTTTCACGCTGAATGGCGACTATATCGTTGATTCCCTGCCGTCACTCATTTACACCGACTTCAAACGGCTTGCCCCTTACTACGATTTTATTTCAGTAGGGCGTACCCGCATCGCGGACAGACTGTGCGAGGTAATTCGCGTTGTTGCCCGGGACGGAACGCGCTACAGCTACATCGTCTGGATTGATGCCGAAACCAAACTCCCCATGCGTGTTGACCTGCTCGACCGTGACGGTGAAACGCTGGAACAGTTCCGGGTTATCTCCTTCAGCGTGAACAATCAGGTTGGCAACAGCATGCAGAATCTGGCTAAGGCCAGCCTGCCGCCGCTGCTTTCTGTTCCTGCCGGGGATTCCGTTAATTTCAACTGGGTACCTGCCTGGATCCCGCAAGGGTTTAGCGAAGTGTCCAGCAGCCGTCGTCAGCTGCCAACGATTGAAACGCCGGTAGAATCGCGCCTCTATTCGGATGGTTTGTTCAGCTTCTCGGTGAATATTAATCGCGCAACGGCAAACAGCGCCGAACAAATGCTGCGTACCGGGCGCCGTACGGTGAGTACAACGGTACGCGATAACGCAGAGATCACCATTGTGGGAGAACTCCCTCCGCAGACGGCGAAGCGCATCTCCGACAGCATTAAATTCAGGGCTGCACAATGATCAAAGAGTGGGCGACGGTTGTCTCCTGGCAAAACGGCATTGCGCTGGTGAGCTGCGATGTTAAAGCCTCATGTAATAGCTGCGCATCACGCGCCGGCTGCGGCAGCCGCGTGTTGAATAAGCTCGGGCCACAAACATCGCACACGATTTCTGTGCCAAGCGAACAGCCGCTGATGGCGGGGCAGAAGGTGGAACTGGGCATCGCGGAAGGCAGCCTGCTCAGCTCCGCTATGCTGGTGTATCTCTCTCCGCTGGTCGGCCTGTTTATCATGGGCGGCCTGTTTCAGATGCTGTTTGGTACCGATGTGGCCGCTATGTGCGGTGCCGCATTGGGTGGCGTGGGGGGATTCTGGCTTGCCAAAGGGCTCTCTCCGACGCTCGCCGCGCGCGAGGAGTGGCAGCCTGTCATTCTCAGCGTTGGGCTGGCACCAGACCAGCTTCGTGTTGAAACGCTCTCTTCTGAGGCCCGGTGATCCATCGGGCTTTATCATTTTTTACACCCTAAAACAGAAAACGGCCTTTCTTCACGCTATACCTGCTTCTAAGTGCATTTCCAGGTAGCGAGGATGTAGTGTAGAATGCTGCGTTTTCGCACTGAAAAACGTCAGGCTAAGAACAGCGGCCTCCAGGAATTCGTAAGGCATAATTATTTAACTATATGAAGAACATACGTAACTTTTCGATCATTGCTCACATTGACCACGGTAAGTCGACGCTGTCTGACCGTATTATCCAGATTTGCGGTGGCCTGTCTGATCGTGAAATGGAAGCCCAGGTTCTGGACTCCATGGACCTGGAACGCGAACGCGGTATCACCATTAAAGCGCAGAGCGTTACGCTTGATTACAAAGCGGCTGATGGTGAAACCTATCAACTGAACTTTATCGACACCCCAGGCCACGTTGACTTCTCCTATGAGGTTTCACGCTCGCTCGCGGCCTGTGAAGGCGCGCTTCTGGTGGTGGATGCCGGGCAGGGCGTTGAAGCCCAGACCCTGGCAAACTGCTACACCGCGATGGAAATGGATCTCGAAGTTGTGCCGGTTCTGAACAAGATCGACCTGCCAGCCGCCGATCCTGAACGCGTAGCGGAAGAGATTGAAGATATCGTCGGCATTGACGCGACCGATGCCGTGCGCTGCTCCGCGAAAACCGGTGTGGGCGTGACCGACGTGCTGGAACGCCTGGTACGTGACATTCCGGCCCCGGAAGGCGATCCGGATGGCCCGCTGCAGGCGCTGATTATCGACTCCTGGTTCGATAACTATCTGGGCGTTGTCTCTCTGGTGCGTATTAAAAACGGCACCATGCGTAAAGGCGACAAAATTAAGGTAATGAGTACCGGACAGGTCTACAACGCAGACCGTCTGGGCATCTTCACGCCAAAACAGGTTGACCGTACCGAGCTGAGATGCGGCGAGGTAGGCTGGCTGGTCTGCGCCATTAAAGACATCCTCGGCGCGCCGGTGGGCGATACCCTGACCGGTGCACGTAACCCGGCAGATAAAGCGCTGCCAGGCTTTAAAAAGGTGAAACCGCAGGTTTACGCGGGTCTGTTCCCGGTCAGCTCTGACGACTACGAAAACTTCCGTGACGCGCTCGGTAAACTGAGCCTGAACGATGCTTCCCTGTTCTACGAGCCAGAAAGCTCAACGGCGCTGGGCTTCGGCTTCCGCTGTGGCTTCCTCGGTCTGCTGCACATGGAGATCATTCAGGAACGTCTGGAGCGTGAATACGATCTGGATCTGATCACCACGGCGCCGACGGTAGTCTATGAAGTTGAAACCACCTCGAAAGAAGTGATCTACGTCGATAGCCCGTCCAAGCTGCCGCCGCTGAACAACATTCAGGAGCTGCGTGAGCCTATTGCAGAGTGTCACATGCTGCTGCCGCAGGAATTCCTGGGGAACGTCATTACGCTGTGTATTGAGAAGCGTGGCGTGCAGACCAACATGGTTTACCACGGTAACCAGGTGGCGCTGACCTATGAAATCCCGATGGCGGAAGTGGTACTCGACTTCTTCGACCGTCTGAAGTCGACCTCCCGTGGCTATGCGTCACTGGATTACAACTTCAAACGCTTCCAGGCCTCCAACATGGTGCGTGTGGACGTGCTGATCAACGGCGAGCGCGTGGATGCGCTGGCGCTGATCACCCACAACGACAATGCGCCGTACCGCGGTCGCGAGCTGGTTGAGAAGATGAAAGATCTGATCCCGCGTCAGCAGTTCGATATCGCGATTCAGGCGGCGATTGGCAACCACATTATCGCGCGTTCAACCGTGAAACAGCTGCGTAAAAACGTTCTGGCGAAGTGCTATGGCGGTGACGTCAGCCGTAAGAAAAAGCTGCTGCAGAAGCAGAAAGAAGGTAAGAAGCGTATGAAGCAGGTCGGTAACGTCGAGCTGCCGCAGGAAGCATTCCTTGCCATCCTTCATGTTGGTAAAGACGGCAAATAACCCTAAGGAGTTGGCATGGCGAACATGTTTGCCCTGATCCTGGTCATTGCTACCCTGGTAACAGGTCTGCTGTGGTGTCTGGATAAGTTTATCTTCGCCCCAAAACGTCGTGAACGTCAGGCTGCCGCTCAGGCAGCCACTGGAGATGGGATTGACGCGAAAACCCTGAAGAAAGTCGGCCCGAAACCGGGCTGGCTGGAAACGGGCGCCTCGGTATTTCCGGTGCTGGCGATTGTGCTGGTGGTACGTTCGTTTATTTACGAGCCGTTCCAAATCCCATCAGGTTCAATGATGCCAACGCTGCTGATTGGTGATTTTATTCTGGTAGAGAAGTTTGCCTACGGCATTAAAGATCCTATCTACCAGAAAACGCTGATCGAAACCGGTCATCCGAAACGTGGCGACATCGTGGTGTTTAAATATCCGGAAGATCCGCGCCTGGACTACATCAAGCGCGCGGTAGGTCTGCCGGGTGATAAAGTCACTTACGATCCGGTTGCGAAAGAAGTCACCGTTCAGCCGGGCTGCAGCTCCGGTACCGCCTGTGAAAACGCGTTGCCAATCACTTACTCAAACGTTGAGCCAAGTGACTTTGTGCAGACCTTTGCCCGTCGTAACGGCGGCGAAGCGACCAGCGGGTTCTTCCAGGTTTCGAAAGGTGAAACCAAAGAGGACGGCATCCGTCTGGTTGAGCGCAAAGAGACGCTGGGCGATGTGACGCACCGAATCCTCACCGTGCCAATCGCGCAGGATCAGCTGGGTATGTACTATCGCCAGCCTGGCCAGCAGCTGGCGAGCTGGATTGTACCGCCAGGACATTACTTCATGATGGGTGACAACCGCGATAACTCTGCGGACAGCCGTTACTGGGGCTTTGTGCCGGAAGCGAATCTGGTCGGCAAAGCCACAGCCATCTGGATGAGTTTTGAGAAGCAGGAAGGCGAATGGCCGACCGGTGTACGCCTGAATCGTATCGGCGGAATCCATTAATTCTCAATAAATGAACGCGTAGCCGCGTTAATTAGCGGCTACGTGAATTATTTCCACGATAAATCTCTTCGAACTAACGACATCCCCTGTCGTTGTGTATAGAATATTCCCCCGAAGTTTAAGGTTGGCCCTGCAAGGGTGCCACGGCACACGAAACCGCGTTGGTTTTCTCAGGTCGGTTTCGTGTGCTGCATTTTTGACGCATTCATTTATTGGTATCGCATGAACCCCATCGTAATTAATCGGCTTCAACGGAAGCTGGGCTACACTTTTCATCATCAGGAGTTGTTGCAACAGGCATTAACCCACCGCAGTGCCAGCAGCAAACATAATGAGCGTCTCGAGTTTTTAGGCGACTCTATTTTAAGTTTCGTGATTGCGAATGCGCTTTATCATCGTTTCCCGCGTGTGGACGAGGGTGATATGAGCCGCATGCGTGCCACGCTGGTTCGGGGTAATACCCTTGCGGAAATCGCGCGCGAATTTGAGCTGGGCGAATGTCTGCGTCTTGGACCGGGTGAACTGAAAAGCGGCGGCTTCCGTCGTGAATCTATTCTTGCCGATACGGTCGAAGCATTAATTGGTGGTGTGTTCCTGGACAGCGATATCCAGACCGTAGAAAAGCTGATCCTGAACTGGTATCAGACCCGTCTGGACGAAATCAGCCCGGGCGATAAACAAAAAGATCCAAAAACGCGTCTGCAGGAATATTTGCAGGGTCGTCATCTGCCGCTGCCGTCTTATCTGGTGGTGCAGGTGCGTGGCGAAGCGCACGATCAGGAATTTACCATCCATTGCCAGGTCAGTGGCCTGAGTGAACCGGTGGTGGGCACAGGTTCAAGCCGTCGTAAGGCTGAACAGGCTGCCGCCGAACAGGCGTTAAAAATGCTGGAGCTGGAATGAGCGAAGAGAAAACCTATTGCGGATTTATTGCCATCGTCGGACGTCCGAACGTTGGCAAATCCACCCTGCTGAATAATCTGCTTGGGCAGAAGATTTCAATCACCTCGCGTAAGGCGCAGACCACGCGTCACCGCATCGTCGGCATCCATACTGAAGGCGCGTATCAGGCGATCTACGTCGATACCCCGGGCCTGCACATGGAAGAGAAGCGTGCCATCAACCGCCTGATGAACAAGGCGGCGAGCAGCTCGATCGGCGACGTAGAGCTGGTGATTTTCGTTGTGGAAGGCACCCGCTGGACGCCGGACGACGAGATGGTGCTGAACAAGCTCCGTGACGGCAAAACGCCGGTCATCCTCGCGGTCAACAAAGTTGATAACGTGCAGGAAAAGGCCGACCTGCTGCCGCATCTGCAGTGGCTCGGTAGCCAGATGAACTTCCTTGATATCGTTCCGCTGTCTGCTGAGACCGGCCTGAACGTGGATACCATCGCGGGCATCGTGCGGAAGCATCTGCCGGAAGCGATTCATCACTTCCCGGAAGACTACATCACCGATCGCTCTCAGCGCTTTATGGCGTCTGAAATCATCCGTGAAAAGCTGATGCGTTTCCTGGGTGCTGAACTGCCTTACTCCGTAACGGTAGAGATCGAGCGTTTCCAGACCAACGAGCGCGGTGGCTACGATATCAACGGCCTGATCCTCGTTGAGCGCGAAGGGCAGAAGAAGATGGTTATCGGCAACAAAGGGGCCAAGATCAAAACCATCGGTATCGAAGCCCGTAAGGACATGATGGAAATGTTCGAAGCGCCGGTTCACCTCGAACTGTGGGTGAAAGTGAAATCTGGCTGGGCCGATGATGAGCGTGCTCTGCGCAGCCTCGGTTACGGCGAAGACCAGTAACATAAGACGACGAGCATATGGATGGATGGCAGCGCGCCTTTGTCCTGCATAGTCGTCCCTGGAGCGAAACCAGCCTCATGCTGGACGTCTTCACGGAAGAGTCGGGCCGCGTGCGCCTTGTTGCGAAAGGCGCACGTTCCAAACGTTCTAATCTGAAAGGCGCCCTACAGCCTTTCACGCCGCTGCTGGTACGCTTTGGTGGGCGAGGGGAAGTGAAAACCCTGCGCAGTGCTGAAGCCGTCTCCCTGGCGCTTCCTCTTTCCGGCATCACGCTCTACAGCGGTCTGTATGTCAACGAACTCATCTCACGCGTTCTTGAACATGAGACCCGCTTCTCTGAACTTTTCTTCGATTATCTGCACTGTATCCAGTCGCTGGCTGGCGCAACCGGCACGCCCGAACCCGCCTTGCGTCGTTTTGAACTGGCGCTGCTGGGCCACCTCGGATACGGCGTAGATTTTCTGCACTGCGCGGGCAGCGGTGATGAGATAGAAGACACTATGACCTACCGCTACCGCGAAGAAAAGGGCTTCATTGCCAGTATCGTGATAGACAACAGCACCTTTACCGGGCGCCAGCTCCGGGCGCTGTATGAGCGCGAGTTTCCCGATCTGGACACCCTGCGCGCAGCAAAACGCTTTACCCGGATTGCCCTCAAGCCGTATCTTGGCGGCAAGCCCTTAAAGAGCCGCGAATTATTCAGGCAGTTTGTGCCGAAACGTTAACGTTTTACCCCTCACCCCAGCCCTCTCCCGGAGGGAGAGGGGGAAGAGAAATGAACCAAAATACCGAGGATTGTCATGGCTGAATTACTGTTAGGCGTCAACATCGACCACATCGCCACGCTGCGTAATGCGCGCGGCACGGCGTATCCCGATCCGGTTCAGGCGGCGTTTATCGCTGAACAGGCTGGCGCTGACGGCATTACCGTTCACCTGCGTGAAGACCGTCGCCATATCACCGATCGCGACGTGCGCATTCTGCGCCAGACGCTGGACACCCGTATGAATCTGGAGATGGCAGTCACCGAAGAGATGCTGGCGATTGCCTGCGAGACCCAGCCGCATTTCTGCTGCCTGGTGCCGGAAAAACGCCAGGAAGTGACCACCGAAGGCGGTCTGGACGTGGCCGGTCAGCTCGACAAAATGCGCGATGCCTGCAAGCGCCTGGCGGATGCCGGTATCCTGGTTTCTCTGTTTATCGACGCCGATTTCGCCCAGATTAAAGCGGCGGCCGACGTGGGCGCACCGTATATCGAAATCCACACCGGCTGCTATGCCGATGCCAAAAACGATGCCGAACAGGCCAAAGAGCTGGAGCGTATCGCTAAAGCGGCCACGTACGCCTCAAGCCTGGGACTGAAGGTTAACGCCGGTCACGGCCTGACCTACCACAACGTGAAGGCCATTGCCGCCCTGCCGGAAATGCACGAGCTGAACATCGGCCACGCCATCATTGGCCGTGCGGTGATGAGCGGCCTGAAAGAGGCGGTCTCAGAGATGAAACGCCTGATGCAGGAAGCGCGTCAGTAATGGCCATTCTGGGCTTAGGCACCGATATCGTTGAAATAGCCCGCATTGAAGCGGTGATCGCCCGTAGCGGCGATCGCCTCGCAAGACGCGTGCTGAGCGATAACGAGTGGGCCATCTGGGAAGCGCATCAGCAGCCGGTGCGTTTTCTGGCAAAGCGCTTTGCGGTAAAAGAGGCGGCGGCCAAAGCCTTCGGGACCGGCATTCGTAACGGCCTGGCGTTTAATCAGTTCGAAGTGTTTAACGATGAGCTGGGCAAACCGAGCCTGCGTCTGTGGGGAGAAGCGCAAAAGCTGGCGGAAAAGCTGGGGGTGAATCATATGCACGTGACGATCGCGGATGAACGTCACTATGCCAGCGCGACGGTGATCATCGAAAGTTAAAGTTTGTCCGCGTGGTGCATCAGGACAAACTTATCCCATAGCTGCTCTTCGCTCTCGACGTGGGCCGGATCCTTCAGGATGGTATTCGGGATCGGGCACACTTTCTGGCAGGTCGGCGTTTCATAGTGGCCGATGCATTCCGTGCAGCGGTCGCTGTTAATCTCATAAATGCTGTCGCCCATCGAAATCGCCTGGTTCGGGCATTCGGGCTCGCACATATCGCAATTAATGCATTTTTTGGTAATTAACAGCGCCATCAGGAAATTCTCAGAAACAACACAAACCGGGGGGGCATTATACGCGTCAAACCAGTTTCTTTACCAGTTCTTCGCTGTGACGAATGCGCTCGGGCGCGCGCTCCAGATCCTGCTGCACCAGCGCCATAAACAGCAGGTCCGTCAGCATCATTTGCGCGCTGGTGGACGAGATAGCCGCGCTGCGCGTGGCCTGTTCCTCGGCAATGGTATATAAACAGCGCGTTGCCCGCTGCTGGAGGGCATTCGGTGTAAAACCGGTGATCGCCAGAATTTTACCGCCGACGCGCAGCGCTTCATCAGTTGCCATGTTGATTTCACGGCGCTCGCCGGAGTAGGAGATGGCCAGCAGCAGATCGTCAGGATCCATTGCCTGTACGGTTGCCAGCAGGGCGTGCATATCCTGCTCGACGATGGCGTTAAGCCCAATTTTCGTCAGCTTCCAGCCAAAGTTACGCGCCACAAGTCCGGACGCGCCGATACCGGTCAGAATGATCCTCCGCGCGCCGCGCAGCATCGCCACGCTCTCCAGCAGCTTCTCTTCAGTGTTCACATCGAGCGTCGCGTGCATGGCCGCCACGTTCTCTTTGATCAGCTTTTCGCCAACCAGCCGCATCGGGTCATCGCCGCGGATCTGATTATGCACCGGCATGGACTGCGGATTGGGGTTGCTCACCAGCGCTTCGCTGATCGCCAGCTTGAGGGCGGGGAATCCCTTAAAGCCAATCTTCTGGGCAAACTTCACCACGCTGGACTGGCTCACGCCGGCTTCACTCGCCAGCTGCTGCGAGCTGAGATGGCGCGCGCGATCGGGTTGAGAAAGCAGAAAATCCGCCAGCTTCTTGTCGCTTTGGGCAAAGCCTGCATAGCGCTGGCGAATGCGAATTAAACAGTTCATAGGGTCTCCTGGCGAAAATGTGATTATCTGCGCAAATACGAATTTTGCTCGCCTGAATGAATTTTATATTCCATTATAGTGTGATTATTATGAATTAAAAATTCTTGAGGTACAAAAATGAATCTTGGCTCACTTGTTTCTGAAACGCGTAACCCGCAAACCATGGATCTGGATGCACTCTCCACCCTGGAGCTGGTTAACCGCTTTAATCAACAGGATACGCTGGTCGCGCAGGCTGTGAAAGAGACATTACCCGAGGTGGCGAAAGCTGTCGATGCGGCGGCGGAAGCCCTCAAGGCCGGCGGTCGCATTATCTACATGGGGGCGGGCACCAGCGGGCGTCTTGGGGTGCTGGATGCGTCAGAATGTCCGCCCACCTTTGGGGTGCCGCACGGTCTGGTCGTTGGGCTGATTGCCGGTGGACCCGGTGCGCTGCTGAAAGCCGTTGAAGGTGCGGAAGATAACAAACAGCTGGGTGAGGATGATCTCAAGGGGCTGAATCTGACCGCGAAGGATCTGGTGGTCGGGCTGGCGGCATCCGGGCGCACCCCGTACGTCATTGGCGGGCTGGAATACGCCAACCGGACGGGCTGCACGACGGTGGCCATCTCCTGTAATCCGGGCTCCCCGATTGCGCAGGTGGCTGCTATTGCTATCTCTCCGGTTGTTGGGCCGGAAGCGCTCACCGGCTCCACGCGCCTGAAATCCGGGACCGCGCAAAAGCTGGTGCTCAATATGATCTCCACCGGCGCGATGGTGAAGTTCGGCAAGGTTTATCAGAACCTGATGGTGGATATGCAGGCCACCAACGTCAAGCTGGTGGACAGAGCCTGCCGCATGGTGATGGAGGCGACAGGCGCAGGCCGTGAAGAGGCAGAAGCGGTACTCAAGCAGACCGATCACGATGTTAAACCGGCCATTCTGATGATCCTGAGCGGGCTGGATGCGGCGGCCGCGAGAGCCAAACTCGATGCGCATAGCGGCTTCTTACGGGCGGCATTAGAAAACTAACAGAGGCGTCTATGGACAAAACAGCAGCGCTCGCCAGCGATATCCTGCAGGGGATCGGTGGAGAAAAAAATATTCAGCGTCTCGAAAACTGCATGACGCGCGTGCGCGTCGAGGTGCATAACGACGACCAACTCGACGTGCCGCGCCTGAAGCAGCTGTCCGGCGTCAGCGGCTACGTTAAACAGGGGCAGCAGCATCAGCTGATCGTCGGGCCGGGGAAAGCGGCGCAGGTTGTTGATGCCATGCGTGCGCTGATGGGCGTAAGCGCGAGCGCGTCGATTGACGATGCGGAACGAACGAGGGCGCAGGCGAAGGCCAAATACAAAGCCCCCATGAGCGATGCGCTGCGTCAGCTGGCAAACGTCTTTATTCCGCTGATCCCGGCGTTTATTGCCTCCGGCCTGATCACCGGGATCATCAATATCCTCAAGCGACCGGATATCGTGGGGGATTTCGCCACGCACTATCCGAACCTGCTGGGGATTCTCGGGATCTTCGGCAGCGCTGTTTTCGCCATTATGAACATTCTGGTCGGGGTGAATACCGCGAAGGTGTTTGGCGGATCGCTGGCCATGGGCGGGGTCATGGCGGGCATCTTGTCCAGCCCGCAGCTGGCGCAGATCACGTTGTTTGGCGAGGCGCTCCAGCCCGGGCGCGGCGGGGTGATCGCCGTGCTGCTGGTGGTCATTCTGATGTGCTGGATCGAGAAAAGGCTGCGCGCGGTTCTGCCTGGCTCGATCGAGCTTATTCTCAACCCGCTGTTGACCACGCTGATTACCGGTAGCGTAGCGATTGTGGCCCTCCAGCCGCTAGGCGGATGGATCTCTGAAGCCATCGCTCACGGCGCGTCTCTGGCTATTGACCGCGGCGGCCTGCTGGTGGGAGCGGTGCTGTCAGGTACCTTCCTGCCGCTGGTGCTGACCGGCCTGCACCAGGGGCTGGTGCCGATCCACGTCGAGCTTGTGCAGGCGCACGGCTATAACGCGCTGCTGCCTATCCTGTCGATGGCGGGAGTGGGGCAGGTCGGCGCGGCGATTGCCGTACTGATGAAAACCCGCAACGCGCGTCTGAAAAAAATGATTAAAGGCGCGCTCCCGGTCGGACTGCTCGGCATTGGCGAGCCGCTGATTTTCGGCGTTACGCTGCCGCTGGGTAAACCGTTCCTCGCCGCCTGTCTGGGCGGCGCGGTAGGCGGGGCGCTGATCAGCTACTGGAAAGTCGCCACCGTGATCACCTTTGGGCTTTCCGGTTTACCGCTGGCATTAACCATCGTGACCGGAAAAGTGATGCTCTATCTGTTAGGCTATTTAGTAGCGGTGATCGCCGGGTTCCTGTTTACCTGGCTGTTAGGTTTCAACGACCCAGAGGAGTAAGGTTTGGCAAATCACGCGCGTCGCGTTGTCTTTTTCGACCTGGATGGAACGCTGCATCAGCAGGATATGTTTGGCACGTTTATGCGTTACCTGCTGCGGCGTCAGCCTTTGAATGCGCTGCTCGTGCTGCCGCTCTTACCGGTTATCGGGATCGCGCTGCTGGTGAAAGGCCGGGCGGCGCGATGGCCGATGAGTCTGCTGCTGTGGGGATGTACCTTTGGGCACAGCGAAGCGCGGCTTAAGCAGCTCGAAAAGGATTTTGCGCACTGGTTTCGCAGCCACGTCGCCGCCTTTCCGGTGGTGCAGGCGCGCCTGACCAGCTATCTCGACGCGAATGATGCCGACATCTGGCTCATTACCGGCTCCCCGCAGACGCTGGTGGAGCAGGTTTATTTTGATACCCCCTGGCTTCCGCGCGTGAATCTTATCGCCACGCAAATTGCCCGCGGTTACGGCGGCTGGGTGCTGACCCTGCGCTGCCTGGGGCATGAAAAAGTGGTCCAGCTGGAAAAACGCATCGGTACGCCGCTGCGCCTGTACAGCGGCTACAGCGACAGCAAGCAGGACAACCCGCTGCTCTATTTTTGCCAGCACCGCTGGCGCGTCACGCCATCAGGCGAACTTCAGCAACTCGAATAGGCTTATCCATAATGGGCGTGTATAATGCTGCCCGCTTTTCGACTGGAGTATCAGCCTTTGTCCAACCCTGAACACAATCATGAATACTGGATGCGCCACGCGCTGACGCTGGCTCAACGCGCCTGGGACGAGGGCGAAGTGCCCGTGGGCGCGGTGCTGGTTCATAACAATCAGGTGATTGGCGAAGGGTGGAACCGGCCTATTGGTCGCCACGATCCTACTGCGCATGCCGAAATTATGGCGCTTCGCCAGGGCGGTCTGGTGCTGCAAAACTATCGTCTGCTTGATACCACGCTGTATGTGACGCTGGAGCCGTGCGTGATGTGCTCCGGCGCGATGGTGCACAGCCGGATCGGGACGTTGGTTTTCGGGGCGCGGGATGAAAAAACCGGTGCGGCCGGTTCGCTGATGGACGTGCTGGGTCACCCGGGTATGAACCACCAGGTGAAGACTATCGGTGGGGTGCTTGCACCAGAGTGTTCGGGGCTATTAAGCGATTTCTTTCGAATGCGCCGTCAGCAGAAAAAGCAGCAAAAGGCAGAATTGAAGCCGTCGGACGATTAAGCTCGTCCGGCGCCACGACCGGGTAGCTTTGAGCCAGCTGTTTGGCCTCCGTCGCCTCTTTCTCTTTCTCCAGCAGATACCCGACCAGGCTAATCTGATATTTACGGATATTTTCCACGTAGGCGTAGGCTTCATGTCCGCGCGCGTAGCCGTATGTCAGCTTGTTATACCATGGCTTCTGGCTCAGCAGCGGCAGGCGCTGCTTAACGTCTGACCAGCTGTCCGGGTTACCTTTCGTTTTGGCCGTCAACGCTCGCGCATCAAGCATATGCGCGTAGCCCATATTGTAGGCCGCCAGCGCAAACCAGATCCGCTCTTCTTCCGGCACCGTTTCCGGTACTTTGGCCATCATATCCTGCAGATAGCGCGCGCCGCCGCTGATGCTCTGTTCGGCATCGGTACGATCGTTCACGCCCAGGCTCAGCGCGGTATTTTTGGTTAACATCATCAAACCGCGTACGCCCGTGGGCGACGTGGCCTGGGTGTCCCAGTGGGATTCCTGATACGAAATAGCCGCCAGCAGCTTCCAGTCAATCTCCTGGGCGTATTTTTCGAACAGCGGCTGCAGGTCCGGCAGGACGCTGTCTACCGCGCGCAGGAAGCTGCGGGTGTCAACGTAGTCAAAGTCATCGCCGTGCCCGAGGTACTTTTCCTCCAGACGCGCCAGGGTACCGTCTTCATTGATGGTGTTGAAGAAATCAAGCATCGCGGCAGAGAAGGTCTGGTCGTCATCAAGCTGGCTAAACCAGGTCACGGGCTGCTCGTCGGTGACGTCCAGCGCCACGGCGATTTCAGGATGCACCCGCTGGAACAGGCTGATCGCGACCGAATCGGCGATGGTGTAGGGCACCTTCTGATCTTTTACCTGCTCCAGCAGCTCCATCGTGCCGAGTTTTGGATCCACCGTCCAGCTCAGGTCGGGATATTTCTTCTCCTTGAGCTCACGCAGATCGTCAATCACCACGTGGCCGGGCGCAATCGTCAGCTGCCGATCGTTAATCGTGGACAGCGAGCGCGGGCGCAGGCTCCCGACGCGGTAAACCAGCTGCTGCGAAACGGAGTAGTAGGTCGGGCCTGGCTGGTAGTTCTTACTGCGCTCGCTGTTATACACCAGCCCGGCGGCGAGCATATCGGCATCGTCGTTATCGAGGTCGTCAAACAGCTGGTTGATATTCTGGCGGACGGTGATTTTAAGCTTCACGCCAAGATAATCGGCGAACTGTTGTGCCAGTTCATAATCCAGGCCAATGATTTTGCCGTTGACGTCGCTGTAAATCAGCGGCGAGTTGAGGGTACTGACGCGCAATTCCCCCCGCTCCTGAATGGCGGCGATACGGTTTTCGGCTTTGCCGAACCAGGGGATGGAAGGCCAGAGGGCCACTGCCAGCAGCAACGTTACAATGCCGATGAGCAGATAATTAATCTTTAATTTTTTCAATTAGTTAATTCTCTGCGACGCCGGTTGCCTCAGTCTGCTGTAGCCATGTTAATCATAAGGTTTGCCATTGAATGAGCGGCATTTTGCGTAAACTTGCGCCACTTGGCAACCAATTAGAGAGACAGGTCACATCTATTGTTAAATCTCTGTGCAAATTTTATTTCGACGCAAACGGTTTCGTCGGCGCTCAGGATTCTCTATAATGACGCCCGTTTTCCCCCCTTGCGCACACTGTAAGCGCCCCGGCGCTTCGAAGACGAGAGACTTATGATGGAAATTCTGCGTGGTTCGCCTGCACTGTCTGCCTTCCGTATCACTAAACTGCTGGCACGTTTTCAGGCGGCCGACCTTCCGGTAAGCAATATTTACGCTGAGTATGTCCATTTTGCTGACCTGAATGCCCCCCTCAATGCAGAGGAGCGCGTACAGCTGGAACGCCTGCTCAAGTATGGTCCAAGCCTGAGCAGCCATACGCCAACCGGCAAACTGATCCTTGCTACGCCTCGTCCGGGCACCATCTCCCCCTGGTCTTCCAAAGCCACCGACATCGCCCACAACTGTGGCCTGAGCCAGATTAACCGTCTGGAACGCGGCGTGGCGTACTACGTGGAAGCCTCTACCCTGAGCGACGCGCAGTGGCAGGCGGTTGCGGCTGAACTGCACGATCGCATGATGGAGAGCGTTTTTGCCTCTCTCGATGACGCGCAGAAGCTTTTCTCTCACCATCAGCCTGCGCCGGTACAGAGCGTAGACCTGCTGGGGCAGGGCCGTCAGGCGCTGATTGACGCCAACCTGCGTCTCGGCCTGGCGCTGGCAGAAGACGAAATCGACTACCTGCAGGATGCGTTTGTTAAGCTCAACCGTAACCCGAACGACATCGAACTTTACATGTTCGCGCAGGCTAACTCTGAGCACTGCCGCCACAAGATTTTCAACGCCGACTGGATTATTGACGGCGAACAGCAGCCGAAGTCGCTGTTCAAAATGATCAAAAACACCATGGAGCAAACCCCTGACCACGTGCTGTCTGCCTATAAAGACAACGCCGCGGTAATGGAAGGTTCCGAGGTGGGCCGCTTCTTCGCCGATCGCGAAGCAGGGCGCTATGACTTCCATCAGGAGCCCGCGCATATCCTGATGAAAGTGGAAACCCACAACCACCCGACGGCGATCTCCCCGTGGCCGGGTGCGGCGACAGGCTCCGGCGGCGAAATCCGTGATGAAGGCGCGACCGGTCGTGGCGCTAAACCTAAAGCGGGTCTGGTCGGTTTCTCTGTCTCTAACCTGCGTATCCCGGGCTTTGAACAGCCGTGGGAAGAGGATTTCGGCAAGCCAGAGCGCATCGTGACCGCCCTGGATATCATGACCGAAGGCCCGCTGGGCGGCGCGGCGTTTAACAACGAATTTGGTCGTCCGGCGCTGAACGGTTACTTCCGTACCTATGAAGAGAAAGTGGACAGCCACAACGGCGAAGAGCTGCGCGGCTACCACAAGCCGATCATGCTGGCGGGCGGGATCGGCAACATCCGTGCCGATCACGTGCAGAAAGGTGAGATCGTCGTCGGCGCGAAGCTGATCGTACTGGGCGGCCCGGCGATGAACATCGGTCTGGGCGGCGGCGCGGCCTCTTCTATGGCCTCCGGCCAGTCTGATGCGGATCTCGATTTCGCCTCCGTGCAGCGCGACAACCCTGAGATGGAGCGCCGCTGCCAGGAAGTGATCGACCGCTGCTGGCAGCTGGGCGACGCCAACCCGATCCTCTTCATCCACGACGTGGGCGCGGGCGGCCTGTCCAACGCCATGCCGGAGCTGGTGAGCGACGGTGGCCGCGGCGGGCGCTTCAACCTGCGCGACATCCTGAGCGATGAGCCGGGCATGAGCCCGCTGGAAATCTGGTGTAACGAATCCCAGGAGCGCTACGTGCTGGCGGTTGCTGCGGATCAGCTGCCGCTTTTTGACGAGCTGTGCCGCCGCGAGCGCGCGCCGTATGCCGTCATCGGTGAAGCGACCGAAGAGCAGCACCTTTCCTTAAGCGACACCCACTTTGACAACCAGCCGATCGATCTGCCGCTGGACGTGCTGCTCGGTAAAACGCCGAAGATGACCCGCGACGTAACCACCCGCAAAGCGGCGGGCAAAGCGCTGGATCGCCAGGGCATCACCGTGGCAGAAGCGGTAAACCGCGTGCTGCACCTGCCTGCTGTGGCAGAGAAAACCTTCTTGGTGACCATCGGCGATCGCACCGTGACCGGTATGGTATCGCGCGATCAGATGGTCGGCCCGTGGCAAATCCCGGTCGCGAACTGCGCCGTGACCACCGCGAGCCTCGACAGCTACTACGGCGAAGCGATGGCTCTCGGCGAACGCACCCCGGTGGCGCTGCTGGACTTCGCGGCCTCTGCCCGTCTGGCGGTCGGTGAAGCGCTGACCAACATCGCCGCGACGCAGATTGGCGATATCAAACGTATCAAGCTCTCCGCCAACTGGATGGCCGCTGCCGGCCACCCTGGCGAAGATGCTGGCCTGTATGAAGCCGTGAAAGCGGTGGGCGAGGAGCTGTGTCCTGCCCTCGGCCTGACCATTCCGGTGGGCAAAGACTCCATGTCGATGAAAACCCGCTGGCAGGAAGGCAACGAACAGCGCGAGATGACCTCTCCGCTGTCGCTGGTGATCACCGCGTTTGCCCGCGTGGAAGACGTGCGTCACACCGTTACGCCGCAGCTTGCGACCGAAGACAACGCCCTGCTGCTGATTGACCTGGGCAAAGGCCACAACGCGCTGGGTGCTACCGCGCTGGCGCAGGTTTACCGCCAGCTCGGCGATAAGCCAGCCGACGTGCGCGACGTGGCGCAGCTGAAAGGCTTCTACGACGCGATTCAGGCGCTGGTGGCGCAGCGTAAGCTGCTGGCCTACCACGACCGTTCCGACGGTGGCCTGCTGGTGACCCTGGCAGAGATGGCCTTCACCGGCCACTGCGGCGTGGAAGCGAACATTGCGACGCTGGGCGAAGACCGTCTGGCGGCGCTGTTCAACGAAGAGCTGGGCGCCGTGATTCAGGTGCGTGCGGCAGATCGCGACGCGGTTGAAGCGATTCTGGCGAAGCATGGTCTGGCAGACTGCGTGCACTATCTGGGCAAAGCCGTTCAGGGCGACCGCTTCGTTATTGAAGCAGACGGTCACGCGGTGTTCAGCGAAAGCCGCACCACGCTGCGCATGTGGTGGGCGGAAACCACCTGGCAGATGCAGCGCCTGCGTGATAACCCGGAATGTGCCGATCAGGAGCATAACGCGAAAGCGAATGACCAGGATCCAGGCCTGAACGTGAAGCTCTCCTTCGACATCAACGAAGACATCGCCGCGCCGTACATAGCGACGGGCGCGCGTCCAAAAGTGGCCGTGCTGCGCGAGCAGGGCGTCAACTCCCACGTTGAGATGGCAGCTGCCTTCCACCGCGCGGGCTTTGACGCTATCGACGTCCACATGAGCGACCTGCTGGCCGGGCGTACCGGTCTGGAAGATTTCCAGGCGCTGGTGGCGTGCGGCGGCTTCTCCTACGGTGACGTGCTGGGCGCGGGCGAAGGCTGGGCGAAGTCCATCCTGTTCAACAGCCGCGTGCGCGACGAGTTCGAAACCTTCTTCCACCGTCCGCAGACCCTGGCGCTGGGCGTGTGTAACGGCTGCCAGATGATGTCTAACCTGCGCGAGCTGATCCCGGGCAGCGAAGCCTGGCCGCGCTTTGTGCGCAACCAGTCTGACCGCTTCGAGGCGCGCTTCAGCCTGGTGGAAGTGACCCAAAGCCCGTCTCTGCTGCTGCAGGGGATGGTCGGTTCACAGATGCCAATCGCCGTTTCCCACGGCGAAGGTCAGGTAGAAGTGCGCGACGCTGCGCATCTGGCTCAGCTGGAGAGCAAAGGCCTGGTAGCGCTGCGCTTTGTCGATAACTTCGGCAAGGTGACGGAAACCTATCCGGCTAACCCGAACGGCTCCGCCAACGGTATTACGGCAGTGACCAGCGAAAGCGGTCGCGCGACCATCATGATGCCGCACCCGGAACGCGTATTCCGTACCGTGAGCAACTCCTGGCACCCGGAAAACTGGGGCGAGGACAGCCCGTGGATGCGTATCTTCCGCAACGCGCGTAAGCAGCTGGGTTAAGTTTTAGCCCCACCCCCTTCCAGGCCCGGTAAGCGAAAGCTCGACCGGGCTTTTTTGTTTGTGTCGCAATTACGCGACAGACCCGCAATATAGCTGTCTCCAAATGGAGACACTTAACTCTTTGATTTATATATGTCAGGTAAGGTTCCCCTTAAGGTGTTGCTGAATAGCGACACTTAGCCTGAAAATCATTCAACCGATAATTAACGTGATAAACGAGTAAAAATCATATATTTCAAACTGTTAATATTTTGTTTTGCATTCTGGCACGGGTGTTGCATAATATTAACCAGTGGCTCATTCACCTTCTTATGTCAGCCCCTTCGGGACGCGCTACATAAACTTCGAATGACGCACAAAAAGGTGCCTGCCGTCCAACTACTGATCATAGCGATGCTTTATCAGGCCAGGGCGAAACGTCGAGTTAGGCACCGCCTCATTCCATGACAAAGCCGGGTTTTTACCCGGCTTTGTTGTATCTGAAGGGCAGACTCAGTTACGCTCTGCGTAAACCCCCATTAAGAGAGTAATGCGTTGAAACGCTGGCCCGTTTTCCCCCGCTCCCTGCGGCAGCTCGTCATGATGGCCTTCCTGCTGATCCTGCTGCCGCTGCTGATCCTTGCCTGGCAGGCGTGGCAAAGCCTGAACGCGCTGAGCGCGCAGGCGGCTTTGACCAACCGTACGACGCTCATCGACGCCAGACGCAGTGAAGCGATGACCAACGCCGCGCTGGAGATGGAGCGCAGCTATCGTCAGTATTGCGTGCTTGACGATCGGACGCTGGAAAAGGTTTATCAGAGCCAGCGTAAACGCTACAGCGAAATGCTGGACGCTCACGCGGGGGTCTTACCTGATGACAAGCTCTATCAGGCGTTGCGTCAGGATTTAAACGATCTCGCGCAACTGCAGTGCAGCAACAGCGGCCCGGATGCCGTTGCCGCCGCGCGCCTCGAAGCTTTTGCCAGCGCCAATACCGAGATGGTGCAGTCTACGCGCGCGGTGATTTTCTCTCGCGGCCAGCAGCTCCAGCAGGAGATTGCCGAGCGTGGCCAGTTTTTCGGCTGGCAGGCGCTGGTGCTGTTCCTGGTGAGCCTCGGGCTGGTACTGCTCTTTACCCGCATGATCATCGGCCCGGTAAAGGGTATCCAGCGTATGATCAACCGCCTGGGGGAGGGGAAATCGCTCGGGGATACGGTCGCCTTTAAAGGTCCCCGCGAGCTGCGATCCGTAGGCCAGCGCATTATCTGGCTGTCCGAGCGCCTGGCGTGGCTCGAATCACAGCGCCATCAGTTCCTGCGCCATATCTCTCATGAGCTTAAAACGCCGCTGGCCAGCATGCGCGAAGGGACGGAGCTGCTGGCGGACGAAGTGGCCGGGCCCCTTACGCCAGAACAGAAAGAAATTGTCGAGATCCTGGATAACAGCAGCCGCAATCTGCAAAAGCTGATTGAGCAACTGCTGGATTACAACCGCAAGCTGGCTGACGGGGCGGTTGTACTGGAAAACGTTGAGATTGAGCCGCTGGTGGATATGGTGATCTCCGCCCACAGCTTGCCAGCAAGAGCTAAAATGATGCATACCGGCGTCGAGCTGAATGCGCCTGCGTGCCTGGCTGAACCCATGCTGCTGATGAGCGTTCTGGATAATCTTTACTCCAATGCGGTGCACTATGGTACTGAATCCGGTAACATTTATATCCGAAGTAATACGAATGGTTCACGGGTGTTTATTGACGTCGCAAACACCGGCACCCCGATCCCCGATGACGAAAAAACCATGATCTTCGAACCCTTTTTCCAGGGAAGTCATCAGCGGAAAGGCGCGGTTAAAGGAAGCGGTCTGGGCTTGAGCATCGCCCGGGACTGCATACGACGCATGCAGGGTGAGCTAAACATTGCCGCGGACGAACGTTCAGATGTTTGCTTCCGTATCGAACTGCCCGTGAGCCGGAAAAATCAATAAAATGAATCTATGTCTGGTGAGTATGTCACACGTCTTTTTCCGCGCCGTACGTGCGGTGTTTTCCAGCAAAACGCTTCGCCTGAGCCTGCCCTGTTTATTTCTGGCAGGGTGTGTTTCCCATGCGCCACAAAGTGCCATTAGCGATAAACAGGAAGATAAATGGCCCGATAACCAGCTGGCAGACTTCCTCTCAACCCGCTGTGACGACATCTGGAACCTGTCAGGACATGACGTTGAAAGCAACCCGCTGTTCTGGCTGCGTGGGATAGATTGCGCCCAGCGTCTGGCGCCGGTAGACGCCCGCTCGAAGGCGGCGATGCTGGATGACGACACCTGGCAGGACGCTTTCAAGCGCGGGATTTTACTCGCAGATGCGAAAATTACCCCCGTTGAACGTCGCGTCAATGTGACCCGACTGGACACGTACGTGGTCAATCTTCCCGTGCAGGTACGCCCGGTATACCAGCTCTGGCGCGATGGGCAGACATTACAGCTTCAGCTGTCTGAAGAGCGCTCCCGCTACAGCAAGCTGCAGCAGTCAACCGACAGCGAGCTTGATACGCTGCGTCAACAGCAGCAACATTTACGTACGCAGCTGGATACCACGACGCGTAAGCTGGAAAACCTGACCGATATCGAAAGGCAGCTCTCGTCGCGTAAATATCAGCCGGGGAGCTCATCCGCTGCACCGGACAGCGATACGCCGAAACAAGAGGATGTGAAGCATGACGAGCCGTAAACCTGCCCATCTTTTACTGGTGGATGACGATCCCGGGCTGTTAAAGCTGCTGGGGATGCGTCTGGTGAGCGAAGGCTACAGCGTCGTGACCGCTGAAAGCGGGCTGGAAGGGCTAAAAATCCTCAGCCGCGAGAAAATCGATCTGGTGATAAGCGACCTGCGGATGGACGAAATGGATGGCCTGCAGCTGTTCGCGGAGATCCAGAAGCAGCAGCCGGGTATGCCCGTGATTATCCTGACGGCGCACGGGTCGATCCCGGATGCGGTTGCCGCGACGCAGCAGGGGGTCTTCAGCTTCCTGACCAAGCCGGTGGACAAAGACGCGCTGTATAAGGCTATCGACAGCGCGCTGGAACATGCCGCCCCGGCGGGGGATGAAGCGTGGCGGGAGTCCATCGTCACCCGCAGCCCGATTATGCTGCGTCTGCTTGAACAGGCCCGGATGGTGGCGCAGTCCGACGTCAGCGTGCTCATCAACGGCCAGAGCGGAACCGGGAAAGAGATCCTGGCCCAGGCGATCCATAACGCCAGCCCGCGCAGTAAAAACGCCTTTATCGCCATTAACTGCGGCGCGCTTCCGGAACAGCTGCTCGAATCTGAACTGTTTGGACACGCCCGCGGCGCATTCACCGGCGCGGTGAGCAGCCGGGAAGGGCTGTTCCAGGCCGCGGAAGGCGGCACGCTGTTCCTGGACGAGATTGGCGACATGCCCGCACCGCTGCAGGTCAAACTGCTGCGCGTGTTGCAGGAGCGAAAAGTTCGCCCGCTGGGCAGCAACCGCGATATCGATATTAATGTGCGCATTATTTCCGCCACCCACCGCGACTTGCCAAAAGTGATGGCGCGCAACGAGTTTCGCGAAGATCTCTACTACCGTCTGAACGTGGTGAATCTGAAGATCCCGGCGCTGGCGGAGCGCGCGGAAGACATTCCGCTGCTGGCGAACCATCTTTTGCGCCAGGCGGCCGATCGCCATAAACCGTTCGTGCGCGCGTTTTCCACCGACGCGATGAAGCGGCTGATGGCCGCAGGCTGGCCGGGTAACGTGCGCCAGCTGGTGAACGTGATTGAGCAGTGCGTGGCGCTGACCTCCTCACCGGTGATCAGCGATGCGCTGGTGGAGCAGGCGCTGGAAGGGGAAAACACGGCCCTGCCGACGTTTGCGGAAGCGCGGAATCAGTTCGAGCTGAACTATCTGCGCAAGCTATTGCAGATAACCAAAGGCAACGTGACCCACGCGGCGCGCATGGCCGGACGCAACCGCACCGAGTTCTACAAGCTGCTGTCGCGCCACGAGCTGGAAGCAAACGATTTTAAAGAGTAATGCCGTATGATACTGTGAGCAATCGATTACGAGGCAGCTTACAGGCAAGAGTTTAAGGACCCACCATGAAAAAGATTGATGCGATTATTAAACCTTTCAAACTGGATGACGTGCGTGAAGCGCTGGCGGAAGTCGGCATCACCGGGATGACCGTGACGGAAGTGAAAGGTTTTGGTCGTCAGAAGGGCCACACCGAGCTTTACCGTGGCGCAGAGTACATGGTCGACTTTCTGCCGAAAGTAAAAATTGAAATCGTGGTCAGCGACGATATCGTCGATACCTGCGTGGATACCATTATCCGCACCGCGCAGACGGGCAAAATCGGCGACGGTAAAATCTTCGTCTTTGACGTGGCGCGCGTGATCCGTATCCGTACCGGCGAAGAAGACGACGCCGCGATTTAACAATGCCAACGGTTTTGTAGGCCGGGTAAGGTGCAACCACCCGGCGAAAAAAGCCCCTCGAACGAGGGGCTTTTTCATTACAGCACCTTATGGGGCCCGAAACATTCGTAGTGAATGTTGTCTTTGTTCACACCCAGCTCCACCAGCTGCTTCGCGGCATACTGCATAAACGCCACCGGCCCGCAGACGTAGAACTGCATGTCCGGCGCGCTAAACGTCCCTTCCATCTGGCTTAAATTCATCAGGCCTTCAGTGTCAAACCGTGCGGCCGCGCGGTCTGCATCCGTCGGCAGGCGATACCAGGTATGCGCGGTGAAGCGCGGCAGGAACGCCCCAAGCGTTTTCACTTCATCCGCAAAGGCGTGCACGTCGCCGTTTTCCGCAGCGTGGAACCAGTTGACCTGCGCGCCGTGGTTGGCTTTCGCCAGCGTATCTAGCATCGCCAGCATTGGCGTTTGGCCGACGCCCGCAGAGATCAGCGTAACCGGTGTATTCGCTTCTACGGCCATGAAGAAATCGCCCGCCGGCGCGGCCAGATGGACCACGTCGCCCACGTTAGCTTCGTTGTGTAGCCAGTTGGATACCTGACCGCCGTCCTCACGCTTCACCGCAATGCGGTAGCCTTTGTCGTTTGGCTTGCGGGTAAGAGAATACTGGCGGATCTCCTGATACGGGAAACCTTCAGGCTTCAGCCACACGCCCAGATACTGGCCCGGCTGGTAATCGGCAACCGGCTGTCCGTCCACCGGCTCAAATTCAAAGCTGGTAATCAGCGCGCTGCGCGGCGTTTTCTCAACGATGCGGAAGGCGCGTGTGCCTTCCCAGCCGCCGTTCTTGCTGGCGTTTTTGCTGTAGATCTGCGCTTCGCGGTTGATAAACACGTTTGCCAGCACGCCGTAGGCTTTCCCCCACGCGTCCAGCACCTCCTGGCCCGGGCTGAACATCTCGTCCAGCGTTGCCAGCAGGTGGCTACCCACAATGTTGTACTGCTCGGGCTGGATCTGGAAGCTGGTGTGTTTCTGCGCGATTTTTTCCACCGCAGGCAGCAGTGCGGCCAGGTTTTCAATATTGCTGGCGTAGGCCGCGATGGCGTTGAAAAGCGCTTCGCGCTGATCGCCGTTACGCTGGTTGCTCATGTTGAAAATTTCTTTGAGCTCCGGGTTATGCGTGAACATGCGATCGTAGAAATGGGCGGTGAGTTTAGGGCCGGTTTCCACCAGCAGGGGGATGGTGGCTTTAACGGTAGCGATGGTTTGAGCGTCGAGCATGGCAGCTTCCTTCCGATGTGACTTTAATGATGTATTTTAAATGCATCTTATAAAAAATACCCCTGCGTTGTAAATGGTTCTTTGCAAGATGAAAAATATGCATCACAAACCTGAAAAGAAATCCGCTGGAAAGGGCGAGAGCTTTATTCCTCAAACCCTTGCGTGGCGCGAAGGAAAACGTTTGCGTAAAATCGTTTGTCAAGACCTGTTATCACAGAACTAATCAGTTATACTGTTGCCCGTCGTCCAACAGGACTGCCTTTTCAGGCCAAAATTTACTTGTTAGCTGAGTCAGGAGATGCGGATGTTAAAGCGTGAAATGAACATTGCCGATTATGATGCCGAACTGTGGCAGGCTATGGAGCAGGAAAAAGTACGTCAGGAAGAGCACATCGAACTGATCGCCTCCGAAAACTACACCAGCCCGCGCGTCATGCAGGCGCAGGGTTCTCAGCTGACTAACAAATATGCTGAAGGTTACCCGGGCAAACGCTACTACGGCGGTTGCGAGTACGTGGATATCGTTGAGCAGCTGGCTATCGACCGTGCGAAAGAACTCTTTGGCGCTGACTACGCGAACGTGCAGCCACACTCTGGCTCTCAGGCTAACTTCGCGGTCTATACCGCGCTGCTGCAGCCGGGCGATACCGTTCTGGGTATGAATCTGGCGCAGGGCGGCCACCTGACTCACGGCTCCCCGGTTAACTTCTCCGGCAAACTGTACAACATCATCCCTTACGGTATTGATGAGTCCGGTAAAATTGACTACGAAGACATGGCGAAGCAGGCTAAAGAGCACAAACCGAAGATGATCATCGGTGGCTTCTCTGCTTACTCCGGTATCGTTGACTGGGCAAAAATGCGTGAAATCGCAGACAGTATCGGTGCTTACCTGTTCGTCGACATGGCGCACGTTGCGGGTCTGATTGCCGCTGGCGTTTACCCGAACCCGGTTCCACACGCTCACGTTGTGACCACCACCACCCACAAAACCCTGGCGGGTCCACGCGGTGGCCTGATCCTGGCGAAAGGCGGTGACGAAGAGCTGTACAAAAAACTGAACTCCGCTGTATTCCCAAGCGCGCAGGGCGGCCCGCTGATGCACGTTATCGCGGCTAAAGCCGTTGCGCTGAAAGAAGCGATGGAGCCTGAGTTCAAGGTTTATCAGCAGCAGGTTGCTAAGAACGCTAAAGCGATGGTGGAAGTGTTCCTGAACCGTGGCTACAAAGTGGTCTCCGGCGGTACTGAAAACCACCTGTTCCTGCTGGATCTGGTTGATAAGAACCTGACCGGTAAAGAAGCTGACGCAGCCCTGGGCCGCGCCAACATCACCGTGAACAAAAACAGCGTGCCAAACGATCCGAAGAGCCCGTTCGTGACCTCCGGTATCCGTATCGGTTCTCCGGCCGTGACTCGCCGCGGCTTCAAAGAAGCGGAAGTGAAAGAGCTGGCTGGCTGGATGTGTGACGTTCTGGACAACATCAATGACGAAGCGGTTATCGAGCGCGTCAAAGGTAAAGTTCTGGATATCTGCGCACGCTTCCCGGTATACGCGTAATTCCTCTGCCTGGCAGAAATAAAAAAGGCCGCGCTTGCGGCCTTTTTTTATGGCTTAACGCCGGTCGAGGGAAATGGCTCCAGGTCCGACAATCGCCAGCAAAATAAAGGCGCCAGCAATACTGACGTTCTTATAGAAGTTAATCATATTCGGCACGACCGCATCACCGGTCATATCCCAGTAATGGTGACCGATAATCGCCGTGCCCAGCGTATAGAATACAAACAGTACCGCGAGCGGGCGGGTGAAAAAGCCCAGCACGATCAGGATGGCAGCAGGGACTTCCATCACCACCGCAATAATGGCCGCCAGCATGGGCATCGGCGTACCCAGCGAGGTCATATATTGTACGGTGCCGCTAAACCCCGTCAGTTTTGGATAACCAAAGATGATAAACAGCACGACAAGCGCGATGCGGCCAATCAGCAGCAGCAGGTGACGTGACTGACCGAAATCGAAATAACGTAGTGAGTTCATGGCAGAAAAACCTCTGCAAGTGGAGTAATTTAAACGTAATACATATTTTCATTCCCTGCCATAAGCCAGACGACTGCACAAGATGTTAATTTTTCGTTAATTTATAGCAGGCTATCTACTTGCTTAATTTTTATATTCTCGCCAGACTATGGCCTCGATTTCGGGAGGGATTCATGGTCTTGCATTCCACGCGCTGGCTGGCGCTCAGTTATTTCACCTATTTCTTTAGCTACGGTATTTTTCTGCCCTTCTGGAGCGTCTGGCTCAAGGGTATCGGCCTGACTCCTGAGACTATCGGTGTCCTGCTGGGGGCCGGGCTGGTGGCGCGTTTCCTCGGCAGCCTGCTGATTGCCCCGCGCGTCAGCGATCCCTCCTTACTGATCAAGGCCGTGCGCATTCTTGCTTTGCTGACGCTGGTCTTTGTTGCCTGCTTCTGGGTCAGCCACCAGTTTGCCTGGCTGATGGTGGTGATGGTCGGCTTTAACCTGTTCTTCTCACCGCTGGTACCGCTGACGGATGCCCTGGCGAACACCTGGCAAAAGCAGATCACCATGGACTACGGCCGCGTGCGCCTGTGGGGCTCAATTGCCTTTGTGATTGGCTCCGCGCTGGTGGGCAAACTGGTCAGCCTTTACGATTACCGCGCCATTCTCGCCCTGCTGAGTATCGGTATTGCCTCTATGCTGCTGGGTATGCTGCTGCGTCCGTCGGTGATGCCGCAAGGGGAAAGCCGCCATCAGGAGAGCGCAGGCTGGCCCGCCTGGCGGAGCCTGGTGGCACAAAGCTGGCGTTTTCTGGCGTGTGTCTGTCTGCTTCAGGGGGCGCATGCGGCGTACTATGGCTTCAGCGCCATCTACTGGCAGGGGGCGGGATATTCTGCTTCCGCAGTGGGCTATCTGTGGTCGCTGGGGGTAGTGGCCGAAGTCATTATTTTTGCCCTGAGCAAGAAGCTGTTCCGTCGCTTTGGCGCGCGAGACCTTCTGCTGCTTTCCGCCGTGTGCGGCGTGGCGCGCTGGGGGATTATGGGCTGGACGACCGATCTGCCGTGGCTGATAGTGGCGCAAATTCTTCACTGCGGCACCTTTACCGTGTGCCATCTGGCGGCTATGCGCTATATCGCAGCGCGCGAGGGCGGAGACGTTATTCGCCTGCAGGCCGTCTACTCGGCGGTCGCGATGGGGGGCAGTATCGCGATCATGACGGTCTTTGCGGGGTTCCTCTACCAACACCTGGGGCATGGGGTTTTCTGGGTGATGGCGCTGGTCGCCTTACCCGCCATCGTTGTTCGCCCGAAAGTGGCCGCTCGCGCCTCGCTATGATTCCAGCATGGCGCGAATATGTTCTTGCTGCTGCGCGTTCAATGTTTCAACGGCATGTATCAGCGGCGGCGAGAACAGCGGCAGAACGGTAGGGTAGGGGGTGATAACCAGCGCGGCTTCGCGCGGTGCCCCCTCTTTCTGGAAAGCCTGCAGCGTCAGATAGCGAATGTTGAGCGGCAGCAGCGTCAGCTCGCGAAGCTGCTGTTCAATCAGATCCTCGCTGGCTTTATCGTCTCCCGTCAGCAGGATCACCTGTTTTTCGTGCAGATCGGTCTCCTGCATCAGCCATGCGCCAAAAATCACCGCGACAAGACTCATCTCTTCATCAGAAAAACGCAGCCCAAACTCCGCTTCCAGCTCAAACAGCGCTTCCTTTGTGGTGCGTAACAGCCGGGGATAGAGACGATGGATCTCCTCCGGCAAGCTATTGTCGATGCCAATTTCAAACAGCGAGCGGTCCAGCGCCTGAGCCAGATGGATATACAGCTGATCGGTCAGCCCTTGCTCATCGCTGAAGTTCATCCCGGTCTGCGAGCGAAAACGGGCGACCATGCGCACGATGGCCCGGCGCAAGCGCTGATCCTGCTGGTGTTTATCGAGCACCGGATCGGGCGTGCGCAGCATCATAAACAGCAGGGCCAGAAACAGCTGTTCATCCCCGTGCGCTCCCTGCGGCACGCGACGTCTCCAGTGACGCACGATCTCCTGGGCCGTAAAATACTCCCCTCTCGACTGGGTCCAGCTGCGCTGAACGTGAGAAAACTGTGGCGTATTCCCGAGCTGGTGCTGAATAAGACAGTATTGCAGATAGAGCTGTAAAAACTGGACGTCGCGGCATTCAAACTGGCGCTGCAGCTTGCGTGAGCAGAAGCCGATCAGCGCCCGCAGGTTCGCATCGTCGTAAAGCGGCCGCGCAATGCCGTGTTGTTTAAGCGCGGTTTTTAATGCGGGGGTAAACTGGTGCGAGACAAACTGCGGGCAAAGCCGCAGCGCCCGGCGCAGCCAGTGCAGCAGGCATAAACGCTGATTCAGGGCTGTGCCTTCAATCCGGTAGCTGCCGTCGTGGTGCGTGACGATGTCCAGCCGGTGATAGCGCTGGATTTCATCGCGCGTCTCGGCTATATCTTGCCGTGCCATCGCGTCGTCCACCCCGTTGGCAGCGATTATGCTCTGTGCGGTGACGGCAGCATCGGGCAGGTAAAGCATCAAAAGCACCTGGCAGCGGCGCTGCGAACTGGAAAGCACAGATGGAATTTCAAGCGTCGTCATCATCTGTCAGGTATCCAGTGTGAATGTTTGATAAGAATAGCTAAAGGATGAGCGCTGAAAAGCGCGCCGGCAGGCCTTTCACTCAGGATTGCTGGGGAACATCACAGAATTTTTGACGTGAGGAATTGATGCAAACAGTTAAACAAAGTGCGATGGCGTTATTTTTGGCGGTTATCAGCTTCACCGCCAGCGCACACCCTCACAGTTTTATTGACCTCCAGACCGAGCTGGTTACCGACGGCACGCAGCTGAGCGGCCTGAAGATGCGCTGGACGATGGATGAAATCACCTCGGCCGATCTGCTCTATGATGCGGGAAACGCGAAGCCCGGCGATGAAATCTGGAAAAAGCTGGCGGCGGAAGTGATGGCCAACGTGCTCGGCCAGCACTACTTCACGGAATTCTGGCACAACGGGCAAAAGGTTAAATTTCTGAACCGGCCAACGGAATACGGGATGACGCGTGACGGGCATCAGGCGGTGCTGACGTTTGTGCTCCCGCTGGCGCATCCGCAGCCGCTGGCCGGGCAAACTTACACGTTTTCCACTTTTGATCCTACCTACTATGTCGATATGCGCTATGACAAAGACGGCGACGTACGATTGCCGGACGCTCTGCAAAAAAACTGCAAAATTGGCGTTCACACCCCGAAACCCAGCGAGGAGACGCTGAACTTTGCGGTCTCGCTTGATAAGGAAGATGCACCGCCTGAGGACATGGAGTTGGGTAAACAGTTCGCGCAGGAGGTGACGTTACAATGTCAGTGATCTCCTCTCCGGTTCGGAAACCGCGCCGCTGGCTGCACCTCTGGCCGCTGGCGCTTTTTCTCCTGCTGGCCGTTTGCGGCTCGCTCTGGCTTTGGCAGGCCTGGCCGCAGGTCATGATGAAAAGCATCGTCTGGCAGCGTGAGGTCAACCAGCAGATGAGCGGTCTGCTGAAGGCGGTGGCCGAGAACCCGACCAAAGCGGGTGGTTCCCTGCTGGCGTTCAGCTTTATCTATGGCGTTCTGCACGCGCTGGGGCCGGGGCACGGCAAAATCGTGATAACGACCTGGCTCGCCACCCATCCGTCGAAGCTGAAATCGAGTATCGGGCTGACGCTGGCCTCCTCGCTGCTTCAGGGCAGCGTGGCGATTGCGCTCGTCGTAGTCGTGCTTTCGCTGTTGCAGCTTCCCGCGCGCCAGCTGCACATGAGCAGTTTCTGGCTGGAGAAGGGGAGCTACGCGCTGGTGGGCGTGCTGGGGCTGACCCTCTGCTGGCGGGCGCTGAAAAAGCTGCGCGTGCTGCTGCAAAAACCGAAATTCAAAACCTTTACGCCGCCTCACGTTCATGATGAAAACTGCGGCTGCGGGCATCAGCATTTGCCCACGCAGGAACAGTTGCAGAACGGCGACGACTGGCGCGCGCGGCTGATGATTATTCTCTCGATGGGCATGCGCCCGTGTTCGGGGGCAATAATGGTGCTGCTGTTCAGCAAGGTGATAGGCGTGTTTGGCTGGGGAATGCTTTCCGCGCTGGCGATGGCGGCAGGGACGTCTCTCACCATTTCGTCTTTAGCGCTGCTGGTTCACAGCTTCCGTCAGCTTGCGGTCAGACTCAGCGGCAATAAAACACCGGTGCTGTGGCGGCAGGTAGGGTGGACAACGCTTGCGCTGGCGGGCGGGGTGATTCTGCTGGTTGCGGCGGTGACGATGTGGATGAGCGCGATGCCGGTGGGAAGAGGATTGCGGCCGTTTTAGTTGGGATTCCCTCTCCCACGGGAGAGGGAATGACCGGGATTAACGCTTCAGCGCATCGCTCAGTTCATCACGCATGTTGGCCAGCATGGCTTTAACAACGCGTGGGTTACCCGCAACGACGTTGCCGGTAGACATATAGTTATGGCCGCCGGTGAAATCACACACGATGGCGCCTGCTTCACGTGCGATCAGCTCGCCCGCAGCAAAGTCCCACGGCTTCAGCGACAGCTCGAAGTAACCGTCAACGCGGCCTGTTGCTACATAGGCCAGATCCAGTGCGGCAGAACCGGTGCGGCGGAAGTCCGCGCATTCGGTGAACAGTTTGCCCAGGATATTCATATAGGTGGTCGCGTGCTGTTTCGCCTTGAACGGGAAACCGGTCGCCAGAATGGTGCCGTCCAGATCGCGTGCGTTGCTGCAGCGCAGACGGTAGCCGTTCAGCTGTGCGCCCTGACCGCGGGTAGCGGTGAACAGTTCGTTACGCATTGGATCGTAAACAACGGCGACTTCAGTACGGCCTTTAATGCGTACTGCGATAGACACAGAGAAGTGTGGCAGGCGTTTGACGAAGTTGGTGGTGCCATCCAGTGGATCGATAACCCATTGAACATCCTGATCGGTACCTTCATGTTCACCGCTTTCTTCGGTGATGATGGTGTGCTGCGGGTAAGATTTGCGGATCGTTTCGATAATAATCGCTTCTGCGGCTTTATCGACGTTAGTCACGAAATCATTGCTGCCTTTCTGGCTGGTTTCTACGGAGTCTGGCGTTTCGTAGTGTTTGGCAATTACATTACCCGCCTTGCGCGCTGCGCGCACGGCGATGGTCAGCATCGGATGCATCGGTCTCTCTCACTGGATGTTAAAGAACAGGAAAATCGGCGCAGAGTATAGCAGTGGGATCGGATTATGTCTCCCGTTTATGATAATATGCCGGAATATTCTTCAGACGCTGAATTCAGACATTAAAAATTATGCTGCAAAACATTCGAATCGTGCTGGTCGAAACATCGCACACCGGCAACATGGGCTCCGTTGCCCGCGCTATGAAAACCATGGGCTTAACGAACCTGTGGCTGGTTAACCCGCTGGTCAAACCTGACTCGCAGGCTATCGCCCTGGCGGCCGGTGCCAGCGACGTGATCGGCAACGCTCAGATCGTCGATACCCTTGACGAAGCGCTGGCCGGCTGCAGCCTCGTTGTTGGCACCAGCGCGCGTTCACGCACGCTGCCGTGGCCGATGCTGGACCCGCGCGAATGCGGCCTGAAAAGCGTCTCAGAAGCGGAACAGGCTCCGGTTGCGCTGGTGTTTGGCCGCGAGCGCGTTGGCCTGACCAACGACGAGCTGCAGAAGTGCCATTATCACGTCGCCATCGCGGCTAACCCGGAATATAGCTCGCTGAACCTGGCGATGGCGGTGCAGGTTATCGCCTATGAGGTGCGTATGGCGTGGCTGGCGACGCAGGAGAAACAGGTAGAGCCTAAAGAAGAAACGGCCTACCCGCTGGTGGACGACCTTGAGCGCTTCTACGGTCACCTGGAGCAGACGCTGCTCTCAACCGGCTTTATTCGTGAAGGCCACCCGGGCCAGGTGATGAACAAGCTGCGCCGCATGTTTACCCGCGCGCGCCCGGAAAGCCAGGAGCTGAACATCCTGCGCGGGATTCTGGCGTCGATTGAGCAGAAGAATAAAGAGTAGTGTCGATTTCCCCTCTCCCCGTGGGAGAGGGCTGAGGTGAGGGCATCAGGCCGCACCGGGATTTTGAAGGCACGGAACGTTAAATACCTGACTAAAACAGTCAAGTAAATAGTTGACCATTTTAGTCAGGAATGTCAGACTTGGCCCTGCTATGCAATACCCCCATTTTACAATAAAAAACCCCGGGCAGGGGCGAGTTTGAGGTTAAGTAAGACATGAGACTGACATCTAAAGGGCGTTATGCCGTGACCGCGATGCTGGACGTTGCGCTCAACTCCGAAGCGGGCCCGGTTCCGTTGGCTGATATTTCTGAACGACAAGGGATCTCCCTCTCTTACCTGGAACAGCTGTTCTCCAGACTGCGTAAAAATGGACTGGTTTCCAGCGTTCGTGGCCCAGGCGGCGGTTATCTGCTGGGTAAAGACGCGGGCAGTATTGCAGTTGGTGAAGTGATTAGCGCAGTTGACGAATCCGTTGACGCGACCCGTTGCCAGGGTAAAGGCGGCTGCCAGGGCGGCGATAAATGCCTGACCCACGCGCTGTGGCGCGATCTGAGCGACCGTCTCACCGGCTTCCTGAACAACATCACCCTGGGTGAACTGGTCAATAACCAGGAAGTTCTGGATGTCTCTGGTCGTCAGCACGGTCAGGATTCCCAACGCAGCACCCGCGCGCAGGACGCTATCGACGTCAAACTGCGCGCGTAATAAAACGATAAAGATTTCAGAATCAGGCCGGGGCGGTCACGCCCCGCGTACTCGGTCGTACATCCAGCCGGTTGCCTGATTCCTTGCATTGAAGCGATGTACGGAGTTTAAAGAGCAATGAAATTACCGATTTATCTCGATTACTCCGCAACCACGCCGGTGGACCCGCGTGTTGCCGAGAAAATGATGCAGTGTCTGACCCTGGACGGAAACTTTGGTAACCCAGCTTCCCGTTCACACCGTTTTGGCTGGCATGCTGAAGAGGCGGTTGATATCGCCCGTAATCAGATTGCAGACCTGGTGGGTGCCGACCCGCGTGAGATTGTATTCACCTCCGGTGCGACCGAATCCGACAACCTGGCGATCAAAGGTGCAGCCAACTTTTATCAGAAAAAAGGCAAGCACATCATCACCAGCAAAACCGAACACAAAGCCGTGCTGGATACCTGCCGCCAGCTGGAGCGTGAAGGTTACGAAGTGACTTACCTGGCGCCACAGAGCAACGGGATCATCGACCTGAAAGAGCTCGAAGCGGCCATGCGTGATGACACCATTCTGGTTTCCATCATGCACGTCAACAACGAAATCGGCGTCGTTCAGGACATCGCGACCATCGGCGAAATGTGCCGCGCGCGCGGTATCATCTATCACGTTGACGCGACCCAGAGCGTGGGCAAACTGCCTATCGATCTGAGCCAGCTGAAAGTGGACCTGATGTCCTTCTCCGGCCACAAAATCTATGGCCCGAAAGGGATCGGCGCGCTGTACGTTCGTCGTAAACCGCGTATCCGCATCGAAGCACAGATGCACGGCGGCGGTCACGAGCGCGGCATGCGTTCCGGCACGCTGCCTGTTCACCAGATCGTGGGCATGGGCGAAGCGTACCGCATTGCAAAAGAAGAGATGGAAACCGAGATGGCGCGCCTGCGCACGCTGCGTAACCGTCTGTGGGACGGCGTGAAAGATATGGAAGAAGTGTATCTGAACGGCGATCTCGAGCAGGGCGCACCGAACATCCTTAACGTCAGCTTCAACTATGTTGAAGGCGAATCGCTGATCATGGCGCTGAAAGATCTGGCCGTTTCTTCCGGTTCTGCCTGTACGTCTGCAAGCCTGGAGCCATCCTACGTGCTGCGCGCGCTGGGCATGACCGACGAGCTGGCGCACAGCTCTATCCGTTTCTCTTTAGGTCGTTTCACTACCGAAGAAGAGATTGACTACACCATCAAGCTGGTTCGCAACTCCATCGGCCGTCTGCGCGACCTTTCTCCACTGTGGGAAATGTTCAAGCAGGGCGTGGATCTGAACAGCATTGAATGGTCACATCACTAATCGGTACATAAGGAGAATTCAATCATGGCATACAGCGAAAAAGTCATCGATCATTACGAAAACCCGCGCAACGTTGGCTCTTTTGACAACAGCGACGAATCTGTCGGTAGCGGCATGGTTGGCGCACCGGCGTGTGGCGACGTGATGAAGTTGCAGATTAAAGTCAACAATGAAGGTATCATTGAAGACGCGCGCTTCAAGACCTACGGCTGCGGTTCTGCTATCGCGTCCAGCTCCCTGGTTACCGAATGGGTGAAGGGCAAGTCTCTGGACGAAGCACAGGCAATCAAGAACACGGATATTGCTGAAGAACTCGAACTGCCACCGGTGAAAATTCACTGTTCAATTCTGGCAGAAGACGCGATCAAAGCCGCCATTGCGGATTACAAAAGCAAACGTGAAGCAAAATAATTGAGGTTTGAGTATGTCGATTACCCTTAGCGACAGCGCTGCCGCGCGAGTAAGCTCTTTTCTGGCGAACCGTGGTAAAGGCTTTGGCCTGCGACTGGGCGTACGTACCTCCGGCTGTTCTGGTATGGCTTACGTACTGGAGTTTGTTGACGAGCCGGCGTCTGACGACACCGTGTTTGAAGACAAGGGCGTGAAGGTGGTGGTCGATGGCAAAAGCCTGCAATTCCTCAACGGCACTCAGCTGGACTTCGTCAAAGAAGGCCTGAACGAAGGGTTCAAGTTCACGAACCCGAACGTCAAAGACGAGTGTGGTTGCGGCGAAAGCTTCCACGTTTAACCGCGTTCCGCTGTTATACCGATTAATTCGCGTTGCAGAAAGGCGGCAAGCGAGTGAATCCCCGGGAGCTTACTTAAGTAAGTGACTGGGGTGAACGAGCGCAGACAACGCATCTGCAGCGCGAAGTAAGAAGGTATAACCCCACCGTGGCTCTGCTGCGCGTGGGGTTTCTTCTAACAGGCTACCCCTGAGATTGTTATGGATTACTTCACTCTCTTCGGACTACCCGCTCAATACCCGATTGATCTCCAGGCGCTGACGATTCGTTTTCAGGATCTTCAGCGTCAGTATCACCCGGATAAATTCGCCAGTGGTACTCAGGCAGAACAGCTGGCCGCGGTATCGCACTCTGCGACCATCAACCAGGCCTGGCAGACGCTGCGCCATCCGCTGGCGCGTGCAGAATATCTGCTCTCGCTCCACGGTTTCGATCTGGCGAGCGAACAGCATACCGTACGCGACACCGCTTTTCTGATGGAACAGCTGGAGCTTCGCGAAGAGCTGGATGAGATTGAACAGGCCAAAGACGAAGCGCGTCTGGAAAGCTTCATCACGCGCGTGAAGGGCATGTTCGATACCCGCCATCAGCAGATGGTGGAGCAACTGAACAACGAGACCTGGGACGTGGCGGCAGACACTGTGCGCAAACTCCGTTTTCTCGATAAACTGCGAAGCAGTGCTGAACAACTCGAAGAAAAGCTGCTCGATTTTTAATTTCGGAAGCAATTATGGCCTTATTACAAATTAGTGAGCCTGGCTTAAGTGCCGCACCGCACCAGCGTCGTCTGGCGGTGGGTATCGATCTGGGCACCACCAATTCCCTCGTGGCGACCGTGCGCAGCGGCCAGGCGGAAACGCTGGCTGACGAGCAGGGCCGCCATCTGCTGCCTTCCGTGGTCCACTACCAGCAGCAGGGTCACGCGGTCGGCTATGACGCCCGCGCCAACGCCGCGCGCGATCCGGCCAACACCATCAGCTCCGTAAAGCGCATGATGGGCCGCTCGCTGGCCGATATTCAGACCCGCTATCCGCATCTGCCGTATCAGCTGCAGGCCAGTGAAAACGGCCTGCCGATGATTGCGACCGCGGCCGGTCTGCTGAACCCGATTCGCGTTTCCTCCGACATCCTCAAAGCGCTGGCGGCGCGCGCGACGGCAACGCTTGGCGGCGATCTGGACGGTGTAGTCATCACCGTTCCGGCCTATTTTGACGATGCACAGCGTCAGGGCACCAAAGACGCCGCGCGTCTGGCAGGCCTGCACGTGCTGCGCCTGCTGAACGAACCGACGGCGGCGGCGATTGCCTACGGCCTCGACTCCGGTCAGGAAGGGGTGATCGCGGTTTACGATCTCGGCGGCGGTACCTTTGATATCTCGATCCTGCGCTTAAGCCGCGGGGTATTTGAAGTGCTGGCGACCGGCGGGGATTCCGCGCTGGGCGGCGATGACTTCGATCATCTGCTGGCGGATTATATTCGCGAGCAGGCGGGCATCAGCGATCGCAGCGATGCGCGCGTGCAGCGTGAACTGCTGGATGCGGCCATCGACGCCAAAATCGCCCTGAGCGATGCGCAGACGGTTACCGTAAACGTTGCGGGCTGGCAGGGTGAGATCGCCCGCGACCAGTTCAGCGATCTGATTGCCCCGCTGGTGAAACGCACCCTGCTGGCCTGCCGTCGCGCACTGAAAGATGCGGGCGTTGAGGCGAACGAGGTGCTGGAAGTGGTCATGGTGGGCGGTTCGACTCGCGTGCCGCTGGTGCGCGAGCGCGTGGGCGAATTCTTTGGCCGCACGCCGCTGACCTCCATCGACCCGGACAAAGTGGTTGCCGTGGGCGCCGCAATCCAGGCCGATATTCTGGTCGGCAACAAGCCGGACAGCGAAATGCTGCTGCTCGACGTCATCCCGCTGTCGCTCGGGTTAGAAACCATGGGCGGCCTGGTGGAGAAAGTGATCCCGCGTAATACCACCATTCCGGTGGCGCGCGCGCAGGAGTTCACCACCTTCAAAGACGGCCAGACCGCGATGTCCATCCACGTAATGCAGGGCGAGCGCGAGCTGGTGCAGGACTGCCGCTCTCTGGCGCGCTTTGCGCTGCGCGGTATCCCGGCGCTACCTGCGGGCGGGGCGCATATTCGCGTCACCTTCCAGGTGGATGCGGACGGTCTGCTGAGCGTCACGGCGATGGAAAAATCGACCGGCGTGGAATCGTCCATTCAGGTGAAGCCGTCCTACGGCCTGACCGATGGCGAAATCGCCTCCATGATTCAGGACTCAATGAGCTACGCCGAACAGGATGTGAAGGCGCGTATGCTGGCTGAACAAAAAGTTGAAGCCGCCCGCGTGCTGGAGAGCCTGAACGGCGCGCTCGCTGCCGATGCCGCGCTGTTAAGCGCCGCTGAGCGCCAGGTGATTGACGACGCTGCCGCGCATTTAAGCGCAGTAGCAGAAGGCAATGACGCTGACGCAATAGAAGAAGCCATTAAAAACGTTGATAAACAAACCCAGGACTTTGCTGCTCGCCGCATGGACAAATCTGTCCGCGTCGCGCTGAAAGGCCAGTCCGTGGACGAGGTTTAATATGCCAAAGATTGTTATTTTGCCTCATGCGGACCTCTGTCCGGATGGCGCTGTTCTGGAAGCGAAGACCGGTGAAACCATTCTCGATGTTGCCCTGCGTGCAGGTATCGAAGTGGAACACGCCTGTGAAAAATCCTGTGCCTGCACCACCTGCCACTGCATCGTGCGTGAAGGTTTCGACTCTCTCGCCGAGAGCACCGAAGACGAAGACGACATGCTGGATAAAGCATGGGGTCTGGAGCCTGACAGCCGCCTGAGCTGCCAGGCCGCGGTGACCGATGAAGATCTGGTCGTGGAATTCCCACGCTACACTATCAACCACGCACGCGAGCATTGATATGGGACTGAAGTGGACAGACAGCCGTGAAATCGGCGAAGCGCTCTACGACGCGAACCCGAATCTCGATCCGAAGACCGTACGATTCACCGACATGCACCAGTGGATCTGCGATTTAGAGGATTTCGACGACGATCCAAACGCATCCAATGAAAAAATTCTGGAGGCGATTCTGTTAGTCTGGTTAGATGAAGCAGAATAAATAACATAACGGGCTGCCTTCAGGCGGCCCGTTTGCTAGTTGCTAATAAGGAAAAATAAAATGAACGAAGCGATGAAGATTACGCTCTCGAATCAGCCTGCTGACGCACGCTGGGGCGAGAAAGCCACCTACAGCATTAATAACGACGGCATTACCCTGCACCTGACGGGCAAAGATGATTTGGGCCTGATCCAGCGCGCCGCCCGCAAAATTGACGGCCTGGGCATTAAGCATGTGTCCCTGGAAGGCGAAGGCTGGGATACCGACCGCAGCTGGGCATTCTGGGCTGGCTACAAAGGGCCGAAAGGCACCCGCAAAATCGAGTGGGCTAACCTCGACGAAGCCGGTCAGAAAGAGCTGGAAAGCCGCCTGCAAATCATCGACTGGGTGCGCGACACCATCAACGCCCCGGCGGAAGAGCTCGGTCCTGAGCAGCTGGCGCAGCGCGCGGTTGACCTGCTGTGCGGCGTGGCGGGCGAGAAAATGTCCTACCGCATCACCAAAGGTGAAGACCTGCGCGAGCAGAACTACATGGGCATCCACACCGTGGGCCGTGGTTCTGAGCGTCCTCCGGTCCTGCTGGCGCTGGATTACAACCCAACCGGCGATAAAGCGGCGCCGGTCTTTGCCTGCCTGGTGGGTAAAGGCATCACCTTCGATACCGGCGGCTACAGCCTGAAGCAGAGCGCGTTCATGGACTCCATGAAGTCCGACATGGGCGGCGCGGCAACCATCACCGGCGCGCTGGCGTTCGCCATTACCCGCGGTCTGAACAAGCGCGTGAAGCTGTATCTGTGCTGCGCGGACAACATGGTGAGCGGTAACGCCTTCAAGCTGGGCGACATCATTCGCTACCGCAACGGCAAAAACGTCGAAGTGATGAACACCGACGCCGAAGGCCGTCTGGTGCTGGCCGATGGTCTGATCGACGCGTCTGCCCAGAAGCCAGAGCTGATTATCGACATGGCGACCCTGACCGGCGCGGCAAAAACCGCCCTGGGTAACGACTACCACGCGCTGTTCAGCTTTGACGACAAGCTGGCTGCTCGCCTGCTGGCAAGCGCCGCTGCGGAAAACGAGCCGTTCTGGCGTCTGCCGCTGGCCGAGTTCCACCGCAGCCAGCTGCCGTCCAACTTTGCCGAGCTGAACAACACCGCGAGCGCGGCGTACCCGGCGGGTGCAAGCACGGCGGCAGGCTTCCTGTCCCACTTCGTTGAGAACTACCACGAAGGCTGGCTGCACATCGACTGTTCCGCAACGTACCGTAAAGCGGCGGTTGAGCAGTGGTCCGCTGGCGCGACCGGTCTGGGCGTGCGTACCGTGGCGAACCTGCTGACGGCTGAGTAATCTTTATTGCCCTCACCCTAACCCTCTCCCAAGGGGAGAGGGGATGGTTTGCTCCCTCTCCCTTGAGGGAGAGGGCTGGGGTGAGGGGAAATGCATCATCTGGAATTGTTATGTCCGAAACCAAAAACGAATTAGAAACCCTGCTGGAGCAGGCGGCGACCGAGCCCGCCCACCGTCCGGCATTTTTCCGCACGCTGCTGGAATCCACCGTCTGGGTGCCGGGCACCGCGGCGGAAGGTGAGCAGGTTGTCGAAGACAGCGCGCTGGATCTGCTGCACTGGGAGAAAGACGACGGCACGTCGGTGATCCCGTTCTTCACCTCGCTGGAAGCCCTGCAGGAAGCGGTAGAAGACGAACAGGCGTTCGTAGTGATGCCGGTGCGTACCCTGTTCGAAATGACGCTGGGCCAGACGCTGTTCCTTAACGCGAAGCTGCCGACCGGGAAAGAGTTTACCCCGCGTGAAATCAGCCATCTGATAGGTGAAGAAGGCAACCCGCTCAGCACCCAGGAAGTGCTGGAAGGGGGCGAAACGCTGCTGCTGTCTGAAGTGGCCGAGCCGCCCGCGCAGATGATTGATTCCCTGACGACGCTGTTCAAAACCCTGAAACCGGTTAGACGCGCGTTTCTCTGCTCCATTAAAGAGCGTGCGGACGAGCATCCGGTACTGCTGATTGGTATTGAGGCGGACGGCGATATCGACGAAATCATTCAGGCGGCGGGAAGTGTGGCGACCGACACGCTGCCGGGCGATGAGCCGATTGATATCTGCCAGGTGAAGAACGGTGAGAAGGGCATCAGCCACTTTATTACCGAGCACATCCCCCCGTTCTACGAGCGTCGCTGGGGCGGCTTCCTGCGCGATCTCAAAACTAACCGCATCATCTGATTATGGCGGGGTGAATATCACCCCGTTGCTTCCAGCAGCAGTAAATCCATCAGCAGCACCAGATTCGACTCAAACGACGTCACCCCCGCGGCTTCAGCGGCGAAGTGCACCGCTTCGTCATAGAGGGCAAAGTGCACGTCCGCCATCCCCGCCAGCGTGTTGGCCGAGGCGCGGGTAAACGCGACGATCGTCATGCCGACGTTTTTGGCAATCCGCGCTTTATCCAGCACCTGCTCCGTTTCGCCGCTGCGCGAGACGGCAATAAACACCTGATAGCGGGCGGCGTTGCTGAGGAAAATATTCCGGCTGTCCCCCGGCCCGGAGATAAACGCCGTTTTGCCCAGCACCTGCAGCTTCTTGGTCAGGTACTCCGCAAACAGATAGGAAAACCCGGCCCCGTAGAGAAAGAAGCTCTCTTTCTGGCGCAGCAGGTCGGCAAACTGCTGGCGCTTTTCCTGCGTGACCCACTGGAAGGTGTGCTGATAGTTGGCGATAAACTGATTAAACAGCGCCGGGAGTTCAGGAAGCGACTGCCCCTGGGCGGCAATATGCGGCGTGTCGGAGAGCAGCTGCTTGCAGTGCCAGATAAACTCGCTAAAGCCGCTGAACCCCAGCTTCTGACACAGCCGCATGATGGTGGCTGTAGAAACAAACGTCGCCTGCGCCAGCTCGCGTACCGTGATGTTGCCCACCAGCAGCGGGTGCTCCGTGAGGTGGGCGAGGACGCGATACTCCGCGCGGGTCAGCGATGTCCCGCGCGTTAACAGCGTGGCCAGGCGGTTATCCATTATTTCGCGGGTTCAACCGGCAGATCGTCCCGCGCACCCCATTCGCTCCAGGCGCCGTCGTAGAGCGTGACGTCGTTCGCGCCGAGCGTGGCGAGCGCCAGGATCACCACGCAGGCCGTTACGCCGGAGCCGCAGCTGGCAATAATCGGACGATGTAAATCCACGCCAGCACGGTCAAAAATGGCCCGCAGCTCGTCGGTGGTTTTCAGCTCGCCCTCAAACACCAGCTCGCCCCACGGCACGTTCAGCGCCCCCGGAATATGTCCGCGCTTCAGCCCCGGACGCGGTTCATCCGCTTCGGCATTGAAGCGCGGTGCAGGACGGGCATCGACGATTTGCGCCGTTTTTTCATGACTCACGACCAGCACGTCGGTCAGGCGTTTCACCATGTGCGCGTCGAACGTGGCGTCGAACTCGCCTTCCGGCAGCGTCACGTCACCCTGCTGGAGCGGCAGCTCGTCGCGCTTCCAGCCCGCCAGCCCGCCCGCCAGAATAGAGACTTTTTCCACGCCGAAGTTCTTCAGCATCCACCACGCGCGCGGTGCGGAGAAGAGGTTACCTTCATCATAAACAACGAGGTGTTTGTCTTTGCTGACGCCCAGCTCGCGCATCGCCACAGAAAACGCTTCCGGGCGCGGCAGCATGTGCGGCAGGGGAGAGTTGTGATCGGAGAGGGCTTCGATATCAAAAAATACCGCGCCAGGCAGATGTCCGGCACGGTATTCCGCGACCATATCGCGAAGGTGTTCCTGCCCGGCCGGGGCCATACGCGCGTCAATAATCTGAACTTCCGGATCGTCACCGTGCTCAATCAGCCAGTCGGCGGCGACAAAATATGAGGTGGACATGGGTTGCCTCCATTCTTTTCCGTAAAAAAGGATTGTCGGTGTTTTTTCTGACACCGACAAGCAAACCACGTTCAACTCGCGAGCAAGCCCCTATTTTTTCACCGTTTCGCCGTCCTGCCAGGCTTTTTGCAGCGCAGGCCAGTAGTCGCGGTTGGCCTCGATCATCTCATCCAGAATCGCTTTCGCGTGTTCCATGGTCGGCACGGTGCGGTTGAGGGTAAACGCCTGCAGGGCTTTCTCATAGCTGCCCTCGATGGTGGCCTCCACCAGCAGTTGTTCAGAGGCGAGCTGCTGTTGCAAAAGGGTCTGATGGAACAGCGGCACCTGACCGACGCGAATCGGTTCCGGGCCTTCGGAGGTGATATAAGCGGGCACCTCCACCACGGCATCGTAAGGCAGGTTGGTAATCGCCCCGCGGTTTTCCACCATCACCAGATGGCGGCTCCGCAGGTTAAAGGCCAGCGAGCAGGCGACATCGACGATAAACTCGCCGTGGACGCCTACGTGGAAGGCGTCCGGCAGGATCCCGGTGCGCTTGTATTCTTCGGCAGCGGCGAACAGCTTTTTCTCGCGCCCGTCCATCACTTCATTGGCGCGGGTATAGTCCGGGTTCTGATGCTCCACGATCTGGTTCGGCATCAGGTAGTACTGCAGATACGGGTTCGGCAGATACTCCGGGAAGTTGTCCATGATCGGCTTAATGTTGCGCCAGGTTTTGACCCATGATGGATCGGAATGCTGCGGATCGGTTTTAGCCGCATCTTCCGTCAGCAGGCCAAACTTCGCGATATGTTTACGCAGTTCGGGAAGCTTGTCTTCGCCGTCCACCAGCACGCGGGTAAACCAGCCGAAGTGGTTCAGGCCGAAGTAGTCCACCTCCAGCCTGCGGCGATCGACACCCAGAATCGCCCCCATATTGCGCATCGCGGCGACAGGCATATCGCAGATGTTCAGCACCCGCGCATTTGGCCGCAGCCGCCGCACGCCCTCCGCGACGATCGCCGCCGGGTTGGAGTAGTTCACGATCCAGGCTTTTTCGTGCGCGTAGCGATCGACCAGATCGATAAGCTCCACCATCGGCAGGATCGTGCGCAGTCCGTAGGCCAGGCCACCGGGCCCGCACGTTTCCTGGCCGACCACGCCGTGGCGCAGCGGGATCTTCTCATCCTGCTCGCGCATCTTGTACTGGCCGACGCGCATCTGGGCGAAGACGAAATGCGCGCCGCTGAACGCCACTTCCGGGTCACTGGTGACGGTGAACTTGATGCTCTGGCTGTGGTCGCGAATGACCTTTTCGACGACGGGCGCAATGGTGTTCTGGCGCGCCTCGTCGATGTCATAAAGGCGGATTTCGGCCAGCGGGAAATCCTGCAGGCGCACCATCAGGCTTTTCACAATGCCCGGCGTGTAGGTGCTACCGCCGCCGGCAATCGACAGAATAAATGGGGGTGTAAACATCTTTAGCTCCTTTCAGAGAAACGTCTCAACGGCTTCTCGCATTTTTTTGACGTGCAGCCCGTAGACCACCTGAACGTTGTTACCTTGTTTGATAATCCCTTTCGCGCCGGTCGCCTTGAGCCGCGGCTCGTCGATAATGGCGACGTCCTTCACCGTGACGCGTAAGCGGGTGTAGCAGTTGTCCACCACCTCAATGTTTTCCCGGCCGCCCAGACCCGTCACGATGGATTCGCCCAGCCCGTCGTTATTGCCCTTCGCCTGGTACTCCTGCTTGCTGTAGAGGCGCGTCTCCCGATCGTCATCCTCACGGCCCGGCGTTTTCATGTTGAAGCGCAGGATCAGGAAGCGGAACACCACGAAGTAGAGGGCGAACATGATCAGCCCGACCACGATGTACATCGGCCAGTTGGACTTCTCCGTGCCGAGCGGCAGGTTGTAGAGGATGAAGTCAATAATCCCGTTGGCGCCGATGGCGTGAACGCCCAGCAGCGAGAACAGCATCATGCCGATGCCGGTCAGCACCGCGTGCACCACGAAGAGCAGCGGAGCGACGAACAGGAAGGAGAACTCAATCGGCTCGGTCACGCCGACCAGCAGCGAGGTCAGCGCCGCCGGGATCAGAATGGCTTTCGCAATGGCTTTACGCTCCGGCTTTGCGGTCACGTACATCGCCAGGGCTGCGGCAGGCAGGCCGAACATCTTGCTGATGCCGCGCGCGTCCCACACCACGGTGCTGCTGAGCTGTTTCACGTCCGGGCAGGCCATCTCGGCGAAATAGATATTGCGTGCGCCCTGATAGGTTGCGCCGCACACCTCCTGCGTGCCGCCCAGCTCGGTATAGAGGAACGGGGTATAAACCAGATGGTGCAGGCCGGTGGGGACCAGAATACGTTCCAGGAAACCGTAGATTGCCACGCCCAACGGCCCGGAGCCTTTGATGGCCAGCGCCAGGGCGCTAATGCCGTGCTGGGCATACGGCCACAGCTCACTCATCACCACGCCGAGCAGCATGGAGACGGGAAGCATGACGATGGCGACAAAACAGTGGCCGGAGTAAATCGCCATCGCGCCGTTAAACTGTACGCTGGAGTATTTGTTGTACAGATATCCGGAGAGCGCCCCGGTCAGGATCCCGGCAAAAACGCCCATCTCCAGCACCTGCACGCCCAGTACCATGGTCTGCCCGGCCGCTTTCATCTGGGCCGCTGGCGCCAGCGCGCCCTGCAGCTGTAGCGTGACGTTCATGGCGTTGATGAACACGACGAAGGTCACCAGACCAATCAGCGCGGCATAGCCTTTATCACGCGTCGCCAGACCAATCGGGATCCCGACGGCAAACACCAGCGCCAGGTTGACCAGCACCGACACGGCAGATTTCGCGATAAGCTGACCAAGGTGCTGAATCAGCGGATGGCCCAGAAACGGCAGGTATTCAGCGAGATTACCGTTACCCAGAACGTTACCAAAGGCGATAAACAGACCGACGATCGGTAAGATAAGTACCGGTCCGTACAATGATTTTCCGAAATTTTGTAGGGCGTTCACGGCTCGTTTCATGGCTTTCTCTCTTTTTGAACCGCGCACTCGGGGTGCGTCATGGTCATAAAACTAGCAGCCTTCGGGCGAGCTTAGCCAGCTATCTTCTTGTTTTAAAAACAAATGACTTGAAAGGTAACATGTGACGTTATGTGCTGTGATCGCGGTTCCATCACGGCGTAGCGGCGTGATGCCGTTCTGCGAGACGCTTTCCAGATTTTAAAATTGGCCTTTTTGAATTAATGAAACTTGCGGATAATACTTATCCGGACGACGACCAACAGGCTCCATGGGCCAGGGACAAAGGATGAAACCGTTTCGCTTAGCCGCGCTCTCTCTTGCGCTGCTCACCACGTTTACGCTTGTCGGCTGTGATAACAGCGACGATAAAACTCAGGCTGCGGCTCCCGCGGCATCCACCGCATCCACACCGAAAGCTGCAGAAAAGCCCAATGCTGAAACGCTGGCTAAACTGGCTGCCCAGACTCAGGGAAAAGCGCTGACGTTGCTGGATACCTCAGAAGTTCAGCTCGACGGTGCCGCCACGCTGGTGCTGACCTTTTCTGTTCCGCTGAATCCCGATCAGGATTTCGCCAAAACGGTGCATGTCGTGGACAAGAAAAGCGGCAAGGTTGACGGGGCGTGGGAACTTGCGCCTAACCTGAAAGAGCTTCGCCTGCGTCATCTGGAGCCTAACCGCAACCTGGTCGTCACCGTTGAACGTGACCTGCAGGCGCTGAACAAGGCGACGTTCGGAATTGATTATGAAAAAGCCCTGACCACCCGGGACATTGAACCCACCGTTGGTTTTGCCAGCCGCGGCTCGCTGCTGCCGGGCAAGGTGGTGGAAGGTCTGCCGGTGATGGCGCTCAACGTCAACAATGTTGATGTCAACTTTTACCGCGTGAAGCCGGAATCGCTGGCCTCCCTTGTCAGCCAGTGGGAGTACCGTAACTCGCTGACCAACTGGGAATCCGATAACCTGCTGAAGATGGCGGAGCTGGTTTACACCGGTCGATTCGATCTTAATCCGGCGCGCAACACGCGCGAAAAATTGCTGTTGCCCCTGAAGGATATTAAACCGCTCCAGCAGTCTGGCGTTTATATCGCGGTCATGAACCAGGCTGGGCACTATAACTACAGCAATGCCGCAACGCTCTTTACCCTAAGCGATATTGGCCTGTCCGCTCACCGTTACCATAACCGCCTGGATATTTTCACTCAGAGTCTGGAAAACGGTGCGGCGCAGTCCGGCGTGACCGTCACGCTGCTGAACGATAAAGGCCAGACTCTCGCCGAGGCGAAGAGCGATGCCGACGGTCATGCGAAGCTTGAAACGGACAAAGAAGCCGCGCTGATTCTGGCGAGCAAAGACGGCCAGACCACGCTGCTTGACCTCAAGCTTCCGGCGCTGGATCTGGCGGAGTTCGATATTGCCGGTAGCCCCGGCTACAGCAAGCAATTCTTCATGTTTGGCCCGCGCGATCTCTATCGTCCGGGTGAAACGGTGATCCTCAACGGCTTACTGCGCGACAGTGACGGTAAGCCGCTTCCCGATCAGCCCGTGAAGCTTGACGTGCTGCGCCCGGATGGACAGGTTGCGTGTACGATTGTCGTCAAGCCAGAGAATGGGCTCTATCGCTTTAACTATCCGCTGGACAGCGGAGCGCAGACCGGTATGTGGCATATCCGTGCCAACACGGGCGATAACCTGCAGCGCCTGTGGGACTTCCACGTCGAAGACTTCATGCCCGAGCGTATGGCATTGAACCTGAGCGGAGAAAAATCGCCGGTTTCACCGCAGGATAACGTGGACTTTAACGTGGTGGGCTATTACCTGTATGGCGCACCGGCCAACGGTAATTCTCTGCAGGGCCAGCTTTTCCTGCGTCCGCTGCGTGACGCGGTGGCTGCGCTGCCGGGCTTCCAGTTTGGCGATATCGCGGAGGAGAACCTGAGCCGCAGTCTGGATGAAGTTCAGCTTACGCTGGATGAGCAGGGGCGTGGGCAGGTTTCTACCGAAAGCCAGTGGAAAGAGGTCCACTCTCCGCTGCAGCTGATCCTGCAGGCCAGCCTGCTGGAGTCGGGCGGCCGTCCGGTGACGCGTCGCGCTGAGCAGGCCATCTGGCCAGCGGCTGAGCTGCCGGGTATCCGCCCTCAGTTCGCCAGTAAAGCCGTTTACGACTACCGCACCGATACCACCGTCAACCAACCGATTGTTGACGAGAACGGCAACGCCAGCTTCGACATCGTTTATGCCGATGCCAGCGGAGCGAAAAAGGCGGTTTCCGGTTTACAGGTACGCCTGATCCGTGAGCGCCGCGACTACTTCTGGAACTGGTCTGAGAGCGAAGGCTGGCAGTCTCAGTTCGATCAAAAAGATCTGGTTGAAGGCGAGCAGGAGCTGACTCTCAAGGCCGACGAGACGGGTAAAGTCACCTTCCCGGTGGAGTGGGGCTCATACCGTCTGGAGGTTAAAGCGCCTGATGAGATGGTCAGCAGCGTGCGCTTCTGGGCAGGCTACAGCTGGCAGGATAACAGCGACGGCACCGGGGCTGCACGTCCTGACCGCGTGACGCTGAAACTGGATAAGCCAGCCTATCAGCCAGGCGATACCATTAACCTGCACATTGCAGCGCCGGCAGCAGGTAAGGGCTATGCGATGATCGAGTCCAGCGAAGGGCCGCTGTGGTGGAAAGAGATCGACGTCCCGGCAAACGGGCTTGATCTCGCTATCCCGGTCGACAAAGCCTGGAAACGTCACGATCTCTACCTGAGTACGCTGGTGGTTCGTCCTGGGGATAAATCGAAATCCGCCACGCCGAAACGCGCGGTCGGCCTGCTGCATCTGCCGATGGGCGATGAAAATCGTCGTCTGAACATTGCGCTCGATAACCCGCAGAAAATGCGTCCAAACCAGACGCTCTCTGTGAAGGTGAAAGCCAGCGTGAAAGAGGGTGCGGTTCCGCAGAAAGTGAACGTACTGGTCTCGGCGGTTGACAGCGGCGTGCTGAACATCACCGATTACGTTACGCCCGATCCGTGGCAGGCTTTCTTCGGTCAGAAACGCTACGGCGCGGATATCTACGATATCTACGGCCAGGTCATCGAAGGGCAGGGCCGCCTGGCCGCGCTGCGCTTTGGTGGTGACGGTGATGAGCTGAAGCGCGGCGGTAAGCCGCCGGTGAACCACGTCACCATTATTGCCCAGCAGGCACAGCCGGTTACGCTGGATGCCAACGGAGAAGGCACGATTACGCTGCCGATTGGTGATTTCAACGGCGAGCTGCGTCTGATGGCGCAGGCCTGGACGGAAGACGATTTCGGCAGCAGCGAAAGCAAGGTTGTGGTGGCTGCGCCGGTCATTACCGAGCTTAACACGCCGCGCTTCCTGGCAAGCGGGGACACCTCACGGCTGACGCTGGACCTCACCAACCTGACGGACATGCCGCAAACGCTGAACGTCGCCCTGACCGCGACAGGAAAACTGTCGCTGGAAGGCTCGCAGCCGCAGCCGGTTCAGTTGTCTCCTGGCGCGCGCAGTACCCTGTTTATTCCGGTGCGGGCGCTGGACGGTTATGGTGATGGTGAGGTGACAGCACAGGTTACGGGCCTGCAACTTCCGGGCGAGACTTTCGCACCGCAGCAGAAGAGCTGGAAAATCGGCGTGCGGCCGGCATTCCCGGCGCAGACGGTGAATACCGGTGCCATGCTGAACCCCGGTGAGTCCTGGACCGCACCGGCGCAGCATAGTAACGGTTTCTCTCCTGCTACCCTGCAGGGACAACTGCTGCTGAGCGGCAAACCACCGCTTAACCTGGCGCGCTATATTCGCGAACTGCAGGCGTACCCGTATGGCTGCCTGGAACAGACCACCAGTGGCCTGTTCCCGTCGCTCTACACCAACGCGGCGCAGCTGACTGCACTTGGCATCAAGGGCGACACCGATGACAAGCGCCGTGCAGCGATTGATATTGGCATCTCCCGTCTGCTGCAGATGCAGCGTGAAGACGGTGGTTTTGCGCTATGGGATAAAAACGGTCCGGAAGAGTACTGGCTGACGGCCTACGTGACCGACTTCCTGGTGCGCGCGGGCGAGCAGGGTTACAGCGTACCCGTCGATGCGGTGAATAACGCCAATAACCGCCTGCTGCGCTACCTGCAGGATCCGGGCATGATGTCCATTCGCTACAGCGACGATACTCAGGCCAGCAAGTTTGCCGTGCAGGCCTATGCCGCGCTGGTGCTGGCACGTCAGCAAAAAGCGCCGCTGGGCGCGCTGCGTGAAATCTGGGATCGCCACGGGCAGGCGGCTTCCGGACTTCCGCTGATGCAGCTGGGCATGGCGCTCAAACTGATGGGCGATGCGCCGCGCAGCCAGCAGGCGCTGGATCTGGCGCTCAAAACCCCGCGCAACGACAGCAAAAACTGGATGGCCGATTACGGCAGCCAGCTTCGCGATAACGCGCTGATGCTCTCTCTTCTTGAGGAGTACAAGCTGCTGCCAGATGCGCAAAATACGCTGCTGAATGCTCTGTCTGAACAGGCCTTCAGCCAGCGCTGGCTGTCAACGCAGGAGAGCAATGCGCTGTTCCTGGCCGGACGCTCGCTGCAAACCCTGTCTGGTGCGTGGCAGGCGAAAACTTCGCTGTCTGAGACCGCATCAGGCGGCGATAAGTCACTGGTGCAAAACGTGAGCGGCGACCAGCTTGGCGCGCTGCAGGTGACTAACACCGGTACAGCGCCGCTGTGGGTACGCCTGGACAGCACCGGTTATCCGGAATATGCCCCTCAGCCGAGCGCGAACGTGCTGCAGGTGGAACGTCATATCCTGGCAACCGACGGCAGCAGTAAATCGCTCTCTTCGCTGAAGAGCGGCGAACTGGTGCTGGTGTGGCTGGACGTTAAAGCCAGCCAGAATGTGCCGGATGCGCTGGTGGTGGATCTGCTCCCTGCGGGTCTGGAGCTGGAAAACCAGAACCTGGCGAGCAGCAGCGCCAGCCTGCAGGACAGCGGCAGTGAGGTACAGAACCTGCTCAGCCAGATGCAGCAGGCGGATATTCAGCATATGGAGTTCCGCGACGACCGCTTTGTGGCTGCCGTGCCGGTAAACGAAGGTCAGCCGGTCACGCTGGTCTATCTGGCCCGTGCCGTGACGCCGGGAACCTATCAGGTGCCGGTCCCGATGGTGGAGTCTATGTACGTTCCGCAGTGGCGGGCAACGGGGGCGGCCAGCGGCCCGCTGATTGTTGTTCCGTAATATGCAAATGGCACGTCTGACACGCTCCCGCTGGCTATGGCTGGCGGGAGCGCTTCTCGTTTTATGGGGGCTGATTGTCGCCGCCGACCGCCTGTGGCCGTTGCCTCTGAAAGAGGTTAATCCCGCCCGGGTGGTGGTAGATGAGAAGGGCACGCCGCTCTGGCGTTTTGCCGATAGCGACGGGATCTGGCGCTACCCGGTTACCATTGAAGAGGTCTCTCCCCGCTACCTTGAGGCGCTGATCCAGTATGAAGATCGCTGGTTCTGGGATCACCCAGGCGTAAACCCGCTCTCTGTCCTGCGCGCTGCCTGGCAGGATCTCAGTTCTGGCAAAGTCGTCTCTGGTGGAAGCACGCTCACCATGCAGGTGGCACGCCTGCTGGACCCGCATCCGCGCACCTTTGGCGGCAAAGTTCGTCAGCTCTGGCGGGCGATGCAGCTGGAGTGGCATCTTTCCAAACGCGACATTCTCACCCTTTACCTCAACCGCGCTCCGTTTGGCGGCACGCTGCAGGGCGTCGGGGCGGCAAGCTGGACCTATCTCGGCAAACCGCCGTCGCAGCTCAGCTATTCCGAAGCGGCGCTGCTGGCGGTACTGCCGCAGGCACCCAGCCGCTTACGTCCGGACCGCTGGCCTGAACGGGCCGAGGCAGCGCGCAACAAAGTGCTCGACCGCATGGTAACGCAGGGCGTCTGGTCCGCGAAGCAGGTTAAAGAATCACGGGAAGAATCGGTATGGCTGGCGCCCCGACAGATGCCGCAGCTGGCGCCGCTCTTTGCGCGCATGATGCTCGGCAAAAGCCGCGACGCAAAAATTGTCACCACGCTGGATGCCGGACTGCAGCGGCAGCTGGAAGAGCTGGCGATGAACTGGAAATCTCGCCTGCCGGCACGAAGCTCGCTGGCGATGATCGTCGTGGATCATACCGATATGAAAGTGCGCGGCTGGGTCGGGTCGGTGGATATTAACGATGACACGCGTTTTAGCCACGTGGATATGGTCAATGCGATCCGATCCCCGGGATCGGTGTTAAAGCCCTTTATTTACGGTATGGCACTGGACGATGGCCTGATCCATCCCGCCTCGCTGCTCCAGGACGTTCCCAGAAAAACCGGTGATTATCGCCCCGGGAATTTTGACAGTGGGTTCCACGGACCGGTCAGCATGAGTGAAGCGCTGGTGCGCTCCCTCAACCTGCCCGCGGTACAGGTACTGGAAGCCTACGGGCCAAAACGTTTTGCCGGGATGTTGAGCAACGCAGGCTTGCCGCTGATCCTGCCTGCGGGGGCGCAGCCAAATCTGTCCCTGATCCTCGGAGGGGCAGGCGCCCGGCTGGCGGATATCACAGCGGCCTACAGCGCGTTTGCCCGACACGGTAAGGCGGGGAGGCTGCGGTTACAGCCGGGCGATCCGCTCATTGAACGTCCGCTGCTGTCGCAAGGCTCGGCGTGGATTATTCGCCGTATTCTGGCGAACGAGGCGCAGCCGCTGCCGGATAATGCGTTACCGCAGATCGCACCGCTGGCGTGGAAAACCGGCACCAGCTACGGTTACCGTGATGCCTGGGCGATTGGTCTTAATGCCCGCTACGTAATAGGCATCTGGACAGGACGACCGGACGGCACGCCCGTAGCGGGGCAGTTTGGTTTCGCCAGCGCAGTTCCACTCTTAAATCAGGTTAATAACCTGCTTCAGTCACGCTCAACGGTAGACGAAGCCCGCCTGCCGCGCGACCCGCGTCCGGAGAGCGTCGGGCGGGGCGTGATCTGCTGGCCGGGCGGCCAGTCGCTGCCGGAAGGAAGTGAAAACTGTCGGCGTCGCCTGTCGACCTGGCTGCTGGAAGGGAGTGAACCGCCCACGCTGCTATTGCCCGAACAGGAAGGGATACGCGGCATTCGTTTCCCGGTCTGGCTGGATAAAACGGGTAAACGCGTGGCGGCAGATTGCCCTGATGCAACTGAAAAAGTCCTGGATGTCTGGCCGCTGCCGCTGGAGCCGTGGCTGCCGGCAACCGAGCGTCGCGCGGTACGGGTCCCTCCTTCCTCAACCACCTGTCCTCCGCTATCGCAGGACGCACCTGCGCCACTCATCCTGACAGGCGTGCGTGAAGGGGCCGTCATCAAACGTCTGCCGGGGGAATCCCGCGTTTCGCTGCCGCTTCAGGCGACCGGCAATAGCGGCGAGCGCTGGTGGTTTTTGAACGGTGAACCGCTGAATGTGAAGGGAAGAGTTTACACATTACAGCTTGATAAATCGGGCGATTATCAGTTACTCGTTATGGATGAGACCGGTCAGGTCGCGACGGTGAATTTTACGTTGCAGTGACCTGAAAATAGCTTTCTGATGTGAGCTGTTGCTAAAACTCGTCTTATTTTAAAAAAATGTTACCTGAATCCATAGGCAATGGCGCTATTGCTCATTATAATCCGCGCCACACCATACTCAGGTATGCAAAACAACAGAACATTGACAGAGGTTATCATGGCTATTGAACGTACTTTTTCCATCATCAAACCAAACGCGGTGGCAAAAAACGTTATTGGCAGCATCTTCGCTCGCTTTGAATCTGCAGGGTTCAAAATTGTTGGCACCAAAATGCTGCACCTGACCGTTGAGCAGGCTCGCGGTTTCTACGCTGAGCACGAAGGTCGCCCATTCTTTGACGGCCTGGTTGAGTTCATGACCTCCGGTCCAATCGTGGTATCCGTGCTGGAAGGCGAAAACGCAGTACAGCGTCACCGTGACCTGCTGGGCGCAACCAACCCGGACAACGCGCTGGCAGGTACTCTGCGCGCTGACTATGCGGACAGCTTCACCGAGAACGGTACCCACGGTTCTGACTCTGTTGAATCTGCTGCACGCGAAATCGCTTTCTTCTTCGCAGAAGGCGAAGTGTGTCCACGCACCCGTTAATTTAACGGTTTCGTTTACACATTATTTTCGTAAATGCCGCGTCCAGACGTGGCATCCCTGCGCCAGACTTTGTACAATGCAACGCCCCGGACGAGCAGACTGCTTTCCGGGGCGTTTCTATTCAACCCTCCATGGGCCATAACGTGTAACAACGAGGCCGGAAAATATTATGTCTGAATTAGTGAATACCTCCGAAGTCGCCATTCCTGCGGTTCCCAATAAAAATGGAAAAATCAACCTGCTGGATCTGAACCGTCAGCAGATGCGCGAGTTCTTTAAAGAGATGGGCGAAAAGCCGTTTCGTGCCGATCAGGTCATGAAGTGGATGTACCATTACTGCAGCGACAATTTTGATGACATGACTGACATCAACAAGGTCCTGCGCAACAAGCTCAAGGAAGTGGCTGAAATCCGCGCACCGGAAGTGGTGGAAGAGCAGCGCTCAGCGGATGGCACCATCAAATGGGCGATTGCGGTCGGCGATCAGCGCGTTGAGACCGTCTACATCCCGGAAGAAGACCGCGCCACGCTGTGTGTCTCCTCTCAGGTAGGTTGTGCGCTGGAGTGCAAATTCTGCTCAACCGCGCAGCAAGGCTTTAACCGTAACCTGCGGGTGTCAGAAATTATCGGCCAGGTCTGGCGTGCCGCGAAAATCGTCGGTGCGGCAAAAGTAACCGGTACGCGTCCTATCACCAACGTGGTGATGATGGGGATGGGTGAGCCGCTGCTGAACCTGACCAACGTCGTTCCGGCGATGGAAATCATGCTGGATGACTTCGGTTTTGGTCTGTCCAAGCGTCGCGTAACGCTGTCTACCTCAGGCGTTGTGCCTGCGCTGGACAAGCTGGGCGACATGATTGACGTTGCGCTGGCGATCTCCCTGCATGCACCAAACGACGAAATTCGTGACGAAATTGTGCCGATCAACAAAAAGTACAATATCGAAACCTTCCTCGCTGCGGTGCGTCGCTATCTGGAGAAATCCAACGCCAACCAGGGCCGCGTCACAATCGAGTACGTGATGCTTGACCACGTCAACGACGGTACCGAACATGCGCATCAGCTGGCTGAACTGCTGAAAGATACGCCATGCAAAATCAACCTGATCCCATGGAACCCGTTCCCGGGCGCGCCGTATGGCCGTAGCTCGAACAGCCGTATCGACCGTTTCTCCAAGGTGCTGATGGAGTATGGTTTCACCACCATCGTGCGTAAAACCCGTGGTGATGACATTGATGCAGCATGCGGACAGCTGGCAGGTGATGTTATTGACCGTACCAAACGTACCCTGCGTAAACGCATGCAGGGCGAGACGATCGCGGTTAAAGCTGTTTGATTATTATGCACTCACGGCGCATTATCTGCGCCGTGAAGCCTGGTCTTACTGAATAATCAGTCAGATTCGTTATGACTGAACAATAATTACGGTGCGTTTCATCCGACTTTCGGGCAGTATGTAACGACGTAACAACAGTTTAGCCGTACGGGCAGGGCTGTACTGTCATCTCCGGGCTGACAGTCTTATACTCTCTGTTCAAGGTTAACTGACCAGAAGTTTCGCGGTGCGGGTGGCATTGTGACTCACCGGCACCTGAACCCTTATTTTTCACGTACCAGTAGTTGTAGCGAATGAATACTGAAGCCACTCACGACCAACATGAAGCACTCTCCACTGGCGTTCGTCTTCGCAACGCCCGTGAACAACTCGGACTCAGCCAGCAAGCCGTTGCGGAACGCTTGTGCCTGAAGGTTTCCACGGTTCGCGATATTGAAGAAGATAAGGCACCTGCCGATCTGGCTTCAACGTTCTTGCGCGGTTATATCCGCTCTTACGCAAAACTGGTCCATATCCCCGAAAATGAATTACTGCCAATGATGGAGAAGCAGGCACCGGTCCGTGCAGCAAAAGTTGCGCCGATGCAGACCTTCTCCCTGGGGAAACGTCGTAAAAAACGCGATGGCTGGCTGATGAGCTTTACCTGGCTGGTGCTGTTTGTGGTGATTGGCCTGACGGGCGCATGGTGGTGGCAAAACCACAAAGCCCAGCAGGAAGAGATCACCACCATGGCCGATCAATCCTCTGCTGAACTCAACCAGGCCGGAAGTGAGAATGCCCAGAACGTGCCGCTGAATACCGACGGTGCAGCGTCCTCAAGCGAGCCACAGACCGCAGCGCCAGACGCGTCGGCGACCGATGCAGCACAGGCTCCGTCAGCAACGGCTAACACCGCTGCGCCGCAGGCTCAGGATCAAAATGCGGTTGTTGCCCCTTCTCAGGCGAATGTTGATACTGCAGCGAACGTGCCTGCGGCTACTCAGCCTGCAGACAATAGCGCAGCGTCTCTGCCAACCAACCCGGCGGGTACGGCAACAGCAGCCGATCCCAACGCGCTGGTGATGAACTTCAGCGCCGACTGCTGGCTGGAAGTGACTGACGCGACAGGTAAAAAACTGTTCAGCGGCCTGCAGCGTAAAGATGGCACGTTAAACCTAACCGGCCAGGCTCCCTATAAACTTAAAATCGGCGCTCCGGCAGCGGTACAGATCCAGTATCAAGGAAAACCTGTCGACCTGAGCCGCTTTATCAGAACTAACCAGGTTGCACGTCTTACCGTTAATGCCGAACAATCAGCAGCACAGTAACAGACGGGCAACGCGGGAGATTTTTCATGCATAACCAGGCTCCGATTCAACGTAGAAAATCGAAACGGATTTACGTTGGGAATGTGCCAATCGGCGATGGGGCACCTATCGCCGTTCAGTCGATGACCAACACGCGCACTACCGATGTAGAAGCGACGGTCAATCAAATCAAAGCATTAGAACGTGTAGGCGCGGACATTGTTCGCGTTTCCGTCCCGACCATGGATGCCGCTGAGGCGTTCAAACTGATCAAACAGCAGGTCAGCGTTCCGCTGGTGGCTGATATCCACTTCGACTACCGCATCGCACTGAAAGTGGCCGAATACGGCGTCGATTGCCTGCGCATTAACCCGGGCAACATCGGTAACGAAGAGCGTATCCGCATGGTAGTGGACTGCGCCCGCGATAAAAATATTCCTATCCGTATCGGCGTTAACGCCGGTTCCCTGGAAAAAGACCTGCAGGAAAAATACGGCGAGCCGACGCCACAGGCGCTGCTCGAATCCGCGATGCGCCACGTCGATCATCTCGATCGTCTTAACTTCGATCAGTTCAAAGTCAGCGTAAAAGCGTCCGACGTGTTCCTGGCGGTAGAGTCTTATCGTCTACTGGCAAAGCAGATCGACCAGCCTCTGCACCTCGGGATCACCGAAGCAGGCGGCCTGCGCAGCGGCTCTGTAAAATCCGCGATCGGTCTGGGGCTGCTGCTCTCTGAAGGGATCGGTGACACCCTGCGCGTCTCGCTGGCGGCCGATCCGGTCGAAGAGATCAAAGTCGGTTTCGATATCCTGAAGTCGCTGCGCATTCGCGCGCGTGGGATCAACTTCATTGCCTGCCCAACCTGCTCGCGTCAGGAGTTTGATGTGATCGGGACGGTGAATGCCCTGGAGCAGCGTCTGGAAGACATTATCACCCCGATGGACGTCTCCATCATCGGCTGCGTGGTAAACGGTCCGGGTGAAGCACTGGTGTCAACCCTGGGCGTAACCGGCGGTAACAAGAAAAGTGGTCTCTATGAAGATGGCGTTCGTAAAGATCGTCTGGATAATAGCGACATGATCGACCAGCTTGAAGCCCGCATCCGCGCCAAAGCCGCCATGATGGACGAAACACAGCGTATCAGCGTTCAGCAGGTTGAAAAATAACGTGATGGGAAGCGTGCCGCTTCCCATGTATGATTGAACCCATTCTTTGGGTTTTTTTTGTATATAGAAAGAGAATAAACGTGGCAAAAAACATTCAAGCCATCCGCGGCATGAACGATTATCTGCCTGGCGAAACCGCCATCTGGCAGCGCATTGAAGGCACACTGAAGCAGGTGCTCGGCAGCTACGGTTACAGCGAAATCCGTTTGCCGATTGTAGAGCAGACCCCGTTATTCAAACGCGCGATCGGTGAAGTCACCGACGTGGTTGAAAAAGAGATGTACACCTTTGAGGACCGCAACGGCGACAGCCTGACCTTGCGTCCGGAAGGTACGGCGGGCTGCGTACGCGCCGGCATCGAACATGGTCTTCTGTACAATCAGGAGCAGCGCCTGTGGTATATCGGCCCGATGTTCCGCCACGAACGTCCTCAGAAAGGTCGTTATCGTCAGTTCAATCAGCTGGGTGTGGAAGTCTTTGGCCTGCAGGGCCCGGACATCGACGCTGAACTGATTATGCTGACCGCCCGCTGGTGGCGCGCCCTCGGTATCGCCGATCACGTTTCTCTTGAGCTGAACTCTATCGGTTCTCTGGAAGCACGCGCTAACTACCGCGATGCGCTGGTGGCGTTCCTGGAACAGCATAAAGAGAAGCTGGACGAAGACTGCAAACGTCGCATGTACAGTAACCCGCTGCGCGTTCTGGATTCCAAAAACGCGGATGTTCAGGCACTGCTGAACGATGCGCCTGCGCTGGGTGACTACCTGGATGAAGAATCTCGCGAACACTTCGCGGGCCTGTGCAAGCTGCTTGAAGCGGCAGGCATCGCCTATACCGTGAATCAGCGCCTGGTGCGCGGTCTGGACTACTACAACCGCACCGTGTTTGAGTGGGTGACCACCAGCCTCGGTTCTCAGGGCACCGTATGTGCGGGCGGCCGTTATGACGGTCTGGTTGAGCAACTTGGAGGTCGCGCAGCCCCTGCTGTTGGCTTCGCGATGGGCCTTGAGCGACTTGTTTTGCTGGTTCAGGCAGTTAATCCGGAATTTAAAGCAGATTCCGTTGTCGATATATACCTGGTGGCTTCAGGCGCGGAAACGCAGTCTGCGGCGATGCAGCTTGCCGAACGCGTGCGCGATGCGCTGCCGGGCGTTAAGCTGATGACCAACCATGGCGGCGGCAACTTTAAAAAACAGTTTGCTCGTGCCGATAAGTGGGGCGCAAGTATTGCACTGGTGCTGGGCGAGTCCGAAGTGGCTAACGGCGAAGTGGTGGTGAAGGACCTGCGCTCTGGTGAGCAGACAACGGTAACGCAGGACGGCGTTGCGGCGCACTTGCGCACTCTATTGGGCTAAGGAGAAGGACTGCGTGGAAATTTACGAGAACGAACACGATCAGGTCGACGCGATTAAGCGCTTCTTTGTTGAAAACGGCAAAGCGCTGGTTGTTGGGGTTATTTTAGGTGTCGGTGCGCTGGTGGGCTGGCGTTACTGGAACAATCATCAGGCAGATTCCGCGCGCGGCGCGTCCCTGTCCTATGAAAATACCGTGAGCGCAATTCGTGCCGATCAGCCGCAAACGCTGACGGCGGCAGAAAAATTTGCGGCTGACAACAAAAACACCTACGGTGCACTGGCTGCGCTGGAAGTGGCTCAGCAGTACGTTGATAAGAACGAACTGGATAAAGCCGCTGCACAGCTCTCTCAGAGCCTTGCTGCGGCAAGCGATGAGAACCTGAAAGCGGTGATCAATCTGCGCCTGGCACGTATTCAGGTTCAGCAGAAAAAAGCTGACGATGCGCTGAAAACGCTCGATACCATCAAAGGCGAAGGTTTTGCTGCCATCGTTGCCGATCTGCGCGGTGAAGCACTGCTGAGCAAAGGTGACAAAGCGGGCGCGCGTAAAGCGTGGCAAGCTGGCGTCGAGAGCAATGCTTCACCTGCGCTGAGCGAAATGATGCAGATGAAAATAAATAATTTGTCCGTCTGAGAGGGACCCGATGCAATTGCGTAAATTACTTCTGCCAGGACTGCTTTCTGTTACGTTATTGAGTGGTTGTTCACTGTTCAGTGGCGAAGAAGACGTTGTGAAAATGTCCCCACTGCCGACGGTTGAAAACCAGTTTACCCCATCCACCGCGTGGGATGTCTCCGTGGGCAATGGGATTGGTGATTTCTATTCCAACCTTCATCCTGCGTATGCAGACAGCGTTGTCTATGCCGCTGACCGCAAAGGTACCGTGAAAGCGGTGAACGCCGATGACGGGAAAGAAGTATGGTCCGTTAACCTGGCGGAAAAAGACGGCTGGTTCTCCCGTAAACCTGCACTGCTCTCTGGCGGTCTGACCGTTGCCGGTGGCCATGTTTACGTGGGCAGCGAAAAAGCGCAGGTTTATGCGCTGAACAGCAGCGACGGCTCTATTGCCTGGCAAACAACCGTAGCGGGTGAATCCCTGTCTCGTCCGGTGGTGAGCGACGGTCTGGTGCTGATTCATACCAGCAACGGCCAGCTGCAGGCGCTGAACGAAGCTGACGGTCTGGTGAAATGGACCGTTAACCTGGATATGCCTGCGCTCTCTCTGCGCGGTGAATCAGCACCGGCTACCGCATTTGGTGCTGCCATTGTGGGCGGTGACAACGGTCGCGTGAGCGCCGTGCTGATGCAGCAGGGTCAGATGATCTGGCAGCAGCGTATCTCTCAGGCCACCGGCTCAACGGAAATTGACCGTCTGAGCGACGTAGACACAACGCCGGTCATTGTTAACGGTGTGGTTTACGCGCTGGCCTATAACGGCAACCTGACCGCGCTGGATCTGCGCAGCGGCCAGATCATGTGGAAACGTGAGCTGGGCTCTGTGAACGATTTCATCGTTGAGGGCAACCGCATCTATATGGTCGATCAGAACGACCGTCTGCTGGCGCTGAGCACCGAAGGCGGCGTGACGCTGTGGACGCAAAGCGATCTGCTGCACCGTCTGCTGACCTCGCCTGTGCTGTACAACGGTAGCCTGGTGGTTGGCGACAGCGAAGGGTATATGCACTGGATCGATCCGGATAACGGCCGCTTTGTTGCACAGCAAAAAGTCGACAGCTCTGGCTTCCTGACCGATCCGGTTGTGGCCGACGGCAAACTGCTGATTCAGGCAAAAGACGGCACGCTGTACGCGATCACGCGTTAATTACCCGGCGGTTGTAGTATACTAAACGGCTCCTGTTCACTCAGGAGCCGTTTTGACATTTTTAAAAACGCCGCGAAAGTGACGTTATTTTGAATTTTATGAGGCTTCAAACATGGTACCTGTGGTCGCGCTTGTCGGGCGCCCTAACGTTGGAAAATCCACTCTTTTTAACCGTTTAACACGCACCCGTGATGCGCTGGTTGCGGATTTCCCGGGGCTGACGCGTGACCGTAAGTACGGTCGTGCAGAGGTGGAAGGACGCGAGTTCATCTGTATTGATACCGGTGGTATTGACGGCACAGAAGACGGCGTTGAAACCCGCATGGCGGAACAGTCGCTGCTGGCGATTGAAGAGGCGGATGTGGTGCTGTTTATGGTGGATGCGCGCGCTGGCCTGATGCCGGCGGACTCCGCTATTGCCAAACACCTGCGTTCACGCGAAAAGCCGACCTTCCTGGTGGCGAACAAAACTGACGGTATCGATGCCGATCAGGCCGTCGCGGATTTCTGGTCTCTTGGCCTGGGTGAAATCTACCCGATTGCGGCATCGCATGGCCGTGGCGTCACCAGCCTGCTGGAAACCGTTCTGCTGCCGTGGGTTGACGAAGTAAACCCGCCGGAAGAAGTGGACGAAGACGCTGAATACTGGGCGCAGTTTGAAGACGGAGAAGAGGGCGAAGAAGAGCCTGAAGACGACTTCAACCCGCAGGATCTGCCGATCAAGCTGGCCATCGTGGGTCGTCCAAACGTAGGTAAGTCTACGCTTACTAACCGTATTCTGGGTGAAGAGCGCGTGGTCGTTTACGACATGCCGGGCACCACCCGTGACAGTATCTACATCCCTATGCAGCGCGACGAGCGCGAGTATGTCCTCATCGACACCGCCGGGGTGCGTAAGCGCGGGAAAATCACCGATGTGGTGGAAAAATTCTCCGTTATCAAAACCCTGCAGGCGATCGAAGATGCCAACGTAGTGCTGCTGGTCATCGACGCACGCGAAGGTATCTCCGATCAGGATCTCTCTCTGCTCGGCTTTATCCTCAATAGTGGGCGCTCACTGGTTATCGTGGTCAACAAGTGGGATGGCCTGAGCAATGAAGTGCGCGAGCAGGTGAAAGAGACCCTCGACTTCCGTCTGGGCTTTATCGACTTCGCCCGCGTGCACTTTATCTCTGCGCTGCACGGCAGCGGGGTGGGTAACCTGTTCGAATCCGTGCGTGAAGCGTACGACAGCTCCACCCGTCGTCAGAGCACCGCGATGCTGACCCGCATCATGAATATGGCTGCTGAAGACCATCAGCCGCCGCTGGTGCGCGGCCGTCGCGTGAAGCTGAAATATGCCCACGCCGGTGGTTACAACCCGCCAATCGTAGTAATTCACGGCAACCAGGTGAAAGACCTGCCGGATTCCTACAAGCGCTATCTGATGAACTACTTCCGTAAATCGCTGGACGTAATGGGCACGCCTATCCGTATCCAGTTCAAGGAAGGGGAAAACCCGTTTGCCAACAAGCGCAACACCCTGACGCCAAACCAGATGCGTAAGCGTAAGCGCTTGATTAAGCACATTAAGAAAAGCAAATAATCTTTACCTGCCTCACGAAAGCCCGCGTTTATCGCGGGCTTTTTTTTGCCAAATCATACCGCCGGTTATCTCTGTGTGAAGTCAATCACTATTCACTTTTAACCAAGTTTAAATCTAAGAAAGTAGACAATCGTCGAATTTTCATCTTAAAGTCCAGGGTCTGGTACTAGACAAAACTAGCGCCTGGTTATCAAATGGTTAACTAACTTTTCGCCGCATGTAAAAAATCGGCCAGATACGTAACTGGCCGGCGTACCTGCTGGTGTTTACAAGCACGACGACATACCTTTCGGGAGAATTATGCAATCCACTGTTAATCAAAAAGAGAGCCGAACGTTCTTCGGCCATCCGTATCCGCTCGGTTCCCTGTTCTTCACCGAGATGTGGGAGCGCTTCTCGTTTTACGGCATTCGTCCGTTACTGATCCTGTTTATGGCCGCCACCGTCTATGACGGCGGGATGGGCCTGGCGCGTGAAAACGCCTCGGCGATTGTCGGTATCTTTGCCGGTACCATGTACCTGGCCGCGCTGCCGGGTGGGTGGCTGGCCGATAACTGGCTCGGTCAGCAGAGAGCCGTCTGGTACGGTTCAATTCTGATTGCGCTCGGACACCTGTCGATCGCGCTCTCTGCGGTGATGGGGAACAACCTGTTCTTTATCGGCCTGATGTTCATCGTGCTTGGCTCAGGGCTGTTCAAAACCTGTATCTCGGTGATGGTCGGCACCCTGTATAAAAAAGGCGACGCGCGTCGTGACGGCGGTTTCTCGCTGTTCTATATGGGCATCAACATGGGCTCGTTTATCGCGCCGCTGATTTCCGGCTGGCTGATCAAAACCCACGGCTGGCACTGGGGCTTTGGTATAGGCGGTATCGGGATGCTGGTGGCGCTGATTATCTTCCGCGTGTTTGCCGTTCCGGCAATGAAACGCTATGACGGCGAAGTCGGCCTCGACTCTACCTGGAACAGCCCGGTGGTGAAGCGTAACGGCGTGGGCGTTTGGCTGCTGGCGCTGGCGGCTGGCGTGGCAACGATCGTGACGCTGATTGCGCAGGGCGTGATTGTGATTAACCCGGTCGCGGTAGCCAGCGTGCTGGTCTACGTGATTGCGGCGTCCGTAGCCCTCTACTTTATTTATCTGTTTGTCTTTGCGGGGCTGAACCGTAAAGAGCGCGCCAGGCTGTTGGTCTGCTTTATTCTGCTGATTTCAGCGGCGTTCTTCTGGTCCGCGTTTGAGCAGAAACCAACCTCGTTCAACCTGTTTGCCAACGACTACACTAACCGCATGATTGGTGATTTTGAAATCCCGGCGGTATGGTTCCAGTCAATCAACGCCCTGTTCATCATCCTGCTGGCTCCGGTGTTTAGCTGGGCATGGCCGAAGCTCGCGAGCAAAAACATTCGTCCGAGCAGCATCACCAAGTTTGTTATTGGTATTTTGTGCGCGGCGGCAGGCTTTGGCCTGATGATGCTGGCGGCACAGAACGTGCTGAGCAGCGGTGGAGCGGGCGTGTCGCCGTTCTGGCTGGTGGGCAGCATCCTGATGCTGACGCTAGGCGAACTGTGCCTGAGTCCGATTGGCCTGGCGACCATGACGCTGCTTGCGCCGGAAAGAATGCGCGGCCAGATGATGGGGCTGTGGTTCTGCGCCAGCGCTCTGGGTAACCTGGCGGCGGGCCTGATTGGCGGTCATGTGAAGGCCGACCAGCTGGATATGCTGCCGGATCTCTTTGCTCGCTGCTCCATCGCGCTGCTGATTTGTGCCGCGGTACTGATCGTCCTTATTGTTCCGGTGCGCCGCATGCTGGAAAATGCGCAGACTAAACCGGCTGCTAACGCCTCATAAAGCTCGGTCTTGCCGGGGCGGCGTTATGCCCCGGTAAAACCCAACAGGAGAGAATATGTCGATTACCTGCCCGGAATGCCAGGCACCGCTGGAGTCCCAGAACGGCGTAGCGCACTGCGACAGCTGTAATAAAGATATTGCGCTTGTAGCCCTTTGCCCGGAGTGCCATCAGCCACTCCAGGTATTAAAAGCCTGCGGTGCGGTGGACTATTTCTGCCAGAACGGCCACGGTCTTATCTCTAAAAAACGCGTGGAGTTTGTTCGGGCCGAAGGTTAATCGCAGACGCAGCCTTCGCCTTTCTTCCACAGCTCGACCAGCGACTCGGGCGCTTCCTGCTCGGGCACCAGCACGATGATATCGGCGTAGTGCGCCTGATTTTGCCCGGTCCAGACAATCTGGATGCGGAAATAGCGCTGGTCGCCGCTGCCGGGTGAAGAGGCTTGCCCGGGCGGCTGACCGCGTGGAAAAGCCTGCTCCAGGATGCTCACCAGGCGCTGGCGCTGGGCCTCATTGAGCGAGGAGAGCGCGATGGTGCGCTGTCCGCTCAGCTTGGGAATAAAAGCGACGCCGCCTTCCCGGGCCAGCTCAACCACGGCGTCATCCGTCAGTTCCGGAACCTGCATTTACAACACTCCCACCTGTTCCCAGGCTTGTTTAATGGCCGCACCAGCGTCGCTGCCGGAGCGTTTCTCTCCGTGCGCGATCGTCAGCTTTGCGAAGGCCTCAAAATCCGCATCCTGCGCCAGTTTGCGATCGCAAACCGTGTCGTACCAGGCATAACCCGCTTTTTCCCAGGCGTAGCCGCCGATCGCCGTCGCGGCCAGATAAAATGCCCGGTTTGGGATGCCGGAGTTCAGGTGCACGCCGCCGTTATCCTCGCGCGTTTTAATGAAATCTTTCATGTGCGCAGGCTGCGGGTCTTTGCCGAGCAGGGGATCGTCATAGGCGGTGCCGGGTTCAGACATTGAGCGCAGCCCTTTGCCGTTGATCCCTTTCGCCAGCAACCCTTCACCAATGAGCCAGTCTGCTTTATCGGCGGTTTGCTTCAGATGGTACTGTTTGACCAGCGAGCCAAACACGTCCGACAGAGACTCGTTCAGCGCGCCCGACTGTTCAAAATAGATAAGCCCGGCTTCGGTCTCGGTCACGCCGTGGCTCAACTCGTGCGCTACCACGTCGATGGCGATGGTAAAGCGGTTAAATATTTCCCCGTCGCCGTCGCCAAATACCATCTGCTGACCGTTCCAGAAGGCGTTCTGATATTCCCGGCCATAGTGAACGGTGCCGGTCAAAATAAGCCCTTTATTATCGAGCGAATCGCGCTGATATTCTTTCCAGAAGAAATCATGGGTAATACCTAAATAATCGTAGGCTTCATCCACCGCCACATCGCCGTTCGACGGCTGGCCTTCGTAACGCACCTGCGTACCCGGCAGCTCCTGGGTTTGCTTCGCGTCGTAGATATCGCGTTCCAGCTGTCCGGCTTTATTCACGTGCGGCGCGGCGGGTTTGCCGGGCATGTGGGCCATCAGCGTCTGGACGTGGGTTAAGGTCTGACGGGCACAGCGCTGCTGCGGCTCGGAACCGCTTTCGATAATACGACGAAGAATATAAGGTGGAATAACGCTATGAAGATGGGGCATGCTGCTCTCCTTATTAAAAAAGGGAATAGCAGCAGTATAGTAAGTAACCGGCGAGGAATTATCCGGTTTTACGCTGACGCGTTTTTTTCACCGGTTTAATTGACTTCACTTCGCTTTCTACCCAGCCGTCGGAAAGACGCGTCGTCAGCACATCGCCGGTATTCACCTGTTTGGTTTGCTTCAGCACTTTGCCATCCGTTGCCGTCGTCACGCTATAGCCGCGCGCCAGCGTGGAGAGGGGGCTGACCGCTTCAAGATGGGTCACCGCATTGCCAAAACGTTCGCGGGTGGTGCTCAGACGCGCCCGGACGCTCTCCGCCAGACGATACTCCAGCTGCTGGATCCGCGTTTGCGCGCGATAAATTTTCGGCTGCGGGTTCTGCTGGTTCAGGCGCTGCGTCACGCGCTGCTGGCGCGAAACCGCGCGCTTAAGCTGACTATCCAGCGCGAAATTCATGCGCTGACGCAGGCGCTCCAGCACGGTCTGCTGACGCGCCAGACGCAGCTGCGGGTGCTGCTGCTGAAGACGATGATGAAGCTGGGTAAAGCGGCGGGTACGGTTGGCAAGGAAGTAGTCCATCGCCATCTCAAGACGCTGCTGGCCGTTCTGAATCTGACGCAGCAGCTCCAGCTGGTTCCGGCTGACCACTTCCGCCGCCGCGGACGGCGTAGGCGCGCGCAGATCCGCGACAAAATCGGCTATCGTTACGTCCGTTTCGTGGCCGACGGCGCTTACCACGGGGATCAGGCTTGCAAAGATTGCCCGCGCCACGCGCTCGTCGTTAAAGCTCCACAAGTCTTCCAGCGAGCCGCCGCCGCGCCCGACGATTAATACGTCGCACTCCTGACGGGCGTTCGCCAGCTCAATGGCGCGAACTATCTGGCCCGGAGCATCGTCACCCTGAACGGCGGTCGGGTAGATGATGACGGGCAGGGAAGGATCGCGACGCTTCAGCACGTGCAAAATATCGTGCAGTGCCGCACCGGTTTTCGAGGTGATGACCCCAACGCAGTGGGCGGGGGAGGGCAGCGGTTTTTTGTACTGCTGGTCGAACAGCCCTTCGGCAAAGAGCCTGGCTTTTAGCTGTTCATACTTCTGCTGCAGCAGGCCTTCGCCCGCAGGCTGCATGCTCTCGACGATGATTTGATAATCGCCGCGCGGTTCATACAGAGTGATATTGGCGCGAACCAGAACCTGCTGGCCGTGCTGAGGACGAAACGTCACGCGACGGTTGCTGTTGCGGAACATCGCGCAGCGCACCTGGGCGGTGTCGTCTTTTAAGGTAAAGTACCAGTGACCGGAGGACGGCTGCGTGAAGTTAGAGATCTCACCGCTGATCCAGACCTGCCCCATTTCCTGCTCAAGCAGCAAACGCACCGTCTGATTCAGGCGGCTGACGGTATAAATTGAGGGGGATTGAGAGGATAACATGTGAGCGGGATCAAATTCTAAATCAGCAAGTTATTCAGTCGATAGTAACCTGCTGAGAGGCAATCGCAAGCTTTTTTATAAAAAAGTGTAGATGCAATCGGTTACGCTCTGTATAATGCCACGGCAATATTTAACCACCCAGGTCAGAGATATTGCCCATGCTACGTATCGCTAAAGAAGCACTGACGTTTGACGACGTCCTCCTCGTTCCCGCTCACTCCACTGTTCTGCCGAATACTGCCGATCTCAGCACGCAGTTGACGAAAACCATTCGCCTGAACATTCCTATGCTCTCTGCGGCAATGGACACCGTGACTGAAGCGCGCCTGGCTATCGCCCTGGCACAGGAAGGTGGCATTGGCTTTATTCACAAAAACATGTCTATCGAACGTCAGGCGGAAGAAGTTCGCCGCGTGAAGAAACATGAATCCGGCATCGTGTCTGACCCACAGACCGTTCTGCCAACCACCACGCTGCACGAAGTGAAAGCCCTGACCGAACGTAACGGTTTCGCCGGTTACCCGGTGGTGACCGAAGAGAACGAACTGGTTGGCATCATCACCGGTCGTGACGTGCGTTTCGTGACTGACCTGAACCAGCCTGTCAGCGTCTACATGACGCCAAAAGAGCGTCTGGTCACCGTTCGCGAAGGTGAAACCCGCGACGTGGTGCTGGCAAAAATGCACGAAAAACGCGTTGAAAAAGCGCTGGTTGTTGACAGCAGCTTCCACCTGCGCGGCATGATCACCGTTAAAGATTTCCAGAAAGCAGAACGTAAGCCTAACGCCTGTAAAGACGAGCATGGCCGTCTGCGCGTTGGCGCTGCGGTTGGCGCTGGCGCCGGTAACGAAGAGCGCGTTGACGCGCTGGTCGCTGCGGGCGTTGACGTCCTGCTGATTGACTCCTCTCACGGCCACTCCGAAGGCGTTCTGCAACGTATTCGCGACACCCGTGCCAAATACCCTGATCTGCAGATCATCGGCGGTAACGTGGCCACTGGCGCAGGCGCTCGCGCGCTGGCTGACGCTGGCTGCAGCGCGGTGAAAGTGGGTATCGGCCCTGGCTCCATCTGTACTACCCGTATCGTCACCGGCGTGGGTGTTCCGCAGATCACCGCCGTGTCTGACGCGGTTGAAGCGCTGGAAGGCACCGGTATTCCGGTTATCGCTGACGGCGGTATCCGCTTCTCAGGCGATATCGCCAAAGCGATCGCCGCGGGCGCAGCTGCCGTAATGGTAGGCTCCATGCTGGCCGGTACCGAAGAATCCCCGGGTGAAATCGAACTCTACCAGGGCCGTTCTTACAAATCTTACCGCGGTATGGGCTCCCTGGGCGCGATGTCCAAAGGCTCCTCTGACCGTTACTTCCAGACCGATAACGCCGCAGACAAACTGGTACCGGAAGGTATCGAAGGTCGCGTTGCCTATAAAGGCCGTCTGAAAGAGATCATTCACCAGCAGATGGGCGGCCTGCGCTCCTGTATGGGTCTGACCGGCTGTGGTACCATTGACCTGCTGCGTACTAAAGCGGAATTCGTACGCATCAGCGGTGCGGGTATCCAGGAGAGCCACGTTCACGACGTGACGATCACCAAAGAGTCCCCGAACTACCGTCTGGGCTCCTGATAAGTTTCCGCGCCCGATCCAGTTACTCTATGGATTTCGGGTTGCAGGAAGGCGGCAAGTCCATGAGACCCCGGGAGCATAGTTAACTATGTGACCGGGGCGAATGGACGCAGCCAACGCACCTGCAGCCTGAAAGACGACGAGTAAATCGGGCGCTCTGTTTTTGTTTCACTTGCCTCGGAATTAGCGTCAATGACGGAAAACATTCATAAACATCGCATTCTCATCCTGGACTTCGGTTCTCAGTACACTCAGCTGGTGGCGCGTCGCGTACGTGAACTGGGCGTTTACTGTGAGCTGTGGGCGTGGGATGTCACGGAAGCACAGATTCGCGAATTCAATCCAAGCGGCATCATCCTGTCCGGCGGCCCGGAAAGTACCACCGAAGAGAACAGCCCGCGCGCGCCGCAGTACGTGTTCGACGCTGGCGTGCCGGTATTCGGCGTTTGCTACGGCATGCAGACCATGGCAATGCAGCTGGGCGGCCACGTGGAAGGCTCTAACGAGCGCGAGTTTGGCTACGCACAGGTAGAAGTCGTCACCGACAGCGCGCTGGTGCGCGGTATCGAAGACTCCCTGACCGCAGACGGTAAACCGCTGCTGGACGTGTGGATGAGCCACGGCGACAAAGTCACCGCCATCCCGTCTGACTTCGTGACCGTTGCCAGTACCGAAAGCTGCCCGTTTGCCATCATGGCGAACGAAGAAAAACGCTTCTACGGCGTGCAGTTCCACCCGGAAGTGACCCACACCCGTCAGGGTATGCGCATGCTGGAGCGCTTCGTTCGCGACATCTGCCAGTGTGAAGCTCTGTGGACCCCGGCAAAAATCATCGACGACGCCGTTGAGCGTATCCGCCAGCAGGTTGGCGATGACAAAGTGATCCTCGGCCTCTCCGGCGGCGTGGACTCCTCCGTGACCGCGATGCTGCTGCACCGCGCCATCGGTAAAAACCTGACCTGCGTCTTCGTGGACAACGGTCTGCTGCGTCTGAACGAAGCCCAGCAGGTTATGGACATGTTCGGCGACCACTTCGGTCTGAACATCATTCACGTGGAAGGCGAGCAGCGCTTCCTGGACGCGCTGAAAGGCGAGAACGATCCGGAAGCGAAACGTAAAATCATCGGCCGCGTGTTCGTGGAAGTGTTCGACGAAGAAGCGCTGAAGCTGGAAGACGTGAAGTGGCTGGCGCAGGGCACTATCTACCCTGACGTGATCGAGTCTGCGGCCTCCGCAACCGGTAAAGCACACGTCATCAAATCTCACCACAACGTGGGCGGCCTGCCGAAAGAGATGAAGATGGGCCTGGTTGAACCGCTGCGCGAGCTGTTCAAAGACGAAGTGCGTAAGATTGGTCTGGAACTGGGTCTGCCGTACGACATGCTCTACCGTCACCCGTTCCCGGGTCCGGGTCTGGGCGTGCGCGTGCTGGGCGAAGTGAAGAAAGAGTACTGCGACCTGCTGCGTCGCGCGGACGCGATCTTCATCGAAGAGCTGCACAAAGCTGACCTGTACAACAAGGTAAGCCAGGCGTTCACCGTGTTCCTGCCGGTTCGCTCCGTCGGTGTGATGGGCGATGGCCGTAAGTACGACTGGGTTGTTTCCCTGCGTGCGGTGGAAACCATCGACTTCATGACCGCGCACTGGGCGCACCTGCCGTATGACTTCTTAGGGCGCGTGTCTAACCGCATCATCAACGAAGTGAACGGCATTTCCCGCGTGGTGTATGACATCAGCGGTAAGCCACCGGCTACGATTGAGTGGGAATGAGTCCGCTCCCGGCACTGTCTGGCACGATCTAGCAAGAAATACCTTGGAGCCCGCTCAATTGCGGGCTTTCGGCTTTTAGGTGCTGGCAATTTTTGGCAGCTTTGTGCATCTATGTGGCATAGGATGGGGCATTCACTTAGCCAAGTGTTATGCTTGGCGTTCGATAACATATCGCCTCTGCCGAGGGGAGCATAGTATCAAATCCCACCATTCGCCCGATTTCATTCGTTTTTCCTACTTTTTTGATGTGTTTCTGAGCATAGTATTTTTTGAACGTAATCCGCGAACCCCAAGCCAAACCTAAAGAAAAACTCTACAAGGTGAATGACCGGGATAGGTTCTACGTGGGCGTCACGGCAGTGGGCTCAATCTCCTTTCGCTACAACTACTCGATGAGTCGCTTGTGTCGGAATCGATCGACAAGCTGGCTAGCTCCCACTGGCAGAAGTCGGCCTCAACCTGGTGGGCACCGTGGCTCAAATAAAGATGATCAAGCTGGGCTACTTATCAAACCGCGCTACCAATCTCAATCTAGTGAGATATGAGTTTGTATGTATTTCTCATCATGGTGGAGTTTCTTATTCTTTAAAATTTCAGTGGGCGGAACTGAAGTAGTGGCGTAACTATAAATCAAACTACCGCTACAAGCATGACCGATCAGCGACAATGTTCTCTCTATATTTATATCGCTGCGTTTTAAATTATTTTTGGTCGTAATATAACCCTCCAGTCAGAGTTGGCATGTAGGTGGTGATTTCTGGATATAACACGGTCGTGCTTGATGCTGCCAAAAACATATAACTGCAAAAAAGATGAAAGTGCAGATTTTTATTATCAACTGGCGCCAGGAAACGATTCTTTGCTGGGGATTTTTTTGTGGGAGGATACATCCATGATTTACCATTTGAATGCATATAGAGAGCGATTCCGTCTTCGACACTTAAAATCATATTATGCTTGTGATGATTCTTTACATCGGATTCGTACCAATCATCAATCTCATTAGCAAATGTTTTGGGATCAAAGTCAAAGCCCTCACATATAAGTATAGATAAAATTTGATCATATTCGATTTCTTCTCTATTGAAAGGATATGAAATTATTGAGGCATCTCTAAAGATCGGAGTCGCTGGGAGTGAAATGTCTGCCGTAGCTTTTACTCGCGCTAATTTGTTCAAAGCATCTCGCAGTCCTGCTTTGGACAGGCGACTCTTGACTTCTCCAATAGCGCAAACTCCTTCAATAGGAAAAAAACGCTGATGCTCATTCGATTCTATTCGCGGCACTGCCGACGGGGCATAAATCACGATGTCCGCTTGGGTAGAAATTTCCCCAGCTGAGTTCATTAGAAAACCTGTACCGATTTCAAGTCTTGCGGGCACGCACAACTTTAAGAATCCTCGAATAATTTCTTCCCTGTAGGTGCCAAATTCACCAGAGTGTATTAGTTTTCCCGTTTTTGGAGATACAAATGTTTGGCGTGAGGCAGCTGAAAAAGAATGCCTAAAGAGTTCGATTTTCTCATTCAAAAGCGCGCTAAATGCTGGGTTCATTAGTTGGCTCTATTCTATTTAAAACGATCCGGTTAACGGCGAAAACTGTCGAATTTTGATCGACAGTAGCCCAATCATAGCGAAGCGCGCGCAAGTTCATCCACCAAAGAGATTAGATTTCTGCATCGAACTTCAACGCTAGTCACATTCTGCGTTTAAATCTAATGTAAGTACACCGGTTTAGTTCCCGCCAATTTTTGAGATTTCCGATTTACCCTCATCAGCTGGTGCTCTTTCGGCGTCAGGTTGTTAAGGGGGTCGTGTGGGCGTTCGCTGTTGTATTCGTTCAGCAAGTTCTCTGTGACTTCCCTTGCCTCTTTCAGAGTTCTGAACAGATAAAAATCCAGGATTCCCGTCCGGTAGGTCCTGTTAAAACGTTCGATAAACGCATTCTGCATGAGCTTGCCTGGGCTGATAAGTTCTTGGCAACAGCATGCTCTTCTGCCCACCGCCCAAGAGATAAATTCCGAGCCGTTGTCCATGTGCATTTGAAGCGAAACCGTGTTTAACCTCTCTCACACCCATTCGTAATTTACCGATCATCAGTCTTCAAAGGAGGGGGAGGCTACCAATTCTTACACAACGGTGTCTATCCGGAACGAAACAACCCATGACTTGGGGTAGATCACATCAGTGGCTGGTTGTGCTCGAATCAAACTTTTTATAAAAGATGGTATTTTTCATGTTACTGCCACATCATAACAATATAATAGACTGATATAATTGTATTTTAATTTTCAATCAATAATTGAGTGGGAATAAAAAATGAGCCCGTTATCTGGCGGGCTTAATTTTTGCACTAAAAAATACGTGATTTCTTCTTAAATGCCTATTGTTTGGATGATTAATTAGAATGCAAATTTACTGAAGTTATATATTGTATTCATCTTTGATTTTTTCCATGCACTTAGATGGTGTAAGCCTTGATTTTCCTTGGCGCGTGTGAAGTTCAGTCTTACAAGCGAAGATATTCCAAATTTGTAAAAATTTTCGGCGTTCATCACTTGGTATCCAATCGGATCTGCTTCGCCAGTGATTAGCCCATCTGCCACACATTTCTGAAAAAAGCGCTCTGTTAAACGTTACCACAAGTGAATCGATAGCTGCAGCAGCATTTTGAAGGAAAGCAAAATCTATTCTAATTTCTACAGGTTTAGAATATGATTGAATGTCAATCTGAACAGCATTTCTTCCTGGGAGAATTCCAGCATTATGGATTAGCCCATGACGCAAATGACAAACTGCATCATAGTCTTTTAATATGCTGTTAAATATTCCTCCCTTCAAGTCAAAACTAAGATAATTCTTTGAAACGGCTGTCAATTCTTTTGCTGAGGCGAAAGACATATGTTCGAAAGCGCTCCTTCGGAATTCATCCTTTCCATGCCATAAGATGCCACCTAAATTGATTTGTTTATCAGCAGATGTACTTTTACACATCGGGCAAATATCTAACGTTTCAGATAATATAGAACGAAAGTATCCTTCTGCAGACGAAATTAAACCTAACAGTAAGAGGCCGCCAAGTTTATCCATCTGGCCGAGACGCTCTGTAGTGCCATACTGAATAATCTCTCTGGAATTTTTAATATAAAAATCAATCGGAGAGGGCATTTCTATTTCAAGCATACAATTACCCAAGCCTGAAAGGCTTGCAGTCGGTGGGGCTGTACAAACAAAATCCTCAATTTTCATTTTTTACGCCCTCAAGATACATATTCTTCTGCAGCACCAACAATTTTTACAGCTCTGGCCTTTTTAATATATTTTATAGACATTAGCTGTTCGCGACTGCTGTCAATAAGAATATCTCTTACTTTTCTTATCTGAGAGTTCTTTTTAATCCTATCTTTCATCGCGGCAGATATGTCTAGCACACTTATATCTTGGTCCGCTAAATGTTCGTAGGCAGAGGATGATTTAAGACGAGAACCGCAGTTTGGGCAAAAATGTGCTTCAGGTGTCGGCCTTTCAGTACCGCAGTTTTGGCATTGTGGTAAAGAAATTTTGAAATCCGCCCCGGTTAATCTTGTTGCTTCAAGAATTTTAGTAGATACCATTCTTGGCCAAGCTAAATGTTTTTTTTGCCCTCAAGACTTCCAAAAACATTGTTATTGATTTGGTTCTGCGGCTTACAATTGCATTATCAGTTACTAAATCACCAATATGTACTTCATAAACTGAAAATACACCATTTTCTCCACGGGAATAATCACCGATAGGCATAATAAGTCCAGCGTATTGATAGAAACTCATTACTTTTTCAAGGTTTGGATCTAAAGGGTTTCTAATCCCGAATTGCATAGTCTGTTCAGAGCGAACTTTACCAATATTAAATTCTTTTATGCTATCTAAAAGAGCCCTATAAATAAATTCTCCATTTTCCACATAGCTCTTTAAAGATGGTAGTTTAGCTTCTAAGGAAGAATAAACTCCATGAGACATTTCTTTTCCGCTTCTAGAAAGTGCTAGTATTTTTGGTTTTGAAAGAGAGTTATCAGCATTAAAGTAAGACTCAGGTGAGTTATAAATAACACGAAGCATTCCTAAAAATGCTCTTGGTATTCCAAATGAGCAATATGCTAAAAATGCTATATCATCTGCGTTATCATCAACTAATTTGATTGGGGTTCCTTCAAAGCGTTTACGCGCAAGTTCAAGCATAAATACTTCATAATCTTCACCTGAAGGCTTAACCCAAACATCTATTTGTTCCGCATCGTGTCCGACTTGGAAAGATGGAGAGTGAGAAGTAATGCCTGGATATACTGCTGCTTTAGGTGAAATCGATTTTGATTTTACAGCACGGAAAAAGTCAAAGAAATCTTCTTGTTGTTTTTCTGAGAAAGCATGCGCTGCATCATCAATAAGGAGTACACATCGGTTTATATTGTTGCGATAAAGAATATCATCAATAGTGTGTTGAAGGAAAGGAATACTGAATTGTTCAATTTCAGTGCTCTCAGTAAATCCAGCTTCAATTTTGACAATAGATCTTTCAATGAATTCTTTTTTTGGAAACGATTCAGGAATGTCAATGTTTCCAACTCTATCGAGAGTTACACGCAATGCTTCAATTACTTTAAGCGTTAACCAACCTTTAAACCAAAAAGGAGCATTTGCTCCTTTACTGTATAGGGGCTCAATTTTTAATGCTAGTTTGAAGTTAACGTACACTGGTAGTGCTTGGGTACTTAAGCTATTCACCATTTTATTAAATGCTTTTAGCATTAAAGTGCTTTTGCCACAACCACGAGGGCCGATAAGTAATTTTGCTCCACCACCCATAAGTTTTCTTAGAATGGATTCTTCTTTAGGATGCTCAATGGTTAATTCGATAAACTTCTCAGTATCAATATATTCTGCTTGTTCAATGAAGTTAACTTCAAAAGGAAGTTCGTCGTCAGATTCTGTTGTCGAAGTTTTGGTGGCCATCTTTGTTTCTTCACTTTTAGGTTATAATAACTAAAGATAACCCATTTTGTTGATGTTTGTGTAGTGGTCTTTTAAAAATCAGGGGATTATTTGATATATCATCTTTAGTTCTTTACCTAGGATGCGTTGTGGCAGTCATTAAGACCGCTCTTTGAATACTCATGATTTTAAGTTAGGATTTAACCAAAAGTTAAATTTCAATCAATTCTCATTAACGATTATTACCCAACCGATACGCCAGCGCCACCACCAGCGACTGCACCAGGCACAGCGTCGCCGACTGAGACCGGAACGCGTCCACCTGCGCCTCTTTCACCACAAAGCAGAGATCGCTGAACGTCGCCAGCGGGCTGATCTGGCTGTCCGTAATCACAATCTGCCGCGCGCCGACGCTGGCGGCGGTTTCGCTGACCATCACCGTCTCTTCCGCGTACGGCGAGAAGCTGATCGACACCACGATGTCGCGCGCCTTAATGCGGCTGATTTGCTCGCGCAGCATCCCGCCCATGCCGTCGAGCAGGATAGGGCGGCATTCCAGATGGCTCAGGGCATAGGTAAGGTACGCGGCGACGCTAAAGGATCGACGCAGTCCGGCGATGTAGATGGTGTCGGCGTCGGCCAGCAGCTGTACCGCGCGCTCCAGCATCTCCGGCTCGGCGCGGGCGGCCAGCTGCTGCAGCGCCTGCGCGTTCGAGCGGGCAAACTCCTGCAGGATATCGAGCGGCGTTTCCGGCACGGCCTCGCTCTCCATCTCGCGAAATAGCCGCGCGCGGTCGCTGTAGCTGGCGGTCTCCTCCACCAGGTTCATGCGAAACAGCTGTTTCATTTCGTTGAAGCCAGTGAAGTCAAAGGCGTTGGCAAAGCGGATCAGCGTCGAGGGCGGCACGTCGGCGCGCTCGGCAATGACGGCAACCGTATCAAAGGCCACGCTGTTGGTGTTGTCCAGCACGTAGCGTGAGACCTGCTGCAGCCTCTTGCTCAGGCTATCGTAGCGATCGCGGATTTGCTGCTGCAGTTCGTTCAGGCTGGTTGCTGTCGTCATGTTATCCCCCAAATACAGTCATATGATTCTAAACGCAAAACCGCGTCTTTTAAATGTCGGCCATCCATCTGGCAGCAAAAATGAAACAGAAGATTCAGTCATTTCCTCGCCCGAGAACCCTTAATAGCGCACGCGGCGTCAGTGGTGCTGGCTGTTAACATAAAAATCCATCCTTGATCACAATAATCATCATTTATTTTATTTCAACTTAAAATGGAATATTTGTTTCATATATAGTGTTCAGTACACAGTGTTCAGGTAACAGTCACGTATCAACAGCGAGAGGTTAAGGATGGAGACGGTAGCGAATTTTATTCACGGCGAATGTGTCACCGGTTCAGGCCAGCGCGTTCAGGCGATCTTCAACCCGGCCACCGGCGAGCAGATCCGCCAGGTGGTGATGAGTACGGCGCAGGAAACGGAGCAGGCGATTGCCGCCGCGCAGCAGGCGTTTCCGGCGTGGGCGCGCCATGCTCCGCTTAAGCGCGCGCGCGTGATGTTCCGCTTCAAGGCGCTGCTGGAAGAGAATATGGAGCGACTGGCCCGCATCATCAGCGAAGAGCACGGCAAGGTCTTCTCCGACGCGGTGGGCGAACTGACCCGCGGCCTGGAAGTAGTAGAATTTGCCTGCGGCATCCCACATCTGCAAAAGGGTGAACACTCTGCGAACGTCGGTACCGGCGTCGACAGCCACTCGCTGATGCAGCCGCTCGGCGTCTGCGCCGGGATCGCCCCGTTTAACTTCCCGGCGATGGTGCCGATGTGGATGTTCCCGATTGCGCTGGCGACTGGCAACACCTTCGTGCTGAAGCCGTCGGAAAAAGATCCTTCTCTGGCGCTCGCGCTGGCGCAGCTGCTGAAAGAGGCCGGCCTGCCGGAGGGCGTGTTCAACGTGGTGCAGGGCGATAAGGAGTCCGTTGACGTGCTCCTGACCGACCCACGCGTGCAGGCGGTGAGCTTTGTCGGCTCCACGCCAATTGCGGAATACATTTACCAGACCGCGTCCGCCCACGGAAAGCGCTGCCAGGCGCTGGGCGGCGCGAAAAACCACTGCATTCTCATGCCGGATGCCGACATGGAGATGGCGACTAACGCCATCATGGGCGCGGCCTACGGCGCGGCGGGCGAACGCTGCATGGCGCTCTCGGTGGTGCTGGCGGTGGGGGATAAAACCGCCGATGACCTCTGCGCCCGGCTGGAGAAACAGATTGCCGCGCTGCGCGTCGGACCGGGCCTGGACCAGTCGCCGGAAAACGAAATGGGGCCGCTCATCTCCTCCGCGCACCGCAGCAAGGTGCTGGGCTACATCGACAGCGGGGAAGCGCAGGGAGCGAAACTTCGCGTGGACGGTCGCGGCTTCAGCGTGAAGGGCCACGAGCAGGGCTACTTCGTCGGGCCGACGCTGTTCGATAACGTCACCCCGGAGATGACCATCTATAAAGAAGAGATTTTTGGCCCGGTGCTTTCTGTGGTGCGCGTAGCAGATTACGCCAGCGCGGTGGATCTGATTAACCGCCATGAATATGGTAATGGTTCAGCGATCTTCACCCGCGACGGCGGCTGCGCGCGCCGCTTCTGCGAAGAGGTGCAGGCGGGCATGGTGGGCGTCAACGTGCCGATCCCGGTGCCGATGGCATTCCACAGCTTCGGCGGCTGGAAACGTTCCATCTTTGGCGCGCTCAACGTCCACGGCAACGACGGCGTGCGCTTCTACACCCGAATGAAAACCATCACCGCGCGCTGGCCGGAAATGCAGCAGGAGACAGGCGCTGCGTTCTCCATGCCGACGCTGGGCTGACAGGAGATTTTATGCAAACCGAACGTATGACCATGGCCCAGGCGCTGGTCCGGTTCCTGAATCAACAGTACGTCAGCGTGGATGGCGATGAAACGCCCTTCGTGGAGGGTGTCGCCACCATCTTTGGGCACGGCAACGTGCTGGGCATTGGCCAGGCGCTGGAGCAGGATCCGGGCCATCTGCAGGTGATGCAGGGCTGCAACGAGCAGGGCATTGCCCATATGGCGACGGGATTCGCCAAACAGCACCGCCGTCAGCGGATTTTTGCCGTCACCTCCTCCGTCGGGCCGGGCGCCGCCAATATGGTCACGGCGGCGGCCACCGCCACGGCGAACCGCATCCCGCTCCTGCTGCTGCCGGGCGATATCTACGCCAGCCGCCAGCCGGACCCGGTGCTGCAGCAGATCGAGCAGTATCACGATCTCAGCATCAGCACCAACGACTGCTTCCGTCCGGTCTCCCGCTACTGGGACCGGATTAACCGCCCCGAGCAGCTGATGAGCGCCATGCTAAGCGCGATGCGAACGCTCACTGACCCCGCCAATACCGGCGCGGTGACCATCTGCCTGCCGCAGGACGTGCAGGGAGAGGCCTGGGACTACCCGCTGAGCTTCTTCGCGCGTCGCGTGCATCACATCGAACGCCGTCCGCCCGATCCGCAGCGTCTGGCGCAGGCGCGGGCGCTGATCGCCCGCAAGCGTCGTCCGCTGGTGGTGTGCGGCGGCGGCGTGCGCTATTCCGGCGCGCATGAGGCGTTTCGCGAATTTGTCGAAACGCTGCGGCTGCCGTTTGCCGAAACCCAGGCCGGAAAGGGAGCGCTGGTAAGTGACCACCCACTTAACCTGGGCGGCATAGGGGTGACGGGCGGAATGGCCGCCAACCAGCTCGCGCCGCAGGCCGATTTAGTGATTGGCATCGGCACGCGCCTTACCGACTTTACCACCGGCTCCAAGGCGCTCTTTTCCCACCCGGACGTCGAATTCCTGCTGCTGAACGTGGCCGAGTTTGATGCCCTGAAGCTGGACGCCACCGCGCTGATTGCCGATGCCCAAACCGGGCTCCAGGCCTTGACCCACGCGCTCGGGGATTACCGCAGCGGCTGGGGAGAGGCGATCGCTCAGGCGAAGTCTGCCTGGCGCGACGAGTGCCGCCGCCTGTGGGATCGCCAGTGGTGTCCTGACGACGCGCCCGAAGTGGCGGGGCACCTGGATGCGCAGCTGGCGGAATACGGCGAGACGCTCAACACCCGCCTGACCCAGACGCGGGTGCTGGGGCTGATCAACCAGCATATTGAAGATAACGCCATCGTGGTGGGCGCGGCCGGTTCGCTGCCGGGGGATTTACAGCGCCTCTGGCAGGTTAAAACGCCGGACAGCTATCACCTGGAGTACGGCTACTCCTGCATGGGCTACGAGATTGCGGCGGCCATCGGCGCGAAGCTCGCCAGACCCGAGCAGCCGGTGTACGCCATGGTGGGGGATGGCTCCTACATGATGCTGCACTCCGAGCTGCAAACCGCCGTTCAGGAGGGCATTAAGGTCACCGTTCTGCTATTTGATAACGCCAGCTTCGGCTGCATTAATAACCTGCAGATGGGGCACGGCATGGGCAGCTTTGGCACCGAAAACCGCCACCGCAACCCGGAAACCGGGCGTCTCGACGGGCCGCTGGTGAAGGTCGACTTTGCGCAAAACGCGGAAAGCTACGGCTGCCGCGCGTGGCGGGTGAACGATGAGCAAAGCCTGCTGGCGGCGCTGGAGGCGTCGCGGGCGCATCCCGGCCCGACGCTGCTGGACATCAAGGTATTGCCGAAGACCATGACTCACGACTACGCCTCCTGGTGGCGAACCGGTGATGCGCAGGTGGCGGCGTCGTCTGCCGTGCGTGAGGCCGCTGAGCAAACGCAGGCGCAGGTGAAAAAAGCCCGTCAGTATTAAGTTTTCCTGCCGTAACGAAATTTTCATTTCATTTTTGTTTTCCCCTCACCCTAACCCTCTCCCACAGGGAGAGGGGACGGATCGGTGCGGTTTTTTACTCCCTCTCCCTGAGGGAGAGGGCCGGGGTGATGGGAGTTGCCGCATGCCCACTCATGTTGTGAGATTGATAACAAAATTTATCTCATTCATCTCAAAAGTGTTAACCCGCACTCAAAAACATAATTTTCACTATTTATAAAAATGAAATAAATGTTTTATTTATAGGGTCGTTAGTTCACAGCATTCACCAACACCGGGAGCCGTTATGTTTAACATTGCTTTACTGGGCGCTGGCCGAATTGGCCAGGTACATGCAGCTAACATCGCCAGCCACGGCGCGACCACGCTCTGGTCCGTGGTTGACCCGAATCAGGAATTTGCCACCCGTCTCGCCGCGCAGTATCAGGCCCGCCAGCAGAGCCTGAACGAGGCGATGACCGACCCTAACGTTCACGCCGTGCTGATCGCCTCCGCCACCGATACCCACGCGGACCTGATTGAAATGGCCGCCCGCCACGGCAAGGCCATCTTCTGCGAAAAGCCGGTACACCTCGACCTCGCCCGCGTGCGCGACTGCCTGAAGGTGGTCAAAGAGTACGACGTGCCGCTGTTCATCGGCTTTAACCGCCGCTTTGACCCGCAGTTTCGCCGCGTGAAAACCGACGCGCAGGCCGGGCGCATCGGCAAACCGGAATCGCTGCTGATCATCTCTCGCGACCCGTCTCCGCCGCCTGCGGAGTATGTGCGCGTCTCCGGCGGCATGTTCCGCGATATGACCATTCACGACTTTGACATGGCGCGCTTCATCATGGGCGAAGAGCCGGTGTCGGTGTATGCCCAGGGCAGCAACCTGGTGGATCCGGCGATTGGCGAGGCGGGAGATATCGATACCGCGTTTATCGTTCTGAAATATGCCTCCGGCGCGATGGCGACCATCGTCAACAGCCGCCGTTCATCTTACGGCTACGACCAGCGCCTGGAGCTGCACGGCTCCGAAGGGCTGCTGTGCGCGGGCAACATTCTGGAAAACCAGGTGCAGCACTACGGCAAACAGGGCTGCACCAGCGCGCTGCCGGAACACTTCTTCCTGCAGCGCTACAAATCCGCTTACGCCGCGGAATGGGAACACTTTGTTGCGGTCCTGCGCGGCGAAGCGGTGCCTGACTGCAGCGGCGATGATGGTGAACGTGCGCTGTACCTTGCGGATAAAGCGCTGGAGTCATTGCGCAGCCAGCGCGAGATCGTCCTCTAAACACAACAACCCTACACAGAGAGACATAATAATGAAAAAACTGATCGTAGCCGCCCTCATCGCCATGACGTCCGGGGCCGCCCTCGCCGAAAACGAGCAAATCGTTTTCAGTACGCCAAACCTGGCCATGCCGTTTGAAGTTCACATGCAGCGCACGGCGGTGAAAGCCGCAAAAGAGATGGGCGTGAAGCTTCAGGTGCTGGACGGGCAGGGCAGCTCGCCGAAGCAGGTGGCTGACCTGGAAAACGCCATCACCCGCGGGGCGCAGGGCTTTATCGTCTCCCCGAACGACGTCAACGCGGTCTCCAGCGCTGTGGATGAAATTCAGGATGCAAAGCTGCCGATCGTCACTCTTGACCGCTCCGTCGACAGCCAGAAGAAAGTGCCGCACTTTGGCGCCAACAACTACAAGGGCGGCCAGGCGGTTGGCGACTTCGTTAAAACCAAATTCCCCGACGGCGCGGACATCATTCTCCTCACCGGTCAGCCGGGCTCCTCTTCCAACATTGAACGCACCAAAGGGATCCGCGACAGCCTGAAGGCGGGCGGGGATAAGTACAAGATCGTCGCCGATCAGACCGGCAACTGGATGCGTTCTGAAGGAATGCGCATCGTTGAAAGCGTTCTGCCTTCGCTGCCGAAGCGCCCGCAGGTGATCCTCTCCGCCAACGACGATATGGCGCTGGGCGCGATTGAAGCGCTGCAGAGCCAGGGCGTGAAGCCGGGCGAAATCCTCGTGACCGGGTTTGATGCGGTGCCGGAAGCGCTGGCCCGCGTGCGCGACGGCTGGCTGGCGGTAACGGCGGATCAGCGCCCGGGCTTTGCGGTGCAGACGGCGATGAGCCAGCTGGTGGCCAACGTGCGCGAGAAGAAAGCCATCACCGGGGCCGACTACCCGCCGACGCTGATCACCAAAGAGAACCTGCAGCAGGCTGAGCGTATCGGTGAGGCCGGTAACTAATATGTCCCGAGCCGCCTCTGGCGGCTCATCATGAGGAGGAGCAGACTGATGTCGCAACCCTTACTGAAAGTGACCGACCTGGCAAAAAGCTTTTCCGGCGTCTGGGCGCTGAGCAGCGCTCAGCTGACCGTTGGCAGCGGCGAAATTCACGCCCTGCTGGGGGAAAACGGGGCGGGAAAATCCACGCTGCTGAAGGCGCTCGCGGGCGCGCAGCCGCAAACGCGCGGGGATATCTGGTTCAACGGCGAAACGCTGCCGGTGGACGACTCCCCGGTGGCGCGCCAGAACAAGGGCATTATCACCATCTATCAGGAATTCAACCTGCTGCCCAACATGACCGTCGCGGAAAACATGTTTCTCGGTCGCGAGCCGCGCAGGCGCAACCTGATCGTCGACGAAAGGGCGGTCAACCAGGAGGCGCAGGTCATTCTCGATTACCTCCAGCTGAACGTTGCGCCGACCACGCCTGTCGCCCGCCTGAGCGTCGCCCAGCAGCAGATGGTGGAGATCGCCCGGGCGCTGACCCTCAACGCCCGGTTAATCATTATGGACGAACCTTCCGCCGCGCTGAGCGACAGCGAGGTGGAAAGCCTGCACCGCGTGGTGCGGGAGCTTAAAAACCGCGGCGTGAGCATTATTTACGTTACCCACCGTCTGCACGAAGTTTTCCAGCTCTGCGATCGCTTCACCGTTTTCCAGGACGGCCGCTTTACCGGCACCGGCGCGGTGGCGGAGACCAACGTCGAACAGCTGATCCGCCTGATGGTCGGGCGCGACGTGGCCTTTAACCGCCGTCCGGCCAGCGAAACGCATCATGAAGACAAACCCGTCCGCCTGGCGGTGAAGGGGCTGAGCCGCGAAAAGCCGCCGCTGGATCCGCACGGCATCGCCCTGCACGACATCAGCTTCCACGTCCACGCCGGGGAAGTTCTGGGCATTGCCGGGCTGGTGGGCGCGGGACGTACCGAGGTGGCGCGCTGCCTGTTTGGCGCAGACGCGTTTACCTCCGGGAGCTTTGAGCTGGACGGCGTGCCGTACCAGCCGCGCGACCCGCTGTATGCCCTCGACCAGGGCGTGGCGCTGGTGCCGGAAGATCGCAAAAAAGAGGGGGCGGTGCTGGGGCTGTCGATCCGCGACAACCTGTCGCTCTCCTGTCTCTCCTCGCTGCTGCAGTGGTGCTGGTTCGTGAACACCCGCAAAGAGGACGATCTGATTGAGTCCTACCGCAAGGCGCTGCAGATCAAAATGGTCAACAGCGCGCAGGAGGTGCGCAAGCTCTCCGGCGGCAACCAGCAAAAGGTGATCCTCGCGCGCTGCATGGCGCTCAACCCGCGGGTGCTGATCGTCGATGAGCCGACGCGCGGCATCGACGTGGGGACCAAATCGGAAGTGCACCAGGTGCTGTTTGACATGGCGAAAAAGGGCGTGGCGGTGATCGTGATCTCCTCCGATCTGCCTGAGGTGATGGCGGTGTCTGACCGGATCATCACCCTCAGCGAAGGCCGGGTGACCGGCGAGATCCACGGCGACGATGCCAACGAAGAACGGCTGATGACGATGATGGCCATCAACCACAACGCCCTGAACGCGGCATAACGGAGTTTCTCATGACGCAGATGATTTCTAAAACGCAGGCCCCGGTCAAACGCGCCGGACGCATCGATCCCATCGCCTTCTTCGAGCGCTTCGGGGTGCTGATTTTCATGATCCTGCTGCTGATCTTCTTCCAGTCGCAGAACAGCAACTTTTTCTCTGAACGCAATATTTTCAACATCCTGACCGAAGTGTCCATCTACGGGATCATGGCCGTGGGGATGACCTTCGTCATTCTCACCGCCGGGATCGACCTCTCCGTGGGCTCCATTCTGGCGGTGTGCGCCATGACCGCGGCGTACGTGATCAAAGGCGACAACTTCACCACCGTCGACCCGAACGCCTGGGGCGGCATGAGCTGGCTGATTGGGCTGGGGATTTGTCTGGCGATGGGCACGGCGATTGGCTTCCTGCACGGCCTGGGCGTCACCCGCCTGCGCCTGCCGCCGTTCATCGTCACCCTCGGCGGGATGACAATCTGGCGCGGCCTGACGCTGGTGATTAACGACGGCGCGCCGATCGCCGGTTTCGATCAGGGCTACCGCTGGTGGGGACGCGGGGAGCTGCTCGGCATCTCTATTCCTATCTGGATCTTCGCCATCGTCGCCGTCGGCGGCTATCTGGCGCTGCATAAAACCCGCTGGGGACGCTTCGTCTACGCCATCGGCGGCAACCCGGAGGCGGCGCGACTGGCGGGGGTCAACGTGAAGCGCGTGCTGGTCAGCGTCTACGTGCTGATCGGCTGTCTGGCCGGGCTGGCGGGCTTCATCCTGAGCGCGCGTCTGGGGAGCGCCGAGGCGGTAGCCGGGATCTCCTTTGAGCTGCGCGTCATCGCCTCGGTGGTGATCGGCGGCACCTCGCTGATGGGCGGCTACGGGCGCATCGGCGGCACCATTATCGGCTCCATCATCATGGGCATTCTGATTAACGGCCTGGTGCTGATGAACGTCTCGGCCTACTACCAGCAGATTATCACCGGATTAATTATCGTTCTGGCGGTGGCATTCGATACCTATGCCAAAAGCCGTCGCGGCGCACTGTGAGGATCACGATGAAAGAGGTTCGTATTGGATTAATTGGCACCGGGTATATCGGCAAGGCGCACGCTATCGCCTATGCCCAGGCCCCGACGGTGTTCAACCTGCGCGGCAGGCTGGTGCGCGAGATGGTGGCGGAAGTCACGCCGGAGCTGGCGGCAGCGCGCGCGCAGGCGTTTGGCTTCAACCGCTCCACCGGGGACTGGCGGGCGCTGGTGGCCGACCCGGCCATTGACGTGGTGGATATTTGTTCCCCCAACCATCTGCATAAGGAGATGGCGCTGGAGGCGATCCGCCACGGCAAGCATGTGTACTCGGAAAAGCCGCTGGCGCTGAACGCCCACGACGCGCGTGAAATGGTTGAGGCTGCACAGCGGGCAGGAGTGAAAACGCTGGTGGGGTTCAACTACATGAAGAACCCGACGGCGCAGCTGGCGAAGGAGATTATCGCGCGAGGCGAGATTGGCGAGGTGATCCACTTCTACGGCACCCACAACGAAGACTATATGGCCGACCCGCTTTCGCCCATTCACTGGCACTGCTTCAAAGAGACCGCCGGGCTGGGGGCGCTGGGCGACCTCGCGGCGCATATCGTCAACATGGCCCAGTACCTGGTCGGGGATATCGAGCAGGTCTGCGGCGATCTGAAGATCGTGGTCCCGGCGCGACCGGCGAAGGCCGGATCGTCTGAGATGATTGCCGTTGAAAACGAGGATCAGGCCCACGCGATGGTGCGTTTCGCGGGCGGGGCGCAGGGCGTGATTGAAACCTCCCGCGTTGCCTGCGGACGCAAGATGGGGCTCTCGTACGTCATCACCGGGACGAAAGGCGCCATCAGCTTCACCCAGGAGCGCATGGCCGAGCTGAAGCTCTATCTGCATGACGATCCTGTGAACCGTCAGGGGTTCCGCACGCTGCTCGTCGGCCCGGCGCACCCGGACTACGCCGCGTTCTGCATGGGCGCGGGCCACGGGATTGGCTTTAACGATCAAAAAACGGTGGAGGTGCGCGACCTGGTGGACGGGATTGCCGCCGACGCGCCGATGTGGCCGGACTTCGAAGAGGGCTGGAAGGTGTCGCGCGTGCTGGACGCGATTGCGCTCTCGCACCGGGAAGGCCGCTGGCTGAACGTGAACGACATTGTCTGATGAGGTATCAACGTGGAAAAGCAGTTTGATGTGATATGCATGGGCCGCGTGGCGGTAGACCTCTACAGTCAGCAGATTGGTGCCCGTCTGGAGGACGCGTCGAGCTTCGCCAAATATCTCGGCGGGTCGTCGGGTAACGTGGCGTACGGCACCGCGCGTCAGGGTTTACGTTCGTCGATGCTGGCGCGCGTCGGCGATGAACATATGGGCCGCTTCCTGCGGGAAGAGCTCAACCAGGTGGGCTGCGATACCAGCCATCTGATTACCGATAAACAACGACTTACGGCGCTGGTGCTCCTCGGCATTAAAGACCGGGACACCTTTCCACTGATTTTTTATCGCGATAACTGCGCGGATATGGCGATTACCGCCAGCGATGTGGACGAAAGCTACATTGCCTCCGCACGTTGTCTTGCCATCACCGGGACTCACCTTTCTCATCCGCAGACCCGCGAGGCGGTGCTGACGGCGCTGGGCTATGCCCGCCGTCACGGCGTGCGCACGGTGCTGGACATCGACTATCGTCCGGTGCTGTGGGGGCTCACCTCCTTAGGCGACGGCGAAACGCGTTTTATCGCCGCCGAGAAGGTCACCCGCGAGCTGCAGGAGGTTCTGCACCTCTTCGACGTCATTGTCGGCACCGAAGAGGAGTTTCACATTGCGGGCGGCAGCACGGATACCCTCCAGGCGCTGGAGCAGGTGCGCGCCGTCAGTGACGCTGCGCTGGTCTGCAAACGCGGCGCGCTCGGCTGCTCGGTCTATACCGACGCTATTCCGTCCCGGCTGGACGACGGCCTGACGGTGACCGGCGTGCGCGTGGAGGTGCTGAACGTCCTCGGGGCGGGGGACGCGTTTATGTCCGGCCTGCTGCGCGGCTACCTGAACGACGAGGGCTGGGAGCAGGCGTGCCGCTACGCCAACGCCTGCGGCGCGCTGGTGGTTTCGCGCCACGGCTGCGCCCCGGCGATGCCGAGCAAAATCGAGCTGGATGACTATCTCTCCCGCGCTGCGGATGTGCCGCGCCCGGATCTCGACCCGCGTCTTAACCATCTCCACCGGGTGACCACCCGACGCCGCGAATGGCCGGAGCTGTGCGTGATGGCCTTCGACCACCGCAGCCAGCTTGAGGATATGGCGATGCAGTGCGGCGCGTCGCTTAAGCGCATTCCGGCGCTGAAGCAGCTGATCCTGCAGGCCAGCCGCGAGGCGGCGAGCCGCGCCGGGCTGGAGGGCAAAGCCGGCCTGCTGTGCGACGGCACCTTTGGTCAGGACGCGCTGAACGCGATCACCGGGGAAGGGTGGTGGATTGGTCGTCCCATCGAGCTGCCGGGCTCCCGGCCGCTGGAGATGGAGCACGGCAACATCGGCACCCAGCTTATCAGCTGGCCGCAGGAGCACGTGGTGAAGTGCCTGGTCTTTTTCCATCCGGAAGACGCTCACGGCCTGCGCCTGGAGCAGGAGCAGAAAATCGCCGAGGTGTACCACGCCTGCTGCCGGTCCGGGCACGAGCTGCTGCTGGAGGTGATCCTGCCCGCCAGCATGCCGCGCAGCGACGAGCTCTACCTGCGCGCCATCTCGCGCTTCTACAACCTCGGCATTTATCCCGACTGGTGGAAGCTGCCGCCGCTCTCCGCCGACGGCTGGACGGCGCTGAGCGAGATTATCGAACGCCGGGACCCGCACTGCCGCGGGGTGGTGATCCTCGGCCTGGACGCCCCGGCGGAACAGCTGCGCGCCGACTTCAAAGCCGCAGCGGGGCAGACGGTAGTGAAAGGCTTCGCCGTGGGGCGCACGCTGTTTGGCGATGCCTCCCGCGCGTGGCTGAAGCACGATATTGACGATGCGCAGCTGGTGGCGCGCATCCGGGACAACTACCTGCAGCTTATCGCCTGGTGGCGCGAGCGCGGACACGCATAATGGAGACGACAATGAGTGTGCAATTAGGCATTAACCCGCTGACGTGGACGAACGACGATCTGCCTTCTCTCGGCGCGGAAACCTCGCTGGAAACCTGTCTGAGAGAAGGGAAAGAGGCCGGTTTTGCCGGCTTCGAGCTGGGCAATAAATTCCCGCGCGAAGCGCGCCTGCTTGGCCCCATCCTGCAGCGTCACGACCTGCAGCTGGTCTCCGGCTGGTACTCCGGCCGCCTGCTGGAGCGCAGCGTGGAGGAGGAGATCGCCGCCGTGCAGTCGCACCTGACGCTGCTGCGCGAGCTGGGGGCGAAGGTGCTGGTGTTTGCGGAAGTGAGCGGCTGCATTCACGGCGAGCAGCAGACCCCGGTGCATCTGCGCCCGCGCTTCCCGCAGGAGCGCTGGAAGGAGTACGGCGAGAAGCTCACCGAATTTGCCCGCTATACGCAGCAGCAGGGCGTGCAGATTGCCTACCATCACCATATGGGGACGGTGATTGAGTCTGCCGAGGACGTGGACAACCTGATGACTCACACCGGGGAGGCGGTCGGACTGCTGCTGGATACCGGCCATCTGACCTTTGCCGGGGCCGATCCGCTGGCGGTGGCGCAGCGCTGGGCGTCGCGCATCAATCACGTTCACTGCAAAGACGTGCGCGCCGACGTGCTGGCGGACGTGAAAAACCGCAAAACCAGCTTCCTCGATGCGGTGCTGAGCGGCGTGTTTACCGTGCCGGGCGACGGCTGCGTCGATTACCCACCGATTATGCGGCTGCTGAAGGCGCAGGATTATCACGGCTGGCTGGTGGTCGAGGCCGAGCAGGATCCGGCGATTGCCCATCCGCTGACCTACGCCCGTCTGGGGTATAACAACCTGAGCCGCCTGGCGCGCGACGCCGGACTGATTTGAGGAGGGAACATGTCACGTCTGTTATCACGCTGGCAACAGCCGAACGCGGAGGGGCGCTCCCAGTGTGTTACACCGGAAGGCGCAGGGTGGGGCTACGTCGGCTTTGAGGCGTATGAGCTGCAGGAGGGGCAGACGCTGACGCTGCCCGCCGTCAGCGAAGAGCGCTGCCTGGTGCTGGTCGCCGGGCGGGCCTCCATCAGCACGCCTTCCGCGCAGTTTAACGATATCGGCGAGCGGATGAGCCCCTTCGAGCGCATTAAGCCGTGGGCGGTGTACGTCGCCCCGCAGGAATCGGTGCAGGTGAAGGCGCTGACGACGCTGGAGCTGGCGGTCTGCGCCGCGCCGGGCAAAGGCACGTATCCGACGCGGCTGATTGCCCCGCAGGATATCGACGGTGAAGCGCGCGGCAAAGGTCACAACCAGCGCTACGTGCATAACATTTTGCCGGAAGACAGGCCCGCCGACAGCCTGCTGGTGGTGGAGGTGTGGACCAGTGAGGGCTGCACCAGCTCGTACCCGAGCCACAAGCACGACACGGATAACCCGCCGCAGGAGACCTATCTGGAGGAGACCTACTACCATCGCCTCAACCCGGAGCAGGGGTTCTGCATGCAGCGCGTCTACACCGATGACAGAACGCTGGATGAGTGTATGGCGGTCTATAACCGTGACGTGGTGATGGTGCCGAAGGGCTACCACCCGGTCGCGACGATGGCCGGGTATGACAGCTACTACCTCAACGTGATGGCCGGCCCGGTGCGCAAATGGATGTTCACCTGGGAAGAGGACCACGCGTGGATTAATCGGGATTATCCCGCGGTCAGCGGTGGCTAGCGCGGGTTAGCCACCAGAACACCAGCGCCAGCAGGCTGACCGAGGCGCCAAGCAGGCAGACGCCCGGCCAGCCGGCACAGGCATACGTCATCGTTGTGCCGAGCGCACCGAGCCCGCTGCCGACGGCATAAAACAGCATGTACAGCCCGACCAGCCGGCTGTGCGCCTCGGGACGGGTGCGGAAAATCATGCTCTGATTAGTGACGTGCAGCGCCTGACCGCCCAAGTCGAGCAGTATGATGCCGATAAGCAAGATCCCGAGTGAACGGTCCATCAGCGACAAGGGCCACCAGGCTAACAGTAAGATACTCAGCGCCGCCGCGCTGGTGCGCTGGGCATATCCCCGATCGGCCCAGCGTCCTGCCCGGCCGGCCGCCAGCGCGCCCACCGCGCCAGCCAGTCCAAACGCGCCAATCGCTGTATGCGAAAAGTTAAACGGCGGTGCGCTCAGCGGCAGCACCAGCGCGCTCCAGAAAATGTTGAACGATGCAAACATCAGCAGCGCCAGCACGCCGCGTATCTGCAGCATTTTTTCCTGCCGCAGCAGCGTGAGCATTGAGCCAATCAGGCGCGGATAGCTCATCGTGGCTGTGACTGCTGGCAGGGTGGGGAGTCGCCACCACAGAGGTAACGCAATCATGAGCATTAGTGCGGCGGCGCAAAGATAAACCCCGCGCCAGCCCGCGATATCGCTGATGCCACCGGCAAAGACGCGAGCGAGCAGCAGACCTATGAACACGCCGCCCTGTGCCGCGCCGACAACGCGTCCCTGCTCATGGGGCGACGCGGCGCTGGCGGCGTAGGCGATCAGCCCCTGCGTCATGGCCGTGCCCAACATACCGGTCGCAAGCATACCGATCAGCAGAGCTGAAGAGGACTGTGCCATGCTGACGGAAACCAGCGCCACCACCAGAGCAATCAGCTGTACTGCCATGAGTCGTCGACGATCCACTTTGTCACCCAGAGGAACGACAAGCAAAAGAGCCAGCGCGCAGCCAATTTGTGTCGCGGTCACCACGCCACCCACGGCCGCATGGCTGATGCTGAAATCGTTCGCCAGCGCGTCAAGCAGAGGCTGGGCGTAATAGACGTTTGCCACGCTTAGGCCGCTGGCGGTGGCGAACAGCCAGACCATGCTGCGCGGCATGTCGGCTGAAGGAAGGGCTGACGTCAGTGACATATTCAAAATCCTCGCCTGTGGTAATCTGGTTTTAAAATGAAACTGGTTGAATGCTAGGTTAAGCAGTTTTAAAATGCAACTAGTTATAGGCTGGCCTTTGCGAGGAAAACAGGTGATGTCCCGAAATACGGTAAAAGAGGAATATTGTCCCGTTGCCCGCAGCGTTGATCTGCTCGGGGATCGCTGGTCGCTTCTCATTGTGCGTAATGCGTTTGACGGCATGACGCGCTTCGGGGATTTTCAGCGCAGCCTTGGGGTGGCGCGCAACATCCTTTCTGACCGGCTTCGCAAGCTGGTTGAGGCGGAAATCCTGACGTTACAGGGAGCATCGGACGGCACGGCTTATCAGGAATATGTTCTGACCGACAAAGGCGAACGTCTTTTCCCGGTGATCGTGGCGCTGCGTCAGTGGGGAGAGCAAAATCTGTTTGCGCAGGGCGAGCGTCACTCGCTGCTGGTCGACAGGCGGACGGGCAGGCCGGTTCCCTTTATGGCGCCAGCAGCGCATGACGGCACTGCGCTGCTGCCGGTGGATACGGAAGTGCAGAAGATCGAATGAGTCACTCCGGTTAATTACTGCTTATCGCCTGCTCAATCGTCCGGGCGACGATCTGCGGCTGGCTCACCATCGACACGTGGCTTGCCGCCACCTCGGCGGTTTTCGCATGGATCGTCTTCGCCATCGCCCGTTCAAGATCGGGGGTGATCATTCGGTCATTCTTGCTGACCACATACCAGCTCGGTTTATCATGCCACGCCGCGTGGGTGACCTTTTCACCAAACGCCTCGGCCTTAATTGGCCCCTGCGTGGCTGCAGTCGTGTTTTGAGTGTCTGGCTTCACGTCAGGCGCGAAGTCCTTTCTGACAGCTCCTGTCGGCAGGTATAAATAGCCGTCCGCCGTTTTAGCAATGCCCGCGCTGCCCGGCGGGGCAGGATAGCTTCCTGCCAGATCCGCAGTCGACTGGCCGGAATCCGGCGCGAACGCCGCCACGTACACCAGCGATTTTACCCGCGCATCGTTGCCCGCCTCGCTAATCACGGTGCCGCCCCAGGAGTGGCCCACCAGCACCACGTCACCCTGGGCGCGGGCGATGGCCCGCCGCGTGGCCGCAACGTCATCCTTAAGCGACGTGAGCGGGAGCTGGACGGCAATGACCTCGGCGTGCTGCTTCTGCAACAGGGTAATCACCTTATTCCAGCTGCTGCCGTCGGCAAACGCGCCGTGCACCAGCACGACGCTGGTTTTACTCTGCGCAAAGGCGCTGGCGGAAACCGCCAGCAGGCCTGCCGTCACTACAGACAGTGCTTTCATCTTCAGACTCCTTAAAAGTGGTGGACCGTCGCGTGGGGCGGGACGGTGAATTCAACGGTTTTGTGGTCGAGCGGCTTGTGCGTCGGGTCGGCCAGAATAATCGTCACCTTGTGTTTACCGGCGGGTAGCCCCACGAGGATCACCGGCTCTCCGCTGGCGTCAGCCCAGTGCCACGGCGCGTCATCCACCACCACGTGAATGTGACCGATGCGCGGGGTGACCTTGAGCGCCTCCGGGCCGAATACCGGCTCGATGCGCAGGTTTTCGGCACGGTACTGGATAAACACCGCGCCTTTGCTCAGCGGCCCGGCAAGCGGCGGATCGACTATCAGCTTTGCGGGCGGCTGCGGCTGCGCCAGCGGCGCAACGGCGGCGGGGCCGTTAACGTCCGCGGCGCTCAGGTTATCCAGCGGCATGGTCCGGGCATGGGCTACAGAGGCCAGGACTAGCAGGGGGAAAAGTGCATAGCGACGAATCATGGGTTCTCTCCTTATCGGTTGTGAATGACGACAGGGAAAGAAAACCATTTTTATGTATCGGAGATATTTGCCGGAGGCGGCGTTTTGTACCCGTTTGTTAGCGTGGCGCTCTGGATACAGTGCGATACAGTTTGCCTGCCTGGACGACGCACAATCGCTATCGCCAGCCCGGCAATCACCAGCGTCAGGCCCGTTGATACCCACATTGCACCCGCGATCCCCAGCGTTTTATTCAGCCACGCATAGGCAAACGGTGAGGCTGCCGCCATCAGCTGGCCGGGGATAAGCAGCATGCCCGTGCGGCGGGCATAGCTTTCGGCGCTAAACAGCTCCAGCGGCAGGGTGGCTTTCACAATGGTGACCAGCCCGTTGATGGCGCCGTAGCCCAGCACGAACCCGGCCGCACACCACGCAAACAGGGCGCTGCTCATCCCCAGAAGAAAGCAGAGCGGCATGGCGAGCGCGGTAAAAAGCGTGAGTTTGAAGGGGGTTAAGCGGGCACCCGCCAGCACTTCCAGCGAGCGGGCGCCCGTCTGGCCGACTCCCCACAGCATGCCGATGGCGACCGGCAGGCCAAAGTGGGCAATAAACTCCGGCAGATGGGGGGACGTGCCGTTAGAGACAAAGGTGATGAGGGCAATGAAGGCGGCATAAAGCCAGCCGTTACGCCGCTCGTTGTTCAGCGGCGGCGCGGTGACCTTTGTCGTCACCGTCAGCCGCTGCCGGGGAAGCGTTCGAATCAGCATCGCGCTCAGCAGGCCGAAGAGCGCGTAGACGCGCAGCGCTTCCTGCCAGCTCATGACCTGAAGCAGAGCATCGCCCAGCGGCCAGAAAACGGCGGAGGCCAGCCCGCCCGCCAGCGTGACGCGTGAGATTGTTCTTCGCGCCTGCTGCCCGTAGAGGTTTACCAGCGCGGCGAACAGCGCGTCGTACAGCGACAGGCGCATCCCTACGCCGCCGATCAGCCAGGCGCAGTACCAGCCAAAAAGCGTCTGGGTATAGGCCATCCCTGCGCAGCTTGCGGCGATCAGCAACGTGCCGCTCATCACCACCGTCTGACCGCCAAAGCGTGCCAGCAGGCGGGCGACAAACGGAGAAACCGCCGCCATGACCAGCATCGCCAGCGTCAGGCCGAGGTAAATCTGCGGTGATGACCATCCCCGGTCGGCTGAAATCGCCAGCGCAAAGGTGCCGGGCATATAAAACGAGATCCCCCAGTTGATAAGCTGATTACATCCCGCCGTGAGGGCGAGGCGGCGTGGCAGGGCGGGTGTTTCCATTGTTTTTCATTCCGTTATGCAGTTGTCCTGAGCATAACTCGCGCGCTATTGTGCTGGCAGGGCAGCAACCTTATGCGCGGTATAAGAGAAACTTTGAATGACAACGCTTAATCTGGGCTATCTCGCCACCTTCCGTCTGGTGATCCAGCGCGGCAGCTTTTCAGCGGCAGCGGATGCGCTGGGTATTTCCCAGCCCGCCGTCAGCCTGCAAATACGTCAGCTGGAGCAGTTTCTGCAAACGCGGCTGGTGGAGCGGACCGGGCGAGGGATTAAGGCTACGGCTGCCGGGCAGGCGTTGCTGGCGCATGGGGAGCGTATTCAGCTGGCGGTAGATGACGCCATCCGGTCCGTGAGCGCATTCAGCCAAGATGTGAGCGGCACCATTACGCTTGGCACGGGGGCAACGGCCTGCATCCATCTTCTGCCGCCGCTGCTGGAGAAGCTGCGTCGAGACTATCCGCTCCTGAGCGTGGGGGTGACGACGGGCAACACCCTCGACATCGTCAGGGCCATCGAAGAGAACCGGCTCGATATGGGGCTGGTGACGCTGCCGGTGAGCGGCAGAGCGCTGGACGTCATGCCGGTAATGGACGAAGAGTTTGTTTTTATCGCGTCGCGGGAGCAGCAGGATGCTTTCAGGGATTTTACCCCGGAGGCGCTGCACGCTCAGCCGCTGATTGCCTTTGAATCAGGCAGCGGTACCCGGGCGCTGATCGAGGGCTGGTTTGCGGCTAATGGATTAGCGATCGCACCGGTGATGCAGCTTGGCAGCATCGAGGCGATCAAACGCATGGTTCGCGCGGGGCTGGGCTACAGTATTGTGCCGCGAATGGCGGTCCAACAGGATGCCGATCGCGAAGGGCTATGCGTGATGTCACTTACGCCCATGCTGCAGCGGCAGCTGGCGGTGGTAATGCGGCAGGATAAAATCCTCAGCAAAGGGATCGCGGCCATTATTCGGCTCGTGCAACATCCTACGGCTGTTTAGCGGTCAGCGGTGTCGACGGTCAGGCTGGATTGCTGCGACTGGGTTTTGTCCTGATGGTGGTACCAGGCGCCAATTGAAGAGTAAACGAAGCGGCCAAAGAAAAACAGGAAGCTGATGAGCAGTATGATGCGGGTCATTCGGGTATTAAATTGATGTCGTTTGCGCATACGCGTGACCTGACTCACTCTGTTTTTCCTGGATAAGCCCTTTTGGGCGACAAGGATATTAAGGCACAGCGGGAAGGCGGGGTCAATTCTGCTGTGTGTAAATAACCGTCAATGTTTACATTGATTAATGTTATTGAAATTAATTAATGCATTTACCATATTGATAATATGAAGAAAATAATTTCAAAAAAACGCCGCAAAAAGTTATTTGCGTAAAGTAGTTTGATTTAAGTCAACGGCTTCCCGGCCCTGATATTTAAAATCCTTCCTCCATACAGTTCGCCCCTCACCTTGCCGGGCGGCGCGTACGTCAGGTTGGATGCCTGTCTTTATTTTCCCTCTGGAGCGAAAGGGGTTTAACCGGGCATCTATGAACATTCTGGCTTTCCTGAAAAAAAATGAAAACCGCTGGTGGGCATTGCCGCTTATTTTGCCGGTGGTTTTACTTCCCGTGCTGAGCATTGCGAATACGTTCACGCAGCTGGGCGACGGCATTGCGGCACTCTATTATTTACCCCTCTCATTTTTGCTTTCGCTGATGATGTTCTTTGGCCTGGAAGCGCTGCCCGGGATCGTATTGTCGCTGTTTATCCGCTATTACCCGTCGGTCGGTATGTTTGAAACCGTCGCGGGGATCCTCCATTTTGTCGTCCCTTTAGTGCTCAGCTGGGGTGGCTACCGGGTGTTTGCGCCCAGACGGAATATGACCGCGTACGGCGACGTTCGGCTGATGGCGCAGCGCATCTTCTGGCAGGCGTTCTGCCCCGCGACGCTGTTTCTGGTGCTGTTTCAGTTTGCGGTGTATTTAGGCGTGTATGAGAGCCGCCAGAGCCTTGCGGGATTAAACCCCCTCAATATTCGCACGCTCATCAACTATCAGACGCTGCTGGTCAGCGGCCTGACGGGCGTGCCGCTGAGCTATCTGCTGATCCGCCTGCTTCGTCATCCGCGCTATATCAAAAGCCTTCTCTCGCAGATCCGTTCCGAGATAGACAAAAAGGTGACGGTCGTTGAGTTGTTGGTGTGGGCTATCGCGCTTGGCGGGCTGCTTTCGCTGCTGCTGCTTCCGATGAATGAGAACAGCTCCATTTTCACCACCAACTACACCCTTTCCCTGCTGATGCCGGTGATGCTCTGGGGCGCGATGCGTTTTGGCTATAAGCTAATTTCGCTTATCTGGACGCCGATACTGCTGGTGTCTATTCACTATTTTTACCGCTATATCCCGGTGAATCCGGGGTATGACATTCAGCTGGCGATCACCTCTTCCAGTTACCTGGTCTTCTCCTTCGTGGTGATTTATATGTCGATGCTGGCGACCCGGCAGCGCGCAGCGAACAAACGCTCCCGCAGGCTGGCGCTGCTCGACCCGGTCGTCCATATGCCTAACCTGCGGGCGCTGTCGCGCGATCTGGCGAAAAACCCGTGGTCGGCGCTCTGCCTGCTGCGCATTCCGGAGCTGGAAATTCTGGGCCGAAATTACGGCGTGTTGCTGCGCATTCAGTACAAACAGCAGCTGGCGCAGTGGGTGAATGGCATTCTCCAGCCCAATGAGCTGGTGTATCACCTGACCGGGTATGACCTGGCGGTACGGCTTAACGCGGAATCGCACCAGCAGCGGATTGAGGCCCTGGACGAGCACATCAAGCAGTTCCGCTTTGTCTGGGACGGCATGCAGCTGCAGCCGCAGGTGGGCGTGAGCTATTGCTATGTCCGGTCCCCGGTTAACCATCTTTATCTGGTGCTGGGCGAACTGGGCGTGGTTGCCGACCTGTCGCTCTCCTCCAACCATCCGGAAAACCTTCAGCAGCGTGGGGCCGTCCATTTGCAGCGCAACCTGAAGGATAAAGTCGCGATGATGAGCCGCCTGCAAAAGGCGCTCGATAACGACGAATTCGCCCTGCTGGTTCAACCCGTTTGCGGCATGCGTGGCGATTGCTATCACGAAGTCCTGCTCCGAATGCCGGATATAAACGGGCTATTGATTTCCCCCGACCAGTTCCTGCCCGTCGCGCAGGAGTTTGGTCTCTCTTCGCGGGTAGATTTGTGGGTGCTCGAGCACACCCTGCGCTTCCTGGCCGCGCATCGCGAAAGACTGCCCGGCCAGCGCTTTGCCATTAATCTTGCCCCGTCGACCGTGTGTCGGGTGCAGTTTCCGCTTGAGGTGAGTCGCCTGCTGGCGAAATACGCCATTGAGCCGTGGCAACTGATCTTTGAAGTGACGGAGTGCAGCACCTTTTGCAATGCGGAGCAGGCGCTACACATCCTCCGGCAGCTGCAGAAAATGGGGGTACGTATTGCAATTGATGATTTTGGCACCGGCTATGCGAGCTATGCGCGGCTGAAAAGCGTGGACGCGGATATTCTCAAGATTGACGGCAGCTTTATTCGCAATATCGTCAACAACAGCCTGGATTATCAGATTGTGGCGTCTATCTGCCATCTGGCGCGCATGAAAAAGATGCTGGTGGTAGCGGAGTATGTCGAAAGCGAAGAGATACGTAGCGCGGTTCAGGCGCTAGGCATCGATTATGTGCAGGGTTATCTGATTGGCAGACCGGCACCGCTTGAGTCACTGCTGGAAGCTGAGGCGTCCACCGCGGACGCCTGAGCCGTTACGCGGCGACGTCGGCGCTCTCTTCTTCAATTTTGAGCAGCCAGCCGGTGACCGCTTCCCAGTACTGCTGCTCTTTTTCCAGGTCCAGCAGGACCAGCGCGTTCTGGCTGAACCAGTCGTGCGGGAAGCTCAGCGTCCAGTGATGGTCGTCGGTTTTAAGCTTCAGCGTAGGCGGCGTGGTGGTGGCCTGACGCTGGTTATTGAGCAGCACGCCCAGACGCAGCAGCTGAATAAGCGGCAGAAACTGTTTTTTCTTGAACAGCGTAAAGCGCGGCAGGTCGTCGAGCTTGATGGCCTTGCGGTGATAACGCACCAGGGTCGCCATCATGGTTTGCTGCTCCTGGTTGAAGCCAGGCAGATCGCTGTTTTGCAGAATGTAGGCCGAATGGCGGTGCATCCCGCTGTGGTTGATGTTCAGCCCCACCTCGTGCAGCATCGCGGCCCATTTCAACAGCGCGGCAAGCTGCGGGTGCGCGAGCTTCGGATTCTGCTCCTGCCACTGTTCGTACATCTGCACCGTGGTGTCCAGCACGCGCTTCGCCTGTTCACGGTCGATGTTGTACTGATTGGCCAGGCTTTGCGCGGTGCGGCTGCGAATATCCTGATGGCGGAAACGGCCTTCCATCTCATACAGCACGCCTTCACGCAGCGCGCCGTCCGACAGACGCAGCTCTTTTATGGCGAGGGCATCAAACACGCCGCAGAGAATAGCCAGCCCCGGCACGAATACCGCTTTACGCTCGTCGGAAAGACCCGGCAGGCTTAAGGCGTCAAAACTTTTATGCTTCAGCACTTCTTCGGTCAGCAACGTCAGGCGTTCGGGCGTAATAAACCCGTCTTTTTCACCCATCGCCAGCAGCACTTCGTGCGCCGCCTTGATGGTGCCCGACGCGCCCAGCGCCACGTTCCAGCCCTGAATACGGTACTGCCAGGCCAGATTTTCCAGCTTCTGGACAGCCGCCATACGCGCGCGCTGGAAGTTCTCGCGGGTGATGGTGCCGCCCGGGAAATACATCTGCGCGAAGCTGACGCAGCCCATACGGCGGCTTTCCACCAGGCGCGGCTCAAAGTCTTCGCCGATCACCAGCTCCGTTGAGCCACCGCCGATATCGATAACCAGCTTGCGTCCTTTTTCCGGCTGGGTGTGCTCAACGCCCATGAAAATCAGACGCGCTTCCTCGTTACCGGAGATGATCTCAATCGGGTAGGGGATCACTTTTTCGGCTCGCTTGAGGAACTCCGGGGCGTTCAGGGCCTGGCGCAGGGTGTGAGTGCCCACGATGCACACGCTGGAAGGCGAGAAGCCCTGCAGGCGTTCAGCAAACAGCGACAGGCAGTTTAACCCGCGCTCCATCGCCTCTTCGCTGAGCATGCTGCGTTCATCAAGACCATCCGCCAGGTGTACGCGCTGCTTCAGACGACCGATGATCTGCAGCGCGCCATCCACCTCACGGGCGATGACCATGTGGAAACTGTTAGAGCCAAGGTCGACCGCGGCGAATTCCTGCGGGCGTGGGGTCTTATCATTTATCGGCATAGGTTAATCGGGTTGCTCGAGTGATTTGATATAGTCGTAAATCGCCAGTTGCGACCGCACTTTGCGGCGGTTGCCGCGCGGTACATAGCGGTTACTGAGTTCTTTGTCGATATAGCGTGCTTTCACGGTATCGCTGAACAGAATCTCGATGATGTCGAGGATCTGCTGCTTCAGTCGCGGATCCAGCAGCGGTGCCGCGACTTCAATACGGTAGTCAATATTGCGCGTCATCCAGTCTGCCGAAGAGAGATAGACCTGTTTATCACCCGCATTATCAAAAATATAGATCCGATCGTGTTCCAGGTAACGGTCAACGATGCTGATCACACGAATATTGTCGCTGATGCCTTCCAGTTCCGGGATCAGCGAGCACATGCCGCGGATCAGCAGGTTAACCGGCACGCCGGAGCTGGATGCCGCGTACAGCCTGTCCACCAGCCCTTTGTCGACCAGGTTGTTAAGCTTCAGCGTGATGCCGGACGACAGCCCTTTCTGGGCATTGGCGATCTCTTTATCGATCATATCGTACAGCAGGCGGCGCGAGTTCTGCGGCGAGACCAGCAGATAGTCAAAGCTCACCGGACGGTACGGGTTTTCGATAAAGTTAAAGACCCGGCGCACTTCGTTAGTGATGCGGGCATCGGCGGTTAAGAGCGAGTAGTCGGTATAAATTCGCGCCGTTTTCTCGTTAAAGTTCCCGGTACCGATGTGGGCATAACGCACTACATCGTCGCCCTCTTTACGGGAAATCAGGAACAGCTTGGCGTGAATTTTCAGCCCCGGCGCGGAGAAGATGACGTGCACACCGGCTTCCGTCAGACGGCGCGCCCAGTGGATGTTGGCCTCTTCGTCGAAGCGCGCCTGCAGCTCAACCACCACGGTGACCTTTTTGGCGTTGTGCGCCGCGTGGATCATCGCGTCGATGATGCGGGAATCTTTTGCCACGCGGTAGATGTTGATTTTGATCGCCAGCACGCTCGGATCGAACGAGGCCTGACGCAGCAGTTCGAGCACGTGCTCAAACGTGTGATATGGATAGTAGAGCAGCACATCGCGTTCGCGAATGGCGTCGAATCCGTTGCGGAATTTATCGAACCACAGATGGCGCAGGCGCGGCAGCGGCTTGTTCACAAGATTGGCTTTGCCGACGTTCGGGAAGCCAATAAAGTCTTTAAAGTTGTGGTAACGGCCACCCGGCACGATGGAGTCATAGCGCGAAATGGTCAGCTTTTCGCGCAGCATTTCCACCATGGCGTCCGGCATATCGCGCTGATAAACAAAACGTACCGGTTCGGCCGTCAGGCGCTGTTTCAGGCTGGAGGACATCAGCTCCATCAGGCTGGCTTCCATCTCGTGCACCAGGTCATATTCGGCGTCACGGGTCATTTTCATCGAGTAGGCGTTTAACGCATCGTAATCGAAGAAGCCTTTGAAGATGTCGTCCAGGCAGTAGCGCAGGATGTTATCGAGCAGGATCATCGGCTTGCGTCTGCGCGGGGTTTCCGGCGGCAGGTTCACAAAGCGCGGCACCTTGTCGGACGGGATCTCCAGCAGCGCGTAACGGATAGACTCACCGCGAATAATTTCCACCGCCAGGTAGGTGTAATCATCCTTCAGGAACTGAACCAGGTCGGTTTCGCGGTTGATCAGAATCGGGGTAATGTGCTGGCGCAGATAGTGTTTGAAGTAGTGGCGCAGCCAGTTTTGTTGGTTAACGGAAAGCTGGCGTTCGTTAATCAGGAAGATTTGATTGCGCGCCATCTCCAGCAGCAGTTCGTTATACAGGCCGTCAAATTCCTGATCGGCTTTCAGCACGCGGGACTGGATTTTGCCCAGCAGATGCCGCGAGTGCGAGTTTAAGCCCTGTTCTTCGCTGATGATGATGCGTCTTTTCAGCTCGGCAAAGCGAACCTTGTAGAACTCATCCAGGTTGTTGGAATAAATGCCCAAAAAACGCATGCGCTCGATCAGCGGGTTACTTTTGTCTGCCGCTTCCTGGAGTACACGTTCGTTAAATGCTAACCAGCTTAGCTCTTTCTCGATATATAACTTTTCCTGACCCATTACAGCTCACACTCCAGTTCAATCACAGGACGTGGTAAATCCGTCTCGTCCTTATTATGGCGAGCATTTCCACGATATGTCCAACAGTGCCAGAAAAGTATGACAGTTATTTTTTTTTGTTGGGGATTTTAGAAGGTTGGAGAAGGGAATATCGGGTAATGCAATGAACAGGTCGGGTAAGCGCAGCAGCGCCACCCGACGTAACAAACTACTCTTCGGCCGCATAACCCTGCGGGGGTAACTTCACGCCGTCCAGCCAGGCTGCGCCGTCGCGCATCTCGAGACGCCCGTCGACAAACCAGCTGACCACCAGCGGGTAAATGGCGTGTTCCTGGGTCTGCACGCGTTCCGTCACGTCTTCTTCGCTGTCGCCGTCAAAGACCGGAACTTTCGCCTGCAGGATCACCGGACCGCCGTCCAGCTCGTCGGTAACGAAATGCACGGAGGTGCCGTGCTCCTCATCGCCGTTTTCCAGAACCTGGCGATGGGTGTGCAGGCCGGGATATTTCGGCAGCAGGGAAGGGTGGATATTCAGCAGACGACCGGCGAAGTGTTCGACGAAGGCCGGGCTCAGAATACGCATATAGCCCGCCAGCACGACCACGTCCGGCGCGTAGGCATCAATCTCATGCACCAGCTCGCGGTCAAAGGCTTCACGCCCGGCGAACTGGCTGGCTTCCAGCGCGTGCGCGGGAATGTTCGCATCCCGCGCGCGCTCAAGGCCGAACGCGTCGGCCTTGTTGCTGAAAACTGCCCGAATGGTGCCATTGATTTTCTTCTGCTTGCAGGCGTCTATGATGGCCTGCAAATTGCTTCCGTTGCCGGAAATGAGCACCACGATGTTTTTCATTCAATGACCACACGCTGTTCGGAATCGGAAGCTTTAATCGTACCGATTTTCCACGCGTTTTCACCTTTTTCAGTCAGCAGCTTAACCGCTTTATCCGCTTCGCTTGCCGGCAGGGCGATAACCATACCTACGCCGCAGTTAAAGGTGCGGTACATTTCGTGAGAGCTCACGTTGCCCGCGGTCTGCAGCCAGTTAAACACGGCTGGCCACTGCCATGAGGATTCGTCGATCACCGCCTGGGTGTTGTCCGGCAGGACGCGCGGGATGTTTTCCCAGAAGCCGCCGCCGGTCAGGTGAGCGATAGCGTGAACGTCGACGTTCTCGATAAGCTCAAGCACGTTTTTCACGTAGATGCGGGTCGGCGCCAGCAGATGGTCAGCCAGCGGTTTACCGTCCAGCTCGGTGGTCAGCGGGTCACAGCCGCTCACTTCGAGGATTTTACGCACCAGGGAGTAGCCGTTGGAGTGCGGGCCGCTGGAGGCGAGCGCGATCAGCACATCGCCATCGGCCACTTTGCTGCCGTCGATAATTTCTGATTTTTCTACTACGCCGACGCAGAAGCCCGCGACGTCATAATCTTCGCCGTGATACATGCCCGGCATTTCCGCGGTTTCACCACCTACCAGCGCACAGCCGGACTGCAGACAGCCTTCGGCGATACCGTTAATCACGCTGGCAGCGGTATCCACGTCCAGTTTGCCGGTTGCGTAGTAATCGAGGAAGAACAGCGGCTCTGCGCCCTGTACCACCAGGTCATTCACGCACATCGCGACCAGATCGATACCGATCGTGTCGTGACGTTTTAAATCCATCGCCAGGCGCAGTTTAGTGCCTACGCCGTCAGTACCCGAGACCAGAACAGGTTCACGATATTTTTGCGGCAGCGCGCACAGTGCGCCGAATCCACCCAGACCACCCATCACTTCCGGGCGGCGGGTTTTTTTCACCACACCTTTGATTCGGTCAACCAGCGCATTACCTGCGTCAATATCAACACCGGCATCTTTGTAGCTGAGAGAAGTTTTGTTGGTCACGGCTTAAATCCCCACGCGATTGCATAGCTAGTAAGAAAAAACGGCGCAATTCTAACAGTCCAGGCAAACGTTTGCGAGCCTATTCTGGACGTGGGGATCTTTTTTTCTGTGTACCTCGTGAATGCAGCCAAACTTGACTCTGTTCACGAAAATGAAACCGGTTTCTGAGAACTGCTTGCAACGATTATTCCCTTTGCACATCATCGAACTGAAACCGGTTTCTGTAATTGTTTTTGCAGAAAATAACGCAGAATGAGGGAAAGCGAATGTCGGGATTTAAAGCAGATTTTCTGTGGGGCGGGGCCGTTGCGGCGCACCAGCTGGAAGGCGGCTGGAAAGAGGGCGGCAAGGGCGTGAGCGTCGCCGATGTGATGACCGCGGGGGCGCACGGCGTGCCGCGTGAAATCACCAACGGCGTGCTGGAGGGGAAAAATTATCCTAACCATGAAGCCATCGATTTCTACCACCGCTATAAAGAAGACATCAGACTCTTTGCCGAGATGGGGTTCAAATGCTTCCGCACCTCTATTGCCTGGACGCGGATCTTCCCGAAAGGCGACGAGCTTGAGCCTAACGAGGCTGGCCTGAAATTCTATGACGATCTGTTCGACGAATGCCTGAAGTACGGCATCGAACCGGTTATCACTCTTTCTCACTTCGAGATGCCTTTCCATCTGGTCACCGAATACGGCGGCTGGCGCAACCGTAAGCTGATCGACTTCTTCGTTCGTTTTGCAAAAGTGGTGTTCCAGCGCTACCAGCATAAGGTGAAGTACTGGATGACCTTCAACGAGATCAACAACCAGGCTAACTTCCACGAAGACTTTGCGCCGTTCACGAACTCCGGGCTGAAGTACGCGCCGGGTGAAGACCGTGAGCCGGTGATGTTCCAGGCGGCGCACTACGAGCTCGTGGCCAGCGCCCTGGCGGTGAAGGCGGGGCGCGAGATTAACCCGTCGCTGCAGATCGGCTGCATGATTGCCATGTGTCCTATCTACCCGCTGACCTGTGCGCCGGACGATATGATGATGGCGATGAACGCCATGCACCGCCGCTACTGGTTCACCGACGTGCACGTTCGCGGGAAGTACCCGCAGCACCTGCTCAACTACTTCGAACGTCGCGGCTTCGCGCTGGATATCACCGAAGAGGATAAAGCCGCGCTGACGCAGGGCTGCGTCGATTACATCGGCTTCAGCTACTACATGTCCTTCGCCACCAAGGCGACGGCGGACAACCCGCAGCTGGATTACGACGAAAGCAAGAGCCTGGTCTCTAACCCGTACGTGCAGAAATCCGACTGGGGCTGGCAGATTGACCCGGTCGGGCTGCGTTACTCCCTGAACTGGTTCTGGGATCACTACCAGCTGCCGCTGTTTATCGTTGAGAACGGCTTTGGCGCGATCGACGTGCAGGAGAGCGACGGCACGGTGAACGACCAGTACCGTATTGATTATCTGGCCGCCCATATCCGCGAGATGAAAAAAGCGGTGGTGGAAGATGGCGTGGAGCTGATGGGCTACACCCCGTGGGGCTGCATCGACCTGGTGTCTGCCGGTACGGGCGAAATGAAAAAACGCTACGGCTTTATCTTTGTGGATAAAGACAATGAAGGGAACGGCACGCTGAACCGCAGTAAAAAGAAATCGTTCGACTGGTATAAGCAGGTGATTGCGAGCAACGGCGAGAACCTGTAATTGTCGGGTGGCGCTAACGCTTACCCGACCTACACTACACGTAGGCCGCGTAAGCGCAGTGCCACCGGGCAGAACCCCGCACCCAAGCCGGAGTCTCGCCTCCGGTTTTTTTGTCTCTAAATCACTTTGCTTGATATACGTCAAGCAACATGGGTATGGCCTAATCCGAAAAAAGCGGTATAATCCCGCGATTTTTTTGCGGACGCCACCTCAGAGGAGAAAGAGAATGAAGATTGTGGAAGTGAAACACCCACTCGTTAAACACAAGTTGGGCCTGATGCGTGAGCATGACATCAGCACGAAGCGTTTTCGCGAACTGGCATCTGAAGTCGGCAGCCTGCTGACTTACGAAGCGACCTCTGATCTGGAAACAGAAAAAGTCACCATCGAAGGCTGGAACGGCCCGGTGCAGGTTGAGCAGATCAAAGGTAAGAAAATTACCGTGGTGCCAATCCTGCGTGCCGGTCTCGGCATGATGGAAGGCGTGCTGGAGCACGTGCCAAGCGCGCGTATCAGCGTGGTGGGTATCTACCGTAACGAAGAAACCCTTGAGCCAGTTCCTTACTTCCAGAAGCTGGTCTCTAACATCGACGAGCGTATGGCGCTGGTGGTTGACCCAATGCTGGCGACCGGTGGCTCTATGATCGCCACCATCGACCTGCTGAAAAACGCGGGCTGTAACAGCATTAAGGTGCTGGTACTGGTTGCCGCTCCGGAAGGGATCGCGGCGCTGGAAAAAGCGCACCCGGACGTTGAGCTGTATACCGCCTCTATCGACCAGGGCCTGAACGAGCATGGGTACATCATCCCGGGGCTCGGCGATGCCGGCGATAAGATCTTTGGTACGAAATAATCGAATAACGATAAATAAGCCGACTTTGATAGTCGGCTTTTTTTTGAATAAAACACCAACAATACTACACAGAGGAAAACACTATGACGCGCCGTGCTATCGGGGTGAGTGAAAGACCGCCGCTTTTACAGACTATCCCGCTTAGTTTGCAGCACCTGTTCGCCATGTTTGGCGCAACCGTGCTGGTGCCAATCCTGTTCCACATTAACCCGGCCACCGTGCTGCTGTTCAACGGCATCGGTACGCTGCTGTACCTCTTTATCTGTAAAGGCAAAATCCCGGCGTATCTCGGGTCGAGCTTTGCCTTTATCTCGCCGGTGTTGCTGCTGCTGCCGCTGGGTTATGAAGTCGCGCTGGGCGGCTTTATCATGTGTGGCGTCCTGTTCTGCGTGGTGTCCTTCATTGTGAAGAAAGCCGGTACCGGCTGGCTGGACGTGATGTTCCCGCCTGCGGCGATGGGCGCCATCGTTGCCGTCATCGGTCTTGAGCTGGCGGGCGTCGCGGCGAATATGGCCGGTCTGCTGCCTGCTGACGGCCAGTCACCGGATTCCAAAACCATTATCATCTCGCTGGTAACGCTGGGCGTGACGGTGTTTGGCTCCGTGCTGTTCCGCGGCTTCATGGCGATTATCCCGATCCTGATCGGCGTGCTGGCGGGCTATGCGCTCTCCTTCGCGATGGGCGTGGTGGACACCACCCCGATCGCTCAGGCGCACTGGTTCGCGCTGCCAACCTTCTATACGCCACGCTTCGAATGGTTTGCTATTTTCACCATTCTGCCTGCGGCGCTGGTGGTGATTGCGGAGCACGTCGGCCACCTGGTGGTGACGGCGAACATCGTTAAGCGCGATTTAATCCGCGACCCGGGTCTGCACCGCTCCATGTTTGCGAACGGTTTCTCCACCATCATCTCCGGTTTCTTTGGCTCCACGCCAAACACCACCTACGGTGAGAACATCGGCGTGATGGCGATTACCCGCGTCTACAGTACCTGGGTTATCGGCGGCGCGGCGATCATCGCCATTCTGCTCTCCTGCGTCGGCAAGCTGGCGGCAGCGATTCAGATCATTCCGGTGCCGGTAATGGGCGGCGTTTCTCTGCTGCTGTACGGCGTGATCGGTGCCTCCGGTATTCGCGTGCTGATTGAATCCAAAGTGGATTACAGCAAAGCGCAAAACCTGATCCTGACCTCCGTTATCCTGATCATCGGCGTGAGCGGCGCGAAGGTGCACATCGGTGCGGTCGAGCTGAAGGGCATGGCGCTGGCGACCATCGTCGGCGTGGGCCTGAGCCTGATCTTCAAGCTGATCTCGGTCATTCGCCCGGAAGAAGAAATTCTGGACGCGGACGACAGCGAAAAAGCGTCACATTGATCGTATTACCGGGCGAAGGATCGCCCGGTTCTCTCCTTGCAGGTTCCGTGTTAAACTCCATTCCGATTTTACGTAGGATCTCTGGTTGAGGTATTTCTGAACGGACCGGCACAGCTCTCTCTGCCACTCTATCTCCCTGACGACGAAACTTTCGCGAGTTTCTGGCCGGGTGATAACCCCTCTTTACTGGCTGCACTGCAAAACGTGCTGCGCCAGGATCACAGCGGATACATCTATATCTGGTCACGCGAAGGCGCGGGGCGCAGCCATCTGCTGCATGCCGCCTGCGCGGAGCTTTCGGCGCGCGGTGATGCGGTAGGCTACGTGCCGCTGGATAAACGCACCTGGTTCGTACCTGAGGTGCTGGAGGGAATGGAACATCTCTCGCTGGTCTGCATCGATAATATCGAATGCGTGGCGGGTGATGAGCCGTGGGAAATGGCGATCTTTAACCTCTACAACCGCATTCTGGAGTCGGGCAAAACCCGGCTGCTGATCACCGGCGATCGTCCGCCGAGACAGCTCAATCTGGGGCTGCCGGATCTGGCGTCTCGTCTGGACTGGGGGCAAATCTACAAGCTCCAGCCGCTGTCGGATGAAGATAAGCTTCAGGCGTTACAGCTGCGCGCAAAGCAGCGCGGGTTTGAGCTGCCGGAGGACGTGGGGCGCTTCCTGCTCAAGCGCCTGGATCGCGAAATGCGCACGCTGTTTGACACGCTCGATCAGCTCGATCGCGCCTCCATTACCGCCCAGCGCAAGCTGACCATTCCGTTTGTGAAAGATATTCTCAAGCTGTAGTTGTGCCGGGTGGCGGCTGCGCCTTACCCGGCCTACGAAAACTAGACATCCCCCAGCAGGTGTTCAACCAAAAGTGGAATTGGTCTTCCCGATGCCACGCTCCTTCCGCTCTCTCGCCACAGCGCCGTACCGCTGATATCCAGATGCGCCCACGGAATGGTCGGCGGGCAAAAGTGGTGCAGCAGCCACGCCGCCGACGCGCTGATTGCCGCATTGTTGGTCGGCGTGTTGCACAGATCGGCAATGGCGCTGTCGGTCTGTTTTTTCAGCCGCGCATCCAGCGGCAGGGACCATACTTCATCGCCGCTCTGCTTGCCCGCCAGCGTCAGCGCCGCGCGCAGCGGTTCATCCTGCGTCATTAATCCGCTCAATTCATACCCCAGCGCCTTCACGACCGCGCCGGTTAAGGTCGCCATATCAATAATATAGCGCGCCTGCGGATGGCGCTGGCTGGCCCAGGCGATGGCGTCCGCCAGCACCAGTCGGCCTTCGGCATCGGTGTTGTTGATTTCAACCGTGGTGCCGTTGCAGGCCGTCGCCACCGTTCCGGGCTGCATGGCGTCCGGGCCAATGGCGTTTTCCGCCAGCGCCAGCACGCCCATGATGCGTACGGGCAGCGCCAGCTCTGCCACGGTCAGCATCAGGCCCAGCACGTTAGCCGCACCGCACATGTCGTATTTCATGGTGTACATGCCCGCGCCTTCCTTCAGCCACAGGCCGCCGGTATCGAAGGTAATACCTTTTCCCACATAGCAGCGCACCGGGCCGTCGTTGACGCCGTCATAATGGATCGCCAGCAGGCGCGGCGGACAGGTCGCCCCTTTGCCAACGGCGTGCAGCAGCCCCAGACCCTGCTCAGCAATAGCCTTTTCGTTCAGCACTTCGCAGCGCAGGGCGGGGAAGGCGGCACAGAGCCTTTGCGCCTCTTCCACCACAAACTGCGGCGTGCATCGGTCGGACGGCATATCCGCCAGACGTCGCGCCGCGACCATGCCGCGGGCGATGGCCTGCTGCTGGCGGAAGACACCCTCCAGTTTTGCCTGCTGTTCCGGCAGGCAGAGGGCGGTGATGTGCGTAAGGCGCACCGCCGATTCATCCGTTTTCTTCAGCTTCAGGTCGCTCAGCCTGTGCGCCTGATTAAAGAGAAAACGCAGCACCTGCGCCTGCACCACATCGTTGATATCGGTAACGTCCAGTATCAGCTCGGGGCTGACGGGCGAGGCCAGCAGCGGGCGCAGCGCCGTCAGCAATCCTTCGGTCAGGCTGTCCTGCCAGAGGGCTTCCGGCAGCAGAGTGATCCGGGCAAACGGGGCGCAGCCAAAGCGGGTGTCAGCGATGCTGGCAGACTCGCGCATTTCCGCGACAAGCGCCGTTTCGGGCAAATGCCTACAGGAGGCGGACGCAATCAAATGGCTTTGCGGAGCCGCTTCAGAAAGCGCGGTGATAAACTGATACGTGATCATCATGACTCCTCAATCGGCGCGCGGATCCGCGCGGCATAGGCCTGCATCCACTCATCGTCTACGGCGTAATAATGCGTTTTCTCCCGCAGGCGTTCGGTACGAAAAACGGTGAGGGGCTGGCGAGCCGTCGCCACCACAAACGAGAAGGTTTTGATGTTGGTGGCGGCCCCGAATTCGCCCCTGTTGTTCATGCACACCACGGAAAGATCGCCCGCGCGGCCAAAGCGCGACATCAGCTTGTCTTCCAGCTCGAACACCACCGAATCCGCCGCCTGCTGCGGCGTCATACCCTGCGCCATGCGGCGGACGATTTCGTAGCTGGTGCAGCCTTTCATCAGATCTTCACCGACGCCCGTGGCGGTGGCCGCGCCGGTTTCACTGTCGCAGTAAAAGCCGGAACCAATAATGGGCGAATCGCCGAGTCGACCGCGTTTTTTCATGAACAGGCCGCTGGTGGAGGTGGCGACGCTCATTGACCCCTGTTTATCAAGGCCAATAATGCCGACGGTGTCATGCCCGTCGTAAGGGCTTAAGCCCTTATCCAGCGTCTCGCGGCAGCGTTTGCGGTAGTGCTGCATGGCGCGGTCAGTGAGCATGGTTTTGTCGGCGAAGCCCTGGCTCAGCGCCCATTCCCGCGCGCCCTGGCCGACCAGCAGGCTGTTGTAGCGCTGGCGGCTTAACGCATGCGCCACGCGCACCGGGTTGGCGATATCCACCAGGTTGCCCACGGCGCCAAACGCCAGCGTATCGCCGTCCATGTAGGCGGCGTCCAGCTCCACTTCGCCATTTTCGGTGGGCAGCCCGCCGTAGCCGACGGATTTATAAAACGGAAAGTCTTCGACGGCGGCGACGGCATCCACAACCGCTGCAGAGACCGGTTTACCCGCAGCCAGCGCAAACGCAGACTCCGTAACGCCTTCAAGCGCCATTCTCCAGGTCGCGATAATTCCCCACATGCTTTACTCCTGTTTTGCAAGGGTGGTGTCGGTTTGCGTAACGGTGGCCATTTCCGCCGCGCGGTACTGTTTGTCCACGATACGCATGAAAGGCAGGTACAGCATGGCGCCAATCAGCAGGTTGATAAGCTGCATGACGCTGCCGCTCAGGTGTCCGGTAACGATAAAGCCGCTGATAACCGGCGGCAGCGTCCAGGGAATAAACACCCCGGTGGTGACGGCAACCGCGCCAATCTTCATCGCCGCATACTGCACGGTGACCAGCACCAGCGGCACCAGGTTGAACGGGATAAGCATTATCGGGTTCATAATCACCGGCAGGCCAAACAGGATCGGTTCGTTGATGTTAAACACCGATGCCCCGGCGCCGAGGCGCGCCACTTCACGCATGTTTTTGCTGCGGGCGAAAATCAGCATCGCAATCACCAGCGACAGCGTGGCCCCCGCGCCGCCCATCCAGATCATGTCAAAAAACTGTTCGGTGATAATGTGCGGCGGCGTCGTGCCTGCCTGAATCGCGGCGATGTTGTCGGTCTGGTTCTCCATCCACAGCGGGCGAATGATGCCGTTGATCATCGAGCCGGAGTTAATGCCCACTGACCACAGAATGGTGATGCTGAACACCGTCATCAGCGCGCCAAAGTAAGAGGTGCCGTAGTGGCGCACCGGCGTGGCAACCACTTCGTAAATAAACTGGTGGATGGTGTTGTAGTGGGTGTTTTCAAAAACGATGCGGATACCCAGCACCAGAATCATCACCAGCAGGGCCGGGATCAGCGCGGCGAACGACTCCTGCACCGCCGGAGGCACGCCGTCCGGCATTTTGATCACCAGTTTTTTGCGCTTGAGCCAGCAGAACATCTCCGTCCACAGCAGGGAACCGATCATCGCCACGAACAGCCCTTTGCTGCCAATCCACTCCACCGGAATGACGGTAATACCGCCGTTTTCCGCCACTTTGATAAAGGGCGTCAGGATGAGAAAGGCGACCAGCGCCAGGATACCGCAGGAGATGCGGTCTTCACCGTAGTGTTCCGCCAGGCGGAAGGCCACCAGGAAGCTGATGAACAGCGACATGGTGGAGAACACCGCGTTGAACGGGATTTCAATAATGGCGCTCCAGCTCTCACCAAAGGCCTGAGACATAAACTGCTGATAGGCTTGATTCGGGAACGACGAGATCACCAGCAGAATAGAGCCGACGATGATAAACGGCATGAATGACACGTAGGCGCCACGAATGGCCCCGAGATGACGCTGCTGGGCCGTTTTGGCCGCCAGCGGCATCAGTTTTGCTTCAAGAAATCCCAGAACATTGTTCATTGTGAACTCCGTACAAGATTGAGGGGTGTTGTTTGTGTTATGTCTTAGGATTATCAGTGAAGCGCGGCGAGCGAAAGGTGAAATCGGTCACAAAGCAATCGCTGGTGTAGTATAAATCTCATAAGATTGGTTCCGAGGATCCTGCGATGGAAATTAAACTGCATGCTAATGCCACCACGACGCCGCGCATCCGTCGCTATCTACAGCAGTCAGATAAAAGCGACAGGGAGCTGGCTACCGAGCTGGGTATTTCGGTCACTACCGTCAGGCGCTGGCGCAACCGCGAGCAGGTTTCGGATAATCACACGACGCCAAAAGTGATACACAAAGCATTGAGACAGGAGCAGGTTGCGCTGGTCAATGCCCTGCGGGATATCACTGGCGCCCCGCTGGACGAACTGCTGCAGATGGTCAATAGCGAACTCGGGATCGCCGTGTCCCGCGCGACCCTGAACCGCTATCTCAAACCGGCTTCGATAAAGCATAAGGGCGCGACGTTGCAGGGAAAAAAGGCGCTGAAGGCAGGTATCGTGCCGCAAAAACTCCTGTTACATCATCAGCCTCTGTCGCTGCATATGGACGATGGCGGGGAACAGCATCTGCTCTGCGCGCGTGAACCCGTGAGCGGCTGGTGCTACGCCCGGCTGTACGCGGGCATTTCTCCGCAGCTGCTGGCCCACTGGACGAACGACGCGCTGGCAGCCTGTCCGGCTGATATTCAATCTGTTGAGACTTTTGGTTTCGAGGTGAAGCTTGAGGAGCGTAATACCACCGTAACGGTGCATCCACAGCAATACCGCGCCGTTCAGGTTGATCTACCGCTATGTGAAATCATCCCACGTCTGAACAGTGAACCGGCAGGCGAGCTGTTGATCCAGCTGTGCGAATTTTACAACCGGGGAAAAGCGCAGAAAAAGCTGGGAGAGAGTACGCCGCAGGCCTTTCTGGAAGCGCTGCGGCATAAGGACTAGAGGATCTCGAGCACGTCTTCCGGCGGGCGTCCAATGCGCGCCTGGCCGTTCGCCACCACTATCGGGCGCTCAATCAGCTTTGGATTTTCAACCATCGCCTGGATCAGCTCAGCCTCGGTGAGACGGCTGTCATCCAGGTTAAGCGACTTATACAGATCTTCTTTCTGACGCATCAGCTCTCTTGCACTGCCCATTCCCAGCATGTGCAGCAGCTGGCGGAGGGTTTGCGCGTCAGGTGGTGTGTCGAGGTACAGCACCACTTCCGGCTCAACGCCGTTAGACTTCAGCAGGCTCAGGGTATCGCGGCTCTTGGAGCAGCGAGGGTTGTGATAAATTTTTACGGAGTCTGTCATGACGTGAATTCTCCTTGATTACATCTTTTCGTACGGCTTAAAGCGCTGCTGCAGGCCGCGCAGCTGATCGATACGCGCGTCGTAACGGGCCTGCTGGAGGCTGCCGAGTTTGACCTGCGCGCTGGCGCTGCTGAGCGTGGAAATCGCCTGATCGAGGCGGCCCACCAGGGCAAAACCTTCGGCACGCGCCGCCAGCTCCTGATCGCGGTTGCCGAGCTGGGCTTCCGCCTGAGCGAGCAGATCCCAGCCGTTTTGATCGTCTTTATTGTTAAAGGTATAGCGGTTCAGAATGGTCGCCGCTTCGCCAGGCTGACCGCCCTGTAAGTAAGCGTTCGCCAGGTTAAGCTGCAGCACCGGGTTGGTACGGACGTCTTTCGCCCCCTTCAGACGGTTGATCGCATCGGCCGTTTTCTTCTGGCCCAGATCGATATCCGTCGACAGATCGAGGTACCACGGGTTGTTAGGGTCGGCAGCCAGAAGCGGTTGCAGCGCTTTGCGCGCCTCGTCGTATTTGCTGGCTTCCATCGCCTGGAGCGCCTGACCATACTGCGCGGCGTTTTTCTCACGCACGTTGCCTTTCGCCAGGGTATCCAGCAGGTCGCTGGTGAGCTGGTTACGCCCGGAATTGTACATCCCCAGCGTTCTCACCTTCGCCATGTAGAAATCCTGCGAAGACTGGGCCACCACCGGACGCATCTGGTTGGCACGGTTACGCGCGTCCGACAGGCGGCTTTCGGGTAACGGGTGCGTCAGCAGGATTTCCGGCGGACGGGAAGAGTAACGCGCCTGATCGAGCAGTTTTTCGAGGAAGCTCGGCATGGCCTGCGGGTCAAAGCCCGAACGCTGCAGCACCTGAATCCCGATGCGGTCCGCTTCCTGTTCGTTTTGCTGGGTAAAGCTGATCATCCCCTGGCGCGTTCCCGCCAGCGTACCGGTCAGGGCTGCCATCCCGGCCTGCGGGCTGGCCATCGCCAGCAGAATGGAGCCCAGCGCGCCCACCCAGGTGAGGGGGGCGTTACGTTTCTGGTCTTCCATGGCGCGCGCCAGGTGGCGCTGGGTGACGTGCGAAATTTCGTGCGCCATTACCGAGGCCAGCTGGCTTTCGTTGTCGGAATAACGGAATAATGCCGAATGCAGCACCACGTTTCCGCCAAAGAAGGCGAAGGCGTTGATTTCGTCATTATTGATTAAATAGAAATGGAAGGGCGTTTTTACCGAGTCGGCGTGCGAAACCAGACGCATCCCCAGCCCGTTAATGTACTGTACCAGCAAAGGGTCGTTAATCAGCGGGGCGCTGCCGCGCAGCTGGCGAACATAGTAATCCCCCATTTGCATCTCTTGCCCAATAGAGAGCGTGCTTCCTGCTGTGGTGCCCATGTCCGGCAATGAATCGGACGAGTCAGCAAAAGCGGGCAACACCTGACCGACCGTCACCGCGGCAATCAGTGTTGCAACCAGTGTTTTTCTCAACTGCCTGAACATAACCACTGTCCTGTATGTTGGATGTGCTAATTTGACCGATGAACCGGCATAACGTTCATCTCTGCTGCTCTGCGAGTGTAGCCGTGTTACAGCATGAAGAAAATCCCATTCATCAGGCTTTTGCGGATTGCGATCGGGATACAAAAAGCGAAAGTCTTTTTTGTGACAGTTAGATACAATTCACCGTCTCACTCCCGCCATTCGATTCAGGGAAGGGTTGTATGCTCGAAATGTTAATGCAATGGTACCGGCGTCGGTTCAGCGACCCGGAAGCCATTGCTTTGTTGGTTATTCTGGTTGCCGGGTTCGGTATTCTGTTCTTCTTCAGCGGCCTGCTCGCGCCACTGCTGGTGGCGATTGTGCTGGCGTACCTGCTGGAGTGGCCGACGGCGCGCCTGGAACACATCGGCTGTTCCCGCCGCTGGGCGACCAGCATCGTGCTGGTGCTGTTTGTCGGCATCCTGCTGCTAATGGCCTTTGTGGTGATGCCGGTCGCCTGGCAGCAGGGAATTAACCTGATCCGCGATATGCCCGGCATGTTGAATAAACTCTCTGATTTTGCCGCCACGCTGCCGCGCCGTTACCCGGCCCTGATGGATGCCGGAATTATCGACGCGATGGCCGAAAATATGCGCGCCCGCATCATGACGATGGGCGATTCGGTAGTGAAGTACTCTCTGGCCTCGCTGGTCGGGCTGCTGACGCTGGCGGTTTACCTTGTGCTCGTGCCGCTGATGGTTTTCTTCCTGGTGAAAGATAAAGATCAGATGCTCAACGCCGTGCGCCGTATTCTGCCGCGCAACCGCGGGCTGGCAGGGCAGGTCTGGGAAGAGATGAACCAGCAGATCACCAACTACATTCGCGGCAAGGTGCTGGAGATGATTGTCGTGGGGGTCGCCACCTGGATTGGCTTCCTGATTTTCGGCCTGAACTACTCGCTGCTGCTGGCGGTGCTGGTGGGGCTGTCGGTCCTGATTCCATACATCGGCGCGTTTGTGGTGACAATTCCGGTTGTTGGGGTCGCGCTGTTCCAGTTTGGGCTGGGGACAGAGTTCTGGAGCTGCTTTGCGGTGTACCTGATTATTCAGGGCCTGGACGGTAACCTGCTGGTACCGGTGCTGTTCTCCGAAGCGGTGAACCTGCATCCGCTGGTGATTATCTTATCCGTGGTGATTTTCGGCGGGCTGTGGGGATTCTGGGGCGTGTTCTTTGCGATTCCGCTGGCGACGCTGATTAAGGCCGTGGTCCACGCGTGGCCGGATGTGCCGGTGGTGGAAGAGAAGTAGTCTTTGTGCGGCCTGATGCCCTCACTCCGACCCTCTCCCACGGGGAGAGGGGGAAAACATTAAAAACGGCAACCTGGGTTGCCGTTTTGCTGTTTATCAGGCGCTTGCTTTCAGCCAGTTCAACACCACGTCGTGGTGGTTGCTGGTTTTGAAGTCGTCAAACACATGTTCAACTTTACCGTCAGCGTCAATCAGGAAGCTAATGCGGTGAATGCCGTCGTAGGTTTTACCCATAAACGTCTTTTCGCCCCAGACGCCGAACTGCTCGCACACCTGATGATCTTCATCAGAAAGCAGCGTGAAGTTCAGCAGCTCTTTTTCAGCAAATCGTGACAGCTTTTCTGGTTTATCCGTGCTGATACCCAGCACTTCCACACCGACTTTTTTCAACTCGTCCATGTTGTCGCGTAAGCCGCAGGCCTGTACGGTACAGCCGGGGGTCATGGCTTTCGGGTAGAAATAGACCAGAACACGCTGTCCCTGGAAGTCGGTCAAATTTACTTGCTCGCCGTCTTGATCCGGTAAGCTAAATTTCGGTGCGATGTCACCGGCTTTCAGTGGGTTCATTACTCAACTCCATCCTGTTCGTGCTGCGAATAATTGACGACGCTTATACTGCCCTGCGCGTTTAATTCTGTACAGAGGGCTTTGAACGCTTGCTCGATATTTGACGCATCCTGTGAGGCAGGGCTGTGCGCGGTAATTTGAATAAACAACACCGGAAGACCCTGGTCATCGCTTGTCTGCGTACGGGAAACCAGTTCGGCAATATTCATCTGATGATTGTCAAAAAGCGCGGTGAAACGCTCAATCAGATGCGGTGAATCAGGCACTTCAACCTGCACCCAGACGGTAGAAGGCAGTGCCGGACGCGGACGCGCGGTGGTGCGCTTCATGACAATCAGCAAATCCAGTTCGGCCCCCTTCAGCGGCAGGGTCGATTCAATCAACGTAATGGCGTTCCATGTCCCGGAAAGCAACATAATAAATGTGAACTCTTCGCCAAGCATCGCCAGACGGCTGTCTTCGATATTACAGCCGCAGCTGCTTACGTGACGGGTGATGGTGTTCACGATACCCGGCCTGTCGGCACCCAGCGCAGTGATAACCAGGTAATGTTGTGATGAGGTTGTCAAACCTGTTCTTCCTTTGCATGGTTAAGTCTTCCTAAGGAAAGCATAAAAAAAACATGCATACAACCGCCTGCGAGCCTCAGGTCGCTTGCTTTTATTACAGTTCCAAACGTAACATTGAGGCTCTTGTTCGCACAGAGGATGGCTCATGTTCACGGGAAGTATTGTCGCGCTTGTTACACCGATGGATGAAAAAGGTAATGTCTGCCGGTCAAGCATGAAGAAGCTCATTGATTACCATGTCGCCAACGGAACCTCGGCGATCGTTTCGGTAGGGACTACCGGTGAATCCGCAACGCTGAGCCACGACGAGCACGGCGATGTGGTGATGCTGACCCTGGAACTGGCGGACGGACGTATTCCGGTCATCGCGGGGACAGGGGCTAATGCAACCGCAGAAGCTATCAGCCTGACCAAACGTTTTAACGACAGCGGCATCGTGGGCTGTCTGACGGTGACCCCTTATTACAACCGTCCTACTCAGGAAGGTTTGTTCCAGCACTTCAAAGCCATCGCTGAACATACTGACTTGCCACAAATTCTGTATAATGTGCCGTCCCGTACCGGTTGCGATATGCTGCCGGAAACCGTTGGTCGTCTCTCGGAAGTAAAAAATATTATCGGTATTAAAGAGGCGACAGGGAACTTAAGCCGCGTTCATCAGATCAAAGAGCTGGTTTCAGACGACTTTATCCTGTTGAGTGGTGATGATGCGACCGCGCTGGACTTTATGCAGCTCGGTGGTCATGGCGTGATCTCCGTAACGTCAAACGTTGCGGCGCGCGATATGGCTGAAATGTGCAAACTGGCCGCAGCCGGTCACTTTGATGAAGCGCGCGTCATTAATCAGCGTCTGATGCCGCTGCACAATAAATTATTTGTCGAACCCAATCCGATCCCAGTGAAATGGGCATGTAAGGAGTTGGGGCTTGTAGCAACCGATACGCTGCGTCTGCCAATGACACCGATTACCGACCACGGTCGTGACATCGTCAGGGCGGCGCTGAAGCATGCCGGTTTGCTGTAGAGTTTAGGGAGATTTGATGGCTTATTCAGTACAGAAGTCGCGCCTGGCGAAGGTTGCGAGTGTTTCGCTTGTTATGCTGCTCGCTGCCTGTAGTTCAGATTCGCGCTACAAGCGCCAGGTGAGCGGTGATGAATCCTATCTGGATGCGACCCCGCTTGCTGAACTTCACGCACCGGCTGGTATGATCCTGCCGATTCAGAACGGCGATTATAATATTCCCGTGACCAACGGCAGCGGCCTGGTCGGTAAAGCGCTTGATATTCGTCCGCCAGCACAGCCTCTGGCGCTGGTCAGCGGGGCGCGTACCCAGTTCACCGGTGATACGGCGTCTCTGATGGTTGAGAGCGCGCGCGGTAGCACGCTGTGGCCGCAGGTTGTCAGCGTCATTCAGTCGAAGAACTACACCATCGATAAACGCGATGACGCCAGCCAGACGTTAACCACCGACTGGATCGAATGGAACCGCCTGGATGAAGACCAGCAGTATCGCGGTCGTTATCAAGTCTCCGTTAAACCACAGGGTTACCAGCAGGCGGTTAACGTTAAGCTGTTGAACCTGGAGCAGGCGGGTAAACCGGTTGCGGATGCCGCGTCCCTGCAGCGTTACAGCACCGAAATGCTGAACGTGATTGCCGCGGGTCTGGATAAGACCGCTACCGATGCCGCCAACGCCGCGCAGAGCCGCAACGGCGCGACCTTCGATGTGCAAAGCGGTGCGGATGATACCGGCCTGCCAATGCTGGTGGTGCGTGCACCGTTTAACCAGACCTGGCAGCGTCTGCCAGCGACACTGGAAAAAGTGGGCATGAAAGTGACCGACAGCACGCGTTCAACCGGCAGCATGACGGCAACGTATAAGCCGCTCTCCGACAGCGCATGGCAGGAACTGGGCGCGAAAGATCCTCAGCTTGCCTCCGGTGACTACAAGATTCAGGTAGGCGACCTTGATAACCGCAGCAGTCTGCAGTTTATCGATCCAAAAGGTCATACGCTGACCCAGTCGCAGAACGATGCGCTGGTCGCTGTCTTCCAGGCAGCATTCAGCAAATAAATACGAGGGCTGGTGAATCCAGCCCTTTTTATTTTAGTGCTACGCAAACGTGTGCGTGGCATAATATCCCCAGTTTTGAACACAAATCATCACACCAGGAGTAATGAAGATGCAGAAGCAAGCTGAGTTGTATCGTGGCAAAGCGAAGACCGTATACAGCACGGAAAACCCGGATCTGTTGGTGCTCGAGTTCCGCAATGATACGTCAGCAGGGGATGGCGCACGCATTGAGCAGTTCGATCGTAAAGGCATGGTGAACAACAAGTTCAACCACTTCATTATGACCAAACTGGCCGAAGCGGGCATCCCGACCCAGATGGAAGCGTTGCTGTCCGATACGGAATGTCTGGTGAAAAAACTGGATATGGTTCCGGTTGAGTGCGTTATTCGTAACCGTGCGGCGGGCTCCCTGGTGAAGCGTCTGGGCATTGAAGAAGGTATCGAACTGAATCCACCGCTGTTCGACCTGTTCCTGAAAAACGATGCCATGCACGACCCGATGGTCAACGAATCCTACTGCGAAACCTTCGGCTGGGTGAACCAGGAGAACCTGGCGCGCATGAAAGAGCTGACCTACAAAGCCAACGACGTGCTGAAAAAACTGTTTGATGACGCGGGCCTGATCCTCGTCGACTTCAAGCTGGAGTTTGGTCTGTTCAAAGGCGAAGTGGTGCTGGGCGATGAGTTCTCACCAGACGGTAGCCGCCTGTGGGATAAAGAAACCCTGGATAAAATGGACAAAGACCGTTTCCGTCAGAGCCTGGGTGGCCTGATTGAAGCGTACGAAGCGGTTGCTCACCGTTTAGGCGTTAAGCTCGACTAACTCCCTCACTTGCCAAAGGATGTTCCCATCCTTTGGCGTCTTACCTTTGTTTCCTATGGTAATCTTGCCGTTAACCGCCTACGATCATAGCTATTATAAATGGAATAGTTCGAGGTGGTTATGCGCTGGCAAGGGCGTCGTGAAAGTGACAATGTAGAAGACAGACGCAGTGATGGCGGCGGCGGTCCTTCAATGGGAGGACCAGGCTTCCGGTTACCCAGCGGCAAGGGCGGGATAATCCTGCTGATTGTCGTGCTGGTTGCGGGATATTACGGCGTTGACCTCACCGGGTTGATGACCGGTCAGCCGCTGCAGCAGCAGGAGCATTCTCAGCGCTCCATCAGCCCGAATGAAGATGAAGCGGCCAAATTTACCTCCGTTATTCTCGCCACAACAGAAGACACCTGGGGTCAGCTGTTTGAGAAGATGGGGCGTACCTACCAGCAGCCGAAGCTGGTGATGTACCGGGGGGCAACCCGCACCGGATGCGGTACCGGGCAATCTGTGATGGGGCCGTTCTACTGCCCGGCAGACGGCACCGTCTATATCGATCTCTCTTTTTACGATGACATGAAACGCAAGCTTGGCGCTGACGGTGATTTTGCCCAGGGCTACGTGATTGCGCATGAAGTCGGCCATCACGTGCAAAAACTGCTGGGAATTGAGCCCAAAGTGCGCCAGCTCCAGCAAAATGCGTCTCAGGCTGACGTGAACCGCCTTTCCGTTAAAATGGAGCTGCAGGCGGACTGCTTCGCGGGCGTCTGGGGCCACAGTATGCAGCAGCAGGGCGTGCTGGAATCCGGCGATCTTGAAGAGGCGTTAAATGCCGCTCAGGCTATTGGTGACGACCGTCTTCAGCAGCAGAGCCAGGGACGCGTCGTGCCGGACAGCTTCACTCACGGTACCTCACAGCAGCGCTATAGCTGGTTCAAACGCGGCTTCGACAGCGGCGATCCGGCGCAGTGTAATACCTTCGGCAAAACGATGTAATGCTGGAGTTTGAACAGCTGATAAGAGAGCTTGAGCGCACCGGCCATCGTCGGCTGGTGGTGCTCAGCGGTGAGGCGCAGTGGACGTTAACCCAGGCGCTGACCCTGCGTGACGCCTTGCCCGGAGACTGGGTAAGGCTTGACGAACACCCTTCAAAAGCCATCGGCGGCCTGCTGGGACGCGAGTACCGGCACGCCGTTTTTGACGCCAGCGCCGGGTTTGATGTCGCCGCATTTGCCGCCCTGAGCGGAACGCTGAGCGCCGGAAGCCTTCTGGTGCTGCGGGTTCCGCCGCTCGATGCGTGGCCCGGGTTGCCTGACAGCGATTCACTGCGCTGGAGCGACAGCGCCGAAGCGATAGCCACGCCGCATTTTGTCCACCATTTCTGCCGGACGATTGCCGCCGATCCCGACGCGATTGTCTGGCTTCAGGGCCGCGGGTTATCCCTTCCGCCTTTACCCGACGCGCCAGACTGGCAGCCTGCCAGCGGCGCCCCGCAGCGCGAGCAGGCTGAGATCCTGGATGTGCTGCAGGGGATGTCGGGTGGCATCGTGGCCGTCACCGCCGCGCGCGGGCGCGGAAAATCAGCCCTGGCGGGCATGCTGCTGAACCGCATTGCGGGCAGCGCCGTGGTTACCGCGCCGTCGAAGGGGGCGACGGATATCATCGCCCGCTTTGCCGGAGAGCGTTTTCATTTTATGGCCCCGGACGCGCTGCTTGCCTCTTCACACCGGGCTGACTGGCTGATTGTCGATGAAGCCGCTGCGATCCCCGGACCTCTGCTTGAAAAGCTAGTTGCCCGTTTCCCTCGCGTGCTGTTGACCACCACGGTGCAGGGATATGAGGGGACGGGCCGGGGATTCTTGCTTAAATTCTGCGGTCGGTTTGCCGGGCTGCAGCGCTACAGCTTATCTACACCGGTACGCTGGGCTGCGGGCTGCCCGCTTGAGCGGGTTGTTGCCAGCGCGCTGCTGTTTGACGATACGCTGATTGACCTACGCCCGGAAGGGGAGGTGCGTTTAACGTCCCTGACGCCGACGGCATGGGAAAGCCGCCCGGCGCTTGCAGCGAGCGTATACGAGCTCCTCTGCGCGGCGCATTATCGCACCTCGCCGCTCGATTTACGCCGCATGATGGACGCGCCCGGGCAGCAGTTTGCCGTTGCCGAAACGAATCCGGTTATCGCCGGGGCGCTCTGGCTGGTGGAGGAGGGCGGGCTCTCCCCTGAGCTTAGCCGCGCCGTATGGGCAGGATATCGGCGTCCGCGCGGTAACCTGGTGGCGCAGTCTCTGGCGGCGCACGGCGGCTCTCCGCTGGCGGCGACGCTCAGAGGACGACGGGTCACCCGCATTGCCGTACATCCTCACCGTCAGCGGGAAGGGATTGGCCAGGCGCTTGTTCGCGGCGCCAGCGGCGAAGACTATCTGTCGGTGAGCTTTGGCTATACCGATGGGCTGTGGCATTTCTGGCAGCAATGTGGGTTTGTGCTGGTGCGGATGGGCAGCCATCGTGAAGCCAGCAGCGGCTGCTACACCGCCATGGCGTTGCTGCCCCAGAGCGAGGCCGGGCGTCAGCTGTGCGAGCAGGCGCAGCGGCGTCTGAAGCGCGATGCGCGGGTGCTATCGGCCTGGAACGGTGAAAAGATCCCCGTGGAAGACGGCTGGGAAGCTACCCTTAATAATGACGACTGGCTGGAGCTGGCGGGGTTTGCTTTTGCTCATCGGGCGTTTTCAACCTCGGTTGCCGCACTGACGCGGCTGTTGTTAACCGTGGACATGCCGCTTCCGGCCCTGCGCGGGAAAATGGACGGAAAAACGGAAGGCGTCGGGCGAAAAGCGTTGCTGGCAACGTTGCGAAATGAAACCGCGCAAGCGATTGAAAGTCTTGATTATCTCCGTAGCCAGCAGTTGAAAGAAGACATTTTGCAATGGCAATTTTTTCAATGACTTCTTCAGTAAAGTGGCATGGTCATTCACGTCGGGAGGCGTAGAATCCAGGTCATCTATTAAGGAGACCACCATGAAACACGACCATTTTGTTGTTCAAAGCCCTGACAAACCGGCTAAACAGTTACTGCTTCTGTTTCATGGCGTTGGCGATAATGCCGTCAATATGGGTCAGATTGGCAGCTGGTTTGCGCCCGTTTTTCCGGAGGCATTGATTGTCAGCATCGGTGGCGTAGAGCCATGTGGTCCGAACGGGCGCCAGTGGTTCTCTGTTCAGAGCGTGACGGAAGAGAATCGTCAGGCTCGCATCGACGCCATCATGCCGACCTTTATCGACATCGTCCGCTACTGGCAGCAGCAGAGCGGCGTAGGTGCTGACGCGACCGCGCTGATTGGCTTCTCGCAGGGGTCAATCATGTCGCTGGAAAGCGTAAAAGCGCAGCCGGGTCTGACGTCACGCGTCATTGCGTTTAACGGCCGTTTTGCGACGTTACCGACAAGCGCGACCACGCAGACCACGATCCACCTGATCCACGGTGGTGAAGACCGGGTGATTGAGCTATCGCATGCGGTTGCCGCTCAGGAAGCGCTGATTCGCGAAGGTGGGGACGCGACGCTGGATATTGTTGACGATCTGGGCCACGCGATTGACGACCGTAGCATGCAGTTCGCGCTCGATCGTTTGCGCTATACCGTACCGAAGCACTACTTTGATGAAGCGCTCAGCGGCGGTAAGCCGGATAACGATGATATTGTAGAGTTTATGTGATTATTTCCCCTCACCTCTAAGGGGGAGGGAACATGGCTCCCCTCGCCCCTCTGGGGAGAGGGGCTGGGGGTGAGGGGATTACTTCTTCTGGTCCTTCTTCGGCCAGTCGTCGTCATCGTCCCACTTGTCGTTAAAATCACGGTGCGGGGGAAGATCCGGTTTGTTGGCGAGAAATTTTTTATGGTCAACGCGCTTAAGATCTTTAATCACGTTCAGCAGTACGCCGACCAGAAAAACTAACACCAGAATCCACCAGTACTTTGAAAGCCAATCCATTCGCTATTCCTCTCAGAGCGTTCGTCAGGCGACGAGTTGCTCCATAATTCGTTGATACATACGGGCCAGCAGTTGCAAATCTGCCGCATTGACACACTCATTGATTTTATGAATGGTTGCGTTCACTGGACCCAGTTCGACAACCTGGGCACCCATACGGGCGATAAAGCGCCCGTCTGAGGTGCCACCCGTTGTCAGCAGCTGTGGCTTAATTTCATTATAGTGCTCGATGGCGTTCACCACCGCATCCACCAGCTTACCGCGCTGCGTCAGGAACGGCTGGCCGGAAAGCCACCACTCCACGGTGTAGCGCAGGTGATATTTTTCCAGCAGCGCGATAACGCGCGCCTTGATCATCTCATCGGTCAGTTCGGTGCTGAAGCGGAAGTTAAACTGGACGAAGTAATCACCCGGGATCACGTTGTTGCTGCCGGTCCCGGCCTTGACGTTCGCGATCTGCATGCTGGTTGGCGGGAAGAATTCGTTGCCTTTATCCCACTCGATGCCCACCAGCTCGCTCAGCATCGGCGCAGCGCGATGGACCGGGTTATCGGCCAGATGCGGGTATGCAACGTGCCCCTGAACGCCGTGAATGGTCAGGTTACAGGTCAGCGAGCCGCGGCGCCCATTTTTGACAACATCACCCACCACTTCGGTACTGGACGGCTCACCGACCAGGCAGTAGTCGAGACGCTCGTTACGCGCCATCAGTGCTTCAACAACCTTCACGGTGCCGTTATGGGCGCTGGCTTCTTCGTCGGAGGTGATTAAAAACGCCAGACGGTTTTTGTGGTTTGGATGCTGAGCCACAAAGCGCTCTGCCGCCACGACCATCGCCGCCAGGGAGCCTTTCATGTCTGCCGCGCCGCGACCAAACAGCATGCCGTCGCGGATGGTCGGCTCAAACGGCGGGTTAATCCAGCGATCCGCGTCACCGGCGGGAACGACGTCAGTATGCCCGGCAAAGGCCAGCGTTTCGCCCTGTCCGCGCCACGCCCAGAAGTTCTGAGTATCGCCAAAATCCATGCGTTCAACGGTAAAACCGATGGCACGCAGGCGCTCAATCATAAGTGCCTGACAACCTGCGTCGTCCGGGCTAAGGGAAGGACGGCGAATAAGCTGCTGAGTCAGCTCAATGACCGGGCATGACATAAACTACACCTCAACGAAAAAAGTCGGAATAAAGGGTTTCACTGAAACCCAGCAGCATAGGCTGCCCTGGCGCGCAGAGCAATGGGCGTTTGATAATTGCCGGCATGTCGAGCATCAGTTTTGCCGCGCTGTCGGCGTTGTTGATGCTGGCGCGCAGAGATTCGTCCAGCTTACGCCAGGTGGTGCCGCGGGTGTTCAGCAGGGCTTCCCACCCCAGCTCGCCGATCGCGCTATGCAGAAATTCTGCATCAAGCCCGTCGGCACGGTAATCGTGGAAGCGATACTCCACGCCGTTTGCTTCCAGCCAGCGGCGGGCTTTTTTGATGGTGTCGCAATTTTTAATGCCGTACATCACAACCATGGTGAATCCTTTTGACCTAATGATGATTAAACGTTCAGTAAATTCGAAGATGTATCCTTAAGTGGAATATAACACATTCAGGAATCGTCTGGATTTACGCGTCTTCTTAATTCAACTCACATCTGTACGCTGAATATTCTTTCACCCTTTAAGCATAGATGTCCATAAAGTTTAAATTTCGAATAAACTCAGCGGGTAAAATAAAACTCACCCGTTCGGAGGGTTATTTCAAAATATTGCCAGCCGTCACAAAAAATTGAGGCCTCTCCGTTCATATTTATCATAAATCCCCGCAGGACGTGGGGTACAATCACAGCAATTGGTTAAATAGTCTTCACAATGATGGTCCGTTTTTGTAGAATGCGCATAATAATAAGAGAGGTTGTTATGATTGAACGTGAACTGGGGAACTGGAAAGATTTTATCGAAGGCATGCTTCGTAAATGACATTCAGTAAGAATTGCAAGAGCACTAAAATAAGTAAAATAACCATAGTGTGAATTAATCACACAATAAAAAGGCGGCCGATAAAGCCGCCTTTTTTTATTTCAATCACTTACTCAGCGCGTTCCTTTAGCGGGAAGCGACGACGGACCAGCACAAAGAACAACGGCACGAAGTAAATGGCCAGGATGGTTGCCGAAATCATGCCGCCCATCACTCCCGTCCCGACGGCATGCTGGCTGCTGGAGCCTGCGCCCGTACTGGTTGCCATCGGCAGTACGCCAAAGACAAACGCCAGCGACGTCATCAGGATCGGGCGTAAGCGCTGACGGCAGGCGTGCAGCGTGGCGGCCATCAGCTCGTGGCCTTTGGCATTCATCTCGTTGGCAAATTCAACGATCAGAATGGCGTTTTTCGCCGATAGCCCAATCACGGTGAGCAGACCCACCTGGAAGTAAACATCGTTCTCGAGGCCGCTCATCCAGGTCGCCAGCAGCGCACCGATGACGCCAAGCGGCACGACCAGCATGACCGAGAACGGTACCGACCAGCTTTCATACAGTGCGGCTAGGCAGAGGAAGACCACCAGCAGAGAGAGCGCGTAAAGTGCGGGAGCCTGTGCCCCGGAGAGACGCTCCTGGTAGGACATGGCCGTCCACTCCAGACCAAAACCGGCGGGCAGCTGTTGAACCAGTTTTTCCATGGTATCCATAGCGGTACCGGTACTGACGCCCGGCGCGGCTTCCCCGACGATTTCAACCGCAGAATAGCCGTTATAGCGCTCCAGACGCGGCGAACCGCTCTCCCAGTGCGAGGTGGCAAACGCGGAGAACGGCACCATGCCGCCAGCGTTATTCCTGACAAACCAGCGGTTTATATCATCCGGCAGCATGCGGAACGGCGCGGCGGACTGGACATACACTTTTTTCACGCGGCCGCGATCCATAAAGTCATTCACATAGCTCGAGCCCCACGCCGTCTGCAGGGTATCGTTGATATCGTTGATCGACACGCCCAGCGCCTGCGCCTTACGCTGATCGATATCCACCTGGAGCTGCGGGCTGTCGTCAAGACCGTTATGGCGAACGCGGGTCAGGCCAGGATCGTTGCCCGCCAGCGCTAACAGCTTATCGCGTGCCGCCATCAGCGCCGTGTGGCCCGCGCCGGCGTGATCCTGCAGTTCCATATCAAACCCGGCGGAACTGCCCAGACCGCTTATCGCCGGCGGGCTGCTGGCGAAGACGCGCGCCTCTTTAATATGCGCAAAGGCTTTGGTCGCACGTTCAATAATGGCAAATGACGTTCCGGTTTTGGTATCGCGCTCGTCCCAGTCCTTCAGGCGGACGAACATGCGGGCGACGTTCTGCCCGTTTCCGCCCGGGCCAGAGCCCACGGTGGAGAAGACCGACACAACGTTATCTTTCTCTTTGGTGAAGAAGTACTGCTCCACTTTCTGGACCACTTTCAGCGTCTGCTGCTGCGTTGCGCCGCTCGGGAGCTGCACCGAGGTGGTGAACATGCCCCGGTCTTCCATCGGCAGGAACGAGGTGGGGAGATGCATAAACAGCCAGACCATGCCGCCCAGCAGCATAACGTAAATCATCATCCAGCGCAGGCTGCGATGGAGCACGCCACCGACGGCAGATTCATACCGCGCGGCATTGCGGTTGAACATCCGGTTAAACCAACCGAAGAACCCTTTTTGCCCGTGCTGCTCCCCTTTGTGCAGCGGTTTCAGAATGGTGGCGCACAGCGCAGGGGTGAGGATCAGCGCCACCAGCACGGAGAGCACCATCGCCGAGACGATGGTTATTGAGAACTGACGGTAAATCGCCCCGGTGGTGCCGCCAAAGAAGGCCATCGGGATAAAGACGGCCGACAGCACCATCGCGATACCGACCAGCGCCCCCTGAATTTGCCCCATGGATTTGCGCGTCGCCTGGCGCGGGGAGAGTCCTTCTTCGCTCATGATGCGTTCGACGTTTTCAACCACCACGATGGCATCATCCACCAGAAGGCCAATCGCCAGCACCATCGCAAACATCGTCAGGGTGTTAATGCTGTACCCGAACGCGTAAAGCACCGCAAAGGTCCCCAGCAGCACCACGGGGACGGCAATGGTTGGGATCAGCGTCGCGCGGAAGTTTTGCAGGAACAGGTACATCACCAGGAATACCAGCGCGATGGCTTCCAGCAGGGTCTTCACCACGTCCTCGATCGACGCTTTAACGAAGGAGGTGGTTTCATAGGCGACTTTGTACTCCAGCCCGTGCGGGAAATACTGTGAAAGTTCGTCCAGACGGTCTAACACCAGTTTTGCCGTGGCCATTTCGTTTGCGCCGGACGCAAGCTTTATCCCCAGACCGGAGGCCTGATTGCCGTTAAAGCGGCTCAGGTAGTCATATTTTTCCGCCCCCATTTCCACCGTGGCGACATCGCCCAGACGCACTTCCGACCCATCCTGATTCACGCGCAGGGTGATGTTGCGGAACTGGTCCGGCGTCTGCAGCAGGGATTGCGAATTGATGGTGGCGTTCAGGGCCTGCTTATCGACGGACGGCGTTCCCCCCAGCTGCCCCACCGCAATCTGGGCGTTCTGGGCCTTGATGGCATTCGTCACGTCGGTTGCCGTCATCTGGACGCTGTTTAGCTTGTTGGGATCGAGCCAGATGCGCATGGAGTACTGTGAGCCGTAGGCGTCGATATCCCCGACGCCGTTGATACGGCTGATGGGATCCTGAATATTACTGGCGACGTAGTCCGCAATGTCCTGTTTATCCATCGAGCCATCTGTCGAGACAAACGCGATGGTTAAAATGTTGGTATCACCGGTTTTACGCACGGTCACGCCCTGATTCTGCACCGCCTGGGGCAGCTTGCGCATGGCCGACTGCAGCTGGTTTTGCACCTGCTGCACCGCTTCGTCCGGGTCCGTGCCCGCCTTAAAGCTCAGGGTAACCGTCGCCTGGCCCGTGGCGCTACTTTGTGAGGACATGTACATCAGGTTATCCAGACCCGTCATGTTCTGCTCGATAACCTGCGTCACGGTGTTTTCCAGCGTTTGTGCGGAAGCGCCGGGGTAGTTTGCCGTTACGCGCACGTTAGGCGGTGCCAGATCGGGGTATTGCTCAACAGGAAGTGAAGTAATCGCCAGGACACCTGTCAGACACAACAGGATGGCAAGCACCCAGGCAAAAATGGGGCGATCGATGAAAAAATTCGCCATGAAAGAGTGACCTCGTTTTGCTGCACGTCATTATTGTTTATTGCCCGCATAACTTTAGCGGTAAGGCTCAGGCCAAACGTGGAGAAATAAAGGAGATAATGTAAATTATCATGCGCTTTTTCCTGCGCGTCCTCCTTTACCGTTATTTACCCGTTAACGGCGCGGGCGCCGGGAACGTCACGCTGACCAGCGTGCCGCCGTTTTGCGGCTGCGAGAAGTGCAGCATCCCGCCGAGCCGCTGCACGCGTTCGCGCATAATGTTCAGGCCGTAGTGTCCCGGCGGCTCGCTGGCTTCGCCAATCCCGATGCCGTTATCACGAATCCTGACGCTGTGCGTACCGTCCACGGCGGTCACGCAGCTGACGGTGATCTCGCTGGCCTGAGCGTGCTTAATGGCGTTCAGCACGGCCTCACGCACGATCTGCAGCAAATGCACCTGCTTTTGCGCGTCCAGCGCCAGCGAGGAGAGGCGGCAGTCTAAATGCAGCTTCGCCTGCGTCTGGCTCTGAAGGACGTCGAGGGACTCCTGCAGCGCCGCGGGTAAGTTTGCGTGGTTGAGCGTCAGGCGGAAGGTGGTGAGCAGCTCGCGAAGCTGCTGCCAGGCATTGTTCAGCTCGCGGGAGAAGTCGGTGATGATGGTCTGCGCCCGGGTATTTTCCTCGGGCACGGCGCGTTTGAGTAGCGCAAGCTGAATGCGCAGATACGACAGCACCTGCGCCAGCGAATCGTGCAGCTCGCGGGCAATGGTGGCGCGCTCTTCCATCAGCAGCAGCTGCTGGTAATGTTTTTGCGCCTGGTTAAAGTACAGCCCGCGCCCGAGCATGGTCGCCACGCTTCTCATCAGCGGAAGGGGAACGCTGTCCGTCTCGCTTTGCCAGCGCAGCTCGCCGTAAAGGGTGTCCTGCATCAGTACCGGCAGGTGCTGCAAAGGAATGCCATGTGACTCCGTCCCTTCAGACAGCCGCCAGTCGTCGCTGGTGCGCAGTTCGAGATAATTCATTTGCGTATAGTCATGGACAATCTGCAGGATATGCCGAAAGCAGTGGCTGTCTATCTGGCCGGTATTCAGCGCCTGAGAGCATTTGAACAGCATGTCGAGCTGCTGGTGGGCTTCATGCAGATGCCGAGTCTTTTCCGCGACCGAGGCTTCGAGCGAACGGTAAAGCGTAGCCAGCTCGGCGGACATGTGGTTGAAGGCGCGGGAGAGTTGGCCCAGCTCGTTCGGCAGGGCGGTATCCGGCGCCGGGGTTGTAAATTCGCCACGCTCAACCCGTTCGCTGGCCGCCACCAGATTGTTAAGCGGCAACACCACCTGGCGACGGATGCGTCGCAGGGTAAACAGCGTCAGGAGCAGGATCCCGAGAGCGCCCGCCAGCGAGAGCAGGGTCACCGTCTGGATTTTATGTTCGGTGTAGTGCTGAAGGGCGAGCACAAAGGCATCAATACGGCCGACAAAATCCTCAATGTGGGTTTGATACCACGCGCTGTCGCCGCGGGCGATGCGCGCATCCATCTCCAGCCAGGCCACGTGCAGCTGCTGGTAGCGCGCTTTAACATTGTCCGGGACGTACCAGCGGTTCAGCTTCTGCAGGGCAGGCGCGCTCAGCGTCCGTTGCCAGCTGTCGCGATGCGCGGCAAGGGCAGGGCTGTTGCGCTGCATCTCGTAGCCCAGACGATAGCTCTGCATGCGCAGCGAACCCGCGATATTAATGGCTTCGGCGTCACGCTGGCTGCTGGCTAGCGTCAGCAGCGCGACGGTGCTGGTCAGCACGGATAAGGCAATTATCGAAAAGAAAGCCCAGGCAAGGCTTCCGGAAACGGGTCGTTTAACGGTCACAGAACGGCTCTCTGAATAAAATTGATCTGCTACAGGTTCACTGTAAATAATTCGGCATTCCGGGCATTTGAACATTGCCCGATCGCGCCGTGATGCGTAAATACCATATTCATACAAAGAATAAGGTTATTGAACCAAAAACAGGTGTGGTTATGAATCGTTTTATTATGGCTAACAGCCAGCAGTGCATCGGGTGTCGCGCCTGCGAAGTGGCCTGCGTGATGGCGCACAACGATGAGCAGCACGTCCTGAGCGAGCGCCATTTTCATCCCCGCATTACGGTCCTGCGAGCCGGCGAGAAGAGTAGCCCCGTCACCTGTCATCACTGTGAAAACGCGCCCTGCGCGCAAAGCTGTCCGAACGGCGCCATCAGCAAATGCGATGACAGCGTACAGGTGAATCAACAAAAATGCATCGGCTGTAAGGCCTGCGTGGTGGCCTGCCCGTTTGGCACGATGGAGATTATCGTCACCCCGCTCGACAGCGGCGGCGTGAAGGCCTCGGCGAATAAATGCGATCTCTGTCTGACGCGGCTACACGGCCCGGCCTGTATCGAAAATTGCCCGGCAGATGTCCTCTCACTGGCGACGCCTGCTGTCCTTGATACTCTGGCGAAATCGCGCCGCCAGCGCACGGCCTGCCTGGAAGCGCAGCCCTGGCATGCGGAAGCCGTCAGAGAGGACGCTTCGCGCACCAAACTGCATCAGATGCAAACAACCCCGCCACGCGGCGAGCCCGACAAGCTGGCTGCCGCAGAACGCGTGGGCCATTTTAACGAAATTTACCTGCCGTTCCGGGACGAGCAGGCCGCCCGCGAGGCGTCGCGCTGCCTGAAATGCGGAGAGCACAGCATTTGCGAATGGACCTGCCCGCTGCATAACCACATCCCGCAGTGGATCGAGCGCCTCAACGCGGGGGATATCGCCGGCGCGGTCGAGCTTTCACATCAGACCAACTGTTTACCTGAAATTACCGGCCGCGTCTGTCCGCAGGACCGATTATGCGAGGGTGCCTGCACAATACGTGAAGAGGCGGGATCCGTGACCATCGGTAACATTGAGCGCTATATCTCCGATCGGGCGCTGGCGATGGGCTGGCGGCCAGATATGTCCGCCGTCACGCCGACAGGTAAACGTGTCGCGATCGTCGGCGCGGGGCCCGCCGGGCTGGCGTGCGCCGACGTGCTGGCGCGCAGCGGCGCGAGTGTGACGGTCTATGACCGGCATCCGGAAATTGGCGGATTGCTGACCTTTGGCATCCCGGCATTCAAGCTGGACAAATCGCTGCTCGCGCGGCGCAGAGAGATATTTACCGCGATGGGGATCCGCTTCGAGCTGAACTGCGAGGTGGGCCAGGACGTGTCGATGTCGCAGTTAAAGCACGAGTACGACGCCCTGTTTATTGGCGTGGGAACCTATCGCTCGATGAAGGCGGGTATCCCGCATGAAGACGCGCCTGGGGTCTATGACGCGCTGCCTTTCCTTGTAGGTAACACGCGCCATGTTATGGGGCTGGAGTCGACGGCCAGCGAACCGTTTATTGATACCCAGGGCTTAAACGTGGTGGTGCTTGGCGGGGGCGATACCGCGATGGACTGCGTCCGCACCGCGTTACGCCACGGCGCGGCGAAGGTGACCTGCGCCTATCGTCGGGATGAGGCCAATATGCCTGGCTCGAAGAAAGAGGTGAAGAACGCCCGAGAAGAGGGCGCGGCGTTTGAATTTAACGTCCAGCCGGTTGAGCTGACGCTGGATCCGAACGGTAAGGTCAGCGGTATCCGGATGCTGCGTACCGAGCTCGGTGAACCGGACGCGCAGGGACGGCGTCGACCGGTTCCGGTAGCGGGCAGTGAGTTCGTGATGGCGGCTGATGCGGTCATCATGGCGTTTGGTTTTAACCCGCACGCGATGCCGTGGCTGCAGGCGCAGGGTGTCGAAACGGACGACCGGGGGCGGATCGTTGCCTCCGTCGAGAGCCGCTACCGTTACCAGACGACTAACCCACAGATCTTCGCCGGGGGCGATGCGGTACGCGGCGCGGATCTGGTGGTGACCGCAATGGCGGAAGGGCGTCATGCGGCGCAGGGGATACTCGACTGGCTTGGGGTTAACGCGCCAAATCATCATTAAACCGGCGGGCGACAAAGCGGGATTCACGGCGTAGTATAAGACGACTCATTGTGTTGTGGAGCCCGTATGACCTTGAAAATTGACGTTATCAAAGACAAAATTCTCTCTGAAAACTACTTTGTCCTGCGTAACATCACCTATGATCTTACGCGTAACAACGGTGAGGTGATCCGCCACAAACGCGAGGTTTACGACCGTGGCAACGGGGCAACCATTCTGCTCTATAACCGTGAAAAGCAGAGCGTGGTGCTGATCCGTCAGTTCAGGGTGGCGACATGGGTTAATGGCAACCCTGACGGACGTCTGATTGAAACCTGCGCGGGCCTGCTCGATGATGATGAGCCGGAAGTTTGTATCCGCAAAGAGGCCGTGGAAGAGACCGGCTTCGAAGTGGGCGAGGTCAAAAAGGTCTTCGAGCTGTTTATGTCGCCGGGCGGCGTAACGGAAATTGTGCATTTCTTCATTGCGGAATACAGCGACGCGCAGCGCACTCACCGGGGCGGTGGCGTGGAGGATGAAGATATCGAAGTGCTGGAGCTTCCTTTTGCCCGGGCGCTGGAGATGATGCGTTCAGGCGAAATCAGGGATGGTAAGGCGGTGATATTACTGCAGTATTTACAGACAACCGGGCTGATGAGCACCACTTTCGAACGGATATAGCCTGTTTTTCGGGTATATCTGATAAATCCGATTGAGCAACCCCGGCGGGAACACGAAGATACTGCCCAGTTAAGCGTTTTCGTTCCGGGATTGTGTCATTCATGCGCTACAGCGTCTTTTTGTTTTACCTGTTTTGTGTGCTCCTCGCGCCGCAGGTGCGGGCTGCACCTGCCCAGCAAGCCTTCTCCGACTGGCAGGTAACCTGCAATAACCAGAATTTTTGCCTCGCACGCAACACGGGTGAACACCGTGGTCTGGTCATGACGCTCACCCGTAGCGCCGGGGCGAAAACGGACGCCACGCTGCGTATCGATCTCGGCGGCCTTGATACGCCCTCGGTAAAAGAGCCAGAGATTGCCCCCCGGCTGCTGCTGGATAACGTTCCCCTGAAGCTGGACAAACAGCGCTGGCAGCTCACGCCCTGGCATCTTAAAACGGACGATGCGGCTACCATCACCGCCTTTCTGAAAAACATCCAGGAAGGGAAGGCCCTGACCCTGCGCGACGGTAAGCAGGTTATTTCACTGACCGGGCTTAAGGCCGCGCTGCTGTTCATTGATGCGCAGCAAAAGCGCGTCGGCAGTGAAACCGCGTGGATCAAGAAAGGTGACGATCCGCCGTTAAGCGTTCCGCCTGCTCCTGCCCTTAAAAAGGTGGCGGTCGTCAACCCGACCCCGACGCCGCTCTCCCACGCCGAACTGAACGACCTGCTGGACTATGGTACCGGGCGGATGAACGCAAGCCAGTGCTCGCTGGATCCTAACCGTCGGGAAGTGCGCGTCACCGCGTTAACCGATGACAAAGCGCTGCTGATCGTCAGCTGCGAGGCGGGGGCCTATAACACGGTCGATCTGGCGTGGCTGGTATCGCGTAAAAAACCGTTCACCGCGCGCAGCGTCAGGCTGCGTCTGCCGTTTACGCCATCAGGCGACGGGAGCGAAATGGAGTTGATGAACGCCAGCTTCGATGAAAAGACGCGCGAGCTGACAACGCTCGCGCTGGGGCGCGGTTTGGGCGATTGCGGGATCCAGACGCGCTGGCGTTTTGACGGCCAGCGCTTCCGCCTGGTGCGCTACGCCGAGGAGCCCAGCTGCGACAGCTGGAACGGGCCAGATGCCTGGCCCACGCTGTGGATCACGCGGTAGTTTTATGCCGGGTGGCGCTGTTGCTTACCCGGCCTACGGTTTGGCGGTTTTAGTAGGCCGGGTAAGGCGTAGCCGCCACCCGGCAACGCAGACCCCACTAGATCACGCTCAGCGCCTTCTCCACCACGTTCTCAACGGTAAAGCCGAAGTACGGGAACAGCTTGTCGGCAGGGGCGGACTCGCCGTAGCCCCGCATGCCGACAATCGCCCCTTTGAGCCCGACATACTTGTACCAGTAGTCGGCAATACCGGCTTCCACCGCCACGCGAGCCGCGACGCTGGACGGCAGGACCGATTCCCGGTACGCCTCGTCCTGGGCGTCGAAAATGTCCGTTGAGGGCAGGGACACCACGCGCACCGCGTGTCCTTCGGCAGTCAGTTTCTCCGCCGCTTTCACCGTGATTTCCACCTCGGAGCCGGTCGCAATCAGGATCACGTCCGGCTTGCCGCCGCTGTCCTTCAGGATGTAGCCGCCGCGGGCGATGTTTTTCACCTGCTCCGGGGTTCGCTCAATCTGCGCCAGGTTCTGGCGTGACAGAATTAATGCCGTTGGGCCATTGTGGCGTTCTACCGCCAGCTTCCAGCCTACCGCCGCTTCGACCTGATCGCACGGGCGCCAGGTGCTGAAGTTGGGCGTCAGGCGCAGGCTTGCCAGCTGTTCAACCGCCTGGTGCGTAGGCCCGTCTTCCCCGAGTCCGATGGAGTCATGGGTGTAAACCATAATCTGCCGCGCCTTCATTAAGGCCGCCATGCGCGCCGCGTTACGGGCGTACTCGACGAACATCAGGAAGGTGGCGGTGTACGGAACAAACCCGCCGTGATGGGCGATGCCGTTGGCAATGGCGGTCATCCCAAACTCGCGCACGCCGTAGTGGATGTAGTTCCCGGCAATGTCCTCTTTCAGCGATTTTGAGCCCGACCAGATAGTCAGGTTACTGGGCGCCAGATCCGCCGAGCCGCCGAGCAGTTCGGGCAGAAGAGGTCCGATTGCGTTCAGGGTATTTTGCGACGCCTTGCGGGTGGCGATTTTCGCCGGGTTGGACTGCAGGTTTTCAATCAGCGCCTGGGTTCTATCGTCCCAGTCCTCCGGCAGGCCACCGCTCATGCGGCGGGAAAACTCGGCGGCGAGATCCGGGTGCGCTTTTTTGTAGGCGGCAAACTTCTCGTTCCAGGCCTGCTGGGCCTTTTCACCCGTCTCACGGGCATCCCAGGCTCTGTAGATCTCTTTCGGGATCTCAAACGGCGGATGTTTCCAGCCCAGCTTCTGCCGGGTCAGCGCGACTTCCTCCTCGCCCAGCGCCGCGCCGTGCGCCTCTTCTTTGCCCGCCTTGTTCGGCGAGCCGAAGCCGATGACCGTGCGGCAGATAATCAGGGACGGTTTATCCTTCACGCTCTGCGCTTCCTGAATCGCTTTTTTCACCGCTTCAGGGTCATGGCCGTCGATCTCGTGCACCACGTGCCAGTGGTAGGCTTCGAAGCGTTTTGCCGTGTCGTCGGTAAACCAGCCTTCGGTCTCCCCGTCGATGGAGATGCCGTTGTGATCGTAGAAGCCAATTAGCTTGCCGAGCCCCAGCGTGCCCGCCAGGGAGCAGACCTCATGTGAAATCCCCTCCATCAGGCAGCCGTCGCCCATAAACACGTAGGTGTAGTGGTCGACAATCTCGTGGTCCGGCTGGTTAAACTGTGCCGCCAGCGTGCGTTCGGCAATCGCCAGCCCGACCGCATTGGCCAGCCCCTGACCGAGTGGTCCGGTCGTCGTTTCCACCCCCGGGGTATAGCCAATTTCCGGGTGCCCCGGCGTTTTGGAGTGCAGCTGGCGGAAGTTTTTCAGCTCCTCAAGTGGCAGATCGTAGCCGGAAAGGTGCAGCAGGCTGTAGAGCAGCATTGAGGCGTGACCGTTGGAGAGAATAAAGCGGTCGCGATCGTACCAGGTCGGGTCATTGGGGTTGTGCTTCAGAAAGTCGTTCCACAGCACTTCGGCAATATCAGCCATGCCCATCGGCGCGCCGGGGTGGCCGGAATTGGCTTTTTGCACGGCATCCATGCTGAGGGCGCGAATGGCATTGGCTAGCTCTTTACGGGACATAGTTCACTCCGTGGCAAGGTTAAAGTTTGGCGGCGAGAAGATCTTCAAGTTTGCGCTGGTCGACGGCGAACTGGCGGATGCCGTCCGCCAGTTTTTCCACGGCCATGGCGTCCTGATTGTGCTCCCAGCGGAACTCCGCTTCGGTCATGGCTTTCGGTTTTGGCAGAACGGTGGAGGTCGGCACCAGCTTGCGGATCACCGTTTCTTCTTTGTCCTGGAGCTCCTGGAGCAGGTTAGGGGAGATGGTCAGACGGTCGCAGCCTGCCAGGGCGAGGATCTGCTCGGTACGGCGGAAGCTGGCCCCCATCACGATGGTTTCATAGCGGTGCTGTTTGTAGTAGTCGTAGATATTACGGACCGATTTCACGCCCGGATCCTCATCCACCACGTACGGATCCATCGGCTGTTTCGCCTGATACCAGTCGTAGATGCGCCCGACAAACGGCGAGACGAGGAACACGCCCGCTTCAGCGCAGGCGCGCGCCTGGGCAAACGAGAACAGTAGGGTCAGGTTGCAGTGGATGCCCTCTTTTTCCAACACCTCAGCCGCTCGGATGCCTTCCCAGGTGGACGCCAGCTTGATCAGAATGCGTGATTTATCGATCCCCTGCTCCTCGTACAGTTCCACCAGGCGACGCGCCTTATTAATGCTCTTTTCTTTATCGAACGAGAGGCGGGCGTCGACTTCGGTCGAGACGCGGCCCGGGATGCTTTTAAGAATTTCCGCACCAAAATTAACCGCCAGCTTGTCGCTGGCTTCGGCGACCTGCTGCTCCTGCGTTTTCCCGCGCTGTTTACCGTAGGCAATGGCGTCATCAATCAGATGGCTAAAATGGGCAAGCCCTGCAGCTTTGAGCAGTATCGAAGGGTTAGTGGTCGCGTCCTCCGGCTGATAGTGGCGAATCGACTCGATATCGCCGCTGTCTGCAACCACGGTGGTGAATTTTTTGATGCCGTCTAGCTGGTTCATAAATAATTACTCCTTGGAAATAAAAGAGTTAGATGAGTGCGTTAGTTCACACTTCTGGAAAAATCATGATGGACTTAACAAAAAAGCATAGCAGACGGGGGAGGCATTGCTTTTGAGACGGGTAACATGGCTGTTATAAATTGATAACAATTTTTAATGTGTGATGGTGAGAGTTTGGCTGCCTTCAAAGTTTAGGAGGCGGCCTGAGGCGATACTAGGCGGCACACCAGGGTGTGCATCAGGATCGCTTACGTCACCCTTTTGACCGATACGTGAAAGGAAAAATAAGATGGATGAGCAGTTGAAACAGAGTGCCCTCGATTTTCACGAGTTCCCTGTCCCGGGCAAAATCCAGGTCTCCCCAACCAAGCCGCTGGCAACCCAGCGCGATCTGGCGCTGGCCTATTCGCCGGGCGTCGCAGCCCCGTGTCTGGAAATCGAAAAAGACCCGCTGGCGGCCTACAAATATACCGCGCGCGGCAACCTTGTCGCCGTGATCTCTAACGGCACGGCGGTGCTGGGGCTGGGCAACATCGGCGCGCTGGCCGGTAAGCCGGTGATGGAAGGGAAGGGGGTACTGTTCAAGAAATTCGCCGGTATCGACGTGTTCGATATCGAGGTGGACGAACTCGATCCTGACAAATTCATCAACGTGGTGGCCGCGCTGGAGCCGACCTTCGGCGGGATTAACCTGGAAGACATCAAAGCGCCGGAATGTTTCTATATCGAGCAGAAGCTGCGCGAGCGTATGAACATTCCCGTGTTCCATGATGACCAGCACGGAACCGCGATTATCAGCACCGCCGCGATTCTCAACGGCCTGCGCGTGGTAGAGAAAAATCTCTCCGACGTGCGCATGGTGGTCTCTGGCGCAGGCGCCGCGGCCATCGCCTGTATGAACCTGCTGGTGGCGCTGGGTATGCAGAAACACAACATTGTGGTCTGCGACTCCAAGGGCGTTATCTATAAAGACCGCGAGCCGAACATGGCTGAAACCAAAGCGGCGTACGCGGTCGACGACGACGGTAAACGCACCCTGGACGACGTGATTGACGGCGCGGATATCTTCCTCGGCTGCTCCGGTCCGAAAGTGTTGACCCAGGAGATGGTGAAGAAGATGGCGCGTGCGCCAATGATCCTGGCCCTGGCGAACCCGGAACCGGAAATCCTGCCGCCGCTGGCGAAAGCGGTGCGCGAAGACGCCATCATCTGTACCGGCCGTTCGGACTACCCGAACCAGGTCAACAACGTGCTCTGCTTCCCGTTCATCTTCCGCGGTGCGCTGGACGTCGGCGCAACGGCGATCAACGAAGAGATGAAGCTTGCCGCCGTTCACGCCATCGCGGAGCTTGCCCACGCCGAGCAGAGCGAAGTGGTCGCGTCTGCGTACGGCGATCAGGATCTGAGCTTCGGCCCGGACTACATCATTCCGAAACCGTTCGACCCGCGTCTGATTGTTAAAATTGCCCCTGCGGTGGCCAAAGCGGCGATGGACTCCGGCGTAGCGACGCGTCCGATTCACGATTTCGACGCTTACGTCGATAAGCTCACCGAGTTTGTCTATAAAACGAACCTGTTCATGAAGCCGATCTTCTCTCAGGCCCGCGCCGACGCGAAGCGCGTGGTGCTGGCGGAAGGGGAAGAGGCGCGCGTGCTGCACGCCACCCAGGAGCTGATCACCTTAGGCCTGGCGAAACCGATCCTGATTGGTCGTCCGAGCGTGATTGAAATGCGTATCCAGAAGCTGGGCCTGCAGATTAAGCCGGGCGTCGACTTCGAGATCGTTAACAACGAATCCGATCCGCGCTTCAAAGAGTACTGGAGCGAATACTACGCGATCATGAAGCGCCGGGGGATCACCCAGGAGCAGGCTCAGAAAGCGGTCATCAGCAACACGACGGTGATCGGCGCGATCATGGTGCATCGCGGCGAGGCGGACGCGCTGATCTGCGGCACCATCGGCGACTACCACGAGCACTTTAGCGTGGTGCAGGAGATCTTCGGCTATCGCGACGGCGTCCATACCGCCGGGGCGATGAACGCGCTGCTGCTGCCGAGCGGCAACACCTTTATTGCGGACACCTACGTTAACGACGATCCGACCCCGGACGAGCTGGCGGAAATCACGGTGATGGCCGCCGAGACCGTGCGTCGCTTTGGTATTGAGCCGAAGGTGGCGCTGCTGTCGCACTCTAACTTTGGTTCGTCTAAATCCGCGGCGGCCTGCAAAATGCGTCAGACGCTGGAGCTGGTGCGCGAGCGTGCGCCGGAGCTGATGATTGACGGGGAAATGCACGGCGATGCCGCGCTGGTGGAAAGCATCCGTAACGAACGTATGCCGGACAGCCCGCTGAAGGGATCGGCCAACATTCTGATTATGCCGAACGTGGAAGCGGCGCGTATCAGCTATAACCTGCTGCGCGTCTCCAGCTCTGAAGGGGTGACCGTAGGACCGGTACTGATGGGCGTGGCGAAACCGGTGCACGTGTTAACGCCGATTGCCTCTGTGCGTCGTATCGTGAATATGGTGGCGCTGGCGGTGGTTGAGGCGCAGACGCAGCCGCTGTAATTTTTACCCTCTCCCAAAGGGAGAGGGCATAAGGGCTACACCCAGTCCCGAACCTGAATAAACTCACGCAAGGCAGCCTCCGGGCTGCCTTCTTTTGGTTCGTAGCAGTACTCCCAGCGCACCAGCGGCGGCATCGACATCAGAATCGACTCCGTGCGCCCCCCGGTCTGCAGACCGAACAGCGTCCCGCGATCCCACACCAGGTTGAACTCCACGTAGCGCCCGCGGCGGTAAAGCTGGAACTCTCGCTCGCGCACGCCGTAGTCGGTATTTTTACGGCGCTCGACGATGGGCAGATAGGCGTCGGTATAGCCTTCGCCTACCGCGCGCATAAAGCTGAACGCGGTATCAAAATCAGGCGTGTTGAGATCGTCAAAGAACAGCCCGCCGATGCCGCGCTGCTCGTCGCGGTGCTTCAGGTAAAAGTAGTCGTCGCACCACTTTTTAAATTTCGGGTAGACGTCTTCGCCAAACGGCAGGCAAAGATCCCGCGCGGTGGTGTGCCAGTGCACGGCATCTTCTTCGAAGCCGTAGTATGGCGTTAAATCGAAACCGCCGCCGAACCACCAGACCGGGTCGGCGCCTGGTTTTTCCGCAATGAAAAAGCGCACGTTGGCGTGGCTCGTCGGCACGAACGGGTTGTGCGGGTGCACTACCAGCGAAACGCCCATCGCCTCGAAGCTACGGCCCGCCAGTTCAGGACGATGCGCCGTCGCAGATGCGGGCATGGCGTCGCCGTGAACGTGGGAAAAATTCACGCCTGCCTGTTCGAAGATGCCGCCGTTTCGCAGCACGCGGCTGCGCCCGCCGCCTCCGGCCTCGCGCTGCCAGTTATCTTCCTGAAATTCACCGCCGTCTGCGGCAGCCAGTTTCTGGCAGATCTCATCCTGCAGCTGCAGCAGGAAGGTTTTGACCAGTTGAGCATCGGGTTTCATCAACGTTTCCTGGAGTGCGCTTTTTGGTTATCGAACCAGTTGAAGTAACTGATAATGCCGGAGGCGATAGCGTTGGCGATCTTCTGACGAAACGCCGTGGTGCCGAGGAGCCGCTCTTCTTCCGGGTTGGTAATAAAGGACGTTTCCACCAGCACGGACGGGATGGACGGCGACTTCAGCACCACGAATGCCGCCTGCTCGGTGCCTTTACTGTGCAGACGATGCACTGGCTTAATCTTCTTCAGAATATGCGAGCCGAGCGTCAGGCTGTTTTTAATCGTATCCGTCTGCACGAGGTCGAACAGCACCTGCTGTAGCAGATGATCTTTGTCGGTGGCTTTTTTCCCGGCGACTTCATCCGCCCGGTTTTCGCGGTCGGAGAGGTATTTTGCCATGGCGCTACTGGCACCACGGTTAGAGAGTGCAAACACCGAGGCGCCTGCCGCAGAAGGGTTGGTAAAGCCGTCGGCGTGAATCGACATAAACAGATCCGCACCGTGCTGGTGGGCGATCTCAACGCGGTCATACAGCGGAATAAAGGTGTCGCCAGAGCGCGTCAGACGGGCGTCAATGCCGTTGCTGCGTAAAATTGCGCGCACATTTTTTGCAATTGCCAGCACGACGTGTTTTTCTTTTGACCCGTTTTTGCCGATGGCGCCGGTATCAATACCGCCGTGGCCCGGGTCGAGCATTACCAGACGCTTCGCGCCCGGCTTTTTGGTTTTCGGTTTGCTGTGTCCGTTACTGGTTTTGAGCGTGCTCTCGTCTTTTGCCTGAGCCTGCTTTGCGATGCCCGTTAACGTTAAGGCCGCCAGCCCCGCTTTGAGAACCTGACGACGCGATGTGAGTGCTTTTAATGGTTTGAATGTGCTCATGCGGCCTGAATACTAAAAAATGGGGTCCTGGTGTTATATCGTATCGTGTTTCCCGTTACGACAGTCCATGTTGAGAATTGTTTTACTTTTCATTTCAATACGTGACAAAGTGACATTATGCCAAATTTTGGCGAGATTTTCCCCGGTTATTGGCGAAAGGCGAGCTTCGCGCCATAATCACTGTTTTTAAACCCGAAAAGGCGGTTAATACCATGGAGATACGCGTTTTTCGCCAGGAAGATTTCGAAGAGGTGATCACCCTTTGGGAGCGCTGCGATCTGCTGCGTCCGTGGAACGATCCGGAAATGGATATCGAACGTAAGTTGAATCACGACGTCAGTCTGTTTCTGGTCGCGGAAGTCAATGGCGAGGTTGTGGGGACGGTCATGGGCGGTTATGACGGCCACCGCGGCTCGGCCTATTATCTGGGCGTCCACCCGGAATACCGTGGCCGCGGCATTGCCAATGCGCTGCTGAACCGGCTCGAGAAGAAGCTGATCGCCCGCGGCTGCCCGAAAATCCAGATCATGGTACGGGAAGATAACGACGTGGTGCTGGGCATGTATGAGCGTCTGGGCTACGAGCATTCCGACGTGCTGAGTTTAGGAAAGCGTCTGATCGAAGATGAAGAGTACTGAGATCCATCCGGCAGACTATGACGCGCAGGGCCGCGTCAGGCTGCCCTTTTTATTCTGGTGCGTTCTGCTGCTCCAGGCCCGGACCTGGGTGCTGTTTGTGATGGCCGCCGCGTCGCGCGGGCAGGGCGACACGCTGCTGAATCTCTTCTATCCCGATCACGACGCCTTCTGGCTCGGCTTGCTGCCGGGCGTACCGGCGGTGGTCGCTTTTTTGTGCAGCGGACGACGGCATGCGATCCCACGTTTCTGGCGCGCGCTTCGCTGGCTGCTGATCCTCGCCCAGGTTGCGCTGCTCTTCTGGCAGCCGGTACTCTGGTGGTACGGTGAACCGCTGACGGGCACCGGCGTTGCGCTGGTGGTTGCCGATATTGTGGCGCTGCTGTGGCTGCTGACCAACCCGCGTCTTCGCGCCTGTTTTGCGCATCAGGATGATTAATCCGGCACTTTTTGCCGATGTTGCACTCCAACAAGCGTTGATTTAACAAGAAAGGACGTTTCAATGAAATCGCTGCGTTTACTTTTATGCGCTCTCCCGCTGGCGTTGACCGGCTGTTCGACGCTCTCCTCCATTAACTGGTCCGCCGCGTATCCGTGGAACTGGTTTGGCTCATCAACGGAAGTCACCGAGCAGGGCGTGGGGAAAATTACCGCCGCGACGGCGCTGGATCAGGACGCCATTCAGGATGCGCTCAGCGGCGATTACCGTCTGCGCAGCGGCATGAAAACGGAGAATGGCAATATTGTTCGCTATTACGAAGCGCTGAAGGGCGACAAGCTGGCGCTGGTGATTAACGGTGACAAAGGCACCGTAAACCGTATCGCTGTGATGGATGAAGATATTCCGACGGCGAGCGGTGTGAAGGTGGGTACGCCGTTCAGCGACCTTTATAAGCAGGCCTTTGGCAACTGCACCAGCCTGCCGTCTGACGACAAGGTCGCGGTGGAATGTAAGGCTGAAGGCAGCCAGCACATCAGCTATGTCTTCACCGGAACCTGGAGCGGCCCGGAAGGTCTGATGCCGTCCGACGACACGCTCAGGAGCTGGAAAGTGAGCAAAATACTCTGGAAGCAGTAATTTGCGCCTGAACAAACCGCCTCGCTGAAATCCGGGTATAATAGCCGCCATCAATGCCACGCTGACGTGGCATCTTTATTTCAGGAGGAGCGATGTCTCAGGTTCAGAGTGGCATTTTGCCAGAACATTGCCGCGCGGCGATTTGGATTGAAGCCAATGTTAAAGGGGACGTGGATGCCCTGCGTGCGGCCAGTAAAGCGTTTGTTGATAAGCTGGCAACCTTCCAGACCAAATTCCCGGAAGCCCACCTCGGCGCCGTTGTTGCCTTTGGCAATAACGTCTGGCGTCAGCTGAGCGGTGGCGAAGGGGCGGAAGAGCTGAAAGACTTCATCCCTTACGGCAAAGGCCTGGCTCCGGCAACTCAGTACGACGTGCTGATCCATATTCTCTCCCTGCGTCACGACGTGAATTTCTCCGTTGCCCAGGCGGCAGTAGCGGCCTTTGGCGACAGCGTTGAGGTGCAGGAAGAGGTTCACGGCTTCCGCTGGGTGGAAGAGCGCGATCTGAGCGGCTTCGTCGACGGGACCGAAAACCCGGCAGGCGAAGAGACGCGTCGTGAAGTCGCGGTAATCAAAGACGGCGTGGACGCGGGCGGCAGCTACGTGTTCGTGCAGCGCTGGGAGCACAACCTCAAGCAGCTTAACCGCATGAGCGTGCACGATCAGGAGATGATGATTGGCCGCACTAAAGAAGCCAACGAAGAGATCGACGGCGACGACCGTCCTGTAACCTCTCACCTGTCCCGCGTTGATCTCAAAGAAGACGGAAAAGGGCTGAAGATTGTTCGCCAGAGCCTGCCGTACGGTACCGCAAGCGGCACGCACGGCCTCTACTTCTGCGCCTACTGCGCGCGCCTGTATAACATTGAGCAGCAGCTGCTGAGCATGTTTGGCGATACCGACGGCAAGCGCGACGCCATGCTGCGCTTCACCAAACCGGTGACCGGCGGCTATTACTTTGCGCCGTCCGTTGAGCGTCTGCTGGCGCTGTAATGTCCTTTCTCCCTCTCCCTGCGGGAGAGGGCTGGGGTGAAGGCATCAGGCCTCACCCTTATTCCCTTTTCTGCTTCTAAATCACCAAACGGTATATAAAACCGTTACTCCTTTCATCCCCGTTATAAATATTATGACTATAAGATAGTCATCACATTTATAAGGGTGCGCAATGGCCGTTACTGTACTGAAAAAAGGAACTCTGGCGCTGGCAGGTTTACTGCTGGTGGCACAGGCGCAGGCGACTGAACTGTTGAACAGTTCGTATGACGTCTCCCGCGAGCTGTTTGCCGCCCTTAATCCACCGTTCGAACAGCAGTGGGCGAAAGATAATAACGGCGACAAGCTGACCATCAAACAGTCCCACGCCGGATCGTCCAAGCAGGCGCTGGCGATTTTGCAGGGCCTGAAAGCAGATGTGGTGACTTACAACCAGGTGACTGACGTGCAGATCCTGCACGACAAAGGCAAGCTGATCCCAGCGGACTGGCAGAGCCGACTGCCGAACAACAGCTCCCCGTTCTATTCCACCATGGGCTTCCTGGTGCGTAAGGGCAACCCGAAGAATATCCACGACTGGAGCGATCTGGTGCGTTCCGACGTGAAGCTGATTTTCCCGAACCCAAAAACTTCCGGTAACGCGCGTTATACCTATTTAGCCGCGTGGGGCGCGGCGGACAAGGCTGACGGTAACGATAAAGCAAAAACCGAGCAGTTCATGACCCAGTTCCTGAAAAACGTCGAAGTGTTTGATACCGGCGGCCGCGGGGCGACAACGACCTTCGCGGAGCGCGGTCTCGGCGATGTTCTGATCAGCTTTGAATCGGAAGTAAATAATATCCGCAAACAGTACGAAGCGCAGGGCTTCGAGGTCGTTATCCCGAAAACCAACATCCTGGCCGAGTTCCCGGTGGCGTGGGTGGATAAAAACGTGCAGGCAAACGGTACCGAGAAAGCGGCAAAAGCCTACCTCAACTACCTGTACAGCCCGCAGGCGCAGACCATCATTACCGATTATTACTATCGCGTGAATAACCCGGACGTGATGAACAAGCTGAAAGATAAGTTCCCGCAGACCGATTTGTTCCGCGTGGAAGATCATTTCGGCTCCTGGCCTGATGTGATGAAAACGCATTTTGCCAGCGGCGGTGAGTTAGACAAATTGCTGGCGGCGGGGCATAAGTGATGTTTGCAGTTTCGACAAAACGCGTGCTGCCGGGCTTTACCTTAAGCCTCGGGACCAGCCTGCTGTTCGTCTGCCTGATCCTGCTGTTGCCGCTCAGCGCGCTGGTGATGCAGCTTGCTCAGATGAGCTGGGCGCAGTACTGGGACGTGGTCACCAACCCGCAGGTGGTGGCGGCCTACAAGGTGACGCTGCTGTCGGCGTTTGTTGCCTCCATTTTTAACGGCGTGTTTGGCCTGCTGATGGCGTGGATCTTAACCCGCTATCGCTTCCCGGGTCGCACGCTGCTTGACGCCCTGATGGATCTGCCGTTTGCGCTGCCGACGGCGGTGGCGGGCTTAACCCTCGCGTCGCTCTTCTCCGTGAACGGGCTGTACGGCGAGTGGCTGGCGAAATTTGACATCAAAGTGACCTACACCTGGCTCGGTATCGCGGTGGCGATGGCCTTTACCAGCATCCCGTTTGTGGTTCGTACCGTGCAGCCGGTGCTGGAAGAGTTGGGTCCGGAATACGAAGAAGCGGCGGAAACGCTCGGCGCCACGCGCTGGCAGAGCTTCCGCAAGGTGGTTTTGCCGGAGCTCTCTCCTGCGCTGATGGCGGGCGTTGCGCTGTCGTTTACCCGCAGCCTCGGTGAGTTTGGCGCGGTGATTTTTATCGCCGGGAACATCGCCTGGAAAACAGAAGTCACCTCGCTGATGATTTTCATCCGTTTGCAGGAGTTTGATTATCCGGCGGCGAGCGCGATTGCCTCGGTGATCCTGGCGGCCTCGCTGCTGCTGCTGTACTCGATTAACACTCTGCAAAGTCGCTTTGGTCGACGTGTGGTAGGTCACTGATGGCGGAAGTTACGCAATTGAAGCGATACGATGCACCCCGCATCAACTGGGGTAAATGGTTTCTGATTGGGGCGGGCGTGCTGGTTTCCGCCCTCATTCTCGTCGTGCCGACGGTTTATATCTTCGTTCAGGCGTTCAGCAAGGGCCTGATGCCCGCGCTGGAAAACCTGGCGAACCCGGATATGCTGCATGCCATCTGGCTGACCGTGCTGATTGCGCTGATCACCGTGCCGGTGAACCTCGTGTTCGGGACCCTGCTGGCCTGGCTGGTAACCCGCTTTAACTTCCCGGGACGTCAGCTGCTGCTGACCCTGCTGGACATTCCTTTCGCCGTATCGCCGGTGGTGGCGGGTCTGGTGTACCTGCTCTTTTACGGCTCCAACGGTCCGTTGGGCGGCTGGCTGGACGAGCATAACCTGCAGATCATGTTCGCCTGGCCGGGCATGGTGCTGGTCACCATCTTCGTGACCTGTCCGTTTGTGGTGCGTGAGCTGGTGCCGGTGATGTTAAGCCAGGGGAGCAACGAAGACGAAGCGGCGGTGCTGCTGGGCGCTTCCGGCTGGCAGATGTTCCGTCGCGTGACGCTGCCGAATATCCGCTGGGCGCTGCTTTACGGCGTGGTGCTGACCAACGCCCGCGCGATTGGTGAGTTCGGTGCCGTTTCCGTCGTCTCCGGCTCCATCCGGGGTGAAACCCTGTCGCTGCCGCTCCAGATTGAGCTGCTGCAGCAGGACTACAACACCATCGGCTCGTTTACTGCCGCAGCGTTGCTGACGCTGATGGCCATCTTGACCCTGTTTTTGAAGAGTGTGGTGCAGTGGCGTTTAGAAAATCAGGAAAAACGTCAGCATCAGGAGGGAAATCATGAGCATTGAGATTGCCAATATTAAGAAGTCTTTTGGTCGCACCCAGGTGCTGAATGATATCTCGCTGGATATCCCTTCCGGACAAATGGTGGCGCTGCTGGGGCCGTCCGGCTCGGGCAAAACCACGCTGCTGCGTATTATCGCCGGGCTTGAGCATCAGACCAGCGGGCACATCCGCTTTCACGGCACCGACGTGAGCCGTCTGCACGCCCGCGATCGTAAAGTAGGCTTTGTGTTCCAGCACTACGCGCTGTTCCGCCACATGACCGTGTTCGACAACATCGCGTTTGGCCTGACCGTGCTGCCGCGTCGCGAACGTCCGGATGCGGCAACTATTAAGGCGAAAGTGACCAAACTGCTGGAGATGGTGCAGCTGGCTCACCTGGCGGATCGTTTCCCGGCCCAGCTGTCCGGCGGGCAGAAACAGCGCGTGGCGCTGGCGCGCGCGCTGGCCGTTGAGCCTCAAATTCTGCTGCTGGATGAACCCTTCGGCGCGCTGGATGCGCAGGTGCGTAAAGAGCTGCGCCGCTGGCTGCGTCAGCTCCATGAAGAGCTGAAATTCACCAGCGTCTTCGTGACCCACGATCAGGAAGAGGCGATGGAAGTTGCGGATCGCGTGGTGGTCATGAGCCAGGGCAACATTGAGCAGGTTGACGAGCCGGAGCAGCTCTGGCGTGAACCGGCGACCCGCTTCGTGCTGGAGTTTATGGGCGAGGTAAACCGTCTGCAGGGCACTATTCGCGGCGGACAGTTCCACGTTGGCGCGCATCGCTGGCCGCTGGGCTATACCTCCGCGCATCAGGGGCCGGTCGATCTGTTCCTGCGTCCGTGGGAAGTGGACGTGAGCCGCCGAACCAGCCTGGATTCACCGCTGCCGGTGCAGGTGCTGGAAGCTAGCCCTAAAGGTCACTACACCCAATTGGTGGTACAGCCGCTGGGCTGGTATACCGAGCCGCTGACCGTGGTCATGCGCGACGACGTGCCGCCGCACCGGGGGGAGCGCCTGTTTGTTGGTTTGCAGCACGCCCGTATTTATCACGGGAAGGAGCGCATCGAGACGCGCGAGGATATTGCTCTGGCGGAGTCAGCCTGATAGGTTAGGATTACGTAGTTTTGCCGGGTGGCGCTGCGCTTACCCGGCCTACAATATGACGTCTGTAGGCCCGGTAAGCGAAGCGCCACCGGGCTTTTTATTGGACAGCGATCATGAATACACTAGAACACACCATCGGCAACACTCCTCTGGTCAAGCTTCAGCGCATGGGTCCGGACAACGGCAGCGAAATCTGGGTCAAACTCGAAGGCAATAACCCGGCGGGGTCGGTGAAAGACCGCGCGGCGCTGTCGATGATTGTCCAGGCCGAAAAACGCGGAGAAATTAAGCCAGGCGACGTGCTGATAGAGGCCACCAGCGGCAACACCGGTATCGCCCTGGCGATGATCGCCGCGCTGAAAGGCTACCGCATGAAGCTGCTGATGCCGGACAACATGAGCCAGGAGCGCCGCGCCGCGATGCGTGCCTACGGGGCCGAGCTGATTCTGGTGACCAAAGAGCAGGGAATGGAAGGCGCACGCGACTTAGCGCTGGAGATGGCCGGGCGCGGTGAAGGTAAACTGCTGGATCAGTTCAACAACCCGGACAACCCGTACGCGCACTACACCACCACCGGCCCGGAAATCTGGCAGCAAACCGACGGGCGTATCACCCATTTTGTCTCCAGCATGGGCACCACAGGCACCATTACCGGGGTATCGCGTTTTCTGCGCGAGCAGGAAAAAGCCGTCACCATCGTTGGCCTCCAGCCGGAAGAGGGGAGCAGCATTCCGGGTATTCGCCGCTGGCCGGCGGAGTATATGCCCGGCATCTTTAATGCGCAGCTGGTGGACCAGGTGCTGGATCTTCACCAGCGCGAGGCGGAAAATACCATGCGTGAGCTGGCCGTGCGCGAAGGTATCTTCTGCGGCGTCAGTTCGGGCGGCGCGGTAGCGGGTGCGATTCGGGTAGCGCAGGCAAACCCGGGGGCGGTAGTGGTGGCGATTATTTGCGATCGCGGCGATCGCTATCTGTCTACCGGCGTCTTTGGTGAAGAGAGTTATTCGCAGGGGGCGGGGATTTAAGCGTCATGGAGATGATTCTATTCCGGGATAATACCCGGGCGCAGCAAACCGACATTGTCGCCGTGCAGTCGCAGGTGGTTTACGGCAGCGTGGGAAACAGCATTGCGGTACCGAATATTCGTACCCACAGGCTGAACGTTACCGCCGTGCCGACGGTACTGTTTAGCAACACGCCGCACTACGATACGTTTTATGGTGGAGTGATCCCCGATGAGTGGTTCAGCGGCTATCTTAAGGCACTGGAAGAGCGCGAGATCCTGCGCGAGCTTAAAGCGGTCACCACCGGCTATATGGGCAGCGCCAGCCAGATCGTTCTGCTGGCTCAATGGCTGAAGGCGGTCAAAGCGCAGCATCCTGACCTGCTGGTGCTGGTCGACCCGGTTATCGGCGATATCGACAGCGGTATGTACGTGAAGCCTGAGATCCCGCAGGCGTATCGGGAACACCTGCTGCCGCTAGCGCAGGGGATTACGCCGAACGTCTATGAGCTGGAAGTGTTAAGCGGCAAACCGTGCCGTACGCCGGAAAGCGCCATCGCGGCGGCGCAGGGACTGCTCTCCGACAGCCTGAAATGGGTGGCGATCACCAGCGCGCCGGTGGCCGATGACCCGGAAAACATCCACGTGGTGCTGGTGACGAATGAAGGCGTGACCGTCAGCGCGCATCCGCGCGTAGAAACCGATCTGAAAGGGACGGGCGACCTGTTCTGTTCAGAGCTGGTGAGCGGAATTGTTGAGGGAAAAACCGTTGCCGATGCCATTCGCATGGCCGGCGATCGGGTGACTGACGTGATGCTCTATACCCAGTCGAAGGGCTACGACGAGCTTATCCTACCGGCATAAACAAAAATGGCGCCCGAAGGCGCCATTTTTCTGTGCGGCAAGAATTACTTCTTGATGCGGATAACCGGGGTTTCACCCACGGTGACGCTGCCAGACAGTTTGATCAGTTCTTTGATTTCGTCCATGTTGGAGATAACAACCGGCGTCAGGGTAGACTTGGCTTTTTCTTCCAGCAGTGGCAGATCGAATTCAATTACCGGGTCGCCAACTTTAACACGCTGGCCTTCTTCCGCGATACGTTTGAAGCCTTCGCCTTTCAGTTCAACGGTGTCGATACCGAAGTGAACGAACAGTTCGATACCGCTATCAGATTCGATAGAGAACGCATGGTTGGTTTCAAAAATTTTACCGATGGTGCCGTCAACTGGAGCAACCATTTTGTTGCCAGTTGGTTTGATAGCAATGCCATCACCAACGATTTTCTCAGCAAACACTACATCCGGCACGTCTTCGATGTTGACGATCTCGCCGGAGAGCGGAGCAACAATCTCAATAGTTCCGGAGTCTTTCTTATCATCAGAAACCAGAGATTTCAGTTTATCGAACAAACCCATGATCTTCTCCTAAGCAGTAATTTGGGCCGCATCTCGTGGATTAGCAGATTGTTTTTTCTTCAATGAACTTGTTAACCAGCGTCATTAACTCGTCCGTTGTCGGTTGAGCAAGAGCCTGCTCTGCTAACACCTTCGCATCTTCGAAGTTCGTGTTACGGATAATCTTCTTAATGCGCGGGATGGAAATGGCGCTCATAGAGAATTCGTCCAGACCCATACCCAGCAACAGAAGTGTAGCACGTTCGTCGCCTGCAAGCTCACCACACATGCCAGTCCATTTACCTTCTGCATGAGAAGCATCAATAACTTGCTTGATCAAGTTCAGTACGGACGGTGACATTGGCTGGTAGAGATGTGAAATCATATCATTACCACGGTCAACTGCCAGGGTGTACTGCGTTAAATCATTGGTGCCGATACTAAAGAAATCAACTTCTTTGGCTAAATGACGCGCAATGGTCGCCGCCGCAGGTGTTTCCACCATCACGCCGATCTCGATTGACTCGTCAAACGCTTTACCTTCGTCGCGCAGTTCCTGTTTGTAGATTTCGATCTCTTTCTTCAGTGCACGCACTTCTTCAACAGAGATGATCATCGGGAACATGATGCGCAGTTTACCGAAAGCAGAGGCACGCAGGATCGCGCGAACCTGGTCACGCAGGATCTCTTTACGATCCATCGCGATACGGATTGCACGCCAGCCCAGGAACGGGTTCTCTTCTTTCGGGAAGTTCATGTACGGCAGCTCTTTGTCGCCGCCGATGTCCATGGTACGGACGATAACCGCCTGAGAGCCACACGCTTCAGCTACGGCTTTATAGGCAGCAAACTGCTCTTCTTCCGTTGGCAGCGCGTCGCGGTCCATGAACAGGAATTCTGTACGATAGAGACCTACGCCTTCCGCACCGTTGCGCTCAGCGCCATCAACGTCGCGGACGGTACCGATGTTTGCGCACACTTCTACCTGATGGCCGTCCAGGGTGATGGCTGGCAGGTCTTTCAGCTTAGCGAGTTCCGCTTTTTCAGTCGCAACCTGCTCCTGAACCGCGCGCAGTTTATCGATCTCTTCATTGGTTGGGTTGACGTAAACCAGATTGTTTACGGCATCCAGAATCAGATAGTCGCCGTTTTTCACCTGAGAGGTGACGCTACCGGTACCCACGATGGCAGGCAGTTCCAGAGAGCGCGCCATGATAGAGGTGTGTGAGGTACGGCCACCCGCGTCGGTGATGAAACCGAGGACCTTTTTCAGGTTCAGCTGTGCGGTTTCAGACGGGGTGAGGTCAGCGGCAACCAGGATAACTTCATCCTGAATCGCGCTCAGATCGATGATGGCCAGACCCAGGATGTTGCGCAGCAGGCGCTTACCGATGTCACGTACGTCAGCCGCACGCTCTTTCAGGTATTCATCATCCAGTTCTTCCAGGGCAGTTGCCTGACCTTCGATAACTTCATGCGCAGCCGCGTCGGCCGTCATGCCTTTATCTTTAATCAGGGCTATGATTTCCTGCTCCAGCTCCTCATCTTCGAGCAGCATGATGTGCCCTTCGAAGATGGCTTCTTTTTCTTCACCGAAAGTTTCGCCAGCTTTAGTTTTGATTGCTTCCAGTTGCGCAGATGCCTTGGCACGACCGCTCAGAAAACGTTCAACTTCCTGATCAACCTTGTCGGCAGAAATTTTTTTCCGGTCGATGACGATCTCGTCTTCTTTCAGCAGCAGTGCTTTGCCGAAAGCGATACCCGGGGATGCTAAAATGCCTGAAATCATAACCCTACCTTACTTGTGACTGATATTTAAAAGAACCCGGAAACTTACTCGAGCTCAGCCATCAGTTTTACCAGATGCTCAACTGCTTTCTGCTCGTCTTCACCTTCTGCAGAGATGGTGACAACGGTGCCCTGAGTCAGGCCCAGAGTCTGCAGTTTGAACAGGCTTTTTGCGCTCGCGCTTTTGCCGTTGGAAGTCACAGTGATTTCAGAAGTGAAGCCTTTTGCTTCTTTAACAAACTGAGCAGCAGGGCGGGTGTGCAGACCGTTCGGAGCGGTAATGGTAACTTCTTGCTGGAACATTGTATTTCCCCAACTTATAGGTTTAGTGTTGTGGAACTAAAGTCTAGCCTGGCGACTGAACTTTAGCCTGTATTGTTAGCGCTGACGTTTCGATCGTCATTAAACATTATGCAGCGAAAGCAAGACTTGAACCAAATCATAAAATCGATTCAGCAAGGCTATTTCATTCACCGATTAATTTCACGCATCAAAATAATTGCTGGTTTAAATACCAGACCCAACGGGGTGAAGCAATGCCAGGAGGGGCAAAAGTTTGAAGCAGGCCACAAAAAAGCACCTGAAAAGGTGCTTTTTTACGCGTTATTAACATGCTGGCACTACTGTTGCAGCTCTTTTTCGGTAAACAGATCGGCAAACAGTGCGGTGCTCAAGTAACGCTCGCCCGAAGAAGGAAGGATAACCACAATATTCTTGTTGGTAAAGGCTTCATCTTCCTGAAGCTTGAGCGCTGCCGCAACGGCTGCACCGGAAGAGATACCCGCCAGAATGCCTTCTTCATCCATCAGGCGACGCGCGGTAGAAATGGCTTCTTCGTTAGTGATAGTCACCACTTTATCGATCAGCTTCAGATCCAGGTTGCCCGGAATGAAGCCTGCGCCAATACCCTGAATTTTATGCGGGCCTGGCTTAAGCTCTTCACCCGCCAGTGCCTGGGTGATAACCGGTGAGTCAGTTGGCTCAACGGCAACGGTGATCAGGTCTTTTTTACCCTTTGTGCCTTTAATATAGCGTGACACGCCGGTCAGCGTACCGCCGGTACCCACTCCGGAGATAAAGACGTCAACCTGGCCGTCGGTATCTTCCCAGATTTCCGGACCTGTGGTCTTCTCGTGAATTTCCGGGTTAGCCGGGTTGCTGAACTGCTGAAGCAGCAGATATTTCGCCGGATCGCTGGCCACAATCTCTTCAGCTTTCTGAATGGCGCCCTTCATGCCCTTCGCGCCTTCGGTCAGCACCAGGTTCGCGCCCAGCGCTTTGAGCAGCTTACGACGCTCAATGCTCATGGTTTCTGGCATGGTCAGCGTCAGCTTGTAGCCACGCGCGGCGGCAACATAGGCCAGAGCGATACCGGTATTGCCGCTGGTCGGTTCCACCAGCTCAACGCCAGGCTTCAGTACGCCACGTTTTTCAGCATCCCAAATCATGTTTGCACCGATACGGCATTTTACGCTGAAGCTCGGGTTACGTGATTCGACCTTCGCCAGAATGCGTCCATTACCGATACGGTTCAGTCGAACCAGGGGCGTATGACCGATAGTCAGCGAGTTGTCTTCATAAATCTTACTCATGGCCTGTCCTTAACTGTATGAAATTGGGATACCGACCCAGCATACCTGTTGAGCAGGTAGGGGGAAGTAAGGAATTCGCATATCTATATACTGCAAGGAAATAATGGGGATCAGTATGGAATAAGGGGCGGCATAAGCCACCCCTGCTTTACACATTTTTGCATTATTTCCATAACGCGTGCTTAGCACGGTAGCAGTCGACCCACATCGCCGTCGCGCCGCAGACGGCGACGGGCATGATGAACAGATTCAGGAAGGGAATCATGGTGAACAGGCTGGTCAGCGCACCAAACTGCATATTGGCGACCTTCTGGCTGCGCAGGGCGGTGCGCATCTCTTTAAACGGCACCTTGTGGTTATCGAACGGATAGTCGCAGTACTGGATGGCCAGCATCCAGGCGCTGAACAGGAACCACAGCACCGGCGCCACCGTCTGGCCAATGCCTGGCACAAAATAGAGGATAAGCAGCACGACCGCGCGGGGCAGGTACCAGGCAAACTTCTGCCACTCGCGCTTCATGATGCGTGGCAGGTCTTTCATGATCCCCAGCACGCCCGTGTCCGGTGGCGTCGCACCGGTAAGCCGCGCTTCCAGCTGTTCCGCCAGCAGACCGTTGAACGGTGCGGCTATCCAGTTGGCAATCGTCGAAAAGAAGTACCCAAACACCAGCAGCACGGAGATCACCGCCACCGGCCAGAGCAGGTAGTTAAGCCACTGCAGCCAGTCCGGCACGTAACTCATCAGCGACGGGATCCAGCTCTCCAGCTTTGCGAATAGCCACCAGAACGCGCCGCCCATCAGAATAATGTTGATCAACAGCGGCAGAATCACGAAGCGTCGAATCCCCGGCAGGGAGACCAGTTTCCAGCCCTGAGAAAAATACCAGACGCCGCTGCGCGGGGGAGAAGAAGATGTTGAAACCATAGCCAGGCTGTACTCCTTTTTACACAACCAGTGGAATTGCCCGCCTATATTATCCACTTACGGAGCAATGACCAGTTCGGAAATGTTCGAAAAACCAGCAAAAAGCACGATTTCCTTCATCTTTATGCTGTGAATGCTCTGCACACACTTGCACTTGACGTAAACGGCAAATACTCTTAGTGAGTAAATGTTTGCCGTGGTGGCAAGGTGTTAGAACAACAGAGAATATAATGATGCAGGATTTGCGTCTGATATTAATCATTGTTGGCGCGATCGCCATAATCGCTTTACTGGTACATGGTTTCTGGACCAGCCGTAAAGAGCGTTCCTCGATGTTTCGCGATCGCCCACTGAAGCGCATGAAGTCCAGTCGTGACGACGATGACAGTGAAGATGACATCGACGGCAGCGATGACGACGGCGTGGGTGAAGTTCGTGTTCATCGGGTCAATACTGCGCCCGGCGCAGGCCATGGGGAGCATGAAGCGCCTCGTCCTTCGCAGCACCAGTATCAACCGCCGTATGCTTCCGCACAGCCGCGCCAGCCAGCGCCGCAGCCTGTGGAAGAACCGGTGCGCCAGCCGCCGCAACAGCCTGTCTATCAGCAGCCTGCTGCGCCACAGCCGGTTCAACAGCAACCGGTGCAGCAGCCCGTGCAGCAACAGCCTGCTCAGCCGGTACAACAACCGCAGCAGCCTGCTCACGTACAGCCTGCGCCTCAGCCTGCTCCGGCTCTACACGTTGAGCCTGAGCCCGTTGTAGAACCAGAGCCGGTTGTTGAAAAACCGCAGCGTAAAGAAGCGGTGATCATCATGAACGTGGCCGCGCATCACGGCAGCCATCTTAACGGTGACGTGCTGCTCAACAGTATTCAACAGGCAGGATTCAAGTTTGGCGATATGAACATTTTCCATCGCCATCTGAGCCCTGACGGTAGCGGTCCGGCGCTGTTCAGCCTGGCCAACATGGTTAACCCTGGCACCTTTGATCCGGAAATGACCGGTGATTTCGTGACCCCGGGCGTCACTATCTTTATGCAGGTGCCTTCTTACGGCGACGAACTGCAAAACTTTAAGCTGATGCTGCAGTCCGCTCAGCACATCGCTGACGAAGTCGGCGGCGTGGTGCTCGACGATCAGCGTCGAATGATGACCCCGCAGAAGCTGCGCGAGTATCAGGACCGCATCCGCGAAGTTAAGGAAGCTAACGCGTAATCGTCGCGTTTACTTCAACTCCTCCTCAACCCCCGCCTGTCGGGGGTTTTTTCTCATTGATGGTGCGATATGGACTCAATCGAACAACAACTCACTGAACTGCGAACCACGCTTCGCCATCATGAATACCTCTATCATGTTATGGACGCGCCGGAAGTCCCGGATGCCGAATATGACCGCCTGATGCGCGAGCTGCGCGAATTAGAGGCGCAGCATCCGGAGCTTATCACGCCGGATTCCCCTACCCAGCGCGTCGGCGCTGAGCCGCTGGGCGCTTTCAGCCAGGTGCGCCATGAGGTGCCGATGCTGTCGCTGGATAACGTCTTCGATGAAGAGAGCTTCCTCGCGTTTAACAAGCGCGTGCAGGATCGCCTGAAAAGCAGCGACTCCCTCACCTGGTGCTGCGAGCTCAAGCTGGATGGCCTGGCGGTCAGTCTTCTCTACGAAAACGGCGTGCTGGTGCGTGCCGCAACGCGTGGCGACGGTACGACGGGCGAAGACATCACCACCAACGTGCGTACCATCCGCGCGATCCCGCTGAAGCTGCAGGGTGACAACATTCCCGCGCGTCTGGAAGTGCGCGGCGAGGTGTTCCTGCCCCAGGCGGGCTTCGAGAAAATTAACGACGAGGCGCGTCGCACCGGCGGGAAGGTGTTTGCTAACCCGCGTAATGCGGCGGCAGGCTCTCTGCGCCAGCTTGACCCGCGTATTACCGCGAAGCGACCGCTTACTTTCTTCTGCTACGGCGTCGGTATTCTGGAGGGCGGCGAGCTGCCGGATACGCACCTCGGACGCCTGCTGCAGTTTAAAGCGTGGGGCCTGCCGGTGAGCAACCGCGTTCAGCTCTGCGACTCGCCGGAAGCGGTGCTGGCGTTCTACCACAAGGTGGAAGAGGACCGTCCGACGCTCGGTTTTGATATTGATGGCGTCGTCATCAAGGTGAATTCACTGGCGCTGCAGGAGCAGCTGGGCTTTGTGGCGCGCGCGCCGCGCTGGGCGGTGGCGTTTAAGTTCCCTGCTCAGGAGCAGATGACCGTCGTTCGCGACGTGGAGTTCCAGGTCGGTCGTACGGGGGCGATTACCCCGGTCGCCCGTCTGGAGCCCGTGCAGGTTGCGGGCGTGCTGGTGAGTAACGCCACGCTGCATAACGCCGATGAAATCGAACGCCTCGGCCTGCGCATTGGTGACAAAGTGGTGATTCGCCGCGCGGGCGACGTTATCCCGCAGGTGGTTAACGTCGTGGAGTCGGAACGTCCTGCCGATACGCGCGAGATCGTCTTCCCGACCCACTGCCCGGTGTGCGGCTCCGACGTTGAGCGTGTGGAAGGTGAAGCTGTGGCGCGCTGTACGGGGGGGTTAATCTGTGGTGCGCAGCGTAAAGAATCGCTGAAGCACTTCGTCTCCCGTCGGGCGATGGACGTCGACGGCATGGGCGACAAGATTATCGATCAGCTGGTTGAGAAAGAGTATGTCCATACGCCAGCGGATCTCTTCAGGCTGACGGCAGGTAAACTGACCGGTCTGGATCGCATGGGGCCAAAGTCAGCCCAGAATGTGGTTAACGCGCTGGAAGCCGCCAAAGAGACGACCTTTGCCCGCTTCCTGTACGCGCTGGGCATTCGTGAAGTGGGTGAGGCGACGGCAGCGGGCCTGGCGGCGTACTTTGGTACGCTGGAGGCGCTGGAAAAGGCAAGCATCGACGAGCTGCAGAAAGTCCCTGACGTTGGCATTGTGGTCGCCACGCACGTCTTTAACTTCTTCGCCGAAGAGAGCAACCGTGAAGTCATCGGCAAGCTGCTGGAAGAGGGCATTAAGTGGCCCGCGCCGGTAGTGGTTAACGCCGAAGAGATCGACAGCCCGTTCGCCGGTAAAACAGTAGTCCTGACCGGCAGCCTGAGCCAGCTTTCACGCGACGATGCGAAAGCGCGCCTGGTGGCGCTGGGGGCCAAAGTGGCGGGCAGCGTGTCGAAGAAAACCGACCTGGTGATCGCCGGGGAAGCGGCGGGTTCGAAGCTGGCAAAAGCCCAGGAGCTCGGCATTGCGGTTATCGATGAAGCGGAAATGATGCGTCTGTTAGGAGAGTAACGTGGAGAAAGAACAGCTCGTTGAAATAGCCAATACGGAGATGCCGTTCGGTAAATACAAGGGCCGCAGGCTGATTGATTTGCCGGAGGAGTATCTGCTGTGGTTTGCCCGTAAGGATGAATTCCCGGCAGGGCGGCTGGGCGAGCTGATGGCTATCACGTTACTGATCAAAACCGAGGGGCTGACCCAGCTGGTTCAGCCCCTGAAACGTCCTTAAGCCTTCGCGGCGCGGGTCTCTTCCTGCGCCAGCTTTTCGGTCTGGCGCTTGTAGCGACGCGCCAGCACCGCGCAGACCATCAGCTGGATCTGGTGGAAAATCATCAGCGGCAGCACCATCATCCCAATCACCGAGGTCGGGAACAGAATATTGGCCATCGGGATACCGTTAGCTAGGCTCTTTTTCGAACCGCAGAAGACAATGGTGATTTCATCCGCTTTGCTGAAGCCGCACCTGCGTGCCACAAAGACGTTTACCGCAATCACAATCGCCAGCAGGACGATGCTGACCACCACGATAAACAGCAGCGAACCTGCGCCCACCTTATGCCAGATCCCGTTCACAACCGCTTCACTGAAGGCGGAATAGACCACCAGCAGAATCGACGACTGGTCGGTTTTTGAAATCCATTTCTTGTGCTTAGCCACGAACGCCCCGGTCCATGGACGGGATAGATGCCCCAGGACAAACGGCAGCAGCAGCTGCAGGCAGATTTTTCCAACCTGCTCGAGATTGCCTTCCGCGCCGTGCATGTTCATCAGCAGGCCCACCAGCAGCGGGGAAACGAAAATCCCTAACAGGCTGGATGCCGATGCCGAGCAAACCGCGGCCGCAACGTTTCCTCCGGCGAGAGAGGTAAAGGCAATGGCGGACTGCACGGTAGCCGGCAGAATACAGAGATACAGGAAACCGGTGTAGAGCGCCGGGTCGACGTTAACCGGCGCCCACCAGGCAAACAGCACCCCGAGGATTGGGAACAGAATGAACGTGCTGCACATCACCCAGAGGTGCAGACGCCAGTGGCTACCGCCGGCAATAATCGCTTCGCGCGAGAGCTTTGCGCCGTGCATAAAGAACAGCAGCGCGATGGCGGCCGTCGTCAGCCCTTCAAAAAACGGGACGAAGCCCTCGCGGGCGGGGAAGAACGAGGCCAGTAAAACGGTAACCACCAGGGTGAGCGTAAACGGATCAACAATACGAAATAGTTTCATAATGACTCCTGAAAACAGATGTCGCTATTGTGCTTTTTTCCATTTGAGAAATAAAATTGATTTATTGCATCCATTCATGAATGAAACAGATGAATTACTCCTTACGCCAGCTTCGTATTTTCGTCACCGTCGCTCACGCCCGCAGCTTTAGCCGGGCAGGGGAGATGATTGGCCTGAGCCAGTCGGCGGTCAGCCACAGCGTGAAAGAGCTTGAGAATCAGACCGGGGTGAAGTTGCTTGACCGCACAACCCGTGAAGTGGTGCTGACCGAAGCAGGGCAGCAGCTCGCCCTGCGTCTTGAACGATTGCTGGATGAGCTGAACAGCACGCTCAGAGACGTGGGGAGGCTGGGGCAGCAGCTTTCGGGGACCGTGCGCGTCGCGGCCAGTCAGACAATCTCTGCACACCTTATCCCGCAATGTATTGCCGAGGGAAGTCATCGCTACCCGGACATTGATTTTGTCCTGCATGACAGGCCGCAGCAGTGGGTGCTGGAGAGCATCCGCCAGGGAGATGTGGATTTTGGTATCGTTATCGATCCCGGCCAGGCGAGCGATCTGGCGTGCGAAAGCGTACTTTCCGAGCCCTTTTTGCTGCTCTGCCGTGACGACGACCCGCTGGCTACGTTGCCGGAAGTCAGCTGGCAGTCCCTGACGGGCGCGAACCTGGTTTTACAGGATTATGCCTCGGGCAGCCGTCCGCTGATTGATTCCGCGCTGGTGAATCAGGGCGTAAAGGCAACGATCGTGCAGGAGATTGGTCACCCGGCGACGCTGTTTCCCATGGTGGAAGCCGGCATTGGCATCAGCGTGTTGCCCGCCCTGGCGCTTCCCCTGCCGCAGGGAAGCCGGCTGGCCGTCAAGCGATTAACGCCCGTTGTTGAGCGAAAGCTGATGCTGGTGCGGCGAAAAAATCGCTCACTCTCGGGGGCGGCGCAGGCTATCTGGGAAGTGGTGCGTATCCAGGCACAACGATTAACCGAAGCCCGCATACGCGACCCACTGTTTAACGCATCAGAAGATTAGATGTAGATATCAATCTGATTATTGTCTGAAGGGTTATTCACACCTTCCACTTTGCCCAGCTTTTGATCCTGCTTCTTCTGGGCTTCTTCGGCCTGCTGGCGCTGCAGCGCGGCGAGCTGTGCCTGCAGCACTTTGAGCTGGGTCTGAATAAGTTCCTGCTGCTTTTTCTTCTCATCGGTGCTGATGGGGCTGTTCGCCAGCTCTTTTAACTGCTGAGTCAGCTTTTTGATCTTGTCGAGAATGCGGGTGATTTGCGTAGCGATATCGTTGCTGCTGGAAGTTCCACTCGCGCCGCTGGTTTGAATCTGTTGGGTTGAAGCCTGAATGGTCGTCATACTTTTTCCTCGCGTTATAAAACAGAGGTATCGGCACTAACGGGATTAGCTTGAGCAAAACTGCCATATCTGGCAGGGAGTTACATCGATACACAATCAGTATTGATGATGCGGTGAAAGTGTACTGGAAGGCGGAAGTAGACAAACTGCAGATAGCAAAAAGGCGCCTTTAGGGCGCCTTTCTACATTGGTGGGTCGTGCAGGATTCGAACCTGCGACCAATTGATTAAAAGTCAACTGCTCTACCAACTGAGCTAACGACCCGAAATGGTGGGCGATGACGGGCTCGAACCGCCGACCCCCTCCGTGTAAAGGAGATGCTCTACCAACTGAGCTAATCGCCCAATCTCAATTCTTATCTACACTGCGAGTCTACCGAAGTAGATGGTGGGTGATGACGGGCTCGAACCGCCGACCCCCTCCGTGTAAAGGAGATGCTCTACCAACTGAGCTAATCACCCCCGCTGTGTGGAGTCGCATTATAGGGAGAGTTGAAAATGAGTCAACGCATTTTCTAAAGTTTTTATTCGTTCGTCGTAAAATTAAACAAAACGATCGCGAAACGGGCAATGGCGCATGATTTCTAAACAAAAATCGCAAACTCGGTCACGATAAAGGGATCAACATTGAGGAATCCCCCCACAGTGATAGAATATTGCCCATTGTTTTTTTCCCAGGATTTGCCGATTGCCGGCATCTTTATAACGTAAGGCCATTTCATGAAAATCAAAACTCGCTTCGCGCCGAGCCCGACAGGCTATCTGCACGTCGGTGGTGCACGTACCGCTCTCTATTCCTGGCTTTTCGCACGCCACAACAAAGGTGAGTTCGTGCTGCGTATTGAAGACACCGATCTTGAGCGCTCCACGCCAGAAGCAATTGAAGCCATTATGGATGGGATGAACTGGCTGAATCTGGAATGGGATGAAGGTCCTTACTTCCAGACCAAACGCTTTGACCGCTATAACGCCGTCATTGATGAGATGCTGGTCGCGGGCACGGCGTATAAGTGCTACTGCTCTAAAGAGCGTCTGGATGAACTGCGTGAAGCGCAGATGGCGAACGGTGAAAAGCCGCGTTATGACGGCCGCTGCCGCCACGACCATAGCGAGCATGCTGCAGATGAGCCTTGCGTGGTGCGTTTTGCTAACCCGCAAGAGGGATCGGTAATCTTTGACGACCAGATCCGTGGCCCAATTGAATTCAGCAACCAGGAGCTGGACGATCTGATCATCCGTCGTACCGACGGTTCTCCAACCTACAACTTCTGCGTTGTGGTTGACGACTGGGATATGGAAATTACTCACGTTGTCCGTGGTGAAGACCATATCAACAATACGCCACGTCAGATCAACATCCTGAAGGCGCTGAACGCCCCTGTGCCAGTTTATGCGCACGTCTCCATGATCAACGGCGATGACGGGAAAAAACTGTCTAAACGTCACGGTGCGGTAAGCGTTATGCAGTATCGCGACGACGGTTATCTGCCGGAAGCGCTGCTGAACTATCTGGTGCGTCTGGGCTGGGCCCACGGTGACCAGGAGATCTTCAGTCGCGAAGAGATGATCGAACTGTTCTCTCTGAGCTCTGTAAGCAAATCAGCGAGCGCCTTTAATACCGACAAGCTCCTGTGGCTGAACCATCACTACATCAACACCATGCAGCCAGAATATGTGGCGACGTATCTGCAGTGGCATATTGAGCAGGCAAATATTGATACCCGCACTGGCCCTGAGCTGGCGGATCTGGTGAAACTCCTCGGCGAGCGCTGCAAAACGCTGAAAGAGATTGCCGAAAGCTGCCGCTACTTCTATGAAGAGTTTGAAGAGTTCGACGCGGACGCCGCGAAGAAACACCTCCGTCCGGTTGCGCGTCAGCCGCTGGAAGTGGTGCGCGACAAGCTGGCGGCCCTTACTGAGTGGACCGCTGAGAATGTGCATCACGCCATTCAGGCGACGGCAGACGAGCTGGAAGTCGGTATGGGTAAAGTCGGTATGCCACTGCGCGTTGCGGTGACCGGGGCGGGTCAGTCTCCGGCACTGGATGTGACGGTTCACGCCATCGGCAAGTCACGCAGCGTGGCGCGCATTAACAAGGCGCTGGACTTTATTGCTGAACGCGAAAATCAGCAGTAATTACGCCTCAGATAAAAAACGGCAGGTTAACCTGCCGTTTTTTTATGCCTCTTATTCCGTGAGACCGAGCCGCGTCAGAAAGCCGTGTATGCCTTCGCGTTTCAATAAGGCGTCCAGACGCCTCTGCTCTGGCTGAGTCATACTCTCCAGCGTCTCAATAATGCCCGGAGACAGGTTTGAAGAGGGTTCACTGTATGAAGCGGTGACCTCAGCGAGATGGTAAACCGCCTGACGGTTACGGATCGCCGGGAGGCTCATAATATGTTCCTTCACGCGCGCATCAATATGAATGAGCCGCGCGCGACCACCCTTCACGCCGTTGAGGCCTTCGGTTTTCCATCCCTGCTGGCGTATCCAGCGATTAACCGTTTGTCTGGCAACGCCCAAACTCTCCGCCAGCTCTTCCGTGGTCATTTTGCTGCGTAATTTTTTCATATCAGTTCTGATCGCGAATCCCTAAACGTTGCAACAATCCGGTAATCCCTTCCCGCATTAACAGCGATGTCATCTGCTTCTGCTCTTCCGGCGTCATTTCATTGGCCAGCGTCAGGAGCAGCGTGTGAAGCGAACTATCATGACTGACGCCTTCTGGCAGTTCGGACGTTTCAGTTGCCCGACGTGCGCTGCGGATAAAGTCACGGACTTTTTCGTTCACATGTACCAGGCGAGCTTTCCCGCCCTGGACACCTGGTTTTGGTGATGTAATCCAACCCTCTTTGCGTACCCATTTATTGATGGTCTGGCGGCTATAGCCAGTGAGGAGGGCTAACTCTTCTGGCGTCATTCGTTCCTTGATCATGCAATTTCCTGAATATCAGTGGGGTTAATTAACGGCTCATTTTATAGCACCGTTTTACGTGAAAACGTGACAGGCTTAACTCCTGACTGCGAGCAGGCTCGCAAAGTGATTCATTTGCATGATTTTTCGGCGATTGAATGGCTGGGATTGATTTTGCCGTTGACACTCCGCGGTGGAATTCATATTATGCCGCCCGTCAACATGACAGCTTTACGATGGGGCTATAGCTCAGCTGGGAGAGCGCTTGCATGGCATGCAAGAGGTCAGCGGTTCGATCCCGCTTAGCTCCACCAAACTCTGAACCCAACAGAGTGCGGTCAGTAAAGTCACATGTGGGGCTATAGCTCAGCTGGGAGAGCGCTTGCATGGCATGCAAGAGGTCAGCGGTTCGATCCCGCTTAGCTCCACCA
>NZ_BAAKFX010000008.1:0-175299 GCF_057536195.1 Enterobacter sp. C3_dUdeg
TTGCGAGGTGGCGTATATTACGCTTTCCTCTTTCAGAGTCAACCCGTTATTTCAGAATTTTTCTCTTCAACCGACCGGCTTGTTTGTGAAGTGATTCACATCCGCCGTGTCGATGGAGACGCATTATAGGGAGTTCTCAGCAGGCCGCAACCGCTAAATGTCAGAAAAATGACTGACTGCTGCATTCCACAGCAAAACCCCGCCTTATACCTTTTTACACACAGACTTATCCACAATGATACGAAAAAGTGAAAATGTGCGAGCGTTGCGCAAACGTTTTCGTTAAAATGCTCGCGCTTAATAAGGATGCCCCGTCAGGTGTGTTAGATGAGTTTTTCGCAGGAAAATTCATCTAACGCTCTCTGTAATCGTGAAATCCAGGGGATTTACCATGCAACAACGTCGTCCAGTCCGCCGCGCTCTGCTCAGTGTTTCTGATAAAGCCGGTATCGTCGAATTCGCTCAGGCACTTTCCGCACGCGGTGTGGAGCTGCTTTCTACAGGCGGTACCGCTCGCCTGTTAGCAGATAAAGGTCTGCCGGTAACCGAAGTGTCCGATTACACCGGTTTCCCGGAAATGATGGATGGACGCGTCAAAACTCTGCACCCGAAAGTGCACGGCGGTATTCTTGGCCGTCGCGGTCAGGACGACGCCATTATGGAACAGCATGACATCGCCCCAATCGACATGGTTGTCGTTAACCTCTACCCGTTTGCCCAGACCGTTGCTCGCGAAGGCTGTTCTCTGGAAGATGCCGTAGAGAATATTGATATCGGCGGCCCAACCATGGTGCGCTCCGCGGCCAAGAACCATAAAGATGTGGCCATCGTCGTAAAGAGCAGCGATTACAACACCATTATTAATGAGATGGATGCCAACGAAGGGTCACTGACTCTGGAAACGCGTTTCGACCTCGCCATCAAAGCCTTCGAGCACACCGCGGCGTACGACAGCATGATCGCCAACTACTTCGGTAGCCTGGTGCCTGCTTACCACGGTGAAAGCAAAGATCCTTCTGGCCGCTTCCCGCGCACCCTGAATCTGAACTTCATTAAGAAGCAGGATATGCGTTACGGTGAGAACAGCCACCAGCAGGCTGCCTTCTATATAGAAGAAGAGGTAAAAGAAGCCTCTGTTGCGACCGCTCAGCAGGTTCAGGGCAAAGCGCTCTCCTATAACAACATTGCTGACACCGACGCCGCGCTGGAATGCGTGAAAGAGTTCAGCGAGCCGGCCTGCGTTATCGTCAAGCATGCGAACCCATGCGGCGTTGCCGTGAGCACCTCTATTCTGGATGCCTACGACCGCGCGTACAAAACCGACCCGACCTCCGCGTTCGGCGGCATTATCGCCTTCAACCGCGAGCTGGATGCTGAAACCGCGCAGGCCATCATCTCCCGCCAGTTTGTTGAAGTGATCATCGCGCCATCGGCCTCCGAAGAAGCGCTGAAAATCACCGCGGCAAAACAGAACGTGCGCGTGCTGGTTTGCGGCCAGTGGGCAGAACGCGTGCCGGGCCTGGACTTCAAGCGCGTGAACGGCGGCCTGCTGGTTCAGGACCGCGATCTGGGTATGGTGACAGAAGCCGACCTGCGCGTGGTAACGAAACGCCAGCCTACCGAGCAGGAACTGCGTGACGCGCTGTTCTGCTGGAAGGTCGCGAAGTTCGTCAAATCCAACGCCATCGTCTACGCCAAAGAAAACATGACTATCGGGATAGGCGCAGGCCAGATGAGCCGCGTTTACTCCGCGAAAATCGCGGGCATTAAAGCAGGCGATGAAGGTCTGGAAGTAAAAGGCTCCGCCATGGCTTCTGACGCCTTCTTCCCGTTCCGTGACGGTATCGACGCGGCGGCTGCAGTGGGCATCACCTGTGTGATCCAGCCTGGCGGCTCAATTCGCGACGACGAAGTGATTGCCGCTGCCGACGAACATGGCATTGCAATGATCTTCACCGACATGCGCCACTTCCGCCATTAATTCCCGGAGCAGAAAATGAAAGTATTAGTGATTGGTAACGGCGGACGCGAGCACGCTCTGGCGTGGAAAGCGGCGCAGTCTCCGCGGGTGAAAACAGTCTTCGTGGCACCGGGCAACGCCGGTACCGCGCTGGAACCCGCGCTGCAGAACGTGGCTATTGGCGTGACCGATATCCCGGCGCTGCTGAGCTTTGCCCAGAGCGAGAAAATCGATCTGACGATTGTGGGCCCGGAAGCGCCGCTGGTGATTGGCGTCGTCGATACGTTCCGCGCGGCGGGTCTGACAATCTTCGGGCCTACGGAAGGCGCCGCGCAGCTGGAAGGCTCCAAAGCCTTCACCAAAGATTTCCTCGCGCGTCATAACATCCCGACGGCGGAATATCAGAACTTCACCGAAGTGGAGCCAGCCCTGGCCTACCTGCGTGAAAAAGGCGCGCCGATTGTGATCAAGGCCGACGGCCTGGCCGCCGGTAAAGGCGTGATCGTGGCGATGACGCTCGAAGAAGCGGAAGCCGCGGTTCAGGATATGCTGGCGGGTAACGCCTTTGGCGACGCGGGCCACCGCATCGTGATCGAAGAGTTCCTCGACGGTGAAGAGGCCAGCTTTATCGTGATGGTCGACGGCGAGCACGTTCTGCCGATGGCCACCAGCCAGGATCACAAGCGCGTGGGCAATGGCGATACCGGCCCGAATACTGGCGGAATGGGCGCTTACTCCCCCGCTCCGGTAGTGACTGATGAAGTCCACCAGCGCACCATGGATCGCGTCATTTGGCCAACCGTGAAAGGGATGGCGGCGGAAGGCAACACCTACACCGGTTTCCTCTATGCGGGTCTGATGATCGACAAGCAGGGTAACCCTAAGGTCATCGAATTCAACTGCCGCTTTGGCGATCCGGAAACGCAGCCCATCATGCTGCGCATGAAATCCGATCTGGTGGAACTGTGTCTGGCAGCCTGCGAAGGCAAGCTCGACGAGAAAACCTCAGAGTGGGACGAGCGTGCGTCTCTGGGCGTGGTGATTGCTGCAGGCGGTTATCCGGGCAACTACAACACCGGGGATGAAATCCACGGCCTGCCGCTGGAAGAGATTGACGGTGCGAAGGTGTTCCATGCGGGTACGAAGCTGGCTGACGACGATCGCGTCCTCACCAACGGCGGACGCGTGCTGTGTGCAACCGCGCTGGGCCATACCGTGGCAGAAGCGCAGAAACGCGCCTATGCGCTGATGGCGGATATTCACTGGAACGGCAGCTTTAGCCGTCAGGATATCGGTTATCGTGCAATTGCGCGCGAGCAGGGCGAGTAATTTCACACCCTCACCCTCACCCTAACCCTCTCCCTCAAGGGAGAGGGGATTTAAATCAAAAACTTTTTTCCGTCGGCTGCCAGGTGCAGAAGTCTTCGTTCGCCACCAGCAACAGCTGAGAGCCTTCCGGCGCTTCCAGCCACGCCACACTCACCTCCATTGATGAATGACGCTGACGGCGCTGAATGTGTTCTGTTGCCCAGGATTCGAGCTCAGGCTTGACCGTCTGTCCTTCGCAGGTTGTCACCGTCCCATCGGCATGCCAGCGCCCCTGGCGCAGCACAACGCGTCCCAGACGAAGCGCATCGCTGGTCTGGCGGATTTGTTCGGCACGATAACGGTAGAGGGCGATTTGATCGCTGGAAAGCTGCTGTTTTTGGCCGCTGACTTCGCGCTGCATAAAGCTCAGCTCACCATGGTCGTCAAAACGCACTTTCACGTGTTCGGGGGTCTTGCTGTAGACGTTCAGTTCAATCAGCGACAGGTCATCTCCCTGCCAGCGATATTCCGCAGTTGACGTATTGCCGTTATGCCACGGGCTGAAGGCAGAAAGCAGATGCACTTCGCCGCCGGAATCTTTGCGCCAGATCCTGACCGCGCCCTGGTTGTCCGCGTAGCCGCTGGCGGTAAACGGCGGCAGGGAGGTGTCGTGGCTGCAGGCTGACAGCAGCAGCATGCCTGCCAGCGCGAGCGTTCCACGCCAGAAAGACAAAAGGGGCGTTGCCGCCCCTTCGCTAAAACTGTTCACTGCCACGCGTCTTACTTAACAGCGTCTTTCAGTGCTTTACCAGAAACAAATGCCGGCACGTTAGCTGCGGCGATTTTGATTTCTTTACCGGTCTGCGGGTTGCGGCCAGTACGCTCAGCGCGGTGGTTCACTTTGAAGGTACCGAAACCAACCAGTTGCACAGCATCGCCTTCTTTCAGAGACTCAGTAATAGCAGCCAGGGTAGATTCCAGAGCAGCTTTAGCCTGCACTTTAGACAGATCAGCCTTGTCCGCAATTACATCAATCAGTTGAGTCTTGTTCATAAGTTATCCTTTCAATGTGTTTATCGCTTGCTAAGCATCGAGTGCGACGAAAATGCCAAAAAAGCACTCTCCTGCATACACGCACCGATAGCCACTTTTTTTCGCCCCCCAAATGTAGACCAGACAAGGGGCGAAAGGGAAGAGTCGAGGAGCGACAAAACGGGCGTTATCTCAAGATTTATTGTCTCATTGGTTAAAAATTATACCAATATTGCTCTCCGCAGCCTCTCGTAAGTCCGCGCGCAGCCCTTTTATCAGCTCAATATCGCGTTCTTCACACTCTGCCAGCAGGCGGAAAATTTCCCACTGAATGTCCCATTCTTGCTCAACCGCCGGGTTCGCACGCAGCTCTTCGTCGGTCATCTCGCGACCTTCCTGGGTCATTTCCAGCATCGCGACGGTCGTAATAGACGCCTTACTGACTTCAATTGCGTGCTCCAGCGTTTCACCGCTCAGACGGGAGTGGAGCAGTTCGCTTAACGCCACGCAGGCATCAATCGCCGGATAGACACCGTACAGGTCAAAATCATCCGCAGCCGGAATCGCCTCTTCCAGCTTTTCCAGCTGGGAGTCGAAGTTCACCTTCGCGTCTTTCACCGTCAGCGTTTCCCAGATCAGATCCAGAATGCGGCGGTAGATATGGCCATCACCAAAGCCCGTCTCCTTACAGAACGCGGCATAGTTGGGATACATGCGCTCGCACAGGCAAGCCATAAACGTCACGTGCTGCCAGCTTTCAAGTTTCTCAAGGCGCAGGTGAATCGGGTTTTGTAGCATGATGATCTCTCGAATCGAAAATTAGGCGCAGTTTACCTGAATCATCGCTGAATTTCCTGCCAACGAACAAAAGCCGGACGCGAAGATGCCACGGCGTCTGCCCAGCGCGTCGGCTCCGGCAAGCGGTAGCCCTTCATGCAGCGCTGCACCCACGCCAGGGCGCTGTCCATGCTAACCCGGTGCCCCGTGGCGATAAAGAGCGGATTACAGCGTGCCTTGCTGCGCCAGACCCACGCCAGCTGTTCACCTTTATGGATAAGCGGCGCCAGCGCGCCCGGCTCGGCAGAAAGAGGTTCAAATGCGCCGCACAGGCGTTTCTTGGCAACGCCAATGGTCGGCACATCCACCAGCAGACCAAAATGGCTGGCAACGCCTAAACGGCGCGGGTGTGAGATACCGTGTCCATCGACAAACAGCAGGTCAGGTTTTTGCGAGAGTTGCTCCCACGCTGCCAGCAGCGCGGGATATTCGCGGAAGGAGAGAAAGCCCGGAATGTACGGCATGGTGGTCGCGATACGCGCAACCTTGAACTCCACCAGCTCAAGCGAAGGGTATTTCAGTACCACCATCGCCGCTCGCGTCACTTCCCCACCCTGCTCGAATCCGACGTCTGCTCCGCCAATGTACTGCGGAGGATCCTTATCCAGACGATCCTCGCGGATCACCGATGAGGCCAGTTCGATTTGTTGAGCGCGTAGCGACGCGAGATCCATAACCACTCCTTACTTGTGATACTGGGCAGAAAGCCGATGCACCGCCTCCACAAATACGCCTGCGTGTTCTGGCGGCACATCCTGATGAATGCCGTGGCCGAGGTTAAAGACGTGGCCTTCACCCTGGCCGAAACCAGACAGTATAGTCGACACTTCTTCTTCAATGCGCGCTGGCGGCGCATAGAGCATGGACGGGTCCATATTGCCCTGCAGCGCCACTTTGTCGCCCACGCGACGACGCGCATCGGCGATATCGGTCGTCCAGTCGAGGCCCAGCGCGTCGCAGCCGGTTGCCGCCATCGCTTCCAGCCACTGGCCGCCACCTTTGGTGAACAGCGTCACCGGCACGCGGCGGCCTTCGTTTTCACGCAGCAGGCCGTCGACGATTTTGTGCATGTAGTACAGGGAGAACTGCTGATAATCGCGCCCTGTCAGCACGCCGCCCCAGGTATCGAAAATCATCACCGACTGCGCACCCGCCTTAATCTGCGCGTTCAGGTAGAGGGTGACGCTCTTCGCCAGCTTGTCGAGCAGCGCATGCAGGGCCAGCGGCTCGGCGTACATCATCTTTTTAATCATGGTAAAGGCTTTGCTGCTGCCCCCTTCCACCATATAGGTCGCCAGCGTCCACGGGCTGCCGGAGAAGCCAATCAGCGGCACTTCACCTTTCAGCTCGCGGCGAATGGTGCGCACGGCGTTCATCACGTAGCCCAGCTCGCCTTCCGGATCGGGGATCGGCAGCTTATCCACGTCGGCTTTGCTTTTGATTGGGGAGGTGAAACGCGGACCTTCACCGGTTTCGAAGTACAGGCCAAGGCCCATTGCATCCGGAATGGTCAGAATATCCGAGAAGAGGATCGCAGCATCCAGCGGGAAGCGGCGCAGCGGCTGGAGCGTCACTTCGCAGGCCAGCTCGGCATTTTTGCACAGCGACATAAAATCGCCCGCCTGCGCGCGCGTGGCTTTGTACTCCGGGAGATAGCGTCCCGCCTGGCGCATCATCCATACCGGGGTGACATCAACGGGCTGGCGCAGCAGCGCACGCAGATAACGATCGTTCTTCAGTTCGGTCATTTTTGCAGTTCCTTAAGCGTCATGGCCTCAGTGTAACACTACTCATACTCGGCCCGACACATCGCCACGGTATCTTCTATCAGCCGACGTGCCACGGTGCCCGGCGGAGGCAACAGCGGTAGATCGTCGTAGCGATACCAGTTTGCTTCCAGCAGCTCTTTCTGGTCGATAACGATCTCGCCGCTGTCGTATTCGGCCATAAATGCCGTCATCAGAGACTGCGGGAACGGCCACGGTTGGGAGGTAACGTAGCGCAGGTTCTTCACTTTGATCCCGCTCTCCTCCATCACCTCGCGCGCTACCGCCTGCTCCAGCGTTTCGCCCACCTCGACGAAGCCGGCCAGCACGGTGTGAATGCCGTTGCGATGGCGGGTATGCTGCGCCAGCAGGATGGAATCCTCCCGGCGGATAGCGACGATAATGCACGGCGCAATCTGCGGATAGTAGCGTTCGCGGCAGTGGCTGCAGAGCATCGCCCACTCGGTTTTGCTCGGACGCATGGTATGACCGCAGTAGCCGCAGTATTTATGCGAGCGGTAAAACTCAGAAAGCTGCACGCCGCGCCCCGCCAGCTGGAACAGCCCCACGTCCAGATCCAGCACCTGGCGCACCGATCCCATATCCTGGCGGCGGGGCTGTTGGATCAACCACACCGGCTCACCCTGCCACTCGCCGATCTTCAGCGCAGGCTGGCCGACGAGATCGAACGCCTCAGCTGCACCGTAGGGGATTTCCCCGGCAGGAAGCCATAATTTTTGTTCGTGACTGACGATCCACCAACCAAGATCTGATTTTTCAATAATACGATCCATATCTATTGCACTACCTTCGCTTCACTGACATGTTGTTAGCATTGTGGTTACATTCTGGATAAGCAGATTCAATCCTACATTTTGCGGAGTCGACCATGTTAAACCAGCTGCAAAGCCTGACTGAGCGCGTTAGAGGAAATAACAAACTGGTGGATCGCTGGCTACATGTACGCAAGCATCTACTCGTGGCTTATTACAATCTGGTCGGTATTAAGCCTGGCAAAGAATCGTTTATGCGACTGAATGAAAAAGCGCTGGATGATTTTTGTCAGGGCCTGGTCGACTATCTGTCCGACGGCCATTTCAATATTTATGAACGCATTATCCGCGAAATGGAAGGGACAACGCCGTATTTAGCGGCCAGCAAGCTCTATCCCCTTCTGGAAGCCAACACCCAGCAGATCATGGATTACTATGATTCCGCGCTCGAGAACGCTATCGACCACGATAACTATCTTGAGTTTCAGCAGGCGCTATCCGACCTCGGTGAAGCGCTGGAAGAGCGATTCACGCTGGAAGATAAGCTGATCGCCCTCGTGCTGGACAACGATTTGAACATCAGTAACGAAGAGAACGTCGCGCGCCCTGCTTGAGTTCTTCACCGTTAACGAGTAATTTACAACCATTCGCCCCTCTCACGAGGGGGATTTTTCTTGTCGGAGTGCCCAGCGCCTGAAAGCGCGGGCTGAGACCGTTAATTCGGGATCCGCGGAACCTGATCAGGCTAATACCTGCGAAGGGAACAAGAGTCACACTGCTGTTGTATCGCCTGAGGGCGATCCTCTCTTGCTTCATCCGTCGTCTGACAAGCCATGTCCTTCACTTTTGGAATGAGCTATGTCTACTGCAAAACTGACCCGCCGCGAACAGCGCGCACAGGCCCAACACTTCATCGACACGCTGGAAGGCACCGCTTTCCCGAACTCGAAACGCATCTACATTTCCGGCTCGCAGGCCGATATCCGCGTCCCAATGCGCGAAATTCAGCTTAGCCCGACGCTTATCGGCGGCAGCAAAGATAACCCGCAGTATGAAGACAACGAAGCCGTGCCGGTATATGACACCTCCGGTCCTTACGGCGATCCTGATGTTGCCATCAACGTCCAGCAGGGTCTGGCTAAGCTGCGCCAGCCGTGGATTGACGCGCGTAACGACTGCGAAGAGCTGAGCGTCCTGAGTTCTGCGTATACCAAAGAGCGCCTGGCCGACGACGGCCTGGACGAGCTGCGCTTTACCGGCCTGCTGACGCCAAAACGCGCTAAAGCGGGCAAATGCGTGACCCAGCTGCACTACGCGCGCCGGGGCATCGTCACGCCGGAGATGGAGTTCATCGCCATTCGCGAAAACATGGGTCGCGAGCGCATCCGTAGCGAAGTGCTGCGCTATCAGCATCCGGGTGAAGGCTTTGGCGCTCGCCTACCGGAGAACATCACGCCGGAATTTGTGCGTGACGAAGTGGCCGCAGGCCGCGCGATTATCCCTGCTAATATCAACCACCCGGAATCCGAGCCGATGATTATCGGCCGCAACTTCCTGGTGAAGGTCAACGCTAACATCGGTAACTCGGCCGTCACCTCCTCCATCGAAGAAGAGGTGGAGAAGCTGGTCTGGTCCACGCGCTGGGGCGCGGACACGGTAATGGATCTCTCCACTGGCCGCTATATTCACGAAACCCGCGAATGGATCCTGCGTAACAGCCCGGTACCGATTGGCACCGTACCGATTTATCAGGCGCTGGAAAAGGTCAACGGCATCGCCGAAGACCTTACTTGGGAAGCGTTCCGCGACACGCTGCTGGAGCAGGCCGAGCAGGGCGTGGACTACTTCACCATTCACGCGGGCGTGCTGCTGCGCTACGTGCCGATGACCGCGAAGCGTCTGACCGGCATCGTCTCGCGCGGCGGTTCCATCATGGCGAAGTGGTGCCTGTCCCATCATCAGGAAAACTTCCTCTACGAACACTTCCGCGAAATTTGCGAAATCTGCGCCGCGTACGATGTCTCTCTGTCGCTGGGCGACGGCCTGCGTCCGGGCTCTATTCGCGACGCGAACGACGAAGCGCAGTTTGCCGAGCTGCACACGCTGGGCGAACTGACCAAAATCGCCTGGGAGTATGACGTGCAGGTGATGATTGAAGGCCCGGGCCACGTGCCGATGCAGATGATCCGCCGCAACATGACCGAGGAGCTGGAGCACTGCCACGAAGCACCGTTCTATACCCTGGGGCCGTTGACCACTGATATTGCGCCGGGCTATGACCACTTCACGTCGGGCATTGGCGCGGCGATGATCGGCTGGTTCGGCTGCGCCATGCTCTGCTACGTAACGCCGAAAGAGCACCTCGGCCTGCCAAACAAAGAGGACGTGAAGCAGGGGCTGATCACCTACAAAATTGCCGCCCACGCGGCGGATCTGGCCAAAGGCCACCCGGGCGCGCAAATCCGCGATAACGCCATGTCGAAGGCGCGCTTCGAATTCCGCTGGGAAGACCAGTTCAACCTGGCGCTGGACCCGTTCACCGCCCGCGCCTATCACGACGAAACCCTGCCGCAGGAATCAGGCAAAGTCGCACATTTCTGCTCTATGTGCGGGCCGAAGTTCTGCTCGATGAAAATCAGCCAGGAGGTGCGCGACTACGCCGCCGCGCAGACCATTGAAGTGGGTATGGCGGACATGTCTGAAACCTTCCGTGCCAAAGGCGGCGAAATCTACCTCAAAAAAGAGGAGGCGTAATGTATAAGCCCGATTTCCCGCCCGTCCCCTACCGTTTAGGGCTCTATCCGGTGGTGGACAGCGTGGAGTGGATAGAGCGCCTGCTGGAGACAGGCGTTCGAACGATCCAGCTGCGCATCAAGGATAAACGCGATGACGAGGTGGAAGCCGATGTGGCTGCCGCCATCGCGCTTGGCCGTCGGCATAACGCCCGTCTGTTTATCAACGATTACTGGCGGCTGGCCGTTAAGCACCAGGCGTACGGCGTGCATCTGGGTCAGGAGGATCTGGAAACAACGGATCTGAGCGCTATCCGCGAAGCCGGGTTGCGTCTTGGCGTTTCAACGCACGATGACATGGAGATCGACGTGGCGCTGGCGGCCCGTCCCTCTTACATCGCGCTGGGTCACATCTTCCCGACGCAAACCAAGCAGATGCCCTCCGCACCGCAGGGTCTGACGCAGCTGGCGAGTCACGTTAAACGCCTTGCCGATTACCCTACCGTCGCCATTGGCGGAATCAGCCTTGAACGCGCCCCGGCGGTGCTGGAGACCGGCGTCGGCAGTATCGCCGTCGTCAGCGCCATCACCCAGGCCGCAGACTGGCGGTTCGCCACCGAACAGCTGTTACAGCTGGCAGGAGCGGGTGATGAACGATCGTGATTTTATGCGCTACAGCCGTCAGATCCTGCTGGAAGATATCGCCATCGACGGACAGCAAAAGCTGCTCGCCAGCCGGGTGCTGATTGTCGGTCTGGGCGGGCTAGGCGCGCCCGCCGCGCTTTATCTGGCTGGTGCAGGTATCGGTACGCTGGTGCTGGCCGACGACGACGAGGTTCACCTCAGCAACCTGCAGCGACAAATCCTCTTCACCACCGAGGATATCAACCAGCCAAAAGCGCAAATTACCCGGCAGCGCCTGAACCAGCTCAACCCGGATATCGCGCTGATTGCCCTGCAGGATCGGCTCAGCGGTGAAAACCTGCGCCGTGAGGTCGCCCTTGCCGACGTGGTGCTGGACTGCACGGACAACATGGCGACGCGCCAGGCGATTAACGCCGCCTGCGTGGAAAATAATACGCCGCTTATCACCGCCAGCGCGGTGGGTTTCGGCGGGCAGATGATGGTCCTGACCCCGCCGTGGTCGCAGGGCTGCTATCGCTGCCTGTGGCCGGATGATGCAGAGCCGGCGCGCAACTGCCGTACGGCGGGCATTCTTGGTCCGGTGGTCGGCGTAATGGGCACAATGCAGGCGCTGGAGGCCATCAAGCTGCTCAGCGGCATGGAGACGGAACGCAATACGCTGCGGCTGTTTGATGCCCGCTCCAGCGGCTGGCGCCATCTGGCGTTACACCGCGCCAGCCGCTGCCCGGTATGCGGAGGCCGCGATGCGCATTCTGTTTAACGATGAGCCGATGAAATGCGACGACGGGCTCACCGTTGCGGCACTGCTCGACAAGCTGCGCCAGCTCAAGCCGGGAACGGCGCTGGCGCTCAATCAACAGATCCTGCCGCGCGAGCAGTGGGAACATCAGCAGGTCAATGACGGCGACCAGATCCTGCTGTTTCAGGTTATCGCAGGGGGCTGAGATGTTACGTATTGCCGATAAAGTCTTTGATTCACATCTGTTTACCGGAACCGGAAAATTCGCCTCGCCGCAGCTGATGGTGGATGCCATTCGCGAAAGCGGCAGCCAGCTGGTGACGCTGGCGCTCAAGCGCGTGGATCTGCGCCATCACAACGATGCCATTCTGGCGCCTTTACTGGAGGCTGGCGTCACGCTGCTGCCCAACACCTCCGGTGCCAAAACGGCCGAAGAGGCGATTTTTGCCGCGCAGCTGGCCCGCGAGGCGCTCGGCACCCGCTGGCTGAAGCTGGAAATTCATCCTGACGCCCGCTGGCTGCTGCCCGACCCCATCGAAACGCTGAAAGCGGCGGAAAAGCTGGTGCAGCAAGGGTTTACCGTCCTGCCTTACTGCGGCGCCGACCCTGTTCTGTGTAAACGGCTGGAAGAGGTCGGGTGCGCCGCCGTCATGCCGCTGGGTGCCCCCATTGGCTCCAATCAGGGGCTTGAAACCCGCGCAATGCTGGAAATCATTATTGAGCAAGCTACCGTGCCGGTGGTGGTTGATGCGGGCATTGGCGTGCCCAGCCATGCCGCGCAGGCGCTGGAGATGGGCGCCGACGCGGTGCTGGTCAACACGGCCATCGCGGTTGCCGACGATCCGGTCATGATGGCGCGTGCGTTCCGCATGGCCGTAGAGGCTGGCCTGCTGGCAAGGGAATCCGGTCCCGGCTCGCGCAGTTTCCAGGCGCAGGCCACCAGCCCGCTGACCGGTTTTCTGGAGGCGATCTCATGAGCACGTTTACCGATCGCTGGCGGCAGCTTAACTGGGACGACATTGCCCTGCGCATTAACAGCAAAACGGCGGCTGACGTGGAGCGCGCGCTGCATGCCCGCCATCTGACCCGCGAGGATCTGATGGCCCTGCTCTCCCCGGCGGCCAGCGCGTACCTCGAGCCGATGGCCCAGCGAGCGCAGCGGCTCACCCGCCAGCGTTTTGGCAACACGGTGAGCTTCTACGTGCCGCTCTATCTCTCAAACCTGTGCGCCAATGACTGCACCTACTGCGGTTTTTCCATGAGCAACCGCATCAAACGTAAAACGCTCGATGAAGGTGAGATCGCCCGCGAGTGCGCGGCCATTCGTGAAATGGGCTTTGAACATCTTCTGCTGGTCACGGGCGAGCATCAGGGAAAAGTGGGAATGGACTATTTCCGTCAGCACCTTCCCGCCATTCGTCGTCAGTTTGCGTCGCTGCAGATGGAAGTACAGCCCCTGGCGCAGGAGGAGTACGCGGAGCTCAAAACCCTCGGGCTGGACGGGGTCATGGTCTACCAGGAAACCTATCACGAGGCGACGTACGCCCGGCATCACCTGAAGGGCAAGAAACAGGATTTCTTTTTCCGCCTGGAAACGCCGGACAGGCTGGGTCGCGCGGGGATCGACAAAATCGGTCTGGGCGCGCTGATCGGGCTCTCTGACAGCTGGCGGGTAGATTGTTACATGGTGGCGGAACATTTGCTGTGGCTTCAGCAGCACTACTGGCAGAGCCGTTATTCCATCTCCTTCCCGCGCCTGAGGCCTTGCGCGGGCGGGATTGAACCGGCTTCGCTGATGGATGAACGCCAGCTGGTGCAGGCCATCTGTGCGTTTCGCCTGCTCGCCCCGGAAGTGGAGTTATCACTCTCAACGCGTGAATCCCCGGCGTTTCGCGATCGCGTTATCCCGCTTGCGATTAACAACGTCAGCGCGTTTTCCAAAACGCAGCCTGGCGGCTACGCAGACGATCGCCCGGAGCTGGAGCAATTTGTGCCGCATGACGGACGACGTCCGGAAGCGGTCGCCGCAGCCCTGACGGCGCAGGGTCTTCAGCCTGTCTGGAAAGACTGGGACAGCTGGCTGGGAAGAGCCTCGCAATGACGATGAAACGCGCTGCAACACCATAAAAAATTGTCGAGGCGCGACGAAAAGGCAAAACCGGGTGGTTGTCAGCGATCGTCCGGTTTTTTATTGTCACACGGTCAGCAACGGATGCTGACCAGGGCGAAAAGCTTCTTCCTCGTTTCGCCCTGCCTCTGGTTCATTGCGCACACGGCCGCCAGCAGGTTGAATAAGTATTTTCTTAATGGTTCTTAAGATAAATCATCCCGCCAGAAATCGTGTGTCGTATAATTCACCGCTAACCGCAGGACAGCGACTATGCTGAGAGGATATCGGCAGACGAAAAGTATTCACCATCAGGAACGATGTACAGCTCATGGCACTTCACAGCAAAAAGCTCTCTTTTACCCGGCCAATCATGCTCAGCTTCGCGGGGATCCTCTGCAGTTTTGCGGTGATCGCGATCGCGGTGACGCTTTCGCAACGAAAGGATTTTCTTGAGGATTATCATAAGATAAACAGCAATTTCACGCACAACCTGGCGGTGAACTATACCGAATCTATCCTGCGTGAAAACGACTATATCCTGGGCCGTTCCGCGATGTACTTTGCCCGCGACGACAGGCTAAACGAGACGCTCAACGTCAACCCGACGCAGGGGCTGCAGATGATGATGCATTTGCAAAACCTGATGCCGACCGTGTCCTCCATCTCGCTGGCGGACACGCAGGGGCATTATCTCCGCGCGCCGGAAGTGCTCCCCACGGAGAAGAGTAAAACCTTCGATCCCCGGACGCGGCCGTGGTTTATCGCTCAGGCCGAAGCCAGTATCTTCAGCCACTATACTCGCCCGTACATGGACTATTTCACCGGCCATCCGACGGTCACACTTTATAAACCCTTGATTTCACCCGAAGGAAGACTGAAGGGAACGATCGCGTTTCATCTCGATTTGACGTCAATGGGCTTCACCCTGCGTCAGATGGTGGCGCCCGTCCAGGGAGAATTCTTCGTCGTTGAACGCGACGGCGCCGTTGTGCTTCACCCGGATACAGGCGCGCTCTTCAAACAATACGTGAGCGAAGCGCTGATGGACAAAATGACCAGCGGCGAAGGCCACCTTTACGATAAGAAAAGCAACGCCTGGTACTACTACTACTCGTTTACCAATCCGGACTGGTTTGTCATCTACCGGGTCTCTGGCGAGACGCTCACCGATATCACCCGCCACGAAACAACGATTGTTGGCTGGGGGTTTGCGCTGGCGGCCATTATCATCATCCTCTTCGGCTTATACCTCCGTCACGCCTCGCGTACCGTGCTGATGCACATTATCAATGCCATCAAAACCGGCGACGTCAGCGAAGCGCCGCGCCTGGAAGCGATGCTGAGCCACACTATCCAGTCCAATAAAGAGCGTGAGATGGCCTATGTGCGCCAGGCCACTCACGATGCGCTGACGGGCTGTAAAAACCGCCGCGCGTTCGATAGCGATATCGCGGAGCTGCTGAATGCCCAGCAGCCTTTCGCGCTGGCGCTGGTGGACATCGATAACTTCAAGTCGATTAACGACACGCTGGGCCACCTGACCGGTGATATCGTTCTGCGCAACGTGGCCCGCGAAGGGATCCAGATTATGCAGCCACATCACGTCTCGATTTACCGGTACGGTGGAGAAGAGTTCGCGGTAATCTTCCAGGCTGAGCAGATGACGTCTGCGCTCTCATTGCTGGAAGCCTGGCGTACCGCAGTTGAAAAACGCGTCTGGCGAGAAGAAAACCTGCGGGTTACATTCAGCGGCGGTCTTGGGGAGTGGCATTTTGAACCGCTGGAGCAATTTGTCGGAAGCGTTGATAGCGCCCTCTACAGCGCCAAACAGCAGGGCAAAAACCGCATCAATCGAACGTCCATCAGCTAATCCTCCCACTTTCACCCTGCCCGTTTCCACGGGCCGGGTACCCGACAATGTAAAATTGTAACCGGTTTCAGAAAATCGCCGGTTTCTTTGTGATGCCTGACACACAATCGCGGTAAACCGGTTGTTGAAGCGCTCTGCACGGGATAATTATCAATAAACACATGTAGATCGAGGCTGATTATGAAGAACATCGTTTTATGCTGTGCAGCGGGAATGTCAACCAGCATGCTGGTTCAACGTATGAAAGACGCCGCGCAGAAAAAAGGGGTTGAAGTCACCATTAAAGCCGTTCCGGTTGCGGAGTTTAAAGACAACATCGCGACGGCCGACATCGTATTGCTGGGGCCACAGGTTAAATACGAGCAGGCTAAACTCCAGGCGCAGGCCGAGCCGCTGGGTAAAAAGGTCGCGGTGATCGACATGATGGATTACGGCATGATGAAAGGCGATGCCGTCCTGGAAAAAGCGCTCAAACTTCTGGAGTCATAATGGAAGACTTAGAAACTACGATAATGGAACTGCTGGTCAACGCAGGCGCGGCGCGCAGTGCGGCCCTGACGGCGCTACAGATGGCGCGTAAAGGTGAGTTTGACGAAGCAGAAAAAGCGATGGAAGAGTCGCGCGAATATGTGAAGCATGCGCACACGATCCAGACGCAGCTTATCGGTTTTGACGAAGGGACCGGGAAGCTTCCGGTTAACCTGATCACCGTCCACTCTCAGGATCACCTGATGAACGCGATGGTCATTCAGGATCTGGCGGGCGATATGATTGAGCTTTATCGTCGGATCCCGTTGGTGAACTGATAACCTACAGATGTAAAAAAACCCGCCGAGGCGGGTTTTTTATTGTCGGGTGGCACTGAGCTTACCCGACCTACGAGGCACATGCCCGGTAATGCTCATCACCGGGCATCAACGATTACTCGTTGTCGGAACCGCCCAGACCTGCGTTCAGCAGTTCTGCCAGGCTCGCGGATGCATCTTCAGCAGTTACCTGCGGTGCAGCTGGCAGTTCGCCCGCAGCACGACGACGCATACGATCCTGGTGGTACGCATAACCGGTACCCGCCGGGATCAGACGACCCACGATGACGTTCTCTTTCAGACCGCGCAGTTCATCACGTTTACCTGCAACAGCGGCTTCGGTCAGGACACGAGTCGTTTCCTGGAACGATGCTGCAGAGATGAAGGACTCGGTTGCCAGAGACGCTTTGGTGATACCCAGCAGATCGCGCGAGAAGGTCGCACCGATTTTGCCGTTCGCTTCCAGTTCGCGGTTAGCGATCTTGACGCGTGAGTATTCAACCTGCTCGCCTTCCAGGAACTCGGAGCTGCCTGCGTTTTCGATGGTTGCTTTACGCAGCATCTGACGAACGATAACTTCGATGTGCTTATCGTTAATCTTAACGCCCTGCAGACGGTAAACGTCCTGTACTTCGTTGGTGATGTAACGCGTTACCGCGTGGACGCCACGAAGACGCAGAATGTCGTGCGGAGCTTCTGGACCATCGGAAACCACGTCACCACGTTCTACACGTTCACCTTCGAACACGTTGAGCTGACGCCACTTAGGAATCATCTCTTCGTACGGTTCGCTGCCATCTACTGGAGTGATAACCAGACGGCGTTTCCCTTTGGTCTCTTTACCGAAGGAGATGATACCGCTGATTTCAGCCAGGATTGCAGGCTCTTTCGGACGACGTGCTTCGAACAGGTCCGCAACGCGTGGCAGACCACCGGTGATATCCTTGGTACCGCTGGATTCCTGTGGAATACGCGCCAGAGCATCACCCGCACCGATCTGAATGCCATCTTCCAGCTGAACGATCGCTTTACCTGGCAGGAAGTACTGCGCAGGCATGTCGGTACCCGGGATCAGAACGTCGTTACCCTGAGCATCAACGATTTTCAGTGCAGGACGCAGATCTTTACCACCGGTAGTACGTTCAGCAGAATCCAGAACCACCAGAGAAGACAGACCGGTCAGCTCGTCGGTCTGACGAGTAATGGTCTGGCCGTCGATCATGTCAGTGAAGCGGATGAAACCACTTACTTCGGTGATAACCGGCATGGTGTGTGGATCCCAGTTTGCAACGGTTTCACCGCCGGCAACCTGCTCGCCATCACCTTTCGCCATAACCGCACCGTAAGGCACTTTATAGCTCTCTTTGGTACGACCGAATTCGTCGATCAGCTTCAGCTCGGTGTTACGAGAGGTCACAACCAGCTTGCCAGCGGAGTTAACAACAGACTTCGCGTTGCTGAGCTTGATGCTACCTTTGTTTTTCACCTGGATGCTGGATTCAGCAGCCGCACGAGATGCCGCACCACCGATGTGGAACGTACGCATCGTCAGCTGTGTACCCGGCTCACCGATGGACTGTGCCGCGATAACGCCGATTGCTTCACCTTTGTTGATGATGTGGCCACGCGCCAGGTCACGACCATAGCAGTGCGCACATACACCAAAGTCGGTGTCACAGGATACAACGGAACGTACTTTCACGGAGTCAACAGAGTTCGCTTCCAGCAGGTCACACCAGTGCTCGTGCAGCAGCGTGTTGCGTGGAACCAGAATGTCTGCAGTACCCGGCTTCAGAATGTCTTCCGCGGTTACACGACCCAGAACGCGATCGCGCAGTGGCTCTTTAACATCACCACCCTCGATAACCGGGGTCATGGTGATACCTTCGAGGGTGCCACAATCGTCTTCGGTCACAACCAGATCCTGCGCAACGTCAACCAGACGACGCGTCAGATAACCGGAGTTCGCAGTTTTCAGTGCGGTATCCGCCAGACCCTTACGAGCACCGTGGGTGGAGATGAAGTACTGGAGTACGTTCAGACCTTCACGGAAGTTCGCGGTGATTGGCGTTTCGATGATGGAGCCATCTGGCTTCGCCATCAGACCACGCATACCTGCCAGCTGACGAATCTGTGCTGCGGAACCACGCGCACCGGAGTCGGCCATCATGTAGATGCTGTTGAAGGAAACCTGCTGCTCTTCTACGCCGTCACGGTTAATCACGGTTTCGGTCTGCAGGTTATCCATCATCGCTTTGGATACACGATCGTTCGCCGCTGCCCAGATATCGATAACTTTGTTATAGCGTTCGCCCGCGGTAACCAGACCAGACTGGAACTGCTCCTGGATCTCAGCAACTTCGGCTTCCGCTTCAGAGATGATCTCGTGTTTCTTCTCTGGGATGACCATGTCATCGATACCAACAGATGCACCTGAACGCGCTGCATAAGCAAAGCCGGTATACATTGTCTGGTCAGCGAAGATAACGGTCGGCTTCAGACCCAGAATGCGGTAACAGGTGTTCAGCATTTTGGAGATCGCTTTCTTGCCCAGCGCCTGGTTGACGATGGAGAAAGGCAGACCTTTCGGTACGATCATCCACAGAATAGCACGGCCAACGGTCGTGTCTTTCAGGCTGGTTTTCGCAACGAATTCGCCGTTTTCATCTTTTTCGTATTCGGTGATACGCACTTTAACGCGCGCATGCAGAGAGGCCAGGCCAGCGCGATAAATACGCTCAGCTTCTTTCGGGCCAGTCAGCACCATGCCTTCGCCTTTGGCGTTAACACAGTCACGGGTCATGTAGTACAGACCCAATACAACGTCCTGAGAAGGAACGATGATAGGTTCACCGTTCGCTGGGGACAGGATGTTGTTGGTAGACATCATCAGCGCACGCGCTTCGAGCTGGGCTTCCAGCGTCAGCGGTACGTGAACAGCCATCTGGTCACCATCGAAGTCGGCGTTATATGCCGCACAAACCAGCGGGTGCAGCTGGATAGCTTTACCTTCGATCAGGACTGGCTCAAATGCCTGGATACCCAAACGGTGCAGAGTTGGTGCACGGTTCAGCAGTACCGGGTGTTCGCGGATAACTTCGTCCAGGATATCCCAAACGACAGCTTCTTCACGCTCAACCATTTTCTTAGCGGCTTTGATGGTGGTGGCCAGGCCACGCAGTTCCAGCTTGCCGTAGATGAACGGTTTGAACAGCTCCAGTGCCATTTTCTTCGGCAGACCGCACTGATGCAGACGCAGGTATGGACCTACGGTGATTACAGAACGACCGGAGTAGTCAACACGCTTACCGAGCAGGTTCTGACGGAAACGACCCTGTTTACCTTTGATCATGTCGGCCAAAGATTTCAGAGGACGTTTGTTAGAACCGGTGATCGCACGACCGCGACGACCGTTATCCAGCAGGGCGTCAACCGCTTCCTGCAGCATACGTTTTTCGTTGCGTACGATGATGTCCGGCGCAGCCAGATCCAGCAGACGTTTCAGACGGTTGTTACGGTTGATAACGCGACGATACAGATCGTTCAGATCGGACGTTGCGAAACGACCACCATCCAGCGGAACCAGTGGACGCAGATCTGGCGGCAGAACCGGCAGAACGGTCAGGATCATCCACTCTGGTTTGTTACCAGACTGAACGAACGCTTCCAGCAGTTTGATACGCTTGGTCAGCTTTTTACGTTTGGTTTCGGAGTTGGTTTCGTTCAGCTCTTCACGCAGCTGCTCGCACTCTTGCTCCAGATCCATGCTCTTCAGCAGGGCCTGAATAGCTTCCGCACCCATCTTCGCATCGAATTCGTCACCGAACTCTTCCAGCGCGTCCAGATACTGCTCTTCAGTCAGGATCTGATGACGTTCCAGGTTCGTCATCCCGCCTTCGATAACCACATAAGATTCGAAGTACAGAACACGTTCGATATCGCGCAGCGGCATATCCAGCAGCAGACCGATACGGGACGGCAGAGATTTCAGGAACCAGATGTGAGCGGTCGGAGACGCCAGCTCGATGTGGCCCATGCGCTCACGACGCACTTTGGTCTGGGTCACTTCAACGCCGCACTTCTCACAGATCACACCACGGTGTTTCAGGCGCTTGTACTTACCGCACAGGCACTCGTAATCTTTTACTGGCCCGAAAATACGCGCACAGAAAAGGCCGTCACGCTCAGGTTTGAACGTACGGTAGTTGATGGTTTCCGGCTTTTTAACTTCACCGAAAGACCATGAACGGATCATGTCTGGCGAAGCCAGAGCAATTTTGATCGCATCAAACTCTTCGGTTTTAGTCTGCGCTTTCAGAAACTTTAATAAATCTTTCACGGATTTGCTCCCGTCGGAGTTAGCACAATCTGGTGCCGGGGGTTAACCCGGCACCAGTGACCTGTTTGAGCGAGAATTACTCGTCTTCCAGTTCGATGTTGATACCCAGCGAACGAATCTCTTTCAACAGTACGTTGAAGGATTCTGGCATGCCCGGCTCCATCTGATGGTTGCCGTCCACGATGTTTTTATACATCTTGGTACGACCGTTCACGTCATCAGACTTAACGGTGAGCATTTCCTGCAGGGTGTATGCCGCGCCGTATGCTTCCAGCGCCCACACTTCCATCTCCCCGAAGCGCTGACCACCGAACTGTGCCTTACCACCCAGCGGCTGCTGAGTAACCAGGCTATAAGAACCGGTAGAACGAGCGTGCATCTTGTCGTCGACCAGGTGGTTCAGTTTCAGCATGTACATGTAACCTACGGTTACCGGACGCTCGAACTGTTCACCGGTACGGCCGTCAAACAGCGTAATCTGACCAGACGTTGGCAGACCACCCAGTTGCAGCAGCTCTTTAATTTCAGCTTCTTTCGCACCATCGAAGACCGGCGTTGCGATTGGCATACCTTTTTTCAGGTTCTCAGCCAGACGCAGTACTTCTTCATCGCTGAAGGTATTCAGGTCGACTTTCTGACGCACGTCAGTACCCAGATCGTAGGCACGCTGGATGAATTCGCGCAGTTTCGCGACTTCTTCCTGCTGCTTCAGCATGGCGTTAATCTTGTCGCCAATACCTTTCGCAGCCATACCCAGGTGAGTTTCCAGGATCTGACCGATGTTCATACGAGACGGTACGCCCAGCGGGTTCAGTACGATATCTACCGGCGTACCGTTAGCATCGTGCGGCATATCTTCGATCGGGTTGATCTTAGAGATAACACCCTTGTTACCGTGACGACCTGCCATCTTATCACCAGGCTGGATCTGACGCTTAACGGCCAGATACACCTTAACAATCTTCAGCACGCCTGGTGCCAGATCGTCGCCCTGAGTGATTTTGCGGCGTTTCGCCTCGAGTTTTTTCTCGAACTCGTGTTTCAGTTCGTCATACTGCTCAGCCAGCTGTTCCAGCTGATTTTGTTTCTCTTCGTCGGTCAGGCCCAGTTCCAGCCAGCGATCGCGTGGCAGTTTGTCGAGCTTCTCAGCTTCAACGCCACCGGCAACCAGCACCGCATAGATACGGCTGAACAGACCCGCTTCGAGGATCTGCAGTTCTTCAGACAGGTCTTTCTTAGCCTGTTTGAGCTGCATCTCTTCGATTTCCAGCGCACGCTTATCTTTCTCAACGCCATCACGGGTGAAGACCTGAACGTCGATAACCGTACCGGAAACACCGTTTGGTACGCGCAGAGAAGAGTCTTTAACGTCAGACGCTTTCTCACCGAAGATTGCACGCAGCAGTTTCTCTTCTGGCGTCAGCTGGGTTTCACCTTTAGGCGTAACCTTACCAACCAGAATGTCGCCGCCGGTCACTTCCGCACCGATGTAAACGATACCGGATTCATCCAGTTTGGAGAGCGCAGCTTCACCCACGTTAGGGATGTCAGCGGTGATCTCTTCTGGCCCCAGCTTGGTGTCACGGGACACACATGCCAGTTCCTGAATGTGGATGGTGGTGAAACGATCTTCCTGAACCACACGCTCGGAGACGAGGATGGAGTCTTCGAAGTTGTAACCATTCCACGGCATGAACGCTACGCGCATGTTCTGACCGAGCGCCAGTTCACCGAGGTCGGTGGACGGACCGTCTGCCAGCACGTCGCCGCGCTCAACTGGCTCACCCAGAGATACGCAAGGCATCTGGTTGATACAGGTGTTCTGGTTAGAACGGGTGTATTTGGTCAGGTTATAAATGTCGATACCTGCTTCGCCCGGATACATCTCGTCTTCGTTAACTTTGATAACGATACGGGATGCATCGACGTACTGAACAGTACCACCACGTTTAGCAACCGCAGTAACACCGGAGTCAACGGCAACAGCACGTTCCATACCGGTACCAACCAGCGGCTTATCAGCGCGCAGAGTTGGAACGGCCTGACGTTGCATGTTCGCACCCATCAATGCACGGTTGGCGTCATCGTGTTCCAGGAACGGGATCAGGGACGCACCGACGGATACCACCTGCTGGGTGGATACGTCCATGTAGTCAACCTGGTCGCGGCTGAACAGACTTGATTCGCCTTTGCTACGGCAGGTAACCAGATCTTCTACAAAGTGGCCTTCGTCATCCAGGTTGGAGTTCGCCTGAGCGATAACGTAGTTGCCTTCTTCGATAGCAGACAGGTAGTGAATTTCGTCGGTTACAACACCGTCAGTCACTTTACGGTACGGGGTCTCGAGGAAACCGTATTCGTTAGTCTGTGCGTACACGGACAGGGAGTTGATCAGACCGATGTTTGGACCTTCAGGCGTTTCGATTGGACATACGCGACCGTAGTGCGTCGGGTGTACGTCTCGAACTTCAAAGCCTGCGCGTTCACGGGTCAGACCGCCTGGGCCGAGTGCAGAGATACGACGTTTGTGCGTAATCTCAGACAGCGGGTTGTTCTGGTCCATGAACTGAGACAGCTGGCTTGAACCGAAGAACTCTTTCACTGCTGCAGAAATCGGCTTGGCGTTGATCATATCCTGAGGCATCAGGGTATCCAGATCGCCCAGAGACAGACGCTCTTTCACCGCACGCTCTACACGTACCAGGCCAACGCGGAATTGGTTTTCCGCCATTTCGCCTACGGAACGGATACGACGGTTGCCGAGGTGGTCGATATCGTCCACTTCGCCTTTACCGTTACGGATATCGATGAGCTTCTTCATCACTTCGATGATGTCGTCTTTGCTCAGGATACCGGAACCTTCGATTTCGTCGCGCAGCAGAGAACGGTTGAACTTCATACGACCAACCGCGGACAGATCGTAGCGGTCTTCGGAGAAGAACAGGTTCTCGAACAGGCTTTCCGCCGCTTCGCGAGTTGGTGGCTCACCAGGACGCATCATGCGGTAGATTTCTACCAGCGCGCTCAGACGATCGGTGGTTGGGTCGACGCGAATAGTCTCAGAGATATACGCGCCGTGGTCCAGATCGTTGGTGAACAGCGTTTCGATACGTTTGTGGCCAGACTGGCTCAGCTTAGCCAGCAGATCCAGGCTCAGCTCCATGTTCGCTGGGCAGATCAGCTCACCCGTTGACTCATCAACGTAATCTTTCGCGGCTACTTTTCCTGCAATGTACTCAACCGGAACTTCGATGAGTTTGATATCATCTTTTTCCAGCTGGCGGATGTGGCGCGCGGTGATACGGCGACCTTTTTCCACATACACTTTGCCGTCGGCTTCGATGTCGAACGACGCGGTCTCGCCACGCAGACGTTCCGGCACCAGCTCCATCTGCAGCTTGTTGTCGCGGATTTCAAAGATCACTTTCTCAAAGAACAGGTCCAGGATCTGTTCAGTGGTGTATTGCAGCGCACGCAGAATGATGGTTGCAGGCAGCTTACGACGACGGTCGATACGGACAAACAGGTTGTCTTTCGGATCGAACTCGAAGTCCAGCCATGAACCACGGTAAGGAATGATGCGTGCGTTATACAGTACTTTACCGGAAGAGTGTGTTTTACCTTTATCGCTGTCGAAGAAGACGCCCGGGCTACGATGCAGCTGGGAAACGATAACACGCTCAGTACCGTTGATAACGAAAGTACCGTTGTCTGTCATGAGTGGAATTTCACCCATGTAGACTTCTTGTTCTTTAATGTCTTTTACGGTGCCTTCCGGCGCTTCGCGCTCGTAGATCACCAGACGCAGTTTTACGCGCAGCGGTGCGGAATAGGTCACGCCACGGATCTGACATTCCTGAACGTCAAACACCGGTTCGCCAAGGCGGTAGCTGACGTACTGCAGCTCGGAGTTACCGCTGTAGCTCTGAATCGGGAACACGGAGCGGAAGGCTGCTTCCAGACCGTACTGCCCTTCAGGATCTTGCTCGATAAACTTCTGGAACGAGTCAAGCTGGATAGAAAGGAGATATGGAATGTCCAGAACTTGTGGACGTTTACCAAAATCCTTACGAATACGTTTTTTCTCGGTATAGGAGTAAACCATAGGGTTCCTCAGCTCGCTGACAAGTCGACCCATCTGTCCGACGAAGGGACAGTTTGTGCAACACCATTTTGTGGACCGGAAAATTGAATACTTTCCGCAATACCTGTTGCTATCACGCTTAAATCATTTCGTCGCGATTTACACAGAGCGAGCACCCTGTCGCAATATATTAAGTCGTCGATAGAAACATGCATTGTCAGGACAATCAGCAGTCAAACAGTGTGAAATGCTACTGATGCCTTACAGCGCAAAAAGGCTGGTGACTAAAAAGTCACCAGCCATCAGCCTAATTACTCAGGCTGCAACCAGAAAAGTTGGCTTATTTAACTTCAACTTCAGCGCCAGCTTCTTCCAGAGATTTTTTCAGTGCTTCTGCGTCGTCTTTGCTCACGCCTTCTTTCAGCGCAGCTGGAGCAGATTCTACCAGGTCTTTAGCTTCTTTCAGACCCAGGCCAGTTGCGCCACGTACTGCTTTGATAACAGCAACTTTGTTAGCGCCAGCAGCTTTCAGAATTACGTCGAATTCAGTTTTTTCTTCAGCAGCTTCAGCCGGGCCCGCAGCTACAGCTACAGCAGCAGCAGCAGAAACACCGAATTTTTCTTCCATTGCAGAAATCAGTTCTACAACGTCCATTACGGACATAGCTGCAACTGCTTCAATGATTTGATCTTTAGTGATAGACATTTAAATTGTTCCTGAAAATCAGAATAAGTTTATACGTAAGCAAATGCTTTATAAAGATAACTGCGATTAAGCAGCTTCTTTCGCATCGCGAACAGCAGCCAGAGTGCGAACCAGTTTGCCAGCCGAAGCTTCTTTCATGGTTGCCATCAGGCGTGCAATTGCTTCTTCGTAGGTCGGCAGGGTTGCCAGGCGATCGATTTGCGATGCCGGGATCAACTCACCTTCAAAGGCTGCAGCTTTGACCTCAAATTTTGCATTCGCTTTCGCGAACTCTTTGAACAGACGAGCAGCAGCGCCCGGGTGTTCCATAGAGTATGCAATCAGGGTCGGACCAACAAACGTGTCTTTCAGGCACTCGAACTGAGTACCTTCAACTACGCGACGCAGCAGGGTGTTACGAACAACACGCATGTATACGCCAGCTTCACGACCTGCTTTACGCAGTTCAGTCATTTTGTCTACAGTAACGCCACGGGAATCCGCAACTACTGCAGACAGCGCGCCTTTGGCTACTTCGCTGACTTCAGCAACAATCGCTTGTTTGTCTTGAAGATTTAAAGCCATTAGCTTTGCTCCTGGATGTTTGCCGGAACTCATGTTCCGGAACTCACTTCACTCTCCCAAACGGAAAGAGCGTCTTAATACGGTGAGCAGAAACAAGCCAGAGTATCCAAAAATAATCTTAGCGTTCTGTCACCGTCTACGCAGGGGATTAAGTCTCTTGCGAAACACCTGCGGTCTTCGACGGAGGCCTGGATTAGGCCAGGCTCCAACGAACAAATCTTTTAGCCGCTAACTTTCGTTAGCAAACGTGGGGGTAAGATTGTAGACAAAATCACCGCCCACGTAAAGGCATTAGTTTGCAGCAGCGCTCAGGCCAGCCTGGTCAACTGCAACACCTGCACCCATGGTGGTGGAGATGCTAACTTTCTTGATGTACACGCCTTTCGCCTGAGTTGGTTTTGCTTTTTTCAGCGCAACCAGCAGAGCTTCCAGGTTTTCTTTCAGTTTGTCAGCGTCAAAGTCCACTTTACCGATGGTGGTGTGGATGATGCCGTTTTTGTCGTTACGATAACGAACCTGACCTGCTTTAGCGTTCTTAACCGCTTCAGCAACGTTAGGAGTTACAGTACCGACTTTCGGGTTAGGCATCAGGCCGCGTGGACCCAGAACCTGGCCCAGCTGGCCAACAACGCGCATTGCATCTGGAGAAGCAATAACAACGTCAAAGTTCATTTCGCCTTTCTTGATCTGATCAGCCAGATCTTCCATACCTACCAGTTCAGCGCCGGCAGCTTTAGCAGCTTCAGCGTTTGCACCCTGAGCAAATACAGCTACGCGAACGGAACGGCCAGTACCGTGTGGCAGTACAGTTGCGCCACGAACGTTCTGATCGGATTTACGCGCGTCGATGCCGAGGTTAACGGCAACGTCAACGCTTTCAACGAACTTAGCAGTTGCCAGTTCTTTCAGCAGAGCGATAGCTTCGTTGATGTCGTACTGTTTGGTCGCATCAACTTTGTCACGGATCACGGACATGCGCTTGGTCAGTTTAGCCATTTCTTAGTCCTCCACTACCAGGCCCATGGAACGTGCAGTACCTTCGATTGAGCGAGTCATCGCTTCAATGTCGGCACCAGTCATGTCGGCAGCTTTGGTCTGCGCGATTTCCTGCAGCTGAGCGCGGGAAATTTTACCCACTTTGTCTTTGTTCGGTTTACCGGAACCAGACTTGATACCAGCCGCTTTCTTCAGCAGAACTGCTGCTGGAGGGGTTTTGGTAACGAAAGTGAAAGAACGGTCAGCGTAAACAGTGATTACGACTGGGATTGGCAGACCTTTTTCCAGGGATTCGGTTTTGGCGTTGAACGCTTTACAGAATTCCATGATGTTCACACCCTGCTGACCCAGAGCTGGACCAACTGGTGGACTTGGGTTCGCCATACCAGCTGCAACCTGCAGCTTGACGTAGGCTTGTACTTTCTTAGCCATTCTAAAATCCTCTGATTGGGTGATAGCGCCTCAGGGAGGCTCCCCGTGAATAAAATTCGTTTTACGGGCCGGGCCCATAAAAACAAAAGGCGCGAAATTGTATTCCAATCTCGCGCCCTGTGCAACGATTAAATCGCCGCTTTTTTGATCGCTGCTTAGGCTTTTTCGACCTGCGCAAAGTCCAGTTCTACCGGGGTCGCACGACCGAAGATAGAAACAGAAACTTTCAGGCGGGACTTCTCGTAGTCCACTTCTTCAACCACACCGTTAAAGTCAGCAAACGGACCGTCGCTAACACGAACCATTTCACCCGGTTCAAACAGCGTTTTCGGACGCGGCTTATCACCCACCTGCTGCAGGCGGTTCATAATCGCATCAACTTCTTTGTCGCTGATTGGCGCCGGACGGTCAGACGTGCCGCCGATAAAGCCCATCACGCGCGGTACGCTGCGCACCAGGTGCCAGCTCGCGTCGTTCATCACCATCTGAACCAGCACGTAACCCGGGAAGAATTTACGCTCGCTTTTGCGACGTTGGCCGCCACGGATCTCAACCACTTCTTCGGTCGGAACCATAACTTCGCCAAATAACTCTTCCATGTTGTGTAATTTGATATGCTCACGCAGCGACGTTGCTACGCGGCCTTCAAAACCGGAAAACGCCTGAACGACGTACCAACGCTTTTTAGGGGCTTCAGACATCTTAGAACCTCAGGCCAGTAATAAAGGAAACCAGGCGAACCAGAATACCATCCAGTCCCCACAGGATCAGTGACATTACCGCAGTCACTGCAGCCACGATCAGCGTGGTGTGCAATGTTTCCTGGCGAGTCGGCCAAATGACCTTGCGGACTTCGGTACGTGCTTCGCGAGCGAAAGCAACGGTTGCTTTACCCTTAGTCGTCAACAGCGCGACACCGCCCGCTGCAGCAATCAGAATCACCACTGCCAGCGCGCGGAGCGGCAGCATCATGTCACGATAAAGATAGTTGCCAACGATTGCCACAATCAGCAGCACGGCAACAGCGACCCACTTCATCGCTTCCAGGCCGCGCCCGCTCCCTTGAGCTTCGGTATTCGCACTCATAAACCAACCTGTCAGAAGAATTCTACAAATAATTTCACCCCGCGATTGCGAGGCGAGCCAAATCGAAACGCTAATCCCTTTATGGATTATACGCTCTCTGCAGAGCCTGTCTCAGCAATGATTATGACAAAAATAATCACTGATGAGCCAGGTTCTGATGTGAAAGCGTGCAAAAAGGGCATCAAATGATGCCCTTTTCATGCGCATTGCGTCAAATGTTATCAGCGATTAGCCGAGAACTTTAGCAACCACGCCCGCGCCAACGGTACGGCCACCTTCACGGATTGCGAAACGCAGACCGTCGTCCATCGCGATTGGGTGGATCAGAGTCACAACCATCTTGATGTTGTCGCCTGGCATTACCATCTCAACGCCTTCTGGCAGTTCGATGGTACCGGTCACGTCAGTTGTACGGAAGTAGAACTGTGGACGGTAGCCTTTGAAGAACGGAGTATGACGGCCGCCTTCGTCTTTGGACAGGATGTACACTTCAGATTCGAACTTGGTGTGTGGCTTGATTGAGCCTGGCTTCGCCAGAACCTGACCACGTTCGATTTCTTCACGTTTGATACCACGCAGCAGAACACCAACGTTCTCACCAGCACGGCCTTCGTCCAGCAGTTTGCGGAACATTTCAACGCCAGTACAGGTAGACTTCGCAGTCTCTTTGATACCAACGATTTCAACTTCTTCACCAACTTTGATGATACCGCGCTCTACACGACCGGTAACAACGGTACCACGACCGGAGATGGAGAATACGTCTTCGATTGGCAGCAGGAATGGCTTGTCAATCGCACGCTCTGGTTCTGGGATGTAAGAATCCAGGAAGCCAGCCAGTTCGATGATTTTCGCTTCCCACTCTGCGTCGCCTTCCAGCGCTTTCAGAGCAGAACCACGAACGATTGGGGTATCGTCGCCCGGGAAATCGTACTGAGACAGCAGTTCACGAACTTCCATCTCTACCAGTTCCAGCAGCTCTTCGTCATCAACCATGTCGCATTTGTTCAGGAACACGATGATGAAAGGAACGCCTACCTGACGACCCAGCAGGATGTGCTCACGAGTCTGAGGCATTGGGCCATCAGTCGCAGCAACAACCAGGATCGCGCCGTCCATCTGCGCAGCACCGGTGATCATGTTTTTAACATAGTCGGCGTGGCCTGGGCAGTCTACGTGTGCGTAGTGGCGAGTCGGGGTGTCGTACTCAACGTGAGAGGTGTTGATGGTGATACCACGAGCTTTTTCTTCTGGTGCGTTATCGATCTGGTCGAATGCACGAGCAGAACCACCGTAGGTTTTTGCCAGAACGGTAGTGATTGCAGCGGTCAGCGTTGTTTTACCATGGTCAACGTGGCCGATAGTACCGACGTTAACGTGCGGTTTTGTACGTTCAAACTTTTCTTTAGACATCGATTGTCCCTCTAAGACACGGATAAATCGGTGATATCACCACATCAACCAGGCGAAATGCCTGAATTGTTGAATACAGTAAAATTGAAACAGAGAGAAACGGGAAGGAGAAGTGAAGTGGTGCTGATACCCAGAGTCGAACTGGGGACCTCACCCTTACCAAGGGTGCGCTCTACCAACTGAGCCATATCAGCACGTATTGGAGCGGGCAGCGGGAATCGAACCCGCATCATCAGCTTGGAAGGCTGAGGTAATAGCCATTATACGATGCCCGCATCCTGAAACTCGGCTACCCAGTTCTTTCTGTAACAAAAAAAGAGATTTCTCTCTTTTTCAGTTTGAGCTGGCTAATTTTTCCAACCAGCTCCGGCGGCATTTACGCTGCCAGAAAGTGGTGGTGGGGGAAGGATTCGAACCTTCGAAGTCTGTGACGGCAGATTTACAGTCTGCTCCCTTTGGCCGCTCGGGAACCCCACCGGACTTGATGGTGCCGACTACCGGAATCGAACTGGTGACCTACTGATTACAAGTCAGTTGCTCTACCTACTGAGCTAAGTCGGCATCAAGTAGCGCGCATTCTATGGATACCTGCGCGGTCATGCAACTAAAAATTTGCATAAAACGTTCTTTCGCTCACATTTTATGCGAACAGCGTATCGGACGCTGTAAAAGTAGTCATTTGAGGTCAAATATTCAACATATCATCGTGATTTGCACCGTATTCACCGTAGCGTGACGGCTTCCGCGTAACGCAGCGCTTTCCATCTTTTTTCTTATTATTCCCGTCATCTGGTGTTAACCTCCTGCCCATTGTCCAAAATTAACTGTGTGATGAGCCACGATCCGGCAGTGTGATGCTGGCTCACTGAAGCATGCTTATGAGCAAAAAAGAGCAAACGTTAATGACGCCTTATCTTCACTTTAACCGCAGCCAGTGGGCTGCCCTGCGTGATTCCGTCCCTATGACGCTGACGGAAGGTGAAATCGCACGGTTAAAAGGGATAAACGAAGATCTGTCCCTGGAAGAGGTGGCAGAAATTTATCTCCCCCTCTCTCGCTTGCTTAACTTCTATATCAGCTCGAACCTGCGCCGTCAGGCCGTGCTGGAGCAGTTTCTCGGGACGAACGGTCAACGCATTCCTTATATCATTAGTATCGCAGGCAGCGTGGCCGTGGGTAAAAGTACCACCGCGCGCGTCCTGCAGGCGCTGTTAAGCCGCTGGCCGGAACACCGCAGCGTGGAGCTGATCACCACCGACGGCTTCCTGCACCCGAACGAGGTGTTAAAAGAACGTGGGCTGATGAAGAAGAAGGGCTTCCCGCTCTCTTATGATATGCACCGTCTGGTGAAATTTGTCTCTGACCTGAAATCCGGCGTGCCGCACGTGACTGCGCCAGTCTATTCGCACCTGATCTACGATCGCATCCCGGGTGGGGATAAAACCGTGGTCCAGCCGGACATCCTGATTCTGGAAGGTCTGAACGTGCTGCAAAGCGGGATGGACTATCCTCACGACCCGCATCACGTATTCGTCTCGGATTTCGTCGATTTCTCTATTTATGTCGATGCGCCGGAAGACCTGCTGCAAAACTGGTACATCAACCGCTTCCTGAAGTTCCGCGAGGGGGCGTTCACTGACCCGGATTCCTATTTCCACCACTATGCTCAGCTTTCTGAAGAGGAAGCGATCGGCGTGGCGACGGGGCTGTGGAATGAGATCAACTACGTGAACCTCAAAGAGAACATCCTGCCGACGCGCGAGCGCGCGAGCCTGATCCTCACCAAGAGCGAAAAGCACGCCGTCGACCAGATTCGCCTGCGGAAATAATCAAGCAGACATAAAAAAACCGGCTTATCGCCGGTTTTTTTCGTTATGCCTGTGGCTTCTCGCCATTTTCATCCTGATCGACCGCGAAGCAGGCAACCAGCTGGCCGCCATAATCCTTCAGCTGCGGCTGGAGCTGGGTACATGGGCCAAAGCGGCGACTGCAGCGGGCGTTGAATGCACATCCCGGAGGCGGATTCAGCGGGCTTGGCAGTTCCCCCGTCAGCTTAATACGCTCACGACGATCGTCCGGGTTCAGACGCGGCGTCGCAGACAGCAGCGCCTGGGTATACGGGTGACGAGGGTTATTAAAGATCTGGTCTTTAGTCCCCTTCTCCACGCAGCGCCCCAGGTACATCACCATCACTTCATCGGCAATATGCTCCACCACCGACAGGTCGTGGGAGATGAACACGTAAGAGAGCCCCAGCTCCTGCTGGAGATCCATCATCAGGTTCAGCACCTGCGCACGCACGGATACGTCGAGCGCGGAGACCGGCTCATCGGCAATCACCACGTCCGGATCGAGCATTAGCCCGCGGGCGATCGCAATACGCTGACGCTGGCCGCCGGAGAACATGTGCGGATAGCGATCGTAATGCTCGGTTTTGAGGCCGACCTTCGCCATCATCGCCAGCGCTTTTTCACGGCGCTGCTCTTTGCTCAGATTACTGTTGATCAGCAGCGGCTCTTCCAGAATCTGCCCCACTTTTTTACGCGGGTTCAAAGAACCATACGGGTTCTGGAACACAATCTGGATTTTCTGGCGACGCAGCTTCTGCGCTTGCGGATCGTGCTTGAGCAGATCCTGCCCCTGATAATAGAGCTCCCCGCCGGTCGGCACTTCAATCATCGTCAGCAGACGGCCCAGCGTGGATTTGCCGCAGCCTGACTCCCCCACCACCGCCAGCGTTTTACCGCGTTCGAGGTTAAAAGAGACGCCGTCCAGCGCTTTCACCAGGCGTTCAGGGGCAAACAGCCCCTTCTTCACCGGGTAGTATTTTTTCAGATCGATGGCCTGCAACAGCGGTTGTTGCTTGGTGGCCTGTTCCGTACTCATAGTGTTGGCCTCCCGGCATCATCGAGTGGGTAGTGGCATTTCGACTGACGGCCGTCAGCAAGCTGGTTAAGCTCTGGCTCTTCTGCCCGGCATTTGTCCGTTGCATACGGGCAGCGCGGATTGAGCAGACAGCCCTGCGGACGGTCATATTTACCCGGTACCACACCCGGCAGCGACGCCAGACGCGCTTTGTCCTGAGCAAACTCCGGCAGCGCGCGTAAAAGCGCCTGGGTATACGGATGACGCGGCGCGCGGAAAATATCGTGTGAATTTCCGGTCTCGACCACCTGGCCGGCATACATCACGATGATTTTGTGCGCGGCTTCGGCCACCAGCGCCAGATCGTGCGTAATCAGCACCAGCGCCATATTCTCTTTCTGCTGCAGCTCCAGCAGCAGTTCGATGATTTGCGCCTGAATGGTCACATCCAGCGCCGTCGTCGGTTCATCCGCAATCAGCAGTTTTGGTCGACAGGCAATCGCCATCGCGATCATCACGCGCTGGCTCATCCCACCGGAGAGCTGGTGCGGGTAAACGTCCAGACGTGATGCCGGGTCAGGAATACCCACCTGGTTCAGCAGGTCGATCGCGCGCTGACGACGGGTTTTCTTATTCCCGCCCTGATGCACCTTAATCGCTTCCATAATCTGGAAACCAACGGTGTAGCAAGGATTCAGGCTGGTCATGGGATCCTGGAAAATCATCGCCACTTCGGCGCCCACCAGCTGGCGGCGCTGTTTTTCAGAAATGCGCTTCAGATCCTGACCGTTGAACTGCAGGTTTTCCGCCATCACGCGGCCCGGGTAATCAATCAGCCCCATGATCGCCAGTGAACTCACTGACTTACCGGAACCGGACTCCCCGACAATGCCAACCACTTCGCCCTGATTTACGCTGTAGCTGATGCGGTCCACGGCGCGAAACGGGGTGCCTTCGTCGCCGAAGTGCACCGATAATTTATCTACATTTAATAACGCCATCTCGTGCCTCTTACTGCTTCAGTTTGGGATCAAGCGCATCACGCAGGCCATCACCCATCAGGTTAAATGCCAGCACCGTCAGCAGGATTGCCAGACCCGGGAAGGTGACAACCCACCAGGCGCTTTGTGCGAACTGCAACACGTCGGAGAGCATGGTGCCCCACTCCGGTGTTGGCGGCTGCGCACCCATGCCCAGGAAGCCAAGAGCGGCCATATCAAGAATGGCGTTAGAGAAACCGAGCGACGCCTGAACAATCAGCGGCGCCAGGCAGTTAGGGAAGATATTCACGAACATCTGGCGCATCGCACCGGCACCCGCCACGCGAGAGGCGGTGACGTAATCGCGGTTCACTTCCACCAGCACCGCCGCACGGGTTAAACGCACGTAGTGAGGGAGCGCCACGAAGGTCAACGCCAGCGCGGCATTGCCTATCGACGGGCCGAAGATCGCCACCAGAACCAGCGCCAGCAGCAGGCTTGGCAACGCCAGCATGATATCGACGATACGCATGATGATGTTATCAACGATGCCGCCGAAGTAACCGGCAACCAGGCCGAGTACAACGCCCATGATCAGCGACAGCACAACAACGAGACAGCCGACCAGCAGCGACAGGCGCGCGCCGTACATCAGACGCGACAGCACGTCGCGACCCACGTCATCGGTACCCAGCAGGTGCGTCAGGCTACCGCCATCCTGCCACGCAGGCGGCGCGAGCAGCGCATCGCGGAACTGGTCCGCCGGGTTATACGGTGCGAGGAAGTTCGCAAACACCGCAATCAGGATCATGATTACGACATACACCAGCCCTACCACCGCGCCTTTATTGCGCTTGAAGTAGTGCCAGAATTCCTGCAGCGGCGTCATAGGAACCGGTGCAGCGACCACTTTATTTTGAGTGACTTGTGACATGATGGTCCCTTACTTCTTATGACGAATACGCGGGTTCACCACGCCGTACAGCAAATCGACCAGCAGGTTGACGAGGATAATCATCGTCGCGACCAGCAGTACACCGCCCTGCACAACCGGATAGTCACGGCGTTGCAGCGCGTCAATCAGCCAGCGTCCAAGGCCCGGCCAGGAGAAGATGGTTTCGGTCAGGATCGCCCCCGCCAGCAACGTACCCACCTGGAGGCCGATAACGGTCACCACCGGCAGCATGGCATTACGCAGCGCATGGACGATGATGACGCGCATACGCGTCAGGCCCTTTGCGCGCGCGGTGCGGATATAATCCTCACCCAGGACTTCCAGCATCGATGAACGGGTCATTCGCACGATCACCGCCAGAGGAATAGTGCCCAGCACCATGGCAGGCAGGATCATGTGCGCCACGGCATCAATGAAGTTGCCCTCTTCGCCCCAGATAGCCGTATCGATCAGCATAAATCCGGTGAGCGGGTTGGAGTCATCAAGGAAGACCATATCGCTGACGCGCCCGGAGACCGGTGTCAGGTTAAGCTGCACCGATACCAGCATGATCAGCATCATGCCCCACCAGAAGATAGGCATGGAGTAGCCGGTCAGCGCCAGGCCCACGGCGGTGTGGTCAAAAATAGAGCCACGCTTGACGGCAGCCAGTACCCCAACAGGAATACCCACCGCAGTGGCGAAAATCATGGCGCAGACGCCAAGCTCCAGCGTCGCTTTAAAACGCGGCACGAACTCGTCCCACACCGGAAGACGGCTTTTCAGCGAAATCCCTAAATCACCGTGCAATACGCCCCAGATATAGTGGAGGTACTGCTGCCACATCGGCTTATCGAGACCGAGTTCCGCCAGCAGCTGTGCATGGCGCTCAGGGGAAATACCACGCTCGCCCGCCATAATCATTACCGGGTCGCCGGGGATCATATGGACGAAGGCAAAAGTGAGAAGGGTGATACCGATAAACGTGGGGATGACAAGTCCCAGACGTCGGAGGATGAACTGCAACATAACCCGGATTCTCTCTGATGACGCACGACCAGTGGCGTGACGTCTGTATTGCTCACAAATGTAAATTCCCTCTCCCAGCGGGAGAGGGTTAGGGTGAAGGGCGTGCATGCATCCCCTCACCCCTGCCCTCTCCCAGAGGGAGAGGGAGAACACCCTACTTATTATTCAACAGATACGTTTTCGAAGTGGTGTTTGCCCAGTGGATCAACCACGTAGCCCTTCACTTCTTTACGCACTGGCTCGTACACGGTGGAGTGAGCAACAATCAGCGCCGGAGCCTGATCGTGCATAACAACCTGAGCCTGCTTGTACAGTTCAATACGTTTGTTGTGATCGTCGGTCGCACGCGCCGGCTGGATCAGGTCTTCAAACGGCTTGTAGCACCAGCGAGAGTAGTTAGAACCGTCTTTCGCTGCCGCGCAGCTGAACAGGGTGGCGAAGAAGTTGTCCGGATCCCCGTTATCACCGGTCCAGCCCATCATTACCGCCTGGTGCTCACCCGCTTTGGCGCGCTTCAGGTACTCGCCCCACTCGTAGGTCACAATCTTGGCCTGAACGCCAACCTTAGCCCAGTCAGCCTGAACCATTTCCGCCATACGGCGTGCGTTCGGGTTGTATGGACGCTGAACAGGCATCGCCCACAGCTCAACGGTAAAGCCTTTATCCTGGCCCGCTTCTTTCAGCAGCGCTTTCGCTTTCTCAGGATCGTAGGTGTAGTCTTTAACGTCGTCGTTATAGCCCCACATGGTTGGTGGGATCAGGTTTTTGGCAGCAACGCCAGCGCCCTGGTAAACCGCCTTGATGATCGCTTCTTTGTTCACCGCGTAGGTCAGCGCCTGACGTACTTTCACGTCATCAAACGGTTTCTTCTCGGTGTTAAAGGAGAGATAGCCCACGTTCAGGCCAGCCTGCTCCAGCAGGTTGATGTTCTTGTCCTGCTTCATGCGGGCGATATCAGCCGGGTTCGGGTACGGCATCACCTGGCATTCGTTTTTCTGCAGTTTTGCATAACGCACTGACGCATCAGGCGTGATGGAGAAGACCAGACGGTCGATCTGCGGCTTGGTGCCCCAGAAGCCTTCGAACGCTTTGTACAGAATGCGGGAGTCTTTCTGGTACTGCAGCAGCTGGAATGGACCGGTACCGATTGGGTTCAGGTCGACTTTTTCCGGCGTACCGGCTTTCAGCATGTTGTCCGCGTACTCTTTGGACAGAATTGAAGCGAAGTCCATGGCCAGGTCAGCCAGGAATGGCGCTTCCGGACGCGTCAACACGAACTGAACCGTTTTATCATCCACTTTTTTCACTTCAGCGATCAGGTCTGGCAGACCCATCCCTTCGAAGTATTCATAGCTGCCGCCAGACACTTTGTGGTACGGGTTCTGAGCGTTTTTCTGACGGTCGAAGGAGAACACAACGTCGTCGGCGTTAAAGTCGCGCGTTGGTTTGAATTCTTTGCTGTCCTGCCACTTCACGCCCTGGCGCAGGTGGAAGGTATAGGTTTTACCGTCTTCGCTGACGTCCCACTTCTCGGCCAGACCCGGAATCACTTCCGTGGTACCGGTTTTGAATTCAACCAGACGGTTATAGATCGGTACAGAGCTTGCGTCGTAAGTCGTACCAGAGGTAAAGAGCTGTGGGTTAAAGCCTTCCGGCGAGCCTTCAGAACAGTAAACCAGGGTTTTTGCCTGTACGCTTGCTGCCACGGTCATAGCCACCAGGCTCAGACCAAGCTTCAGCATCCCTGACTTCTTCAAGGAAATACTCATTATTCTGCTCCAATGTGATGTTTTGCTTTGTTGTGTTACGCCGCCAGACCTTTATTTATTTTTTACCCGGTCCGGTCGGTGATGCCCGAAGGCTTTAAAGGGATGGAGAATCCTTTCAGAAGAGCGTTTGAGTTGCAGCGCAGATCGTCCCTGAAATGCCCCTCATGCCCTACAATCTGTCAACAGAATGTGAAAACGTCAATACAGGTGACGGGGATTTACGCTGAGTGTGAGAAACCGCAAACAAAGATTAAAAAAACTATGCATGCCAGTTTTCAGCAGGGAAATTTATGCTACTCGCTATCTTGCAGCACAAGTCTCTTCATATTTCGCAACAATCAGTGATTAACTTTTATTCAGAATGGGTAAATTTTCTTGCAGAATGGTGATTATCTGAGCACTAAATACCGCGAACGTTAAAACGCACAGCGAAAAATGCTGAGGTTATCCATAAGCAACGCGAAAAAAGATCAATCTATATATAAAAAAATACAATGGATTATGTCACAAAATCGTTAACAGGCAGGGAGAAGCAGGCCTAAGGGGCGTTTTGGATACTCTGACGGGATAAGATCATAATGCAAAAAGGGCTAACCTTGCGGTTAGCCCTTTTCAGAATGTGGTCGGCGAGAGAGGATTCGAACCTCCGACCCACTGGTCCCAAACCAGTTGCGCTACCAAGCTGCGCTACTCGCCGAATGCGGAGCGCATCTTACTGCTGAGGTGCGCCCCCGTCAATCCCTTATTTTCAAAAAGCCATTCAACTGGCGATATTCTCGCCAGGGCAGCTACTGCGCGGCTTTTACGCTGTTATCAGGGAGTTTACACCAGTTGTTGTTTTCGTTAATCCCACCATTCGGTGAGGTATAACCGAGACAACCCATAATGGTGTCGTACAGCTCAACGTGACGACGCGGCACCTTCATCTCCGCCTCTTTTTTCAGCTGAGCAAACATCTTCGCCTTCTCCGGATTTTCAAGATACTTATCCGACATCCACATGATCATCGGCACGCGGAACTGCTCCGGCGGTGCCAGCTTGCGCGGCGTACCGTGCAGGTGCTCTTTCTCGTTGATGGATTCACCGTGGTCTGCCGCGTAAATCACAATCGCTTTTTTATCGCGCAGCTGGTCGATCACCCGACTCAGGAAGGTATCCACGTACAGCACCGAGTTGTCGTAGGCGTTGATCAGCTCCTGCTTGCTGCAGTCTTTATTAATGCCCACGCACTCGGGCTGCCACTTCGCAAAATCACGCGTGTAGCGCTGGTAATAGCTGTAATGCGACCCTTTGGTATGCAGAATAACCAGATGCTTACCCTGCGGATGGTTCTTGAGGGACTGCGACATCTCTTCCAGCAGCAGCATGTCGTCGACGTTTTTACCGCGGTTACGCGGCTCTGCGCCAATCTGCTCACGGTACGCGATGTTATCTGCCAGCGTGTTGGTGTAGAACCACATCTCACTTTGCATAGCGAACAGGTCTGAGCTAAACCCAAGCTGCTTCAGCACGGCAAACACGTTCTGCTCTTTCAGCGTGCGTTGCGGGTTATCGCTTGCACCGCCTTCACGCACAAACATACAGCGCAGCGAGAGCTTGGTTGCGGTATCGCAGGAGTAGCCACGGTAAGCCACCAGGTTTTTCTCCTGCGCCAGCTTTGGCGTGGTGTCCCGGTTATAGCCGAGAATACCCATATGATCCCAGCGCGTCGTTTCGCCGATGACGAAGACGACGTACGTATCATCAATCCCGTCGGCTGGCGGCTGGTAGGTGAATTTTTTCGTTGGATTGATCAGCGATTTCACATCACTGGATTCGTCCGCCTGCGCCCAGGCATACAGACCTAACGCTGACAGCCAGTTAGACGGCAAATACGAGTTTGCCACCACGCCGCCATAGCTTGGCATATCCACGCCCGTCGCTTTTTCGACGCGTTTTTGCTGCGTTTCCATCAGGCGGATTGGCGCCCATACCAGCAGTCCGGCCAGCAGGACAACGACGATATTGCGGATCCGCTGTCCACGGGTGCGCAGCTGGCGTAACAGCGTATAGCGGCACGTATTGTTCCAGATAAAGAACAGCGGTATCAGACAGGTTAAAACTGTCCAGACGATAAAGCCTTTCCCTACCACCTCTTTCGAGAGATCGATATCCGTGGTCATCACCGAGGCCACGATACCGTACCCAATGACCACGTTCATAAAGGTCATGTAATAGCTTGCGGCGGCGGAAATAATCACCACCAGCGAGGCCAAAATTTGCCAGGTACGTCGGCCAAAAAGGGACAGCAGGCGTAAGAGGAAGAAGGTAGCGAGGACGGAGCCGAACACTTCAATGGCGGCAAAAATACCATTACTCACGGTAAGGTGTTCAAAATAACCTTCCACTCTTCTGAACAGTACCGCGCCATTCAGAAATAATCCGATATAGACAGCCAGCATCAGACACAATCTTTGCTGGGTAAGAGACCTAATGTATTTCATGCAAACAACCCTGGGGGAAGGGGTATAAAAACCCGACGAATCTCAAAGAGAAAGCGGACAGAGTACGTAAATGCGTAAGGAAGCGTTATTAGAAACGTCTACAAGCGCGATAAGTAGACCACAGCGGGAGAGAAAAGTGGCAGCAGAGAGTGTGATCGGTATAAATTTTTACAAAATATCGAGACGGGAAGCGTCTCGCACAAAGAAAAAAGAGGCCACAGAGGCCTCTTTCATACTGCTTACGCGTGCGCTTCTTTGAATACTTCACGCTGCGGCTGGCGAATCGTGGTCGAGAGCGCCAGCGAGATAATCAGCAGGGCAAATATGACGCAGAAGGTCACGTAGAACCCGCCGAACAGGGAGGCAATCAGCGAGCCGCAGATGCTGCCGATCCCGAAGCCAAGATAGATAACGCCGTAGTTTTTCGCCAGATTGTTCAGCCCAAAGAACTCGCTTACCAGTGACGGGAAGACGGTAATCGTGCCGCCGAAGTTAAAGGCCACGCAGGCAATCGCCGCAAAGAAGGTGGCTTCATTCAGCGGAGCGAACAGCAGCGCCGCCATGCCGACCAGCGAAACCACCTGCCCAATCGTAATCACACGGATGCGGGCAATTTTGTCAGACAGAATACCGAGCACCAGACGACCGGAGAGGTTGGCAATGGAGATGGCCGTCACCGCATTCGCCGCCGTGGCCGCATCCAGCTTCACCATCCCCTGTGCGATATCCTTCGCCACACCGATGACATACAGTCCGCTCATGCAGGCCGTCAGGAACATCACCGCCAGCATCCAGTACTGCGGTTTACGCATGGACTGCGCGAGGGTGAAGTCGTTCTCCACCACGCCGTTAACGGATTTGACCTCCTGCTGCGGCGCATCGGTCATCAGCGTGGCGCCGAACAGAATCATCACCAGCACGATTGCGCCCCAGATCATAAAGGTGTTTTCGAGGCCAACGGACGCCAGCAGATGGGAGTCGATAAATTTGAACCCGAGGCTGCCCAGGCCATAAGAGCCGATGGCGAACGCGGAGATTAAGCCTTTACGCTCCGGGAACCACTTCACGCAGTTCGACAGGGTCAGCAGGTAACCTGCGCCATCGGCCAGACCCACCAGCACGCCGGCGCTCAGCCACAGCATCATCAGGTTGCTGGAATGCGCCGTCAGGAAAAAGCCCAAACCCAGCAGAATGCCGGACGCCATGGTCACACGCTTCACGCCAAAACGCTCCTGCAGCTTGCCCGCGACGGAAGACGAAATCGCCAGACCCAGGCTCAGCAGACCAAAGGAGAACGCAACCTGGCTGACCGGCGCGCCGAGTTTGTCGGAAAGCGCGCTGTTAAACAGGCTCCAGGTATAGACCGACCCCAGCGCAAACTGGGTGACGATGGTGCCAAAGAGCGTGAGCCAGCGCGTGCGGTTATAAGTTGATGTGTTCATGGCAGTTGTCCTGCAAGAGAAATTAAGGAAGTTCGCTGAGGACAACGATAAACAAAACCTTAATACGCCTGGGGTAAAACGGCATGAAATGCAGGCGGAACGGAATGAAATGCCTGGAATCGGGAATGAATGGCCTGGCCCGGGAATAAAGCGACAGCGTGTTAGTATCCGCTATCGCTGTAACGCCCGTGGTTGTTGTATTTGAGATGTTATCGTAACGTTTAAAAAAGTAACAACTCTAGAAATTTGCGCTAACGCCGAGGGTGTATAAAAACTCCTCACCGGTGGTGGCGTGCTCCCCCTGAGCCAGCGACGCATAGGCCGCCACGTGCGTATTAAAAGGAATATCCGTTCCCACGGTGACGTCCATCCAGCTACCGTTTTGGGCAGGAGCTGGCGTTTGCGGCATGCCAAACTGCGATTTCCACTGGTTTTCACCAAACTGCTGGTTATAGCTAATCTGCGCCCAGGGACGAAGATCGCCGTACTGGGTATTCACGCGCCACCCCAGCGTGCTGACGCTGGCATGCCAGAGCGGGTCGGTGATTGCCTGCGTCGACGCGCTATCACCAAACTCGTTGATCATCATGGGAGCCGTGCCGTCGTACCGCCACGCCACTACCGGACCGGTGGTGATACGCGCTGAAACCGGAAAATTCCAGCCCACGCTCATCGTCCCCTCCGGCGTGCTGCCAGACGGTATATTCAGGGCAAGACCCGGCGCGTTTTGCGAAGACTGAATACGCTCAGCCAGAATATCCTCATAACGCGGTTGGTGATCCGCGTCCCATGTATAGCGTTCCGCCGTATTATTTTGGGCGTCTGAAACGATATATTCCTGTTGCCAGGCAGACGCTGTATTACAAAAAAACAGGCAGGCTGAAATCCCCACCAGGCCAGAAGCAGCATGGCGACCACTGATTTTTTTTATCATCATCAACGCGACCCCAGAGAGAGCCGAATTCGGCGATATTTGTCGTTATTCAGGAAGAGCTTATAACCCTTGTATTAACTATTGTCTTTATAGTAAACACGTCAAGCCAGTCAGAATGAAAATTTTGCGAAATCAGTATCAATAAGGGAGATGACGGATGGAACGTTGCGGTTGGGTGAACCAGGATCAGCTTTATATCGACTATCACGATCGGGAATGGGGCGTGCCGGAAACGGATGGCAAAAAACTCTTTGAGATGATCTGTCTGGAGGGCCAGCAGGCGGGGTTGTCATGGATTACGGTACTGAAGAAACGTGAAAACTACCGCAACGCCTTCCACCAGTTCGATCCTGTCGCCGTCGCCGCGATGACCGATGAAGACGTGGAACGCCTGGTGCAGGACGCCGGTATCATCCGTCATCGCGGTAAGATCCAGGCCATCATCGGTAACGCACGCGCTTACCTGGCAATGGAGCAAAACGGCGAATCATTTTCAGATTTTGTCTGGACGTTTGTGAACAACGATCCGCAGGTCACCCAAGCCGCCACGCTCGCGGAAATCCCGGCCTCTACCCCGGCCTCGGATGCGCTCTCGAAGGCCCTGAAAAAACGCGGCTTTAAGTTTGTCGGTTCCACCATCTGCTACGCCTTTATGCAGGCCTGTGGCCTGGTCAACGACCACGTTACCGGCTGCTTCTGTCATCCGGGAGGCCATCATGATCCGCAAATGGCAAAGTGAGAATACCGCGCCGCTTTTGAGCCTGTGGCTTGAAAGCACCACGGAAGCGCATCCGTTTATCGAGCCGGGTTACTGGAAAGAGAACGAGGCCATGGTGCGGGACGTTTACCTGCCGTCGGCGGAAACCTGGGTCTGGGAACAGGATGGCGAGCCATACGGATTTATCAGCGTGATGCAGTCTCAGTTTGTCGGCGCGCTGTTTGTCGCACCGTCATGCATCGGGAAAGGCATCGGGCGCGCGCTGCTGAACCATGTTCAACAGCGCTTCCCGCATTTAACCCTGGAGGTATATCAGAAAAATGTGCGGGCGGTGAATTTCTACCATGCTCAGGGCTTTCGCATTGAGGACAGCGCCTGGCAGGATGATACCCAGCACCCGACGTGGATCATGAGCTGGCAGGCGGATCAAACGCCGTTAAGGTAAGCTCGGGTCCCTGATATTTTTCTACCCAGGCCAGCGCCGTGTTCCCTGCGCAGCCATTCCCCAGCTTCGAGCTGGGGAGATCTTTGGTCAGCACGTTAACCGCCCCGTTTTTACAGATCCCTCCCTCGGCGGGCTCAAGGTCGGGCCATGCGCCCTGATGAATGCAGATCACGCCCGGTTTAATTCCGTCGCTCACCACCGCCCCTGCCAGCACCTGCCCGCGCGAGTTCCAGACGCGCACCACGTCGCCGTCCGCAATCCCCCGGGCTTTCGCATCGAGGGTATTCAGCGTGATCGGCTCTCGCCCGGCGACCGCATACTGCTCGCGCAGAGACGTATAGTTAAGCTGGCTGTGCAGACGGTGCGCGGGATGCGCAGATAACACCTGCAGCTGTTCCGGCTGGGCGTTGCCGTGCCACTCGTCCGGCTCGAGCCACATAGGGTGTGGCGGGCAGTCGGCATAGCCAAAGCTGGCGATGCGCTCGCTGTGGATCACGATCTTTCCGCTCTCGGTTTTCAGCGGGTGGTTCTCGGGGTCGCGGCGGAAATCGGCAAAACGGACAAACTTCGCGTTCTGTTCGCTCTCCGGCATCTCGACGATCTGGTTCGCTTCCCAGAATTCGGCAAATGGCGGAAGCGTCACGCCCTGCGCTGCGCCGCGCTGGCCGGCAATCTGGTAGAAGGTTTCCAGCCATTGCAGATCGCTTTTCCCCTCGGTAAAACGCTCGCGACCGCCCGCTTCCCACAGCTCGCTCAGTTCAGCAAACACGTCAAAATCATCACGCGCTTCGTCTCGCGGGGCCACTACGCGCTTCATCGGGACCATATGCTGGTTGCTGTAGTCGCCGGTCATGGTGAGATCGTTACGCTCAAACGAGGTGGTCGCTGGCAGCACAATATCTGCATGCTTAGCCGAGCCGGTCCAGAAGCACTCGGAAATCACCACCAGCTCCGGCTTCTGCCAGGCGCGGATCAAGCGGTTGGTATCCTGATGGTGCGTGAAGTTCGACCCGCCCGCCCACCATACAAATTTAATGTCCGGGAAGTGGCGGTCCAGACCGTTGTGCTGATAGAAACCGCCCGGGTTTTCCAGGGCTTCAACAATACGCGCCACCGGGATTTTATCCACGGCATCGACGCCGCCCTGCACCGAGCCTTGCAGAGACGCCAGCACCGCCGCTTTACGCGTCGGGTTACCGCCGTTTGCAAAGTGATAGGAGAGACCAAAACCCCCGCCCGACGTGCCGATCTGCCCAAGCATTGCGGCAAGCGTTACCAGCATCCAGTGTTTTTGCTCGCCAAACTGCTGACGCTGCATTCCCCAGCCGGACATTAACATCGTGGTATTTTTATGGAACAACGCCGCCAGTTCGCGGATTTTCTCCGCAGGTACGCCGCAAATATCTGCCGCCCACGCTGCCGTTTTCGCCACCCCATCGGATTGGCCCGTCAGGTAGTCGGCGAATTTATCGAAGCCGGTGGTACAGCGCGTCAGGAATTCAACATCGTGCCAGCCGTTTTCTACCAGCGTATGGGCGATCCCCAGCATCATCGCCACGTCGGTGCCCATATGGGGGGCAATCCACTCGGCGCTATCGCCGAAGAAATCCATGGTTTCAGAGCGCATCGGGTCAATGCAGATGATGCGCTTGCCGCTTTTGCGCAGCGCGTCGAAATACCCAATCCCCTGCTCGTCGCTGGCATTCCAAGCAATTTTCAGCGTATTGAGCGGGTTGGCGCTCCAGAGCACCACCACGTCGGTATGCGCCAGCACCAGCGGCCAGCTGGTCTGCTGCTGGTACACTTCGTTCCCCCCTACGACGTACGGCATGATCGCCTGCGCCGCGCCGGTGGAGTAATCCCCGAGATGGCCGGTATAGCCTCCCGCCAGGCTCATGTAGCGCTGCAGCAGCGTCGAGGCCTTGTGCAGCACGCCGTTCGAACGCCAGCCGTAAGATCCGGCAAAAATGGACGACGGACCGTAAGTGTCGCGAATTCGCTTATGCTGGGCGTGGATCAGCGCCAGCGCGTCATCCCAGCTCACGCGAACAAACTCATCCTGACCGCGGATCCCCTGCGGTTTATCCGGCGAGGCCAGAAAACCTTTACGCACCATCGGCCAGCGCACGCGCGTTTTGCTGTGCACCTGATCGCGAACGACGGTCTGTAACGAGTTAGGATGTTGGGTTGGCAGTGCCCCGCGGGACGACAGAACATTTTCGCCATCGGTTTCGACCAGCATCGGCCCCCAGTGGGCGGCGGTCAGAATGGTTTTCGTTGAGGTGCTCAAGCGTGCGCTCCTGGTTGCATGCAGGTTTACGGCCTTCTTTCTGAGGCAGTTTATGGTTTGTCACAAATTTCAGAGTTATACCCGGAATTTTCTCCGTATCTGGACGTCATAATCAACTGCCACGCTCGCCGTGGCAAAGAATAAAAAGGATTAAGGAAAGAAGATGAAAAAACGCGTACTCGTTATTGCCGCTCTGGTGAGCGGTGCACTGGCTGTTTCTGGCTGCACAACTAACCCTTACACCGGTGAGCGTGAAGCGGGTAAATCCGGCATTGGCGCGGGTATCGGCTCGCTGGTCGGCGCAGGCGTGGGGGCGCTCTCCTCCTCCAAGAAAGACCGCGGCAAAGGCGCGCTGATTGGCGCCGCGGCGGGCGCGGCGCTGGGCGGCGGCGTTGGCTATTACATGGACGTGCAGGAAGCGAAGCTGCGCGACAAAATGAAGGGAACCGGCGTGAGCGTGACGCGCAGCGGCGATAACATCATCCTGAATATGCCGAACAACGTGACCTTCGACAGCAGCAGCGCGACGCTGAAACCCGCGGGCGCGAACACGCTCACCGGCGTGGCGATGGTGCTGAAAGAGTACAACAAGACCGCCGTGAACGTGATGGGCTACACCGACAGCACCGGCAGCCAGGATCTGAACATGCGTCTGTCCCAGCAGCGCGCCGATGCCGTAGCCAGCTCGCTGATTACCCAGGGCGTTGAAGCCAACCGCATCCGCACCAGCGGCATGGGCCCTGCCAACCCTATCGCCAGCAACAGCACGGCGGAAGGCAAAGCGCAGAACCGCCGCGTTGAGATTACGTTGAGCCCAATTCAGTAGGCAAAAGCAAAACGGCAACGCTCGTTGCCGTTTTAGTGGTTGCACCCTCTCCCGTGGGAGAGGGTTGGGGTGAGGGCACCAGACCGCACCCTCCGGTAAGCGCAGCGCCACCGGGCAAATTACTTGATTCGTCTGATTTTCCCGTTAAGGTATTCTCACTAAATTCAGGGAAATCAGCGATGAGCAAACCAGCCCGGGCCACCATTAGCGACGTGGCGAAAGCCGCCAAAACCGGTAAAACCAGTATTTCACGCTACCTTAACGGCGAGAAACACCTGCTGTCCGACGCATTGCTGGCGCGTATTGAACAGGCCATTGCCGATCTCGACTACCGTCCCAGCCTCATGGCGCGCGGGCTCAAACGCGGCCGCACCCGCCTTATCGGTCTTATCATCGCCGATATCACCAACCCCTATTCCGTTAACGTGCTCAGCGGTATTGAAGCCGCCTGTCGCGAGAAGGGCTTCACGCCGCTGGTCTGTAATACCAACAACGAAGTCGACCAGGAGCTGCATTACCTCGATCTGCTGCGCAGCTATCAGGTCGAAGGGATTGTGGTTAACGCGGTGGGCATGCGGGAAGAGGGTTTAAATCGCCTGCAGCAATCCTCCCTGCCCATGGTCCTCATCGACCGTAAAATCCCGGAATTTGCCTGCGATGTGGTCGGGCTGGATAACACCCAGGCCGCCACGACCGCCACCGAACATCTGATCGAACAGGGCTTCGAGGCCATTCTGTTTCTGAGTGAACCGTTAGGGATGGTCAATACCCGTCGCGAGCGCCTGAGCGCATTTCGCACCACGCTGGAGCGATATCCCGGCGTGATCGCCGAAAATGCCGAAACGCCGCTTCACGAAGCCGACCAGCTCGACAACACCCTGCGCCAGTTCCACACGCGCCATCGCGGGATGCGCAAAGCCGTTATCTCCGCAAACGGGGCGCTGACGCTTCAGGTCGCCCGCTCGCTCAAGCGCATTGGCCTGCACTGGGGCAGCGATATCGGTCTGCTGGGGTTTGATGAACTGGAGTGGGCGGAACTGGCGGGCGTCGGCATTACGACACTCAAACAGCCCACCTGGCAGATTGGCTATGCTGCTGTTGAACAAGTGGTTCGCCGCATTGAAGGCACCAGCGATGCCGTTCGCGAGCAGGTCTTCTCCGGCGAGCTGATCGTTCGCGGCTCCACGGCGCGTTAATTTTCCCTTGTGATACCGATCATAAATTCGACATCCTGACCTTTTCTTTGGAACCGGTTCCATCTAGCGTAATAGTATTGTTATGTTGCGATGGAGTCCGAAGATGGGCAGGAAAATTATGGTGGTCACCGCCGCGTACGGTGCGGAACAGGTGCGACAGGCAGGCGGTCAGCGGGCGATGCTTCCCGTTATTGCAGGCGCAGGGGCAGACGGCGTGGAGATCCGCCGGGAACTGTTCAGCAGCGAAGAGCTGCTGACGCTGCCTGCGCTGGGAGAATCCATTGAGCTGCTCGGCCTGCTGGCGTGCTACTCCGCCCCCGCCGCCCTGTTTATGCCCGACGGCACCCTCAACCCGGATCTGACCCGCTATCTCTCTGAGGCCAGCACCCTGAACGCCCTGTGGCTGAAGGTTTCCCTGGGCCATTTCCGCGACGCGCAGCCTCTCGACGCCCTGCGTAGCCTGCTGAACGCAAGCGGCATGGCGCTGGTCGTGGAGAACGATCAGACCGACTGTGGACAGCTCGCGCCGATGCAGCGCTTCCAGGCCGCCTGTCGGGAAATGGCATTACCCGTCACGCTGACCTTCGACATGGGCAACTGGCTGTGGGTTGGCGATTCGCCTGAAGAGGCCGCGCGTCACCTTGCCCCTGCGGTGAGCTATATCCACGTGAAAGCCGCCGTGCCGCATAAAGATAACTTCCGCGCTGTGGCGCCGGACCACGCTGATGCGCGCTGGCTGGATCTGCTCGGCCAGCTGCCTGCCGATGCCCCGCGCGGTATCGAGTTCCCGCTGGAAGGGACGGATTTAACCGCCGTTACCCGCCATTACGTCAACCTGCTGCGCGAGGAGTAAACCATGCACAAGACGCTGGATGTCATCACCATCGGCGAGGCCATGGCGATGTTTGTCGCCACCGAAACGGGCGAACTGAGCGCGGTGGAGCACTTTATCAAGCGCGTGGCGGGCGCAGAGCTGAACGTCGCGACCGGCCTGGCGCGTCTCGGCCTGAATGTGGGCTGGGTCAGCCGCGTGGGGGACGACAGCTTTGGCCATTTCGTCCTCGACTCGCTGAAAAAAGAGGGTATTGATGCCGCAGGCGTCACCCTTGATGGACGCTTCCCTACCGGCTTTCAGCTTAAATCCAAGGTCGAAAATGGAACCGATCCCATCGTGGAGTATTTCCGTAAGGGATCGGCCGCAAGCCACCTCTCAGTGGCGGATTACCACGCCGACTATTTCGCCTCCGCGCGCCATCTGCACCTGAGCGGTGTGGCGGCAGCGCTGTCTGCCAGCTCGTATGAACTGCTGGATCACGCGGCAGCCACTCTGAAAGCCCAGGGAAAAACGATCTCTTTCGATCCGAACCTGCGCCCGGTGCTGTGGAAAAGCGAAGCGGAAATGGTCGAGAAGCTCAACCGTCTGGCGTTCAGAGCGGACTGGGTTCTGCCGGGCCTGAAAGAAGGGATGATCCTGACCGGCGAAAGCACGCCGGAGGGCATTGCCGATTTCTACCTGAATAAAGGAGTAAAAGCGGTGGTGCTGAAGACCGGCGCCGATGGCGCATGGTTTAAGACGGCCGACGGCGAACAGGGCGCGGTCGCGGCGGTCAAGGTTGAGAACGTGGTCGACACCGTCGGCGCGGGCGACGGTTTTGCCGTGGGCGTGATTAGCGCCCTGCTGGAAGGCAAAACGCTGCTGCAGGCCGTGGCGCGAGGCAACAAGATTGGCTCGCTGGCCATTCAGGTGCAGGGCGACAGCGAAGGATTACCCACGCGAGCAGAGCTCGGCGTTTAAATTCCCTCTCCCTGCGAGAGAGGGCCAGGGTGAGGGCAGCAAGCCACACCAAATAATTAAGCCACCGTGTACCCTACAGACAACGGCGGTAACAACCTCAACAACAGAGGCAAGCCTATGAACAGTTCGACCAATGCAGTAAAACGCTGGTGGTACATCATGCCAATCGTGTTTATCACGTACAGCCTGGCGTACCTTGACCGTGCCAACTTCAGCTTCGCGTCCGCGGCGGGGATCACAGAGGACCTTGGCATCACCAAAGGTATCTCCTCCCTACTGGGTGCCCTTTTCTTCCTGGGCTATTTCTTCTTCCAGATCCCCGGCGCGATTTATGCGGAACGCCGCAGCGTGCGTAAGCTGATCTTCGTCTGTCTGATCCTGTGGGGCGCCTGCGCGTCACTGACCGGCGTGGTGAACAATATTCCTGCCCTGGCCGCCATTCGCTTTATCCTCGGCGTCGTTGAGGCGGCGGTGATGCCGGCGATGCTGATCTACATCAGCAACTGGTTTACCAAATCTGAACGCTCGCGCGCGAATACCTTCCTGATCCTCGGTAACCCAGTGACGGTGCTGTGGATGTCGGTGGTGTCTGGCTACCTGATCCAGTCCTTCGGCTGGCGCGAGATGTTTATCATCGAAGGGGTCCCGGCAGTGATCTGGGCATTCTGCTGGTGGGTGCTGGTAAAAGATAAACCTGCCCAGGCGAAATGGCTTTCCGAAGACGAAAAAGCGGCGCTGCAGGCGCAGCTGGATAAAGAACAGCAAGGCCTGAAGGCGGTACGCAACTACGGTGAAGCCTTCCGCTCGCGCAACGTGATCCTGCTCTGCGCGCAGTACTTTACCTGGAGCATTGGCGTGTACGGCTTTGTGCTGTGGCTGCCGTCGATTATCCGCAGCGGCGGCGAAAACCTCGGCATGGTAGAAGTGGGCTGGCTCTCTTCCGTACCGTATCTGGCCGCGACCATCGCCATGATCGTCGTCTCATGGGCGTCGGACAAGCTGCAGAACCGAAAAATGTTTGTCTGGCCGCTGCTGCTGATCGCTGCTTTTGCCTTCATCGGCTCGTGGGCCGTGGGTGCAAATCACTTCTGGGCCTCTTATACCCTGCTGGTGGTCGCCGGTGCCGCCATGTATGCCCCGTACGGTCCGTTCTTTGCCATCATCCCGGAAATGCTGCCGCGTAACGTCGCGGGTGGCGCGATGGCGCTGATTAACAGTATGGGTGCGCTGGGGTCGTTCTGCGGCTCCTGGTTCGTCGGCTACCTGAACGGTGCCACCGGCAGCCCGTCCGCATCGTACATCTTTATGGGGGTGGCGCTTTTCGCCTCCGTGTGGCTTACTCTGATTGTTAAGCCTGCTAATAATCAACAGCATCCTGTCGGCGCACGCCACGCCTGAATCCTTAAAAATCAACGGAGATTAGCATGAAGCCGTCCGTCATTTTGTACAAAGCACTGCCGGAAGATCTGCAGAAACGCCTTGAAGAACACTTCACCGTCACGCTGGTGAAGAACCTGAGCCCGGAAACCGTGGCGCAGCACGCCGAAGCGTTCGCCAGCGCCGAAGGCCTGCTGGGTTCAAGCGAGAAAGTGGATGTCGCCCTGCTGGAGAAAATGCCGAAGCTTCGTGCTACCTCTACCGTTTCCGTGGGTTACGACAATTTCGATGTGGATGCCCTGAACGCCCGCAAGATCCTGCTGATGCACACCCCCCATGCCCTGACGGAAACCGTGGCCGATACGCTGATGGCGCTGGTACTCACCACGGCCCGTCGCGTGGTGGAAGTGGCCGAGCGCGTGAAAGCGGGCGAATGGACAAAAAGCATTGGACCGGACTGGTTCGGCGTGGACGTTAACGGCAAAACGCTGGGCATTGTTGGCATGGGGCGCATTGGGCTGGCACTGGCGCAGCGCGCGCATTTTGGTTTTAACATGCCGATTCTGTATAACGCGCGTCGCCATCACGGTGAAGCCGAAGAACGCTTCAACGCCCGTTACTGCGAGCTGGATACTCTGCTGCAGGAAGCCGATTTTGTTTGTCTGGTTCTGCCGCTGACGGACGAAACGCGTCATCTGATTGGCAAATCCGCATTTGAAAAAATGAAGAAATCCGCCATTTTCATCAACGCGGGTCGTGGCCCGGTGGTAGATGAGAAGGCGCTGATTGAAGCCCTGCAGAACGGTGAGATCCATGCCGCAGGTCTGGACGTGTTTGAACAGGAGCCGCTGCCGGTGGACTCCCCGCTGCTGACAATGCCAAACGTCGTCGCCCTGCCCCACATCGGCTCAGCCACCCATGAGACGCGCTACAACATGGCGGCCACTGCGGTCGATAACCTTATCGCCGCCCTAAGCGGAAAGGTGGAGATAAACTGCGTGAACCCGCAGGTGCAACAATAGAAATGAAAAAACCCGCCAGAAGGCGGGTTTTTGAATTTTGTGCTACTGGGTTGGAAGCTTACAGGCTTACAACGTTACCAGCTGCTGGGCCTTTAGCGCCGCTTTCGATGGTGAAGGAAACTTTCTGACCTTCATCCAGAGATTTGTAGCCATCGTTCTGGATAGCAGAGAAGTGTACGAACACGTCTTTAGAGCCATCGTCAGGAGTGATGAAGCCGAAACCTTTATCAGCGTTGAACCATTTTACCAGACCAGTCATTTTAGCAGACATAGAAATTACCTTATTAACAAATATATTGAGCCTTCCGGCTTGATGGATTGCGTTACAGATTTTTAAGCGATGAAGGAAGGGTCACAACGAAGGGTATCTATGGATAACAATCTGGACTGCTTTACTAAACTGCTTTAGGTCTGTGTAACAAACCGACGGGGATAGTTATACCGATGTGGTAGAAGAATGACAAGCGTTATTTTCGATAAGCATAAAAAAACCCCGCCAGGCGCGGGGTTTTTTCGGTTTATTCTGTGGCCGTGACTGCGGCACTCCAGGCCTGGCTAAAGGCCTGATGCTGTGAGGCCAGCGGCCCAATCAGCGTATTGTACTGGCTTGCCTGCTGCGAGGTCGGGAACTGAATGCCGTTGGCAACAAAGCTCACCTGAGTATCCTGCTGGGCAATAAAGTCGCCCACCTGAACCAGCTGCTGCGTGAAGATTTGCGCGGCCGGAATCAGCGGTTGCAGCGCTTCAGACGGTTTCGTCACCACTTTCTCATACACTTTGTCGAAGACAGGTTTGAGATCGTCACCCTGCTTCAGCGCAGAACGTGACGCGTCAGCCTGCATTTTCGCATTCTGCAACTGCTGGCTCAGTACGCCAAGCGCACCGTTGGACTGGCGAAGCGGTTCACGCTGCGTCATATAATCCTGCGGAACGCGAATGGCGTTCACGCTATCCACTACCGGACGGATACCGGAATCCATCGCCTGGCTCACCTGCTGTGAATAACCATAAAGAATGGCGTAATCGGACACGAAGGGGCCAAACTGTTTTTTCTGATCCGCAGTCAGCGTCGGCAACCGCTCGCCGCTGCGCATCACTGTATTCTGCAGAAAATCGATAAACGCTTTGCGCTGATCGCCTTCTTTATCAAAACACCCACTCAGGCTAACAACCATCAACAACGCCGCAATAGGCGCAAACCAGCGAGAGCAGGACTTTCCTGTCGCCATTTTATTACTCCTTTCACCCAAAAAAGCGCACACCGGCACACGCGTGCCCGACGCTGACAAGGATAGTCCAGGTCAGCCTTGCAAGATACTCTTTTCATGCAAAACGGCTATTGCCGATTTATTTCTTACCATTTACAAAAAAATACCTGCCGAAGCCGACATATGACTAATCAGGTAATTAGCATAACTATCCATATCGCTGAATCGGGTAAAGCGATAGTTACCGCACGATTAATCACACCCGTGACGATCCTGAGTTCGTATTAGGGACTATTCTTAACTGGCTCTCTGATGTTCTTGATCACGATGTGAGATTTAAGAGGAGTCCTCAATGGAATATAAAGATCCTGAGTTTGAACTGCTGAGCAGTCTGGAACAGATCATTTTTAAAGACGTGCCGCAGGCGATTACCCTGCAACAAAAATCCAATCCCTTTACAGAATATGAGCAATTGCGCAAAGGGACAGGACTGAAAACAGAAGAATTCGCCAGAGCGATGGGTGTCAGCGTGGCTATGGTGCAGGAGTGGGAGTCAAAACGTGAGAAACCCACCCCAACCGAGTTAAGGCTGATGCGCCTGATTCAGGCCAACCCTGCACTCAGCAAACAGATAGCGTAGTGAAGATTGAATGCCCCCGCCTTTGCGGGGGCTTGTGTTTTAAAGGCTCTCGCAACGCCAGCCCGCCTCTTCCCACACCCATTCATGCGTTAACGTTAAGCCTCTTAGAAAAGCCTCATCGTGTGATACCACCAGCAAAGCCCCAGGGAAACCGGCCAGCGCCGCTTCAATGGCCTGGACCGAGGCCAAATCCAGATGGTTGGTCGGTTCATCCAGCAGCAGAAGCTGCGTAGCCTCCGCGCGCCACAGCACGCAGGCCAGAGCGGCCTTAAGACGCTCGCCGCCGCTCAGCTCCGCAAGCGGGAGCGTCACTTTGTCGGCACCCAGTTGAAGCTGCGCCAGACGGGTTCGCAATACCCCCTCTTCCAGAGGCGTATGACTCAGGTTGAGATGCGTCATGACCGACTGCGAAAGATCGAGCCGGGAAAGATGCTGGTCGAGATAAGCGCAGCTGACGGAAACCTTACAGGTACCCGAACGGGGGGCTATCTCGCCGAGGAGGGTTTTTAACAGCGTCGATTTTCCGCAGCCGTTCGGTCCCTTTAACGCCACGCGCATCGGTCCGTCCATCCGCAAGTTGAGCGGAGGAACAGGCACATGCGGCAGCACCAGATCCTCCAGCACCAGTACCTGCTTCCCGTCCGGGATCTGACTCCCCGGCAGGGTGAACATTACCGGGTTATCTTCTTCAACGCGTTCACGCGCCTTTTTTACCGCGGCGTTGAGGGCTTCATTTTGCTCGCTGTGCTGTTTTTTCCAGGAGCCGATCCGCTCCTTTGCCGCGCCTTTATATTTGACCCGCTCGAACGACGCGATATTCAGGGTATCAACGGTGCGCAATGTCTTTGCCGAACGCCGCTGGCTGTCATCATGCTCTTTTTGCATGCGTGCCCGAGTGCGTTTGCGCTCGGTTGCAGCATGTTCCAGCGACGCGCGGGCCGCCTGCTGTTCGGCATCGCGCTGGGTTTGATAATCCGCATAATTCCCGCCGTAGCTGCGCAGGTCCGAGGCGCTCAGTTCAAGGATACGCGGCACCTGGGCCAGCAACTCACGGTCATGGGAAGCCACCAGCACGCCGCCCTGAAAACGGCTGAGCTGGTCGTAGAACCACGCCCGGCCCTGTCGGTCCAGATGGTTAGTGGGCTCGTCCAGCAGCATGAAATCGGCTTCAGCCGTAAACGCCCCGCACAGCAGGGCGCAAATGCGCTCGCCGCCGCTGAGCTCACCGGCGGGTTTATCCGGGTCAAACGGCGGGAGATTCGCATTGATAAACGCTTCGCTCAGACGCTCGGCGACATCCCAGCGGCCGTCGAGCGTGTCCAGATCGTCAGGCTGGTAATTGCCGCTGTCGATGCGCTTACGCGCCGCAAAAATAGCGTCATACCCGAGCAGTTCAGCAAGCGTCGTCTGCGGCGAAATGACGTGCTGCTGCGCCACCCAGGCATGCGAGCCAAAGCGTTCAATATGACCGGAAGCCGGTTCGTCCAGCCCCGCCAGCAGACGCAGCAGACGCGTTTTCCCGCTGCCGTTGCGGCCAACCAGCGCGCACAGGGCGGGTTCCAGCGTGAGATTCAGCGGACCAAAAAGGGTATCGCCAGTCGGAAACTGACAGGTGACCTGATGCAAAATAAAAGAAGGGGACTGCGCAAAATGAGCCATAAGCACTCCTGAATGAAATCAAAACATCCCCTGCCGACGCGGTGGCGTTTAGCAAGGATCGAAATTCATCAGTCGTGTTTGTTCATTTTTGGGGGGCGCTCCAGCGCGAGAAAGTTAACGCGTTAAGGATAGCGGTAATGTGTTGACGGTTTCAAGGTTAAATTTTGATCGACTTATACTCCCTCCCCCTTTGGGCTGAGGGATCCCCACCAAATATTGCCTGCACAGACGGCCCCCTCTCCCTTGAGGGAGAGGGCTGGGGTGAAGGGGAACATACGGCTGTGGGGGTTGTTCCTTGCTACTCTGTAACGACATGGCCTGTGAACGTGCCAGGGCGGCTCAATCGCCACCGCCATGGCGTCGCTGTAAAACCTCTACCCGCAGTATGCTTCTCATTACGGTAATTTTGCGAGCCTCTTTCCAGAAATGGTAATATCCTCAGCGACATAGCTCAAAACTGTTGCCGCCTGTTTTGATGAGCAGTAAGTTCTCTTCGCACCTGCAAAATCAGGTGCCGGGATTGGAACCCTGAATCACTTCACTGGCGACACAGGCTCTGTGTCGTACGGCCTGTTGCATCTCAATGGCGGGCCGGACAGGGGCGCTGCAAAGCGCGCTGGTGTCAGTGAGGCCAGTCGTTCCAACCTTGTTCGGTTCCGCCACCAGCGAGCCTGGAACCTCCCGTGGCGGAAGATATACCACTCACTGAGGTTATTTTATGTCATTGATTAACTCTTTAATCACCCTGCCCTTCAACCACGCCACCGACTTCACCGAACTGGCGGATAACTGCGAACGTTTTACCGACGCACTGGTCGATTGCGAAGAACCCGCCCCAAAAATGGCCCTTTACGGCAGACTTTATGCCTGTCTGAATCTTCTGCAACCCACGCTTCTGGATCCTGTTCCGGACGCTTTAAAAGCCAGCCTGACCGTGAAGGAACTCCCGTCATGCGTTCCGGCTTTCGAACCCGAATGCGATCAGCTGGGGCGCTACTGTCAGGAGATAACGCAGATGCTGATGAACGGCTCACTGCCGCGACAATCTGAAATCGTGATGGAAGATTTGCTGTGCGAACTGGTCAGCTACTTTGCCGATAAGCTGAAGGCACCGCGCTGGCTGCAGACGGACGAAGGCACAATCGCGATCGGCTAAACCTGCCGGATGACGCTCCGCTTATCCTGCTCAGAAAAGCCCCATAAAAAAACCCGCCGAAGCGGGTTTTTAGCATGTGTAACAACGGCACATCACTGCAGCAGCGAAATATCCGCTACGCGCAGGAACAGCTCGCGAAGTTTCTCGAGCATGGAGAGACGGTTAATACGCAGTTCTTTATCTTCTACGTTCACCATCACTTTCTCGAAGAAGGCGTCGATCACGTCACGCAGCTCGGCCAGCTCCACCAGCGCTTCCTGGTAGCGACCTTCCGCGAAGTACGGCTCGAGCTTGTCGCGCAGCACCACAACCTGCATCGCCAGAGCGATCTCTTCCGGCTCTTTCAGGGTTGCGGCGTTCACGCGCTCGTTCAGCGTCTCGTCGGATTTCGCCAGAATGTTGGATACGCGCTTGTTGGCCGCGGCCAGGGCAGATGCCGCTTCCAGGGTACGGAAGTGGGAAACCGCCTTCATACGCGCATCGAAATCAGCCGGACGGGTCGGACGACGCGCCAGCACCGCCTGAATAGTGTCAACGGTGTAGCCTTCGTCCTGATACCACGCGCGGAAACGACCGAGCATAAAGTCGATCACATCATCCACAACGTTCGCGTTAGTCAGCTTGTCGCCGTACAGACGCACCGCTTCTTCGGTCAGGGTCTGCAGATCGAGGTTCAGGTTCTTCTCAACGATGATACGCAGCACGCCCAGCGCGGCACGACGCAGCGCAAACGGATCTTTGTCGCCTTTCGGATGCTGACCGATACCAAAGATACCCGCCAGGGTGTCCATCTTATCGGCAATTGCGACGGCACATGCAACCGGGTTGGACGGCAGTTCGTCACCCGCAAAGCGCGGCTGATACTGCTCGTTCAGGGCGACGGCCACGTCTTCCGCTTCGCCATCGTGACGCGCGTAGTGCATGCCCATCACGCCCTGGGTGTCGGTAAATTCGAACACCATGTTAGTCATCAGGTCGCACTTGGACAGCAGGCCTGCACGCGTCGCGTGGTTGACGTCTGCACCGATTTCACGGGCAATCCAGCCGGACAGCTCCGCAATGCGGTCGGTCTTGTCGCGCAGCGTACCCAGCTGCTGCTGGAACAGCACGGTCTGCAGGCGCGGGAGATGATCTTCCAGACGCTTTTTACGGTCGGTATTGAAGAAGAACTCCGCATCTGCCAGACGTGGACGCACCACTTTCTCGTTACCGGAGATAATCTGGATCGGATCTTTCGATTCGATGTTCGCCACGAAGATGAAGTTTGGCAGCAGCTTGCCGTCGTTGGCATAGACCGGGAAGTACTTCTGGTCACCCTTCATGGTGTATACCAGCGCTTCAGCCGGAACGGCCAGGAATTTCTCTTCGAACTTCGCCGTCAGCACAACTGGCCATTCAACCAGAGAGGTGACTTCTTCCAGCAGGCTGTCGCTCAGGTCTGCGTTACCGCCAATCTTGCGCGCCGCGTCTTCCGCGTCCGCTTTGATTTTGGCTTTACGCTGCTCGTAGTCGGCAATGACCTTACCGCGCTCCAGCAGGATCTGCGGATACTGGTCGGCATTGTCGATGGTGAACTCTGGCTCGCCCATAAAGCGGTGGCCGCGGATCACGCGATCGGACGCCACGCCCAAAATGGTCGCCGGGATAACGGTATCGCCCAGCAGCAGGGTCACGGTGTGAACCGGACGCACGAAGTGCACGTCAGACGCGCCCCAGCGCATCAGCTTAGGAATCGGCAGCTTCGCCAGAGAAGTCGCAATCATGTCCGGCAGCAGCGCTTCCGCGCTTTCACCTTTCACATGCGCACGATACAGCAGCCACTCGCCTTTATCCGTGGTCAGACGCTCGGCCTGATCAACGGTGATGCCGCAACCGCGCGCCCAGCCTTCAGCCGCTTTGCTCGGCTTGCCTTCCGCGTCAAACGCCTGGGCAATCGCCGGGCCACGTTTTTCGACTTCGCGATCCGGCTGAGACGCCGCCAGATTTGCCACTTTCAGCGCCAGACGGCGCGGTGCAGCAAACCACTCAATTTTACCGTGTGCCAGGCCAGCGTTATCCAGCTCGGCGGTCACGTTCGCAGCGAAAGATTCAGCCAGGCTGCGCAGGGCTTTTGGTGGCAGCTCTTCGGTGCCGATTTCCACCAGGAAAGTTTTCTCAGACATGGCCGCCTCTTATTTGTTTCGGTTGCACATCGGGAAGCCAAGGGCTTCACGGGACGCGTAGTAAGCTTCTGCAACGGCTTTGGTCAGGGTACGAATACGCAGAATGTAGCGCTGACGTTCAGTCACGGAGATGGCTTTGCGGGCGTCCAGCAGGTTGAAGCTGTGGGCGGCCTTCAGAATACGCTCGTAGGCAGGCAGCGGCAGCGGAGTTTCCAGCGCCAGCAGCTGCTGCGCTTCTTTCTCATACTGCTCGAAGCAGGTGAACAGGAAGTCCACGTCCGCGTATTCGAAGTTATAGGTGGATTGCTCCACTTCGTTCTGATGGAACACGTCGCCGTAGGTGGTTTTACCCAGCGGGCCGTCGCTCCAGACCAGGTCGTAAACGCTGTCTACACCCTGAATGTACATCGCCAGACGTTCCAGACCGTAGGTGATTTCACCGGTGATCGGCTTACATTCCAGACCCCCCACCTGCTGGAAGTAAGTGAACTGGGTCACTTCCATGCCGTTCAGCCACACTTCCCAACCCAGACCCCAGGCACCCAGCGTTGGGTTTTCCCAGTTATCTTCCACGAAACGAATGTCGTGAATGGTTGGATCCATACCCAGCTCTTTCAGCGACCCGAGGTACAGTTCCTGAATGTTGTCTGGTGATGGCTTAATCACCACCTGGAACTGATAGTAATGCTGCAGACGGTTCGGGTTCTCACCGTAACGACCATCGGTCGGACGACGGGAAGGCTGCACATACGCGGTCGCCATTGGCTCTGGCCCCAACGCGCGCAGGCTGGTCATCGGGTGTGAAGTGCCGGCGCCGACTTCCATGTCCAAAGGTTGAACAATGGTACAGCCCTGACGAGCCCAGTAATCCTGTAAGGTCAGGATCAGGCCCTGGAAGGTCTTGGTATCAAACTTTTGCATAGTATTTCGTGCTGGATACGTGTGGTTTTAAAGGGAAGGGACCAGTATACCCGCTGGCTGCAAGATATACAGTACGAAACGGGGTTGTTTAGGGAAAATTGGGGAAATAAGCCTTCCGGCCAGAACGCTGACGGCGTCTGGCTGTTGATTATACGAGCAGGCTAGCGCATGGAGAGATGTAAAAACTGACCGTCCGCATCAAACGAGCAGACAAAGCCCTCTTTGCGCGACGTATGTCCCCGCAGCTCATAGCTTCCCTGAAAACGCTCAAACCCGGTGACATCAATTTTCTGTACATCCGAGTTATAGCGGCGAGCGGCCCGATCTTTACAGAGCGCTTCCATATTCAGTGAACGTTCCGGGCTCATTTTACCCTGCTGCGCTTTCTGCACAGGTGCTTCTTGCGGCGCGCTGCATCCCGCCAGGCTCAACAGCAGAAAGAGTGATGCCACACGCTTCATCATCATTTTTATTACCGCCCTGGTCAGTGGCTGTTATTTTTAGTATCAAAGCTTTTATAGATTACGGTCCGGCATTCTGCGAATCTCGCGGCCTCCCTACAAGCCTGCTGAATAAAACTCAGAATTTTCCAAGCGAAGACTTTTGGACAATGGCAGTCACACTCAATTTACAGGGAATACGAGGAACTGATGCAGTCAAAAATTAACTGGATTGATAACCTGCGAGGAATAGCGTGTCTGATGGTGGTCATGATCCACACGACGACCTGGTACGTCACGAATGCCCACAGCATCAGCCCCGTTAACTGGGATATCGCCAATATTCTCAACTCTGCGTCACGCGTCAGCGTGCCGCTGTTCTTTATGATTTCCGGCTTTCTCTTTTTTGGCGAGCGTAGCGCGCAGCCGCGGCACTTCATCCGCATCGCGGCCTGCCTGGGGTTCTACAGCGCCGTTGCCCTGCTCTATATCACGCTGTTCACCTCCATTAACGCCGGGCTATCGCTGAAATACGTGCTGCAAAAACCGGTGTTCTATCACCTGTGGTTCTTCTTCGCCATTATCGTTATCTATCTGGTCTCCCCGCTCATCCAGGTAAAAAACGTCAGCGGTAAAATGCTGCTGGCCCTGATGGTGGTTATCGGCATTGTCGCCAACCCGAATACGCTCTCACAGAAAATCGACGGATTTGAGTGGCTGCCGGTCAATCTCTATATCAACGGCGATACTTTTTACTACGTGCTTTACGGCATGCTGGGGCGCGCCATCGGGATGATGGACACGCAAAAACGCGGGCTGAACTGGCTCTGCGGGGCGCTGTTTATCGCTGGCGTGGCAGTGATTTCACGCGGGACGCTGCACGAATTGCAGTGGCGCGGCAATTTTGCCGATACCTGGTATCTCTATTGCGGGCCGATGGTCTTTATCTGTGCCGTTTCGCTGCTCACGCTTGCCAAAAATACCCTGAACGCGCGCGCCCTTCCCGTGCTGAGTATTATCTCGCGGCACTCTCTCGGGATTTACGGTTTTCACGCGCTGGTGATCCACGCGCTGCGCACGAGAGGCGTTGAGCTAAAAAGCTGGCCGGTGCTGGATATCGTCTGGATTTTTGCCGCCACGCTGGCGATCAGCCTGCTGCTGTCGATGCTGCTGCAAAAAATAGACGTTCGCCGCTTCGTCAGCTAATGCTTCGCTGCCGGGCGCGATGGTACTGGCGCGGGGAGGAAAACCCTGCCGCCAGTGAAGCCTGCTCAACGCCGCGCCCCTGTATCAGCCACTGCTCCGCCACCGCCAGACGCAGCTGTTCCAGATAATCGCGAACGCTAATCCCTAAATGTGACTGAAAAAGCCGGGTGAGATGACGCGGGCTGACGTGCGCCAGTGCGGCAATGTCAGGCAAGCTCCACGTTTTTTGCGGGTCGGCGGTGAGCGCATCCTGCGCCCGATGAATCGCCGGGTGAAGATGATTGCGATAGCGTAGCCACGGAGAGAGCTGGGGATCGTCACCGGAACGGCGGAACCAGACCACCATCTCACGCGCCACGGTCAGCGCCTTTTCGGGGCCGCACAGGCGGTTAATCATGTGCAGCGCCAGGTCGATGCCTGACGTGATCCCCGCGCTGGTCCAGATATTCTCATCCTGCACAAATATGCGGTTTTCTTTAATCGTCGCCGTGGGGGCCGCGGTGCGTAAACGGCTAATAACGTCATGATGGGTCGTGCACTGTCGGTTGTTCAGCAGGTCCGATTTCGCCGCCAGTAAGGCCCCTGAACAGACGCACAACACGGTGATTTCCTGGCGCTGGATCTGCGGCTGCAGGCGCATCAGCCAGTGCTGGATCTGCTGCGCCTGTGGCGTTGAGAACTGACTGCGGGAGTCGCTCACACCCGGCAGCACCAGCAGACTACCTTCCGGCAGACGCTCCGGCAGCGGCTGAATGCCGCTCATCGTCAGGCCAATCGACGTCTGAACGTCAGGCTGCGGGCCAATGTAATGCAGGCGAAACGCGTCTCCTGCCAGCACAAAGGTTTCTGCCGGGCCGGTCATGTCTAATGACAGCACCCCGGGCAACATCACGAACCAGACGTCGATGCGCATTACAGTGACTCCAGCGTCTCCGCTACCGTTTTAATCTCGGCAAAACGCCCGGAAAGTACCGTCTCGGTACGATGGCGAATTTCCGCTGCGCTAAGGGTTATCCCCTTGTACGTCATGGGAAACGTCAGCGTTGCCTCACTAACAAAGGTCACAGCATAACCCAGATCGGATGCCACCCGGGCGGTGGTTTCACAACATTGTTCAGTGCGAATGCCGCAGATAATCAGCTGGTTGATATCACGCTCGCGCAGCCAGCGGTCAAGCCCGGTATCCGTGAAGGCATTATGGACGTGTTTCTGGAAAACCACATCCGGCTGATGACGTAAAAAGGCCATCGGTTTGACATAGCCGCTTTCGAGGGTGAAAGGACCGTCTTCATCCACGTGAAAAATATCAACGACCGGAATATTGTGCGCCTGACAGCCTTCAATCAGCCCCAGCATCGCCTGCTGAAAGGCAGGAATTTCGTCCTCCTGCCAGTAATTGCGGTGATGGAATGACTGCTGAGTATCGATGTTGATTAATGCAATGCGTGACATGATGGTTCTCCTCGCCAGTGGGTGTGACACCATACTGGCAAGGAAATGAAGGCACGCACAGACCAAAAAAGGACATCCTCGTGCCTCTCCCGGACAAGCGTATTTACGACATCAGCGGCAGCAGCTGTTGGTAGATTTTGCGGAACACGTCGCGCCTCTCCGCGTACCGCGCATGGCGCGCCGCGTCAGGCAAATGCGCCTGTTCAAGCGTAAGCTGCGGCAACAGTTGCGAAAGCGGTTGTTCCGGATGAATGGCTATCTGCGCCAGACGCGCGGCACCGAGCGCGGGCCCGACGTCCCCCCCGGTGCGGAAATCCAGCTGCAACCCGCTGATATCAGACAGCATCTGTCGCCAGTAAGGGCTTCGCGCACCGCCGCCAATCAGGGTGACGCTCGTCGGTTTCAGGCCGCAGTCGTGCACCACGTCCATCCCGTCGGCCAGCGCATAGCCCACGCCTTCCAGAACCGCACGCGCCAGTTCTGCCGGGCCATGTTGATGGGTTAAGCCAAAGAACACCCCTTTCGCTTCCGGGTTGTTGTGCGGCGTACGCTCGCCGGAAAGATACGGTAAAAACCAGACGGTACCCGCAGCGTCATCCGCCTGCTGGGCTGCGGAAATGAGCGCCGGAACGTCGGCCATGCCGGTGAGTTTTGCCGCCCAGGCCAGGCAGGATGCCGCGCTGAGCATCACCGACATCAAATGCCATTTCCCGGGAAGGGCATGACAGAAACTGTGCACAGCGCTTTCAGGATTACTGCGATACCCGTCGCTGACGGCAAAATAGACGCCGGACGTTCCCAGCGACAGCATCGCCTGCCCCGCCTCAACCATGCCGACACCGACAGCGCCCGCCGCGTTATCGCCGCCCCCGGCCACCACCGGTACGGCAGGCATATTCCAGCGTTCAGCAACGGCTGGCAGCAGCGCGCCTGTCACCTCACAGCCTTCGTACAGCGCTGGCATATGTTCCCGGGTCAGATAGCATGCATCCAGCATCGCCTCGCTCCAGTCGCGCTTCGCCACGTCGAGCCACATGGTGCCCGCGGCATCGGACATGTCGCTGGCGAAATCGCCCGTTATGCGAAAACGCAGATAGTCTTTCGGCAGCAGGACTTTCGCCACCTGACGGAAAATCTCCGGTTCGTGGCGCTGCACCCACAGCAATTTGGGCGCAGTAAAGCCGGGCATCATCAGGTTGCCGGTAATCTCCCGGGAATTGGGCACGCGTTCCTCAAGAAGCGCGCACTCTTCCGCACAGCGGCCATCGTTCCAGAGGATCGCTGGACGCAGCACGCGATGCTGGCTGTCGAGCAGCGTAGCGCCGTGCATTTGTCCGGCAATTCCCAGCGCTTTCACGTCACGAAGGCTGTGCTGCTCACCTAAGGCTTTCATTGCGCGATCCGTCGCCTGCCACCACTGCTCCGGATCCTGTTCTGACCACAGCGGATGCGGACGTGAAACCTGCAGCGTTTCCGTCTGCGTTGCTAACACGTCGCCCTGCTCGCTCAACAGGATGGCTTTCACACCCGATGTGCCAAGATCGATCCCGATATACATTACGGTGACTCCTTTAACAGAAATGCCCGGTGGCGCTAACGCTTACCGGGCCTACGTGCATCTTCAGCTCAATCACTTATCAAACAGATAGTGGTTTACGAGATTTTCCAGCAGTTCCTGGTGCCCGCTCTGGTGCTGCGGCGCCAGCTGCTGTTGTTCAGCGTACTTCGCAATTTCCGCCAGCGATAACTGACCTTTCAAGATTTGCTGGCCCAGCTCACTGTTCCAGCCGCTGTAACGCTTCGCTACGCGTTTATCCAGCTCGCCGTCTTCAATCATACGAGCCGCCACTTTCAGCGCCAGCGCCATGGTGTCCATCGCGCCAATGTGGCCGTAGAACAGATCGTATTTGTCGGTGCTCTGACGACGCACCTTGGCGTCAAAGTTCAGGCCGCCGGTGGTGAAACCGCCCGCTTTGACGATTTCGTACATCACCAGCGCATTCTCTTCCACGCTGTTCGGGAACTGATCGGTGTCCCAGCCCAGCTGTGCATCGCCACGGTTCGCATCGACAGAGCCAAAAATGCCCAGCGCAATGGCAGACGCGATCTCGTGATGGAAAGAGTGGCCCGCCAGCGTGGCGTGGTTGGCTTCAATGTTCACTTTGATCTCTTTTTCCAGACCGAACTGCTTCAGGAAGCCATAAACCGTCGCCACGTCGTAGTCATACTGATGCTTGGTCGGTTCCTGCGGTTTCGGCTCAATCAGCAGCGTGCCGCGGAAGCCGATTTTGTGCTTATGGTCGACAACCATCTGCATAAAGCGGCCAATCTGCTCGCGCTCCTGACGCAGGTCGGTGTTCAGCAGCGTTTCATAACCTTCACGGCCACCCCACAGGACATAGTTCTCGCCACCCAACTGATGCGTAGCGTTCATTGCCGTCACCACCTGCGTGGCTGCCCAGCTAAACACTTCCGGATCCGGATTGGTTGCCGCGCCCGCACCGTAGCGCGGGTTGGTGAAGCAGTTTGCCGTGCCCCAGAGCAGCTTCACGCCGCTTTGCTGCTGTTTCGCCGCCAGTACATCCACCATCTGCGCAAAATTGTTCAGATACTCTTTCAGCGACGCGCCTTCCGGCGACACGTCCACGTCATGGAAGCAGTAGTACGGTACGTTCAGCTTGTGGAAGAACTCAAATGCGACATCGGCTTTGCGCTTTGCCAGCTCAATGGCCTCACCCGGCTGCTGCCACGGGCGGTCAAAGGAACCCACGCCGAACATATCGGCGCCGTTCCAGCAGAAGGTATGCCAGTAACAGGCGGCAAAGCGCAGATGATCTTCCATGCGCTTACCCAGCACCAGCTCATCCGGGTTGTAGTGACGAAATGCTAAAGGATTGGTCGTTTTTGGGCCTTCGTAACGAACACGATCGAGTTGGTCGAAATAAGCTTGCATATTGAGCTCCATAATCAGGGTATGCGGCGAGTCGTTGATACAGGAGTAATAGTGAATAGACATTTTGGGTTGCTCAATTACGTTATTTCACACTGCTATTGAGAGAATGCACAACTGTGCGCTGGCTCGCAAAATAATGCGCAGACAAACTATTTTTCGGCGCGTATTCCAGAATCAAATGTAATTAAGACGTTACGTATTTTAAAATCCGATCGCGGTCATAAATTTAGAAATAAACCAAATATCATAATGAGAAGATAAAAATCTGTAATTGCCAGCCCGCCTTTCCGCGTTAAAAATTTGCTGCGTCTCAGTAGTGAATGTTTCTTTTATCTCAGCAACACATACCCCTACAAAAAGGCCTAATAATTATGAAGATAAAGAACCTGACTCTAACGCTCTGCACTACGCTTATCCTTGCAAGCTTTGCAGGACATGCCAAAGAGGTCAAAATTGGCATGGCGATTGACGACCTGCGCCTGGAACGCTGGCAAAAAGATCGCGATATTTTTGTGAAGAAAGCAGAATCTCTCGGCGCCAGCGTGTTTGTTCAGTCGGCTAACGGCAACGAAGAAACACAAATGTCGCAGATCGAGAATATGATCAACCGTGGCGTCGATGTTCTGGTCATTATCCCCTATAACGGCCAGGTATTAAGTAACGTGGTGAAAGAAGCCAAACACGAAGGCATAAAAGTCCTGGCCTATGACCGCATGATTAATAATGCGGATATTGATTATTATATTTCGTTCGACAATGAAAAAGTCGGGGAATTACAGGCGCAAAGCCTGATCGACAAAGTGCCTCAGGGCAATTATTTCCTGATGGGCGGCTCTCCGGTAGATAACAACGCCAAACTGTTCCGCGAAGGGCAAATGAAAGTCCTTAAACCGTACATCGACAACGGGAAAATTAAAGTGGTTGGCGATCAGTGGGCCGACGGCTGGCTGCCAGAAAACGCGCTGAAAATTATGGAAAACGCGCTGACGGCCAACAACAACAAAATTGATGCGGTTGTGGCCTCCAACGATGCCACTGCAGGCGGTGCTATCCAGGCCCTGAGCGCACAGGGGCTGGCCGGAAAAGTCGCCATTTCAGGACAGGATGCCGATCTCGCTGGCGTAAAACGCATTATCGCAGGCACCCAAACCATGACGGTCTACAAACCGATTACCCAGCTGGCCAATACGGCGGCGGAAATCGCCGTGGAGCTGGGCAATGGCAAACAACCTAAAGCAGACGCAACGCTGAATAACGGCCTGAAAGACGTTCCGGCTCGCCTGCTCACGCCGATTGAAGTCAATAAAGAGAACATTGACGCCACCGTGGTTAAAGACGGTTTCCACAAGAAGAGCGAACTGTAATCCGGCGCGGCCCCTGCTCTGCGGGGGCGCATCACGTTGTACTGTTCTTCCCTCGGGTTATGTGGAGCGGTTATGCCCTATTTACTTGAAATGAAAAGCATCACCAAGCGCTTCGGCACGGTGAAAGCCGTCGACAACGTCAGCCTCCGGTTGAACCCCGGCGAAGTGGTTTCACTGTGCGGCGAGAACGGCTCGGGCAAGTCGACGCTGATGAAAGTGCTGTGCGGGATCTACCCACACGGCAGCTACGAAGGCGAAATCGTCTTTGCCGGTGAAGTGATTCAGGCGACACACATCCGCGATACCGAACGCAAAGGCATCGCCATCATCCACCAGGAGCTGGCGCTGGTGAAGCATCTCACCGTGCTGGAGAACATCTTTCTCGGTGCCGAAATTTCCCACCGCGGCGTGCTGGATTACGACACCATGACGCTCCGCTGCGAAAAGCTGCTGGCGCAGGTGAGCCTCAACATTTCACCGGATACCCGCGTGGGGGATCTGGGCCTGGGTCAACAGCAGCTGGTCGAAATAGCGAAGGCGCTAAATAAACAGGTCAGGCTGCTGATCCTTGATGAGCCAACGGCCTCGCTCACCGAACAGGAAACCGCGGTTCTTCTCAACATCATCCGCGATCTGCAAAACCACGGCATCGCCTGTATCTACATTTCGCACAAGCTGAACGAGGTCAAAGCCATTTCGGACACCATCTGCGTGATCCGCGACGGGCAGCACATCGGCACGCGTGAAGCCGCGGGGATGAGTGAAGATGACATCATCACCATGATGGTGGGCCGCGAGCTGACGGCGCTCTACCCGAATGAGCCTCACGCTAAGGGTGATGAAGTGCTGCGCGTGGAAAACTTGACCGCGTGGCACCCCGTTAACCGCCACATCAAGCGCGTCAATAACGTCTCGTTTTCTCTTCACAGCGGTGAAATTCTTGGGATTGCCGGCCTCGTCGGTGCCGGGCGCACCGAAGCCGTACAGTGCCTGTTTGGCGTGTGGCCGGGGCGCTGGGAGGGCACGGTTTATATCGACGGCCAGCCGGTGAAAATCGACAACTGCCAGCAGGCGATTGCCCACGGCATTGCCATGGTGCCGGAAGATCGTAAGAAAGACGGCATCGTACCGGTGATGGCGGTGGGTAAAAACATTACGCTTGCGGCACTCGATCGGTTCTCCGGCGCGCTGAGCAGCCTGGACGACGCCGCCGAGCAGCAGTGCATCCTCCAGTCGCTTGCCCGGCTGAAGGTCAAAACCTCCTCGCCGGAACTGGCTATTGGCCGTCTGAGCGGGGGAAACCAGCAGAAGGCGATTCTGGCGCGCTGCCTGCTTCTCAATCCACGCATATTAATTCTTGATGAGCCAACGCGCGGGATTGATATCGGTGCCAAATATGAAATCTACAAACTGATTAATCAGCTTGTACAGCAAGGGATTGCCGTCATTGTCATTTCGTCTGAATTACCCGAAGTGCTCGGACTGAGCGACCGTGTGCTGGTCATGCACGAGGGAAAACTGAAAGCCAACCTGATTAACCAGAACCTGACGCAGGAGCAGGTGATGGAAGCCGCTTTAAGGAGCGAACGTCATGTCGAAAAGCAATCCGTCTGATATCAAAGTCGCTGTTCCGACGCCCGGTGCGTTCGCGGGCTTAAAAGCGCTTAACCTGCAGGTTTTCGTGATGATCGCGGCCATTATCGTCATCATGCTCTTCTTTACCTGGATGACCGATGGCTCGTACTTAAGCGCACGTAACGTCTCCAACCTGCTCCGCCAGACCGCCATCACCGGCATTCTGGCGGTGGGCATGGTGTTCGTGATTATCTCCGCGGAGATCGACCTGTCGGTCGGGTCGATGATGGGTCTCCTCGGCGGCGTGGCGGCGATTTTTGACGTCTGGCTCGGCTGGCCGCTGCCGCTGACCGTGGCGGTCACGCTGGTGCTGGGTCTGGTACTGGGAGCCTGGAACGGCTGGTGGGTTGCCTACCGTAAGGTGCCATCGTTCATTGTCACCCTGGCGGGGATGCTGGCCTTTCGCGGGATCTTAATCGGCATCACTAACGGCACCACCGTCTCCCCGACCAGTGCAGCCATGTCGCAGATTGGCCAGAGTTACCTCTCGGATACCGTGGGCTTTACCCTCGGTGTGGTGGGGTTGCTGGGGTTTGTCGCGTGGCAGTGGCGTGGACGCATGCGCCGTCAGGCGCTGGGGCTGGCTTCTCCAGCGTCAACGTCGGTAGTGGGGCGTCAGGCGCTCACGGCGGTTATTGTGCTGGGCGCCATCTGGCTTTTAAACGACTATCGCGGCGTTCCGACCCCCGTCCTGCTGCTGGCGCTTTTACTTCTGGCCGGTATGTTTATGGCGACGCGCACCGCGTTTGGCCGCCGTATTTATGCCATAGGCGGCAACCTTGAAGCTGCCCGCCTCTCAGGTATCAATGTCGAACGTACAAAGCTGGCAGTTTTCGCCATTAACGGCCTGATGGTCGCTATCGCCGGGTTGATCCTCAGCTCGCGTCTGGGCGCCGGCTCGCCCTCCGCCGGTAACATCGCCGAGCTGGATGCTATCGCCGCCTGCGTCATTGGCGGTACCAGCCTCGCAGGGGGTATCGGGAGCGTGGCGGGCGCGGTCATGGGGGCATTTATCATGGCGTCGTTGGATAACGGGATGAGTATGATGGACGTCCCGACGTTTTGGCAGTATATCGTCAAGGGGGCCATTCTTTTACTGGCAGTCTGGATGGACTCGGCCACCAAGCGACGGGCCTGATAACCGTATTGTGACTTAATTGGGAAGTGAGCCATGTTTGAAAAGCGTCACCGCATTACGTTGTTATTCAATGCCAATAAAGCCTACGACCGTCAGGTGGTGGAAGGTGTTGGTGAATATTTGCAGGCGTCGCAATCTGAATGGGATATTTTTATTGAAGAAGATTTTCGCACCCGTCTGGAGAACATTAAAGACTGGCTGGGCGATGGCGTCATCGCCGACTATGACGATCCCATCATTGAGCAGCTGCTGACCGACGTCGACGTCCCGATTGTGGGCGTCGGCGGCTCCTACCATTCGCCCGAACACTATCCGCCGGTCCACTATATTGCCACCGATAACCATGCACTGGTCGAGGCCGCCTTTCTTCATTTAAAAGAGAAAGGCGTCCATCGCTTCGCGTTTTATGGGTTACCGGCCACCAGCGGCAAGCGCTGGGCCGTTGAGCGAGAACACGCGTTTTGCCAGCTGGTCGCGCAGGAGAAGTATCGCGGCGTGGTGTACCAGGGGCTGGAGACCGCGCCGGAAAACTGGCAGCACGCGCAAAACCGCCTGGCGGACTGGCTGCAAACGCTGCCGCCGCAAACCGGTATTATCGCCGTGACGGACGCTCGCGCGCGGCACGTGCTGCAGGTCTGCGAACATTTACACATTCCGGTGCCCGAAAAGCTGTGCGTGATTGGCATTGATAACGAAGAACTGACCCGCTATCTGTCTCGCGTGGCGCTCTCCTCCGTTGCACAGGGCACGCGTCAGATGGGCTATCAGGCGGCGAAGCTGCTGCATCGTCTGCTCGATAAAGAACCTCTGCCGCTTCAGCGTTTGCTTGTGCCTCCTGTCCGTGTCGTGGAACGTCGCTCAACCGATTATCGCTCCTTAAGCGACCCGGCCGTCATTCAGGCCATGCACTACATTCGCAACCACGCCTGCAAAGGGATAAAGGTCGATCAGGTGCTGGATTCGGTGGGCATTTCGCGTTCGAATCTGGAGAAGCGTTTTAAAGAAGAGGTGGGCGAAACCATTCATGCCGTCATCCATGCTGAAAAGCTGGAGAAAGCACGCAGCCTGCTCATTTCCACGTCGCTGTCGATCAACGAAATATCGCAGATGTGCGGTTACCCGTCTCTGCAATATTTCTATTCCGTGTTTCGCAAGGAGTATGACACCACGCCGAAGGAGTATCGGGATCGCCACAGCGAGGTGTTGATATAGAAAAGAAAACGCCTTCCAGTGGAAGGCGTTTTTTCGAGATTACATATGGGCGGCAATTAAGCGCTGGTTATCCTGGTACATGGCGAACAGATAGTTGTTATAGCTCTGTCCCTTTGTCGAATAACCTTTCAGCTTGTGGATCATCGTACTGGCCGTCACTTCCTGGTCCGCTTTACGCAGCTGAGCGCGTGATTTACGGAACGATGAGTAGGCCGGGTGCGTGTTCAGATTCACCACGTAGGCGCTGACGGAATCTTTCACAGATTCAAATTGCGAATAGCCTTTCACCTTGCCAGGTGCATTATTACAACGACCTTTCACACATTTCATGCCGAAAAGGTTGTTGTTGCTACGCGCAAGCTTAGAAGTACCCCAGCCGCTTTCGGCAGCAGCCATGGTCGCAACCATGCTGCCCGGGATGATATCCACACGCTCAAGGAGAGCATTCCACGGCACACGACGCGTGTTACCGTTCCAGCTCAGCTTGTAGCGCTTCGTGATATCTTTCAGACGCGCGCGCTCTGACGGCGACCAGCGGCTATCGTACTGCTTGGAAATCAGCCAGTTACGATCCGCAGTAATCGCGGCATTTTGACTCGTGATGTAAGGCATTACCGTCCGGAGAAACGCTTTTTTCCTTGGTGTTCCGGAAGGGTATTTTCGCAAATCAGGAAGTGAACTACTCTTTGCACTATTGCGAGAATACTCTTGTTTACTGCTAACCTTACTACTTGTCGTCTTTATTACGTGGGCTTTCTTACTCGTTGTATCCGTGTGCGTCTTCGCAAGCACCTCACCCGAAAATGCCGTGGTGAGTAACATGAGTATCGCAGCCCCATATCGTCGAATGGGAGTCGATATCATTAGGTCTCCTGGTCGGATGTAATCATCCCAACACCTTATTTTTTTCACAAATTTGAGAGCGGAATCTCAAATCATATCAAAAATAGACTTCAAGAGCACGTATAGAAATAGTCCAATTCTGAAACTATGTCACCTGAAACTTGCTCATAAAAACATCATTCCACAAAAACTGTGTGCGCTATCGCAGATAACTGCCTAATTTTGCGCAAGATCACTCATCCTCACGCTTCCTCCCGGCAGAAAGCGACAGGGGATGAGTTTTTGCCCCTCGCCTGATGGCACACTGGTCAAAAATGCCGCGACAGGAAAAAGGAATGAAACGTACCGCATTAGCCTTTCTGATGTTACCCGCACTGGCTCATGCCGACTGGTCATCGCCGGGGTTTAGCGCATTTAGTGCCGAAGGCACCGGGATCTTCACCAGCCAGGCAAAGCTTGCGAAGGGTACGCGTCCTCTGACGCTGAGTTTTGACAAGACGTGCTGGCAGCCTGCGGACGCGATAAAACTCAATGAGATGCTGTCGCTTAAGCCCTGTGACGGCACACCGCCGCAGTGGCGTCTTTTCCGCGACGGTGACTACCAGATACGGATTGATACCCGCTCCGGCACGCCCACCCTGCTGCTGACGATTCAGAGTGCCGCAGAACAGCCGGTTGCAAACGTCATCCGCCAGTGTCCGAAGTGGGACGGTAAACCGCTGACGCTGGACGTCAGCAGTACCTTCCCGGAAGGCTCCGTCGTGCGCGACTACTACAGTAAACAGACGGCGACGGTGCAGAATGGAAAAATCACCCTGCAGCCAGCCGCCCACAGTAACGGCCTGCTGCTGCTTGAGCGCGCCGAAACCGACAAGCCTGCGCCGTTTAGCTGGCAAAACGCCACCGTCTATTTTGTGCTGACCGACCGTTATGTGAATGGTGACCCGGGCAACGACAACAGCTACGGTCGTCATAAAGACGGTATGCAGGAGATTGGCACCTTCCACGGCGGGGATCTCAGAGGACTTGCCGGCAAGCTCGATTATTTACAGCGGCTGGGAGTGAATGCGCTCTGGATAAGCTCCCCGCTTGAGCAGATCCACGGCTGGGTAGGCGGTGGCACAAAAGGGGATTTCCCGCATTACGCCTATCACGGCTACTACACCCAGGACTGGACGAAGCTCGACGCCAACATGGGAACCGAAGATGATTTACGCCATCTTGTCGACGAAGCGCACAAGCGCGGGATCCGCGTTCTGTTTGATATCGTCATGAACCACGTTGGCTATGCCACGCTGGCAGACATGCAGGAATTTCAGTTTGGTGCCCTGTACCTTCAGGGTGATGAGCTGAAAAAGACGCTGGGAGAACGCTGGACGGACTGGAAGCCGGGCGCGGGCCAAAGCTGGCACAGCTTTAACGACTACATCAACTTCAGCGACAAAGCCGCATGGGAAAAATGGTGGGGTAAAAAGTGGATCCGCACGGACATCGGCGATTACGACAACCCCGGCTTCGACGATTTGACCATGTCGCTGGCATTTCTGCCGGATTTGAAAACGGAATCCATGACGCCTTCCGGATTGCCAAACTTTTACCAACACAAGCCCGACACCCACGCGAAGGCCATCCCGGGATATACCCCGCGAGATTATCTGACCCACTGGCTCAGCCAGTGGGTACGTGACTACGGCATCGACGGTTTCCGGGTGGATACGGCGAAACACGTTGAGCTTGCGGCCTGGCAACAGCTGAAAGACCAGGCAAGTCAGGCGCTGGCCGCCTGGAAAGGGGCGAACCCGGACAAAAAGCTCGACAACGCACCGTTCTGGATGACCGGGGAATCCTGGGGCCACGGGGTGATGCAAAGCGATTATTACCGCCACGGTTTTGATGCGATGATCAACTTTGACTATCAGGAGCAGGCGGCAAAAGCGGTGGATTGTCTGGCCGATATGGATCTCACCTGGCAGCAGATGGCGGAAAAGCTGCAAAGCTTCAACGTGCTGAGCTATCTCTCATCACACGATACGCGTCTGTTCCGCGAAGGGGGCCAGCGCGCGGCGGAGCTGCTTCTGCTGGCACCCGGCAGCGTACAAATCTATTACGGTGATGAATCCGAGCGTCCGTTCGGTCCGACGGGTTCTGATCCATTACAGGGCACCCGGTCAGATATGAACTGGCAGGACGTCACGGGCAAGCAGGCCCTAACCGTCGCCCACTGGCAAACGCTGGGTCAGTTCCGCGCCCGCCATCCGGCGATTGGTGAAGGCAAACAAACCACGCTGTCGCTGAACGAGGGGTATGGCTTCGTGCGCGAGCACAAGGGCGATAAGGTGATGGTGGTATGGGCAGGTAATCAATAACGGCACACTCCAGTTCCCTCTCCCTGTGGGAGAGGGTTAGGGTGAGGGGAAACCCACCAGAACTATTCACTACACAAATACACTTCCGCCCTATAAAACAACAAATCCGACCACATCACCCGATTTGCACCAGCACGGTGCTAGCGTTATGGTTACCCACTTTCAAAATAAGCTCGACAGATCACCTGCTATGACGTTTTCACTTTTCGGCGACAAATTTACCCGCCATTCAGGCATTACTCGCCTGATGGAGGATCTCAACGACGGGCTGCGCACACCGGGCGCAATCATGCTCGGCGGCGGAAACCCGGCTCAAATCCCGGAGATGAATACCTATTTCCAGACGCTGCTCGCTCAGATGCTGGAAAGCGGCAAAGCAACCGATGCGCTTTGCAATTACGACGGCCCGCAGGGTAAAACCGAACTGCTGGCACTCCTCGCCGAAATGCTGCGTGACGAGCTGGGTTGGGATATCGAACCACAGAATATTGCACTGACAAACGGCAGTCAGAGCGCGTTTTTCTACTTGTTTAACCTGTTCGCAGGGCGTCGCGCCGACGGCACCACCAAAAAAGTGCTGTTCCCGCTGGCACCGGAGTATATCGGCTACGCCGATTCCGGCCTGGAAGAGGATCTGTTCGTCTCCGCGCGCCCGAACATCGAGCTGCTGCCGGAAGGCCAGTTCAAATATCACGTCGATTTTGAACACCTGCATATTGGTGAAGAGACGGGAATGATCTGCGTATCGCGCCCGACTAACCCAACGGGCAACGTGATCACCGACGACGAACTGATGAAACTGGATGCGCTGGCGAATCAGCACGGTATTCCGCTGGTGATCGATAACGCCTACGGCGTGCCGTTCCCGGGCATTATCTTCAGCGAAGCACGTCCGCTGTGGAACCCGAACATTGTCCTGTGCATGAGCCTCTCTAAGCTGGGTCTGCCGGGCAGCCGCTGCGGCATCATCATCGCCAACGAGAAAATCATCACCGCCATTACCAATATGAACGGCATTATCAGCCTTTCACCGGGCGGCATTGGCCCGGCGATGATGTGTGAAATGATTAAGCGCAACGACCTGCTGCGTCTGTCGAATGACGTGATCAAGCCATTCTATTACCAGCGCGTTCAGGAGACGATTGCGATACTTCGCCGCTATTTGCCGGAAGAACGCTGCCTGATCCACAAACCTGAAGGAGCAATTTTCCTGTGGTTGTGGTTTAAGGATTTGCCTGTCACCACCGAACTGCTCTACCAGCGCCTGAAAAAGCGCGGCGTTCTGATGGTACCGGGCGATTATTTCTTCCCGGGACTGGATAAGCCGTGGCCGCATACGCACCAGTGCATGCGCATGAACTACGTACCCGATCCGGAAAAAATCGAAGCGGGTGTAAAAATTCTCGCCGAAGAAATTGAAAAAGCCTGGCGCGAAGGCAATTGTTAAATATTAAGGCTCTTCGGATGAAGAGCCTTATTTTTACCGTGATCTATATATTTTATAAAGGATATATCCTTCAGCTTTATTCCCCTATTATTTAAAGGGATTATTTAGGATAATTCCTGTTGTTTTAATGGCACTATAGTAATTCAAAATAATTAAGTAGATGTTAAATAAAAGCTTAATTAACTCATTGTTATATAAGACTTAAAATAAAAAACGCTGGTAAGAAAATATCCTCGAAGCGCGTCCGTGTGCATTTTTAAAATAGTGCATATACTCACTAATACGCCGCTCGGCGTTCTATTGCGTGGAGTATTTTTATGCTACCTAATAATGCTAGTCGCATCAGCGTAATTGCTGCTGCGGTACTGCTCGCGTTCTCTCTTTCTGCCTGCAGTGGAAGCGGTGGCGGATCTCACTCAACAGCCAAAAATAACCCTGCAACCGGAAGTAATACCGGCTCGGGTGATGGAAGTGGCACAACGGCTAATAATGGTGGTTCAGGCAGTAACGGATCTGGCTCAGGTTCAGGGACAGGCTCGGGCTCAGGAACGGGAACCGGAGGTAACGGCAGCGGAGGGACCGGAACGGGCAGTGGCGGCACAACCACTGCAGGCGTGAATACTGTGCTGGGTGATGCCGGTAAAACGGTGACCAGCGTCGGCTCTACGGTGGACAGCCTGGGAAGCCAGATCCCGACAAATAATCCTGTTACATCAACCGTTTCAACCACCGTCAGCGGTGTTGGCAGCGCCGTTTCTACCGTGGGGACGGGCGTCACCTCCGGCATTGGCGATCCGGGCAACGCGAACGGTGTTGGTACGACGGTTCAGGGCGTGACCACGTCGGTCACCTCCTTGGGCAATACCGTCTCTACGGTAGGCACGGGCCTGGCAAGTTCGACATCGGGAACACCGGTTAGCGGCGTAACAGGCCTGACGGGCAGCGTGGTAAACAGTACCGGGCAGTTAGTCAGTAACACCGGCACAGGTTTAACCAACACGGTCAGTAGCCCTGCGGTAGCTCAGGTAACAACCGATACGACGACTGTGGTGAACAAGACGCTGGGCGGAGTACAAGGCGTGACGCAAAGCGTGGGCACCACAACAGGTCTGGGTACTCCGGTCAACGGCCTGCTGACGCAAGTAGGAAACACCGTGAGCGGCGTAGGCACCAACGTTAGCAGCAGTAATAGCGGGCTTAGCGGCGTAGGTCAGGTCGTTCAAAACGTCGGCCAGACGGTGACGGATACCGGTACGCTAGTGAAACCCGCCACCTCGACGACCGGAGGAGGATCAGGCTCTCTCACAGCTAATGCAAATGTGGCGGCCACGAACAACAGCCTGGGTGCGACGGTCAATACAACCCTCAATACCCTGACGTCGGGCGTTACCGCCAGCACAACAACACGTTAACCACCGGTCTACTGACGCCAAAACAGTAAAACGGTTATTGCCTTTCTGCGCCCCTGCTTCAGGGGCGCTTCGTACAGCGACACTCCCCCTAACCGGGATTGATGAACAGGGATAGCGCGATGAAAAACCATTTCCTTTTTTCGCTGACGGGGCTGGTTGTGTTGAGCATGGCCCGCGCCGATACACTGCCCTCTATTATTAACCCTGATAATCCGGCGCAAGTTTCTCGTAACGTTGCCCCAGAACAGACTGAGACCGTCGCACAGCCGAAAGTCAAAATAGAAAAACCGCAGTCAACGCTGACGCCTGAAACGCCCATTACCATTCATCACATTCAGTTTATTGGCGGCACGCGTTATCCCTTGCAGGAATTACTTAAACCCTTCAGGCCTTACGCCGGAAAAACCGTGCCGCTAAAAACGCTTACGGGGCTGGTAAATGATATTACAGCGCGCTACAAGGCCGACGGTTTTCCGCTCTCCTATGCCTGGCTGCCCGATAATAATTTCCAGCAGGGAAATATTGAAATTGTCCTGGTCGAAGGGTACGTGGCGCACAGCGACATAACCAGTAACAACCCCAATATCGCCGCGCGCCTTAAACGCTTGTCAGAAAAAATCATGGCGGAAAAACCGCTGTCTCAGGATACGTTCGATCGCTATAGCCAGCTGATGACCCGCACCCCGAACGTTCCGGTCACGGCCAACGCGCAGCTGCCAACCAATATCTATGGCGCGGCGGCGATGCAGATAACCGGTAATGAGGAGCGGAGCTGGAATATCGCCTCCACGATCGACACCCGTAAAGGGCAAGATTTAATGATGCTGAACGGAACGCTCAGCAACCTGACAAGCTATGGCGATCAGCTTGGCGTGGCTACGCTTATACCGTTAGATAGCAACACGCGAAAAAACTATGTGGGTCTGAACTGGCAGCAGTTTTTAAACGATGAAGGGCTGACGATGCAGATCAAAGGCAGCTATTACCGTGAAAATCCGCGGGATTTCTCCCCCCTGCTCACTTTGCCCAATAATATTCAGGTCGATTCGAAGCAAAAAACCACGCAATACAACGGCGGCGTGACGTTTGGCTATCCATTGCTGCTGACGCAAAAATCACAAATTAATCTGACCAGCGGTTTTGATTATACCGACCGCCAGGATGACTATGCCCTGCAGGCCAGACTGCAGGGCAAAACCTACAGTCTGGACTCCGTCAACCAACACGCGCGTTATCCGGCGCTGGAAGTGGGTATCAATGGTGCACATCAATTCACAACCGCCAGCATCAGCGGCAGACTCAACGTACGACAGGGTATTGATGCGATGGGTGCCGATATCGTCTCAGTCCCTAAACCCGATATTAATTTTACGCTCACAAAAAGCTATCTGGACGCTGCCTGGCTGTTTGCCGACAAATGGCGGCTATCAACATCCTGGGAGGGAGACTGGTCAAATAACACATTGCCAGAGCCCGAACGCGTTAGCTTCGGTGCCCAGCGCTTTGGCCGTGGATATCAGGACAGTGAAGCAAGCGGTGATTACGGCTATGGCGGGCAGGTAGAACTGCGCTATATCAAGATGCGAAAAGAGAGCACCTGGCTTGCCACCATCCAACCCTATATCCTGGCCGATACCGCGCAAACCTGGTTTAACACGTCCGGTTTGCCTCATCAACGGCTCGGGTCAGTGGCTGCCGGGGTGATGATAGGCGATACGCGCCACTATAGCGTCACGGTGGAGGCGGCACGACCCGTCGGGGATGTTCCGACAGACAGTCGCAACAGGGACTGGCGCTACAGTCTGACGTTCACGTGGAATTTCAATAAAATGCAGTAAGCTTTTCAGCCCGAATCCTGACAGGATCAACGCAGCGCAACGCGTGGGTTGGACAGGCCTCCACGCAGGCCGGTCCGCCTTCGCGATGCAGGCATAAATCACATTTCAGCGCCTGCGCCTTATTTCCCTCCAGGCGCACCTGCATCGCCCCAAACGGACATGCCACCACACAGCTTTTGCACCCAATGCAGCGCGTCTGCTCAACGAGCCAGGCTCCCGCCGTACGGCTGATGGCATGGGTTGGACAGACGTTAGCACACGGCGCGTCCTCGCACTGATGGCAACCCACTGCCGTAGTGTATGAACTTCCCTTAACCACCCGAAGGCGGGGCGAAAAGGCATTAGCGGAGACGGCGTCCTGATGCGACACCGCGCAGGCCACTTCGCAGGTGCGGCACCCAATGCATTTTTCCGCATCCGCCATGATAAATCGGTTCATGTGTTACGCCTCGCGCACGTTAAAAGCCGGTTCTTTTGAGATAGCCGCTGGCGCTACCGTCGAAGTCAGAACGAATGTAAGCCGGATAAAACATAACGACTCCTGATATCCGTGCTTAATTCACGCCTGTCGCCAAATACGGGCGAGAGTGCCCGGTTTGATTTTCTTTAAGCATGATACACATGATGCACACCTTTATTGATGGCGCAGATCGCATTAGCGTATCAGGAATATTAATGAGGAAGCCATGACGGGAAGGGAAAACGGGAGATCGGTACTCTCAAATATGCCCGGCGGCGCTTCGCTTGCACGGGCCTACGTAAAACTGCGATGGCAGTCCATGTAGGCCGGGTAAGGCGAAGCCGCCACCCGGCTTTAGCGCATCAGAAACGCCAGGTCAGACCGGTCATCAGCGCGAAGCTGTCGTCGCGGTCGATCATCGGGCTGTTCTTCACGTCGTCAGGCAATACGGTGTAGACCGCGCTGGCGTTAAGGTACAGCTTCTGGGTTAACTGATATTTGGCCGCCAGGCCAACGTATGGCGTCCAGCTGTCACCGGCGGTGTATTCATCCAGACCTGAGCGGCGAGACTCGCTGCCGGATACGCCATAGTAGTAGTCGTTATAGCTTTCGTCGCTATAGAAAATACCGACAGAGGGCGTCAGGGTCAGGCGTTCCATCCTGATTGGACGGAAGTATGAAACCTCGCCGATCATACCGCCGCTTTCATCCGTGGCATCGCCCGAGACCGCCACTTTCAGCGAACCCCAGCTTTCGTGGCGGTAGTACGCGCCGCCGAGGAAGGCAGAGGCTTTACGCTCATCAAGCTTTTTCATCTGATGGTCGTCGTTGTCATCAGGATCGAAATGCAGCGGCATCCACGATGCGGTCAGGCTGAGTTCATTTTTTGCGTCTTTCCACAGGATCCATCCGCCCGTGGTCTGGCGAACATAAAAGCTATCGCCTTCGTAGCTAATTAACGGTACTGCGGTAGTATTTTCGTTATAGCCTTTGTAAGGAGACTCATTAAATACAGCCCCCGCTCCTAGTGAAAAGTCACCGGCCATTGCTGAGGATGTTGCAAATAACGTGGCAGCGATGAGTAAATTGTATTTAATAGTCATTACATGTAATCCATTAAAATGCCAAACAAGCGAGGCGCATAATAATGGTTACAAATTTGCCAATGCAACGCTGCGGTTTATATAATATTATATACAAAATCATATAGATGGGTGTGCATGATGAATAAATTACAGCTAAAGCCGCGCGAGTTAAAAATTATATCCGTCATCGCAGCCACCCACAGCATTGGTGATGCCGCCGCCCTGCTGGGCATGGCGCAGGCCAACGTCAGTAAATATCTGTCTGATTTTGAAACGCGGGTTGGGCTCAAGGTTTTTGAGCGCACCACGCGCCAGCTGGCCCTGACCCAGTTTGGGGAAGCGTTACTCCCGTACATTGATGCCACGCTGGATAAGAACCGTCAACTCGTTAATTTTATTGCTGATTATAAGCATGAAAAGCGCGGAAAGGTCACGATCTATGCCCCTACAGGTATCGTAACCTATCTCGCGCGCCACGTGATCCATCAGATAGAAGATATCGGTGACATCCGCATCTCCCTGAAAACCTATAACCTGGATCGGAATGAATTTTCAGAAGGCGTTTCTTTTCCGGATGACTGCGACATTTTAATTACCTATGCGCCGCCGAAAGACGAAAGTCTGGTTGCCAGCGTGTTAACAAAATATTCTGTTACGGCATTCGCTACCCTGGAATATTTAAATAAACACCCCTTAACGGGACCTGAAGGTTTAATTAATCATTCCTGTATTCTCATTGATTCCATGCTGATCGATGATGCAAACATCTGGCGTTTCCGCGTGCACGGCAGTGATAGCGTGCATGACTACCGGGTGACCGGTAATTATATTTGCGACAATACGCAGACGGCCCTGGAGCTGGCAAGAAATAATCTTGGGATTGTTTTTGCGCCAAAAGAGAGTCTGAAAAAAGAATTAACGAAAGGGATGCTGGTCCCCTGCTTCCCGCATCAGGAAGAGTGGTGGCTCGATCTGACGGCCATTTTCCGCAAACGCGAATACCAGCCCTGGCGCGTGCAATACGTTCTGGATGGCGTTCTGAACTGCCTGCGCCAGCAAATTGCTCAGGCCGCCCATGGACGGCCTGAGCTGGGCGATTAGAACAGCCCCAGCGGTTTATCGGAGTAGCTGACCAGCAAACATTTCGTCTGCTGATAATGTTCCAGCATCATCTTGTGGGTTTCACGCCCGATGCCCGATTGCTTATAACCGCCAAATGCCGCGTGCGCAGGATAGGCGTGGTAGCAGTTGGTCCAGACGCGCCCGGCCTGAATGCCTCTGCCCATTTTATAGGCCAGATTACCGTTGCGGCTCCAGACGCCGGCTCCCAGGCCATACGGCGTGTCGTTGGCAATCTCCAGCGCCTCCTCCATCGTTTTGAAGGTGGTCACGGCCAGCACCGGTCCGAAAATTTCCTCCTGGAAGACGCGCATGTTGTTCTGACCGAACAGGATCGTTGGCTCAAGGTAATACCCTTCCTGCAGATCCCCGCCGAGCACCTTACGGCGACCGCCGGTCAGAATATCCGCCCCCTCTTTCTTGCCGATATCGATGTAGTTGAGGATGGTTTCCAGCTGTCCGTGCGAGACCTGCGCCCCCATCTGCGTGACGTTATCGAGCGGATTACCGCTGCGGATAGACTCGACGCGGCGAATGGCCCGCTCCATAAAGCGCTCATAGATGGACTCCTGCACCAGCGCGCGGCTTGGGCAGGTGCAGACTTCGCCCTGGTTAAACGCAAACAGCGCAAACCCTTCCAGGGCTTTATCGAAGAAGGCATCCTCTTCCTCCATCACGTCCGCGAAGAAGATGTTCGGGGATTTCCCGCCCAGCTCCAGGGTCACCGGAATGATGTTCTGCGTGGCGTACTGCATAATCTGCTGGCCCACTTCCGTCGACCCGGTAAACGCCACTTTAGCGATCCGTTTCGAGGTAGCCAGATATTCCCCTATCTCACCGCCCGCGCCGTTGACCACGTTAATCACGCCCGGCGGCAGAAGATCGCCAACGATTTCCATCAGCAGCAGCACCGAGAGCGGGGTCAGACGCGCCGGTTTAAGCACAATGCAGTTGCCGGCCGCCAGCGCGGGCGCCATTTTCCAGCTCGCCATCAGCAGCGGGAAGTTCCACGGAATGATTTGCCCGACGACGCCCAGCGGTTCGTGGAAGTGATACGCCACGGTGTCGCTGTCTACCTCGCTTATTCCGCCCTCCTGAGCGCGAATGCAGGAGGCAAAATAGCGGAAGTGGTCGATGGCCAGCGGCACGTCTGCAGCCATCGTTTCCCGGATCGGCTTGCCGTTATCCCAGGTTTCCGCCGTCGCCAGCAGCTCCAGATTCTGCTCCATCCGGTCGGCGATTTTGAACAAAATAGCCGCGCGGTCCTGAACGGAGGTGTGGCCCCATTTATCTTTCGCTTTGTGCGCCGCATCCAGCGCCAGATCGATATCGCGCCTGCCGGAGCTGGCTATTTCGCACAGCGGCTGGCCGGTTACGGGGGTCAGGTTGGAATAGTATTCGCCGTCGACGGGAGCTACCCAGTCGCCGCCAATAAAGTTGTCATAACGAGGCTTCAGCTTGAGGGGAAAACCATACTCGCCGGGCTGGATACGCGATGAGGGAGGATTGTTTGTCATGACCGTCTCCTTGCTGTTGGTGTACATCAAGGGTAGTTCCGGCTGGCGATTTTCTCGCCAACCGGTAACGGCTTTACGACGGGGGTCACGGAGTTTCAGGAAATAATAACGAATCGCGCAATAAATGATCGTTACCGCGACGGCGGGTGAAGCCGATGCGGTTGAAATACTCCAGGATCTGAATCGCCAGCTTGCGGCCCACGTTCAGCCGGTCGCGGAAATCGGCTGCGCAGGTAGAGCCCCGCTCCAGATCCAGCTCGCGGATCAGGTTCGCAAAGGCCACAATACGATCGTTACGGTAATAACGATCTTTCACGATCGCGACTATCAGCCCCTGCTGCGCCGCATGGCGCAATACCTGACGCATCACCTGCTCGTCGGTATTCGTTTCGCGGGCCAGATCGCGAACCCACCACGGCTCATCGCCAAACAGCGAGGCCACTTTTTGCCATACCGCTTCTTGCTCTGCGGTGAACCCGGCCTTGTGATCCGGCAGATGGAGCCAGCCGTGGTGGCTTTTGATCGCCCCGCTTTCGCGCATGTTTTCAATCAGCAGCAGCACCAGCGCATCGTCTTCCATCGGCAGCGCCATGCGCCGCAGACGCTCACGGCCCGGGCCAGGCTCATCCTGATGCTGTTCATGGTATGTTGCGAGCGTGTTCAGTATCTTACGCTGCCAGTTCGCAGCAACCGGGGCGTTTAGCAGACTGTTTCCAGCCTGAATAAAGCCCGGCTGTTGGGCCAGCAGGCGTAACCCTTCCTCGCTCAGCTGGCGTGCCCATGCAAAATCACGCAGGCTCACCGCACCGCGCTCAAGATGTACCCGCAGCGCGGCGTTATCATCGCTGGCCTGCGCCAGCGCTGCCAGCCACTGCAGATATTCAGGCTTACGCTTGCCGCGTCGCGGCGGATTCAGCGCGACCACCCGTGCCCCGGCCAGCGTTTCCCGCGCGGAAATATCACGCAGAACCAGACGATCGTTGTCTGCAAGCCAGAGCGGTGAATCGAATACCACTTCGGCAAGATCGTTTTCCAGCAGCGACACGCGCCCGGTGATATGGCTGGCCGCGTGGTGAATATGCAGCGGCTGCCATTGGGTCAGGGGCACGTTTGTCTGCAGGGAGACAATGACGCGTTCAGACGGCTCAGGCGGGGCATCGGCCAGCAGCCAGTCCCCGCGGTTAAGCTGCTCTTTTTCCGCATCCCCGGCAATGTTCAGCGCGATCCGCTGCCCGGCATGAGCACGCTCCGCGGGCTGGTTTTGCGCATGTAAGCCGCGCACGCGCATCGGTTTGTTAACGCCCGTCAGCCAGAGCGTATCACCTACGTTCACTTCACCGCTCAGCGCCGTACCGGTCACCACCAGCCCCGCGCCTTTGACGGTAAACGCCCGGTCAATTGCCAGACGGAAGCGGTGATGGCTGGCGTGGTCACGCGACGAAAGCTGCTGTAAGTGGTGGCGAAGTTCATCGATACCGCGCCCTTCTGTCGCCACGGTGACAAAAAGCGGTGCATCGGCAAAACCATACTCCTGCAAGGTCGCCTGTACCGTTTCGCGCACCTCGCTGACGCGTGCGTCATCCACGCGATCGGCTTTGGTCAGCACCACGGTCAGCTGCGGGTTGCCGGTCAGCTGCAGGATCGCCAGGTGCTCACGGGTTTGCGCCATGACGCCATCATCGCAGGCCACCACCAGCAGGGCATGATCGATACCCCCCACGCCCGCCAGCATGTTGGACAGAAACTTTTCATGCCCCGGAACATCAATAAAACCCAGCACGCGACCATCAGGCTGGGGCCAGTAGGCATAACCCAGATCGATGGTCATGCCGCGCTTTTTCTCTTCCGGCAGGCGGTCGGCGTTTATGCCGGTAATCGCCTGCAGCAACGTGGTTTTTCCGTGGTCGACATGACCGGCGGTGGCAATAATCATTTCAACAACATCTCCAGAAATCGCTCTTCATCTTCAAGGCAGCGCAGATCCAGCCACATTCGGCCATCGTAAATCCGCCCGATAACCGGCGCAGGCAGGCCACGCCAGCGCGACGACAGGGCTTCAAGGTGGCTGCCGCGCCCGTCACGCGGGGTGAACGTGAGCGCTTCACTCGGCAGCCTGTCCACCGGCAGCGAACCGCTGCCAATCTGCGACTGGCAGGGTTCAATGCGAACGTCAAAATCGGGGTAGTGCGGGGCAATGCGCGGCAGCAGTAATTCGGCCTGGGCGCGAATCAAGGCGGCATCACGGGTTAACAGACGCAGCGTGGGCAGGCGGTCGGCCAGTTTCTCCGGATGGAGATAGAGCCGCAGCGTCGCCTCCAGCGCGGCAAGCGTCATTTTATCGGCTCGCAGGGCGCGCTTGAGCGGATGCTGCTGCAGCTTCGCAATCAGCTCGCGCTTGCCGACGATAATCCCGGCCTGCGGCCCGCCCAGCAGCTTGTCGCCGGAAAAGCTGACCAGGCTAACGCCTGCGGCAATCATCTCTTGCGGCATCGGCTCTCTCGGCAGCCCGTAAAGGCTCAGATCCACCAGCGAGCCGCTGCCGAGATCGGCAATCACCGGAATATTCAGTTCGCGGCCAATCGCCGCCAGCTCTGCCTCTTCAACCGTTTTGGTGAAGCCTTCAATATGATAATTGCTGGTGTGGACCTTCATCAGCAGGGCGGTATTTTCATTCACCGCCGCGCGATAATCTTTCGCATGGGTACGGTTAGTAGTGCCCACTTCATGCAGCGTGCAGCCCGCCTGGCGCATCACGTCCGGAATACGAAACGCCCCGCCAATCTCCACCAGCTCGCCGCGGGAAACCACCACCTCTTTGCCGCTGGCGGTGGCCGCCAGCATCAGCAGCACCGCTGCGGCGTTGTTATTCACAATGCAGGCATCTTCCGCGCCGGTCAGCTGGCACAGCAGGTCCGCCAGCGCCCGGTCACGATGCCCGCGACCGGCGCCGTCCAGATCGTACTCCAGCGTCACGGGCGCCCGCATGGCCTGTACAACCGCAGCCACCGCTTCTTCCGCCTGCTGCGCGCGTCCCAGGTTGGTATGCAGCACGGTACCGGTCAGGTTAATCACCGGGCGTAACGCGCTTTGCGCTTTCTCATCCAGCCGGTGCTCAACTTCCTGCTCCCACGCCGCGCACCAGTCGGGCAAGGCGTTTTCTGACTGAATAGCGCATCGGGCTTCGTCCTGAAGCAGGCGTAACATCTCCACCGTCGCGGTATGGCCAAAACGCTCAACGGCAGCATGAATGCGGGGCTCGCGAAGGAGACGGTCGGTAGCGGGGATCTGGCTGTACAGCGAATGATGAGTAGTCATGAAGGCGCCTGGCGAGTAAATATCTTCCCCCCTCCCGACGGGAGAGGGAGTTAACATGTGGAGGGATTGTACCGCCTCCGACGCCGAAGTGTTATAACCCGCGTCAAGCCTTTGGCGGTTCGGTACGGGCAAAGCTCTCGCGGCTAAAAAGCGTGTCTGCCAGTTTCACCAGCAGCGGACGGTCGACGCACCAGCCAGGGGAAACCCGGCGGAAGTTGAGATAGCCGATGGCGCAGGCGATAGCGATAGTTGCCAGGTTCAGGCTGTCGGTTTGAATTTTGCCCTCCCGGATAAGCTGTTCGCACCTGTCCAGGCTGCGGCTGATTTTTTCCCGCTGGCGTAACAGTTCCGTTTCCGACTGCTGGGCGGCGGGCCTTGCCTGTTCACGCACGGAGGTTAACGCCGCATCCATAATGCCATCGGCCAGGGCTTCAATTTGCTTCAGCGCCAGCGCCGCTTTTGGGTCAGCCGGCAGCATTGCCGGGGCAACGCCCAGCAGCTCGATATACTCCGCAATAATCGGGGAATCAAACCAGTATTCGCCCTCGTCCGTCACCAGCGCCGGGACTTTCCCCAGCGGGTTGTACTGCGCGACGCCGTTTTCAGCGTTATAGGGCTGTTCATTGATGAATTCAAATTCAATCCCTTTCTCCAGCAGGAGAATCGAGATTTTTCGCACGAAGGGACTGGTGTAGCTACCGATGAGTTTCATTGCCTGATCCTTGATGCCGGAAAAAAGTCAGTATGGATCAAGCGATGAAAAAAGGGCAGGTACGCGTGTCGCATTCCTGCCCTGGAAGGATTAGTGATCGAGGTAGAGGTAGTGCATCCAGCTGGTCATACGCAGCAATACTTTACGCATCACCGAGACGTGGGCGAAATGGTCCGAGTAGACCGCCACCTGGGCATAGATACCGTCTGGCAGCGCATCGACTTCCGTATTCGGATCCAGCTCAATCGTACCCAACACGCCGTCCGTTCCCGGCACCACCGTCAGCGACTGCAGCGCACCCTGCGCCTGATAGGAGCCTCCCGGCACCACCGGCAGAATACTGGTGAGTTTACCGGTAAACACCTGGCCCGGCAGCGCGTTAAACACCACTTCCGCTTCATCGCCCGGCTTCAGACGCAGCAGCGAGTTCTGACGGAACTGGGCCACGATCTGACGCTTCTGTTCAGGAATAAAGACCATCACCGGACGCAGCGGCAGCGCGGCGGCGTACGTCCCCGGACGGATCAGCACCTGGGTGATGTAGCCATCGCTTGGCGCACGGACCACGGTCTGATCCAGGTTGTATTTGGCTTCAGCAAGCTGCGCGCGTAAGGAGGCAATCTGCGACTGCTCGCCGTTCACCATGCTGTCCAGCTGGCTTTGAATCTGCGTCTGTTCGGCAACGGAGCCTTTCACCATCGCATCCTGTGCGAGATAATTTTGCCGCGCGTTGTCGATATCGCTTTCAGAAAACGGATTCACTTTTGCCTGGCTGCCTTTCAGGTAGCGCTGATAATCTTTAAACAGACGATCGCGTTCAGCCGACACGCGGGTGGTATTGGCGACCGCTTCCGAAAGCTGCGCTTTCAGATTGTCGATATTGTGCGTTGCGGTCACCAGGTCGGCCTGGAGTCTGTCGACGCGCGCCTGGTAGCGGCCAGGATCCAGTTTAAATAACACTTCGCCTTTTTTAATTAGCTGGTTATTTTTATCGGTCACTTCACTGACCACCCCGGTAACCTGCGGCGTAATTGGAATAGAAATAACCGCCTTTTGCGCCGTAAAGGTGTACGGATGGTTATAGTTCATTAACAGAATAAGCCCGGCAACAATAAACACCCCGCCTAATGTCGCGGTGGCAAGCGTCCACTGATTTACCGGAATACGGAATATTTTAAAAATCACCCAGGCAAATGCCACATAGGTCAAAATAATTAACAGATCCATGATTAGCGCTCCAGCGTGTTTTTATCAGCGGCGGGCTGTACCGCGGCCAGCTTTTGTTCTAATTCGGCCACGCGTTTGGCCAGCGCATCCATGCCCGGAACCTCATCAGGCTTGGTGATGTGGTTTTGCATCCCCCAGCCGCGATCTTCACGGTACAGCGTGGCCCATATCCACAGGAACGGCCAGATGGCATGGAGCGTAAACAGGCTAATCCAGCCTGCCGTGTGAATCGCATCGGCATGCGGATGGTTTCGCTTTTTGGCCATATTATAAGGAATGTCATGGATGGCGATGATTCCATAAAAAAGAACCAGAAATACAAAAATCAATACGCCCAGCGCAAAATAGTTGAGAAACATATTCTCCTCACTTAAACAACGTCAACTCATTTAATTAATAAAACAGTACGCAACCTAATTAATTTATTTTGAAATACAGAAGGTATACTGGTTATTTCAGAGCCGGGGAGTATCGTTTTTTATAATATCTCCATGCAAGTTTATAAGCGTGTCAAAATATATCCTGAATAATAATATACTTAACCTTACAATATGAGCGTAATCCACGTTTTAACTTTTCGCCATACCACACTTCAAAAGTGGTTTTTTAGCTTAACGTGTCGCGCTATGCCATCCTGACGCCGAATCGCTAAGCAGAGTTTGCCGCCGATCACAGCCGGAGAAATCTGCATAAAAATATTTTGTGAAATCAGTCACAATCCAGAAACAAACCCACAAAACCAAATCGTGACAACCATCACATAAAAGGGTGGTTTTTGCCGCATTTCTCGCCGTCGTATTTTTTTTGCCCACCTTTTTTGTGACTAAGATCACCTCATTGACATCCACACCCCCTACCTTTACGTGATATGCGTCACACAAATTTTCACTGTCTGGACAGTTGAACGATTCAGTGCCAGATTTCACAGCATCAGAACAGGGCCCGGCTACCTCTGCCGCCTCATTAACAATAAACCTCGGGCCGCAAGCCTAAGCGTAAACAGAAGAAGGGGTGTTTTATGTCATCCGATTTCAAGATCAAAGTTCAAAGCTTTGGTCGTTTCCTCAGCAACATGGTGATGCCAAATATCGGCGCGTTTATCGCGTGGGGTATCATCACTGCATTGTTCATTCCGACAGGGTGGTTGCCTAACGAAACGCTGGCGAAACTTGTTGGCCCAATGATTACCTATCTCCTGCCGCTGCTCATCGGTTTCACCGGTGGTCGTCTGGTGGGCGGTGACCGTGGTGGCGTAGTGGGTGCCATCACGACCATGGGTGTTATCGTCGGTGCGGATATGCCGATGTTCCTCGGTGCAATGATTGCCGGTCCTCTGGGCGGCTGGGCGATTAAGAAATTCGACGTCTGGGTTGATGGTAAGATCAAATCCGGCTTCGAAATGCTGGTGAACAACTTCTCTGCGGGCATCATCGGGATGATCCTCGCGATTCTGGCGTTCCTCGGCATTGGCCCTGCGGTTGAAGTGCTGTCCAAAATTCTGGCGGCAGGCGTTAACTTTATGGTGGCGCACGACATGCTGCCGCTGGCGTCTATCTTCGTTGAACCGGCGAAAATCCTGTTCCTGAACAACGCCATCAACCACGGTATCTTCTCGCCGCTGGGTATTCAGCAGTCTCACGATCTCGGCAAGTCTATCTTCTTCCTGATTGAAGCCAACCCGGGTCCGGGTATGGGCGTACTGCTGGCGTACATGTTCTTTGGTCGCGGCAGCGCTAAGCAGTCTGCTGGCGGTGCGGCAATCATTCACTTCCTGGGCGGTATCCACGAAATTTACTTCCCGTACGTGCTGATGAACCCACGCCTGATCCTGGCCGTTATCCTTGGCGGTATGACCGGCGTGTTCACCCTGAGCGTGCTGGGCGGCGGTCTGGTGTCTCCAGCTTCTCCGGGGTCTATCCTGGCGGTGCTGGCGATGACGCCAAAAGGAGCGTATTTCGCTAACATCGCGGCCATCTGTGCGGCCATGGCCGTCTCCTTCGTGGTCTCTTCTATCCTGCTGAAAACCAGCAAAGTGAAAGAAGACGACGATATTGAAGCGGCGACCCGTCGTATGCACGACATGAAAGCCGAATCCAAAGGCGCAACCCCGCTGGCGGCTGGCGATGTGTCTAACGACCTGAGCCACGTGCGTAAAATCATCGTTGCCTGTGATGCCGGTATGGGTTCCAGCGCAATGGGTGCAGGCGTGCTGCGTAAGAAAGTGCTGGATGCGGGTCTGACCAACATCTCCGTCACCAACAGCGCCATTAACAGCCTGCCGCCGGACGTTGACCTGGTCATCACGCACCGCGACCTGACCGAACGCGCCATGCGCCAGGTGCCGCAGGCACAGCACATCTCGCTGACCAACTTCCTCGACAGCGGCCTGTACACCAGCCTGACCGAACGTCTGGTTGCGGCGCAGCGTCACGAAGACAACGAAGTGAAAGTGCGCTCAAGCCTGCAGGACAGCTTTGACGAAAGCAACGCCCACCTGTTCAAACTGGGTGCGGAAAACATCTTCCTCGGTCGCACAGCGGCAACCAAAGAAGAAGCGATTCGCTTTGCCGGCGAGCAGCTGGTGAAAGGCGGCTACGTTCAGCCTGAATATGTCGACGCAATGCTGGAACGCGAAAAACTGACGCCAACCTACCTGGGCGAATCCATCGCGGTGCCGCACGGTACGGTTGAAGCGAAAGATCGCGTCCTGAAAACCGGCGTCGTATTCTGTCAGTATCCGCAGGGCGTGCGCTTCGGTGAAGAAGAAGACGACATCGCCCGTCTGGTGATTGGTATCGCCGCTCGCAACAACGAGCACATTCAGGTGATTACCAGCCTGACCAACGCGCTGGACGATGAGTCTGTCATTGCGCGTCTGGCCAGCACCACCAGCGTGGAAGAAGTCCTGGCACTTCTTAACAAATAAGTCCTCTTCCCTCTCCCCTCTGGGGAGAGGGCTAGGGTGAGGGGAAAAGTTCCTCACCCCAGCCCTCTCGGGTAAAAACATTGATGAAGGTTAACACTATGAAAGCATTACATTTTGGCGCAGGTAATATCGGTCGTGGTTTTATCGGTAAACTGCTGGCAGACGCGGGCATTACGCTGACATTCGCCGATGTGAATCAGGTGGTCCTGGATGCCCTGAATGCGCGTCATAGCTATCAGGTCCATGTAGTCGGTGAAAACGAGCAGGTTGAGACGGTATCCGGCGTCAACGCGGTCAGCAGCATCGGGGAAGACGTTATCGACCTGATCGCCAGCGTCGATCTGGTCACCACGGCCGTGGGTCCGGTCGTCCTTGAGCGCATCGCCCCTGCGGTTGCGAAAGGCCTGGCAAAACGTAAAGCGCAGGGCATCGACGCTCCGCTGAACATCATCGCCTGCGAAAACATGGTGCGCGGCACCACGCAGCTGAAAGGCCACGTGCTCAACGCTGTAGCAGACGAAGACAAAGCCTGGGTTGAAGCGCACGTCGGGTTTGTGGATTCCGCCGTGGATCGCATCGTTCCGCCGTCTGAATCCGCCACCAACGACCCGCTGGAAGTGACCGTGGAAACCTTCAGCGAGTGGATCGTTGATAAAACCCAGTTTAAAGGCGCCCTGCCGACCATTCCGGGAATGGAATTAACCGATAACCTGATGGCATTTGTCGAACGCAAACTCTTCACGCTGAACACCGGGCATGCTATAACCGCGTACCTCGGAAAATTGGCCGGTCATCAGACCATTCGTGACGCGATCCTCGATGAGAAGATCCGCGCGGTGGTAAAAGGGGCAATGGAAGAGAGCGGCGCGGTGCTGATCAAACGCTACGGTTTTGATGCTGATAAACACGCAGCATACATCCAGAAAATCCTCGGTCGCTTTGAAAATCCGTATCTGAAAGATGACGTTGAGCGCGTGGGCCGTCAGCCTCTGCGCAAACTGAGCGCGGGCGACCGTCTGATTAAGCCGCTGCTGGGCACGCTGGAATACGGCCTGCCGCACGCCAACCTGGTGAAAGGGATTGCCGCCGCGATGCACTACCGCAGCGAGCAGGACCCACAGGCGCAGGAACTGGCTCAGCTGATTGATGACAAAGGCGCGCAGGCTGCGCTGGCGCAGATTTCCGGTCTGGACGCCAACAGCGACGTGGTTGTGGAGGCGGTTAACGCATACAACGCAACCAAATGATGCACAGTGCGGCGCAGGTTAACCTGCGCCCAGATAATAGATTGTCAGATATGCAGGCAATAATGGAACAAACCCAGGCCTTTGAAAATCGTGTGCTTGAGCGTCTGAATGCTGGCAAAACCGTACGAAGCTTCCTGATTGCCGCCGTCGAATTACTGACCGAGGCGGTGAATATCCTGGTGCTTCAGGTGTTTCGCAAAGACGACTACGCGGTAAAGTATGCTGTAGAACCGTTACTGGACGGAGACGGACCGCTGGGCGATTTATCCGTGCGTCTGAAGCTGATTTATGGTCTTGGCGTGCTCAACCGACAAGAGTATGAAGATGCGGAGCTGTTAATGGCGCTGCGCGAAGAGCTCAATCATGACGGTAACGAGTACACCTTTACCGATGATGAGATCCTGGGACCCTTCGGCGAGCTGCACTGCGTCACCGCGCTGCCCCCTGCTCCCCATTTTGATAACAGCGACCCTGAGCTCTATGCGATGCAAAAGCTTCGTTATCAACAGGTTGTCCGTTCCACGATGGTTCTCTCCCTGACTGAGCTGATTTCCCGAATCAGCTTAAAAAAAGCGTTTCATAAGTAAGCCTGCTCACATTGGTGTATCCTTCCCTGTAAATTCCCCGTTTTCAGAGTTATTTGTCATGAAAGAAGTCGAAAAGAACGAAATTAAACGCCTGAGCGACCGCCTGGATCTGATCCGCCACCAGATGGCTGGCCTGTCACTGGTCGATTCCGCCGAGAAGTACGCCGAGCTGGAAAAAGAAGCCGCCACGCTGGAAACAGAAATCGAGCGCCTGCGCGAAGTGAAAGGCCAGAAGCTGAGCAAAGAAGCGCAGAAGCTGATGAACATGCCGCACCGCCGCGCGATCACCAAAAAAGAACAGGCCGACATGGGAAAGCTGAAGAAAAGCGTCCGTGGTCTGGTGGTGGTACACCCGATGACCGAGCTTGGTCGCGAAATGGGCCTGAAAGAGATGACGGGTTTTTGTAAGACCGCGTTCTGATACTTCCCCCTCTTCCTGTGGGAGAGGGCCGGGGTGAGGGCATCAGGCCCCACCCTGCTTCAAATTGGCCCAACCAATCCCCCTTTTCTTTCTTCCCCGGTTCACAATTCCATTATTTTCGCTCACAAACTCATTGCCTGACCATAACATTTGGTTAACCATTCATTGTCATTAACCCTACAACACAACATTGGCAGGACCACTTTTACACAACCTGTGACGCAGAGTTGAGCGGAGACTCACCCGCAGCGCAGGCTGTCTGGTCCCCAGGAGACCTGCATGAGCCTCTGGCAACAAAACTACGACCCGGCCGGAAATATCTGGCTGTCGAGCCTGATCGCATCGCTTCCGATCCTGTTCTTCTTCTTTGCGCTGATTAAGCTCAAGCTGAAGGGCTACCTCGCCGCGACGTATACCGTTGCCATCGCTCTGATGGTGGCGCTGTTCTTCTACAAAATGCCGGTCGATCGCGCGCTGGCCTCCGTCGTCTACGGTTTCTTCTACGGCCTGTGGCCGATTGCGTGGATCATCATCGCGGCGGTCTTTGTCTATAAAATCTCGGTGAAAACCGGGCAGTTCGACATAATCCGCTCGTCGATTCTTTCCATCACGCCGGACCAGCGCCTGCAGATGCTGATTGTCGGCTTCTCCTTCGGGGCATTTCTGGAAGGTGCGGCAGGCTTTGGCGCACCGGTGGCGATCACCGCCGCGCTGCTGGTCGGGCTGGGCTTTAACCCGCTCTATGCCGCGGGCCTGTGCCTGATTGTGAACACCGCGCCGGTTGCGTTTGGCGCGATGGGTATTCCGATTCTGGTGGCCGGACAGGTCACCGGGCTGGACAGCTTCGAGATCGGCCAGATGGTTGGCCGCCAGCTGCCCTTCCTGACCATTATCGTCCTGTTCTGGATCATGGCGATTATGGACGGCTGGCGCGGCGTGAAGGAGACCTGGCCTGCGGTGATGGTGGCGGGCGGTTCGTTCGCTATCGCTCAATACCTCAGCTCGAACTTCCTCGGCCCGGAGCTGCCGGACATCATCTCTTCGCTGGTGTCGCTGGTCTGTCTGACGCTGTTCCTGAAGCGCTGGCAGCCGGTGCGTATTTTCCGCTTCGCCGACATGGGCGCCTCGCAGGTTGATCAAACCCTGGCCCGTACGGGCTATACGGCAGGACAGGTGATCCGCGCCTGGTCGCCGTTCCTGTTCCTGACCGCAACGGTGACCCTGTGGAGCATCCCGCCTTTTAAAGCCCTGTTCGCCCCGGGCGGCGCGCTGTACGACATGGTGATTAACATCTCCGTACCGTTCCTCGACAAGATGGTCGCCCGTATGCCGCCGGTGGTGCACGCCGCTACGCCGTATGCCGCGGTCTATAAATTCGACTGGTTCTCCGCCACCGGTACCGCCATCCTGTTTGCCGCGATCCTTTCCGTAGTGTGGCTGCGCATGAAGCCTGCGGCCGCGGTGCAGACCTTTGCCGCGACCGTTAAAGAGCTGATGCTGCCGATTTACTCCATCGGCATGGTGCTGGCGTTCGCGTTTATCTCGAACTACTCCGGCCTGTCATCGACGCTGGCGCTGGCGCTGGCCCATACCAGCCACGCCTTCACCTTCTTCTCGCCGTTCCTCGGCTGGCTGGGGGTGTTCCTGACCGGTTCCGATACCTCGTCTAACGCCCTGTTTGCCGCCCTGCAGGCAACGGCAGCCCAGCAGATTGGCGTGTCGGACGTCCTGCTGGTGGCCGCGAACACCACCGGCGGCGTGACCGGGAAAATGATCTCTCCACAATCCATCGCCATTGCCTGTGCGGCGGTGGGACTGGTCGGTAAAGAGTCCGATCTGTTCCGCTTTACCGTGAAACACAGCCTGATATTCACCTGCATGGTCGGGGTGATCACCACCCTGCAGGCCTATGTCTTAACCTGGATGATCCCATGATAGTGATGCCCAGACGCCTGTCCGACGAGATTGCCTCTCGCGTGCGGGCGCTGATTGAAGAACAACAGCTGGAAGCGGGCATGAAGTTGCCCGCCGAACGCCAGCTCGCCGCCCAGCTTGGCGTGTCGCGCAATTCACTGCGCGAGGCGCTGGCGACGCTGGTCAGCGAAGGCGTGCTGGTGAGCCGTCGCGGCGGCGGCACTTTTGTGCGCTGGCAGCATGACGACTGGTCCGAGCAAAACATCGTGCAGCCCCTGAAGACGCTGATGGAGAACGACCCGGACTACAGCTTCGACATCCTTGAAGCGCGTCACGCCATCGAAACCAGTACCGCCTGGCACGCGGCCATGCGGGCAACCGACGCAGACAAAGAGAAACTCATCGCTTGCTTTGAGGCCACGCAAAGCAGCGACCCGGACATCGCCTCCCAGGCGGACGTCCGTTTTCACCTGGCGATTGCCGAGGCGTCGCACAACGTGGTGCTGCTTCAGACCATGCGCGGGTTCTTCGACCTGCTGCAATCCTCCGTGAAGCAGAGCCGCCAGCGCATGTATCTGGTTCCACCGGTTTTTGCCCAGCTCACAGAACAGCACGAGGCGGTGCTCAACGCCATTCTGGCCGGTGATGCCGAGGCCGCACGCAAAGCGATGATGGCGCATCTCGGTTTCGTGCACACCACCATTAAACGATTCGATGAAGACCAGGCCCGACAGGCGCGTATTACCCGTCTGCCTGGCGACAGTGATATTTCCAGGGAGAACAAAGCATGATTATTTCAGCAGCCAGTGACTATCGCGCCGCGGCGCAGCGCATTTTGCCCCCGTTCCTGTTCCACTATATCGACGGCGGGGCGTATGCCGAATACACCCTGCGCCGCAACGTGGAAGATCTGTCGGAGGTGGCTCTGCGCCAGCGCGTGCTGAAGAATATGTCTGACCTGAGCCTTGAGACAAAGCTGTTCAACGAAACGCTCTCCATGCCCGTGGCGCTCGCGCCTGTAGGCTTATGCGGCATGTATGCCCGCCGCGGTGAAGTGCAGGCCGCCGCTGCGGCGGATGCCAAAGGCATTCCGTTTACGCTTTCCACCGTGTCCGTCTGCCCGATTGAAGAGGTAGCACCGACCATCAAGCGCCCAATGTGGTTCCAGCTGTACGTCCTGCGCGATCGCGGGTTTATGCGCAACGCGCTAGAGCGAGCCAAAGCGGCGGGCTGCTCCACGCTGGTCTTTACCGTCGATATGCCAACGCCCGGGGCGCGCTACCGCGATGCGCACTCCGGCATGAGCGGCCCTAACGCTGCGCTCCGTCGTTACTGGCAGGCGGTTACTCACCCACAGTGGGCGTGGGATGTCGGCCTGAACGGTCGTCCGCACGATCTCGGGAATATCTCGGCTTACCTCGGTAAACCGACCGGGCTGGAGGATTACATTGGCTGGCTGGCGAACAACTTCGATCCGTCGATCTCGTGGAAAGACCTGGAGTGGATCCGCGAGTTCTGGGACGGCCCGATGGTGATCAAAGGGATCCTCGATCCGGAAGATGCCCGCGACGCGGTACGCTTTGGCGCAGACGGGATTGTGGTCTCTAACCACGGCGGACGCCAGCTTGACGGTGTGCTCTCTTCCGCACGCGCCCTGCCGGCCATCGCCGATGCGGTGAAAGGCGATATTGCGATCCTGGCCGACAGCGGCATCCGCAACGGGCTGGACGTGGTGCGAATGATTGCGCTGGGCGCCGACAGCGTGCTGCTGGGGCGCGCGTATCTGTATGCGCTGGCGACGGCGGGCCAGGCAGGGGTGGCGAATCTGCTCAACCTGATCGAAAAAGAGATGAAGGTAGCGATGACGCTGACAGGTGCAAGAACGATTAGCGAAATCAGTAAAGATTCCCTGGTACAGGAGTTAAATAAATTACCGGCAGCGCTGGCGCCACTTGCTCAGGGAAACGCGGCCTGACCTTCTCCGGTTAATCCCCCTTTCTCACGCGCCCGATTTCCCCTTCGGGCGCTTTTTTACGCCAAAAATAACATCCAGATAACATATTAGATAAGAAAATTTGACATCCCCCTGCCGTCCGCAATTGTATAGACAAGCAAATACAAGAACACAAAAACAACATCAGATCGGAGGGGAGCGTATGGCGTATTCAGGTAAGGTGAATATTCAGCAGGTGATCGATGAGAGTCCCTTTTCAGGGTTTCACTGGCTGCTCATTGTGCTGGGCTTTCTGGTTCTGGCGATCGATGGTTTTGATACGGCGGCGATGGGTTACATCGCGCCTACGCTGTCGGCAGAATGGGGGATACATAAACAGGATCTGGGGCCGGTGCTGAGCGCGGCGCTGCTGGGGCTGTCGCTGGGCGCGCTGATTGCCGGTCCGGTATCGGACCGGATGGGGCGCAAGCGCGTGCTGGTCTTTTCGTGCCTGTTCTTCGGCCTTGCGAGCCTGGGGACGGCCTGGGCGCAAAGTCTGAATACGCTCACGCTGTGGCGCTTTCTGACGGGCCTCGGCCTCGGCGCCGCAATGCCGAACGCCATCACGCTAATCTCCGAGTTTGCCCCCCAGCGCTGTCGCGCCATGGCGATTAATACCATGTACTGCGGCTTCCCTCTCGGTGCGGCGGGCGGCGGCGCGATCTCTTCCTGGCTTATCCCCCATCACGGCTGGCGAAGCGTGCTGCTGACCGGGGCGATTGCGCCGCTGATTTTAACGCTGCTGCTGGCGCTGTTTTTACCGGAGTCCGTGAAGTTTCTGGTGCAGCGCGGGAAAGACGTCATGCAGGTCCGCCGCATCGCCAGCCGGTTCGCCCGCAGCACGCTGGATAGCGTCACGGGCTTCTTCCTGGCGGAGGAGAAAGTCGCCTCTAAAAAAGGGAGCGTGTCGCAGCTCTTTTCCATGCCCTGGCTGCCCGGCACCCTGATGCTGTGGGTGACCTATTTTATGGGGCTGGTGATTTACTACGTCCTGCTTAGCTGGATGCCAACGCTGATGCAGGGGATGGGCTATGCTCTGGCGGAATCCGCCTGGCTCACCTCGCTGTTCACCTTCGGCGGCACCGCAGGCATTCTGCTCGCGGGCTGGATGATGGACCGCTGGGAAGCGCATAAAGTGGTCGCGTGTGGTTTCGTGCTGACAATGGGCCTTATTCTTTTACTGGGTATTGAGCATAACCATATCGCTCTGTTTGGCGGGCTGATTTTCCTGATGGGGATCGCGATGAACGGCGCGCAATCGGGCATGCAAACCCTGGCCGCCACCTTTTACCCTACCGAGTGCCGCGCGACGGGCATCGCCTGGATGCAGGGGATCGGCCGCTTTGGCGGCGTGGCGGGAACCATGACCAGCGCCCAGCTTCTCGCTATGCAGTGGCAGGCAGACAGTATTTTAATGATCCTCAGCGTGCCCGCTCTGGTGGCCGCTGCGGCAACCCTCTACAAAATGCTGTACAGCCGCTCGCAGGAACCCGGCGTCGCGTAGTTCCTCTCTTTTCTGCTATTCTGCCCCCGCAATTAAGGGGGCAGCATGATTAACATCGTTTTATTCGAACCAGAAATTCCGCCAAATACCGGCAATATTATCCGCCTGTGTGCGAACACCGGTTTTCGTCTGCATATCATTGAGCCGATGGGCTTTACGTGGGACGACAAACGCCTGCGTCGCGCAGGGCTGGATTATCATGAATTTACCGCCGTCGTTCGCCATCACGATTACGCCGCGTTTCTGGAAGCCGAGAAGCCGCAGCGCATGTTCGCCCTGACCACCAAAGGCACGCCAGCGCATAGCGCCGTGAGCTATCAGGCAGGTGACTATCTGATGTTTGGCCCGGAAACCCGCGGCCTGCCGGCCACGATCCTGGATGCCCTGCCCGCCGAGCAGAAAATCCGTATTCCGATGATGCCGGACAGCCGCAGCATGAACCTGTCGAACGCGGTGTCGGTGGTGGTGTATGAAGCCTGGCGCCAGCTGGGGTATCCGGGCGCCATTCTCAGAAGTTAAATGCCGTCACCATACTCGAACGTATGGTGAATGCCGTTGAAGTGCTGATCCATGTCCATGGACGGCTTATCGCTGTCTGGTTTACCGACGATGCGCGCCGGTACGCCAGCGGCGGTGGTATGCGGCGGCACGGGCTGGAGCACCACGGAGCCTGCGCCGATCTTCGCGCCGCGCCCGACTTCGATATTGCCGAGGATTTTGGCACCCGCGCCAATCATCACCCCTTCACGGATTTTCGGATGGCGATCGCCGCTGGTTTTACCGGTACCGCCCAGGGTAACCGACTGCAGGATCGAGACGTCATCTTCAATGACCGCCGTTTCCCCGACGACAATCCCGGTGGCGTGGTCGAGCATGATCCCGCGGCCAATCTTTGCCGCCGGGTGAATATCGACCTGGAACGTCACGGAAACCTGGTTTTGCAGGAAGATCGCCAGCGCGCGGCGGCCTTCATTCCACAGCCAGTGGCCGATGCGGTAAGCCTGCAGGGCGTGGAAGCCTTTCAGGTACAGCAGCGGCGTAGAATATTTATCGACCGCCGGGTCACGCGTGCGCACGGCCTGGATATCGCAGGCGGCAGAGGCGATCATTTCCGGGTCTGCGGCGTAAGCCTCTTCCACCACTTCACGAATGGCGATAGCAGGCATGATCGAGGAAGCCAGTTTGTTGGCGAGCATATAGCTCAGCGCGCTGCCGAGATTTTCGTGCTTGAGTAGCGTCGCGTGGTAGAAACTGGCCAGCATAGGCTCGCAGTCGGCCAGCGCCCGGGCTTCGGCTTTAATATTGTTCCAGACGATATCCAGTTCTTCACACGGCATTGCTTACTCCAGACGATAGTTAATGACCAGCCAGTTCTGCGCTGGCTGGGTCATTCAGGTGACAACGGTTCCGACTAGTTACTGCTGCGCTCGTCCTTGCGCGCGCGACCTAATAAGGTCAATGCTGCCTCGCGCGCATTTTTTCCGCAATACAATACCTGATAAATTTCCTCGGTTATTGGCATTTCGACACCGAAACGGTGCGCCAACTCGCGGACTTCTTTGGTATTGCGGTAGCCTTCAACCACCTGACCAATCTTCTCCTGCGCGCCTTTAACATCGCTGCCCTGTCCGAGCATCATGCCAAAGCGGCGGTTACGAGACTGGTTGTCGGTACAGGTCAGCACCAGGTCGCCCAGGCCAGCCATCCCCATAAAGGTGGCAGGATCGGCACCCAGCGCTTCGCCCAGGCGGGACATTTCGGTCAGCCCTCGGGTGATCAGCGCCGTACGCGCATTGGCACCAAAACCAATGCCGTCTGACATTCCGGCACCAATCGCAATCACGTTCTTCACCGCACCGCCCAGCTGCACGCCGATAAAATCGGGGTTGCTGTAGACGCGGAAGCTCTTGCCGCAGTGCAGCAGCTGTTGAAGATCGTCGGAGAAGGCCTGATCGGTGGAGGCCAGCGAAATCGCCGTCGGCAGGCCAGCGGCCAGCTCTTTGGCAAAGGTCGGGCCGGAGATGACCGCCAGCGGGATCTCATCACCCAGCGCTTCACGGGCAACGTCCTGCAGCAGGCGTCCGGTTTCGGCTTCCAGTCCTTTTGTCGCCCAGACAATGCGCGCATCCGGGCGCATCAGCGGCTTAATCTGACGGAGCACGTCGCCAAATACATGGCTCGGAACCACAATCAGAATGTTGCGGCTGGCCGCCAGCGCGGTCGCAAGGTCGCTTTCAAGGTGCAGGGAGTCGGGGAACGGAACGTCCGGAAGAAACGCCACGTTACAACGGTCGCGTTGCAGCGTTGCGATATGTTTTGGGTCGTGGCCCCAGAGAACCACTTCGTGACCATTTCTTGCCAGCGTGATGGCAAGAGCGGTGCCGTATGAGCCGGCACCGATCACAGTCATTGACGCATTAACAGTGCTCATCAGGCATCCTGATGTTGTTCAGCACCTTCGCCAGCTTGCTGCTGCAGATAGTTCATGAACAGCGCATCAAAGTTAACTGGCGCAAGGTTCAGTTGCGGGAATGTACCGCGAGAAACCAGGCTGGTGATGCATTCACGCGCATACGGGAACAGAATGTTCGGGCAGTACGCACCCAGGCAATGCGCCATCTGGTTGCCTTCGATACCGCCGATAGAGAAGATGCCGCCCTGCTGTACTTCACACAGGAATGCAGTTTCTTCACCCAGAGATGCGGTAACGGTCACACGCAGCACGACTTCATACACGTCATCTGCCAGTTGGGTAGATGCGGTATCCAGATCAAGTTTAACCTCTGGCTGCCAATCTTTCTGGAAAACATGTGGCGCATTTGGCGCTTCGAAAGAGACGTCCTTGGTGTAGATACGCTGGATCTGGAAAGTCATCTCGGTGTTGTTTTGTTCTGACATGGAAATACCCTTTTTAATTGTCCTAAAGTCTCTTAGCTCAGCAGCGGATCGAGTCCACCACGGGCGTCGAGCGCATACAAGTCATCACAGCCGCCAATGTGCTGCGCATCAATAAAAATCTGCGGAACCGTCGTGCGACCACTACGTTTGATCATCTCTTCGCGTTTAATCGCGTCACCGTCGATCGGCAGTTCCTGGAACGTGACGCCTTTGCTGTTCAGCAGCGCTTTCGCACGATGACAGAACGGGCACGTCGCTTTGGTATAGATCTCAATATTGGCCATGACTGAACTCCTTATTTACCGCGTACCAAAGGAAGATTTTCCCCGCTCCAGCCGGAAATACCTTCTTTCAGCACCGTTACGTTTTCGAAGCCTGCTTTATGAAGCGCGCTGGCAGATTCCTGTGCCTGCATGCCGGTCGCATCGACAACGATAATCGGCTGGGCTTTGTGTTTCTCAAGCTCACCAACGTTGTTCGCTTTGATTTCAGCTGGCAGCAGGTTGATTGCGCCCGCAATGTGACCTTTGCGGAAATCGTCACGCTGACGCAGATCGACCACGACGGCATCTTCTTTGTTGATCAGACGCGTCGCTTCACCACGGGTGATAACCTTAATTTTAGACGTCAGGCTCTTAAATGTGGTGAACAGCACAGCAGCCAGCAGGCCAATCCACGCGATGCTCAGAACCGGATGGCGGCTAACGAATTGCATAATTTCTTGCATGGAGGGTAACTACTCCCGACTAAGTGATAAAAAAAACCAGGACAGGAGTATACCTGTGCGTTCTGGCAAATACAGCCAGCGACCATAACCTAATCCATTTTCTGCGGCATGCCACCTAAAAAAATGCCTCAAAATGGTCTGGTGAACATCTTGCCCCTGCGCTTTCTTTGATCTTCTGCGGCTATTTGATCGATTCAGCTGTAGTAAAATTACGCAAATTTTGACTCTTGAGCATGAGGTTGTCGCAATGTCGGTTTCTAAAAAACCTATGGTACTGGTGATTCTGGATGGCTATGGCTACCGTGAAGATAGCCAGGATAACGCTATTTTCAACGCCAAAACTCCGGTCATGGATGCCCTGTGGGCGAAACGTCCGCATACGCTGATTGACGCGTCTGGCCTGGAAGTGGGCCTGCCGGACCGCCAGATGGGCAACTCCGAAGTCGGTCACGTAAACCTGGGCGCCGGGCGTATTGTGTATCAGGATCTGACGCGTCTGGACGTTGAAATTAAAGAACGCACCTTCTTCTCCAACCCAACGCTGTCTGGCGCGGTCGATAAAGCCGTTGCCGCTGGCAAGGCCGTACACATCATGGGCCTGCTCTCTGCTGGCGGCGTTCACAGCCACGAAGATCACATCATGGCGATGGTTGAACTGGCCGCCGAGCGCGGTGCAGAAAAAATCTATCTGCACGCCTTCCTGGACGGTCGCGATACGCCACCACGTAGCGCAAAAGGCTCTCTGCAAGCCTTCGAAGAGAAATTCGCCGCGCTGGGTAAAGGCCGCGTAGCGTCCATCATTGGCCGTTACTACGCTATGGACCGCGACAACCGCTGGGATCGCGTTGAACAGGCCTATGACCTGATGACCCTGGCAAAAGGTGAGTTCCAGTTCGCGACCGCCGTTGAGGCGCTGGAAGCGGCCTATGCACGTGATGAAAACGACGAATTCGTGAAAGCGTCCGTGATTCGTGCTGAAGGCCAGGCCGACGCCGCCATGGAAGATGGCGACGCGCTGATCTTCATGAACTTCCGCGCTGACCGCGCGCGTGAAATCACCCGTGCGTTCGTCAACAGCGACTTCGACGGTTTCGCCCGTAAGAAAGTGGTAAACCTCAATTTCATCCAGCTGACTGAATACGCCGCAGACATCAAAGCGCCTTGCGCGTATCCGCCAGCATCTCTGGCAAACACCTTTGGCGAGTGGATGGCGAAGAACGACAAAACGCAGCTGCGTATTTCCGAAACTGAAAAATACGCGCACGTGACCTTCTTCTTTAACGGCGGCGTTGAGGAGCCGTTCAAAGGCGAAGACCGCATTCTGATCAACTCTCCGAAAGTCGCTACCTACGATCTGCAGCCAGAAATGAGCTCTGCAGAATTGACGGAAAAACTGGTTGCGGCCATCAAGAGCGGTAAGTACGACACCATCATCTGTAACTACCCGAACGGCGACATGGTTGGGCATACCGGGGTGATGGAAGCAGCAGTAAAAGCGGTTGAAGCGCTGGACCACTGCGTTGAGCAGGTAGCGAAAGCGGTTGAATCCGTTGGCGGCCAGCTGCTGATCACCGCTGACCACGGTAACGCTGAACAGATGCGCGACCCGGCGACCGGCCAGGCGCACACGGCCCATACCAACCTGCCTGTTCCGCTGATTTATGTGGGTGATAAATCACTGAAAGCAGTGGAAGGCGGCAAGCTTTCTGACATCGCGCCAACCATGCTGTCGCTGATGGGTATGCCGATCCCTGAAGAGATGACTGGTAAGCCGCTGTTCATCGTGGAATAATCGCTCCCCATGAGGGGAAAGGCGATTTTTTCAATCACATGGGTCGTGAAGCCGCTTAGGTTATCAGTCAGACCTCTGTTTTACGCCAGCGCACTCAGCGCTGGCGTATTGCTGTGCGCCGCATCCGCCCACGCGGATGACCGCGACCAGCTAAAATCCATTCAGGCCGATATCGCCGCCAAAGAGCGTGCGGTACGCCAGCAGCAGCAGCAGCGCTCCGCCCTGCTCGCCCAGCTCAAGCAGCAGGAAGAGGCGATCTCCGCCGCCACGCGTAAACTCCGTGAAACACAAAACACCCTCGCCCAGTTGAATAAACAGATCGACGAGATGAACGCGTCGATTGCCAAACTCGAGCGCCAGCGTGACGCGCAGGAGCGTAATCTTGCCGCACAGCTTGATGCCGCATTCCGCCAGGGTGAACATACCGGACTCCAGCTGATCCTCAGCGGCGAAGAGAGCCAGCGCGGCCAGCGCCTGCAGGCCTACTTTGGCTATCTCAACCAGGCGCGTCAGGAGACGATCGCGCAGCTGAAGCAGACGCGCGAAGAGGTCTCCACGCAAAAAGCCGAGCTGGAAGAGAAGCAGAGCCAGCAGCAGACGCTGCTTTACGATCAGCAGGCCCAGCAGGCGAAGCTTGAGCAGGCGCGCAACGAGCGTAAGAAAACCCTTTCCGGCCTTGAATCCTCCATTCAGGAAGGTCAGAGCCAGCTCAGCGAAATGCGCGCCAACGAATCAAAACTGCGTAACAGCATCGCCCGTGCGGAAGCGGCGGCGAAAGCGCGCGCCGAAAAAGAGGCTCGCGAGGCGCAGGCCGTTCGCGATAAGCAGCAGGAAGCGTCCCGCAAAGGAACTACCTACAAACCAAGCGAGAGCGAACGTTCCCTGATGTCGCGTACCGGCGGTTTGGGCTCTCCTCGCGGTCAGGCTTTCTGGCCCGTTCGCGGTTCAATTCTGCATCGCTATGGCGAACAGCTGCAGGGTGAGCTACGTTGGAAAGGGATAGTTATCGGTGCGTCTGAAGGTAGCGAAGTAAAAGCCATTGCCGATGGCCGCGTGATTCTGGCCGACTGGCTGCAGGGTTACGGACTGGTGGTGGTGGTCGAACACGGTAAAGGTGACATGAGCCTTTACGGCTACAACCAGAGCGCGCTGGTCAGCGTCGGCACGCAGGTGCGCGCAGGCCAACCCATCGCCCTTGTGGGCAGCAGTGGCGGTCAGGGCCGCCCGTCACTCTATTTCGAAATTCGTCGCCAGGGTCAGGCGGTCAATCCACAGCCGTGGTTGGGAAGATAAGTTTTGCTTCAATTTCGTCGAATGGTTTTCTCCGTCGTCAGCGTGCTGGCGCTGGCTGCACCAGTATACGCAGGTAAACTCGCTATCGTGATTGATGACTTCGGTTATCGTCCACACTATGAAAATCAGGTGCTGGCGATGCCGTCGGCCATCTCTGTCGCCGTCCTTCCAAATGCGCCCCACGCGCGTGAGATGGCGACCAAAGCCCATAACAGCGGTCATCAGGTGCTGATCCACCTGCCGATGGCCCCGCTCAGCAAGCAGCCGCTGGAAAAAGACACCCTGCGCCCGGACATGAGCAGCGAGGAGATCGAGCGCATCATCCGCGACGCCTACAACAAAGTGCCGTATGCCGTAGGGCTGAACAACCATATGGGCAGCGCGATGACATCAAGCCTGTACGGGATGCTCAAAGTGATGCAGGCGCTGGAGCGTTACAATCTCTACTTCCTCGACAGCATGACCATCGGCAACAGCCAGGCGATGCGTGCCGCTCAGGGAACGGGCGTAAAGGTGATTAAGCGCAAGGTGTTCCTGGATGATACCCAGAACGAAGCCGATATCCGCATGCAGTTTAATCGCGCGGTACAACTGGCCCGCCGCAATGGCTCAGCCATCGCCATCGGTCACCCGCACCCGTCTACCGTTCGCGTCCTGCAGCAGATGCTGCCGACCTTGCCTGCCGATATCACGCTGGTGCGTCCGAGCGATCTGCTGAACGAGCCGCAGGTAGATACCTCTACACCAAATTCTGCGCAGCCCGTCCCAACAGCGCCGCGTAATCCGTTCCGCGGCGTGAAGCGCTGTGTACCGAAGCAACCGCTTGAACCGGTCTATGCGACCCGCTTCTTCTCCGTCATCGGAGACAGCATCAGTAACAGTACCCTGGTGAAATACGTCCAGCAGCAGTGGCAGGGATGGGGTAAGAAAGCCTGACGCTTATTTCGCAATCTGAGAGTCCGTCTGCTCGTTAGCAACGGACTCTTTTTTTTCCTGATGCTGATACCAGGATTTGAAATACTTCAAAAAGCTATAGGCTGTGGCATACAGTCCCGTCGCCACCCCCACTTTGCCCTTACGCCAGGCGCCGCTAAACAGATACCATTTGAAAAAAGCCCCGATGGCGCTGATTACGCCGCGCCCTATAGAGGGCCGTATTTTTTGATGTTGAACCAGACGGGTTGTATAACAATTTAATTTGTTAAAAAGCTCATGCAGCGTGGGAAACGTATCATGTTTTACATAACCCGGAATACGTTCACAACGGAGAAAACCTTCGACCTGATCGTCTACCGGCCTGTTATTAAACCGGGACTGTTTACGATTAAAAAGACGCACAGGATAATCAGGGGATGAAACTGGATAAATCGTCCGGACTTCTTCACCCAGAACAAACCAGTGGCGGCATATTCGCCATGCCATTCCGGGGTCTGGCTCATCGCCTGCTTTTAACGTTAAAACGGCATTAACCGTTTCCTGGTCAAGAATTTCGTCGCTGTCGATGCACAGGACCCAGTCATTGCTGGCTAAGGATATAGCATGGTTCATCTGCTCGCCATGCCAGCTAAATTTTTTATAGACAGGTAGCAGTCCAAAACTTTCACAAATATATCGTGTTTTGTCCGTACTGCCAGAATCGACCACGACAATTTCATCCGCTATTTTCAAAAGAGGCGGGATAACATCGTGCAATAATCTTTCAGAATTAAACGTTAATAAGCAGACCGTTATTTTAAACATTTTCCCACTCTCAATAGCAGCCTAAATTAATATTATTAATACTATATAAATGAGTAGAGACGATTAAAGTCCTGAATCACACTTTTCAAATAAGCACGCTTGAAATTTTGTCTAATTCTCAAGAGCAATAAAATAGAAAAATCTATTTTATTTCAACAGATTCTTTATAATGCAGTCAGATGAAGGGTAGCACACGGATTCAGACATGCCGCACAAAAGTAAAATTCTCCTCCTGGATACGGGTAAAGAATGGGGGGGAGGCACCAACAGTATGCTTGAGCTCCTGAAGCGAATCAATCGCGATAAATTCGATATTACCTGTTGTTTTTACAGTGATTATAGTCGTGCTGAAGGTGAGACGATTGGCCAGGTGCTCAACGGCATCGGCATCCCGCTCATCGTGATCCCTCAACGTCCGCAGCCGGTCTGGGCCAAATTGTTGAAGGAAGCGGGACGTAGCCTGCTGTTTTTCTCACGCAGCGCCCGCAAGGCATTGACGCGTCACGTGGATATCATGTGGCGCATCAGGCCTAACGTCAGCAAAATCGAGACCCTTTTCACGCAGGGCGGTTTCGATACGCTCTATATGAATAACCAGCCGGGCTCAAACGAGGAAGGCTATCTGGCGGCGGCGAACCTGCAGGCGCGGTTGATCCAGCACTGCCGCATTGAGCCCGTTTTGACCCCGCCGCTGGTAAAGCTGGTTAATGCCCATGCCACAAAAATCATCGCCGTCTCGCACGGCGTTGAACGCGTGTTGCTTCAGCATGGCGTCCGGCCCGAACTGTGTACGACGGTCAATAATGCCATCGACATCCACCAGCCTTTACCTGACCGACGCGCAATGCGCCAGCGCCTGAATATTGATGACGACACGTTTGTGTTCGGCAGTATCGGGTCGTTAATCCCTCGCAAAGCCAACCACCACACGCTGGAGGCGCTGGCACAGTTCAGCCAGAAGCATCCCGAGGCGAAATGGAAAATGGTGCTGGTCGGCGAAGGTGCCGAACGCCGCGCTTTAGCGGAACAGGCCCGAACGCTGGGAATTGAAAACCACGTCATCTTCACCGGTTTTCAGAATACCCCATTTAATTACCTCGCTACGTTTGACGCCTTTATTCTGGCCTCAAAAAGCGAAGGGCTGCCGCGCGTGGTGCTGGAAGCGATGCTTCTCAATATCCCCGTTATTGGCTCTCAGGTGACCGGCACGGCGGAATTGATTGATCATGATTCGACAGGGCTGCTCTTCCCCTGGAGCGATGTTTCACAGCTTGCACAGCATCTGGACAATATCTGGGCAGATGCTGACCTGCGGGCTCGGCTGGCTGCGGCTGCATACCAGAACGTCTGTCATACCTATGCCATCGAAAACTATGTCAGCGGTGTCGAAGCCGTGCTTGGCGCGCACTAACCAAACGAGATAACTATGTTTAAATTTCTTAATGCTCGCTATCGTCATATCACCGGGCGACACAACATTCCTTACAGCTCTCTGCCCGTGACGGGCGCGCTTGCTGCGGTGGATTCTATTGTGATTCCGTGTACCGGTGCAGATTTCGTCGAAGAAGCATTACTCTCTGCCACCTTCGCGGAACGTTATGCCACCGGGGTGAGCGAAATCGTCATCGTCAGCGATCAGCCTGAATCTGCCTTTGGGGTACTGCCGCCGAAAACCCGCGTAGTGACGCTAAATCTTCCCGTACGTGAGGAAAGCTACCGCTATAAGCAGATCTACCTCAGCCGTCTGGTGAAGCTTAACGCCCCGCTGCAGGCTCGCGGTGAAGGGGTATTGATGATCGATTCCGATCTCAACCTGCTCAAGATGCCCGAGATCAACATGGCCGATATGCATATCTACTCCAGCTTCCGTCAGGGCAAAATGATTGCCAAGCTGGACGGTGCGCCAGAGGAAAAAGTGCCGGCGTATTACAAGGAGACGGTGCGCCCGTATCTGGTCGATCACGTTAACGGCGCGTTTCTTGCGGCAACCAAAAAAACCTGGCGCCGTATCTGCCCGCTGTGGCTGACGCTGTTCCAGGATACCTGGGAGCTGATGGACGACACGCAGCCGCCGACCGATCAGCTGCCGCTCGCCGCGCTGCTGGACATGCTGGATCTAAAAACAGTTAACCTGGGTGACTGGATGAACTGGCCGGTCTCGAAAAAAATTGGCGGTCAGGAAGCCGTTGTACCGAAAGAGGTGATTGGCGCGCACGGCGGTTTCCCTCTCTCCGAATGGCAGAAGTACCTTGAATCGCCGGATAACAAACTGCTGTTCAAAGGTCAGGACTACACCCGCAAGGTGCGTTACCTGACGGACGAAGAGAAAAAGAATCAGTGAAAAAAGGGGCCTCAGGCCCCTTTTTGATTACTTATCCCAGCTCAGGATCACTTTTCCTGACTGGCCGGAACGCATCGCGTCGAAGCCCTGCTGGAACTCATCGATGGAGAAACGGTGAGTAATAATTGGGGACAGATCCAGACCGGACTGGATCAGCGCCGCCATCTTGTACCAGGTCTCGAACATCTCGCGGCCATAGATGCCCTTGATGAACAGCCCCTTGAAGATGACTTTGTTCCAGTCGATAGACATGTCTGACGGCGGAATACCCAGCATCGCGATACGGCCACCGTGGTTCATGGTGTCGAGCATGGTGCGGAACGCCGGTGGCGCACCGGACATCTCCAGACCCACGTCAAAGCCTTCGGTCATGCCCAGCTCTTCCATCACGTCGGTCAGGCTCTCTTTCGAGACATCCACCGCACGGGTGACGCCCATTTTGCGTGCCAGCGACAGACGGTATTCGTTCACGTCGGTGATCACAACGTTGCGCGCGCCCACGTGCTTCGCCACCGCAGCGGCCATAATGCCGATTGGGCCCGCGCCGGAGACCAGCACGTCTTCACCGACCAGGTCGAAGGAGAGCGCCGTGTGCACCGCGTTGCCGAACGGGTCGAAGATGGAGGCCAGGTCGTCAGAGATATTGTCCGGAATTTTGAACGCGTTAAACGCCGGGATCACCAGGTATTCCGCGAAGCAGCCCGGGCGGTTTACGCCCACGCCAATGGTATTACGGCACAGGTGCGTACGCCCGCCGCGACAGTTACGGCAGTGGCCGCAGGTAATATGGCCTTCACCGGAGACGCGGTCGCCAATTTGGAAGCCTTTCACTTCCTGGCCGATACCCACCACTTCACCGACATATTCGTGACCGACAACCATCGGTACCGGAATGGTTTTCTGCGACCACTGGTCCCAGTTGTAGATGTGAACGTCAGTACCGCAGATGGCGGTTTTACGAATTTTGATCAGCAGATCGTTATGACCGACTTCCGGCTCCGGCACGTCGGTCATCCAAATCCCTTCTTCCGCTTTCAGTTTGGATAACGCTTTCATCACACGTCCTCAGGCAATTACGCCCAGCTGTTTGCCGATGCGGGTAAAGGCTTCCACCGCACGTTCAATTTGTTCAGGCGTATGCGCCGCAGACATCTGGGTGCGGATACGCGCCTGACCTTTTGGCACCACCGGGAAGAAGAACCCGGTGACGTAAATCCCTTCTTTCTGCAGTTCGCGGGCAAATTGCTGCGCGACGACCGCATCGCCCAGCATCACCGGAATGATCGCGTGGTCAGCACCGGCCAGGGTAAACCCTGCGGCGCTCATTTTTTCACGGAACAGACGGGCGTTGGACCACAGGCGGTCGCGCAGCTCAGCGCCGGACTCCACCATCTCCAGCACCTTGATGGAGGCGGCAACAATGGCCGGCGCCAGGGAGTTGGAGAACAGGTACGGGCGAGAGCGCTGGCGCAGCCACTCGACCACCTCTTTACGCGCGGCGGTATAGCCGCCGGACGCGCCGCCGAGCGCTTTGCCCAGCGTACCGGTGATGATATCCACGCGGCCCATCACGTCACAGTATTCGTGGGAACCGCGGCCGTTTTCGCCGACAAAACCGACCGCGTGAGAGTCATCAACCATCACCAGCGCGTCGTATTTATCCGCCAGGTCGCACACGCCCTTCAGGTTGGCGATCACGCCGTCCATGGAGAACACGCCGTCGGTGGCGATCAGCACGTGGCGAGCCCCCGCTTCACGAGCCTCTTTCAGGCGCGCTTCCAGCTCGACCATGTCGTTGTTGGCGTAGCGGAAACGCTTCGCTTTGCACAGGCGTACGCCGTCAATGATGGAGGCGTGGTTCAGGGCGTCGGAGATAATCGCATCTTCTGCGCCAAGCAGGGTCTCAAACAGACCGCCGTTGGCGTCGAAGCAGGAGGAGTACAGAATCGCGTCTTCCATTCCGAGGAAGCTCGCCAGCTTTTGCTCAAGCTGCTTGTGGCTGTCCTGCGTACCGCAGATAAAGCGTACGGAGGCCATGCCGAAACCGTGGGTGTCCATGCCGTTTTTTGCAGCGGCAATCAGCTCAGGGTGATTCGCAAGACCTAAGTAGTTGTTCGCACAAAAGTTGATCACATGGCTGCCGTCGGCAACGGTGATGTCCGCCTGCTGGGCAGACGTGATAATACGCTCTTCCTTGAACAACCCTTCCGCACGTGCGGTGTCGAGGTCGCTGTTTAACTGTTTGTAAAAATCACCACGCATTGCAATTCTCCAGACTCGGCAAATTTCGGGACATATTACCCAAACCTATAGTTCATGACGAGATGACACGTCATCTCTTGTCGTTTTTGCAGCATAAATCACGCGTACCCCTGCGCTGTGAAGGTGAATGGCTGAAGGGCAGCCATACTAATGATATGATAGAGACATTAGCGTCCGGGATTGTCCCCGGGCTCCACACTTCAAAGGTTACAGTTATGATCATCGTTACCGGCGGCGCGGGCTTTATCGGCAGCAATATTGTTAAGGCTCTCAATGACAAAGGCATCACCGACATCCTGGTGGTTGACAACCTGAAAGACGGCACCAAGTTCGTCAACCTGGTGGATCTGAACATCGCTGACTACATGGATAAAGAAGACTTCCTTATCCAGATTATGGCAGGCGAAGAGTTCGGCGAGATCGAAGCCATCTTCCACGAAGGTGCGTGTTCTTCCACCACCGAGTGGGACGGCAAGTACATGATGGACAATAACTATCAGTACTCCAAAGAGCTCCTGCACTACTGCCTGGAGCGTGAAATTCCGTTCCTGTATGCCTCCTCCGCGGCAACCTACGGCGGCCGCACCTCGGACTTTATCGAATCCCGCGAGTATGAACAGCCGCTGAACGTCTACGGTTACTCCAAATTCCTGTTCGACGAGTACGTGCGTCAGGTGCTGCCTGAAGCGAACTCGCAGATCGTCGGCTTCCGTTACTTCAACGTGTACGGACCGCGCGAAGGCCACAAAGGCAGCATGGCGAGCGTGGCGTTCCACCTGAACACCCAGCTGAATAACGGCGAAAGCCCGAAACTGTTCGAAGGCAGCGACGGCTTTAAGCGCGACTTCGTTTACGTGGGCGACGTTGCCGCAGTGAACCTGTGGTTCTGGGAAAACGGCGTATCCGGCATCTTCAACCTGGGTACCGGCCGCGCGGAGTCCTTCCAGGCGGTGGCTGACGCAACGCTGGCGTATCACAAAAAAGGCAGCATCGAGTACATTCCGTTCCCTGACAAGCTGAAAGGCCGTTATCAGGCGTTCACCCAGGCTGACCTGACCAACCTGCGCGCCGCAGGCTACGACAAGCCGTTCAAGACCGTTGCCGAAGGCGTAACGGAATATATGGCCTGGCTGAACCGCGACGCATAAGTATGAAGATTCTGGTGATCGGCCCGTCATGGGTGGGCGACATGATGATGTCGCAAAGTCTCTATCGCACGCTCAAGGCGCGTTATCCCCAGGCGATAATCGACGTGATGGCACCCGCGTGGTGCCGTCCGCTGTTGTCGCGTATGCCGGAAGTGAACGAGGCGATCCCGATGCCGCTTGGCCACGGGGCGCTGGAAATTGGCGAACGCCGCAAGCTCGGCCATAGCCTGCGCGATAAGCGCTACGATCGGGCGTATGTCCTGCCAAACTCCTTTAAATCCGCCCTTGTGCCTTTCTTTGCAGGTATCCCACATCGCACCGGCTGGCGCGGTGAAATGCGCTACGGCCTGCTGAACGATGCGCGGGTGCTGGATAAAGAGGCCTGGCCGCTGATGGTGGAGCGCTATGTGGCGCTGGCCTACGACAAAGGCGTGATGCGCAGTGCGAAAGATCTGCCGCAGCCGCTGCTGTGGCCACAGCTTCAGGTTAACGACGGTGAAAAATCCCAGACCTGCAGCGCGTTTGGCCTTTCGTCTGAACGCCCGATGATTGGCTTCTGCCCCGGCGCCGAGTTCGGCCCGGCAAAACGCTGGCCGCACTATCACTATGCGGAGCTGGCGAAACAGCTGATTGACGAAGGCTACCAGATTGTTCTGTTCGGTTCGGCAAAGGACCACGAGGCAGGCAACGAAATTCTCGCGACGCTCAGTAATGAACAGCAGGCCTGGTGCCGCAACCTGGCGGGAGAAACGCAGCTTGAACAGGCTGTTATTCTGATTGCCGCCTGTGAGGCCGTGGTCAGCAACGATTCGGGCCTGATGCACGTCGCCGCCGCGCTAAACCGCCCGCTGGTGGCGCTGTATGGCCCAAGTAGCCCGGACTTCACGCCCCCGCTTTCTCATAAAGCGCGCGTCATCCGCCTGATCACCGGCTATCACAAAGTACGCAAGGGCGATGCCGCAGAAGGCTACCATCAGAGCCTGATCGACATTACGCCAGAGCGCGTTCTCGAAGAGCTTAACGAACTGCTGTTGAGCGAAGAAGGATAACGAATGCGGGTACTGATCGTTAAAACTTCTTCGATGGGCGATGTTCTGCATACGCTCCCGTCACTGACGGACGCCATGCGGGCCATTCCCGACATTCGTTTTGACTGGGTGGTGGAAGAAGGCTTCGCGCAGATCCCCACCTGGCATGAAGCGGTTGACCGCGTGATCCCGGTGGCGATCCGCCGCTGGCGCAAAGCGTGGTTCTCCGCGCCGATTAAAGCCGAACGCAAAGCCTTCCGTGAGGCGGTGCGGGCACAGCATTACGACGCCATCATCGACGCCCAGGGGCTGGTGAAAAGCGCCGCGCTGGTGACGCGTCTGGCACACGGCGTAAAGCACGGCATGGACTGGCATACCGCCCGCGAACCGCTGGCGAGCCTGTTCTATAACCGTCGGCACCACATCGTAAAGCAACAGCATGCCGTAGAACGTACCCGCGAGCTGTTTGCAAAAAGTCTGGGCTATGCGAAACCGGAAACCCAGGGCGACTACGCCATTGCGCAGCACTTTTTGCGCAATACAGATCCCTGTGCGCAGCCTTATCTTGTCTTCCTGCATGCCACAACGCGCGACGATAAACACTGGCCGGAAACGCACTGGCGAAGCCTGATTGAACTAATGCAACCTACCGGCATCCATATTAAACTGCCCTGGGGCGCTGAACATGAGCGGCAGCGTGCAGAGCGTCTGGCAGCAGGTTTTTCACACGTCGAGGTATTGCCGAAACTCACGCTGGCGCAGGTTGCCGCGCAGCTGGCGGGAGCGAATGCTGTTGTTTCCGTTGATACAGGTTTAAGCCATTTAACCGCGGCGCTGGATCGTCCGAATATTACGATTTTTGGTCCGACCGATCCCGGATTGATCGGGGGTTACGGTAAAAACCAGCATCAGATGGTCAGCCCGACCCAGCAAACGAAGGATATCAGCGCAGATGCTATTTTTTCATTTTTACAGGGCAGCCGTTGGCTTTCCAACAGGGATATCTAACGCATGAGTTACGTATTTCTGCTGATTTTACTCTTTCCGGTGAAGCTTATCCGGAAGCTGTTCCGCAAAGAGACAGGTAAAAACCTGGTCATTCAGACAGCAAAAATCGGCGATTTTGTTAATGCAACGCCCCTTCTGGCATACCTGCAAAAAAGCGACGTGCTCATCAGTCGTAGCGTGGGTGCGCTGGCGAAGCATGATGAGACGATCGATGAGATTTTTTTTATCGAGCAGCATAAGCGTAACCTGTGGCGAAAGCTGGTCTTTGCCTGCCGGATCATGAACCGCTATGACAATGTCTATCTCCTGCAACCCAATAGCGTGAACCTCTTTTTCGCCTCCGTGTGTAACGCTAAAAACAAACAGTTTTTAAGCACTTACACGCGCAGATGGTATCACGGTATTTTCTATGCAACGGCAGACGGTACTGTTGAACACGGTAAGAAGACTCTTTCAGTCACGAACTATCTCAAACTGGCCGATCGCACCTTAACCTGGCAAGACTCGCCAAAGCACGCCACAAAGCCACTTTTCAAACCTGCGACCTATCCGGCAATCCTCGATAAACCCGGCGTGATCCGCATTGGCATCAGCGTAGCCGCGGGAAATAAAGCGAAAACCGTTCCGCCGGTCATCTGGAAGCAAATTTCCGATCGTCTCGCCGACCTGCCCTGCGAATTTTATGTGTTTGGCGCCCCGAATGAACAATCGTGGATGGACGACATCACCCGCGCTTACGGTGAACTGCCCAACTTTATTAATCTGATTGGCAAAATCTCGCTTGAAGAGCTGCCGTGGGCCATTTCTAAAATGGATTGCTATATCGCGTCTGACTCGGGGAATGTCTACATTGCCGATGCAGTCGGCGTGCCGGTAATCTTACTGTTCGGGCCTTGTTGCCACTATGAACAGCGTCCGCTGGGCAACGTATTGCTGATTGGTAATGATGACAACATTTGCTCATATGTTTTTGAAACACGATATTACTTCTCACAGAGCCGGGAAGAACTCTTCGCTGTAACAGACGAAGCGCTACGTGAACTCAAACACTTCATTTGCGAGTTACCCACAATTAATACAGACGCATACTCCTTTGATGCTCAGGGAAACTAATTATTATGGCTTTTCTAAGCATCATTATTGCCGCGCATAACGCCAAAGATACGCTTCACACCACGCTAGAAAGCCTGCAAAACGCGATTGAGGGTGCGTGGGATGATGTAGAGATCATTATCTTTAACGACAGTTCAAACGACTCAACGCAGGATATTATTGAAGCGTGGCTGCCAATGCTTCCGAATGCGCAATCCCGATACGTCGAGTACCGTAACGTAGGCCATGTTCGAAACAGTGCCCTCTCGCTGGCCACAGGTGAATACATTACCATGCTGGATAGCGATGACCGGATGAAACCGGGCAGCATCAGGGACGCGGTGGCGTTTCTCAAATCAGAGCGCCCTGATATGCTCCTGACGCGCCTGCTGGAAATTCGCGACACCAAAAAAATGACAGCCGACTGGCAGGGGTTCTCTCCTGTTGCTTTGTCACAACATGAGGCAATAAAGCGGTTCCTGCAGCACAAAGATTTTCAGGCACATCTCATCGGGCAATTCATTCATCGGGAATTGTATGTGAATAACCCGATTCCTTCGATGGTCTGCTATGAAGATTTTGCCGTGTTTCCCGGCATGCTGATGCAATCGAGTAAAATAGTCTATCAGCGTCAGGGACATTATTATTACATCAAACGTAACGACAGTTTGTCGAGCCGTCTCGACGCCAGTAAAATCGCTACGCTGGTTGATTGCACATTACAAATGGAAGAAACATTCCCTCGTTCTTTTAAGCATCTTGTTAATTGTCACTGGTTTGATATCTACAGAAACCACCGGCAGCATCTGACTGACCTGCAACTCAAACTGGTTAAACAGCGGGTCAATGCACTTTATTCTCTCTCTTTCTTCTTTACCAGAGATGTACGTTTCAGCTACAAAAAAAGGGTCATTGAGGCATTATGGAAAAAGTAAAACTGCGGCTTTATCAGCTGACGCTGATTTTGAGCCTTATTTCGCTTGCGCTGGCGCTGCTGAGTTCAGGTAAGCAGCGAGAGTTTTTCTATATTGCGATTTATGCCAGCATTATCGGCTTAGCGTGCGAATATAAAAAAATCACAATGCGTCCTTTTTCTATCGCATTGCCGATTATATTGATTGGCCTGCTTAATCTTGGCTGGTATCTGGTGTATGAATATCATAGCGAAGGTCTGAACGTTTATAGCGATTATCTCGGTGCAAGTAAAAAATTAATTCTGGCAAGTATTCTCATTTTTTACCTTGACCGGTTTAAGTCTTATATTGATAGAGCATCCTTCCAGAAATATTTTTTATACGCCTCTGGTGCAGGGTTTATACTCGCCACTGGCTATGGCTTATGGCAGGCTTCACAGGGTATGGGGCGTATCGAGATGGCCATAAACCGTGCGACCGTGTCGGCCTATGTTTATTCTGTATTGTCACTGGCGTTTGTATACAGCCTTTATCTACAGAAAAATATCAAACTGTATGTAGCCGCAGGACTCATCATCTTAATATCTTATTTCGTCATTCTTCTAACGGGCACCCGTGCCGCAATGGGGTTATATCTACTCCTGGCGATTGTACTCACGCTTTATCACTTCAGAAGAATACACCTTAAATCTACGCTGATTTTCTTATGTATTGTGGCGGGTATTGTTATCGTTAGCTACAAACCATTAATCCTACCCAAGCTACAACAAACACAAGCTGAAGTTGAAAGTTATCAAAAAGGTAATGATGCAACCTCGCTCGGCGCACGTTTTTCTATGTGGAGTGTTGGCATTCAAAACGGGCTGGCCCATCCTTTAGGGCAGTCAGTTGAAGACCGCGAAATATGGACACAGCAATATGTGAAAAATGGGCACCCACACCTCGCGGCTGCACTCGAGTTTATCAGGGTGCATCTGCACAATGAGTTTATTGAGAAATATTCTCTGCAGGGGATCCCAGGGCTGGCGATATTAGTGTTTTTCTATATATCGATGATCGTTTACGCCCTTAAAAACAGAAATGGCCTGCTGCTGACGACCATGCTTCTTTTATTACTCTATGGCCTGACTGACGTCATACTGTTGAGTTCTGAGGCTTTAATCTTCTTTGTCACCGTGTTTGCGCTGAGTACCCCTTTTTCGCAAACCAGGCAACGCTAATGATAATGCCCGCCTGGCGGGCATTATTTTTTCTTGTATTGATAAAACTCCGCCAGCGTCATCCCTACCGTCTTATCGGATAACCAGCTAAAAAGCGTTTCTAAATCCTGATACAACCCTTCAATCGCCGCCTCATCTTTAAACGTTGGGCTTCCGCCAGGCATAAATTCCGACGAATGAAGCATAAACTCCACGTACTCACTTCCCTGCGACAGGCTTTGCTGTGCGACCTGAATCATTTGCGCCGCATTCCCACCGGACGGTCTTAGCCAGTTCACAGAGGGAGAGCGATATTTACCGCGAAGCCTGTCGTAACCCTGTTTGATCGTGTTCAACCACGCCGGGTGTTTATACTGAATGCTCATCGGCACTTCGAGTAATGGGCTATGGCCTGCCCGGGAAATATTGTCTAAATCCATGAAATAGGCGTGGTCGGGGAAATGCTGATAATCCGTTCCGCCATTACCCTGTGGGGCGCCTTTCGCATTGCGCCAGTTCACGCGTGGCGTCACGGAGCAATCCACCTGGTAGCCCAGTTCAACGAGCAATTTTGCGTAGCGACTGTCAAATGCCCAACGTCCGGCACGGTGGCTTAACATTTTGGTCTGGAAGGTCTCTTCCAGCAGGCGTGTCATGAACAGCACTTTTTCGCGCATCACCTCATCCGAAAATTCAACCAGATAAGGCTGCCATCGCCAGTCATCGCCCGTGAGATCGTGCTCCGGCGGGCTATTCCATGCGTGAAGGTGCATTCCCACCTCCCCCTGACCGCGGGCGATTGCGTCCCTGGCGAATTCGATGAAAACGGGTTCGATCGCCATCTCGTAATTGGTCAGCCACACGGGCTTAAAGCCGAAACGCTCACAAAGCGCCTGGAAACGCGCCAGATAACGCGCATTTTCCGTTTTAATGACGCGGTGATTTTGCCAGAGATTATCGCCCTCAGTATCAATTGTGATGATAAACGCTGGTTTGTTCATAATGAGTCCGCAAGACAGGAAAGTTAGCGCTATGTTACGCACTCTCCAAAGCATGAGTAAACCCTTCCAGGGAAATTACTGAGATTATGGAGAAAGAGTGCAAGTCGCTATCAGGTCTATTAGAATTGCCATCAGTACAACGCCGATAAGATGATGATGAATAACTTACCTGACACACCTGATTTGCGCATTTTACTTATCAAACTCCGCCATCATGGCGACATGTTGCTGACCACTTCCGTCATTGATTCGCTACGTCAAAAATGGCCGCAGGCGCAGATTGATGTCCTGCTGTATGAAGAAACGCGCGATATGCTCGCCGCGCATCCGACGATCGGTACAATTTATGGAATCGATCGTAAATGGAAACAGCTTGGCACGCTGAAGCATCTTCAAAAAGAGTGGCAGTTGCTGCGTGCGTTAAGAAATCAGCATTATCATCTGGTGATTAACCTTGCCGATCAATGGCGTAGCGCGATCGTCACCCGTTTCACCGGTGCACCCGTTCGCCTCGGATTCGCGTTTAACAAACGCAACAGTTCATTCTGGCGTTTTTGTCACACCGATCTGGTCTCTGTCGACGGCCACAAATCCCTGCATACGGTCGAACAGAATCTCTCCATTCTGGCGCCATTACCGGTCGCGCCGCAGCCTGCCGTCACCATGGCTTACACCGCAGAAGACTGGGATCATGCCCGCCAAAAGCTGACGCAGACGGCTGTGGGCGACAGCTATATCGTGATCCAGCCGACGTCCCGCTGGTTCTTTAAATGCTGGAGCGAAGACAAAATGGCGCAAACCATTACTGCACTGCAGCAGGATGGTCATACGGTTGTGCTCACCGCGGGGCCGGATAAAAAAGAGCTGGCGATGATCGATCGCATTCTCGCCGCCTCGCCAAAGACGGGAGTCGTCTCGCTGGCGGGCCAGCTAACGTTGCGCCAGCTGGCCTCACTTATCGATCATGCGCGTCTTTTTATCGGCGTTGACTCCGTTCCAATGCATATGGCCGCCGCGCTGCAAACGCCCTGCGTGGCGCTATTTGGCCCTTCTAAACTCACGTTTTGGTCTCCATGGCAAGTCAACGGTGAAGTCATCTGGGCCGGCGATTACGGCCCGCTACCCGATCCGGATGCCATTGATACCAAAACGAAAGAACGCTATCTCGACGCCATTCCCGTTGATGCTGTCGTCTCCGCCGCAAGGAGATATCTGTCATGAAAAACCATCGTCTGGCCATTGTTCGCCAAAAGTATCGCCCTGATGGCGGAGCGGAACGCTTCGTTTCGCGCGCTCTCACCGCGCTGAGCAATCAGAACCTTGAGCTCAACGTCATCACGCGTGAGTGGCAGGGAGAGAAGCAAGACGACTGGCATATCCATATTTGCAACCCTCAAAAATGGGGCCGCATCAGTCGAGAGCGCGGATTTGCACAGGCCGCGCGCGCGCTGTGGCAGCAACAGCAGTTTGATATTGTTCAAAGCCATGAGCGCATCCCGGGTTGTGATATCTATCGCGCGGGTGATGGGGTGCATCGTCGCTGGCTGCTTCAGCGCGCGCGCATTTTACCAGCCTGGCGTGCGCAAATGCTGATGTATGACCGCTATCACCGCTACGTGATGCGTGCGGAACGGGAAATGTATCAGGCGCCTGAGTTGAAAGCCGTAATCTGTAATGCGGAGATGATCAAACGCGAAATCGTTGAAGACTTTGATATTGACGCAAATAAAATTCATGTGATTTATAATTCTATTGATTCCAGCCGCTTCGTTCCGGCCCAGGAGGCACAGCGTGCGATGCTGCGCCAGCAATTTGGTTTGCCAGCCGATGCCGTTGTGCTCTGTTTTGTTGGCTCAGGGTTTGAACGAAAAGGATTAGCCAGCGCCATACGCGCTATCGCTGGAACATCAGCCTGGCTGATTGTGGTTGGGCAAGATAAAGCAGAGCGTCGTTATCGCGACCTCGCCCGTTCGTTAGGCTGCGAGGGGCAAATCCGTTTCCTGGGGGTGCAAAAAGAAACTCTGCCTTTTTATCAGCTATCCGATGGTTTACTGTTGCCAACGCTGTATGATCCCTTTCCTAACGTCATTCTTGAAGCGATGGCCTGCGGCTTGCCCGTCATTACTTCAGAGAGTTGCGGTGGTGCAGAGTTTATTCAACAAGGCCAGAACGGATTTTATTGTGACGCACTTGATATCAGTACATTGAAGGAAGCGGTAGCCACCATTCCTTCACTGGAAAAAAATAACTATATGGGACGAGCGGCACGTGAACGTGTAAAAGACGCCACTCCCGAAAAACTATCAAGTCAGCTTATTACGCTTTATCAAAAATTACTGGATTAAAAATGCGCATCCTAATGATTATTGATGGTTTACCCGGTGGAGGAGCTGAAAAAACGGTTCTTACGCTCTCCCGTGGATTAATAGAAATGGGACATCAGGTCTCTCTATTCTCTCTGCGGAAAGTGTGCGACTACGCCATCCCGGACGGCATCGATTATCAGGTTGTTCAGGACACATGTAAAAAACCGTGGCGAAAGCTGACGGAAATCCCACGCCGCGCCCAACTGCTGGATCAGGCGATTGAGCAAGCTGAGCGCAGCGGCAAATTTGATGTGGTGTTCTCTCACCTGCACAAAACAGACCGCATTGTGTCGCACTGCCGCGCGCTGGAACGTGACAAAGTCTGGTTCTGCGTGCACGGCATGTTCTCGTTTTCCTATCTTCGCCATCGCAGCGGACTTTCGCGCTGGTTTAAACATCTTAAAATTCGTCATACCTACGAAAACCGCAACGTTGTCGCCGTCTCAGGCGCCGTGTTGACAGATCTTTCCGAGACGCTGGCGCTCAATCTTCGACGCAAAGCGGTTATCCATAATCCTTTCGATATTCCTGAAATTCAGCGTCTGGCGGATGCGCCCTTCGAGATGCAGGGAAAGGATTACATTATTCATGTTGGCCGCTTCCATGAACACAAACGCCACGACCGACTTCTACGTGCGTTCGCCCTGAGTAAAATTGACACAACGCTGGTCATGATGGGCAATGGGTCTGACGCTCAAATTCAAAAACTCAAGCAGCTTGCTGCCGAGCTGGGTATTGAAAACAAAACGGTTTTCCGCCCGTTCGAGTCCAATCCCTATCCCTGGATTAAAGGGGCACGCCTTTTAGTGTTAAGTTCTGACTGCGAAGGTTTTGGTAATGTGCTGGTCGAAGCCATTATCTGCCAGACGCCACCGGTCAGTACAAATTGCCCCGGAGGCCCTGCCGAAATCCTCACCGGCGCTTTAGCGCGCGGGCTGGCAGAGTTAAATGACGAGTCACTGGCAAAAACGCTGGCGGATATTTATACCGCCCCACCGGTCGTTGGCGATACAACCATCGCGTCGTTCGGTATCAATGCCATTTGCCAGCAATATATTGCTCTGGTCGACAATCAAAAATAATCAGGTTTCTTATGCAAAATTCAGCCCCATTGTTAAGCGTGGTGGTTGCCGTTTATAACGGTGAAGCTTTCCTGGATCAGTTCTTTACCTGCCTTGTCAATCAACGCATCGACAGCATGGAAGTCATCATTGTCAATGACGGCTCTACTGACCGCTCGATGGAGATCGTCGAAAACTGGCGAGAAAAACTGCCGCAGCTGCAGGTCATAGAACAGCAAAACCAGGGCGTATCCATCGCGCGTAACACCGGTCTGGCCGTTGCGACGGGTCAATATCTTTCTTTCCCGGATATTGATGATGTCTTTAAACCCGGCATGTACCAACACCTGCTGGATATGGCCGTCACGCAGGATCTGGATGTCGCCACCTGTAACGGGAACTACGTCTGGGAGAATAACAAGAAACCCTCGCGCCCGATCTTCCCTGAAGACAAACTGGCTTCGACTGGGGTCATGGCTGGCCCTGCGTGGTTAAAAATGGCGCTGGACTCTCGTAAATTCCTTCACGTCACCTGGCTGAACATCTATCGCCACGACTTTATCCGTAAACACAATTTCCATTTCGAACCCGGCCTGCGCCATCAGGATATTCCGTGGACCACCGAAGTGCTGCTCGCGGCAGAGCGGGTTCAGTACACCAGTGAACGTTATTACGACTACTACATTCACTCTGCATCGGTGTCCCATATGCCGGACAATGACGACACGCTGATACGTTCCGCGCGTCACTACATGAAAATCCTGCAGATGCTCGACGCCATCAATCAGCGCTACCCGGATAAAGTGAAAGGGATCCCTGCCTGCCACTGGCAAATTGCCAAAGAGGGCCTGGGCATTATTCACACCTTCGACAACATGAAGGATGAGAAGAAGAAATCAATGATTATTAAAGAGTTCTTCGAAACAGGCATCTGGAAACTCATCTGGAAAAGTGCAAAAAGTCCGCGTCTGCGCTGGCGGCTGGGTCGACGTTATTTCCGTTTGAAACGGTATCTGGCATAAGAGATAGCTTTACCTGGCCTAAATGCTTAGAATTTGCCCGCCGAAACTAAAAAAACGGATAATCGCTTGGAATTGTTGTATACCGCTCTGCTCTACATCATTCAGCCACTGGTGTGGCTGAGACTGTTGCTTCGTAGCCGAAAAGCGCCTGCGTATCGTAAACGCTGGGCTGAACGCTATGGCTTCTGCCGCAATAAAGTCGTACCGGACGGTATTTTGCTGCATTCCGTTTCTGTCGGTGAAACGCTGGCGGCGATCCCGCTGGTTCGCGCCCTGCGTCACCGCTACCCTTCGCTGCCAATCACCGTCACGACGATGACGCCAACCGGCTCGGAGCGCGCGTTATCCGCTTTCGGTAAAGACGTGCAGCACGTCTATCTGCCTTACGATCTGCCCTGCGCCATGAATCGTTTCCTGAATACCGTTCGCCCGAAGCTGGTGATCGTGATGGAAACCGAACTGTGGCCGAATATGATTTCCGCCCTGCATGCCCGTAAAATCCCGCTGGTCATTGCCAACGCGCGCCTTTCAGAGCGCTCGGCGAAAGGTTACGGCAAGCTGGGTAAGTTTATGCGCCGCCTGCTGAGCAAAATTACGCTGATTGCCGCGCAGAACGAAGAGGATGCGGCACGCTTTATCGCGCTGGGCCTGAAACGCAACCAGCTTGCGGTAACGGGCAGCCTGAAATTTGATATTTCCGTTACCCCTGAACTCGCCGCCCGTGCGATCACGCTGCGTCGCCAGTGGGCCCCGCGTCGTCAGGTCTGGATTGCCACCAGTACTCATGATGGCGAAGAAGAGATCATTCTGCAGGCTCACCGCAAGCTGCTGGAAAAATTCCCTGATTTACTGCTGATCCTCGTGCCGCGCCATCCGGAGCGTTTTAAAGATGCCCGTGAAATGGTGCAGAAAGGCGGCTTCAGCTTCACGCTGCGCAGCAGCGGTGAAATCCCTTCCGGCAGCACCCAGGTGGTGATTGGCGATACGATGGGCGAGCTGATGCTGCTGTACGGAATCGCTGACCTCGCGTTTGTCGGTGGCAGCCTGGTCGAGCGCGGCGGTCATAACCCGCTGGAGCCGGCAGCCCACGCCATTCCGGTACTGATGGGGCCGCACACGTTTAACTTCAAAGATATCTGCGCGAAACTACAGCAGGCCGATGGTTTAATTACCGTGACCGATGCGGATTCGGTGGTTAAAGAGGTATCGACCCTTCTGACTGACGAAGATTATCGCCTGTGGTACGGGCGCCATGCCGTCGAAGTGCTGCACCAGAACCAGGGCGCACTGACCCGACTGCTGCAGCTTCTGCAACCTTATCTGCCCCAGCGGAGCCACTAATGTCAACGCGTCTGTCGGTCGTCATGATCGCCAAAAACGCCGCCGACCTGCTTCCGGATTGCCTGGCGTCGGTTGCCTGGGCTGACGAAATAGTCATTCTTGACTCTGGAAGTACGGACAACACGGTGAACGTTGCCCGGGCAGCGGGCGCAAAAGTCTTTATCGACGCTGACTGGCAAGGCTATGGCATCCAGCGCCAGCGCGCGCAGGGCTATGCCACAGGTGATTATGTCCTGATGCTCGACACCGACGAACGCATCACGCCTGAGCTTCAGCAGGCCATTCAGGCGGTGATTTCCTCGCCCCAGCCAGGCGCCGTATACAGCATTGCCCGCCGCAACTACTTCCTTGGCCGTTTTATGCGCCACAGCGGCTGGTATCCTGACCGCGTGATGCGCCTCTACGAGCGCGAGCGATATCAGTACAACGGCAATCTGGTGCATGAATCCCTGAGCTGCGATAGCGCCCAGGTGATTCCCCTGACGGGCGATTTGCTGCACCTGACCTGCCGTGATTTCGCGAGCTTCCAGCGTAAACAGCTCAACTATGCCACCGCATGGGCTCAGGAGCGTCACCAGCGCGGCAAGAAGGCCTCGCTGACGGGTATCTTCACCCACACGCTGGGCGCGTTCCTGAAAACGCTGCTGCTGCGTGGTGGCGTCCTGGACGGCAAGCAGGGCTGGTTACTCGCGGTTGTGAATGCCCAGTATACTTTCAACAAATACACCGAGCTGTGGGCGCTCTGCCGCGGCTACTCAGAGAAAACGTGAGCCATGAGCACAAAAGCGATTTATCCGGGTACCTTCGATCCGATCACCAACGGTCATCTTGATATCATCACCCGTGCGGCGTGCATGTTCGACAAGGTGATCCTGGCCATTGCCGCCAGCCCCAGCAAAAAGCCAATGTTTGATCTCAACGAGCGCGTACAGCTCGCCACCGATGCCATTTCGCATCTGCCGAATGTTGAGGTGGTCGGGTTTAGCGACCTGATGGCAAACTTCGCCCGCGCTCAGCAGGCCAATATTCTGATCCGTGGTTTACGCGCGGTGGCAGACTTCGAGTATGAGATGCAGCTGGCGCACATGAACCGCCATCTGATGCCGGAGCTGGAGAGCGTGTTCCTGATGCCCTCCAAAGAGTGGTCGTTTATCTCTTCCACACTGGTAAAAGAGGTGGCGCGTCATCACGGCGATGTCACCCATTTCCTGCCGACTAACGTCCACCAGGCATTGATGGAAAAGCTAAAGTAGCCTTATTTCTGGCACTGACGGCAGTAGAACGTGGCGCGCTGGGCGTGCTTCGTGGCAATCACTGGCGTGCCGCAGACTCTGCACGGTTCGCCTTTACGGCCATACACCTGCAGCTCCTGGGCAAAATAGCCCGGCTTGCCGTCACTTTGCAGGAAGTCCTTCAACGTTGTCCCGCCCTGCTCAATCGAGCGAAGTAATACGGCTTTAATCACCCGGACCAGCAGCTCGCACTCCTGCGCCGACAGCGAAGAGGCCAGCCGATCGGGATGGATCCCCGCCGCAAACAGCGATTCGCTGGCGTAGATATTCCCCACGCCGACCACCAGCTTGTTATCCATCAGCCAGGGCTTAATCGGGCTTTTCTTCTTCGCACACTTCGCCTTGAGGTATTCTGCGTTAAACGCGTCTGAGAGCGGCTCCGGGCCCAGATGCGCCAGCACGTTATGCCCTTCCAGCTCCTTCGTCCACAGCCACGCGCCAAAGCGCCGTGGGTCGGTGTAACGGAGCACTTTGCCGTTGCTCATCACCAGATCGACGTGGTCGTGCTTTTCCGCAGGCAGTTCTTCGGTAAGAATGCGCAGGCTCCCGGACATCCCCAGGTGGATAATAATCCAGCCGTCGGGCAGTTCCAGCAGCAGGTATTTCGCGCGACGCTGTACGCTAAGGACGGGTTTATCGCTCAGGGCATGGATCTCATCGGACACCGGCCAGCGCAGACGTCCATTGCGGACCACCGCGTGAAGAATCGTCGCGCCGACCAGATGGGGCTCAATGCCGCGACGGCTGGTTTCTACCTCAGGTAATTCAGGCATGGTTCCTCCGTTGAGATGCAGAATGCAAAAAACCCCGCAGTTGCGGGGTTTTTCGATACAAGGAGACTAAAATTATTTGATTTTAGCTTCTTTGTACAGTACGTGCTGGCGTACAACTGGATCGAATTTTTTCAGTTCCAGTTTTTCCGGCTTAGTACGTTTGTTCTTCGTGGTGGTGTAGAAGTGACCTGTACCAGCAGAAGAAACCAGCTTGATTTTCTCGCGAATACCTTTAGCCATGATTTATTTCCTCTTTAAGTACTTAGTACTTTTCGCCACGGGCACGCAGTTCGGACAGAACTGTATCGATGCCTTTCTTATCGATTACACGCATACCTTTAGCAGATACGCGCAGGGTGACAAAACGCTTCTCGCTCTCAACCCAGAAACGGTGAGAGTGCAGGTTCGGCAGGAAACGGCGTTTAGTCGCGTTCAGTGCGTGGGAACGGTTGTTACCGGTCACCGGACGCTTGCCAGTAACTTGGCAGACTCGGGACATGTCTATTCTCCAAAAATCAAATTAGCTCGAGCTTCGTATGGGGTATCGGCGCCTCGTCAGGCTTTACAGCCCGGTCATCGCATAGTTCTAAGTGAACTCTCGATTGCCAGGCCCAAATGCCAAACCCGAGATTCTCAAAGGTGGCGTAGTATACGCTGACTCGGCGGTGTGCTCAAGTCCCGAACAGACAAAGATCCCGATGGATCGCGAGAAATAGCCTAAATCCAGCCATGTTCTGCGAAAGAAATGTACTCACCGCGGCCAATTATCAGATGGTCCAGCACACGAATGTCCATGAATTGACAGCATTTGATAATGCGTTCGGTGATTTCTTTGTCCGCTCTGCTCGGTTCTGCACAGCCAGAGGGGTGATTATGCGCGAGGATCACGCCCGCTGCATTCACTTTTATCGCTTCCCGCACAATTTCACGCGGATGCACCTCAACGTGACTCAACGTGCCCGCAAAGAGACAGCTATGTTTCAGCACCCGATTTCTGTTATCGACAAAGATCACCATAAAGATCTCGCGTTCAATATCAGTTAACTGGCTTTGCAGGAATTCACGCGTCATTTCTGGCGTCAGGATCGGATCTTCCTTCTCCATGCGGACATTGTAAAAACGGCGGGCAAGTTCAGCAATGCCCCTCAGCTGGGCATATTTCGCCACGCCAATTCCCTCAACGTGCTTAAACTGCGCCAGATCGGCGGTCAATAAACCGTACAGCGAACCGAAATGTGCTATCAGCTCTTTTGCCAGCGTAAATACCGTTTTTCCGGGCGTTCCGGTACGTAAAAAGAGCGCCAGCAGTTCATCGTCTTTTAACAGGGTAACGCCATAGCGCAGCAGTTTTTCGCGCGGCAGCAGCTCCTCATCCTCTTCTTCCATGCTCTTTCTCCCCTTTTTAACCTCATGCTGCCACAGGCCAATCCGTCGCTCGACGGCCACATTGAGTTCTTGCGTAGCGCCTCGCAAAGTGGACGAAGTACAAAATCACTCCGCTTTGGGGATTGTGATAAAATGCCCGCTCTCTGGTGAAACCCAACAGGAAAGAATCATGATGAGCCTGGCCGGTAAAAAAATCGTTCTTGGCGTGAGCGGCGGCATTGCTGCTTATAAAGCGCCGGAGCTGGTGCGTCGTCTGCGCGAGCGCGGAGCTGACGTGCGGGTCGCGATAACCGAAGGCGGTAAAGCCTTTATCACTCCCCTGAGCCTGCAGGCCGTTTCAGGATACCCGGTATCTGACAGCCTGCTCGATCCGGCCGCCGAAGCCGCGATGGGCCATATTGAGCTGGGAAAATGGGCAGACCTGGTTATCCTCGCTCCCGCCACGGCTGATTTAATCGCTCGGGTGGCAGCCGGTATGGCAAACGACCTGGTCTCCACCATTTGTCTGGCCACCCCTGCGCCTGTTGCCGTCGTTCCTGCCATGAACCAGCAGATGTACCGTAACGCGGCCACCCAGCACAATCTGGAGACGCTGGCCTCACGCGGCCTGCTTATCTGGGGTCCGGACAGCGGCAGCCAGGCCTGCGGCGACGTTGGCCCGGGTCGCATGCTTGATCCGCTGACGATTGTTGATATAGCCGCAGCCCATTTTTCGCCTGTCAACGATCTGCAACATCTCAACATCATGATTACCGCGGGCCCCACGCGCGAGCAGCTGGATCCGGTGCGCTACATCACCAACCACAGCTCCGGCAAAATGGGCTTTGCGATTGCCGCCGCCGCCGCAAGGCGTGGCGCGAACGTCACGCTGGTGAGCGGCCCGGTATCGCTGCCTACCCCTGCGTTTGTGAAGCGAATTGACGTCACCACCGCGCTGGAGATGGAAGCCGCCGTGCAGGCACATGCGCAAAGCCAGCAGATTTTTATCGGCTGTGCGGCCGTCGCAGACTATCGTGCCGAGACTATCGCCGAGGCTAAAATTAAAAAGCAAGGCGATGAATTAACAATAAAAATGGTGAAAAACCCGGACATTGTCGCCGGTGTCGCCGCACTAAAAAGCCATCGTCCATACGTTGTTGGGTTTGCCGCAGAAACGAATAATGTGGAAGAATATGCCCGGCAAAAACGTACCCGCAAAAACCTCGATTTGATTTGCGCGAACGACGTATCGCTGGCCACACAAGGATTTAACAGCGACAGCAACGCACTGCACCTTTTCTGGCAGGATGGAGATAAAGTCTTACCGCTTGAGCGCAAGGAACTCCTGGGCCAACAATTACTCGACGAGATCGTTACCCGTTATGATGAAAAAAATCGACGTTAAGATTCTGGACCCGCGTGTTGGCGAGCAATTCCCGCTGCCAACCTATGCCACCTCCGGCTCTGCCGGTCTTGACCTGCGCGCCTGTCTCGATGACGCCGTAGAACTGGCTCCGGGTGCCACTACCCTGGTTCCAACTGGCCTGGCGATTCACATTGCTGACCCGTCTCTGGCAGCAGTGATCCTGCCGCGTTCTGGTCTGGGCCATAAGCACGGCGTTGTGCTGGGTAACCTGGTCGGCCTGATCGACTCAGACTACCAGGGTCAGCTGATGGTCTCCGTCTGGAACCGTGGTCAGGACAGCTTCACCATTGAACCTGGCGAGCGTATCGCCCAGATGGTCTTTGTACCGGTGGTACAGGCAGAATTTAACCTGGTGGCAGACTTTGACGCCACCGACCGTGGCGAAGGCGGCTTCGGCCATTCCGGGCGCAAATAACGGCCCGAAAGACACGTATCTCACAGCGTTATAATGCAATAACAAACCGCAAACGCCCGTTTGCGGTCGCTGTGTGGATGCCAGCCTGGCAAGTGCTTATTTTCAGGGGTATTTTGTAACATGGCAGAAAAACAAACCGCGAAAAGGAATCGTCGCGAAGAAATACTTCAATCTCTGGCTCTGATGCTTGAATCCAGCGATGGCAGTCAACGCATCACCACCGCTAAACTGGCCGCCTCTGTAGGCGTGTCTGAGGCGGCGCTGTACCGTCATTTCCCGAGCAAGACCCGGATGTTTGACAGCCTGATCGAGTTTATTGAAGACAGCCTGATCACGCGCATCAACCTGATTCTGAAAGACGAAAAAGACACGACCGCGCGTCTGCGTCTGATTGTGCTGTTAATCCTGGGCTTCGGTGAACGCAATCCGGGCTTAACCCGTATCCTCACCGGCCACGCGCTGATGTTTGAACAGGACAGACTGCAGGGCCGCATTAACCAGCTTTTCGAGCGTATTGAAGCGCAGCTGCGCCAGGTACTGCGCGAAAAGAAAATGCGTGAAGGCGAAGGTTACACCATTGATGAAACGCTGCTGGCGAGCCAGATTCTGGCGTTTTGTGAAGGGATGCTCTCCCGCTTTGTGCGTAGCGAATTCAAATACCGTCCAACGGACGATTTTGACGCCCGCTGGCCATTAGTGGCTGCTCAGTTGCAGTAATCCGTAAGCCCGGTAAGCGTAGCGCCACCGGGCAATTTAATTACACCCCGAACTCTTCCCGGTATGCACGTACCGCCGCCAGATGGTCCGCCATCTCAGGCTTCTCTTCCAGATACGCAATCAGGTCTTTCAGGGTAATAATCGACGTCACTTTGCAGCTGTAATCGCGTTCGACTTCCTGAATAGCGGAAATTTCACCGCGACCACGCTCCTGACGATCCAGAGAAATCAGCACGCCAGCAAGCGTCGCACCGTTGGCCTGGATAATCTCCATTGATTCGCGGATCGCCGTACCCGCGGTAATCACGTCATCGACCAGCATGACGCGGCCCTGCAGCGCGCTGCCGACCAGATTCCCGCCTTCACCATGGGTTTTAGCTTCTTTGCGGTTAAAGCAGTACGGCACGTCGCGGTCATGGTGTTCCGCCAGCGCCACCGCGGTGGTGGTCGCAATCGGAATGCCTTTATAGGCCGGGCCAAACAGCAGGTCAAATTCAATCCCGGAATCCACCAGCGCTTCGGCATAGAAACGGCCTAACAGTGCCAGATCGCGCCCGGTATTAAACAGCCCGGCGTTGAAGAAATAGGGACTCTTACGCCCGGATTTCAGCGTAAATTCGCCAAACTTAAGTACCTGCTTGTTAAGCGCAAACTCAATAAACTGGCGCTGATACGATTTCATGGATTTGCTCCTTTGGTTTTTCTGTCTTACAGGCAAAAAAAAGGCGACTCATTGGTCGCCTTTAAAATCAATTTTCTAACGCCGCTTTCTGCGTCGTTACAATGGATTCGATTCCCCCTCGGGCCAACGCCAGCAGGGAGAGAAGCTCTTCGTGGGTGAACGGCTCGCCTTCCGCCGTGCCCTGCACCTCAATGATGCGACCGTCTTCGGTCATCACCACGTTCATGTCGGTTTCGGCTGCGGAATCTTCAACGTATTCCAGATCGCAAAGCGCTTCGCCGTTAACGATACCAACAGAAACCGCCGCAACCATGCCTTTCATTGGGTTGGTTTTCAGCTTACCGGCCGCAACCAGCTTGTTCAGGGCATCCGCCAGCGCCACGCAGGCGCCGGTAATGGATGCGGTACGCGTACCGCCGTCTGCCTGAATGACGTCGCAATCGAGAGTGATGGTGAATTCGCCAAGGATTTTCAGGTCAACGGCGGCGCGCAGCGCACGCGCGATCAGACGCTGAATCTCCATGGTACGGCCGCCCTGCTTACCCTTTGCCGCTTCACGGGCATTACGGGTATGGGTCGCACGCGGCAGCATGCCGTATTCTGCGGTGATCCAACCCTGGCCCTGACCTTTCAGGAAGCGCGGAACGCCTTCTTCGATGGAGGCGGTGCACAGCACTTTAGTGTCACCAAACTCAACCAGCACGGAGCCTTCAGCGTGTTTTGTATAGTTACGGGTCAGGGTGACGGGACGCACCTGGTTGGCGCTACGGCCTGATGGACGCATGATGGATTCTCCGGCTTGAAACGAATGTGGCTGCGCATTATACGGATAAAGGACGCTTATTCCTATCCTGAGAAGCCCCCGAAAGCTATAATCCCCCCATCTCTCCTTTAAAAACGGGAATGTCTATGATCCGCAGTATGACCGCCTACGCCCGGCGTGAAATCAAGGGTAGCTGGGGTAGCGCCACATGGGAAATGCGCTCGGTAAACCAGCGTTACCTGGAAACGTATTTCCGTATGCCGGAGCAGTTCCGCAGCCTTGAGCCTGTCGTACGTGAACGTATCCGTACGCGTCTGACGCGCGGAAAAGTGGAATGTAACCTGCGCTTTGAGCCTGATGCGAGCGCACAGGGCGAGCTCATCCTCAACGAAAAACTGGCAAAACAGCTCGTGAATGCGGCGAACTGGGTCAAAATGCAGAGCGATGAAGGCGAAATCAACCCGGTTGATATTCTGCGCTGGCCTGGCGTCATGGCCGCCGGTGAGCAGGATCTGGACGCCATTGCCGCTGAAATCCTGGCAGCTCTCGACGGCACGCTGGACGACTTTATCATTGCCCGCGAAACCGAAGGCCAGGCGCTGAAAGCGATGATTGAGCAGCGTCTTGAAGGCGTGAGCACCGAAGTAGCGAAAGTCCGCACCCATATGCCAGAAGTGCTGCAATGGCAGCGCGAGCGCCTTGTCGCCAAACTGGAAGAAGCGGAAGTTCAGCTGGAAAACACCCGTCTGGAACAAGAACTGGTGCTGATGGCGCAGCGTATCGATGTCGCTGAAGAGCTGGACCGTCTGGAAGCGCACGTTAAAGAAACCTACAACATTCTGAAGAAAAAAGAAGCTGTGGGCCGCCGTCTGGACTTTATGATGCAGGAGTTCAACCGCGAGTCGAACACCCTGGCGTCTAAGTCGATCAATGCAGAAGTGACGAATTCAGCGATTGAGCTGAAAGTGCTGATTGAACAGATGCGCGAGCAGATCCAGAACATCGAGTAATGCTTTTCGGGTGGTGTCGACAGCACCACCCATTACTATTTCTAATCCATCTTAACGCCAATTTTGTCGCCTTACCGCCTTTCATCAAGCTTTCTCTATAGAACTTGATAAAAATTTTTAGGGCAAACTGGCTCGCCTTAGAAAATCTCAATCGTGATCTTGCGCACAAATCGCTAACCTCCCCCGCGTTCACACCGGAGGGTATATGCTGCTTCACATCCTTTATCTCATTGGCATCACCGCAGAAGCCATGACCGGCGCACTTGCCGCCGGACGTCGCCGTATGGATACCTTCGGCGTGATCATTATTGCTACGGCGACCGCACTGGGCGGCGGTTCCGTGCGCGATATTCTGCTTGGCCATTACCCGCTCGGCTGGGTTAAACACCCTGAATACGTGATTATCGTGGCAACGGCCGCCGTGTTAACCACCATAGTGGCGCCCGTTATGCCCCATCTTCGCCGCCTGTTCCTGGTGCTTGATGCGCTGGGGCTGATCGTATTTTCGATCATCGGCGCGCAAATCGCGCTCGATATGGGGGAAGGACCGGTTATCGCCACCATCGCCGCCGTGGTCACGGGCGTATTCGGCGGTGTGCTGCGCGATATGTTCTGCAAACGCATCCCCCTGGTCTTTCAAAAAGAGCTGTATGCCGGCATCTCCTTTGCAGCAGCGGTGCTCTATATCGCCCTGCAGCATTACGTTTCAAATCATGATGTGGTGGTCATCTCGACGCTGCTGTTTGGCTTTACGGCCCGCATGCTGGCGCTGCGTCTGAAGCTCGGGCTGCCCATTTTTCATTACAAACACAGCGCCCACTAGCTTCAGAACCCGTTGATGTGCTGTTCAGCGAGCCATTTCGCCAGCACATCAATCTGAGGCGCGTGAACCCAGTTTACGATTTGTCGCGCTTTCTCCTCTCCCGTTCCCGGCAGGGTCTGCCAGTGCTTTGCGTTGCGCCCGCTCATCTTCTGCCACGATATGTCTCCCATCGCCTTCAGCGAAGCCTGGGTCAATGGCACACCCATTGCCATGAGCCAGCGGATAAACGGCTTCTCGCGCACCAGATTAAATCGGTGCCAGAGCGCCAGCCCGCGTGCTGAGGAAAACCCCGGTGTAGCCTGCAGCTGCGCCTGCGTTAATAACAGCCATGAAAAGAGATGTTCAAAATGATGCGCCTGCCAGAGGGTCCGCCAGCCTGACTCACCTAATCCTTCAATATCGAATACCTGCTTTGAACTGAGCCAGGTCAGCCGGGCAAAGAACTGCTCCATACACTCCGGCGAAGCATAGAAACAGCTAAGAGCATGATAGCGTGAGGCCGGTGGCTCTGGTTTATGTCTGTCAGTCCCGCGCCAGAGCACCTTATCAAACCGGGGGATACCCTGCCCGGCCAGGCTGATCTGTATCTGATCCCCCGGAGCAATATCCAGACTCTGCAAGCGCCCAACCGAGCCCAGACTCACCCGCTGCACCTGTTTATCATCCAGTTGTACGGGTTCCAGCGCTGCTACAACGGAAATTTTGCCCGTGCGCCCCACGGAAAAATGAATATCGCTCACCTCAGCGACCTGGGCTGCGGGAGGATATTTCCACGCGACAACCCAGCTGCCTTCTCCCGGTAACCACTCTTCGCCCGCAGGTTCATCCTCCGAACGCACTACAATGCCATCCGTGACAAAGGGTAATGCGGTCACGTGCCAGGCCGCGCGCTGCTTCTCGACGGCATCGACAGAATCGGCGGGTAGCGTGTACCGTGCCGACAGCGTAAAACCGGCCTGAGACAGTTCAGCTAAAGATGTCCGCATATCTTTCGGTCCGTCCGGCCAGGCCCAGATGAATACGCCGATTTTGCTCAATAGCGAGTTATCCTTTTGCCGCATCATCGCCCCCGCCACCTTTGCGCGAGCGTTCATTCCGCCCAACTGGCTCTGAATGTGGTTGTCGCGTAACCAGTAAAGCTCGCCCTGCAAGACGCTATTCGCCAGCGCGCCGGTGAGCTTTTGCGGAACCGACGGGATTAAACGCACCTTATCGGTCCAGTCTTCCCCTTTCAGGCCATCACCGCGACTGATAGCCTGGGTTAACTTTCCGTTGCGATAGACCAGCGTTACCGCCACACCGTCAACTTTGGGTTGCAGCCACAGATGTTGTCGGGTACGCATCCACTGTCTCAACTCCTCTTTGCTGGCCACTTTATGTACGCCCGTATGGGCAACGGGATGTTTTACACTTCCCGCCAGCGCCGGGAGTTTCTCTTCTGAAGGCTCACCGCCAAAACAGCGCTGCCACTGCGTTAATCGCCCGTGAAGCTGGTCGTAAACCTCGTCGTTGATCTCACTTACGCCCTGCTTCCAGTAAGCCTCATCCCAGCGTTTGATTTGGGCGCTTAACGACGCCATCTCTTTTTCTGCTTTTGCCTGCGACCACACCGGACACACCGCCGCGCCAGAGCCACACCACAACAGCATTAACCCGCTTATCCATCGCCACATCGCTACCCCTCCTTTGCATTGCAGGAGGTATACCCGGATGCCTGAAACAACGCTAACGACAACGTTTCACAATGCGAGACGCTATCCGGTGTTTCTTTTGGTTGCTGAAAACCACAGATAAAACCTGAAAACGGCACGCAAAATTCAATAATCCAGGGGAAAAAGTGTGACAAAGGCTACGTCACACGGCGGTGACGTGTATAATAAGCCCGTATGTAGGACTTCTTCGTTAACACATACAAAAGACTCTCATGGCTCAAGGCACGCTTTATATTGTTTCTGCCCCTAGTGGCGCGGGTAAATCCAGCCTTATTCAGGCACTGTTAAAAACCCAACCGTTGTACGACACACAGGTTTCTGTTTCTCACACCACGCGAGCGCCGCGTCCGGGTGAAGTGCACGGTGAACACTATTTCTTTGTGGATCACGACGAATTCAGAGCGATGATCGGCAGAGACGCGTTTCTTGAACACGCTGAAGTATTCGGTAATTACTACGGTACCTCGCGTGAAACCATTGAGCAGGTTCTGGCCACGGGCGTGAATGTGTTCCTGGATATCGACTGGCAGGGCGCACAGCAAATTCGTAAGAAAATGCCTGACTCGCGCAGTATCTTTATTTTACCGCCATCGAAAGATGAGCTGGATCGCCGCCTGCGTGGCCGCGGTCAGGACAGCGAAGAAGTGATCGCAAAGCGTATGGAACAGGCTGTTGCAGAAATGAGCCATTACGCGGAATATGATTACCTTATTGTGAATGATGATTTTGATGCCGCACTGAGCGATCTCAAAACCATTCTTCGTGCAGAACGTCTGCGTATGAGCCGCCAGAAGCAGCGACATGACGCATTAATCACCAAACTGTTGGCAGACTGAACCCACTTTCAGTATCATGCCCAGTCATTTCTTCACCTGTGGAGCATTTTAAGTATGGCACGCGTAACTGTTCAGGACGCTGTAGAGAAAATTGGTAACCGTTTTGACCTGGTGCTGGTCGCCGCGCGTCGCGCTCGTCAGATGCAGGTAGGCGGTAAAGATCCGCTGGTACCGGAAGAAAACGATAAAACCACCGTTATTGCACTTCGCGAAATCGAAGAAGGTCTGATCAACAACCAGATCCTCGACGTGCGTGAGCGCCAGGAGCAGCAAGAGCAGGAAGCCGCAGAACTGCAGGCCGTAACCGCTATTGCTGAAGGTCGTCGTTAATTAAACCTGCGGGTCGCCCTTGTATCTGTTTGAAAGCCTGAATCAACTGATTCAAACCTACCTGCCTGAAGACCAGATTAAGCGTCTTCAGCAGGCGTATCTCGTTGCACGTGACGCTCACGAGGGCCAGACACGTTCAAGCGGTGAACCCTATATCACGCACCCTGTAGCGGTGGCCTGTATTTTGGCCGAGATGAAACTCGACTACGAAACGCTGATGGCCGCTCTGCTGCATGACGTGATCGAAGATACCCCTGCCACTTATCAGGACATGGAACAGCTGTTTGGCAAAAGCGTTGCCGAACTGGTGGAAGGGGTCTCTAAGCTTGATAAGCTGAATTTCCGCGACAAGAAAGAGGCGCAAGCCGAAAACTTCCGCAAGATGATTATGGCGATGGTGCAGGATATCCGCGTCATTCTCATCAAACTCGCTGACCGTACCCACAACATGCGCACGCTGGGCTCACTTCGCCCGGATAAACGTCGCCGCATTGCCCGTGAAACCCTCGAAATCTACAGTCCGCTGGCGCACCGTTTAGGTATTCATCACATTAAAACCGAGCTGGAAGAGTTGGGTTTTGAAGCGTTGTACCCGAACCGCTATCGCGTGATTAAAGAGGTGGTGAAAGCCGCACGCGGTAACCGTAAAGAGATGATTCAAAAAATCCTCTCGGAAATTGAAGGGCGCTTACAGGAAGCGGGAATTCCGTGCCGCGTCAGCGGTCGCGAAAAACATTTGTACTCCATCTACTGCAAAATGGTGCTCAAAGAGCAGCGTTTTCACTCGATCATGGATATCTACGCCTTCCGCGTAATTGTCCACGACTCGGACACCTGCTATCGCGTGCTGGGGCAGATGCACAGCCTCTACAAACCGCGTCCGGGCCGCATGAAAGATTACATCGCCATTCCAAAAGCGAACGGCTATCAATCTTTGCACACCTCGATGATCGGGCCACATGGCGTACCTGTTGAGGTGCAAATTCGCACCGAAGACATGGACCAGATGGCAGAGATGGGTGTTGCCGCACACTGGGCGTATAAAGAGCACGGTGGCGAAAGCAGCACGACCGCACAAATCCGCGCCCAGCGCTGGATGCAGAGTCTGCTAGAGCTTCAGCAGAGTGCGGGTAGCTCATTTGAATTTATCGAGAGCGTTAAATCCGATCTCTTCCCGGATGAGATTTACGTTTTCACCCCAGAAGGCCGCATTGTCGAACTGCCTGCGGGCGCAACGCCGGTCGACTTCGCTTACGCCGTGCATACCGATATCGGGCATGCCTGCGTCGGCGCGCGCGTCGACAGACAGCCTTATCCGCTGTCTCAGCCGCTCTCCAGCGGCCAGACGGTAGAAATTATTACCGCGCCGGGCGCACGTCCGAACGCGGCCTGGCTGAACTTTGTCGTGAGCTCCAAAGCACGCGCCAAAATTCGCCAGCTGCTGAAAAACCTCAAGCGCGATGATTCCGTCAGCCTGGGGCGTCGCCTGCTCAACCACGCGTTGGGCGGTAGCCGTAAGCTGGCTGAAATTCCGCAGGAGAACGTACAGCGTGAGCTGGAGCGCATGAAGCTTGCGTCGCTTGACGACCTGCTGGCAGAGATTGGCCTCGGCAACGCCATGAGCGTGGTGGTGGCGAAGAATCTGCAGCAAGGCGACACGACAGCGGTGCCTGCAACCACGCAAAGCCACGGACACCTGCCGATTAAAGGCGCAGACGGGGTGCTGATCACCTTCGCAAAATGCTGTCGTCCAATTCCTGGCGACCCGATTATTGCGCATGTCAGCCCGGGTAAAGGGCTGGTTATCCACCACGAGTCCTGTCGTAACATTCGCGGCTACCAGAAAGAAGCCGAGAAGTTTATGGCGGTCGAGTGGGATAAAGAGACCGCGCAGGAATTTATCACCGAAATTAAGGTGGATATGTTCAACCATCAGGGTGCTCTGGCGAACCTGACGGCAGCGATCAACACGGCTTCTTCCAACATTCAGAGCCTGAATACGGAAGAAAAAGATGGCCGCGTGTACAGCGCCTTTATTCGTCTGACCGCCCGCGACCGCGTGCATCTGGCGAATATTATGCGCAAGATCCGCGTCATGCCGGACGTGATTAAAGTCACCCGAAACCGAAACTAGGTTTATGAATTCACAACGTTATGCACGTATCTGCGAAATGCTCGCCAGGCGTCAGCCTGACCTGACGGTCTGCATGGAGCAGGTGCATAAACCTCATAACGTCTCTGCTATCGTCCGTACCGCAGATGCCGTCGGTGTGCATGAAGTGCACGCCGTCTGGCCGGACGGCCGTATGCGCAATACGGTCTCGGCGGCGGCAGGCAGCAACAGCTGGGTGTCTGTCAAAAATCATCACACCATTGGCGAAGCCGTATCGCACCTGAAAGGGCGCGGGATGCAGATCCTGGCCACGAACCTGTCCGCTAAAGCCGTAGATTTCCGCGAGATCGACTACACCCGACCGACCTGCATTTTGATGGGTCAGGAGAAAACCGGGATCACCCAGGAAGCGCTGGATCTGGCGGATCGTGACATCATCATTCCGATGATCGGCATGGTGCAGTCTTTGAACGTCTCCGTGGCGTCCGCGCTCATTCTGTATGAAGCGCAGCGCCAGCGTCAGAACGCCGGGATGTACGAGCGCAGCAACAGCATGCTGCCGGAAGATGAGCAGCAGCGCCTGCTGTTTGAAGGTGGTTATCCGGTGCTGGCTCGCGTTGCGAAGCAGAAAAAATTGCCTTACCCCCACGTCAACGCGCAGGGCGAAATAGAAGCCGATGCCGAGTGGTGGGCCACCATGCAGTACGCCGGGTAAGCGATGAAAGGCCGCCTGCTGGATGCCATCCCGCTTAACAGCCTGACGGGCGTGGGCGCGGCGCAAAGCAATAAGCTGGCAAAAATTGGCCTGCACACCGTGCAGGATCTCCTGCTTCATCTCCCCCTGCGTTACGAAGACCGCACCCAGCTCTACAAGATTGGCGATCTTCTTCCCGCCATTTACGCCACCGTTGAAGGCGAAGTCCTGAACTGCAACATCACCTTCGGCGGACGCCGAATGATGACCTGCCAGATCAGCGACGGCACCGGCATTCTCACCATGCGTTTTTTCAACTTCAGCGCGGCGATGAAAAACAGCCTGGCGACGGGCCGCAGGGTGCTGGCCTATGGCGAAGCCAAACGCGGGAAATACGGCGCAGAGATGATCCACCCGGAGTACCGTGTGCAGGGCGATCTCAGCACGCCGGAAATGCAGGAGACGCTTACCCCGGTTTACCCGACAACCGAAGGCATCAAGCAGGCGACGCTGCGCAAGCTCACCGATCAGGCGCTGGAGCTGCTGGATACCTGCGCCATTACCGAGCTGCTGCCGCCCGAGCTGGCGCAGGGCATGATGAGCCTGCCCGAGGCGCTGCGCACCCTGCACCGCCCGCCGCCAACGCTGCAGCTCAGCGATTTAGAAAGCGGCAAACACCCCGCACAACAGCGTCTTATCCTTGAGGAATTACTGGCACATAACCTGAGCATGCTGGCGCTTCGCGCGGGCGCGCAGCGTTTCCACGCTCAGCCGTTAAGCCAGAATGATGCGCTCAAAGATAAGCTGCTGGCCTCGCTGCCGTTTAAGCCCACCGGCGCGCAGGCGCGCGTCACCGCCGAGATTGAACGCGATATGGCGCTCGACGTGCCGATGATGCGTCTGGTGCAGGGCGACGTGGGCTCCGGTAAAACGCTGGTTGCCGCCCTGGCGGCCCTGCGCGCGATTGCTAACGGTAAACAGGTGGCGCTAATGGCGCCGACCGAGCTGCTGGCTGAACAGCACGCCAACAATTTCCGCGCCTGGTTTGCGCCACTCGGAATTGAAGTGGGCTGGCTTGCCGGGAAGCAAAAAGGCAAAGCGCGCCTTGCGCAACAGGAGGCTATTGCCAGCGGGCAGGTGCAGATGATTGTCGGCACGCACGCCATCTTCCAGGAGCAGGTGCAGTTTAACGGTCTTGCGCTGGTGATTATCGACGAGCAGCACCGCTTCGGCGTACATCAGCGTCTGGCGCTCTGGGAAAAAGGCCTGCAGCAGGGCTTCCACCCGCATCAGCTGATCATGACCGCTACGCCGATCCCACGCACCCTGGCGATGACCGCCTACGCCGATCTGGATACCTCCACCATTGACGAACTGCCGCCGGGCCGTACGCCGGTCACCACGGTCGCCATTCCCGACACGCGCCGCAGCGATATCATTGACCGCGTGCGCAACGCCTGCACCCAGGAAGGGCGTCAGGCCTACTGGGTCTGTACGCTGATTGAAGAATCTGAACTGCTGGAAGCGCAGGCTGCCGAAGCAACGTGGGAAGAGCTTAAGCTGGCGCTGCCCGAGCTGAACGTGGGTCTGGTTCACGGACGCATGAAGCCCGCCGAAAAACAGGCGGTGATGCAGTCGTTCAAACAGGGTGATTTGCATTTGCTGATCGCCACCACGGTGATCGAAGTCGGCGTGGACGTCCCCAATTCCAGCCTGATGATCATCGAAAACCCGGAGCGTCTCGGCCTTGCCCAGCTCCACCAGCTGCGCGGGCGCGTCGGCCGCGGCGCGGTTGCGTCCCACTGCGTACTGCTCTACAAAGCGCCTCTTTCCAAAACCGCCCAGATGCGTCTGCAGGTGCTGCGCGACAGCAACGACGGTTTTGTGATTGCGCAAAAAGACCTGGAGATCCGCGGCCCGGGCGAACTGCTGGGCACGCGTCAGACGGGTAACGCGGAGTTCAAAGTAGCGGATTTACTGCGCGATCAGACCATGATCCCCGAGGTTCAGCGCCTCGCCCGCCATATTCATGAACGCTACCCCGAACAGGCGGCAGCGTTGATTGAGCGCTGGATGCCGGAAACCGAGCGGTATTCCAACGCCTGATTTCAGGCAAACATCGGCAGCATCAGGTACAGCTTGATCACCAGCGCGTTGACGATATCAATAAAGAACGCCCCAACCATCGGGACCACCAGAAACGCCATGTGCGATGGTCCGAACCGTTCGGTGATCGCCTGCATGTTGGCTATAGCCGTTGGGGTAGCCCCCAGACCAAACCCGCAGTGACCGGCCGCCAGCACCGCCGCATCGTAGTTTTTGCCCATCATGCGCCAGGTCACGAACATGGCGTACAGCGCCATAAACAGCGCCTGCACCGCAAGAATCGCCACCATCGGCAGCGCCAGCGAGGCCAGCTCCCACAGCTTGAGGCTCATCAGCGCCATCGCCAGGAACAGCGACAGGCAGACGTTGCCGAGCACCGATACCGCCCGTTCAAACACGCGGTAGAAGCCCATCAGCGCCAGACCGTTGCTCAGGATCACCCCGATAAACAGCACGCAGACAAACGTCGGCAGTTCAAACGCGGAACCCGCCAGCCATTGCGCAACCACTTTGCCCACGGTCAGGCAGATGGCGATCGTCGCGATAGTTTCAATCAGCACCAGCGAGGTGATGCTGCGGCCAACGTCCGGCTTTTCGAAGGCGGTCGGCACCAGCTCATCGTCCGGCCTGCCGTTCGGCGTGGTGGAGTGCTTAACCAGATACCGCGCCACCGGACCACCAATTAGGCCACCCAGCACCAGGCCAAAGGTCGCACAGGCCATCGCCACTTCCGTCGCGTTTTCAAACCCGTAGCGCTCGATGAACAGCTTGCTCCACGCGGCCCCGGTTCCGTGACCGCCCGAAAGGGTAATCGACCCCGCCAGCAGACCCATCAGCGGATCCAGCCCCAGCAGCGTTGCCATGCCGATGCCAATGGCGTTTTGCATCAGCAGCAGCCCCACCACCACAATCAGGAATACGCCGAGCACCTTACCGCCCGAGCGCAGGCTCGCCAGGTTGGCATTCAGGCCGATAGTGGCAAAGAAGGCCAGCATCAGCGGATCTTTCAGGGACATATCAAAATCGATTTCCCAGCCCATGCTTTTTTTCAGTATCAGCAGGGCCAGCGCCACCAGCAGGCCACCGGCGACAGGTTCAGGAATGGTGTATTTCTTCAGAAGGGAAACGCTATGTACCAGCTTGCGACCAAGCAGAAGAACCAGCGTTGCGGCAACAAGGGTCGACAACGTATCGAGATGAATCATAAAAGGCTCCTGTTATGCGCGTGTTCCATACACACGCGGCGTTATCCTGGGCCGGTTTGCGCTCTTCATGAGCCCCCGGCGCAAAAAGTGTAATTTTTTTTCCCCACGCGTTGTAGAAAACCTGCTCACAGCGGCAGATTTTCTTCCCTTTTTTTGCTGGCAATCGTTTGCTTTTACCAGGTGGTCAGATAAAATGCCCGCTTTTCCACCGTGGGATTGCCGCCGATGTCCGTTAACACCATAGAGTCGCCTGATGCGCAACCGATTGCGCAGAAGCAAAATAGCGAACTGATTTACCGCCTTGAGGATCGCCCGCCGCTGCCGCAAACGCTTTTCGCCGCCTGCCAGCATCTTCTGGCAATGTTTGTTGCGGTGATCACCCCGGCGCTGCTAATTTGCCAGGCGCTCGGTTTACCGGCGCAGGACACGCAGCACATTATCAGCATGTCTCTCTTCGCCTCCGGCGTGGCCTCGATTATTCAAATTAAAGCGTGGGGGCCGGTGGGGTCGGGATTATTGTCGATTCAGGGCACCAGCTTTAACTTCGTGGCACCGCTGATCATGGGCGGTACGGCGCTAAAAACCGGCGGTGCGGATGTCCCAACCATGATGGCGGCGCTGTTCGGCACCCTGATGCTGGCCAGCTGTACGGAGATGGTCATCTCCCGCGTTCTGCATCTGGCTCGCCGCGTTATCACCCCGCTGGTTTCTGGCGTCGTCGTAATGATTATCGGCCTGTCGCTGATTCAGGTGGGCCTGACCTCCATTGGCGGCGGCTATGCCGCAATGAGCGACCACACCTTCGGCGCGCCGAAAAACCTGCTGCTGGCGGGTGTCGTGCTGGCGATCATTATTCTGCTTAACCGTCAGCGTAATCCTTACCTGCGCGTCGCCTCGCTGGTGATCGCCATGGCGGCGGGTTACCTGCTGGCGTGGGCGCTGGGCATGCTGCCGGAGAACACCGCGCCGACCAACAGCGCGCTGATCGTCGTTCCTACGCCGCTGTACTACGGACTGGGCATTGACTGGGGCCTGCTCCTGCCGCTGATGCTGGTCTTTATGATCACCTCTCTGGAGACCATCGGTGATATCACCGCCACCTCCGACGTCTCCGAGCAGCCGGTGTCCGGCCCGCTGTACATGAAGCGTCTGAAAGGCGGCGTGCTGGCGAACGGCCTGAACTCGTTTGTCTCTGCGGTATTCAACACCTTCCCGAACTCCTGCTTCGGCCAGAACAACGGCGTGATCCAGCTGACCGGCGTTGCCAGCCGCTACGTCGGTTTTGTGGTGGCGCTGATGCTGATCGTTCTCGGCCTGTTCCCGGCGGTAAGCGGCTTTGTGCAGCACATCCCTGAGCCGGTGCTGGGTGGCGCAACGCTGGTGATGTTCGGGACCATCGCGGCCTCCGGCGTGCGTATCGTCTCCCGCGAGCCGCTGAACCGCCGCGCGATCATGATTATCGCCCTGTCGCTGGCCGTCGGTCTGGGTGTTTCCCAGCAGCCGCTGATCCTGCAGTTTGCGCCTGACTGGGTGAAAAACCTGCTCTCTTCCGGCATTGCCGCGGGCGGTATCACCGCTATCGTTCTGAACCTCGTTTTCCCGCCTGAAAAGAACTGATCCTCTTCACGGCAGGCAGCCAATGCCTGCCGTGACATCTAATTACACCATTCCCGCCTTGAGGATTGCGCATAAATCGTGCATAACTCCCTTATGTGCGTTTTGCGGGATGGAAGACCATGAAATTTATTGGAAAGCTCCTCATCTATCTTCTGGTAGCCCTGCTCATTGTGCTGCTGGCGTTCTACATTTTGCTCCAGACCCGCTGGGGCGCGTCTCAGGTCAGCAGCTGGGTGACGGTGAATACCGACTACGAACTCAGTTTCGACAAGATGAATCACCGCTTTTCGTCGCCTTCCCACATCATTCTGGAAAACGTCACCTTCGGTCGGGACGGTAAACCCGCCACGCTGGTAGCCAAAAAAGTCGATATCGGTCTGAGCAGCCGCCAGATAACCGATCCGCTGCATATGGACACCATCACCCTGTTCGACGGCACGCTGAATCTCTCGCCCCAGACGGCACCGCTGCCTTTCCAGGCGGATCGCCTGCAGCTGAACAACATGGCCTTTAACAGCCCGAATACTGAATGGGACTTGAGCGCGCAGAAGGTCACGGGCGGCGTCAGCCCGTGGCAGCCGGAAGCGGGCAACGTGCTGGGGAACAACGCGCAGATCCAGATGAGCGCGGGCTCGCTGACCCTGAACGGCGTACTGGCGACCAACGTGCTGATCGAGGGCCAGCTCAACGGCAAGGAAGTGGTGCTGAAAACGATTGGTGCCGACATGGCCCGTGGCTCGCTTACCGGCTCCGCCCTGCGCAACGCCGACGGGAGCTGGATTATCGACACGATGCGCCTGAATGAGATCCGCCTGCAGAGCGATAAAACGCTGATGGCGTTCTTCGCGCCGCTGGCCTCCATCCCCTCTCTGCAGATTGGTCGTCTGGACGTGACCGACGCCCGGCTTCAGGGCCCGGACTGGGCGGTGACCGATCTCGATTTAAGCCTGCGCAACCTGACTCTCAGCCAAGGCGACTGGCAGAGCCAGGAAGGCCGGCTGTCCATGAACGCCAGCGAGTTTATCTACGGCTCGCTGCATCTTTTCGACCCGATCCTGAATGCGGAGTTTTCCCCGCAGGGCATGGCGCTGCGTCAGTTCACCTCCCGCTGGGAAGGCGGCATGGTGCGCACGTCCGGTAACTGGCTGCGCGACGGTAAAGCGCTGGTGCTGGACGATGTTGCCATCGCCGGGCTGGAGTACACCCTGCCGCAGAACTGGAAAACGCTGTGGATGGAGCCTCTGCCGGAATGGCTGAACAGCGTCACGCTGCAAAAATTCGGCCTGAGCCGCAACCTGGTGATCGACATCGATCCCGCCTTCCCGTGGCAGATCACCTCTCTGGACGGCTACGGCGCAAACCTGCAGCTGGTGAAAGATCGCCAGTGGGGTATCTGGGGCGGTAGCGCAACCCTGAACGGCGCGGCGGCGACCTTTAATCGCGTGGACGTGCGCCGTCCGTCGCTGGCGCTGAATGCGAACGCCGCCACGGTGAACATTACCGACCTGAGCGCCTTTACCGAGAAAGGCATTCTGGAAGCCACGGCGACGGTTTCTCAGCTGCCGCAGCGACAGACCACGGTGAGCCTGAACGGGCGCGGCGTGCCGCTCAACGTGCTGCAGCAGTGGGGCTGGCCTGCGCTGCCGATTACGGGCGACGGCAATATTCAGCTCACCGCCAGCGGCAGCGTGCAGGCCAGCGCACCGTTGAAGCCAACGGTGAACGGCAAGCTGAACGCGGTAAATATGGATAAACAGCAGGTGCAGCAGACGATGACGGGCGGTGTAGTATCGACCGCACCCTCACCCCAGCCCTCTCCCTGAAAGGGAGAGGGAGCAAACCCTTCCCTCGCCCCTTTGGGGAGAGGGTTAGGGTGAGGGGAATTAAAGGTGAACCACCACCTCATCCCCCTCCGCTTTCACCACCACGCCCCACTCGCTGCCCGCGTGCGAGCCGCCCTTCACGCCGCTCACCTTCTGTACGTTGCGCAAGCACACCGACCAGTTTTGTGCGTCTCCCGCGCCGGTAAAGGTCACGATGTCGCCCCGACGTGACGCCTTCAGCGTAAACGCCACGGAGCCGTCCGCCGCAGGTACTTCGCTCACCGCCGTTGCGCCATCGTCCAGGTTAAACAGCTGGAAGGCCGTCCCCGCGTTCCACGCGTAGTCCGGCTTCTGGTTATTGTTGCCCAGCGCCAGCAGGGTGTTATCGCGCACGTAGACCGGCAGGCTCATGAAATCGTGCTGCTGCTTATGCCAGCGGCTGCCCTGAATTTCGTCGTTATGCCACAGATGCGTCCAGCGTCCTTCCGGCAGGTAGAACTGCACGTCGCCCGCCTCGGAGAACACCGGCGCGACCATCACCGCATCCCCCAGCATGTACTGGCGGTCGAGGTAATCGCATGCCGGATCGTCCGGGAACTCCAGCATCATCGCCCGCAGCATCGGCGTGCCGAACTCGCGGGCCAGCGCCGCCTGGCGATAAAGATACGGCATCAGCTGGCACTTCAGCTGGGTGAAGTAGCGCACCACGTCGCAGGACTCGTCATCGTACGCCCACGGCACGCGGTAGGATTTGCTGCCGTGCAGGCGGCTGTGGCTGGAGAACAGCCCGAACGCGCACCAGCGCTTGTAGACGTGCGCCGGAGCGGTGTTTTCGAACCCGCCGATATCGTGGCTCCAGAACCCGAAGCCGGACAGGCCAATCGACAGCCCGCCGCGCAGGCTTTCGGCCATGGATTCATAGTTGGCGTAGCAGTCACCGCCCCAGTGCACCGGAAACTGCTGCGCCCCAACGGACGCCGAGCGGGCAAACAGCACCGCCTCTTCCTCCCCCACCGTCTCTTTCAGCACGTTCCACACCAGCTCGTTATAGATATAGGCGTAGTGGTTGTGCATCTTCTGCGGATCGGACCCGTCGAACCACTGCACATCCGTCGGGATACGCTCGCCGAAGTCGGTCTTGAAGCAGTCGACGCCGATCTCCACCAGGCCTTTCAGCCTGTCGGCATACCACCGGCACGCGTCCGGGTTGGTGAAGTCATAAATCGCCAGCCCCGGCTGCCATTTGTCCCACTGCCACAGGGAGCCGTCCGGGCGCCTGAGCAGGTAGCCCTTCTCTTTCAGCTCCCGGAAAATCGGGGATTTCTGGCCGATGTACGGGTTAATCCACACGCAGACCTTCAGCCCTTTCTCCTTCAGGCGTCGGATCATCCCTTCCGGATCCGGGAAGGTCACCGGGTCCCACTCGAAGTCGCACCACTGGAAGGCCTTCATCCAGAAGCAGTCGAAGTGGAAGATGTGCAGCGGCAGGTCGCGCTCGGCCATGCCGTCGATAAAGCTGTTTACCGTGGCTTCGTCGTAGTTGGTGGTGAACGAGGTGGTCAGCCACAGGCCGAACGACCACGCAGGCGGCAGCGCCGGACGCCCGGTAAACCGCGTATAGCGGTTCAGCACCTCTTTCGGCGTCGGGCCGTCGATCACGAAGTATTCGAGATATTCCCCTTCCACGCTGAACTGCACTTTGGAGACCTTCTCGGAGCCGACTTCAAACGAGACGTTTTCCGGATGATTCACCAGCACGCCGTAGCCGCGGTTGGTCAGGTAGAACGGGATGTTTTTGTAGGACTGCTCGGTGCTGGTGCCGCCGTCGCGGTTCCAGGTTTCGACCGTCTGGCCGTTGCGCACCAGCGCGGTAAAGCGCTCGCCCAGACCGTAGACCGTTTCCCCCACGCCCAGATCCAGACGTTCGAAAATGTAATTGCGGTCGGCGTTGGTATCCTGCACGTAGCCGTTGTTTTTCAGCTGGCTGCCGGTAATGCGCTGGCCGTTGCGAAGGAAATCCAGCGCCCAGAACTCGCCTTTGGTGACGCGCACGCTGACGCTGCCGCTTTTCAGCTCGGCAAAGTCGGCGTTGTTTTCAATCTCTACCTTCACGTCTTTCAGAACGTTCAGCGGATAGTGCGGGCCGTTATTCAGCGCGCCCTGGAAATGCTCGATGCGCACCCCGACAATCCCTTCCTGCGGGGAAAACAGGCGCACCGTGAACATCAACGTGTCGAGCTGCCAGGTGCGTTCGCGCACGTCGCGCGGCGCCACATACACCACAAGGTCGTTGCCCTGCTGCTCCACGTCGAACACCTGAACCGGATACGTCACGTTCAGGCCCGGTTGAATAAGCCAGTTTCCATCACTGATTTTCATGCTCTCATCCTCTTAGTTCTGCAATTCTTTGCTGACCGGCAGGTTTTCAAATTCCTGCTGATTGCGGCGCGCGCCCTGCGCCAGCTCGCCCATGATTTTGGTCAGGAAGGGGGTTTTCAGCGTGTAGTAGCGCTTGGCGATAATGGCGCTCAGCACGTAGCAGGCCGCCGGGGCCAGGGTAAACAGGCCGATAATGATGCTGATGGTCGCGCTGTTCTGGGTTTTGGCTGCCGCGTCGTAGCCGCCACCTGCCAGCATCCAGCCGATCATCGCCCCGCCCAGCGCCAGGCCGAGCTTCAGCACGAACAGCGTGCCCGCAAAGCTGATGCCGGTCAGGCGCTTGCCGTTGGTCCATTCGCCGTAGTCGACGGTATCGGACATCATCACCCACTGGATCGGTGTCACCAGCTGGTGCAGCACGCCGATGACGAAGATAAAGGCGAACATCAGCACGGTGGCGTGCATCGGCACGAAGAACATCGCCACGCTGACCACCGCCAGCGCGGCGTTGGTCCACCAGAAGATGCTGACCTTGCACTTCCAGTCGGTGAGCGGTTTCGCCAGCGCGGAGCCAATCAGGTTGCCGACGCAGTAGGTAGTGAGGAACGCGACGAACACCTCCGGCGAGCCCATGATCCAGGTGCAGTAGTACATCATCGCGCCGCCTCGCACGCAGACTGCGAGGATGTTGAGGATGGTGAGTACGCCGACGATGCGCCACTGGTCGTTGTGCCAGATGTCGCGCAGGTCTTCCCGCATGGAGGTGGTGCTCGGCGGCACCTGGATGCGCTCTTTGGTGGTAAAGAAGCAGAACGCCAGCATCAGGAACGCGACCACCGACAGCACGGCGATCCCGCCCTGGAAGCCGAACGCCTTATCGTCGCCGCCAATCAGGTTCACCAGCGGCATCATCAGCACCGTGGAGAGCATGCCGCCCGCCGTTGCCAGCACAAAGCGCCAGGACTGAAGGGAGATACGCTGCGTCGGGTCGTTGGTGATCACGCCGCCCAGCGCGCAGTAGGGGATATTGACCACGGTATAGAGCAGGGTCAGCAGGGTGTAGGTAACGGCGGCGTAAACCATTTTGCCGTTGAGGCTGAGGTCCGGCGTGGTGTAGGCCAGCACGCAGACGATGCCGAACGGGATGGCACCAAATAAAATCCACGGACGGAATTTGCCCCAGCGGCTGCGGGTGCGGTCGGCAATCAGCCCCATGCACGGGTCGGAGATCGCATCCAGCGCGCGCGCCAGCAGGAACATGGTGCCGACAAACCCGGCGGGAATGCCGAAAATATCGGTGTAGAAAAACATCATGTACAACATGACGTTATCAAAAATGATGTGGCTGGCGGCATCTCCCATGCCGTAGCCAATCTTCTCTTTAACTGACAATACTTCGCTCATCTTTTTTTATCCTTCACGCTGTAGGGGGCGCTGAGACCGGTTACAGAGTTTTAAACCATTGTTTCAGGAGCGGGTATTGCGTTTTCTGGTTAGCAGATTACGTTTCTTGTTTTTTGTGATCGCGGTAAATGTTGGGAGCACGAGGGGCTAACATGAGGATTTTCTTAGGAATTAACTGAAACAGGGGTGTACAGGTCAAAAGAGAGGTGAAAAAAGTGTGTCGGGGTATGTGGTAAATGCCTGAAAGTAGCTATAATGCGCCCCGCCTCCATGTAGCAATCGAGGCGCGGAAGATCGTCATCTCCGGTGAGGTGGCTGGACTTCAAATCCAGTTGGGGACGCCAGCGTTCCCGGGCAGGTTCGACTCCTGTGATCTTCCGCCAAAAATGCCATCCGCTTTAATAAAAACTTTATTAATAAATAAATTCCCACATCCCAGTCACCTTATGTGAACATGATCACTTATTCATTTAAATTCTGTAAGGTAAAGATGTTCTAACTATTAATGGGCATCTCATGAAAAAATTTTCTGGTCGCAAAGTTGATTAACATTCAACTATCCGGTTATCCCGGATAGTTCACTAGTTAGGAAAACGCCAATTTTCAGAGAGATAGATCGCTATAATCTCGAAGCAATACACGCCAGCATGAATAGAAAAAACGCTGGAAAGCGCCTCGCAATTTCTTAATTGCACGATCCCGTTTGATATCTCAACTTTGTCATACTCTTGCCACTAACAGCCAGGCTATCGATGACAGCCATTGCATTTATTAACTACAGCTTATATTCTTTTTTATAAGCTACAGCTTATCATGGAAGAAAGCATGTGGACGGTTCTGTTCGGAAAGGTATTCGAGCAATGGCTGCTTGAGCAGGAAGAAGGATTACAGGATAAGGTACTGGCAGACCTGCTAAATCTGCAAAAATATGGGCCACGTCTTCCACGGCCCTATGCTGATACGGTTAAATTCTCACGGTATAACCATATGAAAGAATTATGTATTCAATATGCTGGACGTCCGATACGTGCTTTCTTCGCATTTGATCCTGTCCGTCAGGCCATTGTGCTTTGCGCGGGCGATAAGAGTAACGACAAAGCCTTTTATGAAAAAATGATTCGCATCGCAGATGCCGAATTTTCCTTCCATCTGACAAGCCTGGAGGCAACCAAGTGAAAACCTTAAATGAAGTGATTGCGTCACGTTCACCGGAAAGCCAACAACGTATTAAAGAGATGGCAGATGAAATGATCCTCGAGACGGGTCTGCAACTTTTACGTGAAGAGCTGAGACTTTCGCAAAAAAATGTTGCCGATCTGATGGGGGTGAGTCAGCCCGCAGTGACACAGCTTGAGCAACGTGGAAATGAACTCAAAATTGCCACGCTTAAGCGCTACATTGAGGCAATGGGGGGGAAACTTCATATCGACATTGAACTTCCCACAGGAAAACGCGTTGCATTTCATATCTAAAAGTATGATTTCTGCGTTAAGTTAATATTCATTCACCCAACCGCATATGCAGCAACGGAAACGGATTCCCCTGCCCGTCCAGTTCCGAGCGTCCGACCTGCTCAAACCCCATATGGCGATAAAATCCCACGCCCTGCGGGTTCTGCTCATTCACGTCCACTTCATTCGCGCCGAACTCTGCAATAGCGTATTGCAGCAGTAGTTTCCCGACGCCCTTCCCGCGGCTCGCGTCATCAACAAACAGCATTTCAATGCGGTTTTCATCCACGCCTAAAAAGCCGTGAATAACGCCTGCGTCATCGCGAGCGATCACGACCTTGAGGTTTGGCAGATAGGCGTTAAGCAATAGCGGGCGCAGCGCCGCAATATCGCTTTCCTGCAAAAAGTGATGGGTGGCGCGGACGGAGGATTCCCAGATAGCGACCAGACGTTCGAAGTGTGAGGGGAGTGCGGTTTCTATTTTCATGGGGGGATCATTATAGAGCGCAGAGATTAAATCAAGTATCCAGAAGCATGGAGGCAATAAAACGAAGACCTTAAATGAAGTTATAAACTCTCGTACATCTGAAAGTAGAGAGCGTATCAAGGAAATGGCCCGAAAGTTGGTTCAGGAAACCAGGCAAATGATAGATCATGGCAAGCAAGAATCATCACCTGGGAATGAGAACAGGGAAACGAGTCAATCCTTCATGACAGTTGTTCGGTTTAACCGAACAACTGAGGAACGGTAAATATTGTTGCGCCCTGCTCCCCCTCACCCTAGCCCTCTCCCTCAGGGAGAGGGGACTGTCCGTGCGATTTCTGGCCAACACAGCGTATGTACCCACTAAACCCTAATCTCCATCACCGCGTACACCCCGTCCTTCGGCACCACCACGGTGACGTTTTCCACCGGTACGCCCGCCGCGAGGTGAATATCCTGCAGCTGCTGTAACGATCTCGGGTGAATATCCTCCCAGCCGATACCCCGCAGCACAAAGTCAATTTGCGGGCTGCTGGTGAGCATGTTCGACACAATCACCGCGCCGCCGGGCTTAACCAGCCGCAGCGCGCGCTGGAGAAAAATCACCGCATCGGTATCGTTGAAGTATTCAAAAATCCCCAGCGCGTCGACCAGTTCGGCCTGGTGCTCGCCGAGCTCCAGCAGCAGGTCCTCGTTACGCACCAGCGTATGGAGCAGGTTGCGCCTGAGCAGCGTCAGCTGTTCGCCCACCACAATCCCTTCCTGCGCCGCCATGGTTTCGGCCCAGCTGAGCGCCACCGGGTCTTTGTCCACCAGCGTGAGATACACCCGCTGGCCGTCAAGCTTTGCTTCGCGCAGTGCCTCCAGCACCGGAATGGCGGCACCGCTTGCGAGGCTAACCCAGTTATTTTCACTTTCGTTGTGAATGTACTTATCCACCAGCGCGGCCAGCACCCTGGCGCGGGATCGCACGCCAACCGCATCGTTAGCGTGTATAAACCACTGGCGGCTGTCGCTGTCCATTTTCGTGCCGTCGGGCAGGCGGTCCTCCAGCGGGTTTTGCACCACAAACAGCGCCAGCGCGGAGGGCACCAGCCGGGTGCGCCACGCGGTGAGCGCCGGGCGGTTGCGGAAGGCCTGTTCGGAATAGCGGTTCTGCGGGACAAGCACGGCCTGCCCCCCTTCGTCGTATTCCACCCTCGGAGGCCGGAGCGCTGGCTCGGCTTTCAGGGCGCGGTCAAGGGAGGCGATCTCACGGGCAGCGTCGTCTTTCATCGGCCACTGGTCGCTGACGTCGGGAAATGACGCGCTGAAAATCGTCATATTTTCCGGTGCATCGCCGCGAAAAGGCTGCCAGTTCATGTCGTCTTCCCTCCGTTAGGCTTTTAACGGAAGTCTATCCAGGCGAGCCAGTAATACCCTACGAAGAAAGCACGAAATAGGTGCATCAGTTCTGCGACGTGCGCCATACCCCCGGCGTGCAGCCGTACTCGGTCTGAAAATGACGAATAAAATGGGCGCAGTCGCTAAACCGCATCCGCCGCGCAATATCCGTCACGCTCTGCTGAGAGTTTTTCAGCAGCCAGCAGGCATAGCGCAGCCTGGCGCTGCGAATAAATTCACGCGCCGTTTTGCCAAACTCGGCGTGAAACAGGCGGTTAAGCTGGCGTTCGCTCAGCTTAACGTCCTGCGCGAGCCTGGCGGCGTTCAGCGGGTGAGTCAGATACTGTTCGACGATCGTCACCGCCCTGCGCAGCCGTGAATCAGGGATCATGGCGATATTCGCGGGCCGCGGCGTGGCGGCGTCATGCGGAGGAAGGGACAGCCGCCGGGAGGTGGTGGCCGCAATGTCGTCTCCCCCGTGGGCGCGGATCAGCGACGTTACCAGGGTGAGCGTTGAGATCCCGCCCGGGCAGGTCAGCACATCGCCTTCGTCGATAAAATCGAGGCCTTGCTCAGCATAAACCTGCGGAAACCGTTGCGTGAAAACGTCATGGTGATGAGGATGAATCGAGGCGCGGCGCTCGTTCAGTAACCCTTCCTCCGCCAGAATAAAGCTGCCGGTACCAATACCAATCAGGGGAACGTTGTTGTGATAAGCCTCCGTGAGAAACGCTCTGTCGCCACGGTGTCCCTGGTGAAGATGCTCCAGACCTCCGCCGATCGCCGCAATATAGTCGAAATCGCCGGGCGGCGCATGGGCGGCCTCAGGCCGCACGCTGAGCCCTGAGCTGCTCACTATCGGTAAGTCGGGATAAGTGCTTATCAGGCTGAGTTTAAAGCGTATTTTCTGGCTACGCTTCTGGACGCTGGATGCAATACGTAACGCCTCTATTAATCCTGAATATGCGAAAAGCGAGAAATGGGGCCACAGGAGTAAACCCATATGCAGGGATTTATTCCGTGCAGGCGTCATTCTGACGCTATCATCAATTATATTTTTCATTAACTTGCCGAAGAATAATTACATTATCGCAACATTATTGTCGCTGTTATATTTTCCTAAGATAGGTCCTGGCTGTTAAATCAAGCATAAATGATGCCCGCAAAAACTTAAAAACATTTCTCCCTGTCGCTATCCGTTTTTTGACGTGTGGCACACATAGGTCGGCAGCGTCCCCAGAATAAATAAATAATTCTCATTCTGCTGTTTCTTAATACGCATATAAATATTCTTATTCGGATAGATAAAAAATAAGGGCTCGTACTTCTCCAGCCAGCTGTCGCTGATGTTGTCGTCCGGAAATTTCATATTGCGTATGGACGTCAGATTATAGACGCTGTCTTTGCGCACAATCTGAAAGAAAACTTTGCGATTCAGGGTCTTCGTGGGATCGCTTTTCAACCGGCCATTCATGCTGAGTATTCCGCTGTTACCCTCCACAGTATAATTCAGCCACAGAGAGAGCGTTTCATCACGGTGATGCTGAATAAAGTTCGCCTGGCAGGAAAAGGGCTGGATGTAATGGCGATGCCAGAGGTAATACGCCGCCACGACAGCCCCCATCAACAGGCACAGGCAGAGCGCAACAAGCGTTTGACGGTAGCGAACCATACTAGCGATCCTCTATAAAATAATCGGACATACAGCGGTTGGGTTCCGTCATTGGCCTGTCACAGCGAATGACCGATGCGCGAGGCAGCAGGATGTAGCCGCTGACGTACACCCAGGGATAGTTCGCGCACTGGTCCTTAAACGGGGCGGCATAGGCCAGGGCTTTATCCCGATCGCGCTGCGTTTCAATATCGCGAGAAAAATAGAGCTGGCATTCGCCCATCTTCATCGCGAAGCGATACCCGTCGACGAAATAGCTGTCATGCAGCAGGTTATGGCTGATAACGCTCACGCCAGCCAGCATCAGCAATAGCACCAGCGCGCCCGGCAGCCAGAAGCGGCGTGTCGGGGCCGTCGGGGCGACGGTCTCTTCGGCGGCATCCGGAGCAGCACGTTCTTCCTCATCAGCCTGCGGCTGCGTCTCTTTAACGGTGATTTGCGTATCGCTTGCGAGCGTCAGTCCAATGCGCGGGATAGTGACAATCGGATCGGTTTCAAACCCCACTTTCTTCAGCCCCTTACGCAGAATAGAAATATTCTGGTAGTAGGTATTAGGCGAAACCAGCATCCCCCGGCGCTGCCAGACAATATCCATGCACTCCTGTTGAGTCACAATACTTCCGACTCTTTCTATTAATAACAACAAACAGCGCCCCGCCGGGGAATTTAATACCACCACCCGATCAGGATTGTTGAGATCGCGTAATGTGCTGGCCGCTGGATGAAACTCTACCAGGCCATTAATAATGTAATGCTTATGCATAGAATGGGCTAAATACCTCCGGTCAACGCCTGTTGCTCCAGTAGATTCCCTTCACGGTTAACCTGCGTATCCCTCGCCTGTGTAAGGATTAATGTGACGGATAAATGCGCAACTGTATATCCTGGCGCCTGGCGAAAAATCTTATTTTTCCTTTCTCTTTATCTGACCGGTCTGAAGTTTTCTTAACCGCGATTTTAAGCCGTCTTGACACTGACAAAACTCGACAAAGGTGCCCGTTGAACGCTTTAGCCATCATTGTCTGAATTATTCAGCGCGCTTAATTTGTTTTTTTAATCAAAAGCAGAGAGAACGCGCTCTGCCAGCGGGTTTCGAAATTACGACCAATTCGAAAGCTGTCGTCTTAATTAACAATTTCGGTGCGAAACTGTTAGCCACCGTCAGTAACAACCCTCGTCGCATGACGTCTCCAGACTATTTCCTTACAAAACATTTATTAAAGCCAACTTTTCAATAAAAACTACCGGTATGATTATTTACAGGCAAATAAGCAAAAGCCGGTTCAGCGAGGAGAAATTGACGCTACACCTAAACCGTACTTAAAACAAATTAAGATTAATTCAGGTTACCTCTTTTACGCCCTGAGTATAGTGGGCTCACACCGTGCAATGCTTAATTGCTTCGAAAATACAGGCATCGTTCTGCCAGACAGACGAGTCTCATTACAATTATAAATCGAGGGAATGACATGGCGAATAAGCTCAACAACACACGTCATTTAAATATCGCGCTATTGGGTGGAGATCACTTTGCGCGCCAGGGGATCGCCGCGTTATTAAAAAATATTGTCCCGGCTATGCAGATTACAACATCGATCGATAATTACGCGGAGATCGAAACGATACTCGCGACCGCACCGGTAGACGTGATTTTTTTATCCGGCATGGAGAAATATCACGCGGGATATGACTGCCTGAAATATATCAGGAAGATGAAAGTCCTTTATCCCGACGTACTTATTTGCATGTATTCCGCACCGGCAAATTCCTGGCTGTGGATACGCGGTGAAATAGACGCCTATCTCTCGCTGCAAGACCCGCTTTATCACTGGCGAGCCAGCGTATTAAAAATGGTCGATAGCCGTTATCGCCCACTAAAAAAACCCACGGCGTTATCGCTGACGCCGGGTGAATGGAGGGTATTGAAGGAACTGCGAAAGGGTCTGGATATGCGTTACATCGCCGAAACAGAGCAGCTTTCTTACCGTCGTGTCAGCGCGTTAAAAAGCTCAGCGATAAGAAAACTCGGGCTCAGGAACAAGACAGATTTGCTGGTCTTTTTAACCAGTTAGACCTGCTGCTTTCAGAGCAAATCTCGACATAACACCATAATGGAATCAGGACAATGAAAGCTCAATTCAATAATAAAACGCTGCTCGCTATCGCTATTGCGGCCTTACTGCCAGCGGGCACGGCCCTGGCTGCCGGCACCAGCGGCGGCACGGTGAACTTTAGCGGCAAAGTGGTGACCTCCGCCTGCGCCATCAGCGCAGGAAGCGCCAACATTGACGTGGATATGGGTGAAGTGCGTACCGCAACGCTGAAGACGGCAGGCAGCGTTGCCAGCACGGCAAAAGCGTTTGCCATCACCCTGGAAGATTGCGAAATCGCCGATACCTCAGCCTCTACGGATGAGAACCCGATTGCCGCCACAACCGTGGCCGTCACCTTCACCGGCACGCCGGACACTTCCGATGTTAATAGCTTGTCCGTCGGGGCAAACGGCAGCGCCAACTCTGCGCAAAACGTGGCTATTCGCCTTTATGACGAGCAGGGCAACGTGGTGAACCTGGGTGAACCTGCTGCGGCCATCCCTCTGCGTAAGGGTGCCAACACCCTGAACTTCAGCGCGAAATATTACTCGCCGAAGGGCGGCGCCACCGCGGGTGATGCCAGCGCCGTCGCAACCTACACCGTGACCTATTCGTAATCCTCAGGCCCGGTCTGCGAGCCGGGCCTGTCTTAGCTTTCAGGAGAAACACTATGCGCGTAAACACATGGATTTGCCTGGCAGGTGCGTTATGTTCCTCCGCCGTCTATGCCGGCGGCGTGGGGCTGGGCGCAACGCGAATGGTCTACTCCAGCGCCACCAGCCAGGCCATGATGCAGGTGAGAAACACCCATCCCGACGCTACGTTCCTCATCCAGTCGTGGATGGAGAATGAGAAAGGCGAACGCACCAACGACTTCGCGATCACGCCGCCGCTGTACGTCATGAAGCCGGCCAGCGAAAGCGCGGTGAAAATCATGTTTAACGGCAAAGCCCTGCCAGCGGATCGGGAGACGCTCTACTGGATGACGGTCAAAGCCATCCCCCAGCAGGCGAAAAGCGGCGCCGGGAATACGCTGCAGTTTGCGTCGGCTAACCGCATCAAGGTCTTTTATCGCCCGGAAGGACTCAGCGAGAGCCCGGGAGAGGCGTGGAAAAAACTGGCCGGTGCCTACCGCGCCGGAAAAGTCACGCTCAGCAACCCCACGCCGTACTACCTCACCACCATCAACGTGAAAATTGACGGTATGCCGGTGCAGCCGGTGATGGTGCCCCCGAAAGGCAGCGTGACGCTGGCCGAAACCTTCAGCCATGCGGGCAGCATGAGCTATCAGACCATTAACGATTACGGGGCATGGACCCCCGCCGCGCGCGCGTCGTTATCCCAATAATAAAAACAGTAAGGCGTGACCACGTGAAAATAAAAATCCTGTGCGCCACGGTGATCTCCCTGGTGATTCGGCAAGCCGTGGCTGCTGAAAGCGAGCTGCAATTTAATCCCGCGTTCCTCAACGGCGAGAGCGCAAACAGCGCCGATCTCGCCTGGGTCAACGCCGGGAGCGCGTTGCCGCCGGGTGATTACAACCTCAACGTATATATCAATACGAATTATGCGTTCACGGGTAACGTCACGTTCCGCCTTGCTGAAGACAGCACGGGTGAAGCGCTGCCCTGCCTCACGCCTGAACAATTCGCCGCGCTGGGCATCGATAGCCATCAGGCGAAGGGCGGCGACCTGCCGCTGGCGCAGCGCTGCATCTTCCTAACGAAGGCGTTTGCGGATACGCAGTTTGATCTGGACCAGAAGACGCTCACCCTGAGCTTCACCGTACCGCAAAGTGCGATGCGCAATTTGCCGCGCGGGTACGTCAGCCCGGAAAGCTGGGAGGCGGGCATTCCTGCCGCGTGGCTGAATTACGTGGTCAATGGCTCAAACAATGAGTATCGCGGCGAGACGCGCACGCGGGAGCAGCAGCTGTTTGCGAGCCTCAACAGCGGCGTCAACCTGGGCGCGTGGCGGCTGCGTGATTTCACCACGTGGACCAAAGACAGCAATGAGCTTACCCACGTGCAGACATGGCTGCAGCGCGATATTCACGCCCTGCGCGCGCAGGTGTATGCCGGGGAAACGTACACCTCGGCGCAGGTGTTCGACTCCGTGGGCCTGCGCGGTATCGCCCTGAAAACCGATGACAACATGCTGCCCGCCAGCCTCAGCGGCTATGCACCTGAAGTTCGCGGCATCGCGCGCAGCAACGCCACGGTCACGGTTCGCCAGAACGGCAACATCATCTATCAAACCTCCGTCCCGCCGGGGGCGTTTGTGCTGAAAGATCTCTATCCGACCTCCTCGGGAGGCGATCTGGCGGTCACCATTCAGGAGAACGACGGCAGCAAAACGCAATACACGCTCCCCTTTGCCAGCGTGCCGAACCTGGTGCGTAACGGACAGGTGAAATATGCCCTCGGCGCCGGGAAATACCGTCCGACGGGCAATCAGGACGCGCCCGCTTTCGCGCAGGGCGAGCTGTTCTACGGCTGGCGATACGGCCTGACGTTTTACGGCGGGGCGCAGTTTGCCGATCGCTATAACGGCCTGGCCCTCGGGTTTGGGCAAAACCTCGGCCGCTTTGGCGCCTACTCCATCGATCTGACCCACGCCCGCAGCCAGCTGGCGGACGATCGGCACTATACCGGTGATTCGGTGCGCCTGCGCTACAGCAAGCTGCTGAACGACATTGGCACGCGGGTGAATTTCTTCTCGCTGCGCTACTCCACGAAAGGGTTTTATACCCTCAGCGACACCACGTACAAAGGCATGTCGGGCGGATCGCCAAAGCAGACGGTGGAAGACGATGGCACCGTCACCACCCAATACGACACCGTGTACAACCTGCGCATGTCGCGTAAGGCAAAAAACCAGCTGCTGCTGTCGCAGCCGATGGGACAATACGGCTCGCTGTCACTGTCGTGGGATCAGCAGACCTACTGGAACACGTCAAATACCACGCAAAGCCTGCAGTTTGCGTGGAACGCCACGTTTCGCAACGTGTCGCTTGGCGTCAGCGTCCAGCGAAGCTCGAGCCTGTATGACGACAAGAAAGATAACATCCTGTCGATGTCGATTTCGGTCCCGCTGGGCAACCCGACGCTTTCGACCCGCGCGCGCTTTACCACGACCCATGCGGATTCCACCGGCACAACCACCAGCACGGGCGTGAGCGGCTACCTGCCGGGTGAGGAGAATCTGTTCTATAGCGTCAACCAGCGCTACAGCTCCCGACAGCACTACGGCGGCGATGCCACCCTGCAGTACGAAGGCGCGTGGGGAGACTACAACCTGGGCTACAGCTACGCCAGCGACTCCCGCAACCTCAGCTACGGCATCAGCGGCGGCGCGGTAGTGCATGAAGATGGCCTGACGCTGAGCCAGCCGCTCGGAAATACCAACATTCTGGTAAAAGCCCCGGGAGCCAGCAATGTCGCCGTGCTTAACCATAAGGGCATCAAAACGGACGGCCGTGGCTACGCGGTGATCCCGTACGCTACGCCGTACCGCGTTAACCAGGTCGCGCTGGACGTGACGACCGCTGGCAACGACGTGGAGCTGGAAAACGCCATCGCCAACAAAACGCCTACCGATGGCGCCCTGGTTCGCGCCACCTTCACCACGCACCAGGGGGCAAAAGCGATGTTTATCGTACGTCACGGCAACGACGTGCTCCCCTTCGGCACGCTGGTCTCGCTCGATGATGACAAAACCAGCGGCATCGTTGGCGATGGCGGCAGCCTGTATCTCTCCGGTTTGTCAGAGAAGGGCACGCTGAACGCCGTGTGGGGCCGCGGCAGCCGCCAGCGCTGCGCCATTACCTACGCCTTAAACAAGCAGAACTATAACGCCCGCACCGGTCTTTATTCTCAGGAGGTGGTATGTCAGTAACGCTTCGGATCGGCTGCCTTGCGCTGCTGTTGGTTTTCACGCTCCCCGTTCGCGGCTACGACGTGCTGGTCTCCGTCACCGGCAATTTGATCGGCAACACCTGCGTGGTGGCGCAGGACTCCGTTGAGCAAAACGTGCCGCTGGGCACCATTGGTATTAAACAGTTCAGCCGTGCCGGGGCCGTCAGCAATATCAAAACGCCCTTCACGCTCAGGCTTGAAGCGTGCGGGCCAACCTTTGCTGGCGTAAAAATCCGCTTCAGCGGTACGCCGGATGATGCCAACCCGCAGCTGCTGAAAATTGCCGACGGTGGCGCTACCGGCGTGGCGGTGCAGATCCTCGATAAAGAGAGCGTACTCATTCCCCTGAATACAAAGACCACCGCGTACGGAACGGCGGGGGATGACAGCGTACAGATGACCTTCTACGCGCAGCTGGTTGCCACCGCTACGCCGGTGAGCGCCGGTGATGTGTCAGCCCTCGCCACCTGGACAACGGAGTATCTATGATGCGTTTAGCGTTTCTTCTCAGCGGATTACTTTTCTGCGCCAGCGTGCAGGCTCTGGACTGGAAATCGGACATTACGCTCTCGCCTCAGCCGATGACCTACAGCGGGCCAGCGGACTCCGTGGTGCCGGGCAGCATTATCGGATCGACCTGGAGCGCCACCGCCAGCGTGCAGCAGGTGTTCTGGTGCGGGCTTATTTTTACCTGCAACAAAGGCACGCTGCAGCCCAGCAGCAGCGCCATCTCAAGCGGTGCGACGGTCACCGTCGACGGCGCGAATTACACCATTTTTGAGACCGGCGTACCGGGCGTGGGGTATATCATCGGGCTGAAGGATTTTAAAAGTACACAATATATTCCGCTGCAAACCGGTATCACGCAAAGCTACCCGGCAGAGGGCACCAGTGGGTTTGCCCAGGATCTGGGATGGTCTGCAAAGGTCACCTTTATTAAAACCGGTGCAGCCCTGAAATCCGGCGTCTATAACATCCCGACCATCAACGCCGCGGTGCTCACCGCCTATAACAACGAAACGAAAACGGCGCAGGTCATCATCAGCCCGACCACCATCACGGTGACCGCCAGCGGGTGTACGGTCGGCAGCAAAAACGCCAGCGTGGCGCTGGGCACCATTGATATTCGCACCCTGCCCACGGTGGGAAGCACGTCGCCATCAGGGACGTTTACCGTCGGCCTGACCTGCGACGCGAACGTGGCGGTTCACGCGGTGATGACCGATCAGACCACGCCGTCGAACACCTCGTCGGTGGTGACCCTGACCGGAGACTCCACGGCGTCCGGCGTTGGGGTGCAGTTTTTCTACAACGGCAGCGGGCCGCTGACGATGGGGCCGGACAGCTCGGCCGCGGGTGCGACCGGCCAGTTCTTCATCCAGAGCACCACGGCGGCGCAGACGCTCACGTTACCGTTCCAGGCGCAGTACATCCGAACCGGCGAACTGGTCCCCGGCTCGGCCAACGCGCTGGCCAGCATTACGTTTTCCTACCAGTAGGGGCTACTGCTTCACCCACACCAGCTGATCGGTTCGGAAGCCCAGACCGCGCGCGGTGTTCAGGTAATCCTGCTTCACCGCATCCGGAATGGTTGGCGTGCGTGACAGGATCCACAGGTAGTCGCGGTTTGGGCCGCTGACCAGGGCGTACTGGTACTTATCGTCCAGCCTGATCACGTTATAGCCGCCGTAGAACGGGCCGAAGAAGGACACCTTCATCGCGGCGGTGGTTGGCTCGCCGGTAAAGTACGCTTTGCCTTCGCTCTCGTTCCACTTGTTCTTCACCGGATCGTAGCCCCGGTTGAGCACGCTGATGCCGCCGTCGCTGCGCTTGCCGTAGGTGGCGGTTACCTGCTCCAGCCCGCGTTCAAAGCGGTTTTCCAGACGGGCGACCTCGTACCATTTGCCAAGATAGCGGCTGGCGTCAAAACCGGAAATCGGCTGCACGCCCTTCGGCGGCGTGGGGGATTTACAGGCGACCAGCGTCAGCGCAATGGCAACACCGGTCACTACAGGCCATAGCTTCATGAGAATTCCTTTCATTTGCACGGTTGGACGTTAAGTGTAGTGCACCGTTTCGGCGCTTCATCCCGTTCGGGAAAATTCGTAGTATATTGAGAGTATTCCTCCACTCTGGACACGGACATGGCTTACTCCATCGGCGAATTCGCCAGACTCAGCGGCATCACCGCCACCACCCTGCGGGCGTGGCAGCGTCGCTATGGTTTACTCAAGCCACAGCGCACGGAAGGCGGCCACCGCCAGTACAGCGACGATGACGTCCAGCAGGCGCTAAAAATCCTCGACTGGGTCAAAAAAGGCGTCCCGATCGGCCAGGTCAAACCGCTGCTGGAACGCCCGATGCCGGGTCGGACCAACAACTGGCAAACCCTGCAGCAGAACATGCTGCAACGCCTGCAGGACGGCAAGGTCGAGTCCCTGCGCCAGATGATTTACGACGCCGGACGCGAATACCCAAGGCCGGAGCTGGTCGCGAACGTGCTGCGCCCGCTGCGCAGCCAGGTCTCGGCCAACGTCGCCGCCGCCATGACCCTGCGCGCGATCCTCGACGGCATCATCATCGCCTACACCTCGTTTTGCCTCGAAGGCGATAAAAAAGCGCCGGGCGATAACATTCTGCTCAGCGGCTGGCACCTGAACGACCCGTGCGAGATCTGGCTCGAAGCCTTAACGCGCACCGGGCAGGGCCACCGAATCGACATCCTGCCGGTTCCGCCTGACGCGCTGGCACCGGAAATTTTCCCGGAGCGCAAATGGCTTCTGGTCACCAGCGGCAAACTCACCGCCGGGCGGAAAAAACAGGTGGAGCAGTGGCAGCAGCAGGTATCGCTTGAAGTGATTATCCTCTGATAATTTTCTCCTGCGGGAATCTTCACGAAAAGTTGAATATTTTCCCGCGCCGCAGATGCTAACGTTTTCCTGTAACGAATAACTCAACAGGAAAACACCATGAAAAAAACTGCCCCTCTGCTGATCCTGGCCTCGATGGCCTTTGCCCCTGCCGCCTTTAGCGCCCCTGCCGGCACGCTGAGCGTCCACATTCTCGACCAGCAAACCGGGATGCCGCCATCAGACGTGACCGTTACGCTGGAGAAACAGCAGCAGGACAAATGGACCCCGATTGCCAGCGGTAAAACCGACCACGACGGCCGCATCAAATCGCTCTATCCGCAGGATCAGGACATGCAGCCTGGCGTGTATAAAGTGACCTTCAAAACCGCAGAGTACTTCCACGGCAAAAAGCTGGACTCCTTCTTCCCGGAGATCCCGGTGCTGTTTACCGTGACCCGCACCAACGAGAAGCTGCACATCCCGCTTCTGCTGAGCCAGTACGGTTACTCGACCTACAAGGGCAGTTAAGACGCATTGATTTTAAAGGAATAAAAAAAATAGTTCCGCTAATACTTGGACAAATTAGTCATGTTGTGTAAGTTTTAATTATATGAACGGGAGGACTACACCATGACAACGAAACCTGTGCTCGGTATTAGCGGATGTTTGACCGGATCCGCCGTTCGCTTTGACGGCGGACACAAGCGTATGGGCTTCGTCATGGATGAGCTGGCCCAGTGGGTGAATTTCAGGCCCGTCTGCCCGGAAATGGCTATCGGTCTCCCGACCCCTCGCCCGGCCATACGCCTGACGCTGACGGACAGCGGCGAAACGCAGCTCCGTTTCAGCAAGCCGCCTCATGATGACCTCACGCAGAAAATGGCCGACTTTACGGCAGACTATCTGCCAAAAATCGGCGATCTGTCGGGATTTATCGTCTGTGCAAAATCCCCAAGCTGCGGCCTGGAACGCGTGCGGCTGTACGATGAAAACGGCAACCGGGGCCGCAAGGAGGGCGTCGGGCTGTTCACCGCCGCCCTTCTTGAAACCTACCCGTGGCTGCCCGTCGAGGAAGACGGTCGGCTGCACGACCCGGTGCTACGGGAAAACTTTATCGAGCGGGTATTTGCCCTGCACGAGCTAAACACGCTGCGCGCTAAAGGTCTGACGCGGCGTGGGCTGCTGGATTTCCACAGCCGCTATAAATTGCAGCTGCTGGCGCACCATCAGGCGGGCTACCGCGAAATCGGCCCGTTCGTTGCCTCGCTGCACGAGTGGGAAGACCTGGACGCCTTCTTCGTGGCGTATCGGGAAAAGCTGATGACCATCCTGAAAAAACCCGCCTCGCGGAAGAATCACACCAACGTGCTGATGCATATCCAGGGATATTTCCGTAACCAGCTGAACACCCGCCAGCGCGGCGAGCTGCGCGACGTGATCCTGCACTATCGCAACGGTCAGTTGCCTATTCTCGCCCCGATCACGCTGCTGAAGCACTACCTGGCCGAATACCCCGACCGGTATCTGATGACGCAAAACTACTTTGATCCCTATCCTGATGATTTGGGTCTGCGTCTGGCAGTCAAGTGATCATAAAAATGCGAAGGCCCCATTGACCCGTAGAGGCCCAAAGCAGTACCCCGTTTAGACGACATCCTCACTGTCGTCTCTTTTTTGCATTTCATCTCAAAGACTGTGATTATATACAGGCTTATTCTGCAAAAGGGGCCTGCCAGTGATCAACACCCTGCACATTCAAAACTACCGATCCATCCGCGACATGTCGCTGGAGCTGGAGCAGCTCAACATCGTCTTCGGGCCGAACGGCACCGGGAAATCCAATATTTACAAGGCGATACACCTGATGCACAGCGCCGCCCAGGGGCAATTTTCCCAGGCGCTGGCAAACGAGGGCGGCATTCTGAAGGTGTTCTGGGCAGGCAAAACCCGCAGCGACCAGCTGCGGCGGATGAATCTGGCGGTGGAAACAGAGGCCTACGAATACGAGCTGCAGGTCGGGTTTGTGGAGAAGCTGCCCTATCCCTCGCAGTTTCAGCTCGACCCGGTGATCAAAGAGGAGTCCATCTGGCTGAGCGGTCAGCACCGTCGGCCTTCGTCACAGCTGATGAAGCGTAAGAACCAGGCAGTATTTCTGAACAACGTGCATCACGAGAAAGTGACCCACAGCGGCACGCTGTACGAGAACGAATCGGTGTTCGGGCAGCTCGGCGAACCGCATCTTTACCCGGAAGTGTCGCAGATGCGCGAGTCCCTGCGTAACTGGCGCTTTTATCATGAGTTTTCTGTATCAATCGGCTCGGCGATGCGCGCCCCGCAGGTCGGCTTCCGCTCCCCGGTGCTGGCCAGCGACGGTGCCAACCTGGCGGCCGCGTTTCAGACTATCGTCGAGATCGGCGACGAGCTGCTGCTGATGCGCATCCTTGACCAGGCCTTCCCCGGCTGCGTGTTTTACAGCGACAACGCCGGCGGACGTTTTCGCATGATGATGCAGCGCGAAGGTCTTAGCAGGCCGCTGGAACCGGCGGAGTTCTCCGACGGCACCCTGCGCTTTCTGTGCCTGGCGGTAGCGCTGTTAAGCCCGCGCCCACCGGCGTTTATCGCGTTGAACGAACCGGAAAACAGCCTGCACCCACAGATGCTGCCCGCGCTGGCGAGCTTAATCGCCGAGGCCAGCCGCTACTCTCAAATCTGGCTCACCAGCCACTCGCCGGAGCTGGCGAAGTTGATTGAGAAACAGCGATCGTTTTCGCTGTATCAGCTGTCAATGGTGGAGGGGGAGACGCGGGTGGAGAGGCTGGGGTAGTTCTATACCCTCATTCGGGTAGATCTTCAGAGCGCTTCTTTTCTTTTGAAATAATGCGCAATATTCCTCCAACGGCAAGAGTAGTTATTGGAGAATCAGAATTGACCGGAAGACGATACGGCCAAATACGTCTTATCTGGAAGTGAAAAAGGGCAAATCCAAAAATCCCGCCGACATTTGGCGGGATTTTGAATCAACCTTTGCAACGACTGAGGGCAAGTCGCAGACCCGCGCCAATTTCGGTTGGAGTGCTATCTACAGAGAGAACGACATTCTCTATGCCATCACCTTTAGTTCTTCCCCAACCTTCTAGTTTCTCATGGCGAGTTGGTGAAAAAGTGATAAAACCATTGATACAATGTACACCACAGTTCTTCATATCTTTGAATAAAGCACGTTTGGTTTTATAGCCGTATTTTTTCATCAACATTGCTATCCAGGCAGCATATTGTGCTTTGCCTTTCTCAACATCAAAGAACGTATCACACTCTTCAATCGTCAATGTCCGGCTATCTGACAACGCTTGTAAAACAACTTCACCGATACTTTGATTATCGGCATCGGGGTGCAATAAGTGGGGAGGAAAGAGGGGATCAGCAGCGACCATCCCCAGCCCTGATTGAGTCTCAACAAGCAATAATTCAGAGTTATAGTAACAACTAGCCCTGTAATCCTGACTTTTATTAAATTTCATCATTTCACCTGTGTCACTTTAACTGTCACACCCTGACTCTTGCCATATTCAATGGCTCGGTTTATTTCTGTCCACTGCGTTTTTGTTGTAGTAGCAGGAACAGCAAGCTGGACCTCTCTATTAGCAATCATAGAAGAATCAATTGTCTTTCGAGAGAGTGTGTATGTATCAAATTTTGCAGCTGCATCAATATTTCCTTTGATCGAACTGTAAATCTGATTAGGGTTTGCCAGCTTCGCCATTGTCTGTGTATCCAATGATTTAGCGCTCACAGCTGTTTTAGTCGATACATCATAATAGTCAAACGTTTTAAAATTCTGGGGCAATCTGGCACTGGAGGGTAAGGATGAACCAACATAATCCTCCCAAGGCATACCTTGTTTAATATTACCCTGGCCCCATTGCATTCCGAGTTCAGAGGCTTTGACAGTAGCCGTTGCAGTATTGCGGCTCATGAACGATAGCGCCGCTTTGGTTATGTCTTTTACAAGCAGCCCACCGCTGACAAGCATGGCCTGATTTTCCGGATCGGACGCGAATACCGCATACTTCATCCACTCCGGACTGTTTTGGTCTATTTTCGCCAGATCCTGACCATTCCACTGTTGAACGTAGGTCTTGGCTTCGTCACTGGTCATAACATCAGCGCCGATATTTCCCAACCAGCCGGGGCGCTCCGTCATATCGTAGCCACCCTCAGCAACTTCCTTATTCCATCCAACAGCCGTTAGGGGATCATCCTTCAATAGCTCATCAACTGTAGCACTTTGCTCATCACTGACTTTTTTCCATTTATCGATAATCGCCTGACAGTCACCACCAGATTTTCGACACTCAGAAAGTTCCTTATCGAATGCTACTGCCTGCGTACTGCTCAGATAGTTATTCTCAACACTATTCTTCCCGGCACTGGCCCCGGCCGCCGCACCAGCCGTATTTCCCCCAGCAATCCCGCCGGCTATGCCCGCTGAAACAGATGCCAGCGTACTCACGGTCTGCTTCTGCTCTTCCGTCAGCTTCGACGGGTCTGTGTCCGGATAGAACTGTCTGGCGATTGCTGTCGCAATCAGTTCGCCGGATGCGGCCCCCACAGCGCCCGCTGCGGCACTGTTTCCCTGAAGGGCTGCAGTTACGCCGCCGAGGATGGCATGGGCAATCGCTTTTGCCGCCTTGTCGTCGTTAATGCCTGCGCGGTGACCGATGATGTACGCCAGTTCAGGTGCCGACGCGCCCGCCAGCGCCCCTCCGATATTGCCGCCCGCCAGTCCCTGCAGCGCTGCCGTGGCCGCCTGGATGCCGCGCTGCATATCGCTGCCGGTTCCGTACGTCACCATCACGTTTTTGTATGCCTGGGTATCTCGCAGTTTCGCCAGATAATCCTGGCGCTGTTTCTCTGTCGCGTTTGCGGGGAGTGTTGCGCCGGTTTCTTTCTGGGCCGCCTTCAGCCCGTTCAGGTCACCCTGCGTCCTGGCAATATCCGCCACCTGGCTACCAATGTCGCTGATCATCCCAACCGCGTTCAGGCGGTTCTGCTCTTTCTCCTTGTCGAAGATCGGGCTGATGCTGTCGTTGGCATGTTCGGTGTCGCGGCTCAGATCGGCCACGTCCTGCTTCTGGTTTGCCTTGTCGCGGATGGTGAGGGAGCCCTCTGCCACGGCGGCCTGCGTGGTGCCTTCCTTATGGCCTTTATTACCCGCAGCGGAGATCATGCCGCCCGGCAGGCTGCCCTGGAATTTATCCCCGAAGCTGCCGCCGCCGCTCAGGCTGATACCGGAGTGCGAGGTTTTAAAGTCCGCTTCGTTGTGGATATCGCTGAAGCCCAGCGTTCCGGTATCAAGGCTGTTTTTGTCCGGCGTGGCGGTGGACGCGATAACCGCGCCATCAAGCTGGGTGTGATGCCCCACGGTGATGTCGAAGCCCCCGTCCCCGGCATACAGCCCGGTCTGTTCGGCCACCGAATCAAAGCGGCTCTTCATCTTGTCCTGGCTGGCGTTGATATAGCCTGAACCGGACATGGTGCCGAAGGTGAAGCTGCCACCCGCTGCAACGCTGGTCTGCTTGCTGTCGTAGTCGCTGTTGTTCTGCTGGCTGCGCATCAGCAGGTCGTGACCAACATCTGCCACGATTTTATTGCCGTTAACCTGGGCGCCATCAAGCACGGTGTCGTGCCCGCTTTTTAGGGTGACGTTTTTGCCGCTGTCGATTGTGGTTTCGGTCCAGTCGGTACCGTTGCCTTTATCCTTGCCGTGCGCGGCGTTAACGTTGGCAAACACGCTGATACCCGCGCCGTTGCCTCCGGCACCGATGCTCACGCCAATGCCGCCACCGCTGCTGCTGTTCTTGCCGCTGGTTTTTTGGGTATTCGCCGCGCCGGACAACAGAATATCGTTCTGTGCATCCAGCGTGGTGTCGCCCCCGGCTTTCAGCTGGCTGCCCGCAATCACGATGTCGCCGCTGTTTGCACCTTTGTTTTTGCCGTTCGCGGTGATGGAGAGATTGTTGCCTGCGTTCAGCGTGCTGCCTGCCACCGCATCACTCTCAGCATGCTGCTGTGATTTCGACTTCTGGGTCGTCAGCGAGAGGCTCACACCCATTGCGTTCGGGTCGCCGGTGGTTGCCGCCATATCCGCTGCCTGCCCGGCCTGCACGCCGGACAGCACCGTTTTGGTGGCCTGAAGGGCTTTCAGACGGCCATCACTTTGCTCTTTGGTCTCCTGCGCCGCGCTCACGGCATTGTTAATAGCGCTACCGACGGTGCCGGAGAGCGCCACGGTGAGCCCGCTTTTCTTCTGCTCGAAGGTTTCATCCCGGGTGCGCCTGTCGTGCCCCGGCTCGATGATGACGCTGTCGCCGCTGAGGCTTAAATCCTTCCCGGCGATAAGATCCGCCCCGCCGATGTGGGCCTGGTTTCCGGCAGAAATCGCGACGTTACCGCCCGTCGAGCCCACCGTACTGAAGCTCTGGCTCTGGGTGGTGCCCTTCTCACGAAGATCGTGCGTGCTTTTGCTGCTGCCGATGGTAAAGCCAATCCCGCCCGAGCCCATCAGGCCGGATTTTTTCTCTTCCTTAAAGCGCCAGGAGGTGTCGGTGTTGGTGGCCGCCACGATATCGACGTTGTTGCCCGCCTTAAGCTGCACGTCGCCATCGCCCGCCACGGCGGAGCCGAACACCCGCAGGTTATTGCCCGCCACCACCTGCACGTTATCGCCGCTCAGCAATGAGCCGGATTCACGCGTCGCGCTGTCCTCCTCGATGGTGTGGGTGGTTTTCTTGCTGAGGAAACCTTTTTTGGTTTTGGTCTGCTCTTTGTAGTGATAATCGCTCTCGGTTGCGGTATTGAGGCTGACGTCGCGGCCTGCCGCCACGCCGATATCGCCCTTCGCCGTCACCTGCGCGGCTTCGGTGGTGACATCGCGTCCGGCGAGGATTTGAGTATTCTCCCCGCTGGCGATCTCGGTTCCCTGCTGACGCACCGATTCGTTAATAACGGTTTTCTTGCCTGACCTATAGCTGTCGCCCTGCGTGGTCTCTTCCGCAGCCAGATTCACGTCGCGACCCGCCTGCAGCCCGACGCTTTTCTCCGCCGCCAGCGCGGCGGCCCGGGCGTTGATATCCTGCCCGGCCTTCAGGACCAGGTTATCGCCTGCGGAAATCGTGGTGCGGTCGAGCCCGGTGCTGTGGGACTCGCTTTTCCCTTTCCGGCTGCTTTCACTGGTTTGCTCCGCGTTCAGGTTCAGATCGTTGCCCGCGCTCAGCCCCGCGCTGCCGCCCGCCTTCAGGTCGCTGGCGGTCACGTCAAGGTTGTGCCCGGCATTCACCAGCAGGTTGCCGCCCGCGGTGACGTTACTGCCCTGATACGTGACGGACGAACGGCTGGTTTTCTCCCGGCTGGAGCTGAATGCGTCGTTGATCTGATTCGCGTTGACGGCAATATCGCCCCACGCATTCAGCAGCATATCCCCGCCGGAGGCCAGGTTCGCCCCGGTGACGGTGATGTTTTTCCCCGCCTCAAGCGACAGGCCATCCTGCGCGGTAATCGACGCCGTGTTGCCCAGCAGCGTGTCTTTCAGGCCGATGTTGCCGTACTTCCCGCCGGCGTTGATATCAATCTGCTCAACCTGCGTCAGGTTGTTGATGCTGCCGTCCAGGCTCTCCAGCGCGACCGTTTTGCCGCTGATGGTGGAGCTGATGTTATTGATATCGCCGATGGCGCTCAGGTTCAGGTCGCCGCCCGCTTTCATCAGGCCGTTGCTGAGGTTGCTGATGCTGTTCTGGCTGTCGAGCGTCAGGCTGTTTTTCGCCAGCAGCGAGCTGCCGCCGTTGGTGATGCTGCCGCCCTTCAGGGTGACGTTGTTGCCCGCGATCACGCTGCCGTTGTTGACGGTGACGTCCTTCGGCGACAGGTAGAGTTTCGGCACCATCACCGTTTCGCCGTTGACGGTGGCTTTCTCCCACCACAGCAGGCTGTGGTCGAGCGCGGCAATCTGATCGGCGGTCAGCGAGACGCCAAACTGCAGGCCCAGCGACTGCTGCGCCGCCGCTGCGTTGTCCATCAGATAGCGCATCTGATCCAGATCGGAGCCGATGCCGTTCAGGTAGCGGTTACCGGTCTGGTTGAGCACCACGTTGGAGACATAGCGGGTATCGAACGCCGCATCGCCGAGGAAGCGGTAGTCGTAGTCCGGGTTCAGGTTGAGGCGGCCAAGCATATAGGACGAGCCGAGGAACTGCTTCTCGTCGGTAAACGCCAGCCGCGTCTCCTGCGGTGCCGTGGACGACGGTTTGATCCCGAGCATCGCGTTCAGATCGGCAAACAGGGCGGGATCAAGCTGTCCGAGACCATTCAGTTTCGGGTTGATGCCGATCAGGTACGGGCTTTTCGGGTTGTCGGAGAAGACAAAATAGCCGTTGTTGCCCGACGGCAGCGGGTAAGCGCTGGTGTCGACGCGCTGGCCCTGATAGTGCCCGACGGTACCGCCCTGCGCGGTTCGGAGATCGGCGGTGGTGACCCCGGCGTTCGCCAGCGTGCCCAGCTGGCCGAGGTTCGCGTTGCCTTTCTGCGTGGTGGCAACGTTGCTGAGAGGCGTGCCGGACGCGCCGCCGTTTTCCAGCGCGCCACCGCCGTTAAGCTGCTGCAGCGCCCCCTGGAGCCGATCGTTCCACTGCGGCGAGTTCACCGCCACGGTTCCGGCAGCGCTCAGCCCCTGTTTTTGCACACCGCTGCCGATGGTCTGGTTGCTGAGGGTGTTCAGCGACGGGGTGGAGATAACGTTGCTGACGCCGCCTGCGTTGGCGGTGGTATTAGTGTTGCTGATGTTGCTGGTGAAGTTTGCGGTGACGTTGCCGCCCGCCTGGATGACGGCACGAATAATAGCGCCCCCTTCATCTTGCACCCTCTCCTGACCAGTCAGCGTGTAGAGAGCCCCACCCGCGCCAACATAAGAGGATGAGTAAACCAGATAATCTGTATAACCCCCTGACTGATAGCTATTGTTATTGAGCACGTTTCCGCTTAACGCGACATTATCATTAGCCAGAATGTTGCTTGCATTGTTATCTAGCGTAGCGGCGTTTATGTTCAGGTTTTGACCTGAAGCAATACGACCTGCCGCGCTATTCCCTGAAATGTCCATTGTTGTACGGGAGATAGCAAAACGCTGAGTTTTTCCTGTATCGGAAAGCTTGTAGGATTTCCTGTAAAAAGGTTCATCCATAGTACATGCGCCCGTTGGACCGCAACTGCCAACCCATACATCAGTACGGGTATAAACTATGTCGTAATTGAGTTTTGGCATGTCATCCAGAGATATCTGATACGATGCCGTTCCGACGTAAGCGGGATTGGTCAAAGTCTGCGTATTACCGCTCGACTCCATATCATCTCGTTCATTCAGCAAATGCCCCGTTCTGATCCCAATATCCCCATTCTGCGTCTCAATATTCCCCGACGTGTTCACCACCTGGCTGTTCGCATTCCCCGCCGCATCACGCTGCATCCACAGGTTGTTCCCCGCCATGATGTCGCCGCGCCGGTTGGTGATGCTGTCGGCAAACAGCGCCAGGTTATTCGCCGCGTACAGCAGCGCGGTGTTGACGATGGCGCCCGGCGCGCTCAGGGTCAGCGAGCCGCGCGTGCCGGTGAAGCCGTCGACGGTAATGTTGCTCCGGCTGGCGACGGTGATGTCGCCCCCGCCCTGCACCGTGCCCGCGGCGTTCAGCGCCACGCTGCTGCCGGAGAGCGTGCTGGTGCCGCTGCCGGTGGTGATTTGTCCGTTGTTGCTGAGCTGCCCGCCCGCGCTGAGGTTAACCGCCTGCCCCTGCAGCACGCTGCGGTTATCGATGTCGCCGCCGCTGCTGATGGTCAGGGTCCGGCCTGCCGCCACGGCGGTCCGGCCGGTAAACGCGTTCGTCAGCTGCAGCGTTAAGTCCCCCAGGGAGACCAGCTGGCCGGTCAGGTCCAGCCCCCAGCTCTGCAGCCACAGGTTGCCGCCGCTCAGCAGCCTGCCGCCCGCGCTCTGGGTCACCTGGTCCGCGTCGATGTTCAGCTGCGCGCTGCCGAGCAGCGTGCCGCTGTTGTTCAGCTGGCCGTAGTTAACCGTCAGCTGTCCCGCCTGGGTGGTGCCCTGGCTGGCAAAGGTGGTGCCGGTCAGCGTGGCCCGGTCGGCCACCCACGTGCCGCCGTTAGTGGCGTTTGCCGCATTGAGTATCAGGTCGGTGGCCTGCAGCCAGCCGGTGCCGGTGAACTGCGGCGCGCCGAGCGTCAGGCGCGCGCCGGAGAGCAGCCTGCCGTCGTTACGCGCCTGCGAGGAGGCGGTCACGCGCGTCTCGC